>CP072944.1 GCA_024748595.1 Sodalis sp. Ffu | reverse complement strand
ATCAACAAAACGTTGATAGCACCTACGATCTGATTTGGAGTGATGGACCGCTCGGACGCACTACCTATGGAAACATGTTCCATCAAAACGAAATAGAGCAATCCACCTATAACTTCGAATACGCCGACGTAAATTTTCTGTTTACGTGTTTCGAACAATATGAAAAAGAAGCGCAAAGGCTAATGACATTAGAAAAACCTCTTCCGCTTCCCGCCTATGAACGCATCCTGAAAGCGGCACACAGCTTTAACATGCTTGATGCCCGAAAAGCCATTTCAGTCACCGAACGACAACGCTATATTTTACGCATCCGTACGCTGACCAAGGCAGTCGCGGAAATATATTCCCATTCCGCTTCCCGCGAAAACGCTAGGGGCCACATATAAAAATGAAAAATTAAGAGATAGCCATGACACAGCACACTTTTTTAGTAGAAATCGGCACAGAAGAGCTACCTGCTAAAGCGCTACGCGCTTTAGGGCAGTCCTTCGCCGCCAATATTAACACCAAATTTGACAATGCCAACATTCCCCATGGCAAAATCAGCTGGTTCGCCACGCCGCGCCGATTAGCCGTCAAAGTCGACGCGCTAAGCAGTACCCAAGCCGATAAAAATGTTAAAAAACGCGGCCCTTCTGTAGCACAAGCGTTTGATGTCGAGGGGAAACCGACCAAAGCAGCCGAGGGGTGGGCACGCAAATGTGGCATTACTCTAAATCAAGCTGAATATCTTACCAGTAATAAAGGCAAATGGCTAATTTACCGAACGTGTATCAATGGGCAGCAAGTGCAGACGCTGCTATGCAACGTGGTTAACAACGCACTGAATGAATTGCCAGCATCCAAAATGATGCGCTGGAGCGATAAAGATACCAAGTTTATCCGTCCAGTGCATACCGCGACACTTTTGCTAGACGATCAGATTATTTACGGACGCGTGCTGGGTATAGATATCAATCGTATTGTACGTGGCCACCGATTTATGGGTGAGGCCGAAATCAAACTCGATCATGCCAACAGTTATCCGCAGGTATTGCTGGAACGCGGCCAGGTAATAGCCGATTACGCATTGCGCAAAGAAATAATTCGCCGAGATGTTGAATCGGCAGCCCGTAAAATTGGCGGCATAGCTGATCTCACCGATAATCTACTGGAGGAAGTCACCTCGTTAGTAGAGTGGCCAGTGGTACTTACCGCCCATTTTGAAGAAAAATTTCTAGCACTGCCCAAAGAGGCCTTGATCTACACGATGAAGGAACACCAAAAATATTTTCCGATTTACGGTACGGACGGTAAATTATTACCCTATTTTATCTTCGTCGCCAACATTTTATCGCAAGATATACAAAAAATTATCGCTGGTAACGAAAAAGTGATGCATTCACGCATGGCAGATGCGGAATTCTTCTTTAATACCGACCGTAAACAGCGGTTAGAAGACCATCTACCACGTTTAAATAACGTGCTATTCCAGGAACAGCTCGGCACTCTACTTGACAAGAGTGATCGCATCAAATCGTTAGCAGGTTGGATAGCTGCCCAGATTGGCACAGACGTGAATCAGGCAGCGCGCGCCGGTCTTCTCTCCAAATGCGACCTAATGACCAATATGGTTTTTGAATTCCCCAACACCCAAGGAGTGATAGGGATGCACTATGCTCATCACGACGGCGAGCCGGATGCGGTAGCGCTAGCACAGAAAGAGCAGTACCGTCCACGTTTTGCCGGTGATGAACTACCCACTACTTTGGTTTCCTGCGCAGTGGCTATAGCCGAAAAAATGGATACTCTGGTAGGAATTTTTAGCATCGGTCAGCATCCAAAAAGAGATAAAGATCCCTTCGCCCTACGTCGAGCAGCGATTGGTGTTCTACGCATAATAGTAGAAAAACAGCTACCGCTGGATTTACAGACGTTAACCCAAGAAACGACGTGCCTGTATGGCAATAAACTAACCAACGCACCGGTAATCGATTTTATGCTCGGCCGTTTCCGTGCCTGGTATCAGGCACAAGGATACAGCGTCGATACTATTCAAGCAGTCCTGGCTCGTCGCCCAACCCGTCCGACAGATTTTGATGCACGAGTACGCGCAGTGACCTATTTCCGTACACTGGAAGAAGCTGCCTCTCTGGCAGCCACCAATAAACGAGTATCGAATATTCTTGCAAAATCCAGCGATCCACTCGGGCAACAAGTACAAAATGCGCTCCTAAAAGAGCAAGCAGAAATTAATCTAGCTACCTATATGGTAGTATTGCGCAAAATATTACAACCGCTGTTTGAAACCGCGCGTTATCAAGATGCACTGATAGAATTAGCGACACTACATAAACCAGTGAACGCTTTCTTTGACAGCGTGATGGTCATGGACGAGAATCGCGATGTACGCATCAACCGCCTAACTCTGTTGAATCAATTACGCAATCTATTCTTGCAGGTGGCAGACATTTCGCTATTACAATAAGCTACCGTCAGAAATTTGTGTTATCTACAGGCAGAGACGCAATTTTATTTCTTTATTTTTTACTTCCCCATAACTGTACATTAATACAATCCTCAACACATGTGATCACTGAATGATCTAATTAGATCTGTTATACCACATCTTTGTTATAGATATAAAAATCCCCGCTATTCACGGGGACAGTTTACGTACATCTATATGCCTAGGAATGGCTCAAACGAAATGCTGCCTCGTCCCAGTTTACCACGTTCCAAAACGACTTAATATAGTCCGGGCGCCGATTCTGATATTTAAGATAGTAAGCATGTTCCCAAACATCCAGACCTAATATTGGGTAACCGGATACACCAGAAATAACATTACCCATCAGCGGATTATCCTGATTGGCAGTGGAAAGCACGACTAATTTACCATCTTTCTTCACCAACCAAGCCCAACCGGAACCAAAACGTGCCGCAGCAGATTTTTCAAACGTTTCTTTAAAAGTATCTACGCTACCAAAATCACGTTCAATGGCATTCTTCAAATCACCCTGAAGAATCGTGCCCTGCTTCAAGCCTTTCCAGAACAGGTCATGGTTAGCATGACCGCCAGCATTGTTACGTAACACAGTTTTTTTGTCCTCTGGTAGATCGTCCAGCTTCTGAAGCAATTCGTCAATCGGTAGATTAGCAAATGCAGGCAAGTTTTCCAATGCTGCATTTGCATTATTGACATAGGTTTGATGGTGTTTAATATGATGAATTTCCATTGTTTTTTTATCGAAATACGGTTCCAGGGCCTCATAGCCATAAGGCAAGGATGGTAATGTGAAGCTCATCAGAATCTCTCCATTTTAGTTGAATTAGACCTATACATGGTGTTAGGACTGCGTAAGTAACCTGATTATTATAGTTAATTAAACTGTTGAATAAAACATTTATCAAACACTTTTAAAAATATATTTAACTTTCTTTCGCTGTCAATAATCCATTTCATATGGATAAAAATCCTAGAACAGCTGCAAACTTACTAAACCCAATAAATGTCAGTATGCAGCGAAAGCCTATCATCCACCTCTAACGAAGTATCGGTAGAGATCGTTAAAATTTTACGTATAGAATAAATTTTACCTATTGCATAATTAACGCTTAAAATCAATACTGCGCCAACGCTTTTACCCAAGCGTATTCCGGCTATATTTAACAATGTATCCGGCACACATAGTAGCCGATATGCTTTATAACTGTAGAGCAGCGATCTATTATCCCAACCGTTTCACAATACACATCCCCTAGCCCAATGCTTTCAGTCACGTTTTATCAAATATTAATAATGCAAGCTAAATCACTAACTGTTCTAAAAATAATCTCTCAAAAGCAACCTACTACTAGCCAAGTCATGCTGATAAAAATTATCAAAACGCTAATCAAAGTTAAAGATTAAAGTTACTTTAATACTTTTTATTTCAAAGAGCCATATCACCAATAAAACAGATATTCGGCAATATTTTTGACATTACCTCATGACACAACCACACTGTACCATCGGGTAATTTATAAATGTATCCTACGACTAACTAAGAAAATCTATTACGCTGCTTTTTCCCATGACGCAAAGAATTACTCAAACGTAAGCAGGGCAGCTGTACGTAAAATATCCATTTTCTCAACGGGCGCTACTATAACAATTGTTCATCAACATCATTAATCTGCTACTGAGACTTCTTAAAAGCATTATACTTATTCCCTATCAGATTAAATTACGACATACATCTATTTATTTAAATTAAAGTTTTTGTATCATCTAATATATAACAAGTTGTTATGATTTTGATAAAAATAATATGCAATTCTAAAAATTAGCCATTGAGGTTTCTATAAATAATTAAGTATAACCAAAATAAAGACTCTACTCCTAACCTGTTTTAATTGTAATGATTTCGCCATTATTTTCCGACAATCTATTCCCGCACCACTTATCCTTGTACCACAGACACGAAAACTTAACCCTGTATTATACACTAACGAATACCTTAATAATTACCTCAGAGAATTATGCCCAGCAACGGTAAATAGGTACACTGAGTCACCACTCCTAGTGCAAAAAATATAAGTAACGAAAATGACCAAAGATAAAATCGTTACTCAAAATAGAATTTCTGCCAAGCTAACAGCTGTTGATAAAGCACTTACATATCTGTCGTAGCGCTAAACTGCTCAATATTCAATATAATAGCTGTTTGAACAGTGAACATTATCAAACAAATCCGTCGTTAGGTGATTAACGTGATAAACAAAACACAATTATGTAGTAGTGCGTCTCCCATAAAGTAGTTGAATATCTACTTTTACACTTTCGTCATACATCTAACGACCCAAACCGGCATTAACAAGTTGTACGATAAACCTTAGTTACTGCAGGAGGTATATTTCCCCGGCAAGGTGATGAAAATACTTAGTGAGGTGTTTTGTCCCTCAATCGCACCTCATCGATATTAAAAAAAGTTAGGGTGAATATCGCCGGGATCATCAGTCTTCTTAAGGCGAGATTTTTTGGTTAGCTCAATAAAATCAGAACGAATACGCTTTGCGGCCCTGCATCCGTTTGGTACCTAGTTGACTGCAGCTAAGATAGTCCTGTGCGTTTTCCCGATTACCGACAATAAAAGATCAGCTGCGGTAAATTGTTCATGCTGTCTTGAGGATTGCACTACGCCGCTCCAGAAGAATCTAACAAATTCTGACCACAATACTAAAAAGCTGCGAAGCTATAGTATAGCTTGATAATCATCACCAACTGATAAAACACTGCATTGCTATCACTGATAGCAATGGTAATAATCAAAAAGGCATTGGCTCTATGCTGACAGCTATGATGAAAAAGTTGTTGGCAAACAAATATTACCTACCTTGGAATGGTAGCGAAAGATAACACCGGCCTGTCTTTTGTACAGCGGATTAAATGTTAGATCGCAAGCAGCTCTCAGCAGTGCTGGCTTTCGTCAATACTTTTACACAGGCGCCGCAACGATAAAATCGATGATTTTTTTAATACGATTCTTACGACCTAATATCCTTGATAAACTGCTCGTAAAAATTTTTTGCTAAAAAATCTAGGCAGTTTTTACTATATCTGCCAACTAAATATTAATTGGCAGATATAGTGACCACCGAATTACCATCAACGATGATATCTGGGATTTTAAAACATGAACAATAGATTGACCATGCAAGGTTAGTAGCTGCAATACACTCTTCTACTCAGCCATAAAATCTCTTTTCAACTGAACTATAACCATACTACAGCACAGAGCATGAACTTAATTAACATATGTGACATAAATACCATACTATAAAGAAATATTAGCCATCGTTTCGCCGATATAACTAGATACCCACCAATAGTGCCGGCAAAGGGACTCAAGCATTAAAATGATGTTCATGTTACTAAAAAGGCGTAGCTTAACCACCAACCGATAATAACACGTGTAACAATCATCAATTATCTTGATGACCTGCAAAGTGTGGAATACCTAACCATAATTATTTGATATTCTAGAATATAATAACTCAAAAAACCGACTAGAAAGCTTATAGCCATTATATCTATATTAAAATGAACTTTTATCCTCACTCTGCAAACACCATGCAACAGTTAATCCCATAATACATGCAAAAACTAACCTATCGTTAAGTAATGCAATCAATGAGTACAAGTACTACTATCTGGCCTTTTAAATGCCGAAATATTAAAATTAAAGCTGACATCCACTGGGATTAGTGATATACACAGTAGCCTATCTATAAGGAATTAAAACATTACTCACTACTTGAAAAAATGCATACTAATTGACCAGGGGCAAGCTGATAAAATCAGAAGATCTAATCAATATTTAACAGAAAATCATAACCATTGGAAAGAAAAATTTAACTAGCATAAACAAGTATCTTAGACAACCTTATAATTAAGGAAAAGGCTTATGACAGATATATTTATTCAAAAACGCTCAAAAATACGACCAATTTTTTAAATGCTAAACCATCAAAAATTTTGATGCCATTTTTTAATCGCAACCGGTAAATCCACCAAGCTATCTATCACCCAATCCGCAGCATCACTGGCCTCTTTCGTGATGGCTTTACCGCTGCGTACCAATACCCGGATACCAACTCCCGCCGCCTGACCCGCCAACATGTCGTCCACTTTATCCCCCATCATATAAGAAGAGGCCATATCAATGTGCAGATGCCGCTGAGCATCCAGAAGCATACTCGGTTTTGGCTTACGGCAATCACACTCCTGACGCAATGCTGTGACCACCGCCTGCTTATGATGAGGACAGAAATAGATACCATCCAAATCGATACCGCGATCCGATAACGACCAGTCCATCCATTCCATCAGATGACTAAATTGCTCTTCACTGAAGAGACCTCGGGCTAGCCCAGATTGATTAGTGACCACCACCAGGACAAAGCCCATTTTTTTTAATTCCCGCATGGCTTCGATAACGCCATCGATAAAATAAAAATCGCTAATTTCATGAACGTAACCTTTCTCGACATTAATAGTACCATCGCGATCTAAAAATATAGCTGAAACAAACTGTATCACTGCAAAACTCCTTAATACGAGTAAACTTAGTATGTTTTAACGCGGGAACCAAAAGTCATAAAATAGCACGTAACGCGATTGACTTAGAGATACTCTACCACCTACGTATATCAATATCACCAGACACATTTGGTGTGTGAATTTTGCGCTCTTTGAACAGGCTATAATTAACGATACATAAGCATATTTTATTACTAAGCAATTTATTTTGGCAAACACACTATTGAGCACACTGCTTGATATCAGTTACATGTCCGAGATAAATAAATTTATGGTGTCATTAATGTACTTTCGGCGTCAAAAACTCGATGACACTCTGTATCAAACCACTGTATACCAGGCCGATAGCTCGTGGTAGCGCTCAAACATTGATTCACCAATTTGCCAAATATCAATTAATTTAACGACCACCCCAGATCAGTATCACCACACCATCGGGCAACAACGCTTTGCTGTTGGAACTGGACAACTACCCATTAAAGTTATCGCTCTAAGGGATCTAAATTCTTCATATTAGTCGACTTGGATCTGTGCATACGATGAAGCTCCACTGCATACAGAGCTATATTTGTTGAATAAACCAGACTTTTTTTCAAAACGCAAAATTTAAAATCACTAACATTAGAAGAAAGGTAAAACACACTCAGCAAACGCGGATCATCAACGTTCTAATTGGATACTACAACCATGTAGGGCTTAGTATAACTACATAAATCTACTACGTTATGAAGAGATAGTCATCACTACTCTTATTGATGTAAAAAATTTTTACTTGATGCTTTCAGTTGAGCATGACAAGTTTCAATTAATGAAGGTGCTTTACATCAACTAAACACTAAATAAAAAACAATATACCCAGTATTCTAATTAACACTACTGGGATAAAAGTCTTTAAAATAAAATTTTTAAGACATATTCAGGAAAAAACGAATCTAGCGCAAATCCATATTGCGATCGATACCATAACACAAAACTCATCTATTTTGATCTGTCGCGAAGTAATATAACAAATATAGAATCACTCCTAGACTCTTACAACCGACAGAGATTATAATAAAATATAACCATAATAGGCGGAGCGCTAAGAATCAGAACACTATTTTCCACAAAGGGGCATATAATTAACCATGTTATGCTTAATAGAAATCAAGAGATCACCAATCTCAAGGATCATGTAAAAACATTCATACAAAAAATGCACTCAACTGCTAAACAAACACAACAAATGACCATATCATCTATGAAACATACTCATAGATAATGAGTCGTACCGCACAATTAAATAATGAAAAATATTATCATGTATAGTTTTCACACCATAAATAATATCATGTCACTAAAACCTAAACAACCGCAATTTGCCTAAATTAAGTCATTCAGCATTTATTAAAGCAATTATCATCATTTCCCCATATTCAGCAAAAAAATAATCAAGTATTTAACCTAAATAACTATTAAATTAATAATCAGTGATATTTTATATTTACTAAATACTAAATAAGACTATTTAAGTCTTAATCCTCATGGCAACAATCTAAAACGATGCTGCTCAAACCAGGCAGTGCTGAAGAAAAGATAGAGGAAATAAACACTTGACATTCATAATCGCTTTCCTATTCATCCGCTATTGATTTTCGCTATAGTTATCTTCATATTAAATCTTAAACTTTTCGCGATTATTAGGACTGCGTTTATGACAAATCCATTACTGAATACGTTTTCATTGCCTCCTTTTTCCGCTATACGTCCTGAGCATATCGTACCGGCGATACAAGCCGCACTTGACCACTGCCGTAAAACAGTTGAACAAGTGATGACCCAAACAGAGCCATTCAACTGGAATAATCTGTGCCAACCACTGGCAGATGCAGATAATCATTTGGGACGTATCTGGTCACCGGTAGCCCATCTCAACGCGGTCAAAAATAGTCCTGTGCTACGCAAAGCTTATGAACAAAGCTTACCGTTGCTGTCTGAATACAGCACCTGGATCGGGCAACATAATGGGTTGTATAACGCCTATCAAAATTTACGCGATGGTGAGAATTACCCACTATTGAGCGTTGCGCAAAAAAAAGCGGTGGATAATGCCCTACGTGATTTTAAATTATCCGGTATTAACCTATCGGTGGAAAAACAGCAGCGCTATGGTCAGATTGTCACTCGGCTGTCCGAATTGGCTTCCGCTTATAGCAATAACCTTCTCGACGCATCCATGGGCTGGAACAAATTAGTTACCGATGAGCAAACACAGGCAGGTATCCCCGATAACGTACTAGCGGCTGCCAGTGCCAAGGCAGAATCTCGTGAACAAAAAGGATGGCTGCTGACACTGGACATCCCCATTTATCTGCCAGTGCTCACCTACTGTGATAATGCTTCATTACGTGAAGAAATCTATCGTGCCTATAACACCCGTGCATCTGATCAAGGACCCAACGCCAGCAAGTGGGATAATGGTCCGATCATAAGCGAAATCCTGGCACTACGCCATGAACTGGCACAAATACTGGGATTCGATAATTATGCCGATAAATCGCTGGCCACTAAAATGGCAAGAGATTCCCAACAAGTACTAAATTTCCTTACTGATCTAGCAAAACGATTACGAATGCAGGGCGAACAAGAATGGGAACAACTTCGTACGTTTGCCAGAAAATATTATAACCGCAAAACATTGGATCCCTGGGATATGGCTTATTACAGTGAAAAACAGAAACAGCATCTATTTTCCATCATCGATGAACAGTTGCGACCCTATTTCCCAGAACAACGAGTAATCTGCGGCTTATTCGAAGTAGTAAACCGCATTTATAGCATTACTGCCAAAGAACGGCACAATGTGGACACATGGCATCCCGAGGTGCGCTTTTTCGACTTATTTGACTCTCACGGCGAATTGCGCGGTAGCTTCTATCTAGACCTATACGCTCGCGATAATAAACGCGGAGGTGCTTGGATGGATAACTGCATGAGCATGATGCGTAAATGCGATGGTGAACTACAAAAACCAGTATCTTACTTAACCTGCAATTTCAACCGCCCAATTGATAGTAAACCAGCGCTGTTTACACACAACGAAGTCATCACCTTATTTCATGAATTTGGTCACGGTCTGCACCATATGCTGACCCGTATCGATACCCCAGGAGTGACTGGTATCAACGGCGTTCCCTGGGACGCTGTGGAGCTACCGAGCCAGTTTATGGAAAACTTTTGCTGGGAGCCTGAGGCGCTGGCATTCATCTCTGGCCATTATGAAACTGGCAAGACCTTGCCTACCAAATTATTGAATAAACTGCTTAAAGCAAAGAATTATCAGGCAGCACTATTCATTTTGCGCCAACTGGAGTTGGCCCTGTTTGATTTCCGCATGCACTACGAATACCGCCCTGAGCAAGGATCACAAGTTCTTGAAACGTTAGCAAAGGTAAAAAAGCAAGTAGCAGTAACTCCGACCGTAGAATGGAGCCGTTTTCCGCATGCTTTCAGCCATATTTTCGCGGACGGTTACGCAGCAGGCTACTACAGCTATCTTTGGGCGAATGTGCTAGCGGCGGACGCTTGGTCTCGCTTCGAAGAGGAAGGGATCTTCAATCGCAAAACTGGCGAAGCGTTCCTTGACAACATTCTTTCTCGCGGCGGTTCAGAAGAGCCGATGGTGCTCTTCACCCGTTTCCGCGGCAGAGAACCTCAGCTGGATGCTATGCTAAATCACTACGGGATCCGGAGGTAACTGTCCTGAACGCGGTGTTTCTTACCAGTGAAACCGGAGTGAACTCTGAACGTCTGCAGGAGCTGACCAAGCATTGGGGATTACTTAGCGACCCACTAGCATCTATGGCATTAGTCATGACAGTCCAGCGGTTAGAATTACGCAAGCGCGACGAACCAAAATTAAACGCCATTTTCGTGGATTTTATCGCTGGTGAGATGGCATACAGACGCCGTTTTGGCGGTGGACGTAAAGAAGCTCTAGCCAAAGCTGTGGGTGTCAAAGGCAAGGCATTGCCAAGTGTAATAGACGCTACCGCCGGGCTAGGTCGGGATGCCTTTGTGCTAGCATGTTTAGGTTGCAAAGTTCGAATGTTCGAACGTCATTTGGTAGTAGCTGCGCTGTTGGATGACGGCTTGAGGCGCGCCTATATCGATCCAGAAATAGGCGACTGGCTTCAAGCTCATTTAACGCTTCATCCAGGTTCTAGTCAAACAAAGCTAAAACAAATAAGTCCAGCACCTGATGTAATTTATCTCGATCCAATGTTTCCATATCGGAGAAAAAACGCACTGGTGAAAAAAAAAATGCGTATCATCCAGACATTAGTGGGTCCCGATGATGATGCTGATGAGTTGCTGACTATCGCACGGGCACTAGCGATACACAGGGTAGTTGTTAAACGCCCCAACTATGCAAAGCCTCTAGCCGGTATAGCAGCACAAGCGCATATCACCACCAAGAACCATCGATTTGATCTTTATACACCAAAAGTATAACCCCGAGCCTGGTCATGGGTTATACAATAATTTTTTGCTTGGCAAACTGACGTAATCTCTATAAGTTCAGTGCATAACATCCGTCGCCACTCGAGCATATGATTAGCTTGAGCTCACGCGCCAAAAACATCAATTTACTCCTGGATATAACCATATAGCACCAGATCAATGTGACAATATTACTAGACTAACCTTGGATAAGATCACAAACACCGCTCTGAAGAAGCAGCAATTATATGACACCTAAAGTCATAATACGATGAATCTTAGTTTTCACTGCTAGAACCGCTTTTTCAACTAATACCTTATCTCTTCGATAAGAGCTTAACGGTAATCATGATATGGTTGTAAACCATCATCAGACTCATTGCAAAGTATCGCACTAGCATATTTATCGCAATACGCGCAGACCCACTCGCGATAGCAGATATATCACCAGACAATTTGTTAATGTACATCAATGCTTATAGTACCTTCATATTTACAGTAGCTTTGTTGCAGGAATAATCTTTATCATGGCAAAACAAAAATTTATAATCACTAATTTGGCTAGCCAGCATAACAACATAATCAAATGTGGATAACTGATATTTAATTAGATGGATACCTCAAATATTGCTTAATGGTTATAAAAAATAAAACGACTATTCGTAGAATTTCTAATATACCTAATTAATATCTAGCTCATGAGATGGGATATTCATTGAAAAATGACCTAATAGATCTTTCCTCTTACCAAAAAAGTCGCTTAAATAATCTTAATTATAATCAAAGAAAAAATCATCGATAACTTGAATTAATTCAATAAAATAAAAAAGATCACTCTTTAGATGTTTTATTACGTTTGATATTTAGATTGATAACCGACGCTAACTAAGTAGCGTCGAGCTTTATTATAATTTTTGATATAAACGGAAAATCATGATTAATACCGTTTATATTTTATGTCTAGGTGCATCTTTTAAATATTCATATTACTTGTCATCACTGGTATTACTAGTAATTTTTCCCGGCGAAGGTAGACTTCTTTAATCAATAATATCAATAAAACTTTTTACACCCATAATGAGCAAGCAAACAGCATAGCATCTGGTTCGCTATATCTATATAATTATACTCAATTGATATTATCTAAATTCACCATGATCCAAAATACATTGCCGTTGCGACCCATCCAGGGATAATGCATGTCTAAGACTAACTATATGCAAACAAATTTTAATTTAAATTATCTGCACCATTTAGCATTTACCATCATATAATATATTAACAATTAGATCAATTTTATCGCCAACCAATACAGCACACCAGCCAGCACAATAGCCGCCGGCAGGGTCAATACCCAAGCCATTAAAATATTTTTTACTGTTTTGCCTTGTACACCTCCGCCGCCAACAAGCATAGTGCCAGTCAACGCTGACGATAGCACATGAGTAGTCGACACCGGCATTCCAGTGTAACTAGCGATACCAATGGATACAGCGGCAATCATTTGTGCTGATAAACCTTGCGCATAGGTCATCCGTTTTTTACCAATCTTTTCACCTATGGTGATGACGACCCTGCGCCAACCTACCATTGTGCCCAATGATAACGACAGAGCAATTGCTACGATAACCCATAACGGCGTATATTCAACAGTATTCAAAAGATCCCGTCGCAAATTGCTCAAGAAGCGCTTATCCGCAACAGAAGTTTCCCGCAATTTTGCTATTTTGTCAGAGGTATAAGCAATGCACATGAGCAAACGGCGTAGGTGTAAACGTTGATCTGGATTCAGCTGATCATAGCTACCTAAATTTTTCAGCAACATTGAGGCGCAGTTAATAGCAATCTGCGTCTGTGATAAATCACAATAAAACGTCTGCGATGGTGCACCTTCTCCCTGGACCAGCACCTGACCATTGACCTGTGCACCATTCGCGGTCGACAGCACCACGGCATTATTGACAGACAACGATACAACCGATGCGCTAGAGGCGTTATTTTTCGCTACCGGCGTCAGCCTCGGCTGTAGATCCTGACCAATGACGTGATTGAATACGCCTTGATGCTGCATATAATACTGCTGTAAATGATTAACTGCATCATAAGTACGGCTGATGTCATAGTCACTAGCATTCATATTAACCACAAAAGCTGCCGGTGCTACGCCTATCAGCACTAACATAATCAAGCCAATCCCTTTTTGACCGTCATTGGCACCATGAAAAAAACTCACACCTGCAGCGGAGAGAATCAGCGCAATACGAGTCCAAAACGGCGGATTGCGTTTACCATCCTTTTTCTCTCGCTCCGCCGGTGTCAGATGAATATAATAGTATTTTCTGGTATTACTACAATAACGGCGCAACATAAATACCATTAAGCTGGCCAGAACAAGAGCCACCAACGGCGAGATCATCAATGATAAAATAATTTCAATCAACTTCGAAATATTCAGCGCTTGCACTACCGAGTTATCAGTAACCAATGCATTGGTCAGACTGATACCGATAATTGCGCCGATCAGAGTATGAGAACTTGATGATGGAAGACCAAAATACCAAGTTCCTAGATTCCAGAGGATTGCCGCTAGCAACATAGAGAACATCATGACCAAAACGTGAGCGGAATTGGCATTAAGAAGCAGGTCAGTAGGCAAAAGATGAACGATGGCATAGGCCACACTCAGCCCGCCCATCACTACTCCGAAAAAATTAAGCATTCCAGACATGGCCACTGCCAGTTGAGAGCACAGAGCTCGAGTATAAATGACAGTTGCCACCGCATTGGCAGTATCATGAAAACCATTAATAGCCTCATAAATCAACACAAAAATTAATGCGAGCACTAACATAAGGCCGGTATGGAACTCCAAGCCGCCGAATAGATGTAGCATAGAGGATTCCGTTATTGTTTGGACATTAACGGGCCGCATTATCTGTGATAAAAGGGTCAAGGGAAAAGAAGAATATGAACTTTTTTATTTTCATGTCTACTGATAAACATCTTTCTTCCATATATTAATTAAAATTCAATAAGATACATTTTTACTAAACCCTGTATTTTATTTAAATAGTATTTTCCCCCACACATTACAATCAATAACCAGCTTATTAAATAAATCTAATCATAAAAATCTTTTTTCTTATTAAAATTAAAAATTATTTATGTCATTCATCAGCAGTGACACGCAGCATATCTGATGAATATCTTATTTTATGCGTACGCCATAGCCATCACTTGCTTATATTAGCTTGTTTGGTAATATCACGAGTCAGCTAAATAGACATTGCATTAGTGATATGCTTATATTTACTAAAGAGCAGCGATGAAATCAAATTTTTTATTGAACCAATATTATTTTTAACTAACAACGTATCATAGTTATCTACATATCATAATTTTTCGGATTATTTCCGTAGACTAGTCAGTCATGACTCAACTCCAGTTACATAATTTAGAGATCACGCAGAACCGATGATATCATCTGTCTAGGTATCGACAGATTTATAGAATAAATTTAAAATATAATAACATAATATACGATTATTATTTTATAATCATTAATTCGGCAATTGATAACAACGCCATCACCAAACGCAAATCTTTGACATTATTATTGAATACTCCATCCATAAATTTCTATTCTCTAGACACTTCACATTTAAGCACAAGTAAGGAGACAAGCAATAGCCATGGAACAAACATTTAATACAATAACTCAACTCAATCGGCTTCAATCTCTGGATGAGTAGATTGAATAACCTTTAATTTTAATAAAAAAAGACTTGAGGATAACTAGATTAATTAAAGAAATCTATAAAACATTTTTAATTAAAATATATCCACAATGCGTTAAGTTTAACTAAATACTTCTTGAATTAATTGCTTTCAAATAGAGTACCTCTCTTACTGTGCTGACAAATATTTAATATTTATTAATCATCCATGAACCTGAGAGAGTAAACGAATATTTTTAATCCGTAGTTTTACTGCTATAAACACAACCATAAATATCAAAGCAAAACAAAGTGCTATAGTTGCTCCAGGAGCACTATCTAGAAAAAATGATAAATACACGCCTAGCAATCCACATATCAGCCCAACCACGACTGAAATGATGAGCATTGATCTGAATGTGCGCACAAGCAAAAAAGCAATAGCTCCTGGGGCGATGAACAACGAAATAGATAGGGTTATACCTACAGCTTTGAGCGCACAAACGATATTCATCGCAAGAAAACAAAGTAAACCATAGTGCAACATACGGCTATTTAAACCAGAAACCTTTGCTTGAATAGCATCAAATGTGTGTAACATTAAGTCTTTCCATAATAAAAAGATAAATAAAACCGTACTAACCGCAATAACCGCGGCTTCTTTGAGATCACTTTTTCCTATCCCCAGCATATCGCCAAATAAAATGTGTTGAAGGTGAATACTAGACTCTACTTTGACATATATCACAAGTCCGAGAGCAAACATTCCAGAAAAAACAATACCCATCGCCGTGTCATGCTTAATCCTGCTGTTATTCTTCAAAAAACCCGTCGTGATAGCGCAAACCATTCCCGCAGTAAAAGCACCTACAGCCAATGGAAGATCATAAACATAAGCAATCACTACTCCAGGGAAAACAGCATGACTCATTGCATCACCCATTAATGCCCATCCTTTAAGAACAAGCAAACACGATAATAATCCAGCGGGAATCGTGATCAATAAAACAATCAAAAACGCATTATTCATAAAAGAAAACTGAAAAGGCATCGTCAATATAGAAATAAAATTCACAAAATTTTCCTTAACACAAGACTTACTCGGCGACGAGATACTAACATGCCATGTTTTGGTGCAAAGAAAAATACCAGTAAAAAAATTAGGGTTTGCATAATGATAATTAAGCCGCCTGTTGCACCATCAAGATAATAACTCAAATATACGCCAATAAAACTAGTCAAAGCACCACTTAATACTGCTATCAACAATAAATTTGAAAAACGATCAGTTAATAACCAAGCGGTGGCACCAGGCGTGATAATCATACAGATCACCAAAAAAGCTCCAACGGTTTGCATAGCTGCTACGCAAGAAGCGGCCAACAATGTAAAAAACATACATTTCAGTACCACTGCATTAATACCAACAGAACGAGCATGATTTTCATCAAAAAAGATTAGCATTAGATCTCTCCATTTCCACAGTAAAAAAAAGAGAGAAACACAGCTAATGATAACCAGTTGCAAAATATCACTCGGTGCAATCGCCAATAAATTACCAAGCACAATTGTTTCAATATTTATGGCGGTCGGATACAGTGAAATCATGAATAAACCCAGAGCAAAAAAAGAGGAAAAGATTAGACCAATGACAACATCCTCTTTCAATTTGGTACATTGATTAATAAACAACATGGCCATAGCAGCTAAACCACTAGAAAAAAATGCTCCTGCAGAAAAAGGCAATCCCAGCAAACAAGCTCCAGCTACACCAGGTACTATCGAATGCGATAGCGCATCACCAATCAAAGACCATCCCCTGAGCATTAAGTAACATGATAAAAAGGCACAGACGCCTCCAACTAGTGCAGATACCCACATCGCGTTGCACATATAGTCATATGTAAAAGGCTCAAACAAAAAATACATCATATAAACTAACCCCTCAGTCATTTTGTGAAAAAAGCACAGCTTCAATACCAGAAAAGTGTTGCAACGACCCTTCAAATGCCAATTCTATGTTTTGACGGGTAAAAACATTTTGTGTTGGACCACAAGCCAACACAATACCTTTTAACAGAATAGTATAATCACAGAATGTAGGCACAGATGCCAAATTATGGGTAGAAACCAGCATGGTCCGTCCCTCATCCCTGAACCCTTGAAGTAATTCCATGATTTGCTGCTCCGTTTTTAAATCCACTCCAGTAAAAGGTTCATCTAATAAAATAAACCACCCATCCTGTGCGATTGCACGTGCGAGAAATATTCGCTTACGTTGTCCGCCTGATAGCTCACCAATTTGTCGTTTACGAAAAGCCGTCATTCCCACCCTTTCTAGTGCCCTATCCACAGCAATCTTATCCTTTTGGCTAGGAATCCGCATCATGCCCATATGTCCAAAACGTCCCATCATCACTACATTTTCAACAAGCACAGGGAAGCTCCAGTCAACCTCCTCTGATTGAGGGACATAAGAAACTAAATGACGTTTTAATGCCTGAGACGGAGACAAACCAAACACTTGAATAGCACCCCTAACCGGTGAAAGAAATCCCATAATGGCTTTAAATAACGTGGATTTACCAGAACCATTTACGCCAAGCAAACCTGCAATAGTGCCCTGGGGTACAGAGAGTGTAGCCTCCTTTAGAGCAAGGTATCCATTACGATAAATTACTGTGACCTGCTTCATGTTAAGAGCGATTTTACACGAAGATGAAACCGGATTGAATTTTTTACCGCACACACACATAAGGGCATTAATCATCCATCAATCCCGCTGTCATTCCTTTAGCCACGGTATCTGCTGTCACTCGAAGCATGTCAAGATAAGTCGGTGTCGGACCGTTGGATTCACTCAACGAATCCACATATAAAATCCCACCATAACTAACCCCTGTTTCTCGTGCTACTTCACGGGCAGGTTTATCAGAAACGGTGCTCTCGCTAAATACTGCCGGAATACGATTTTTTTTAACGGTATCCACAACTTTACGAATTTGTTGTGGCGTACCCTCCTGATCAGAATTTACAGGCCAAAGATAGAGCTCTTTCAAACCAAAATCTCGTGCAAAATAAGAAAATGCACCTTCACTGGTAACCAACCAGCGTTGTGAACGAGGAATAAGTGCCATTTTCGTTTTGATAGGGATGATTTCATCATTGATTTTTTGTTTATAGTTCTCTGAATTTTTGATATAGACCTGCGCATGTTCCGGATCATACTGAATAAGCGCGTCACGAATATTATTTATATAAATAATAACGTTATTAAAAGACATCCAGGCATGTGGATTAGGTAATCCGCGATACGGTCCTTCAACAATATTAATTGGGATTACCCCTTTAGATACAATGATATCCGGGACACCATGAAGTTGTTGATAAAACTTCTGAAACCAACGTTCCAGATCCATTCCGTTGGATAAAATAAGCTGGGCGCCTTGTGCACGCTGAATATCACCTGGAGTGGGTTGATATTCATGAATTTCAGCGCCAGGTTTTGTTATCGAAGCCACATTAGCAGCATCACCAGCCACATTTTTTGCCATATCAGCGATAACGGTAAATGTCGTAATAACTTTGAACTTTTCTGCCGCAAATGAGGACGCATATGAAAGCAATAGCGTCAGGGCACCTCCTAAAATCACCCATTTTATTACCTGATTTATGTTCATTTTCATATAATACCCTATACAATGATTTTTGATCAAATAAATACGGGCTATAATATCTGAACATCACTTTAAATGCTAATAATTCTCGTTTAAAGTAGTTTACTTTAAACTTTTAACATTGTCGGTTCAACAAAAAAGAAATCTAATAAATATTAGAAAATAATATAATTAAAATTTATTATTATTTATTTTAAGCAAATTAAATATTTATGAGTATATAACAAAATAATAATCCTTTATTCGTTAATATTGCTGAATATAGAACTAAATATTAAAAATAATAAAATATGTTATTCAATGCGGATCCCATTAGCAAATCAGGCTTTACCTATTTGTGCATCAAGTTATTCATCGAATAACCATTTTATTAGTGATATATTATATATCGTAAAGAACACCGTGGTAAATTCATTATGTTATTTCTAGTTATCATTATTTCCTGTTTAAAGTTGATCGACATCCACCTAATCTTTACCAATATTACCGATTAATCAATGGCGTACTCCCAAAGAACAAGAGCTCTAATTTTAACCTACACATATCGTAGCTATGATGCATATCATACCCCCATGTATGACTTTTTTAATTTTTATCAAGTCAGAATACTGCTTATGCCCTGTTATTCCGCGATAAATTTAAAATCGATAATGTCATATATTGATATATCGACCGTTACATTTATACTATTAATTTGCTTAATAATTTAAATAGTATTATTTACTATATAGACATCATTACTAATTAATAATTTATAATTGTATTATTAGAGAATTTGGGGAAAATTTATCCAACTATTCATTTTTAAAATCCAATCTATTCAACAATATTAGGAAAACAATAAAATTTCCACTACCCAACCAACGCTTGTACAGACATATTCTTCTATTATTTATTATTATTATTAATCTTATTAAATATTTTCCGAACAATCTAGTATATTGCTGGGCTCTAACTGCTGAAAAGAAAACACACAATGCAAATGATAGATATAGCAAGTTTGGCCTTATACCAAGTTCTAAGCATCAAAACTCTACCTGGTAATAAGGCCAAATAAATGATGATTTATAAGCTAGTTAAATTATCAGACAAATACTTGGCAACACCCTCTGATGACGCATTCATACCTCTTTGACCTTTCTCCCACTGAGCCGGACATACTTCACCATGCTCTTCATGAAACTGCAAAGCATCGACCATACGCATCATTTCATCGATATTCCGACCCAACGGTAAGTCATTAACCACCTGATGGCGCACAATACCCCCTTTATCGATCAGAAACGAACCGCGCAAGGCAACACCGGAGTCCGGATGCTCAATACCGTAAGCTTTAATGATTTCACGTTTTACATCAGCCACCATCGGGTATTTCACTGGACCAATACCGCCTTTATCAATCGGTACCAAACGCCATGCCCTGTGCACAAACTCAGAATCGAAGGAAATACCGATGACTTCTACACCACGTTTTTGGAACTCTAAATAACGTTTATCGAAAGCAATTAGCTCAGTTGGACAAACAAAGGTAAAATCCATCGGCCAAAAAAAGATAACTACAGGTTTACCCTTAATGTAATTTTTTAATTTAAAATTGTTAACGATTTCACCATTACCCAATACGGCAACAGCAGTAAAATCTGGGGCTTGACGAGTTACCAAAACCATGTTTACTCCATGTAAAATATTGATTAATAAATAATAAATATAAATAATGCTACATTATAGAAAATTATGACTTAATTTATATTAGGATATCACTAAGATCATTAAAGAAAAAGAAAAATTATTATCAATTTCAGAGATATTATAGTTATCCTCGATTTTCTAAATACGCATAGCTAAATTTTTGTTGAATAACTTTCATCATCACGGATACTTTTCCTTAAATTAAAGATCATTATTCAATGTTATTAAGTCAATCCTCCGTAACAGCCATACCTAGCAAAACCATGTTTATAACAACTGTCTTTCCCTATCTAGGCGAGCATCGCAATCTAGCTAACATCAGAAATCTACTGAATAACCATTTTATTCATGACGTAAATATCTTCACCAAAAATTTTCGTGGTAACCAATAATTTATTTTTATTTGGAATATTAATTGACCACTCGCCTGATCCATACCAGCATTACCCAGCTAGTCCCAGACATTTTACAAGGAAGAATAGCCAACTGATTTCCCTTAACCAACAGCGCATTATGACAGAACGCATCATAATTACGTCATTGGAAATTTATTTAAATTTTTCAACATGTTTACGAAAAGCCCAAGTAATGCTTCTGTATCCATTATATTACTTAGCGAAAAGTAATAGCCGATAATTTCATATATTATGGTGATCACCATACCTCTTGCTCTAGACACAGATCTTTCCTGACCTATCTATTCTTACTTTACAAATAACCCAACCAAATAGCATCAGCAACATGAGATAATATCGCCGAAGACAAAAAAATTTATCATGACATTAACATCTAGCCCGTTATACTAAATGCAGTATAGTCTGAGCAATTTAATAGAATAGTAATTAATAGAACATTAATTACTAGATAGATGACCTTGCAACCACCAACGGCGGCGTAGATTACAATCCCCAATAAATTATTGACCTAATGTGAAATTTACACACATGCCTAATACTTTTGACGCCACAGACAGAACCCTTGACGTTCGCGGTCTACGTTGTCCTGAACCAGTAATGATGATACGTAAAACCATACGTCTCATGACTAAAGGACAAATACTACTGATCATTGCTGACGATCCAACCACAATCCGTGACATTCCCGATTTTTGCCGGTTCATGGAACATACTTTATTAGCACAGACAACAAAATACTTGCCCTACCGCTATTTATTGCGCAAGGGAATAACGGTGTTACCATCGCGAAAAAATTAGAGTATTGCAAGTAACATGTAAAAGCGCTAAAGACTTTCAACATTCCCTGCTAAAAAATACAGCGACTGAATAATCAAAAGTGCAAAATAACGTTTATAACGCACTATCTGATTTGCATGAATAAACAATTAATGATTGATTAACAATCACCATGGAGCGAACAGCAATAAAACGTTCCCTATCAGCAGCTAACAAGATAGTTACTTACCTGTGCCCTCTATACAATCAACAATGTATACCAACATTAGGAGCATAATAAGCTAACCTATTTCCTCCTCCCAGATCCACGACACAGCGATAATTGCCGCAACGCTGAGCTTATGCCGACAGCAACCAAAATTGTTAGGAGATTAATAGTTAGAATTAATGATAATCCAACAGATTAAAATAAAAAACATCCACTTCATATTAGAATAGAAGGGGTAGATATCATACAGATACATGATGATCAAAAACTAAAAATAATTAAAAACCGGTGGCGAAAATGATAGTTCCCCCATTAAAGAGGAACAGAAAAATAAAAATATGGGTTTAACAGCTAGAGATATCTACTAATCCGAGATAAAGATCCATATACACAGTCATACTAAAAACAACCACCATAAATAAACGCTGTTGGATAAATTTAGCTTCACCAATCTTTTACTTCAATTATTTATTAAAAATTGTTCAATCTACTAATTTTATGCTTAGGCACATCAGCTACATTTAATAGCATCGCCCATCGCGATACGCTTCCCTAATCTAAGCATTATAATCTAGTAATTTCAGAAAGAATAGCTATTTTATTCGTGACATAATTATATATTCCAGTTATCAGCATTACCCAGCAAGTTACAATCACCTTTTTCAAAAAGAAGCAAATGTCTATCTAATATTAGTCAACTACTATTAGAACAGCTTTTATATGTTATGTGGTGTCAACCGTTATATAGGCTTACACCAGATACACAGTTCAGTAACATCAATAGCAATGAGTTATTGACGCATGTCAAAGTTTTTATCATGATATTTAACGCTTACAACGCGTTTTACTGAATCCAAGCTAACATAGAGGAAACGTCATTCACTGCAAATGGAGACAAAAAATCTTGATAATGTTCGCAACGTCAGGCAAAAAATTTTTAATATCAATACAGTTATAATATCCATCTCCAAATAGCATATGACCACGCTCTTTGCAATAACAGAGCCTGATTCTAATGTATTAAACCAAAAATCAGTGAAACGCGTTTGATGAAATCATTTATTGATACTCATTCAGACTAATGATGTTCAAATTTTCCTTGCCATATAAATTTCTTCTCTAAATAAAAATAAAATTGATTATCTAGCTCCTTCATGCATTATATTTACATTCGTTAAAAAATAAAAATACCTACAACCTCAACAGACAGCTGAATTAATCAATATTGATATGACTCCTTGTAGTTAGTAGTTACACAATAAAGCCTATAGGCTACTTGCCCAGCAATATTTTCTCGGTGCAATCGCCAACTGGGAGGCACATCAGGGATGGATCCTTCAGTTTCGGTTTCAATATAAATCCAAGCATTAGAAGCAAGGCGATGATGTCGCTTCAGCAACTTTATCGTTTTATCTATCATTTTCTGGCGGAACGGTGGATCAATAAACACCACATCGTAAGTATCGCCTGGCTGATCCAACCAACATAAACTATCAGTGTTGACCACTTGCGCCTCTTGTGTTTGCAGCAATTCTAGAGTTTTATCCAACTGTACACTGACTACGTGATCCTGCTCCAACAATGTAATATTAGCAGCGTGGCGAGAGAGTGCCTCAAAACTCAAAGCGCCGCTGCCGGCAAAGCAATCCAGGCAACGAGCGCCCTGTATCACCGGCGACAGCCAATTAAACAGTGTCTCGCGCACTCGAGCGGGGGTAGGCCGTAAACCTGGACTATCGAGCACCGGCAATTTTCGACCACGCCACTGGCCACCAATGATACGTATCTGACCAGTAAGGAAGAGAGGCTTTTGTTTCACTATAGATATCTTGCTACTAATTAAATTAGGCTTTGTTGAATAAATCACAATTTATAATAAATGAAAGATAAATTACCAATTTTCTTAAAAATTATTATTCAAACCATAAATTTTAAAGTCACTAATTGGATAAGCAACAATAACAAACTCATCAAACGCAGATCACTGATGTTATGACTGAATACCTTAATTAGCCCTTACTGTCTAATATGACCAAATAAAAGAACTCATAATATTGCTATATGATACTACTGAGCTAAAATGAAGATAAATAGAAAATCAGCACACATAAAATCAAAAAAACTCCGAAGTTGACACAAATTCCATGTGGTAATCGATAACATAATAATCTCTCGACTCTTCAGCAAACATATCAAAATTTATAAAAACCAACAACAAGTCGGGATTTTAATACGCACTAGTCATGTATACGCTCCTGATTAAAAAATAAATACCTGATGTACCTAACAATGGCCATGCAACCAGCATGGTAATGCTGATAAAGAGCAATCAATGACGAATTAATGTTTAATAGAAAATAATATCACTAAAAATAAAAGTGGTCAAAATAACCACTAAGCTCTCATGACAAAGGCAGCCATGTCACAAATAAAATTTAATCGCATTATCAAATTATAATGACAAGTAAAGACTGCATACACCGTAAAAAAACACATGGAATAATAATACTTGCTCGTTTATCCACTCACCAAACGAGTAACTTGAATAAACCCTTAACTCCTTTCAATAACAACTTTCAACATTAAGAATAAGTTTCAACGCCTAAATGTATTTAACAAACTACCAAATCAATCAACTGCCACTTAAAGATATCAAAGACAATTTATTCTATCAAAACGCAGAATCGAGAGAAATATTAATTAATATTTGATTAAAATCATAAAAAAACCCTGTCAGACACATGTTTCCCTGCAAAGAAAGTGATAAACTATTAATTATATTTATTATTCATCATCCATACACTTCAGCGGGAAGAATATCACAAAGATAAGAATAGGCAGGCTAAAGAAGCAAAAATCCATATTTTACCGGCAACAGAGTAGTGTCGGATAACAAAAAAAGGATATTCTACGCACTGATGAATAAGTTATTTATCTCACCGAACAATTACCGATGCAGCAAGACAAGGACTCCGACTACAAACGACTGGTAGCTAGCTCTCCGACTGCAGCATCCTCTAACTATGGAGGGACGATGTCGGACGAAACGAAAACATTGCTGTGCGATAACATGTCGAAAAATATCCCGGAAACTAAGCAAGTGACCAATAGTGAACAAGCCCTATCGACGCGGGAAAGCTTTTTTATCCGACTGAAACGCAGCCTCGGTAAAACTCGCCAGAATCTGGGATCCGAATTTATCAAATTGTTTTACGACAAAAAAATCGATGAAGATCTATTCAAAAAATTAGAAGAACAATTACTAATTGCCGATGTGGGCGTCAAGACCACACGGAAAATTATTGATAACTTAAGCACCCATACCGATCAATATCAACTAAAGAACCCCGAGGCACTGTATAGTAAACTGCGTGAAGAAATGGCGAAAATCCTGGCGACCGTTGATCGACCGATGCTGGTAGAGGGCAAAACACCATTTGTCATACTAATGGTCGGTGTCAATGGTGTAGGAAAAACCACCACCATCGGTAAACTCGCGCATAGATACCAAAATGCAGGCAAAAGCGTCATGTTGGCGGCAGGTGACACCTTCCGCGCGGCGGCTGTGGAACAACTACAGATATGGAGTGAACGCAATCATATTCCAATAGTCGCGCAACATACCGGTTCTGATTCCGCTTCGGTAATATTTGACGCCATTCAGGCCTCCAAAACGAAAAGTATCGATGTACTGATCGCAGATACCGCCGGTATATTGCAAAATAAAACTCACTGTATGGAAGAACTAAAAAAAATTGTCCGGGTTATGAAAAAGCTGGACGCAGATGCACCACATGAAGTTATGCTGAATATAGACGCTAGCACCGGCCAGAACGCCATTAGCCAAACTGATTTGTTTAATAAAGCGGTGGTACTTACCGGCATAACCATGACTAAACTGGATGGGACTGCTAAAGGAGGTGTAATTTTCGCTATCGCCGACTACTTTGGTATCCCGATTCGTTATATTGGCGTAGGAGAGAATATTGAGGATTTACAGCCCTTTAAAGCCGCTGATTTTATTGAGGCACTTTTTGCCCGAGAAGATTAGATGATTAAAAGATCAAAGGATTAGGGGATTAAGAAAGGATGATTCGTTTTGAACAAGTCAGCAAAGCCTATCTTGGCGGACGACAGGCACTTCAGGGGGTGAACTTTCATCTCCGTCCAGCTAAGATGGCATGTCTAACTGGCCATTCTGGGGCGGGGAAAAGTACCATACTTAAACTGATATGCGGCATTGAGCGCCCTAGTGCGGGTCATATTTTATTTCGCGGTCACAACATCAGCCGACTAAAAAATAGCGAAATTCCATTTCTGCGGCGTCAGATCGGCACAATCTTCCAAGATCATCATTTGCTGCTGGATCGCACGGTCTACGACAACGTAGCGATGCCGATGGTAATTGTTGGCACCAGTATTGAAAATACACGTCGCCGTGTGTCAGCAGCATTGGATAAAGTCGGCCTACTGGATAAAGCCCTCAATTTTCCAATACAGCTATCAGGTGGAGAACAACAGCGAGTAGGTATCGCCCGCGCCATAGTCAACAAACCAGCGGTACTACTAGCGGACGAGCCAACCGAGAACCTGGACGATACGCTGTCCAAGGGTATACTACAACTGTTTGAGGAATTTAACCGCGTTGGAGTAACAGTTTTAATGGCAACCCATGATACCGCACTGATAGCCCGTCAAAATTACCGTATTTTGACACTTAAGCAGGGAAGAATATCTGAAAGCGTTCATGAAAGTAAATGTAAAAAACCCAACAGGTCCAATAAACCCTATAAAGCTTTTAGAACTTAGACGATGGATGGTACCGTTCAAACACCGCAATCCAAGGGTTCGCACGGCAGTTGGAAAGCTCTGTTGCGCCATGCCTGGTTAAATACGCTAATGGATATGTGGCACCAACCGCTGTCCACATTGCTGACCGTGATAGTAATTGCCATTTCGTTGACATTACCCAGCTTAGGCTATTTGATATGGAAAAACGTCAGCCAAGCGGCGAAACAATGGTACCCCAGCCCACAACTAACAGTGTATCTTAACAAGATACTGGATGATAACGCGGCATTGAAGGTCATTGATATACTTAAGCAAGAAAGCGGTATCGAAAAGGTAAGCTATCTATCGCGGGAAGAAGCGATGGATGAGTTTCGAAATTGGTCTGGCTTTGGTAAAGCCATAGATATGCTAAAAGAAAATCCACTTTCAGCAGTCGCTATTATTACCCCTAAACTGAATTTTCAGAGCACCGAAACTTTAAAAAAGCTACGTGATCGCATTACAGCTACCGATGGTGTGGACGAGGTGCGAATGGATGATAGCTGGTTTACACGTCTGACGGCGCTCACCAGCTTGGTAGGACATCTGTCGACTATGATTGGCATTTTAATGGTGATTGAAATATTCCTGGTTATTGGCAACAGCATTCGTCTCAGTATTTTTAGCCGACGCGATACTATTAACATCATGAAACTTATTGGCGCTACTGATGGTTTTATACTGCGCCCTTTTCTTAACTACGGCCTGCTGCTGGGATTCATCGGGTCAATATTGTCACTGATCCTTTCTAGTATCTTAGTATGGCTACTGAAGTCGGTAATAGAGCAAATAGCAACGATTTTCGGTACTACCTTCGCATTGCATGGGTTTAACTGGGATGAATCAATTCTATTGCTGCTAATCACAGCAATGATCGGCTGGTCTTCAGCCTTGGTGGCGACAATACAACATTTACGCCAATTTACACCTAGTTAAATTTTGATATAATGCAAAATTAAAACCAACTAAATTACGGAATTAATCCTTAAAATTGCGAATAAATATCAATTACTTTCAGTAAAGTTAATCACACCTTAGAGCAAATTGTGGTATGAATACCCTACGAGTATTTTAGTTAAGAGGTATCTAATGATCAAAGATAAGCAAATTTTAGTTCTCGTTCCCCAAGGTAGTTTAGATGCCTATGTAAAGGCATCTAATACCTACCCTATGTTGACGGAGGAAGAAGAACGAGTGTTAGCTGAACAACTACACTATCAAGGCGATTTGGAAGCAGCTAAGCAACTAATCCTGTCTCACCTGCGCTTTGTTGTTCATATCGCGCGTAATTATTCCGGCTACGGACTACCTCAGGCTGACCTGATACAGGAAGGTAACATCGGCTTAATGAAAGCTGTGCGACGGTTTAATCCGGAAATGGGGGTCCGTCTGGTATCCTTTGCTGTGCATTGGATCAAAGCAGAAATTCATGAATACGTCCTACGAAACTGGCGTATCGTTAAAGTAGCTACAACGAAAGCACAGCGCAAATTATTTTTCAATTTACGTAAAACCAAACAACGCTTGGGTTGGTTTAATCAGTATGAAGTGGAAATGGTCGCTAAAGAGCTGGGAGTGACTAGTAAGGACATCCGTGAAATGGAGTCCCGTATGGCTGCGCAAGATATGACTTTTGACCCAACTCCAGATGGTGAAAACCACGAAGGAAGTGGGACATCAATGGCACCGATGCTTTATCTGCAAGATAAATCTTCCGATTTTGCTGATAGCATAGAAGAAGACAACTGGGAAGAGCATGCCGCCGACAAGCTCAGTGCCGCACTAGAAGGCCTGGATGAACGCAGCCAGCACATCATTCATGCTCGCTGGCTGAATGACGATAATAAGAGCACTCTACAAGAACTGGCTGATCAATACGGTATCTCTGCTGAACGCGTTCGTCAGCTAGAAAAAAACGCCATGAAAAAAATACGTCGGGCTATCGAAGCCTGACAGCTGGTTAAAGCGATATTTTTAACAGCTGATAAGATATTCTAACCATCAGAAATTCATTTTAAATTATTAAAGAAACACACCTCAAAATGCGTCAACCGTTCAAAACGGATAGACACCAATTTCCACAACAAACATCTTCATGGCAAAACCAAAATTTAAAATTACTAAATGAGACTAATAATAACAAGGCTCCATCAAACGCGGATCACTGATATTATGATTGGATATCTCAACCATTGCCCATGGCATAATAGAATGAAAAAGTACACTCTCTCTGAGATAGACAATACATCTGTATTGATAGGAAAATAAATTTTGGCTTAACACGTAGATAAATATTTTATTTTTTAGTTAACGAAATATTTATCTACCTTAACCATGGTTTATACCTACATTCTTAATCAGGCTAAAAAACATTAATGTAAAATTCAACACACGATAACATTGATCATATTGCTATTCACGCTACTATGAAGGTCTTTGGTGAAAAATCAGAATACAAGGCCAGATAAATAATCTGTGGGGGGTCAAAACTACACATACAGACCATACATCATCTGCTTTGACTTCTCGCTGAGAATATAATGAATGCAAAAGCACAACCTAGAATATTGCAAAAAATACGCTGAAAAATTAAAGAGCCACCACAACAAAAATTGTGATGCGCAAGAAAACTCATATCCAGTGGACATAAACAACCTGTAATTAAAAAAATCTTAAAAGGCTAAATTTATTCAATAAAGCTTTATTTAAATCGTTAGCTATACTATATCCGTGTGTCTTAGCATTATACTTTATTTTCGCTAATCATTATTCATCTGGATCTATAATTATTAAAGCGCAAATCAAGAAGGCTCCTCATCCTTAAAGCTAATGCACTACAATCGTCGAATACGATGCTTAATCTAAAATCCTGTCCAAAGCTCTGTCTCACTTTATCCTAATCTATCTTCTTACTAACTAAATGAAGCAGTTCAAATTTGTTTAATACTCTTTAGATGTTTGCAACCCGCACATAAGACATATGTGTACAAGCATGTTGATATGTTGAACGGATAAACGCTTTGATTACCGGCTGCAGTTGCTCACCGGTGCGCACCGCAGCATACAGACGGCTCCATAGACCTGTCCCTAGCTGTCTGGTAGCTATAAGACCTTGTCGTTCAAAACTTTCCACAACCCAATGCGGTAGCGCAGAAATACCCATGCGCGCGGAGACCATCTGCATCAGTAGCAACGTATTGTCCACAGTCTTTAGCATCGGACTGATGCCTGCCGGTTGCAGGAAGTAGCGCCAAATATCCAAGCGATTACGCTGCACAGGATAGATAAGCAAAGTTTCTTCAACTAAGTCGTTAGGTGAAATAACTAATTGGAGCGCCAGTGGATGAGCTGGTGCCAGTACCAATCGTACTTCGTAATCAAATATCGGCGCGTAATAGAGGCCACTGCGAGGCAAAATATCAGAAGTTAGCACTAAATCTAGCTCTCCTTGTTGAAGGGCCGGTTGCGGATCGAAGGTCATGCCAGAGCGAAAATCCATTTGTACCTGTGGCCACTCTTCGTGAAATTTCGTCAAAGACGGCGTCAACCACTGGATACAACTATGGCACTCAATAGCCAAACGCAAGGTGGCATGATGAGGTTGCTGGCAAGTCTGCAACGCATGCTGCATCTGCGGCAGAACTTGCTCGGCCAATTGCAGCAAGATTTTTCCCTGAGGGGTGAAATACAGTGGTTGACTTTTACGGATAAAAAGCAAGAAACCGAGTCGTTGCTCCAGAATACTGCACTGATGGGACAACGACGATTGAGTCTGATGAAGCTGCACTGCAGCAGCAGCCAACGAGCCGCTATTTCGCAATGCCTGTAGTGTTCGCAAATGTTTAAATTCGATCATGAAAGTATTTCACCTAAAAAGTGAATAATTTACACTTGTGCATAATACACTACATGGCCATTATAAAACATTTGGAAGTCTAAAATGAGAGAAGATAATGACAATTCTGAGTCACACGCTGGGTTTTCCGCGCATCGGCTTACACCGAGAATTAAAAAAAGCACAAGAAAGTTACTGGTCTGATAATATCAGCCAGAAGCTTTTATTGAAAATCGGCAGCGAATTGCGTGTACGTCACTGGCAACAACAAAAAAACGCTGGAATTGATCTGCTGCCAGTAGGTGATTTCGCCTGGTATGATCATGTCTTGACCACCAGCCTGATGATGAACAACGTGCAGACTCGACACCGTTATAATGGCTATACAGACAATAATATAGATACATTATTCCGCATCTGCCGCGGGGGCAAGTCAAACAACGAACCTTCCGCCGCCTCCGAGATGACCAAATGGTTTAATACTAATTATCACTATATAGTGCCTGAGTTTACCATTGGCCAACAATTTAGCCTAGGTTGGACTCAGTTGTTAGATGAAGTGGACGAAGCACTGGCTCTGAAATACCAAATTAAGCCAGTGCTGCTTGGGCCGCTCAGCTACCTATGGCTTGGTAAAGTGAAGGGCAAAACTTTTGATCGCTTATCGCTGCTTCCAGCACTGCTGCCAGTGTATCAGCAGATACTGGGTAAACTGGTAAAGCGGAGGGTCAGCTGGGTACAAATAGATGAACCAGCGCTAGTGCTGGAGCTACCGACGGCGTGGCGTGAAGCTTATCGCGACGCTTATACGCAATTGCAGGGACAAACCAAACTGCTGCTGACTACTTATTTTGATAGTATCAACCATCATTTAGATATCATCACCACGTTGCCAGTACAGGGACTACATGTGGATCTGGTGGCAGGACATGACGATCTGAATGCCCTGCATCGTCAGTTACCGGCTGATTGGGTACTATCTGCGGGCATCATCAATGGCCGTAACGTCTGGCGCGCCGATCTACAAAGATGGTTTGAACAATTGCGTCCGCTAGTGGGGCAGCGTGAACTTTGGGTGGGATCTTCCTGCTCTTTGTTGCACAGTCCGATCGACCTAAATTCCGAAACACAACTGGATGATGAAGTCAAAAGCTGGCTCGCCTTTGCGCTGCAAAAATGCACCGAACTGGGGCTATTGCGCGCTGCACTAAATCAACCAGATGACGAGCAACAGGCCGCTTTGATCGATTATAGCGCTCCGATTCGCGCATACCTCCACTCTAGCAAAAAACATAACCCACAGGTGAAAAAGCGTCTTGAGAATATAACCAACAATGACAGTCAACGTCAGCAACTTTATAAAGCTCGACTCAAACTTCAACGGAAGCGTTTTAATTTACCGTCTTGGCCTACAACCACCATCGGCTCCTTCCCGCAGACCACAGAAATACGCGATCTGCGCTTTAATTTCAAATGCGGTAATCTGGACAGTGACCGTTACCGCACCGAAATCAACGAGCACATCAAGCGAGCAATTGCTGAACAAGAACTATTGGGGTTAGATGTGCTGGTACACGGCGAAGCCGAACGCAATGATATGGTGGAATATTTCGGCGAGCATCTGGACGGATTTGTTATTACTCAAAATGGTTGGGTACAAAGCTACGGTTCACGCTGCGTTAAACCACCGGTAATTATTGGTGATGTTAGCCGTCCTCAGAACATTACCGTCGATTGGACGCATTATGCCCAATCACTGACCAATAAACCGGTGAAAGGCATGTTGACCGGACCGGTAACTATTATGTGCTGGTCGTTCCCACGCGAAGACGTAAGCCGTAAAACTATTGCCCGACAGATCGCTCTAGCATTACGTGATGAAGTAGTAGAGCTCGAACAAGCTGGCATCGGCATTATACAAATCGATGAACCGGCGCTGCGTGAAGGCCTACCGTTAAAATACTCTGCCTGGCTCGAGTATCTAGAGTGGGCAGTAGAAGCATTTCGACTGAATGCATCAGTGGCTAGAGATGAAACTCAGATTCACACCCATATGTGTTACTGTAAATTTAACGATATTCTCGATGCTATCACAGCACTGGATGCGGATGTTATCACAATTGAAACATCCCGTTCAAATATGGAACTTCTAGAAATATTTAAGGAGTTTAACTACCCCAACGAAATTGGCCTCGGCGTGTATGACGTCCACTCGCTAAACATACCAAGTGAAGAACGGATAATTGAGCTGCTGCGTAAAGCAGCCCAGCTTATTCCAGCGGAACGCCTGTGGGTAAACCCTGACTGCGGTCTGAAGACACGCTCCTGGCCAGAAATTCGCAAAGCGCTGACTAATATGGTTACTGCAGCCAAAAAATTACGCGAAAAACAACTATAATCGCCGTGGCTTTCCGCCCAATCGCCATTCAGGTATTCAAAAGAATATGAGTAGAAAAACGAGCAATGAAACGCTACCGTTATTATTTCCAGCATCAACAACGATAAAATACAAAATGGCAAACCTCAATAAAGCCTCTCGTTGGATGAGAAAATTTGAGGAATACACCGCTAAATCAAAATATCCCTGCAGTTTTCAATCGAACTTGCAGGGATTACTACAAAAAGGTTTCTGCCAAAAGGTAATTCGTACGTAGCCTTTTTCGCCGATTTAATGATGCAATAACCAACATTAGACAAATACCAGCATCTTGGTTATAAGACATTTATTTTAGTACCTATCTGTAATATTTTTAATTTCATGCTCTAAAAACCAAGCCTATATTATACTAATTAATACCTTTGTTGAACAAATTAAATAAAAAAACAAAAACTTAAAATTACTAATTAGACAAATTATTATTAACATGATTTACTAATATTCTAGTAACTTAACTGTATCTGTACCTAAAATATTCTTGTGAATTTCCCAATTTATATACCTGCATCAGCAAGAAAGCTAAAATACTAACTTCATAATCAAAAACTCAACAATTGATATTTACTTTAATGACTACAAGTCTCTTAGAATAGACACTATTCAAAATAAAACATTAGATCTTGCTTTGAACAATTTTATCTCTAATACCACAGAATATTAGTGAACAGTATTTGCAATAAATAATTTTACATACTAAAATTTTTCTAAAAAATTAATGCCTACCCTATTTTAAAAATATGATTTATCCAACATACCTTACCTGCTAAAACCACTTTTATTTATTCCCCAATCAAATTTATTTAGCTCATCTTTCTCACATGCGTAACCACGCCTTCCCTTATTACGATCTACCACATTTATCGATATAGAATATAGCAAAAATACTTATTTTAAATAACAGTAAACATAGAGATTGCCAATAGCGTTTAGGAAAAATACACCCAATATATCTATATTTTAAAAATCCTCAACTAACAGATATTTTGCGCAAATCTTCTGATATCACTACGTCGGCCCAACCTAACAGCATAAATGAATCTTCAGCCTAACAATTTCCTTCTACAGAAATTGCACTATCGTGCATAGCATCTAAATAGATGACTAATGGATCATGGATAGTATAATCCACTCAATCAAACCCTACAGTTTTACAACTTGAGCTCCTATTACTAATTACTAATTCATTTTTAACCGTCGAAGCTAAGTGTCATATCGATCTGATATCCAAACAACTACAGTTCTATCCGATCGTCATCCTCGTTTATGGAGTTGTTAAATATTTTTAAATAATTATAATAACGTGCCTAAATCTTAATCAAAACTACGAAAGTTGACTCTGCAAGAGAGATACAGATTATTGTTTAATCGGTGGCTTATGCAGTACGCTTCCAACCTATAATCCAACTGACAATACCGATAACTATAAGCCAGGCAGGTAACGAACCCATATCATTGCCCTGTGAAAATAAAAAACTGCCATTTAGAAGTAGCGTAGCCCCGATACCGAACAAAAACTTGGCCTGCCCTTGACGCACACGCTGGCAGCTTATCTCTAGCGTGAGCCGAGTGATGCTCTTTTGCAGCAAACTATGATGCTTCAAACCTTCATAGACCAGTTCTGGTAATTCGGGAAGTTTCTCTGCCCAGTAAGGGGCCTTTTCTTTTAATGCATGCAGAATCGCACGCATGCCCACCTGATCTTTAATCCACTCTTCTAAAAATGGCTTAGCCGTTTTCCATAAATCCAACTGCGGATAGAGCTGCCGCCCTACCCCTTCAATATACAGCAACGTTTTTTGCAGCAAGACCAACTGCGGCTGCAGCTCCATATTGAAACGACGTGCAGTATTGAATAAATTTAACAATACGTTACCAAAAGAAATTTCTGCAAGTGGTTTTTCAAAAATTGGTTCACAAACCGTGCGAATAGCAAATTCGAAGTCTTCAACATTGGTATCTGCTGGGACCCATCCTGAGTTTACATGCAACTCAGCTACCTTGCAATAGTCACGATTAAAAAAAGCAATAAAATTTTCCGCTAAGTAGCGCTTATCCTCTTTATTTAACGATCCAACGATACCACAGTCAATACCGATATATTGGGGATTTTCTGGATGCTCATAGCTAACAAAAATATTACCAGGATGCATATCACCATGAAAAAAACTATCACGAAACACCTGAGTGAAAAAAACCTGCACCCCACGCTCCGCCAACAACTTCATATTGGTGCCCTGCATCTCCAATGCCGCCACATCATGGACCGGTACACCGTAAATGCGCTCCATAACCATCATGCTTTCACTGCAGTAATCTGGATACACTTCTGGGATATAAAGCATCGTACTGCTCTCAAAATTTCGTCTCAGTTGAATAGCGTTGGCGGCTTCGCGCAGCAGGTTCAGTTCATCCAGAAGAATTTTTTCATATTCCGATACTACTTCCACAGGACGCAGCCGTCTGCCGTCTGGCAGCAATCTTGGTAACCAACTGGCTAACCTGTACATCAAACGCATATCGTCCTTAATCATCGGCAAAATATCCGGACGGATTACTTTAATCACCACCTCTTTGCCATTTTTTTTCAGTCGGGCAGTATGAACCTGTGAGATAGAAGCAGATGCCAGAGGCTCCTGTTGAAAATCGTCAAACCAAGTTTCCAAAGGACGACCCATAGCGCATTCAATATGTGCGCGCGCCTGCGCTCCATCAAAGGGCTGCACACGATCTTGTAGCAGGACAAGCTGATCGACGATAACCAGCGGGAATAAATCACGACGAGTAGAAAGCATTTGACCGAACTTAATCCATACCGGCCCCAGTTCCTGCAAAGCCAAACGCAAACGTTCTCCTAACATTTTATGGGAATGTTTATTCGTCATCCAAAATAGCAGTTGGCGTCCCATCCATAACGGCAAAGTCAGTCGCGTCTTCGGAATAAATTCATCCAGCCCATAGCTAAGCATCACACGGATAATTAAATAGAGGCGCCGTACCTCACAAAAAATCATCAACTTGCCTCCAATTTTTTCAAACGGGACGCCTGACGCTCTTCGGCCTGATCTACTTCATCTACTTCCCTGCAAAAACCCGCCAATTCAAACGTAGAGGGCACCAATCGCCACTCATCAATAATCCCCCAAGTCAACAATTCCTGGCCGATACGCACTCGACGCTGAATAGCGGTCACTTGACGCATTATCATTCGAGTAATATATTCTGCAGCCACATCACCCATCCAGGGTGCTAGCAGTTCGGCCGCATCAAACTCAATCATATCCAGCAGCGCCACCAACTGCTGAACCAATTGTAAATCGCCATCCACATCTAGATCACCCTGTTTGATAAGCTGCATCAAACGCTGATATTCCCGAACCGGCGATAACCTGGTGAAACGCACCCGAACTGTGCAATCCGCTATATCATCCCAGGAATTAAGAACATCCACTTGAAGATCACCAAAAACCAAAATAATAGGAATATCTAGTTCAACTAATTCAATTCGTAAAATTTTACCTTTCAAACGCTGACAGGCGATTAACATAACTCGGTCCTGGTAAAGTAAATATTGAAGAACCTTCTCTAGCGCGGCACTTATCAATAGCATCATCAGCATGTCATTTCCCAATCAGAATTTATAACCACGGTGCAACGCTACGATACCACAGGTCATATTGAAATATTCGACGCTACCAAAACCTGCATCCAACATCATTGACTTTAAGATCTCCTGATCCGGATGCATTCGGATAGATTCCGCTAAATAACGATAACTGTCGGCATCACGAGCAACCATTGCACCGATCTTGGGCAGGACATGGAAAGAGTAGAGATCGTAAACTTTCTTCAGCGGCTTGAACAACAGCGTGGAAAATTCAAGGATTAAAAGCCGACCACCGGGTTTCAAAACTCGGTATATGGAGCGCAGTGCTAACTCTTTTTCTGTGATATTACGAAGGCCAAATGAAATAATGATGCAATCAAAAACATCATCTAAGAAAGGCAATGTTTCAGCGTTGGCCTGCACGTAACTGACGTTACCAAGAATACCTCGATTCCGCAGCTTTTCACGTCCTACTTTTAGCATGGAATCGTTGATATCCATTAGCACTACCTCTCCCTGCTCGCCCACCAGTCGAGAAAATTTAGCAGTTAGATCGCCGGTGCCTCCGGCCAAATCCAATACTTGCTGTCCACGACGGACTCCGCTGTATTGTATCGCAAAACGTTTCCAGATACGGTGAATGCCGAACGACATCAAATCGTTCATCAGATCATATTTTGCAGCGACAGAATGAAATACATCCGCCACCATTAATGCTTTCTGATCTTTTGTTACAGTGCGGAAACCAAAGTAGGTTGTTTCATGTTTATTTTCATCTGCCATATCGTATCCTACTCAATCAGTTAATCAATGCATCTGACGTTTTAACATCAATCATCCCGCCCATCCGATGCCCACAAAAGTTTTAACCAAGATCTGATGTACAGTCCTGCGCATTATTCAACATATCTCCATTGAATAATTGCAGACCAACGGTCCGCTCGGAAAAAGAAAACTGAGCATTGGTCGACATCGTCATTGGCAAAATTGGGCGTTTAACCTCCACCCCAAGAGCACGAAATTCTTCTGCCTGGCTAATGATATTCCCATGCCCTTCAGATAATTTATTTCTTGCCAACCTATAGCTAACTTGCGCTTTATCAAGACTTTGCCCAAGGCTATTTATATCGTCAACAAATCGCCGTAACTTATCGTACAAACGCGCCGCCCGCTCAGCGATATGCTGAGCGTTGCGGCTCTGATGCTCGTAACGCCATAAATTATTGATAGTGCGTAACGCCACCAACAGAGTGGTCGGACTGACTAGCATAATGTTATGCACTAACGCCTCGCTTATAAGCTCCGGATGTTTATCGATAGCCACCATGAAAGCAGGCTCAACCGGCACAAACATCAATACATAATCCAGTGTTCGTAAATTGGGCAACTGTTGATAATCTTTTTTTCCTAACAGTTTCATATGTGCTCGCAACGAATGGACGTGCTCGGTGAGCGCAAGCTGACGGGCAGCTTCATTATCGCTATTAAAATAGCGCTCATATGCCACCAGCGACATTTTGGAGTCAATCACCACATCCTTACCCTGAGGCAAACGCACCACTACATCTGGTTGCAAGCGCCGACCATCAGCCTGCTGAATACTGACTTGAGTCTGGAATTCGTGGCCTTCACGCAGCCCAGAGGCTTCCAGTACTCTGCTCAAGACTACCTCACCCCAATTGCCCTGAGTTTTATTATTACCCTTTAGCGCGCGAGTTAGATTAACCGCCTCCTGAGTCATTTGCGCATTAAGCTGTTGCAAGTTTCGAATCTCATGAGTGAGCGTATGGCGCTCACACGCTTCTTGACTGAAACTATCCTGCACTTGACGACGGAAACTGTCCAGCTGTTCACGCAGCGGAACTAATAACCGATCAAGGCTATGACGATTTTGCTCATCTACTTTCCGTCCGCTTTGTTCAAAAATACGGTTGGCCAAATTTTCAAACTGCGTTGATAATCTTTGCTCACTGTTAATCAGCAAACGCTGCTTCTCCTCTGCAGCCTGCCGAGTTTCTTCTAAACGAATAGTAAGCTCCCTGAGTTCTGTTACCTGACTGCTATTGATTTCACGCTGACTAAGAAGTTCCTGATTAAGTTGCTCGCACTCCTGGCGAAAATGCATGAGCGATGCCATGCGCTCTTCAGCTACAGCCAAACGACCATATAATTCACGTTGCACCAATTCACTATCGCGTATCTGCTGCTCAACCTGCTGACGCGCCGCTTGCAGCGCATGTTCATGACTGACCCGTTCAGCTTCACTCTCAAGATGCCGTTTTTGTTGTTTCATATCGACGATAAACCAGACGCTCAATGCACCTACCAGTGCGCCAATTACACCATAAAAGAAGCTGATATCCATGGTATCTCCATTAATGCCTTGTTGACAACGTTAGAAGGAACTATAGCTGTCCAAATCCTTTTTTATTCCTGGCAAACAACCAATAGATAACTCTAACACCTGATGTCTGTGAGTTTGAGGCTTATAAATCAACACCAACTAACCAATCATTGACACTCATAATCAATCCAACAAATTAAGAAAATCAACCAACAAAAAAGCTACTGACAATAGCAGCAATTTAAAGATCACGACTAAAAAGGAACCTTATTACGTATATGTTTCATCCCCTTATCAGCAAGCCACTACTGTATCTATACCGTTCTCTACGTGACTACCAGTCATAGCCCAATTAAAACGGTACTTTAAACTCAGTTAAAATATAACATAAGTCGAGCTACGAACACTTGGTAGATGCCAAATGGCAGCATTTTAACTTTGCCCAACATTAACTTCATTGAATAAAATTTTCCGTTGAAGCTTTTTTATTAAAAAAATCATTATTAAAGATCGTTTAAATCATTTACTATGATGACGAAACTGAGTTATTTTATTCAATGACGCGTATCATAACCACATCTTTCGCCATTAATTTGATACCATAATTTTTAATGTCAAGAGTCCGCTGCATAGTCGTTTTACTCATAACATAACTGTTATCTACCAGAAAACAGATATGATAATCGACCTTTTGTTTCCAGTGATCACTATTTTTTGCTAAACGTTGATTGGCAACTTCCTGATTCCTACCAGCATTACACAGCCAAGAGCAGACTGCTTAATCAGGAAGAAAATAAGTAATCTAATTTTTCATTATCCATGATTAAGCGTATCATAACCCTCATCGTTGATTTTATTTTAAGCATATTTTAGCAAGCGTTCGGATCGTGCTTCTATATCAGTTACATTACCTAACGATAAACAAAACCAGATTAATGTCATGATTTATTATATCAACCACTAGATGGTACTTCACCAAATTCTGATATTTTCTCTGACCGTATGTTCTGACTTTCCTTTCACCTTCACCAAAAATATTTACTCCCAGTAGCGTCAAGAGCAATATTACCAGCGAATGAATTTTGTTATCATCGCATTAACATTTTATATTTTCTCAGATAAAATTAGAGGGAGATCTGAAATAACATTCATTAAAAATGAATGTTATTTCAGATCTCCCTCTATTAATTAAAAACTTCTATTTATTTAATAAAGCTTTTAGATTATAATCTTCACTATTAACACGTTCATCTATATATTAAGTATTATTACTTTATGGTTTGAATACAACTAAATATCTGCACTGGCAGATATTTAGTTGTATAACCTGAGAATATCCATTTATAAATATAATAAAAAACAATAAAACTTTATTAAAAAATGCGAAACACTAAAATAAATCTAATCTATTATTAACTAATCTTATTTATTGATACTACATACTCTACTCAATTGATACTACATACTCTACTCAATTAACAATATTTAACGACAGCCTAATACAAAAGGGATATTATCAAACTAAATATACTGACCTTTTGACTGGATAGCTCATCATACCTGCCAGGTATAAGAGACACTGATTAAAGATAGCCATCCATTAAAAAGTTTTAAAAAATTTATTTATTTATGAATATATTACTCGTATTGCCTGAACTATAACTACAACTAAAAAAAACCTAATTAAAGAAAAGTTCTGCTACATCTAAATCTATTACTATCGTTCATGCTCTGTTTACGCCACTATGAGTGATCAGAACTTATATCTTAATAACATATACATATACGATTCTTTTACTTCCAGCAGTAAGATGAAAGGGTATGCTACTTGATAATTTTAATCTGTACCTAGAAAATAAGGGTGTGCATGAGCAAAATTTACAAAGATAATTCTCTGACAATCGGCCACACCCCGCTTATCCGTTTAAACCATATCGGCAATAATCGCATTTTGGTCAAAGTGGAATCCCGCAACCCCAGCGGCAGCGTTAAATGCCGCATCGGTGCCAATATGATTTGGGATGCGGAAAAACGCCTCGTGCTGACTCCTGACGTGGAACTAGTAGAACCGACCAGCGGCAATACCGGTATCGCGCTAGCCTATGTAGCGGCAGCACGAGGATATAAATTGACGCTCACCATGCCTGTAACTATGAGCAGCGAACGACGAAAACTGCTTAAAGCATTGGGGGCAAATCTAGTGCTGACCGATGGCCCGAAAGGAATGAAGGGCGCAATCACTAAAGCAGAAGAGATTGTTGCCACAGATCCCAAACGTTACCTGATGCTACAGCAATTTAGCAATCCGGCGAATCCCGCGATCCATGAGCAGACTACTGGTCCAGAGATATGGCAAGATACTGATGGTGAAATAGATGTGTTTATTGCCGGTGTTGGTACCGGTGGTACCATCACCGGCGTTAGTCGATATTTAAAGAAGAATCAGACAAAAAACATCATCACTGTGGCGGTAGAGCCTACGGACTCACCAGTAATAACTCAGGCGCTGGCAGGTGAAGTAATCAAACCAGGACCACATAAAATTCAGGGTATCGGTGCCGGTTTCATCCCTTATAATTTAGATTTGAATCTGGTGGACCGGGTAGAAAAAATTAGCAATGATGAAGCCATCAGTACCGCTCGCCGTTTAATGAAGGAAGAGGGCATCCTAGCAGGTATCTCCTCAGGTGCCGCGGTAGCCGCAGCATTGAAACTACAGCAAACAGAAGCTTACGCCAATAAAAACATTGTAGTCATTCTTCCCTCTTCCGGAGAGCGTTATCTTAGTACCGAGCTGTTCACCGATCTATTTACCTCGCCGGAATTACAATAAGCCCTCGATAGCCTGTATGATACAAAAAGCACCCTTCCAGGTGCTTTTTGTATGGATTAAATTAATTTTCTGTATTATAGAAAACTATAAATATATTTCTAAAATTAATTATGCTATTTATTATTATATCATGCTTTTTGCCTATAGTTTTTTCAAAAAATGGCAGATTAATTTAATAAAAAAGCATTTTTACATCAGATTACACAATTTAGCGATTAAAACTGTTCCCGCAAATAAGAACAACAGCGACAGCGCCTTTGTCATAGCCTCCGCAATAACCATATAGGCTAAAATTAAGATCTACAATACTGATATCATCTAATAAATTGAGGAAATACAATGTATCAGCAAGAAGTTACAATTACTACTCCTAACGGTCTACATACACGCCCCGCCGCTCAATTCGTCAAGGAAGCTAAAAGCTTTACCTCCGAAATCATCATCACCTCTAATAGCAAAAGCGCCAACGCAAAGAGCTTATTTAAACTTCAAACCCTTGGCCTGACACAGGGCACCATGATTACCATAGCTGCTAAAGGTGACGACGAACAACAGGCGGTGGAACATCTAGTTAAACTAATGACAGAGCTTCAGTAACACAGACCAGAGGCCATGTATTTTTAATTAAATATGTCAAAAAAGTAAGGTTGGCTTATGATTTCAGGCATTTTAGCATCACCAGGCATCGCCTTTGGTAAAGCACTGTTACTAAAGGAAGATGAAATTGTCATCAACAGAAAAAAAATCACTACTAGTCAAATTGAGCAGGAAGTAAAACGTTTTCTTATCGGACGCGCTAAATCTTCCGCACAGTTGGAAGCGATTAAAACCAAAGCGAATGAAACCTTCGGCGAAGAAAAAGAAGTCATCTTTGAAGGCCATATCATGTTATTGGAAGACGAAGAGCTTGAGCAAGATATCATAGCCCTTGTCAAAGAAGATCTTGCCAGCGCCGCTGCCGCCGTCTTTTCGGTCATTGAAACACAGGCTAAAGCATTGGAAGAACTTGACGATGAATATCTAAAAGAACGCGCCACTGACGTACGCGATATCGGTAAACGTTTGTTACGCAACATTCTCGGCATGCCAATTATCGATTTGAGCGCCATTAACGAAGAAGTAGTGCTAGTAGCAGACGATCTGACACCGTCGGAAACTGCCCAACTGAATCTGGATAAAGTACTAGGATTTGTCACCGATATCGGCGGCCGTACCTCCCATACCTCCATTATGGCACGTTCGCTTGAGCTCCCTGCTATCGTGGGTACCGGAAACATCACGCAGTTGGTCACCAACGGCGACTTTTTGATCATCGATGCCATCAACAACCAAATTTACATTAACCCAAAATTAGCGGTTCTTGAAGAATTGAAAACACTGAAAAGCCAATACACCGCCGAGAAAAGCGAATTAACTAAACTGAAAAATCTACCGGCCATCACCCTTGATGGTCACCAGGTCGAAATTTGCGCCAACATTGGTACTATACGCGATATCGCTGGGGCCAAACGCAATGGTGCCGAAGGTGTAGGTCTCTATCGTACCGAATTCTTATTTATGGATCGCGATTCGCTGCCCAGTGAAGAGGAACAGTTCCAAGCTTATAAAGTCGTGGCAGAATCTATGCCTAACGGCACGATTATCGTGCGTACCATGGATATTGGTGGCGATAAAGATCTACCTTATATGAACCTACCAAAAGAGGACAATCCATTCCTAGGCTGGCGTGCCATACGCATCGGTTTAGATCGCAAAGAAATGCTGCATACACAGCTGCGCGCCATCTTACGCGCGTCTTCATTTGGAAAACTGCGCATCATGTATCCGATGATTATTTCTGTGGAAGAAATATGTACCCTGAAGCTTGAGCTAAATTTACTTAAAAAACAGCTTCATGAAGAGGGCAAGAACTTTGATGAAAATATCGCAGTCGGTGTGATGGTAGAAACCCCAGCAGCAGCAGTAATTGCCCATCACCTAGCTAAAGAAGTCGACTTCTTTAGTATTGGGACAAACGACCTGACCCAGTATACTCTTGCCGTAGATCGCGGTAACGAATTAATTTCTCATCTTTATCAACCTATGTCTCCAGCTGTACTGATTTTAATTAAGCAAATCATTGATGCTTCTCACGCAGAAGGTAAATGGACAGGCATGTGCGGCGAACTCGCAGGAGATGAACGTGCTACACTACTGTTATTAGGCATGGGCCTAGATGAATTTAGCATGAGTGCTATCTCCATTCCGCGCATCAAAAAAATTATTCGCAATACTACTTTCAGTGATACACAAATATTAGCAGAGCAAGCATTAAATCAACCAACAGAGGAAAAATTGATAAATATAATCAATAAATTTACTGAAGAAAAAATACGATGCTGATTTCACGACACTAACCCAATATAAATTGCTTAAAAAAAGATCATGGGTTTATTAGATAAACTCTCTAGTTGCCGATAGCAAAAAAGGCACGGGAAAAATTGAAATAGTTGCACCTCTTGCAGAAAATTATAAACATTGAAGATGTTTCTGATATAGTTTGCGCTGAAAATAGTAAGCGATGGGATTTCGATCAAGCCCAGTAGCAACAAAGTGCTCGCTCCTCTAGACAACACTATCAGTAAAAAATTTGAGACTAATCACGCTTTATACATAGAATCCGATAGAGGTATTGAGTGATTTATCCACTACGGCATCGATACCGCAGAAATACAAAAAGAATTCCGCAGAATCACGAAAGAAGTCATCGCGTGAAAAAATAATGTGGTGATTGAATGTAATCTGTCGTTACTAGAAGAAAAAAAACCAAACAACCCTTACACCGATCGTTATTTCCAAAACATGTAACGTTGTAGTGGGTGAAATAACGATCATCTGGATACGCAAATAAGCCTCATACGCTAATTGCACGAAGTACTATACTAAAATGTACCACAACATAGCTCATAAAGAGCCTTTCTAACTGACTGGCTGCGCAAAATATCTGTTAAGTATAAAACTTTTGTTTATGGTAAAATTATAAGCATAGATGAATCTATTTTCCTAAACGCTATTGGCGATTCCTATGTTCACTGTTATTTAAAATAAGTATTTTTGCTACATTCTATATAGGTAAAAGGCGCAGATCATAATAAGGAAGGCGTGGACGACGCATGTGAGGAAGATGCACTAAATAAATTTGATTGAAGAGATTATTTTCGGTAAAGCATTGCCCTAACAAAACAATAGTTTATTTCTCCGCCGCCCAGAGCACATTTATAAATTGCCCTTCATGATAGGAGATCGTTGAATCAAGCGGACATTTAATTCTAATTAAATGAAGAGGAAACGGGAGAGTAATTATCAACTTTTTCAAGAAGAAATTTCTCTAATAGCAAAGCCAAAATAACTAATAGGACAAACTATAATAACACCTCCATCAAACGCGGCGCATTGACGTTATCAGTTAGATACCTCATAGCCCTTGCTGCATGATATGAAAAAATAAAACCGCTTAGAATAAAGCTGCCAATCCGTTATGGAACTCATTATCCACTTTAGTAATTTTAAAATAAATTTTAGCCTTACACGACGAACATTACCTGCATCACTCAATGACTTAGTGAATATCATGATAAAAAATTTCACATACAGCAATATTGCTCAATAGCACTATTGACGCTACTGAAAAAGGTCCCTTGCATAAAATGAATGAAAAGTCGAACACACATAACCTCATCCGCTTTGAAATCTATATGAGAAGGTAACAAATGAGAAACACTGGTAACTTGGTAAATATAAAAGAAGCACCAACTATGAAAAGATTGTGATTTATTCAATAACATCATGAATCATACTGAAAACAGTTTTGTCCAGAAAGTATCACTTGACCTACAATTTCCATTCAGTTTCAACCTATTTTACCGCTACCATCATCAAGTATTACTTATCACTGGCACCTTCTTCTATACTTATGCATATTCAGTTTACTATTTTGTTCGATCTACTTACTAAACTAGCTTTTCATCGTTGCCGATATATAGAAGTCAACTACAACATCACTTGAAAGCAAAGACAAGATATTGCTGGCCATACTTAAACCAGGAGCGAAATACTAACTGGGCACCAAATAAATATTATCGCCGATGCAATATCGTTTGCTGCAGAGATCTAACCTTCACAGACAAGTGAAAGACCCGAAAATCAACCGCTCAGTTGTTTCGCTAGCAAATCAACATCGAAGCAACTATCTTAGGCGAGCGGTACTAAAATCGCCAAACAACAACAGCACCACCACCGGTCAAATATCAGCCAGAGCAGATATGTTGCATCTGCTGCCATGCAGGAATCAGGCATTAAGCATCCACATGGTGAATTTACCTATAAATACCACCACAATGTAGCATAAAGCAATACAATATCGACTGGCAACGGTAAAACATAGCGTTTAGTACTTTATAACTTGATCAAAATGATAAGAAAATGGTAAAAGTCACGGCAAAATCCTCACCGTTCCGAATCAATATTATAACTTTAGCAATATTCTTAAACTACCCCCCAGAATAAAGTGCACAAATTTATTAAAAGTGAATAATTATCACTAACCCTGCAACAGCCAATAAAGATATAAAAATTGGATCCACTTAATATAGATAAAGTTTTTTATCCAACGCAACTCGAGGAGCGGTCTATACATTTCATTAAGTAGCGACCTACTTTTATCCACCCATTCATGCCAAATATGCCCAATTATTTAGTGCCCAGCGAACATTATAGCCCTGGGACCACTTAAGCATGATCGGTAAGATTTTATTTTTAAACTTCTAAGATGATATTTTAATTGATCCCCAATTCACGATACAAGACAATAGAAATGGCCATTTAAACGATAAATTCCAAAAAATAAATAGTGAATGGCAAGCACGTAGCCTACAAACAAAATGTCGACGTGAATGAAGCCATCAGATGTCACTGATAAACCGCTATGTAAAGTAGGCAACTGTTGCGGTTATATCAAGACTATGGATAAAAAAATGCGTTGACTATCCTGTGTACACATAAAGAAAAACATTTGCAAAACTCTTTTTATAAAAAGTACCCTGCAAGCTTGCACTTGTCTACATGGACACATACAGTTAATCAAATAAAATATTTGCCGCTATGGCAATTAAAATCTAAAACAGCTGAGATGACAATGATGCATGATTTGCGTCTAATATTAATCGTTATGAGTACGATCGCAATTATAGTGTTGCTTTTACATGGTCTTTGGACTAGCCGTAAAGAACGCTCTGCGATTTTTTACGAGCGTCCAGTCAAACGACTAAAACAAGAACATCAAGATCAGAATAAACAGCTATTATCTAAGCAAGTGGAAGAAATTGGCGAAGTGCACCTCACGCATCTGCATCATGAGAAACCTGATATAAATCGCTTTGACGAAGTAGCCCCTTTTTCACCTTCGTGCACTCTGCACCATTCCTATAGGAAGGGCGATAAAGATTCAGATACACTTTTGGATGATGCCACCAGTCATAATTTTCAATTTTCTAAGTCCACCGATCGACAATACCAACCAACAGCGCAAATCCATGCCACACAACTGGCCATCCTAACTCAGGAACATCCTAAAACATACAGGGATAGCAACACGCTCTTGCCAGATGACGATCGTCACTATAGCGCTTATTCCAACAACCAAGATGTATCGCAACCTACTGCTCACCTAACAGATATAACGCAATCTAGAGCTCCCAGCCCCTCATTTGGTGCTAAACCCCAACAGCTACAGGTCAAGGAAAAAGAAATAGTTTTGGTGCTCCATGTCGCAGCACACAACGGCACGGTGCTAAGGGGCGCAAAACTGTTGCAAAGTGTGCTACAGACAGGCTTTCAGTTTGGCAAAATGAATATTTTTCATTGTCATCTTAACCCTGCAGGTAGTGGTCCAGTGCTGTTTAGTTTGGCCAATATGATCAAACCAGGATCCTTTAATCCTGATAATATGGCGAATTTTACCACTCCTGGAGTATCCATATTCATGATTGTACCCTCTTATGGCGATACTCAGCAGAACTTTAAGTTGATGCTGCAATCCGCTCAGCGGATTGCCGATGATTGTGGCGGGATAGTGATGGACGACCAGCACCATATGATCACACCACAGAAACTGGATGCTTACAAAGCGCGTATTCGCGACATACTAGAGATGTGAATAAAAGGGCCTGCCAAGTTCCTGTAAACTAGTATTAATTTCAGAGCCCCGCTTATGGGGCTTTTTGCTGCTAATGGTGCCTTATGGAACAAATAGAACAACATATTCAACAATTGCGTGAACAGCTGCGTCACTGGGAATATCTTTATTACGTAGAAAACGCACCGGAAGTGCCAGACATCGAATATGACAGAGTGATAGCGCAACTCCGCGAATTGGAGGAAAAACGGCCGGATTTGCTCACCACAGATTCTTCCACCCAACGCGTCGGTGGTATGGCGCAAAGCAGCTTTAGCAAGGTGCGCCATGAAATACCGATGCTATCGTTAGACAATATTTTCGAAAAAACAGGCTTTTTAGCTTTTGATAAGCGCGTGCGTGATAAACTTAAACATAATGATGACCTGACCTATTGCTGCGAACTGAAGCTGGACGGCCTGGCAATTAGTCTGCTGTATGAACAGGGAAAACTAGTGCAAGCTGCCACACGCGGCGACGGTACCACTGGAGAGGATATCACCTCCAATGTGCGCACTATCCGCACCATTCCGCTGCATCTAAAGGCTGGCGATAATTTACCGTACCTACTAGAAATCCGTGGTGAGGTATTTATGTCCGAATCAGGCTTCCTACAATTAAATGCAACCGCCAAACAAGAAGGGAGTAAACTTTTCGCCAACCCGCGCAATGCCGCCTCCGGCTCGTTGAGACAATTGGATACCACAATCACCGCCAAACGACCGTTAACTTTTTTTTGTTATGGCATCGGACTGCTGGAGGGCAAACAACTACCGAACAGTCATTGGGCGCGTTTACAAAAGTTAAAATCCTGGGGCATGCCAGTCAATGACCGGATCCGACTCTGTACAGGCAGCGAGCAGGTGCTAGAATATTATCGTCAAATACACGAGATGCGACCGTCCCTGGGATTTGATATCGATGGTATAGTAGTCAAGGTAGACTCTTTAAAGCTGCAACAGCAGCTGGGATTTATTGCCCGCGCGCCTCGATGGGCCATCGCTTATAAATTTCCAGCCCAGGAAAAACTGACCCAGCTGCATGATGTGGAGTTTCAAGTCGGGCGCGCCGGTACGATAACACCAGTAGCACGGCTTAAGCCAGTACCAATTTCTGGCGCCATAGTCAGCAACGCTAACCTGCATAATTTAGATGAAATTCAGCGTTTGGGGCTAATGATTGGCGATACTGTCATTATCCGGCGCGCCGGTGGTGTGATACCGCAAATTGTAGGGGTTGTGGCCACACAACGGCCGAAGAACGCACTCCCGGTAGAATTTCCAAAGCATTGTCCGGTGTGTGGCTCCGACCTTGAACGAGTGAAAGGGCAGGTGGTACTACGCTGCACCGCTGGCCTAGTCTGCTGTGCACAGCGTAAGGAGGCTCTAAAACACTTCGTTTCTCGCCCCGCGATGAACATCGATGGCATGGGGGATAAAATTATCGATCAACTGGTAGAGTACAAGCTAGTGCACACCCCAGCTGATTTATTTCGGTTAAATAAAGAGATGCTTATTCAGCTGAATAGGATAGGACAAAAATCAGCGCAAAATTTGCTAAATAGGCTAGAAAAAGCCAAACATACCACATTCCCGCGGTTTTTGTATTCATTGGGCATCCGTGAAGTGGGTGAGGCAACAGCCATGAGTTTAGCAGCTACTTACGGAACTCTTGATAGATTGATTGCTGCGGATATAAAATCGCTTATCAGCATACAGGATATCGGCAATATTGTGGCAAGACATGTGTGCAATTTTTTTAGAAAAAACCATAATCTTAAAGTGATTAAGGAACTACTTAGCCAGGATATTGGGATTCACTGGCCAGCTCCAGTGTCAACTATAATAAAAAGTGACAATAATATGTTTGCCGGAAAAACCATTGTACTCACCGGATCTTTAAATGCCCTGTCTCGTACCGAGGCCAAAAACCGACTCATGGCTCTAGGTGCCATGGTGAGCAACAGCGTTTCTGCAAAGACGGATTTGCTGATTACCGGAAAAGCTGCAGGTTCCAAATTGACTAAAGCGCAGCAGTTGAATATTCAAATCATGGATGAAGCAGAGATGATGCGGTTGCTAACAAAATAAACCATCGATACTGCGGAATGATGATGGACAAAAAGATCTATTAACAATCACAAGACCACGAATTATTAGGAAAATATCAGGGCAAAATTGATCGATCTACAGAAGCCTTATCTATAATCGTTCGCTCACAGCCACGTTCTTTAAACAGAGGCTATATAAACTAATTAGTCTTATTTTAGAGATAAAAATTTTTTAAATCTAAATGACCTGGATACCACTATGAAAAAAATAATTTGCTATACGTCGCTGGCAAGTATGCATTCCATCTACCAATACTTAGCCTTTGAATATTGTAATATAGTAATATTAAAAATTCTATGAAGCCGAATAGCTATTTTATCCGCGGTATAACTAATCTCTAACTAGAGAATAGTTAACGATTCCTTTACCCAGAATCCTATCGTGACTAACATGAGTATCATAATACATGTTATTGGTGATTTTTAATTTAGATATGTTTCTGCAAGCATCCAGATCATACTTCTGCATCCGTGACATTATTCAGCGCTAATCAACGCAGATGATTGCATATTTTATAGGCAATGATGGTAAGCTAAATCACTAATGTTCTAGAAAATTCCCCTAATAGAAAAGATAAATATCTAAAATTAATCATTGAGCAAATTATAAACACCATCATCAAACGCAATCTACTTAATATTAATAGTTGGATACACAGCCATAAACAAAATAAAACCGCTTATCTAAAAAAGCATCCAGCTATAGAGAATAACTATATGATATTACAAAAAATAAACGAGTGAGATACGCACATTGAATAAAATAAGTATGACTGTTATCAAACGAGTAGCTATAACGAGCCTTTAATGAAGGAAAGCATTGCAACAGATAAATTTATTCAACAAAATTATCATCAATAATGAGTTAACAACTATCATGATAACTGGCTTTATGCGATATTTGATTAATGACATAGTATTTTATTACTTATTTCAATACGTACCTAAACGTTCTAGTAAAACACCGCAGCACAGCATCTATCTGTATGCAGATAGATGCTGTGCTGCGTATAAAATAATAAGCTATTAGGCTATACATATACATACAACCACTTTTCAATGGTTGGAAATAAAAGCAAATGCAATATGTGTTACAGAAGATAATTTAAAGAATAAACGATCAGAAAAAGACAATAAAAACATAATGGGCCGTGCAGGGATCGAACCTGCGACCAATTGATTAAAAGTCAACTGCTCTACCAACTGAGCTAACGACCCGCTTTAAAGGAGTCATAAATGGTAGGTGATGACGGGCTTGAACCGCCGACCCCCTCCTTGTAAGGGAGGTGCTCTACCAACTGAGCTAATCACCTTCCTACCCAAAAATATATTATAGAGATCCATCAAAACGAGTCAACTATTTTTCGAAGGTAAATGTGCGTTTATCTTAAAATTAAACAGCATGAGTTATTTTTAGCGAAACAGGCGTCACAAACAGCCTCCTTTTAAAGGAGGCTGTTTGCATAAATCTACCCAATGACAATTTTACTTATTAAAGGTCATTATTACACCTTATTCAAACCACTCGTCCGGGGATAAGCACCTAGCTGAACTATTTTATTCATGGCTACCTATAACCAAAGATATTAATAATAATTAATCTTATATTTCTAATTTATTCATTCTGTTAAACGTTAATTATCCAACACCTAACTTCTATCAGATTATATCTGACTAATCCAACATGATCCTGACTAGCATACGCAACATAATCATCGATCGAAACTTTGTTAACTTTCAGTATATTTTTACTAAATAAAATGCAGATAATCTTTGTTATATACTTTGCAATACTTAACAAGTAAGACAAAGATGATGCTTTCATGTATTATCACCCACATCATAAAGGCTTTGCATTAGCTACAAAGCTCTTCAGAGCATATATTCTACCATATTTTGAAGTCTTATCATGATATAGTTTACTAATGCATGTATAATCTTGCAACGTATAAAACCTTAATTAACTAAAAAATCTATAAACCTTTATAAAGGTTTTATTGCAAATAAATATTTTTTAAACATCAATGCAATCGTGATGACCATCTTTAAAAAACAGATGAGAAACCACTCTTTATAATTTTAAGCAATTTACTTTTATACCATACAACTCTCAGATATTTAACTAAAACATCAGTGAACTATGTTTGATAAGGGTATCGTTATCTCATTCTTAGTTTAATGAATTATTTTAAATTTTATACCTAACCTAACTATAAAATTTCTTTTAGATAAAATTAGTGATATCCTCATCATTAAAACAATTCGATTTATTAAACAATTTTATAATATCATTTTAAAATATTAATAAACACATAGAACTATAATTTGTCATAGTAGGAAACTACATACTGATTTTTGACATAAAGATCAGCAAAATTGATAAAAATATTTTATAATACCGGATAAATACAGTTCCTGATGATGCTATGAAATACTATGATTTACGCGACTTCCTTGCAATACTGGAGCAAAGTGGGGATTTAAAAAGAATTAACTTACCCATCGATCCGCATCTAGAAATGACGGAAATTGCCGATCGCACCCTGCGCGCCGGTGGACCTGCGTTGATATTCGAAAACCCGAAAGGTTACTCCATGTCGGTACTTTGCAATCTGTTTGGCACTGCCGAGCGAGTGGCTCTCGGCATGGGGCAGAAAAGCATTATCGACTTACGTGAAATAGGAAAGCTGCTAGCGTTTTTGAAAGAACCTGAGCCTCCTAAAGGATTCCGCGATTTGTTAAATAAGGTACCTAAATTTCGCCAGGTGTTGCAAATGTCAACCAAACGCCTAAATGCTTCACCATGCCAGGAACAAATCTGGTACGGTAAAGATGTGGATCTCAGCCGTATCCCGATAATGCATTGCTGGCCTGGCGATGTCGCACCGGTTATCACCTGGGGACTAACAGTGACCCGTGGTCCCCACAAAGAGCGGCAAAATCTGGGTATCTACCGTCAGCAAGTACTAACTAAAAATAAAGTGATTATGCGATGGCTGCCCCATCGCGGTGGCGCACTGGACTTCCAAGAATGGACCCAGCAGAGCCCTGGCAAACGTTTCCCTGTAGCGGTGGTTTTAGGAGCCGATCCAGCCTCTCTTATAAGCGCAGTGACACCAGTTCCCGATACATTATCGGAGTACGCTTTCGCCGGCCTATTGCGCGGCTATAAAACCGAAGTCGTTAAATGCGTTTCCTGCAATCTGGAAGTCCCCGCAAGCGCTGAAATAGTGCTAGAAGGATACCTTGAGCCAGGAGAAGTAGCGACAGAAGGGCCTTACGGCGATCACACTGGCTATTATAACGAAACAGCTCAGTTTCCGGTATTCACCATCACCCATATTACTCAGCGACGCGACGCCATCTATCACTCCACCTATACCGGCCGTCCACCTGATGAACCATCGGTATTGGGAATGGCTCTAAACGAAATTTTCGTTCCCATTTTACAAAAACAATTTCCAGAAATCGTAGATTTTTATCTACCACCTGAGGGATGTTCCTATCGATTGGCGGTGATAACAATCAAAAAGCAGTACGCTGGTCACGCCAAGAGAATAATGATGGGCGTATGGTCTTTTTTGCGCCAATTCATGTATACTAAATTCGTTATTGTATGCGATAATGACATTAATGCACGTGACTGGAAAGACGTGATATGGGCAATAACTACACGTATGGATCCTGCACGTGACACACTTTTAATAGAAAAAACGCCGATAGATTATCTCGATTTTTCCTCACCGGTTTTCGGCTTAGGTTCGAAGATGGGCATGGATGCAACGAATAAATGGCCAAGTGAAACACAGCGCAAATGGGGCACTACCATAGAAATGGATGAAAAGGTACGTGAATATATCAATGGCATCTGGAATAAATTAGCTATTTGCTAAATAACCTAATACGAAGAGATATAGCCGTTAAATATACTTGCTTAATTTTCTTACTAGCTAATATTGGGTGATATTCAACTGAATATAATAAACATTAATTATCATATATATAGTACTTTATAAATCTTTACTAAATAAATAAAATTTTCTATTAGATTATTTCTATCACTCAAGCGTTATTCAGTATAATAATTTCTAGACATATTACTACTTTTTTAACAGTGGAGCTAAGCGGGATCGAACCGCTGACCTCTTGCATGCCATGCAAGCGCTCTCCCAACTGAGCTATAGCCCCATAGCCTAATTTAACTATCGGTAAATTACGCGCATAATATTAATTACGTTTTCCGCTGTAAACGGCTAAAATTCATCAAATAAGCTCTATTACGTACATTATACTTTTTCTAATCAATAAAAGGGGAAAGAAAGACACCAAATTTTTAAAAAATTCTTAAATCACTAAATTGAGCAGCGAAAACAATACTACCATCAAAAACGCCTCATTAACATTTTCAACTGCAAAAGCGTTACCTGGGTATATTGTAACACATGCTAAAAAATAAAAACCCACCACTATAGACGTAAATTATGGAACCCATGGTAGTGCTGGCAAGAGACTGGTACCTTCCCTTCACCCCCAAAAAACAACCTGCAATAGGCTAACGATAGATTATCGTGCACAGTTAGCAATATAAAGCAACGCCATATCAATTCGCGATAATGAACGAGCTTGACCAATCGCGTGCACAGTAATGTGGAGTGCAGGCGATTGACCGGAACCAGTCACCGCCACTCGCAGTGGCATACCTACTTTGCCCATCCCCACTTCCAGCTTATCAGCTGTTTGCACGATCGCCTCATACACTGATACTGGGGTCCAAACGGTTAATGCAGCTAATTTTTCACGAACTACCTGCAGTGGTTGTATCGCCACTGGCTGTAAATGTTTCTTAGCTGCATCGGCATTAAATTCACTGAATTCTTGATAAAAATAGGAACTACTGGCCACCATCTCTTTCAACGTCTTACAGCGCTTACCAAGCAGCTTTACTAACTCTGGCAGCCGCGGACCAGTGCAAATATCGATAGATTGCTGTTGAATATGCCAGGACAGGTAAGTAGCTACATAATCTGCCGGAAGGTGATTAATATAATGATGGTTTAACCAAAGTAGCTTTTCAATATTAAAATTACTAGCAGATTTGCTGATAGCATCAAGGTTAAACCACTGTTTCATCTGCTCAACAGTGAAAAACTCCTGATCACCGAAAGACCAACCCAAGCGTACCAAATAGTTAAGCAGAGCTTCAGGCAAAAAACCGGCATCGCGATACTGCATCACCCCCATCGACCCATGACGTTTGGAGAGCTTTTTACCGTCCGCGCCCAAAATCATCGATACATGGGCATATTCTGGAATTGGCGCTCCCAATGCTTTAAAGATGTTAATCTGACGTGGGGTATTATTGATATGTTCCTCACCACGTATTACGTGAGTGATTTCCATATCCGCATCGTCAATAACTACACATAAATTATACGTCGGGGAACCATCGGTGCGGCGAATAATCAGATCATCCAGTTCCTGGTTACTAAATTCAATCGGACCCCGAATCTGATCGTTAAAGATCACCGAGCCTTTTTGAGGATTGCGAAAACGCACCACACAGGGACCGTTCGCGAAAAGATATTCATAATTATCGCGACAACATCCGTCATAGCGCGGCTTTTTACCATTCGCCATTTGGGTCTCGCGCAATATATCCAGCCGCTCTTTTGAACAGTAACACTTATAAGCTGTACCTTGAATGAGCATTTCATCGATTACCGCATTATAACGGTCAAAACGCTTGGTCTGAAAATAGGGCCCTTCGTCCCAGTCCAGATTTAACCAATGCATCCCATCCATAATAACACCAATGGCCGGCTGCGTTGAGCGCTCCCGGTCTGTATCCTCTATACGCAACACGAATTTCCCCCCCTGACTACGGGCAAACAACCACGAATAGAGCGCAGTACGCGCACCACCAACATGCAGATAGCCCGTAGGACTAGGAGCAAAACGAGTTTTAATTTTCATTAAAAATACTGCCTTAATACACATGGCCACAATATAAGCCATGCTTTCCATAAAATATTATATACATAGGCTATTGTCACGAAGCAAGACAAGAAAAAACGCATTATTTTACGAAATACAGAGCTTTGTTAAATAAATTTAACCCTTGTATAAGTTTTCCTTTTAAAGGTTGTTTAAACCAATTATTCGGTGAAAGACATCACTAATATTTTATTTAATGCGTATTAATCTAGTCTATAGAGACTATAGACTTCCCCCGGGGCCGCAATCTAACAATTTTAAGATTAAGCTAAATAAACCATTTTATTCATGATATAATTACCTCTGTAAAATTGTTAGTTCTGTTACATGATGATTGGCCAATACCAAATTTTTATCAATATAACTAGTCTACAGGACCCTCCTTTTCGTCTAAGTAATCAACCGCCTAATTTTAGCACGCTGCCTATTGTCACTACCATGCACAACTGCAGTTATAGTTAACTTCAGTTGTGCATGGTATAAAAATAAAATTACCCAAAATATATCCATACGATATTAGAGTCGACTATAGCAACTACTATCATTGTATTAAATCAATCTTTTTCCTGACGCCGCGAACATTAATAAAGTTTTATGACTCCATTTTCTAGTTGTTAATGAAGGTTCTTCTACGTTGTCAAGACTCCATATGCATTAATAAACAAGCTAACAAACATGAATGTCATGATAAAATTAGCGATAAAATCATTTATATTATTATTGATACTGCTGACTGAAGATTTTTGGCGAAGGTGAATAAATAAAAAATCAAAACACACGGTCAAGAAAGCACGATATATACCACAAGAAGCATATGTCGATCACGACACATAACATCATCAGATAACCATTTGAGTTATCTAATAAATGCGAAAACACTACCTAAAATATAGAAAATTAACAAAGCCCATAACCAACCGCTTATGATACAAATCATAAGCTAAGATAGACGTCTAGCTAATCAACGTTATAAGCTTAGTTTTTCTTGACCTCCCTATCATAAATAACTACGTCATGAATAAAATAACTTAACTCTTATGCTGAGTAGCATAGAACCCCGTAAACAAAAATAGTAAAAGTAGATGCATAGCACAAAATAATACGAATACATACAGAACCAGCTTAAAAATACAACGTTTAAACAGCCTCCGTAAAATCAACAGGATGCAAAGATTGATCTCCTGCATATAACCGGGCATTCTGGCCCCCTATATAACGGCGATCGCCGCACTGCGGAATAATAGAAGTTCCTCCGGACAACATAACTGTCAATGGATCCTGATGCCAACTCAGTGGCTGAACAATTAACTGCCAATAATAACCGCGCTGAATGGCATCAACAATCCGTACTGGTAACGGACAACGGACACTAGATTGTTCGCTAATCACCATCTCCCAAGGATGCAAGAAAAGCTCAACTTTACCCTGATGAATCAGCGTATATGGCAACGGCCAATGATAAGCACCGATAAATAACTGCGAGCCATGTATTTCACCCTCCAACCGGTTAATCTCGCCTAAAAATTCTAATACAAAACGGCTAGCTGGCGCATGCCAGAAATCCTGCGGAACACCAACTTGCTCAATATTTCCCTGGCTCATCACTACCACTCGATCCGCCACTTCCATCGCTTCTTCTTGATCATGAGTAACAAAAACACTAGTAAACTTTAACTCCTCATGAAGCTGCCGCAACCAACGGCGCAACTCTTTACGCACTTGAGCATCCAGGGCGCCAAAGGGTTCATCCAACAATAATATTTCAGGCTCTACCGCTAATGATCTCGCCAAAGCCACTCGCTGTTTCTGACCACCAGAAAGCTGTGACGGATAACGGTTAGCCAAATGCCCCAACTGCACCATTTCCAGCAATTGCCCGACCTTATACTTAATAGTCGCGGCGCCTGGGCGTTTACACCGCGGTAATACCATCAGACCAAAAGCGATATTATCAAACACTGTCATATGACGAAATAGCGCATAATGTTGAAAAACAAACCCAACATGGCGATCACGCGCATGAAGACGGCTAACATCTATTCCACCAAAATGCAAGTGACCAATGGTCTGATGCTCCAGACCAGCAATAACGCGCAGCAGTGTAGTTTTGCCGGAGCCAGATGGCCCCAATAACGCCACCATTTCCCCCGAAGCGATATCCAAAGAAATATCGTCTAAAACTTTAGTATGATCAAAAAATTTACTGACCTTATCGATCACAATACTCATTGTGATTTCCCCAGTCGAAGCTCCGTCTGATGACGATCTAGACGCCATTGCAGACCACTTTTTAGAAATAGTGTAATAATCGCCATCAAAGCCAACAACGCAGCAGCGGTAAAAGCGCCAACGGTGTTATAATCCTGATGCAATAACTCTACCTGCAACGGCAACGTACAGGTTTCACCACGTATCGATCCTGATACGACCGACACTGCACCGAATTCGCCTATAGCTCGAGCATTCGTGAGAATTGCTCCATAAAGCAAAGGCCAGAGAATATTAGGCAACGTGACACGATAAAACATCTGCCAACCAGATGCACCTAATAGAATCGCCGCTTCATCTTCTTGACTACCCTGACTCAGCATCACTGGAACAAGTTCGCGCACCACGAAAGGACAGGTAACAAAAATAGTAACTAGCACTATACCCGGCCAAGAGAACATCAAATGCAGATTATGCTTATCTAGCCAACCTCCGATAGGACCGTTCGTACCATAAAACAATAGATATAGTAACCCAGCTACCACCGGCGATACGGCGAAAGGCACATCCATCAACGTCAACAGCAGCTGACGACCACAAAAATTAAAACGCGTAACCAACCAAGCCATCAACGTGCCGAATACCAAATTGACCGGCACACTAATCAAAGCAACCAGTACAGTGAGCCATATAGCATGCAGCATATCTGAATTGCCCAAATTATGTCCCACCAATACCATTCCCTCCGACAAAGCCGTTACAAAAATAAACATCAGAGGTATTGCCAACAACAGTATCGAAACAAGCGCTCCCAAACTAATCAATAACCACTTTCTCCATTCAATGGATGCCCAAATCGCTCTATTAAAAACAAAGATATCTGTCATTATAGTCCCCCCAATCGCCGACTAAAACGTGATTGCAGCACATTGATGACAAACAGCAGCAGCAGAGATATCACCAGAATAATCGAAGCAATAGCACTGGCCGCAGGATAATCAAACTCCTGCAAACGAAAAAAAATTTTCAGCGATATGACTTCGGTCTTCCAAGCAATATTACCGGCTATAAAGATCACCGCCCCGAATTCACCCAAACTACGAATAAATGATAATGCTGTTCCTGCTAGCAATGCTGGAGCCAACTCCGGCAAAATGACGCTGCGAAAAATTTGCCAATGTCCAGCCCCCAAAATCTTAGCCGCTTCTTCAAACTCTGGGCTAAGCTCCTCCAGTACTGGCTGCACAGTGCGCACCACAAAAGGGATACTAGTAAACACCATCGCCACAGTGATGCCAAGCCAAGTATAGGAAACTTTGATACCAAACAACTCCAGCCAATTGCCATACCAGCCAGTCGTAGAAAACAATGTCGCTAACGTCAAACCAGCCACCGCAGTGGGCAACGCGAACGGCAAATCCACTAACCCATCCAGCAACACCCGTCCTGGAAAACGGTAACGAGCCAAGATCCAGGCTATTGGCATACCAAACAACGCATTCAAAAAGGAGGCCACCCCAGCGGATAGTAGAGTAACTTTATAGGCCGCCACCAACTCCCGACTACTGATCACCTGCCAGTACTGGGACCAACTAATCTGCGCTAACTGCATCACCAGCGCACTTAAAGGCAATAGCAAGACAAGGCAAACAAACAATACGCTAGTACCGAGACTCAGCCCAAAGCCAGGTAGTATACGTTTCGTTGTCATGGCCAACATTAACGATACACCGATGCAAGTAATTGGTCTAATTCACCACCACTGCTGAAATGGATGCCCATCACCTGCTGCCAATCACCGAACCAATCTTCGACCCGAAATAACTGAATCGTGGGGAATTTTTTGTTATTAGCCTTCATGATTTGCGTCGTGTTAACCCGATAAAAAAATCTTGCGATAATTTGTTGTGCCGCCGGGCTATAGAGATAATTTAGATAAGCTCTAGCCACCTTTTCAGTCCCATTTTTTTGCACATTTTTATCCACCCACGCCACTGGAAATTCCGCAAAAATATTTATTTTCGGCACAATCACTTCATAATTCTCAGCACCATACTGGTTGCGAAACATATTCACTTCCGATTCAAAACTTATCAGTACATCCCCCTGCCCCCGTTCGATAAAAGTGATAGTAGAACTGCGACCACCGGTATCGAATACCTCAACATTACTGAGAAATTTGCACATCCAAACGCGAGTTTTAGCGTAATCGATACCATTATTCTGCAAAAAAGCACCCCAAGCTGCCAAATAGGTATAGCGCCCATTACCCGAAGTCTTCGGATTGGGAAATATAAGCTTTACTTCATCACGCACCAGATCTTGCCAATCATGAATCTGCTTTGGGTTCCCTTTACGCACTAAAAACGCCATGGTCGAGTAGTACGGCGAACTATGATTAGGTAAGCGACTTTGCCAGTCCGCAGCAATCAAATTACCACGATCATGCAAAATTTGCACATCTGTTACCTGGTTGTAGGTAACTACATCCGCATGAAGCCCTTGCAAGATAGACAGTGCCTGCCTAGACGATCCTGCATGTGACTGACGGATAGTTAAAGTGTCACCAGGATGCTCGCGTTGCCACTGTTCAATAAAAACAGGGTTTAGCGCTACAAACAGCTCACGTGCCACGTCATAAGAGCTATTAAGTAATGAAATGGAATGAGCCGGACCATACACTAGTAACATTGCTATTAAAAGCCTTTGCATTACCCATATACGATGAATGTTAAACCTAAAGGTCATGTTTTGTCTTAAGCATTAAAAAAATAAACTATCATCGTAAAATGACAGTTTATTTATAAGTATGGAATAACCCGTAACGGTTTCATATATCGATATATACTTTAGCAGTTGGAAAAGTTATAAACCTTTTGAAGTTAGTTTACCAAACTGAACACGTTGATGCGAGATTAAGGAATGGTTGCTAACCCAGGGTAAATTTCTCACCGCAAAGGTCGTTACTTAACTAATTTAAAATACCAAATGATTTTACTGACCGACTAACTTTTTTAGCATCAACAAATATCAATGTTATTAGGTTCATGTTAAACATAACACCAAACCAAACGTAACAAATAATAGTTTTGCAAAGTCTATACAACACCGCATACGATAGTTATCACATACCCTACATATGCCATGTACCATAAACATTATGCTATAATGATAAGTTTAAAACACTTGGAAATTACTACCATTAACCTCATACCTCAAGCTGCATGCTATAATTAAAGTCTCATCAAAAGACTATAACAATACGCTATCAAATAGAAACTCACAACTGTATTAAATTTTTGTTGATAAACATGAGTCATCGATAAGCATTTTATTTAATTAAAATGTTTTGTTACCTTCACACTACTCATTTTGATCAAAATCACTTAGCCAGCAGATATAACTAACATGTGCATCATCACCCCATGATGCTTACACCAAATATGAAGCTTTTTCTAACACTGTATTCTGACTTTAGATTCCATCACCTTCTCTAAAAGAGCTTCAACCAGGTACGCAAAAAACATACAAACAATTTCACCACAGATTAAATGACATTAATATTTAAGCATGTTTACTGATACAAATATATTAATTAGGAATACAAAGGAATATTTAAATTAAATGGAGCCTATAAAATCTTATAATTCTTGCCGTATAGGCAAAGATTTTTTCTTAACATAATGATAGTTATATTGACTACCTCAAAACAGTGTACCAGACACCATCGTTAAAGTTTAAGTGGTTTATTAACTCATCACCATAGTAAGAAAGGATAAAGGCTCCACTAAAGTGATAGAATATTGTTAACTTCCCAATTAATGATTTTAAACTTTATTCTACTTATAGAATTAGTGACTATTTTTAAAATTAAAAAATTTAATTTATTCAATAACATTGGTAGCAATCCTCACTATAATTGGTGTAACAATAAATTTTATCTGATATAATTAATATCATACAATATGTGATGACATTGCTTATAATGTTCGATGCTAGGAGATCCAGCTTTTTGATTGCGAACAATAACAAATTTGAACAAATAACGGAGGTCATTGAAAATCTGGACAAATTATACTGAATAAAAATCAAGGTGTCGACAATCAAAGTGTAAACAAGAAGCAAAAACACCAAATAAAGAATCAGTTACCTAAACTGAAGAATCCCATAGCTATTGGAAATTACATTAAAATAAAATGACCCAAATTTGATATTTTTCACCAACGAGCTACTTGAACAACCTGTAATAACAATCTTGAATTCAAAAAAAATTATCAACGACTCACGTTTATCCAACAAAACCTGACAATGGACTATTGCGATGAATCAACTAGCTATTACCAAACAGATCATCCCCTTTTTTCTCACTCTACAGAATCGCATCTGTGACGCACTAGAGTCCGCCGACGGCGGAAAAACCTTCCAGGAAGACATTTGGCAACGCGGCGACAGCGGCCGGGGTAGCACCCGAGTATTACGTAATGGCCGCATCTTTGAACAGGCGGGAGTCAATTTCTCCTATATACATGGTGATACCCTAAACGCTTCCGCCACTGCTCACCGACCAGAACTAACCGGCCGCTCATTCAAAGCGATAGGAGTTTCTTTGGTGGTCCACCCAAAAAATCCCTATATCCCTACCAGCCACGCCAATGTTCGATTTTTTATCGCCGAAAAGGCAGATTCCGCACCGATATGGTGGTTTGGCGGAGGATTTGACCTGACGCCCTATTACGGTTTCACCGAAGATGCTCTTCATTGGCACCGCACCGCTGAAGCGCTCTGCCGACCGTTTGGTCACGACGTCTACCCACGATACAAACGCTGGTGTGACGATTATTTCTTTCTAAAGCATCGTAATGAAGCTCGTGGTATCGGCGGGATATTTTTCGATGATCTGAACACTCCCGATTTCATGCAAGCGTTTGCTTTTACCCGGGCCATAGGCCAGGGATATCTAGACGCTTATCTACCCATTGTAGAACGGCGCCGCGCTCTCCATTGGGGCGAGCGCGAACGCCAATTTCAGCTCTATCGTCGCGGACGATATGTAGAATTTAATTTGATCTGGGATAGAGGTACTCTATTTGGTCTGCAGTCCGATGGCCGTACTGAGTCAATACTCATATCCATGCCACCGTTAGTGCGCTGGGAATACAATGCCAAACCAGCACCAAACAGCCCCGAGGAGGCGCTTTATCACAACTTTTTAACCGCTCGCGACTGGCTAAACGAAAATTGTTGATAGAAATATAGCTGTATAAGATTTGTTGACAAATCAGATTTATGTAACTAATGAAAGTCAAATCATTCACTTTTCCAGCAAAAATCTTTCTATAAACAGCAAAAAAAGTTTATAATCACTAATATGGTGAGAGACAACAAACATCAGTCAAACGTGGTCCACTGATACATTGTTGTTAGTATATCAGTCATTTCTATATCTTTAAATAGAAGAAAACCGCTCAAAATGAACCCGTACAGCATAAAATTTAACACACCATGATATTATTTATATAGCTCTCACGCTACTCGGATAAAGTTTTTAGTAAAAATGAATCATACACAGCTAAAAAAGCATTCTATTTAGTGTAAACACTATGTAACAGTCGATATAAAATTAAATCGCTAAAATTCCCCACAAGGAACCTACGAATAATTACTGAATACCTACTAAAAACAAAAAATCAGCACCATAAGCGCACTCTAACGCAACGAGATACAGTACTTGCTGAAGCCTAAAGCAGCCGGAAATACAAAGCGCTGTTTTTCCACGTAATTACTATTGTCTTGTTGATCCTGTGTGATTCTAAAGTTAACCGTCAATTTTACATGTGATATAATCATATTCATATGGAGTCAAAAATGAATCAGTTAGAAGCTCTGAAGCAATTTACCACCGTCGTGGCCGACAGCGGGGATATTCAGTCTATCCGCCATTATACTCCACAAGATGCAACCACCAACCCGTCGCTCATTCTAAAAGCAGCCAGCTTTAACATCTACCAACCATTGTTTAAAGACGCGCTAGCTTATGCACGTGAACAGGGAGGTACCCACGAAACCCAGATCATAAATGCCAGTGATAAATTGGCGGTTAATATAGGTGTTGAAATCCTGAAAAACATACCAGGGTGTGTCTCTACAGAAGTGGATGCGAGTCTCTCCTTCGATCGCAGCATGTGCGTAGCCAAAGCCAGCAAACTGGTCAGTTTGTATCAAAAACAGGGCATCAACAAATCCCGCATTCTTATTAAGCTAGCCTCAACCTGGGAAGGGATCAAAGCAGCGGAAAAGCTAGAAAAAGAAGGTATTAAATGCAACCTAACGCTGCTATTTTCCTTTGCGCAGGCACGCGCTTGCGCTGATGCTGGCGTATATTTAATTTCGCCGTTCGTTGGCCGTATCTATGACTGGTATAACCAACGTAAACCGTTAGAGCCGTACGTAGTTAATGAAGATCCAGGTGTGAAATTGGTACGCAGAATTTATAATTACTATAAACAACATAGCTATCAAACCATAATCATGGGCGCTAGCTTCCGTAAAATCGAGCAGATCCTGGCCCTAGCCGGGTGCGATCGTCTAACTATTGCACCCACCTTGCTGGAAAAGCTGCATAACAACGATCAAAGCGTTGAGCGTAAACTCTCTCCCTTCACCGAAGCTTTCCATCAGCCAGCTGCGCTGTCTGAAGCGAAATTTCGCTGGGAACACAACCAAGACGCAATGGCTGTTGACAAACTAGCCGAGGGCATCCGTCAATTTGCAATTGACCAACAAAGATTAAAAGATCTTTTATCTGCAAAACTATAACCTTTGGAGCATTACATGACCTCAAGAAAAAAACTTGCCAATGCCATCCGTGCATTAAGTATAGATGCCGTGCAAAAAGCTAATTCCGGCCATCCTGGTGCCCCTATGGGCATGGCTGATATTGCAGAAGTATTATGGCGCGATTATATGAATCATAATCCAATCAACCCAAAATGGGCCGATCGTGACCGTTTTATCCTCTCCAACGGCCACAGCTCAATGCTGCTTTACAGCTTGTTACATCTCACTGGCTATAATTTGCCGATGGAAGAACTGAAAAACTTTCGTCAGTTATACTCTAAAACCCCGGGCCATCCAGAATATGGCTACACCAATGGTGTGGAAACCACCACTGGCCCCCTGGGACAAGGTATCGCCAACGCAATAGGTCTAGCTATTGGCGAACGCACTCTAGCAGCACAATTCAATCGACCACAACTGGACATTGTTAATCATTATACCTATGTGTTTTTAGGTGATGGCTGCATGATGGAGGGGATCTCCCACGAAGCATGCTCGCTGGCCGGAACCATAAAACTCGGCAAACTAGTAGCATTTTATGATGATAACGGCATTTCCATCGATGGTAACGTAAAAGGCTGGTTCAACGATGATACCGCAGCCCGTTTTGAAGCCTACGGCTGGCATGTAGTGCGCAACGTGGACGGACATGACAGCGATGCCATCAAAACAGCGATTGAAAGCACCAAATTTGTTACCGATAAGCCGTCGTTGCTAATGTGTAAAACCGTCATCGCATTCGGAGCACCGAACAAATCCGGCACTCATAGTGCCCATGGCGCTCCACTGGGCAAAAAAGAAATTGCTGCCACGCGTGAAGCGTTAGGCTGGAACGAACCACCGTTTATGATCCCGACAGAGATCTACCAAGGTTGGAATGCAAAAGAAAATGGTCAAAAGAAAGAAGCTATTTGGAACGAGAAATTTGCCACCTATGAGAAAATCTACCCCGATCTAGCAACAGAGTTCAAACGCCGCATTAACGGTGCACTTCCGGCTAACTGGCAGGAAGAAACTCAAAAAATTATCGAGCAATTACAAGCAAGGCCGATGAAAATCGCCAGCCGTAAAGCATCGCAAAATACACTAGAAGCTTTCGGACCAATGCTACCTGAACTTCTCGGCGGCTCAGCTGATTTAGCGCCCAGTAACCTAACCATTTGGTCAAAATCCACTTCCATAGTTGACGATCCTAATGGTAACTATATACACTATGGCGTGCGTGAATTCGGCATGACCGCCATTGGCAATGGTATCTCCCACCATGGCGGTTTCGTTCCCTATACCGCAACCTTCCTGATGTTTGTTGAATACGCTCGCAATGCAGTGCGTATGGCTGCGCTGATGAAAACGAGGCATATCATGGTGTATACCCATGACTCTATTGGGCTGGGCGAAGATGGCCCAACTCATCAGCCAGTGGAGCAACTAGCAAGCCTGCGCTTGACGCCAAACATGAGCAACTGGCGTCCCTGCGATCAGGTAGAAACTGCGGTAGCCTGGAAAAAAGCAATTGAGCGCCAAGATGGCCCAACCACACTTATACTTTCTCGACAAGATCTAGTGCAACAAAATCGTAGCTCAAAACAGTTGGCAGATATCGCCCGCGGCGGTTATGTACTGAAGGATTGTGAAGGCCTTCCGAACCTGATCCTAATTGCTACCGGCTCCGAAGTAGAGTTGGCGGTCGCAGCCTACCAGCAACTACACGATGAAGCCTGTAAGGTACGCGTCGTATCCCTGCCCTCTACCGACGTCTTTGATCAACAGGATGAAGATTACCGTGAATCAGTACTGCCAAAAACCGTTACTGCGCGTATCGCTATTGAAGCCGGCATTGCCGATTACTGGTATAAGTATGTTGGCCTAAACGGTGCAATAGTCGGCATGACCACTTTCGGTGAATCCGCACCGGCGGAAGTGTTATTCAAAGCATTTGGCTTTACCGTCAACAATGTGCTCAACAAAGCACGCAAATTGCTGAAATAATTTTTAGCGCCGGTGGCACCCTTCATTTGGGCTCCGGCATTTACTACGGACTCAGTAAAAATGAACATAGCTTCTAATTGCTACACTGTTAGTCAATCTTCTAGAATAAATTTAGCCGTCTCCGAGCTTTTTTTACCTTATATTCAAGCCATTCATCCCACAATAGATAAACATAACTAACTTACTTTATTTAAAACGAATATGCACATGCCTCTCCTAAGTAATATAGCTGTATATTCCAAAGCCAGGCGTGGTACCCACGCTTATTCCAGATCATGATTTTCTGTTAACCTTAATTAGCCAAAATTGATGATTTATTTTAATTTTTTAATGTTTTTATTAAACACCTTAGATTATGCTTCTGCATCCGCAATCAGCGATCGCTACATGGAAACTGCATCACATTCAGCAATTTTCCAACTATGTACTCTGATTATCCATTGAATATGATTCAATATGAGTGATTTCGTTACGTGTTGAACTTTTTTCAAGAAATATTAATTAACTAAAATAAAAGCTATAAATTTTTATGCTCATAACGTAAGATAAAAAATCATTTTTACATCAATAGGATTTTATTTTCTCATATTTATAAGCACTTTACGTACATCAAAATTAATTTTCAATAAAAAGGACCATAACTGTATAAAATATATCTATAGGCAACGCATAAATAATCATTAATATTTTCCTCTAAACCACTAAAAAAGCCAACTACCGTAACGACTATCCACTTTGAAATAGATACATATCAATTTTATTCTAGATATTTAATTACATGATATTCAATCAAATAACTAAAAAATCCCGCAGAACATAACCCAGCCACTTTTCTACCACCAGATAAGGTCGGTACCTTAGAATACCGTAACGGCAATACACGACGAACACCCCCATTTTTCATCATTAGTTTGCACAGATAACTCTATCAACGTAAGTTAATATCTAAAAAATAATAGCAAACTGGGTATACCTAAAAGTATAATATAGCCTGGTAGAAAACAAATGGTCAAAAAAGTAGCTGCGGTTGATTCACGCCCTTTTCATTACACTTTTTGTTAGCAACAAATGATCGTGCTTCACACCGAGCTTAAGCGCTAATCCCGAAGCAACATAAATAGAAGAGAAAGTACCAACAAAAACACCGATCAGCAATGTCATTGAAAAACCGCGCAACATAGAACCACCAAAAATGAGCAAAATCAATACCATCATCAAAGTAATGACCGAAGTCATAATCGTCCGACTCAAAATCTGAGTCAATGATACATTAAAAATATCATAGGCACTGCTACACGGGATTTTATAAAAATTTTCACGAATACGGTCAAAAACTACGATACTGTCGTTGAGTGAGTAACCAATAACCGACATCAGCGAAGCGATAATGATTAAATCGATCTCAATATGAAACAGCGATAGCACCCCTAAAGTAATGACTATGTCATGGACCAGTGCTAAAACTGCACCAATCGCCAACCGCCACTCAAAACGAAAACCAACATAGATCAAGATACAGATAAGCGCAACTAATAGTGCCATACCACCAGCTTGAGCTAGATCTCTACCCACGCTCGGCCCAACAAATTCAACCCGTTTAACAGTGGCGTTCTGACCAGTTGCCTGGTTTATAATGCTAAGCACTTTATTGCCTAATTCTTGGCCAAATCCATCCTGAACAGGAGACATGCGCACTATCACGTCTAGGCTGCTGCCAAAATTTTGCACCAACGAATCTTTAAAACCCGTTTGTTCCAGGGCGACGCGTATTTGATCCAAATCGGAGACTTTTTCCAGAGCCAATTCAATGACCGTCCCACCGGTAAAATCCAGTCCCCATTTAAAGTCGTGCATCGTTATAATCACGATGGAAGCGATCAACAAAATAATTGACAAACTGAATACCAAAAAATTCCAACGCATAAAGTCATAAACTTTACGACCATAATTTAATTCTTCAACACTTTTCTGTTTTCCCGCCACAAACTATGCCTAAATAGATAGCTGATCAATATGTTTACCGCCGTAAAACAGATTAACGATGGCACGAGTACCGATGATCGCCGTAAACATTGAAGTGACCACACCGATAGCGGTAGTGATAGCAAAACCCTTAATGGAACCTGTGCCAAACACATACAAGACAATAGCGGTAATTAGCGTCGTGACGTTGGCGTCGACAATACTAGAGAACGCGCCGCGATACCCCTCATGAATCGCTTGCTGCACCGTCCGTCCCTTGCGAAGCTCCTCTTTAATGCGTTCGTTGATAAGCACATTGGCATCCACAGCCACAGCCAACGTTAGTACAACACCAGCGATACCTGGCATGGTTAATGTCGCTCCAGGTAATAAGGACATAATACCGATGATCAGCACCAAATTGGCAATAAACGCTGAAGTAGCGATCAAGCCAAACTTACGGTACCACACCACCATAAACAAGATTAAAGCTGCTAGCCCCCAAAAACAAGCTTTCAACCCTTGCGTGATATTCTGAATCCCAAGGGTGGGACCAATGATGCGTTCTTCCACAATATGGATAGGAGCAATCAAGGCGCCCGCACGCAGCAACAGCGACAACTGGTGCGCTTCATTCAGATTGCTGATGCCAATGATACGAAAGCTACTGCCCAACCGAGACTGAATGGTCGCAACGTTGATCACCTCTTCCTTTTTTATTAAGATAGTGTGCCCATTAGCGTCTTTCTTACCACTGTCCCTATACTCTACAAACAAAGTAGCCATCTGCTTGCTAATATTATTCTTGGTAAAATTAAACATAGTGCTGCCACCGGCACTATCGAGGAAAATATTCACCTGAGGGCGATTATATTCGTCGGTACTAAAAGTGGAGTTAATAATATGATCACCGGTCAAGATAACCCGTTTGTACACCACTACTGACTTACCGTCGCGGGTTACTTTCACTTCCGAGTCTCCCGACACGCGGCCATGAACAGCGAAGGTTTGATTTATCGCGCCATTAACCAGACGGAACTCAAGGGTAGCAGTCGCGCCAAGAATTTGCTTAGCGCGCGCGGTATCCTGGATACCAGGCAGCTCAACTACAATCCGATCTGCTCCCTGTCGCTGCACCTGCGGTTCAGTCACACCCAGCTGATTCACGCGATTGCGCAAAATACTGATATTCTGTTGCACTGCGTATTCGTGAGCATCCCGCAAACGGTCTGCCGCTAGGATGGCATGAAGACCATGATCGCCGACGCTTCTTAACACCAACCCTCGATGTCGAGGTGTCAGCCATGAAATGATTTGATCACGAGTCTCAGTATCGCGAAAACAGATTTCGCTACCATAATTATCAATTTTATGCACTGTTGTATAGGAGATGCCTTTATCGCGCAGATCGCGCTGCAGACTATACATAGAATTCTCCTGTAGCTTGCTGAACACGCTGTCCATATCCACTTCTATCAAAAAATGTACACCGCCGCGCAAATCCAAACCCAACTTAATTGGTTTTGCTCCTACACTGAGTAACCAAGAAGGAAGAGACGGAACCAGATTCAGTGCCACGACATAATTCTCTCCTAGGGCATTCACTAACGCTTCACGGGCACGCAGTTGCACATCTAAGCTACAGAAATGAGCTGAAACAACACCATTATCCATAATAATAGATTTGCTGGAAATTTGATATTGTTTCAACACATTTTGAATCTGAACCAGCGTCAATTCACTAACTGTAGTACCTCGCACACCGGTAATTTGTACAGCTGGATCTTCCCCATAAAGATTTGGAAGCGCATATAGCAACCCAACACCAAGCGCTAGCAGCAACATGAGATACTTCCATAAAGGATAACGGTTTAACACAGCAATTTCCTTAGGAAAAATCAAAATTTATAACGCTTTCATTGTACCTTTCGGCAAAACAGCAGTTACAAAATCACGCTTAATCACCACTTCGTTTGTTTCGTTGAGCGAAATGGAAATATAACCAGTTTCCGCTACATTAACGACACGACCCACAATACCACCAGTGGTCAACACTTCATCCCCTTTAGAAATGGAATTCATTAATTTTTTATGCGCTTTGGCACGCTTTTGCTGCGGACGAAAAATCATAAAATAAAAAATTAGACCAAAAACTACCAACATAATTACCAGAGAGTAAGGACTGCCCTGGGCCGGATCACCGGTGGCGGCAACAGCATTAAAAATGAAAAAATTCATTTAAATTCCCCCATTATTATTTAACTCAACAAACTACAAGTAGAACCATCATCTTACCTATCCGGTGATAAAATTTATCAATAAAGTACTTTAATTTACCCTCATGGATAGCCTGGCGTAAACCAGACATCAAACGCTGGTAATAACGTAAATTATGGATGGTGTTTAAACGGGCACCCAGCATTTCATTGCAACGGTCGAGATGATGCAAATACGCACGGCTATAATTGCGACAGGTGTAACAATCACACTCCGTATCTAACGGCAACACATCTGCTTTATATCGGGCATTACGAATCTTTATCACACCATCTGTGACGAACAGATGGCCGTTACGCGCATTGCGGGTCGGTATCACGCAATCGAACATATCGATACCGAGGCGAACTCCTTCCACTAAATCTTCCGGCTTGCCGACACCCATTAAATAACGTGGCTTATCCATAGGAATCTGTGGACAGACATGCACCAAAATACGGTGCATGTCTGCTTTAGACTCACCCACCGCTAGGCCGCCTACAGCGTAACCATCAAAACCAATCTCTATTAATTTTTTTACCGATATATCCCGTAAATCTTCATAAACTCCACCCTGAATAATTCCAAATAACGCGTTAAAATTATTTAGTTTATCAAACCGTTGACGGCTACGTACTGCCCAACGTAGTGACATTTCCATTGAGCGTTTAACATCATCCCAGTCACTGGGATAAGGCATGCATTCGTCAAAAATCATAACAATATCAGAACCAAATGCATATTGTATTTCCATAGAATCTTCCGGCATAAGAAAAATATTATTGCCATTAATGGGATTACGAAAATGCACCCCCTCTTCCGTAATTTTACAGATATCACCTAAGCTGAATACTTGAAACCCGCCGGAATCAGTCAAAATAGGACCATCCCACTGCATAAAATCATGTAGATCGCCGTGTAATTTTATTACTTCCTGCCCAGGACGCAGCCAAAGATGGAAAGTATTGCTCAAAAGGATTTGCGCACCAGTCTCTTTTACCTCTTCTGGTGTCATCCCCTTTACTGTGCCATAGGTCCCCACCGGCATAAAAGCAGGAGTTTCTACAACACCACGATCAAACACTAGACGTCCACGACGAGCGTGATAATCGGTTTTTAGTAATTGATATTTCATTTATCCTCCAACATCAGAGGGATTAACGCCTGACGGCAGATCCAACACCATGCCGATTACTACCCACACTTTCAATGCCTGGTTAGGCAGCACCGGGATTACGATAACCGGCAAAGGTGCCACTAACATAATTAAGGTGGATTCCGGCAAATAAAAATTAGTGATCAGCGCGTCAATGACACGAAAACGGTAACCGGGAAAAATAAAAATATACGGATCACCAAAAAACGGAGCTAGCAGGTTCCTATTTTCATCCACCATCGCGGTGTTTTCTAAAGAACGTACTGAAGTAGTGCCGACAGCGATAACCAGATTACCACGTGCCTTGCAAGCTAACATAGCATCAACCACTGTCTTGCCACACCTCGACATATCCCCATACATGCTATACCCCGCTCGATATCCGTCCAAACGAACCGACTGAAAGGTACCAGCCCCTACATGCAACGTGATGAAAGCCATTTAGATCACTTTGGCACGCAAAGCCGACAACATAGATTTATCAAAATACAATACCGCTGTCGGAGCGGCCACCACGCCAGGGCGTTCACTATAGACTCTCTGATACAAGCTAGCGGTCTACTGTTTTCGTCCAGACGATCGATATAAGGGGAAAACGGCATATATGGCCAGAGCATCATTCAATATTGTCAGTACATCGCGGGTGTCGTCAAACGGAGCTCGAAGAGCGCAGCGTGACGCATCACCATAGTGGCCTGCTGTCATTATCCCCCCAAAAGGCACTACCCGTTTTTGGCGCCCTTAGAGACGCGCACATGTGCAAGTACCCGATTATCGTCCAGCACACGTTCTACCAGCAGGTTTCCAGACACCAATTTTTGCAGTAAATCAGTAAATACCTCAGAGTTATATCTCCGGTCAGCCCATCCAGCGACAACAAGCGACAAGCGCTGCATTCCCTATTTGGATAACGGGCAATCAAGTGTTTTGGTAATTCACAGGCAAAATCAGCAATACACATTACCATTCACTTAAGCATACAAAAAATAGGTGACTTAGTCTAAAGACAGTTGTCATACAATTCACAGGGCTTTGTTGAATACATTACATTTTTAAAATGGATCAAAGAAATATTCATTAACTACAAGTAGATCATAACTTTTCTAGAAAAATCTCTCTATCAGTAAAACCTCAAATCATTCATTAAGAGCATTAAACAAGACCATCATCAAACACGATTTACTGCAGCTAAATTAGATACCTCAGCTTAAGGATTAATAGTAAAATTACATACCTCAAAAGATGCCTCTAATACACTATTTAAAGATGGCAACCACCACTGAATTAATATTAAAACTAATCTTTTTCTAAAACCACTATCATTAGAAAATTTTATAAATATGATTTTAATCAATAATATTCCTCTAAAACCATAATGGTCTCATTAAATAAACAAAAATATTAATATCACGATAAAATTGTGCGTTAATAAAAAAAGTGCCAAGTGTAATACTTACTTCATATATCAGTTGATACTTCAATATATGATATCATCTAATATGAACTATTGCAAAATAACTCAAAGGATATAAAATCACTAATCAGACACTTACAAACACCATTAACGCTCTATGACAAGATATCTCACGAATAGAATAGCTATTCTACTGACTTATACTACTATTAACTTACTATTCTAAGTTAAGGTAAGTATGACTTAAGAACATACCTTGAATAAAATAACTATCTAGATATATATCAAGATGTAATTAAAAAAGTAAAGATCTCAGTGACTATGAATTTTATTTAACAAAACTGAATAAATAATTCTAATTATTTTTAAAGAACGGTGTTTTTACCATATTGCATTGAACATTCTTAGTTAATTTCGTTAACTTTCTAGCAAATGCAAAAACTTGCTGCCAATCAGTATACTCCACCTCTTTGCTACAATCAGTTTCACCACCAGTCATTAGCATAACTAATTGAATCATTAAGCAATCAAACCAATGATAGCACGGGTAGCGCAACGCGCCAGCAAATACCGCGCAGAGATCAGGTCGCCAAGCAGTTTTCGCCAGAAATTTACGCGTATAGACATTGGTGGCAGGAGTACATTTATCAGCTTTGCGCGCTGTCAAATTAACAGAATAAAACGCGCTAGGAATACAGATTAACCAATTCAGTTGCTTATGAATAAAGCGGTCCAACTCAGCAGCAAAATGACCATAGCGAATCGACGCACCAATCACGACTCGCTGATAAGCTTGCAGATCGTGCTCTCTTGCACGACACAGATCCACAACGTTACATTCACACTGGTCAGCAAGATATGTAGCGATCACACCGGCAATTTTTTGTGTGAAGCCATCATGGCTTAAGTAAAGAATTAATGTTTTCATGGGAACTTCATTTTATTAATATCAGTAAAATAAACATCTCCAAACGACTAAACAGCTTGAACTTTATTATAAAGTTAGCCTTCTATAAATCTTTTTTACTATTAAAATTTATTTACAACAGTCGTTCAAGACACGCCTATTGTAAATAGGCATCCTAGCTAGTTCTGTATCCTTTTCCTAGGGAGATCAAATATTATTCACCAAATCTTTGTATGGAAAAAGAAGATTTAAAATCAATAACTATGTGAGTCAATACCTACCCTCATCAAACGCGATTCAATGACGCTAAATTGACTACTCAACACTTATTACTTAGTAATAAAATTACTCAAAAAAACTGTCTCTAATATACTATTCGAAGATAGTTATGACCACTGTATTGATATTGAAATTAATACTTTGCCTGGTACACTAACGTTTAGATGTAATTTTAATGAATGAAGACTCCTCTTCGTTAACACGAACTACAACAACATAAAATACTAATAGGATCAATCATTAGTGTATATGAATATAAAGCTAGTATACAGTCAAGAAAATACTGTAGCTACACCATTTTCCACATAATGGAAATCAGCATGATAGATCAAACTACTTATTGAGTATAACTATCTTGCTTGCAGAAAATATAAAAAAATAAGGGGGATTATAATACACATCATACTAGCCAACCATACTTTATTGACTAAAACACCTCTTATACCCCCAATGGCATAAGCCTATCCAGTTTATGCTGATAAACAGCAGGCGCTAGTCAATTAAGAATTAAAATAATGATTTTTAAACAATAAAAATCGATTATCATCACCTCTTTTTGAAAGCACCAGCTATGTCACGAATAAAATGATCATTCATCGGAATCCTAATATTATCACCTTACGATAATTATATAAAATGATTCAACAAAGCCCTTCAGAAAACACTTTACATACTAAACGGCGTATTTTGTAAGGCCAGTGTCAACACTTCATCTATGCGTTTCACTGGATGGATATCCAAATCATTAAGCACAACAGCTGGCATTTCTTCCAGATCACGTTTGTTTTCATCAGGAATCAGCACCGTCTTAATACCACCGCGATGAGCAGCTAGCAATTTTTCTTTCAGACCGCCGATGGGCAATACTTGTCCACGCAAGGTAATTTCTCCGGTCATAGCTACATTGGCTTTCACCGGATTTCCTGTCAGACAGGAGACCAAAGCGGTACACATAGCAATACCAGCGCTGGGACCATCCTTTGGCGTGGCACCTTCAGGTACGTGCACATGTATATCCCGTTTTTCATAAAAATCAGGATTAATACCCAATTTATCCGCACGAGCACGCACAACCGTCAACGCCGCCTGAATCGATTCTTGCATTACCTCTCCCAACGAACCGGTATAGATCAACTTTCCTTTTCCTGATACACAGGCAGTTTCAATGGTCAACAGATCTCCACCTACTTCGGTCCAGGCCAGACCTGTTACTTGACCGATGCGGTTCTCCCCTTCTGCTCGGCAATAGTCGTAACGTTGCACGCCAAGGAAGTCTTTTAGGTTACTGGCACAGATGGTGATATGCTTTATTTTCTTATCCATCAATAAATTTTTCACCGCCTTGCGGCACAATTTAGAAATTTCACGTTCTAAATTACGCACCCCAGCTTCACGGGTATAATAGCGTATAATCCCTACCAACGTGCTATCTTCAATCGTCAGCTCACAAGGTTTCAACGCGTTGCGCTCTAACTGTTTAGCCAGTAGGTGCTGCCGGGCGATGTTCAACTTCTCGTCTTCCGTATAGCCTGACAGACGAATAACCTCCATACGATCCAACAACGGCGCTGGGATATTCATCGAGTTGGAAGTAGCAACAAACATCACGTCGGAGAGATCATAATCCACTTCCAAATAATGATCGTTAAACGCCACATTCTGCTCTGGATCCAACACCTCCAGCAATGCTGAGGCCGGATCACCCCGCATATCCGAAGACATTTTATCAATTTCATCCAACAAGAATAGCGGATTTTTTACCCCAACCTTGGACATCTTTTGAATAAGTTTTCCTGGCATAGATCCGATATAGGTACGACGATGACCGCGAATTTCAGCTTCATCGCGAACACCCCCCAACGCCATTCTTACATATTGTCTACCGGTAGCTTTAGCGATGGACTGACCTAACGAAGTTTTTCCTACCCCAGGTGGCCCCACCAAGCATAGAATCGGACCTCTAATTTTACTCACTCGGCTTTGTATCGCCAAATATTCCAGAATGCGATCTTTAACCCGTTGTAGTCCATAATGATCCTTATCGAGTGTCTCCTGCGCCTTCACAAGGTCCTTCTTTACTTTACTGCGCATATGCCAGGGTACCGACAGCATCCAATCTATATAACCACGCACTACAGTTGCTTCAGCGGACATAGGCGACATCATTTTCAATTTTTGCAGCTCCGATTCCGTTTTTTCTCGCGCCTCTTGAGGCATTTTAGCCGCTTCTATCTTGCGTTTCAGCGCTTCGTTTTCATCCGGCGTATCGTCTATCTCACCCAACTCTTTTTGAATCGCCTTCATCTGTTCATTCAAATAATATTCGCGCTGGCTTTTCTCCATTTGCTTTTTGACGCGGTTACGGATGCGTTTCTCTACCTGCAACAAATCGATCTCTGATTCCATCATCGACATTAGGTACTCCAACCGTTCGGTTACATCGGCCATTTCCAATACCGACTGCTTATCGGCCAGCTTGAGCGGCATATGGGCAGCGATGGTATCGGCAAGCCTGGCAGCATCATCAATGCTGTTCAAAGAAGTTAGCACTTCTGGTGGAATTTTCTTGTTCAATTTGATATAGCCTTCAAACTGATTAATGGTAGTACGCACCAATACTTCTTGCTCGCGTTCATCCAGCTGCTCATCACCGTCAAAGTAATCCGCCTCGGCGGTGAAGTGATAGCCACTATCAGTCAATTCGATAATACGGGCACGCGTCAGCCCTTCCACAAGCACCTTAACCGTACCGTCTGGCAATTTAAGCATTTGCAAAATAGATGATACCGTTCCGACTAAAAAAAGATCGTTAACACCAGGTTCATCGGTTGAAGCCTCTTTCTGTGCCACCAACATGATTTTTTTGTCACTATCCATGGCGGCTTCAAGACATCGAATAGATTTTTCCCGACCAACAAACAACGGGATGACCATATGCGGATAGACCACCACATCGCGCAGAGGCAATACAGGGATTTCTATGCGTTCAGAACGCTCGACATTCATAGAGCTCTCTCTTAGTTAACTCCTGCTAGGTTTGTGGGATACGCAAAAACTCAATTTCTATTAGTTTTAAAATTAAGTATTTGAGCATATGGGGTTGAATCGCTTATATTCAACAATATCTAGCAGTGCTAAAACGGGGGATGTTATCCCCCGTTTTAGCACTGTAATCGCTTCAACCAACAGCCGCGGTCATTGAGTTATTCGCCAGATGCATGCTGAGCTTCGTGCTTACCGTAAATAAGCAACGGCTCAGACTGGCCAGCAATAACCGCCTCATCAATCACCACTTTTTCCACACTATCCTGGGATGGTAATTCATACATGGTTTCCAACAGCGCACTTTCCACAATGGAACGCAAACCACGGGCACCGGTTTTACGAGCCATGGCTTTTTTAGCAATAGCGGTAAGGGCATCATCGCGAAATTCTAATTCGACATCTTCCAGATTGAATAGCGCCTGATATTGTTTGGTCAAGGCGTTTTTCGGTTTTCGTAAAATTTGAATCAACGCTTCTTCACTTAATTCATTCAACGTAGCCACCACAGGTAAACGACCGATGAATTCCGGAATTAAACCAAATTTAATCAAATCCTCTGGTTCCACCTGAGCCAACAACTGACCTTCAGTGGCTTTCTCAGAGCCATCTTTCACGGTTGCACTGAAACCAATACCACGATTGGTTTCAGTACGCTGTTCAATAACTTTATCCAAACCGGCAAAGGCGCCACCACAGATAAACAGAATCTTCGACGTATCTACTTGCAAAAACTCTTGCTGGGGATGCTTACGGCCTCCCTGAGGTGGTACCGCGGCAACAGTGCCTTCAATCAATTTCAGCAGCGCTTGTTGCACACCTTCACCCGACACATCGCGAGTAATGGACGGATTATCAGATTTACGAGAAATCTTGTCTATCTCATCTATATAGACGATACCACGCTGCGCCTTTTGCACATCATAATCACATTTTTGCAGCAATTTCTGGATGATGTTCTCTACATCCTCACCCACGTAACCGGCTTCGGTCAAAGTGGTCGCATCAGCCATGGTAAATGGCACATCAAGGAAGCGTGCTAACGTCTCTGCCAACAAGGTTTTACCGCTTCCGGTCGGACCGATCAACAAAATGTTGCTTTTGCCTAACTCAATTCCATTATTGGTATCCCCATTGAGTAATCGTTTGTAATGGTTATACACTGCTACCGCAAGCACTTTTTTAGCTTTTTCCTGACCGATAACATAATCATCCAAGCGGTTACGAATTTCATGCGGAGTGGGCATCGCGATGCGCTCGCGATGCGACGTAACCTCTTTGATCTCTTCACGGATAATGTCATTGCATAAATCGATACATTCATCACAAATATACACAGACGGGCCGGCGATCAATTTTCGTACCTCATGCTGGCTTTTACCGCAGAAAGAACAATACAGCAACTTCCCTAAACTGTTTTTGCGCTTATCTGTCATCAGTAAACCTCTTTCTTTCGTCTTTATCCCGCAGGCCAATCAAACTGGCAACACGACGGCTAAATTTAAAATAAGTCGTCGATAGTGAAGTGTCTCCTCCACACTATGCAATACACTAATTATATTACTATTAATCTTCACGATTACGCATTCACGCACGTTTACTCAATACGGAATCCACTAATCCGTAGTTTATAGCCTCATTAGCAGAAAGGAAACGGTCACGCTCAGTATCTCTTTCTATAACATCAAGAAGCTGTCCAGTATGTTTCGACATCAATTCATTCATACGCGCCTTGATTTTTAAGATCTCTTTGGTGTGAATTTCTATATCGGTAGCCTGTCCTTGGAAGCCGCCCAGCGGCTGATGGATCATAACCCGTGAATTAGGTAGGCAGAAACGTTTACCTTTAGCTCCAGCAGCTAGCAAAAAAGCACCCATTGAAGCGGCCTGTCCCATACAAAAAGTACTCACATCTGGTTTAATAAATTGCATGGTGTCATAAATTGACATACCAGCAGTTATCACTCCACCTGGCGAATTAATGTACAGATAAATATCTTTTTCCGGTTTTTCCGCTTCTAGAAACATCATCTGAGCGACAATCAGATTAGCCATATAATCTTCGATCTGACCAATCATAAAAATGATACGTTCTTTTAACAAACGTGAAAAAATATCATATGAACGCTCCCCACGTGAAGTTTGCTCAACCACCATCGGTACCAGAGCCATATGATGTGTCTCGTGATCTCTTTCGTCACTGTATGACATGACTATCTCCTAGATAAAATATTATCCGTCTGCCGAATAACTATCAACCTGACAAAAATGGGGAGCAACTTGTTTCCTTTCTTACCAAGCAAAAAGCAAACAAGTCTTCTCAAGAACGCAACCTCCTCTTTAGTACTAACTAGCATGCACATACACAGAAATGCGTCATAACTCCCTATATTTAACATTGGTTACCCATTAAATATAGCGCTATTTGTTACAGAAAATAGTATAAAAATCATACAAACAAAAAACCTGCTACTGCAGGAACTTTATTGAATAATTTATCCGTCGACGATTTTTCCTAATTAACGAAGGTTGTTCAAAACAATTGTCTAATGACAAACATACCTAAAAAAGTCATTTTATTCAATGTACGAACCAGCACCCAGGACTCTACTCACCTGCGATACGTAATCTGATAATATCAAGAGTTAGCTAAATAACCTTTATTATTTACAATGTAACTATCTCAGCCAAAAAAATATCAATAGTACCAGAACTTTTGTTTCCAGGGCTCATTATTTTCTGTTATAAGTGTGATTAGCCAACGCTTGATTCATATCCAACGGCATGTCACATTACCATACATACCATACACCTCCAGCTGGAATTATTTAATTTTTTATTATGCCTACGCAAGATTGCATAGTGCTTCTGTATGTCTTACTCCAAGACAGATCAAAACTAATGATGTTGATATAGTATCAACGCGACTACTACTGTACTATAAATATGAACTTTATTACCGTGTGTTATACTTTCCCGTCACCCCAAACCATCAAGGTCAATAACGTCATAGCAACATGAGCAAGTTCGACGCGTATCATACGTATAGTTCCGAAGAATATAGAGGAACATTGGTTAATAAAAGTAGTTAAATACTACTCTTTTGAAACATTTTTTGCTTATACCCAAAGGATAAATATCCACAAATGTTAATTGGTAAACCATGTTGATGCAGGACTTATTGCAGATCGCCTAATTAGTATTGTAAACCTTATCATAAAAAATTTAAAATTAATGCTTTACTACAAAATCCAATTTATTCAATAAATCCTCCAACAGTGAAAAATATACGATACTTGCGATCAGTTATAACAAAAATCTCATGCAAAGCTTTCCATAAAGATATTTTAATAATGCACAGTAATGAGCTAAAAAGGTAGACATGGTTATTCCTAGAATAAACTGAACAAACCAAACTGATACAATCATCAAAATGGATGTATCCCACATGGTAGTTACCAGAATCATATTAATGCCAAATGGCCACACTATAAAATGACACATTTAAGTGATCCGCCATATGCACAACGACAAACCGAATAACTCTAGCATAAATATGTCTATGGCAACGGATGCTGTAAAAACCACGCTCGACCATTAACACTAACGATGGTAAAAAAGGCTGTTATCTGCTGCTACACATGTCCTGACGCAACTTCTTGACATGTCTAACGTCACTCCCCTGTCTCAATAAATGAGGGAGACCTTTCTTTCAATAGAAAACTATTCGAGAGGTATTATTCTGCTCATCCAATTTAACTAGTAGACATAATAGCACCTCTAATCAACTAATATCACGATAATAGACCAATATCGATTGATTTAGCTCCTAATCAATATTGTTTAACGTCCTTAAAATAACTCCAGCCATTATTCCAGCTGCAATAGTTCCATTATGTTCTCCTCTAAGTAGCCATTAAAACAAATAAAAACGGTTGCATACTATTCTTATTTACACATTTCCTCTCGCTAGCAATCTCGATAATTTTTACCCTTCATACACCTAAATAAAGATCATTATAAGGTAGCTTGAATAAAGATAGCAATCTTCTCATAATATTAGCTACCAGGCGTATCATAAATCTTAATCAGTAGTAACTTTAATTTTTTAGCATCTTTTACAAACTGCCAGCTCACGCTTCTGAATCTATATTATTCAAAGTTTCTAAAAATTTTTAATCCAATAGCGTCAAACAAAGCAATGTCGCCACGTATTGATTTTTTATCAATAACATTAACATTTTTAGCACGTTATTATTAATGCAAGTATAAGCTAAACAGCATAAAAAATATTCATTTAAACATCATTATCTATGGTAACTACCATATCTGATGAATAGCGTAGTTAAACGCTGCTCTTTATGAGCGATTTTATCAAGCAGCAAAGCTAAAAATACCCAACTAATATCAGTGATCCATATTTAAAATGGCGTTGTTGTAACTCGCCCAGTTAATCATTTTAAATTTTGCCTTACCATAAAAGATCTTTGGAAGAATTAGGGATCTCCTTCATTAATTAGTCTCGACACTCTGCTAGATAAAACCAAATTGTTATCACTCCTCTATTATAAAATAGTCTAGGATTACTCAACACGCTTATATAAATCAAACACTAGCCAATCAATATTTAATAGAAAGAATAAATATTAAAAAAACAAAAATCTCGAGTACCAGCGCACACTTACAATATTAACCATATTACGATCCAAGAGGTAAAGAAAATTCATGCTCATGAAACAACCCATGAAAATAACTCTGCTGAATATGCTTTTTATCACACTAATAGGTTAAACAACTTTTAATAACGAATTTCTTATCATTCAAATAAATAAGATGTTCCAAAAGTTTCTTAACTTGACTTTCGCGCTGTTACGAACGGGCTTACCAACGGCCAACAGCTAAATTCAAAACCATTAGTTTTTCTAATGACGGGACAGGCATATGTTTAAGTTACACGTCGCTAACGATAACCAAACTGATATTAATAATCGAACCGACGCGCTTCTTCAACTGCAATGACGCCTCTTATATTAATGTTGATTATCCTTTTTGATCCGAGACGCATATTTGCACCCTACTATTTGCTACTTGTTACAGGCAAATATATTCAATTTTAATTACTGGGCGAAAGCAAGTGACTAAAAACCGCACTGTGATCGATGCCGGCAACAGCGCCGACTAATCACAACGAAATGATATTGAGTGTGATTAAGTGTCTCCTAAATTAACAGTGCATAAAATGCACAGCCAATTGTACTGTTTTAACTATCAAAGATATAAATTTTAAATCATTAATTGGAAATAAAACACTCATCAAACGTGGACGAATAACGTTATAGTTGGATCTTTCAACCATTGCTACCTATCATGACATAATCAAACCACTCAGTAGAAAATATACGATTAAAAAACCGGCTCTAACGCATAAATTCCATGCATTAACTCTAATAATACCCCTCCCCACTGAATCAATTATAAATGCAGAAACACTATAAACTAGAAGCATCCAAAAACATGCCTAAAGATTAAAAGAACCACATCAACAAAATTATAATAAGTATGGTAGTCATGATCGTCTGCTGATTAGCTTATACTGGTAAAATATAGCTCTTGAAAATTAACGTTTAAGCAAAATAATGACCACGGAAAACAAAAACTCTAATACCATAGGTCCTCTCTATATCACTAATAAAATAGCTGTTCGATAGAACATGATACTACAAAATTATAATGCCCAAATAAAGCAAGCCATATCGATAGTACGTGCATTAAATAAAATAACTCTGCTAATATGCTTTTCACAAATATATTGAAAATATTATAATAAAAATAATTAGCAACCACAAATTTATTTAATTACTATTATATTATAAATATAAAATGTTGTGCTACTATTTATCTAAATTTATATCTACTCTTTGTAATTTTACAATGTACTTATAAAAATAATATTAATTTGTTAACAACATAAAACAAAACTATTTACCTTATTCTTTTATAATTTCTAATCAATAATTTATGACGATAAAATATAGAAACATGTTTTTGATATCAACTTAATCGTGTTTACAGTATTGCAATTTTCTCGTAAAATGTTTCTCTATAAAAAAGACATTAGAGTACCTTTTATTGAGATCGTTAGATGAAACTTATAAAATACAATAAAAATTTAAAAATTTTGTTAACATTTACTGCAGCGACATTACTTAATGGTTGCAGTCATATGGTGTTAATGAACCCAAAAGGACAAATTGGAGTAGAGCAACGTTCGTTAATACTGACTGCCCTAGGGCTGATGCTGATCGTAGTGGTACCTGCTATCGCCATGTCAATTATCTTTGCCATCAAATATCGTTCGTCAAATACCAAGGCGACCTACAGCCCTAACTGGTCTCAATCCAACAAAGTGGAATTGGTAGTATGGTCAGTACCGATCCTGATCATTATTTTTCTAGCCATCCTGACCTGGAAATCAACCCATGCACTGGATCCAAGCAACCATATCACCTCTGACACCAAGCCGATAACTATTCAAGTCATCGCCCTTGACTGGAAGTGGCTATTTATCTATCCGGAGCAAGGCATCGCAACGGTCAATGAAATCGCTTTCCCAACAAATGTACCAGTGAAATTCGAAATTACTTCCAATTCGGTAATGAACTCCTTCTTTATCCCCCAACTAGGCAGCCAGATATACGCTATGGCCGGTATGCATTCAACGTTAAACCTGATTGCCAACGAGCCTGGAAACTACAAAGGCATTTCATCGAACTTCAGCGGACGAGGATTTCCCGGCATGAAATTCACCGCTATCGCCACTCAAAATCAGGCAGAATTTGATAAATGGATACAAACAATCAAATCTTCACCAAATCAGCTCAATAATATGACTGCTTACGAGCAATTGGCTACGCCGAGCGAATACCATCCAGTTAAGTACTTCTCCAACGTTAAACCTGATATCTTCCACAATATAATAGACAAATTCATGAGCAAAGGGAGGAGCCTTCCCACCACCAACGAAAGAAATGGAGATACACATGGATGCACACTCACACTCAGATACTGAGGAATAAAAATAATGTTCGGAAAATTAACGCTTGATTCGGTTCCGTATCATGAACCGATCATTATGGTTACCGTCGCCACCATCATTCTCATTACCATAATGCTGGTAGCTGCCATTACTTATTTTGATAAATGGCAGTATCTTTGGAATGAATGGTTTACCTCGTTAGACCATAAAAAAATTGGCATCATGTATATCATCGTCGCGTTCGTGATGCTGCTGCGCGGCTTCGCTGATGCCATCATGATACGTTCACAACAAACGCTTGCATCAGCCGGTGAAGCTGGCTTCCTGACAGCGCACCATTATGACCAGGTGGTCACCGCTCATGGAGTTATTATGATTATATTCATGGCGATGCCGTTTGTGGTCGGCTTGATGAACCTAGCGGTACCGCTGCAAATTGGTGCACGCGACGTAGCTTTCCCGTTTTTGAACTCCCTGAGCTTCTGGCTTTTCATAGTCGGCGTTATTCTTATCAATATCTCTCTCGGAATTGGTGAATTCGCCCAAACCGGCTGGGTAGCGTATCCACCGTTAGCAGGCAAAGAATACAGTCCCGGCGTCGGGGTTGATTACTGGATCTGGAGTATTCAGATTGCCGGTATCGGTACAACTCTAACCGGCGTGAACTTCTTTACTACCATTTTGCGTATGCGTGCCCCCGGAATGCCGATGATGAAAATGCCGGTATTTACATGGACTGCCTTATGTACCAATATACTGATCATTGCCGCATTTCCCATCTTGACCGTTACTATCATTTTGCTAACCCTAGACCGATATCTTGGCACTCATTTTTTCACCAATGATTTAGGTGGTAATATGATGATGTATGTAAACCTATTTTGGGCATGGGGCCATCCAGAAGTATATATTCTAGTACTGCCGGTATTCGGTGTCTTCTCTGAAGTCGTCGCCACCTTTTCAAAAAAAAGCCTATTTGGCTATACCTCTCTAGTATACGCGACCATAGCCATTACTGTGCTATCATTCTGCGTATGGCTGCACCACTTCTTTACCATGGGTTCCGGCGCCAACGTCAACGCTTTTTTTGGCATCATGACAATGATTATTGCCATACCTACTGGGGTGAAGATCTTTAACTGGCTGTTCACCATGTACCATGGACGAATCGTCTTTAACTCGGCCATGCTGTGGACACTTGGATTTATTATAACCTTTTCTATTGGCGGTATGACCGGGGTGCTGCTGGCCGTGCCTGGCGCTGACTTCGTTCTACACAACAGTCTGTTCCTAATAGCCCACTTTCATAACGTCATTATCGGCGGCGTAGTGTTTGGCTGTTTTGCCGGTATGACTTATTGGTTCCCAAAAGCGTTTGGTTATACACTGAACGAAACATGGGGTAAACGCGCTTTCTGGTTATGGATAACCGGTTTTTATGTGGCATTTATGCCACTATACGCCCTAGGCTTTATGGGAATGACCCGTCGTTTAAGCCAGCAGATCGACCCGGTATTCCATCCACTATTGATAGTCGCAGCCAGCGGAGTAGCGTTGATTGCACTGGGCATACTATGCCAGGTATTGCAGATTATAGTCAGCGTACGCGAACGCAATCAGAACCGCGACTTGACCGGCGATCCATGGGACGGCCGTACTCTGGAGTGGGCAACCTCCTCCCCTCCACCATTTTATAACTTTGCCATTGTGCCGCAAGTTAACAACCAACACGACGTATTCTGGAAAATGAAGGAAAATGGTAGCGCTTACCAGAAACCAAGGGCTTATAAATCTATCCATATGCCAAAGAATACTGGTGCCAGCGTGATTATCTCATCCTTCATTTTAATATTTGGTTTCGCCATGATCTGGCATATCTGGTGGCTAGCAATTATCGGCTTTACCGGCATGATCGTGATCTGGATAATTCATAGCTTCAACGAAGACGTAGATTACTACGTACTGGAAGAGGAAATTGAACGTATCGAAAACCGGTACTTTAAACAAATCAGTGAAACGAGCGTGAAAAATGTCAACTAACATTTTATCCAATCCTCGTACCAAACATAGCTCCCACGACGTGGGAGCTATAAAAGTGTTCGGTTTTTGGATCTACCTAATGAGCGATTGTATTTTGTTCGCTACCCTATTTGCAACCTATGCTGTATTGAGCAATAACGTGGCAAATGGCCCGTCGGGAAAAGATATTTTTGAACTTCCATTTGTTTTAGTGGAAACATTTTTTCTACTATTCAGTAGTATCACTTATGGTATGACCATCTTAGCTATGAACCGTGGCAATAAAGCTCAAGTTAATACTTGGCTAGGCCTGACATCCCTGTTTGGCCTATGTTTTATATGCATGGAACTTTACGAATTTTATCATCTAATTTCAAAAGGTTACGGTCCAAATCACAGCGCGTTCCTTTCCAGCTTCTTTACGCTGGTGGCAACCCACGGTCTCCACGTAACTTCCGGCTTTATTTGGATCTTGGTGATGATGATGCACATTTCTCGGAGAGGTCTGACATCAATCAACCAAATTCGTCTTAAATGCCTGAGCTTATTCTGGCATTTTCTTGATGTGATATGGATTTGCGTATTTACCGTAGTATACTTAATGGGAGCGCTTTAATGAGTAATGCCACTACAAAACATACAGGCGATCACCAACACAGCAACCATAAGTCTTATTTAACTGGTTTTATTCTTTCCATCATCTTAACGATAATTCCGTTCGCCATGGTAATGAATAATTCCGCAAGTAAAAATACACTGATTGCGGTGATAGTGATTTGTGCAGTGGTTCAGATTTTAATTCATTTGATCTATTTTCTACATCTCAACACATCGTCAGAGCAACAGTGGAACTTGATAGCATTTATGTTTACGTTATTAATCATCGCTATTTTTGTCGTGGGTTCCTTATGGATTATGTGGTACCTCAACTATAACTTAATGACCCATTAACTAACAGAATAACGACAATGATTAAGCAATACCTGCAAATAACAAAACCAAAAATTATTTTGGGTAATTTAATTTCTGTCATCGGGGGATTTTTATTGGCCGCGAAAGGCCAGATTGATTATACACTGTTGCTCGTCACTTTGATCGGTGTTTCACTGATGGTTGCCTCAGGTTGTGTTTTTAACAACTTTATCGATCGTGATATCGACCAGAAAATGGAAAGGACTAAAAACAGAATACTAGTAAAAAAACTCATCTCTCCAAAAGCAAGTCTGATTTACGCTACTATCCTGGGTATTATCGGCTTTTCATTATTGTATCTAGCAGCCAACCCGTTGGTAATGTGGTTGGCGATCATGGGCTTTATCGTCTATGTCGGTATTTATAGTCTATACATGAAACGTAAAACGGTCCACAGCACACTTATCGGAAGTCTATCCGGCTCGGCACCACCAGTAATCGGTTATTGCGCCGTCAGTAATCAATTTGATATCGGAGCTCTAATTTTATTGCTAATCTTCAGCTTATGGCAAATGCCTCACTCCTACGCCATTGCGATTTTCCACCTCAAAGATTATCAAACAGCGTCGATTCCAGTCTTACCGGTAAAACACGGAATCTCCGTGACCAAACACCATATCATCCTATATATAATCGGTTTTATGCTAGCAACATTGATGCTGACATTGAGCGGATATACAGGTTACAAATATCTGATTACTGCTGCCTCGATTAGCCTTTGGTGGCTAGGTATGGCATTGCAGGGCTATAAGTCTTCCAATGACGATAAAGCCTGGGCAAGAAAACTATTCATTTTCTCCATTATTGCAATCACTTCCCTGAGCGTGATGATGTCCGTGGACTGCATGGTACCAGCTTCACATGGACTCATCTCCTGCTGCTGGTGACTCTAAATAATATTTTTAGTAATCAGATACGCCATGCCCTCGCATCCCAATGTTCCACCAGTACCATATTTTTAAACATTTCACCAACTTTAATAAATCAAAAAACCTCTTCATGATAAAACATAATTTAAAATCAGGAATTAAAAAACTATAAAATATCATCATCAAACGCAACTAACCAAAACAATGATTGAATACTTCAGTCATTATTGCTAATATGTAATATAATAAAACTACTAAAAAGAAAAGTCGTTTAATACGATACTATCATATTGTTAAAATAAAAATAAACACAACCGAAAAAACTCCATACAACTAGATAAAAATAAAACAACGATTAATAAATATTTAATAAAGTCTATGAACATTAAAAATAAAAGATAAGATACCAATAATACGCTCTGGCAAAAATAACCATATCACAAATAAAATAACTCTTTAATAAACTTTTGATATTACCAAACAGGTTATATGAACAACCTTTAAACTAAAAAACTCGGTAACAGCTAAATCTTTTAATAAAGACTATTCATGATAAAATAATATAGGAATTTAATGAACGACAATAAAATGACCAGCATGGAGTTACGTGCCATCTGGGGTTTAGGTACAATATTTTCATTGCGCATGTTAGGCATGTTTATAGTTTTACCTGTTTTAACCACCTATGGTATGGCCCTTCAAGGGGCTAGTGAATCATTAATCGGGCTAGCAATTGGCATTTATGGATTAACACAGGCAATTTTTCAAATTCCACTTGGCCTGATGTCTGACAAGGTTGGACGTAAACCACTTATTGTGGGTGGATTAATAATCTTCGCAGCTGGCAGTATCATCGCCGCCGTGACAGATGCTATATGGGGTTTAATACTCGGGCGAGCGCTACAAGGATCGGGTGCTATCGCTGCCGTCGTGATGGCATTGCTATCGGATTTAACCCGTGAAAAGATCCGCACCAAAGCTATGGCGTTTATTGGTATCAGCTTTGGCATCACATTCACCATTGCAATGGTGTTGGGACCAATTATCACCCATTCTCTAGGCTTGCATGGTCTATTTTGGGGCATTACCGCGTTAGCATTAACGGGCATAGTTCTTACCCTATCAGTAATCCCTTCTTCTACCAACCATATACTTAACCGTGAATCGAACATCGTACGTAGAAGCTTCGGTAAAGTGCTAACTAATCCACAATTATTAAAAATAAACTTTGGAATCTCTTGCCTACACGCTATGTTAATGTCCAATTTCATCGCTCTACCGCCAATGATGGCAAGCGCTGGCTTTATCCCCGCCGAACAATGGAAAATCTATCTGATCACCATGCTGGTCTCCTTGACTGCGATGGTACCTCTTATTATCTACGTTGAAGCAAAACTCTGCATAAAACAAATATTTCTAGGCTGCATTACTATGCTATTTTGTGCCGAAATTGTCTTGCTAACCTCTGGAACACACCTTTGGATCCTGTTCGCCGGTATTCAATTATTTTTCTTGGCATTCAACATAATGGAAGCAATTTTACCCTCGCTTATTAGCAAGGAGTCGCCGGCAGGTTACAAAGGCACCGCCATGGGCGTTTACTCGACTAGCCAATTTCTCGGCACAGCCTTCGGCGGTATACTGAGCGGCTGGCTATTACAGATACAGGGAGCTTGGCTGGTGCTTATAACAGAAGCAATATTAGCCCTAGTATGGTGGATAGTAAGCGCTACGTTGCGCGAACCACCTTATGTTAGCAGCTTACGCATTAAGCTACCTGATCATGTCACTGTTAACGAAAATTTGACGCTACATTTACAGACGCAACCAGGGGTAACTGAGGTCATGGTTTTTACTGAAGAGCACAGCGCCTATATAAAAGTAAATACAAAACAAACCAATCGCGCCACACTAGAGAAAATAGTGACAACTTTAACCACCGCACACCTCAATCAATAGATGAAATTGATTGAACTGAACTAATTACCTCAATCACACGCTTTTAATCAATTCTAACCTTTAAAATAAATCTAATTTTTTAATGTAAAAGTAACACTAATCTTTAACACTATCATCAAACATGACCCACTGAGGTTATGAATACATCAATCATTATGATTAATGTGACAAAATAAAAGTGCTCAAAAATGCTTCGCAAAATTACTAACATTGCAAAATTACGATACCCAGCTATAGGAGCTATGTCCATGATACGCGTTTTGAATAAAATAACTCAGCTAAAAGGCCTTACCACAGCTAAACTTATTCAAAAACCTATGCTGGATAAAAAGTGATCCCCCAAAGTCAATCCAACCAAGCCTCAATTTTTCGTCGGATACCAGCGCTGTCAAGGCCCAAATAGGTGCGAATCTCATCCTGGCCCCCCTGAGCAATAAAGTAATCTGGTAGACCAATATTCAGCACCGGCACCAGCAAACGTTGACACATCAAAAATTCATTCACGCCACTACCAGCACCGCCCATAATCACGTTTTCCTCCAAAGTCACAAGAGCCTGATGACTAGAAGCAAGATTGCTGAGCAACGCTTCGTCCAGGGGCTTGACAAAGCGCATATCCACCAGAGTGGCATCAAGATCGCGTGCAACGTCCTGTGCCTGCGCTAACAGGGTACCAAAGTTAAGAATAGAAATATGACGGCCCTGACGACGCACTACTCCCTTACCAAGCGGCAGTTCACATAATTCACTGAACTTAACGCCAGGGCCATGGCCGCGTGGATAACGTACAGCGCTCGGAGCACCTTGATAGTGATAACCAGTGTGCAGCATAAGCCGACATTCATTTTCATCGCTCGGCGTCATTATCACCATATTGGGAATACAACGTAAATAGGACAAGTCAAAGGCCCCTTGATGGGTTTGACCATCGGCACCTACGATACCCCCGCGATCAATAGCAAACAATACCGGCAAATTCTGAATTGCCACATCGTGGATCACTTGATCATAGGCTCGCTGTAAAAAAGTTGAATAAATGGCCACGACAGGTTTATAACCTCCAATAGCTAGCCCGGCAGCAAAAGTTACTGCGTGCTGCTCAGCAATGGCCACATCGAAATATTGACTGGGATATCGGCGTGAAAAAGCCAACATGCCGGATCCTTCACGCATTGCCGGTGTGATCGCTATCAATTTATCGTCGCAAGCTGCCGTATCGCAAAGCCAGTCGCCAAAAATCGTGGAGTAGGTGATGCCACTGCCACTTTTCGGTAATGTACCGATTTCAGGATCGAACTTCGGCACTGCATGCCAGCTTATAGGATCTTTCTCCGCCGGGGCGTAGCCACGACCTTTTTTAGTCATGATATGCAACAACTGTGGCCCCTTCATACTGCGCATATTTTTTAATGTTTTCACCAGACTTAACACGTCATGGCCATCCACAGGGCCGATATAATTAAAACCCAGCTCCTCAAACAGCGTACTCGGCACCACCATACCTTTAATATGCTCTTCGGTACGTTTCATCAACTCCTTTATAGGCGGAATACTGGACAGCACTTTTTTACCACCTTCGCGCAAGGTGGTATAAAGCTTGCCAGAAAGGATCTGAGCCAGATGGTTATTGAGCGCACCAACATTCTCCGAAATAGACATCTCGTTATCGTTAAGCACAACCAGTAGATCAGAGTTAATATCTCCAGCGTGATTCATCGCCTCAAAAGCCATCCCTGCAGTGATAGCACCATCACCTATCACACAGACCGTACGGCGACCCAACCCTTCTCGCTCCGCAGCTACCGCCATACCGAGACAGGCACTAATGGAGGTGGAGGAGTGACCAACCGACAGAGTATCATACTCACTTTCATCACGACAGGGAAACGGATGCAATCCGCCACGTTGGCGAATAGAGGCAATGCGATCACGGCGACCAGTTAAAATTTTATGTGGATAGGCTTGATGACCAACATCCCAAATCAACGGATCAAACGGCGTATCATAGACGTAATGCAGAGCCACCGTCAACTCTACCATACCAAGCCCCGAAGCAAAATGACCACTTGAGCGACTGACGCTGTTAAGCAGAAACTGTCGCAATTCGTCACATAAAGACACCAGACTATCTTTGGGCAGTCGACGCAGTTTTATGGGATTTTCTGCTAGGGCCAATGTCGGGTATTTGTTTGTATTAAAGCTCATTAGATGCTCATCTCGGAGAGGAAAAAACGCATCATTTACTTATTACGTTCAATAATATAGCGTGCCAGTGCTACCAACGTGGTGGTATCATAACCAAGTGCGGCAACACATTCTAAAGATGCCAACGATTCATGATACAAATCATGGGCTTTGGAACGCGCTAGGTCCAGTCCCAACAGTGCCGGATAAGTGCTTTTACCCAATCTCTGATCCGCGCCCTGTTGTTTACCAGTCATCTGACTATTGCCCACGACATCAAGAATATCGTCCTGCACCTGAAAAGCCAAACCAATGGCAGCGGCATAACGATCGAGAAAATTTAACACCAGACTGCCACATTTTCCCGCTGCTAGAACGCCCATCCGCACCGCAGTACGAATCAGCAAACCAGTTTTGTATCGATGTATACTCTCCAGACGTGCAACTGATACCTGCTGACCTTCCGCTGCCAAATCTAGCTCCTGGCCAAAACACATACCGTCGGCGCCGCTGGCTGAAGCCAGGGTAGCAATCATTTTCAGCCGATCCTGAGTTGCGACAGCCGGCATGGCTGCCTCGGCCAAAATACTGAACGCAAAAGTTTGCAACGCGTCACCGGCTAGAATAGCGGTAGTTTCACCAAACTTAATATGGCAAGTAGGCTGTCCACGGCGCAACGCATCATTATCCATCGCTGGTAGATCGTCATGGATCAACGAATAAGCATGAATACACTCGATGGCAGCAGCCGGGGCGTCAAGACTTACTGGCATTAACCCAAACAACCGTCCTGTCTGGTAAACTAAAAACGGCCGCAGCCGTTTTCCTCCCAGCAAAACGCCGTAACGCATTGCCTGCACCAGAGGTGCTTGCTGGTTAAAAAGTGTGAGCAAATAACGATCCAAAGCCGCATCCACCTGATGGTGGCTGTCTTGCAACTCACGAAAAAAATCGGTCATAGTTATTCCTTCTCCGCAAAAGGAACCAGCGGCGCATCAAAATTGTCGTTAAGCAGGACCTGTACCCGCTGTTCCGCTTGCTGCAGAGTTTTTTGGCCCTGACGCGTCAGCTTTACCCCTTGTTCGAATTCTTTAAGCGCTTGTTCCAACGATAATTCTCCGGATTCAAGACGCGTGACAATTTGTTCTAAGTCTTTCAAAATAGTTTCAAAATTAGCAGGTTGTTCAACTTTTTTTGACATAATCTATTTTCTACCGGTAATTAAAGATTGTCAGGGGCGCACCTTAGAGCACAGAGTGAGATGATAACAGTGCGCCTTAAATCAGTTTTAATTAGCTATCGTCAAGCTTTTTTCTTCTTAAAGATTGTGCCTCTATTTGGTTACAAGACATCTAGCTCAATAATGCTTGAATCGCTTTCCAACGCCAGTCTTCCTCATAGTATCTAAATTTATAATATCAGGAGTTCGTGAATTGCTATTTTATTCGTGACATAATTGTCTTGATCCAAAGCGTCGATGGTAATAGACCTTTTATTTTCAATATTCATATTTTCCTATTAAAAATAGATTGGCGATCGCATAATTTTAATCAAAATTACCCAACCAGACGCAGTGATCTTTTGCGAGCAATCATCGATCTGATTGCATTTAGCAAACTATCCCGGTTAGATCGCATCATAAACCTTGTCAAGACTAGTCTTTCGGTAAATTTGTTGCAAGAATCCAACCACAATAATACCTTTGCGTATCCGTTAGATTAATCCGTGATAGATCGAAACTCATACATGTGTTGTTAAATATCGACACCACATGCTGTTTGTACCATATGCGCTTTTTCTGATCATGGATTTTAACTTTACAGTCACCTTAACCAAAACTTTACAACCCAAAAGTGTCAATATCAATATGGACGCTTGCACCGCATATCGACATGCAAGTTTTACCATGATCCTGTTGACAGACTGTAAGTCTGAGTGGAATATAGAAAAATATTAATAAATTAAAAATAAAGTCTATAAAATCTTATAGACTTTATAAACTATGAAACAAAATTATTTAATATTAATATAATTTCCGAATAGCATATTGAGCTCTGTTTTTTGGAGTTATTTTATTCTGTAATACTAAACAGAAAACACTGAGTATCCAACTAAAATGTCAGTTATCCACCTTTGAGGATAATTTATTAATGATTTTAAAATTTTTGCCATAGGAAATTTTCTACAAAATTGGTGAGTTCCCTTCATTAAAAAAATTTTTGATTTATTTAACAGATTGCTTTATCCTACAACATAAAATGTTATACTGTGATTATTTAAGGGCAACAAAACAATAGAATACTGATACTGATACTGATACTGATAAATAAATAAATATCTCATTATATAGAGTATTTTAATATATTATCTCTTTAATAATTCAATAACGAAAATTTTATGAAATTTATTATTAAACTGTTTCCAGAAATTATGATAAAGAGTCAATCTGTCCGGTTGCATTTTATAAAAATTCTAACTAGAAATATTTATAATCTCCTAAAAAGTACTGATGAGTCAGTGGTGGTCGTACGTCACTGGGACCATATTGAAGTGTACAACAGTAACGAGCAATATCGTCCACAGGTCGTCAAAGAACTGACCAGAATTCCAGGTATTCATCATATTTTCGCAGTGGAAGAAAGCTTTTTTAAAGATATACACGATATTTACGAACAAACGCTAGCGATGAACCACAAGCGTCTGATGGGAAAAAGCTTTTGCGTGCGCGTAAAACGCCGTGGAAATCATAGCTTCATGTCACAGGATGTCGAACGCTATGTAGGAGGCTGTTTAAATCAGAATATAGAAAATACCCGCGTCAAATTGACCAATCCCGAGGAAACAGTATTGCTGGAGATCAAAGATAATCGTTTGCTCCTCATAATTGAACGTTACGAAGGTTTAGGAGGGTTCCCTATCGGTACACAAGACAACGTGTTATCATTAATTTCAGGTGGTTTCGACTCTGGCGTATCTAGCTACGCGCTAATACGCCGAGGATGCCGGGTCAACTTTTGCTTCTTCAACCTTGGCGGCACAGCACATGAAATAGGCGTTCGTAAGGTAGCTCACCATTTATGGAACCGCTTTGGCCGTTCACATAAGGTACGCTTCGTTTCTATAAATTTTATCCCGGTGATCAATGAGATCCTGAATAAAGTGTATGACAGCCAAATGGGGGTAGTATTGAAACGCATGATGGTACGAGCCGCCTCGGCAATAGCCGAGCGCTATGGAATCCAGGCGCTAGTAACCGGCGAAGCACTAGGACAGGTATCCAGCCAGACGCTAACTAATTTACGGTTGATCGATGATGCCTCGGATACCCTTATTCTACGACCGCTGATCTCTCATGATAAAGAGCAAATCATTACGCTAGCGCGACAAATCGGCACCGAACCATTTGCCAAAATCATGCCTGAATATTGCGGTGTTATCTCTAAAAACCCGACGGTACAGGCAGTGAAAAGACAGATTGAACAAGAAGAAAGCAATCTTGACTTCGCGGTGCTAGATGTGGTGATTAGTCAGGCCAAAGTGCTGGATATCCGTGAAATTCCCCAGGCTAACCAACAGACTATCAAGGTAGAAACCACTGCAAAGTTAGATCATAAGATGATAGTACTAGACATCCGTGCTCAGGATGAGCAGGAGAGCAACCCTCTTAATCTAGCTAACGTAAAGGTACAAAATTTACCATTTTATAAATTAGCTAACCAATTTGGCGATTTAGATCAAAGTAAATCTTATCTACTTTATTGTGACCGAGGCATGATGAGCCAAATACAGTGCTTGTATTTGCACGAACAAGGTTTTAACAATGTGAAAGTTTACCGTCCCTGACTAACGGACTAACTCTAAACAGCATTAAAGAAACCTAAATTTTAACCTACCTTGATACCTCCTAGGAGGATTATTTAAACATCACAACCGATTCCATAGAAGTAAAAGAATGAGTAAGATAGCTTTTTTCATAGCTAGACGAACTCTATAGAATTTTGTTTCCTATACCAGCTAGTGGTAGGCACTATACAATAAGATGATGTCCAATTCTTGACTATAAAATATTTAATAATGGAATAGCAAAAAAATCCACCAAGATTCGACACCTCACACCCATACATAATGTGATAAATTCACCGCAAACAATACAATGATAGTCATCATGCTAACCATATCCCTAGCTATCTGATAAAATATTCTCCAATATTGAATATATACCAAAAAATTTTTATAATCTTCTCAAACCTCGCAAAGCGTTTAGCATAATAAACTACGTTTAAGTCTCAACTAAACGTATCGCAGGTGATTCCCTAGTCGATCTGCTGGAATAGTCTGTCTCTAAGCAGACAACTACTATTCATTCATAGTGAAAATTACCATTTACCGCATTGATACCAGACAAAAATACTTGCCGCGCTCCAGCGCATCTCTAATGATCACAATCAATTTATTTCATCCATTAATAATAACAATATGCAATTATCACTAATTGTTGCTGCTAAACCACAACACGAACTAAAATAACATTTAGTTGAAATAGCAGTCAATGAGATCAAACTCACCAAATGTCATATTTTGGCTAATTTTACATTTATACCGATACAGTGTAACAGATATATAAGCGACAACCAAAATCCCTCATATCATTTTTTATTGGGACGAATCTGCGAAGCAGCCTTGTCCAGCACTCCGTTAATAAATTTATGACTTTCTTCGGCACCAAAAGTTTTGGCTAACTCTATAGCTTCGTTAATCGCCACTTTATACGGTACATCCTGACGTTTACTCAACTCAAACAGGGCAATACGCAATACTGCGTGCTCCACATACCCCAGTTCCTCCAGCTGACGGGATAGGTACGGCGCCATTAGCTTATCTAGATCACTGGCGTTCGTCGCCGCTCCCGCATACAACTCACGAAAATAAGCCACATCAACATCAGCCATATCCTGTTCCGCCAAGAACTGAACTTCGATATCTAAAATGTCGTTATGAGATACCTGCCATGAGTAAAGTGCCTGAACAGCACATCCACGAGCACGACGACGAGCAGATGGTTTCACAAAATTCTCCTTTAATTTACGCTTTAATTGCTTCCAGCACATTAATCATTTCCAAAGCAGTTAATGCAGCTTCCGCTCCTTTATTACCAGCTTTGGTGCCTGCGCGTTCAATAGCTTGCTCAATATTTTCTGTCGTCAAGACACCGAAAGCGATAGGTAGTGCGCTGTTAATAGAGATAGCTGACAAGCCTGAGCTACATTCGCCGGCAACAAATTCAAAATGCGCAGTACTACCACGGATAACTGTACCCAAAGCCACTATGGCATCATATTTCTGACTGCTAGCCAATAAACAAACCGTTAGAGGTAGTTCATATGCGCCTGGTACCCAAACTACAGTAATATTTTCGTCTTTGACCTGGCCTATGCGTTTTAAGACATCGATAGCGCCTTTAAGCAAGTTATTATTTATAAAATGGTTAAAACGTGCAATAGCGATAGCAATGCGTGCATTGGAGGCTGCAACAACACCTTCAATAACATTCATGGTAATCCTTAAAATGACGATTGTTATATCCCTACCAGAAAAGGTTGAATTCTAACATAATATTTTATCCGCAGCGTGCGCATTAGGCACACCGATAGGTTTTAAGATAAGGCGAATATCAGGTCCTATCTGCCGCATATCACACAACTCAAAGACCAGCACCTCACTGAGATACTCTAACCTTGGTAGTAAACACAGAGGCCTTGCATCAGCACCGAGCAATTTTGTCGCCAGGTAAAGAATCATCTCATCCACTAGTCCAGCGTTCAGCAATGCACCGGCAAGACCAGCACCTGCCTCCACCCAAATGCTGTTAATCTCACGGCGACCAAGCTGCAGCATCAGCTCCACTAGATCGAGACGCTCGTCAGAGCCTTGCTGATAAATTATAGGCAGCAACAGTTGTTCTACCGACGGCGGCCATTCCTGTGCGGGCCGCCGCAGAGTTGCCAACCAGGTACGCCCCTCACCTTTCACCACACGGTGTGCTGGCGTCACACGATTAGCACTATCGATAATTACCCGAACCGGCTGACGGAGCTCATTCTGCGGGTAAATATGCTGCACATCCTTCGGCAACAACGACCAACGAACATTTAACGCAGGATCGTCCGCCAACACGGTAGCAGAACTAGAAAGAATCGCATCGCTTTCTGCCCGAAACCTATGTACGTCCTGACGTGCTTGGGTAGAGGTGATCCATTGACTCTCTCCCGATGCCATGGCAGTGCGACCATCCAGTGAAGCTGCAAGCTTGAGCCTAACCCAGGGAAAACCGGTGCGCATACGCTTGAAAAAACCCTGATTTAAAACCTCAGCTTCACGCATCATCAAGCTGTGGCGTACTTCTAAACCCGCCTGCTGTAGCCGATAAAAACCTCGACCTGATACCTGCGGATTGGGGTCGGGCATCGCTGCCACGACCCTCGCTACGCCAGCATTTATCAGCGCATCGGCACAGGAAGGTGTTCGTCCATAGTGGCTGCAGGGTTCAAGCGTAACATAAGCGGTGGCACCACTCGCCGCCGCACCTGCCATACGCAATGCGTGTACCTCAGCGTGAGGCTCACCGGCGCGCAAATGGTATCCTTCACCGACAATCCGACCATCGCAAACGATAACACAGCCCACATTAGGATTAGGGGCAGTAGTAAATCGTCCGATACGCGCTAATTCAAAAGCACGCACTAGATAAATTTCATCCTGCAATTAAATAGTCCTTCATGGTATAGATTAATCTTGCAGTCGAGCAACTTATTCACCAAATTCATGGATATCTTCAAAGCTCAGGTACACTGAAGCAAATCAGATAGTAAGCCACTTTATCCAATTTTCGTTTCCATAACCAAATTACCAATTATTCTACTTGGGTATTTCCACTTACCGCTGGCGAAGAATTGAAATTTGATCTAATTATAGATATCTCGATATCATTGGATTGGATCGAACGTTTTTGTAGCGCTTTAAAAGCCCACAACGCAATTTATCCTCATAAAATAATTTATACACATCATTATTTTTAATACGGCGAAGCAAAACAAGTTCCACCACCTCGAAGTTGATGAAATATTTGCTACAGATGATGCACTCCCGACCACAGAGAACCTGAGTTCTCTCCCCTATCAAAAGGAAATCAATTACTTTGGTATCGAATGCAGAACAAAACGAGCAATGCATAGACACTTCCTGGATGGTTAATTCAAAAAACTAGTTTAACGCAAACTCAACTAACAACAAAGCAACAGTATCAAAAGCTCAATAGCTTTCACAATCATACAGATCAATGCAACTATAGAGCCATGACTACCTGCTGCCTATAAAATAAAAACATCGCTATAAAATCAATGATCGCGATACTTACGATAAATATAACGCTTTTCCACTGTATGCTATAACGTTATCATTCACCTAAAAATTTTAATATAGTGTTATAAACAATTTTACTGCGTATTGACATTTTTATCATGCCATAAATATCTTAGCTTACCATACTGATGCGTTCACTATCTACAAATAACAGATACGCCATACTTATTTTTGATCGGTGTTCTTCTTTCAACTAAATAGCAAAAAGACTACAGTATCAATCCCAAACGTCAGTAAATACTGTTTAATAACTTAAAAATAATAATCTATCTTTTTTAATTAAACATAGTCAGACTTACTCAATTAAATATTCTAATGATTATTAACATTTTATCTTTATATATTATACCGTAAGAAAGAAATTTACTTCTTACCAAATATAGTATCATATGATATCTAAAGTAGTCAAACTTCCATTATCTCGTCAACAATATAAGAATATTATTCAATACCTATGCGACCAAATATCGCAAAACAACTAATATCCATACTTAGTATTATAAGGTTTCCAAATTACTAATTATGGGTTATTCTACTTCAGCATCCGGTATAAACTATGTTCTTAATGCAAAATCAAGAACCATGATATTAATACTCCCACAAATCATATAGAACAACTTGAATATACTATCGAACAAATAAGTCACATCTTGATCTTTCTGCTCAATAAGAATAATCCTTCAAATTTATTGATCACGCACTATAATAACGCGGCGCACTCACTAATTTAAACAATATTAACAAGCTAAATGTATTCAACAAAGCCCAAGCAATATTAATACTGAAAACAAAACCTTGAGCACAATCGAATATCTCTATCAACAACAGCAATATAATGAATAAAACAGCCATTTGATATACATAGCATTATAAATATGCAAACTCAAAAACCATGACGATAAATACGCATTAATTCAATAAAATAACTTAAACTAGCTAACTATCACCATACGAGTAACTTGAACAACCTTGTTAATAACTTTAAAACCGAGTGATCGTTTAGTTATTAACATAACTATTTATTGTACCACGTTATACCTTCATAACCCTGCATAGACGAAGGGTTATGTATCAAAATTATAAAAATACCGGTTACTCAACCAAACGGCCAATACATTCCACAATATCATCATGTTCAATCTATAAACAGCAAGCATACTAACAATAGAACCCCAGTGAGGGACTACTCAATCATAAAAAGAAGTAACACACTGAAACTTCTTAGCGACTACGGAAGACAATACGACCTTTGCTTAGGTCGTACGGAGTCAACTCAACAGTAACCTTGTCTCCCGTTAAAATACGAATATAGTTTTTGCGCATTTTTCCAGAAATATGTGCGGTGACTACGTATCCGTTTTCCAATTCTACGCGGAACATAGTATTAGGTAGAGTATCAATTACAGTGCCCTGCATTTCAATATTGTCTTCTTTAGTCATCGAATCCCCTAAGTTTTTTTGAATACCATAGTTTATAACTGGCAAGATAATGCCGAAAAAACATCATCATGTAAAGAAATGATAAAAGCTATATAGCTCGTTACTGTCAAGATTCAAAAGGCACTGTAAAATTTTTAACTATCAGTGATTAAATAGGCTTTATTAAATAAATAAAAATTTTTTAGAAATCCAGCTATGGCAAAATCAAAATCTAAAATCAATAATTGGGACAACAAGGTCCTATAAACGCAGATTATTAATATTTTAGTTGGATACCTAGTTGTCGCTTACTGAAGTATAAAAAATAACATAGCTCAAAAATAGCAAATCAATAAACTATTCAAATATGCAAAACTATACCTATATTAAATAAATTATTACCTGATATTACTCACATATAAATATTTATTAACTAAAAATTTTAAATGTTTATCCTAAACTTCACACCTGCACTAACAAATAGGATAACATATTAATATCATAATAATTTTAACACACGGTAATATTTTATAGTGCTATTTCGATAAAGGAATAAATATTCCAATAAAGTTAATATAAAAATTAAAATACATGTTTAAGAAAATGCCGTAATTAGCACAAACAATATATAGTAGAAAATACTACACATAGAATATCATCCTATTTAACCTATACTTAGTAATATAATTACTGAGTACAAAAGCACCTTTAACTCCTGCTAAAAATTAAAGAAGCCACCGTTAATATGAATTATGTTACACATAGCATGATAAAGAATACACAGATAATTAGATAAATCAGACTACTCATAGCCCAGAAAAGAGTGCAACTAATCATATTATAATTACGAAAAAATCACAGATCAATCACTATAAACGCGCTCCGACGATAATAATTATGTTATAAATAAAATAGCAATTGATCAAATTCTGATATTATGGAGTTATCAGATTATCATGCAAAATTAAATAAAAAGATCAAGAACAGATACAAATACAGATACAGATACAGATACAGATACATGTTATTAAACAATATATAATAAGTCACATTTAATATGTCACTCAATCAACTGGGGATTTATTCTTCTTTAATACCTATTGACAAGCTTTATTAAATAAATTAAACGTCACCAAGCACTTTTCTACCATAAAGTATCGACTGATAACTTTTTTAATTGTTTTAACATAGTACAATAGTAATCCTGCATTCATTTGTTACATACTGAGCGACAAGTCAAAACCTTAAGATATCATGTGTGTGGTATCCCCACCACATGATACTTGCACCAACCACGTCGTTTTTTGAACAAGCGTTCAAATTTTTCATTTATTTTCATTATGCCCAATAGCAGAAAGCACTATATCACCTATATTAATATTTATCCTGTTTACTTATGCATGCAGATGAAAATACGAAATAAATATAGAGAAATATTGTAATACGCAACATCAGGCAACTCTATCATTTAGATCGATAAAGATATGATCTCATATATGAATAACGTACTGATTCAAACCCTCAAAATATGATATAAGTATAGCGTATTTTGAGGGTTTGATAATCGTGTCCACCTAAGTTCTGTGGCGTGATCAAAGTATCAAGAAATATCGGCACGATAAACTCACCCCCCGACCTTACAATACATGTAATAATAAGGTATTCTGGTGAATATTCATACGCTCCTATCAGTAAAAGTCTTTCAAGCCTTGGCGGCAGCTGGCGTTCCCGAAGCCTACAATGCGCAAGTGCGGCAATCAGCAAAAATTGAATTCGGTGATTATCAGGCCAATGGTATCATGGCCATCTCCAAAAAGCTCGGCATGCCCACTTCTACTCAGCAGTTAGCAAAAAAAATCGTAAGTCTGCTCGAATTGGATGGCATCGCGCGCAAAGTTGAGGTTGCTGGTCCAGGATTTATAAATATCTTTTTAGCACCACAGTGGCTAGAAGTGCAAATCACCGAGGCGCTTTCTTCACCGCGCCTCGGTGCCGCCCACGTCATACCACAAACCATCGTGGTAGATTACTCTGCCCCAAACGTGGCAAAAGAGATGCATGTTGGCCATTTGCGCTCAACAATTATCGGAGATGCTACAGTACGTACTCTGACGTTCTTGGGCCACAACGTTATTCGCGCTAATCATGTTGGAGACTGGGGCACACAATTTGGTATGCTAATTGCCCACTTGAAAAAAATTCAATCAAACGCTGAAGAAAAAATGCAGCTCTTCAACCTAGAAAATTTTTACCGTGAAGCAAAAAAAAATTACGACAAAGATCCATTTTTTGCCGAGTGCGCCCGCAACTATGTCGTAAAATTACAAAGCGGCGACGATCATTGTCGTCAAATGTGGCGCAAACTGGTAGATGTCACCATGGCGCAGAATCAAAAAATCTATGATCGACTAAACGTAAGCTTAACGCACAACGATATCATGGGCGAAAGCTTTTACAACGATATGCTACCAGATATTGTGGCAGATTTAAAAGCTAAAGGACTGGCAGTAGAAAGCGAAGGCGCTACCATGGTTTTCCTGGATAACTTTAAAAATAAGGAAGGCGAAGCAATGGGGGTGATTATCCAAAAAAAAGATGGCGCCTATCTGTATACCACCACCGATATCGCCTGCGCAAAATATCGTTATGAAACTTTGAAAGCGGACCGAATCATATATTATATAGACTCACGCCAACATCAGCATCTAATGCAAGCTTGGACTATAGTTCGCAAAGCTGGATATGTACCTGAATCGGTACCGCTAGAACATCATATGTTCGGTATGATGCTTGGTAAGGACGGTAAGCCATTTAAAACCCGTACTGGAGCAACAGTAAAACTTACAGAACTACTGAACGAAGCACTAGAACGCGCCCGATGTTTGATAACTGGTAAAAATCCCAATATGAATGCTGATGAATTAGAACAACTAGTGCAAATCATAGGCATCGGTGCGATAAAATATGCCGATCTGTCAAAAAATCGAACCACCAATTACGTGTTTGACTGGGATAATATGCTAAAATTTAAAGGGAATACTGTTCCTTATATGCAATATGCCTACACCCGTGTCTCCTCTGTACTTAAACGCAGCGGCCAGGATGAACAGCAAATAACAGGCAATGTGCAGCTAATAACAGAGCAGGAAATTCAGCTAGCCGTGCGCCTACTTCAGTTTGAAGAAACAATCACCACGGTAGCCAGAGATGGTACACCTCATGTGTTATGTGACTATCTTTACGATCTAACGGTATTATTTTCCTCGTTTTACGAACATTACCCTATCCTTAACGCCGAAAATAAAGCATTATGTCATAGTCGACTTAAATTAGCACTACTTACAGCTCGTACGTTAAAACAAGGGCTAAATTTATTAGGTATTAATACAGTAGAACGCATGTAATACCAACAAATTTCAAATTATTTTTAATTTATGAAAGTGCCAACAAAACGCAGATTACTTGACCAAACGAGTAAAATCCCGCAATCGAAAACCAAACATCCACAGCGTAACAAAATAAACGCCACTCCCTGTCATCACTACTCCCATGAGCCGAAGCAGCCGCCAGGGCATACTGCCATGCGTCCAATCAGGCATTACCATCAACAACCCAACCAACTCCACCGACATAGCAACTACTGCCAATACAAGCCGCAGAAAAAAACCTAACCAGCCCGGCTGAGGCTGGAATAGATCTTTGCGGCGAAGTTGCCAATAAAGCAAACTCGCATTGAGACAGGCACCTAACCCGATGGAAAGAGAAAGGCCGACATGCTTCAATGGACCAATAAAAATTAAATTCATCAATTGAGTCATGATAAGCGTAATAATAGCTGCACGCACCGGTGTTCTAATGTCTTGACTGGAGTAGAAACCAGGAGTCAGAACTTTCACTAGTATCAGCCCCATAAGTCCCACCGAATAAGCCACCAGCGCACGTTGAGTCATCAACGCATCGAAAGCGGAAAAATTGCCATATTGAAATAACGCGATAGTAAATGGCTTAGCCAAAATGCCCAATGCTACAGAACTTGGCAACGCCAACATAAAGCAAAGTCGCAGACCCCAATCCATTAAACGAGAATATTCGTCATAATTACCACTAGAAAAACTACGCGACAAAGAAGGCAACAGAATAGTACTTAACGCCACACCCAAAACTCCAGATGGAAATTCCATCAATCGATCTGCATAATATACCCACGATACCGAGCCAGAAACTAAGAAAGAAGCAAACATAGTATTAATGATGAGCGAAATCTGACTGACAGATACTGCAAAAATTGCCGGCAGCATCAACCTCAATACACGCCATACTCCAACATCACGAAATTGCAAACGCGGCATGACCAGCATCCCGATCTTTTTTAAGTGCATAAGCTGATAACTCAACTGCAAAACACCGCCTGTAACTACAGCCCAGGCTAACACCATTACTGGTGGATGAAATAGCGGCGCCGCAAATACAAAACATATCATATTAATATTGAATAACGTCGGAGCAAACGCCGGAACCGAAAAATGGTTCCAGGTATTGAGGATCGCCCCCACCAAAGATGACAACGATACAAGCAAAATATAAGGAAAAGTAATGCGAAAAAAAGCCGTAGTCAGAGAAAATTTTTCCTGTGTATCGACGAAGCCAGGCGCAGTTATCATAATCACCCAAGGCGCTGCTAGCATACCGACGACAATAATCAACGACAGAGCTAGTATCAATAGCCCCGCAATACACGCTACAAAAGTACGTGTTACCTCTTCGCTTTGCTGGCTTTTGTACTCCGCTAAAATCGGCACAAAAGCCTGAGAAAAAGCACCTTCGGCAAATATGCGCCGTAATAAATTGGGTAATTTAAACGCGATAAAAAAAGCATCCGTAGCCATCCCAGCGCCAAATACTAGTGCAACAATTGCGTCACGTGCAAAGCCCAATACGCGCGAAAACATAGTCATGGAACTAATCCATGCCAGTGATTTCAATAAATTCATGATATTATTTTTTGTTTCGCTTACAAACCCCAAAAAAAAGCTGCATAAATTTCCTACCAAGCATTAATCCTATCCTGATTAGCAATTTAAGTACAACTACACAACACAGCCTGAACAATACTGCATATTTATCAGGAAATACCACTATGAGCTGCAACCCATCAAATTTAAGTAATTAGCAACTCCGCTGTCTTGCAAGTTGGATTTTAACCCACAACACATAGAAGCTTTAAACACAAGATCCTACTAATCAGGGCTCACTTAGACACATGAGCGACGCCACTTCATTAATGATACTAGATAGCAGGAGAAACACATCCCTAAAACCTAGAGCAGATTGACCGTATTTTCTGTTTTAACGATAGATATTTTATTTAGGTATTTAACGATACCCTACTCATCATTATAAAAATTCCTCTCACTAATGACGGAAAGTCCAATGCCAACCCTTCTAGACTTTACAAAGGTGAAACATTCTAATTTGAGCAAAGTTAAAACGCGAGCATTGATACTATACCAGGCCATTCGTGGCCTACATGATTTGTGGAATTAATACCACGATTCTTGGTAACTGAGCTAAAATATTAGACCATATTTAACTAATTAAAGATCGCTGCATTAAGTCATTAGGTAGCATTTAACGCAATACCGTCTAATTTGATAATACTCATATGTTATATCATGAATTTTATTAAATAATGTTAGCAATCTATAAGTTTTTCTTACAATTATTTAAACTAATCATTTAATGACAAGCATACTAACTGAATAAAGTTCCTTCTTATCATAATTTTCTAACTAAACCAGTAAGTCTAATAAATATTAAAAAATAAGTTAATGATAGTCATTTTATTTTTTAAAGCTGGGACAATAAAGACCATAACATCATGTATTATGTATCATCAATACATAAAAATACTGCACTCTAGATATATACTATCCTAACCGTATAACATTAATGTATCATAAATCAAAAAATGCAAAACTATTCATTAACTAAAATTCAGTTTATAAAACCTGATAATCCTTAATAAAAAATAAATACAGTAATAATTCCATCATCAAATATGGATAAGCTATCTATATTTGATGATGGAATTATTAGCTTGCTCAATTAACAATTAATATTAATATTTTAATTATTGCCTTACTAACTCAGCTAAATTTTTAAAAATTTAGCTGAGTTACCATTCATTGAAAAATTTGATTGCTTCAACAAAACCTCCCATCAATGTGAAATAAATTTCATCATTCCCCGTTAAATACTATTCAATTCAGTCTACTATTTATCATTAATCCAGTTTAAACTCATCACGAACCTGCTTGACCCAATTTTTCACGCGTTCAGCTGTCAGCTCCGGTTGACGATCTTCATCGATTGCTAAACCAATAAAATGATCACCGTCTACTAAACTTTTAGATGCTTCAAAGTAGTAACCAGTAACAGGCCAATAACCGACTAAAGTAGCACCTTTCGGTTCGATAATATCGCGAATAATACCCATTGCATCACAAAAATATTCCGCGTAATCTTCCTGGTCACCACAACCAAACAACGCTACTAGTTTGCCAGAAAAATCAATTTTTCCCAACGTTGGGAAAATATCATCCCAATCGCACTGCGCTTCACCGTAATACCAGGTAGGACTGCCTAGCAACAGCCGGTCATACTGTTCTAAATCTTCCTTACTGCTTTTGGCAATATCAAAAACATCAGCAATTTCCGTGCCAAATTGCTTTTGAATTATCATAGCAATATTTTGGGTATTGCCGGTATCACTGCCAAAAAAAATACCTACCATTCCCATGAATATAAAAACCTTTTAAAAATTAAAGATACGTACGGACATCAACCTTATATATTAGTAAAATTAATAATACCAGACTATTACGTATCTAGATACCTATATCCGATGATAACTACTACTTAATGGCGCAATATCACCATTTTTCTAAGACCTTGCACTTCCACTACTTGCCGCTAAATCTACCAAAGTTGTCTGTAGCCAAAAGACAACTAAAACCAGTTTACTATTCAGTATACTACAACAACGACCTCATCAATACAAAACACTGAAGTTCTATTGGATACTTCTACCATAATTGTATGGTAACAAAATTGTTAAAAAATAAGCAATCCAATAAGCTAATAACAACTATAAATCTATTGATACTACTCTGACGCAAAAACCATATGGCTAAGATACCATAATACGAAATCATCCGATTTGACCTATCAAAAGTAATATAACGGATGCAGAAGCATCACATCGCCTTCTTGCATCTAAATATGCAAAAAAATTAATGAAGTGAATACCAACCAGGATTTATGTTACATGCATAGTAATAAACATGGGCTATTGGCTAAAATTAAACACTCTAATAAAAATCAGACGATAATTAATCAATATTATAATAGGAAATAAAAACTACTAAAAAGATCGAATACCATCGATGATCTTATAACAAGAGATAATAATATCATAAATAAAACGGATATTCAGCAGACCTAACATTAATTAAATTATAATGTCCAATAACGAGAATCTTATGCCATGGCAAGCGTATTAAATATAATACATCAACTAAGTATATACCTATCACCAAACGAATTACTTAAACAACTTTATCATCAAAAAAGTCTCATAAACAAATAAATTTATTTAATAAATCGCAAGGTTATTATTAACATAAACAAACCTCTGATGATTTTACCTACAGGTAAAATGACGTAGATACAGTCAATACATGTTTCATATTAGCACCTACTTTTTCCATCAACGCAAAAGCAGCTAAATCAGTCCGCCTCTTTATCATTGCTCATGCCAACACCTGCTTTCTGCATAACGGAAGATACAAATAGTCAAGCTAAACTATGATTTAATACAGCTTTTGCTGCAGAAATACCTACTAAACGCTTCAGTCCCATGAAGATAACCTAACTTCAAAGCAATGCACACGCGACCTATCGACATGCCCATTCATATCCAGTAAACTAATCGCCACCACTAGGAAATATATATCTTAAATTTATTCTATATTCACTTCACATAACTTTAAACTTTATATCATCCTATATAAATCACAAAGCACGCGACAGGACGATCGAATACACTGGCAACGAAAATCATCAAACTCAGTTCACTAAAGATTATAGTTGAATATTTCAGCCAACAGATGATTAGTATACAATATGCTATTCTGAGATAAATAGCACCACTATATTAATGTCATGACAAATGTAATATCCAACAAAATCATAATACGTACATTAGTCATAATACCTACTATGTAAGTGATACTAATAACATCAGACAAGCGCTAATTAATATTTAATAAGAAATAATGAACATTATAAATAAAATTTAGAGTACTTTAAACGCGCTTTGATAGAGATATCAATATCATAAATAAAACAATTATTCATATATTTGCTTACATTATCAGATTACACCTTCTAAGTAGAAAAAAACGGCCATGATACACTCTTTGAATAAAACAATAATTTAACTAGGTACACTCTCACTAAAAGGTGGTTTGAACAACCTGTCATTAAAGAAAAGGCTCAACGGCAAATAAATTTACTCAATAAAACTAACAAAATGATATAACAATAAAATGACACTATACTTTATATAGTTGTTAAAACTAAAGATGTAGCATAGCCCACACCTCACTTAAGATTGTTGTAGGCTATGACATATTATAACTTGATTATAAAGTCACAGGATCAACTCGCATGACTAAAAATAATATCGCATTAAAGAAAGCAGGACTGAAAGTGACACTACCCAGGCTTAAGATCTTAAAAATATTGCAGGATACCGAATTCCATCACGTTAGTGCGGAAGATCTGTATAAGAAATTAATAGATATGGGTGAGGAAATCGGGCTAGCCACCATATACAGGGTGCTAAACCAGTTCGAGGTTACCGACATCGTAACCCGTCATAATTTTGAAGGCGGTAAATCAGTGTTTGAATTAACCCAGCAACATCACCACGATCATCTCATTTGCCTAAACTGCGGTAAGGTCATTGAATTTCACGATGAATTCATCGAAGCATACCAGCGTGATATTGCAAAAAAATATAATATCAAATTGACCAATTACAACCTATATCTTTACGGCCACTGTGTCCAAAACTACTGTCGTAAAGATGAAATCCTGCATGATTATAGATGAATCTACACGTGGCAAAAATTTAAGGCCGGCACTAACCGTTAAAGGGCACTATCATTAAAGAAACCTACTTACAACGGTTTTTGCCCGTCAAGCAGGTTATTAAATAATCAAGTTTTTAGTAAGAAAAGGTAGATCACTAAATTTCCAAGAAAATACTTCAATCACAAAAGATTAGATTAAAATTACCAATCTGGCGAACAATAATAATTCCATCGTCAAACGCGGATCAGTAACATGTACCGTTAAATAACTAAGACACTGCTGCCTGTTATAACATAATAAAATTGCTTAAAAATAAGCATATGATTATTATTTTATTTAGTATTGATTAAATAACGCCTGATCACTAGCAGCATACTCCGACCAAATCGCAGGACCATTTCCAAAGGAACTAACCAGCGATAGTGCTAGAGATATTGTAATTTTTTTGTGGTTTGCTGCAAAAATCCAGATAATACTTCTGCACCCATATATATCACTACGCGACCATAGTCTATCGATGGTATCTACTACTATATGCCGCTTGCGCAACCAAGAAGCTTTCCTGAAAGGACGTTCTAAAATCTGTAATCATCGCAGGTTAAGTGAAAGATAATCATCAATACGGTTTTGATAACCATCTCAAAATAGCGAACTGTAGAATCTTTTTTTGAGCGTCTTATTCTTTCATAACTAGCAGAGATAGGTATCTGATCAGAATATCAGTGATGCACTCTTGATGTAACTTACCTAATTAGTAATTGTAAATTATCGCTTGCTATAGAGAAATTTTAATATCTTTAATTATTAAAATTAATTTATTAAATAAAGCTTAACTCCGTCACACATATTAATATCTACATGAATATTTCTCCTGATACTACAATCATTAAAAAAATTTATAGAAGCTATTTTCAATTAATAAATATCTTTATACCTCGCAAGATTCTACCTGCATTAATAAATAAATATAAATTTTATATCATGAAAGAACTTAACATGCAGCAAGATTCTTAATATTACTATTCACTCTACTAAACTCAATAAATATCACCTGAGCTAACGAAAGCGCCATCAAAGATACATGCTATCTGCTTTAACATATAACTAATTAATATAACTAATACAGAAGGTGTAATTTGAATTATTGTAATAAACAACAATAGCACTACTGCTAATAATAGATGAAGCAGGCGCCTATCAAATAATAAGAAAAAGATCCAGAAACTGCTAAACCTTAATTCAAGAAAGTAATTTATTTACCATAATTAGTTATAGAAAGATTCACTTTACTAGAAATTAGTATTTATCTCAAAATTTAATATATTTAATAGAGACCTACTGGAGGCTGGGGATAATCTAGCACTATAACTACTCTGTATACTAACCATATACTCATTGGCAGTAAATGTAAATACATTTAAGACTATTAGGCAAAAACTAGTAAAGATTTCATCTAATGCTCGGAATTATCAATTAGATTACTGACCGCCACATCAACCTGATGGGACAGTAAAATTGAAAAATTACTGGCAAATTTTACATAATCTAATTTATATCGTGGCTATTTTACGATACACTATTTATAAAATTCAGATGATTTATGAATGACCACTCGATGCTATCTGCACGACATTATACAAAATTTACCTATGGTCCTACCAGATAATTTTTCTCTTTTGTTATTACTACAAGTTGCGTTATCTTGAGCCAATCCGCAATAAATTGCCTTAAAAGATATCCCAAATACCTCCGAGATTTTGCTAAAAAATCCACCATACTATTAATCACCTAATTTTGTTGGCAAGTTATGAATGAAATACCATCAAAAAGGTGACAAATCATTTACCATTGGTTATTTTACGGGATAATGTAAAATTGAAAAGGGATTCGCCATATAATGGCTGATAAATTACACATTTTGCTTCTTAATGGACCGAACTTAAATTTACTCGGCAACCGTGAGCCGGACAAGTATGGTCACACCAGGCTTGTCGACATCATCACTGATTTACACAATCTAGCCGACAATCTGGGAGCAGAGCTCAGCCACCTTCAGTCCAATGCGGAACACACGCTGATTGACCGTATTCATAAAGCGCGAGGTAATACAGATTTTATCGTGATTAATCCTGCGGCGTTTGCCCATACCAGCGTGGCACTGCGCGATGCGCTGTTAGCAGTAAACATCCCTTTTATCGAGATACATCTTTCCAATGTGCATGCACGAGAACCATTTCGCCATCACTCCTATCTATCCGACATTGCGGTTGGCATGATCTGCGGCCTCGGCGCCGATGGGTATCACTTTGCTTTACAGACAGCGGTCAAACGCCTGTCAACATCAATTAATTAAAGTATGGAACCCCATTCATGGATATTCGTAAAATCAAAAAATTGATTGAACTGGTTGAAAAATCTGGCATTTCTGAAATAGAAATCTCCGAAGGTGAAGAATCGGTTCGTATCAGTAGCCGTGCTACGGATCAACCATCCTACCCAATAATGCAACAACCTTATATGCCTACAGCAGCAACTGTTACAACTGAAAATACCTCTGAGCATGCTGCTATAAACGGTCACTTTGTACGTTCACCGATGGTGGGCATCTTTTACCGTACACCAAGTCCTAATGCAAAATCTTTTGTGGAAATCGGACAAAAAGTTAACGTGGGCGATACTGTATGCATCGTTGAAGCTATGAAAATGATGAACCAGATTGAGTCGGATAAAGCCGGCGTGGTGAAAGCTATTTTAGTGGATAACGGTCAACCGGTTGAATTCGACGAGCCTCTGGTTGTCATCGAGTAATGAGGCGCTAAATGTTAGATAAAATCGTCATCGCAAACCGCGGTGAAATTGCGTTACGTATTCTGCGCGCATGCAAAGAACTGGGTATTAAAACAGTAGCGGTACACTCCACTGCTGATCGTGATCTGAAACATGTATTGATGGCGGATGAAACTATTTGCATTGGTCCACCACCCTCAGTGAAAAGTTATCTTAACATTCCGGCCATAATATCAGCGGCAGAAATTACCGGATCAGTCGCTATACACCCCGGTTATGGTTTCTTGTCCGAAAATGCCGATTTTGCTGAACAAGTCGAACATTCTGGATTCATATTTATTGGTCCCCGTGCAGAAACCATCCGTCTGATCGGTGATAAAATCTCTGCCATCACCGTGATGAAAAAAGCAGGTGTACCCTGCGTCCCAGGCTCCGATGGACCTATTGGCGAAAATATGGAAAAAAATCATAATATCGCTAAACGAATCGGCTATCCGGTGATTATCAAAGCCTCCAGCGGCGGCGGCGGCCGTGGAATGCATATTGTCCGTAGCAACAAAGATCTAGAAGCTTCCATCTGTATGACCCGTGCGGAAGCAAAAGCTGCGTTTAACAACGACATGATTTACATGGAAAAATATTTGGAAAATCCTCGCCATATCGAGATCCAGGTTTTAGCTGACGGCCAGGGCAACGCTATTTATCTGGCAGAACGCGATTGCTCCATGCAACGTCGCCACCAAAAAATGGTGGAAGAAGCACCGGCGCCTAACCTTACCAATGCATTGCGCCGCTATATTGGCGAACTCTGCACCAAAGCCTGCATTGAAATCGGCTATTGTGGTGCTGGGACCTTCGAATTTCTATATGAAAATAATAAATTATTTTTTATTGAAATGAATACCCGCATCCAAGTGGAGCATCCGGTTACCGAAATGATCACCGGCGTAGATCTTATCAAAGAACAGCTACGTAGCTCGACCGGCCGTCCACTGTCCATCAAGCAGAATCAAGTAAAAATCCACGGTCATGCAGTAGAGTGCCGTATCAACGCAGAGGATCCCACAAGCTTCCTACCCAGTCCCGGTAAAATCACCCACTTCCATGCCCCAGGCGGTTTTGGCGTTCGCTGGGAGTCACATATTTATACTGGTTACTCGGTGCCGCCCTATTATGACTCGATGATAGGCAAACTTATCTGTTTTGGTGAGACCCGCGATGTGGCAATCGCCCGCATGAAAAATGCACTAACGGAGCTTATTATTGACGGCATTAAAACCAATATCGATCTACAGCTGAAAATCATGAATGACGAGAACTTTCAGCAAGGTGGCACCAACATTCATTATCTGGAAAAAAAATTTGGCTTACAAGAGAGCTAATTCGCCGCCTAGCATATTCCCTGTCACGTATTCTTAGCGACAAAGGCCAGTAAATTACCGGCCTTTGTCGCATAATTAACGCACTTCGTACAGCTAAACTAAAAACTTTAAAGACACTGCAAAGCAATAATAGATTGAATTGGATAAGGATACCAGCCCACAAACCCCATTTAGTTTCATAATGGCCCAAGTATCCTTGAACAATACGGTATAGTTCATTGATGGCCGTTTCTTACAAATTGCAGATGTGAAAAACGATGCGAAACTGATCGATATCAATACCAAATAAGCAGCAAAAAATAAACCGTAAATTAGCGAATTTTAGTATTCCTGCAAATGCTAAAAGGTAGTCAATACATCAAGATAATAATAACAATAAAATTCGTACATGCAAGACGCTAGATCATTAGAATGATGTATAATAGCCTGTGTCTCTGTTGCACCTGTCTATTTAATGATGACGTAATCCAAAGTATCGCTAAAAAATTATATAGATATATATCATCAAATAAAATAAATAATTTAAATTAAGCATATAACAAGATATTATAGTCCAGAATAAAGGTTTCCTTATCACTCGTAAACACTTCCATAGTATTTACCGGAGAATACCCATGACAACCAATTTAGATGCCTCATTTAATGCTAACGAATAACTAAAAGCTTTGAGACAAATCTTAAAAATAAAATATTACATAGAAAAAATGCAAACCAACTAATATTAGAACAACTTATAAATTCTAACGGACTAACCGTTATAACGGTAACTCTCAGAATCAAATAACGCAAAAAACTTCGCGTGACTCGATAAAAGAATCACTGCAATACTATCTTACTCAATTGAACAGTCATAACATTCATGACCTGTATAGCTGTTCCTAACTGAAATAAAATAATCACTATCATGCAATAATACACGTATCAATCAGATCCATACAATAATGATGATGAATATCAATTATTCATATAATTATGTAAAACATTAAAAGATCTAGCAAAATTAATTTAATATCAAAATACAATAATAAATTATAGTGTAATAGAGTTAATAATGTAATATCTATTACCTGACCTATAGCATACACTATTATCGCTCGCAGACGAAATAGAGCACCGGCGTGATAATAATTTTACCGATTTATTATCACTCAGTAACAAGATCAGTGTTATATCAAACAACAGGTAAAAATTGAGCATATCTTCTCAAAATATTTTACTCCCAATCATCATTTAACAAAATTTTACTTTGACAAATATATGCGTATAAATTTATTAAATTAATCAAATTATCTTTGATAAAAAAATAAAACATAAATCATTACTTTTACAAAAATATTTTGTAACAACAAATACTATGTCAAATCACTAAATAGAATAAGTTAGATAAAAGAATCTTTAAAACTCGGATCATTAACATTGCATGCATTCCTACCTAAGTGCTAAAATAGCAATGTACGTGATATTATCACATATTGTAATATAGATTTCTGATAACGATATAATAAAGAAATATTCATTCTAATATTATAATACAATGTGATATCCATCTCTAAATAACGTAATACTGGCGCACGTTTTGAGCTATTTTATTTTATACCAAGCTGAAAGGTTGAGGTATTCAGTCACAATACTGGTGATTAGCATTACCATGAAGAACTTTCCTAAAAAACTTGGAATATTATACTTCATTATTAGAAATAAGTTTGATTTATTTAACAAAGGCAGTATAACACTTGCATACCTAAAGTGTGGCGATAAATTATACTTCATTTAGGATATAAATAACATCTTACCAGCAAATGTTTAAAATATTACTATACAAATTCAGCGGTGGTTTTGATTAAAATAACAACTTCCTGCTAGCTACATTAATCCACATGGGCCAACTACCGCAATACCAACATCTTCTATCTGATCAATAACTAGAATTTTAAAGTAGTACAATAAATGATAATTATTAACAGTATTAAAAATAAGAAAGATTATTCCAATATTCACCGCAACAATGGCAAAATGGATAAGATAATTTCTATTTCCTAAATCTACCATAAACCATAGATATCGTACAGAGTTCATACGAAAATAGCAAACTACTATACTATATTACATATTGTAACCGCGACGTCAGTTTTCACTAGACGTAATCTATACATTACAGATACAGTCATTAAAAAATTAAAAAAGAAGACACTATCTCTTTTTTTCCGCAATGCAAAATTTTATACAAACGATTGGCAAAGCCGTCTTAAAACGGTAATCTAGTAGCACTTTATTCGCACATTATTACGTTTTGGACCCCTCTCCATGTTTGAACATATCCCAGAAGCGCAACCTGATCCGATCCTCGACCTACTAGATGTCTTTCGCACTGATGACCACCCAAATAAAATTAACCTTGGGATCGGCGTCTATAAAGATGAAACCGGTAAAAGCCCCGTATTGACTAGCGTAAAAAAAGCTGAATTTTTGCTATTAAAAAATGAAACCAGCAAAAATTATCTTAGCATTGACGGCATAGCCACCTTCGCTGCCTGTATTCAGCGTCTACTATTTGGCGTCGAAAACGCCATTATCAATAGACAGCGAGTGCGAAGCGCGCAAACACCAGGCGGCACAGGCGCCCTGCGGGTAGCAGCTGATTTTCTGGCGAAAAACACCACCGTAAAGCGTGTATGGGTCAGTAATCCCAGTTGGCCAAATCATAAAAACGTATTTAACGCCGTAGGACTGGAAGTCTGTGACTATGCCTACTATGATGCCACTACGCACGCCATCGATTTCAACAATCTGCTCGCAAGTCTACGTCAAGCCAGGGCAGGTGACGTAGTGTTATTCCACGGTTGTTGCCACAACCCAACAGGCATGGATCCAAACTCCTATCAGTGGAAGGAATTAGCAAATCTTTCAGCACAAAACAACTGGCTGCCACTATTCGATTTCGCATATCAAGGTTTTGCCCACGGGCTGGAGGAAGATGCCGAAGGACTGCGCATTTTTTGTCAGGCTCATCAAGAACTAATTGTCTGCAGCTCCTATTCAAAAAATTTTAGCCTGTATAATGAGCGTGTTGGCGCCTGCACCTTAGTGGCCGCAGATAGCGCTACTGCCGATCGCGCATTCAACCAGCTAAAATGTACTATTCGCGCCAATTACTCCAACCCGCCGGCGCACGGCGCAGCCATTGTCGCCACCATCCTTAGCGACGACGTGCTACGTGACATGTGGAAAAAGGAATTGAGCGGCATGCGTGAACGCATCCAACGTATGCGCAAACTATTCGTTAAAACCCTGAAGGACAAGGGGGCACAGCAATATTTTAGCTTTATTAATAAGCAAAACGGTATGTTTTCTTTCATCGGTCTCAGTAAAGATCAGGTGCTAAAATTACGTGATCAATCAGGAATTTACGTGGTTAATTCCGGCCGTATCAACGTAGCAGGAATGACTTCCGATAACATGAACTACCTATGCGAGGCCATTATTGCAGTGTTATAATGCTAAAATTTTAGAGCTCTAGGAGTTTTACGCCTAAAAACCGCATTGATGATCATCCCCAATATAACCATGTATTTAACTTAAAATATGGTCAAGAACAGTAATAATATATATTCTTTGTCAGTGTCACTAGCAATGTTGAAACTTGATATATCTAGGATACATGGCAAATTTTTTACCAATTAAAGTATAGTAAAATCTACAACTGCGCATCATCAAAATCAAATTACGTACGTTTTGATTGGATATCAAAATAAAAATCTTGTATTACTTTTACACTGAAAGATCTTGAATAAAAATTCCCACTTAATCCACCCTTATAACAATAATAGATATAAAATTTAAAATCAATATATAAGCTCTAGTTCTCCCATTACTTAATAATCAGAGATATTTTATAGCTAACAAAATATGATACTTACATATTGGATCGTCCGCTTCATCACAATATACGTTCTCTATATTATCAAGTTAAAAATAAACCACTCTTAGATTGACATTGACAACAGAATCAGACTTTTATCATTTTTCTTAAAAGAGGCATCTAATACTGCAAAAAAGGATTAGTATGACGCTCGTGACCAAGAGTGGACATCGGGCCATGTCCAGGCAAGAAAGCAATATTATCCGCTAAAGGCATTAACTGGTTCTGGATCGAACGCATCAGTATTTGCATATTGCCACCCGGCAAATCAGTACGGCCAACACTTCCCTTAAACAACACATCACCCATTAAGATAAATTTACGCGCTTTATTCCAAAACACTATATGGCCTGGTGAATGGCCAGGACAATGCAGCACGCTAAAAGTTTCGTTACCTACCTTTACTATGTCGCCATCCACCAACCATCTATCGGGCAGCACAGCTGAGATGAGTCCGACATCAAACACCTGACACTGGCCAAGCAAATTATCCAACAGCGGCTTATCAGCCCAATGTGGGCCGATAATAGGCATACCGTAATGCTGTCCCAATTCAGCTGCTACCCCAACATGATCTATATGGCCATGAGTCAATAGGATCTGTTTAACAGTCACACCAAATTTATCTACAACCTGGCGCAGACGATGAGCTTCACCACCCGGATCTACCAGCGCAGCTTCACCTGTATGCTCACACCAAATCAATGAACAGTTCTGACTAAAAACCGTTACTGGTGTAACGTGATAATTCATAGTATATCCTGTCAAGCTATTTATTAGCTATTATATAGCGTAACGGCTACCACCGTTACAAAATTACTCAAATATTACCAAGTGCGCTGAAACAGGTATCGATATAGATAAATTACTAATAAAAGACTCTATACTACCATCCTTAGATAGGGCTCCAAATAACTCTCTATACACCCATTTATTGTATACTCCCATACCCACTGCAAATACTTAAGCTGAATAATCTAAATACTGAAAAACGCTAAAACTAAATTTAACCGATACATGATATTACTAATTAGAATTGCTCAGATAGCGGACCATATGCTATGGGATATATAATTAAATAAAATAACTTTATTATGTATGAATCTCGCTAAACGAGTGTGATTATTAACGACCTTTAATAACGACTTTAAAGGGAAAAACTAGGCGCACTCTAACATCTTAATAAAGATGAAAAAAAATAATAAAAGACATCGCGTTCCGGTTAGATCAAACAAAGATATAAAATATATAGAAGTCCGCTTCACCTAGCTATACAAGTCGTTCGGCGCTTATTCCTGTTGCTGCAACAGCAGACGCACCTGAGCTAGCTCTTCAGGCGTATCCACACCGATGCTAGGCACCACGCTCGCCATCGCCACGTAAATTTTCTTACTATACCAGAGCACCCGCAATTGTTCGAGCATTTCAATTTTCTCCAGTGGACTGGCAGACCAGCTAACATAACGGCGGATAAAGCCGGCACGATAGGCGTAAATTCCGATATGACGCAATAGACCATTACCGATCTGGTCACGCTGGTGGGCAGAAATTTTGTGATCCCAGGGTATCGTAGCACGGGAGAAGTAAAGCGCATAGCCACGCGAATCAATAACCACCTTCACTACATTAGTATTAAAAGCTTCTGCTGCCGAGGTGATAGGTACTGCAAGCGTAGCCATGACAGCGTCGACAGTAGATAAATTATCCGCCACTTGACGGATAATTTGCGGCGGAATCAAAGGTTCATCACATTGCACATTAACAATGATTTGTTCATCCCTAAACTCATAATGGGAAATGACCTCTTCCAACCGCTCGGTACCGGACTGATGATCCATACCAGTCAAACAAACTTCGCCACCCTCTTGCTCAATTGCTTTTACCACGCCAGGATGATCGGCGGCAACGATCACCCGTTCAGCACCAGAAGCCAAAGCTCTTTCTACCACACGCAACACCATGGGTTTACCGTTGATATCCGCTAACGGCTTTCCCGGCAAACGGCTAGAGGAAAACCGAGCCGGAATAATGGCAACAAAACTTATCAATTTATCTCATCCAAAGTGATAGCACGCGCTTTGCTTTCCAAAAGCACAGGAATTTCGTCACAAATTGGAAAGGCAAGTGCGTCTAATTTACAAATCAATTCCTGACGTTTTTTATTGAAAAACATTTTTCCGTTACAAACAGGGCAAGCAACTATTTCCAATAAATGATAATTCATGATTCCTCCTGGCCTAGGAGCCATTACAAAAGTTCAATAAGAAAAAAAAAGATATAAGGCTACGCCAACTGGCATTATCGTTAACAACCCTTAGGCAACTACTAGTATTTTTACCCATAAATCTTATTTTTCGCGTAAATGTTATTGATATTGTGTAGCTACTAGCAAAATATTATATATGTATATATTAAATATATTTATATAATAAAATATTAAATAAAATTATATCTATATTAGTTAATTTTAACTACTAAGCGATCACACCAAACTCTTATTCAGGCTAAATTAACTTATGCATAAGCAAGACCAGACGATATTAACCATCGATCGGCACCCAGTATTCTCTAACTCCTTTAAAATAGCTAATAAACATTAGAAGGCACATCCTTTCATCGCTTCACGATAACGATACACTCTCTGTTCAATCAGTACCAACAATTCCTTTGCAGCTGCTTTAGACAACACAGCATCTACCGGTAAATACCACCAATTAGCATGAGCGAAGGAACGGCATTTAACTGCATCCTTCTCAGTCATTAATAATATTTCATTGCCTGGGGTAAGAGAAGCAAGAGTTCGCTCACAGTAGGCATGATGATCCGTGAATACCACTTCCTTCACTGGTGCAATGCCGCCCGCACACAAAGTAGCAAAAAAACGTGGAGGATGACTAATTCCTGCCATCGCCACTATCATCCCTCGCAGATGGTTCAACGCACAACGCTCACCGCTCAATAGATTGATCGCCTCCCCAGGCCGCAACTGCATCTGAAACTCACCAGGTAAGGCATCTCCACCGTTAACAATAATCCCCTGCACCGTATCAAGCCTGCCGGCCCTTTCACGCATGGGTCCTGCTGGCAATAACCAACCATTGCCGAAACGACGCTCGCCGTCGATCACTACCAATTCGATATCACGCGCCAATGCGTAATGCTGCAACCCATCATCACTTACTACAACATCTAAAGGTTGCGCCTGTAATAACGCCGCCACAGCATCGATGCGGCGGGGCGCCACCACCACTGGCACGCCGGTACGCTGCCAGATTAGCAAAGACTCGTCGCCACACTCATCACTATGAGTATTAGCATCAAGTAAAAGCGGATAGCGACGCGATCGACCACCGTAGCCTCTAGAAACCACCCCTACCCGCCAACCACGTTGCTGTAACTGCTCAACCAGCCATAACACCAATGGCGTTTTGCCATTTCCTCCTGCGGTCAAATTACCTACTATCACTACTGGTAACGGGAAACGATGCACTTTACACCAGCCACAACGATAACTAAACCGAATAAGACCAGTGATAAATCCATACAGCCAGGAAAACGGTAGCAGCAGCATATAATAAGACGAAGATCCAAACCAGATGCGAGCAATCATTGACGACCAAATTGTAATCGATGCAGTTGGGCGTAAACCCCTTGACGGGAAATCAGAACCTTATGGGCACCACGCTCGACGATGCGGCCATCTTCCACCACCAGGATCTCATCTGCTTTCTCAATGGTAGAAAGACGGTGAGCGATCACCAAAGAAGTACGGTTTTTCTGCAGTTCATCGAGAGCTTTCTGAATCGCCTGTTCTGATTCAGTATCCAGCGCTGAGGTTGCCTCATCGAGAATCAAGATCGGACAATCGCGCAACAAAGCCCGCGCAATGGCGATACGCTGTCGCTGCCCGCCAGATAGCAGCACACCATTATCGCCGATAACCGTATCCAAACCGTATTCCATTTTATCAATAAAATCCATAGCATAAGCCATGCGCGCAGCGCTATCTATTGCCTTGCGCGAATAAATATCCTTGCGGGCATAAGCAATATTGTTGGCGATAGTATCATTAAATAGATGGACATTCTGCGATACCAGCGCCACCTGATTGCGTAACGAGGCAAGTTTATAATTTCGCAAATCACTGCCGTCGAGCAAAATCTCTCCTTGCTGAATATCGTAAAAACGAGTTAGCAGATTAGCGATCGTAGATTTTCCAGAACCGGAACGACCCACTAACGCTACGGTATTTCCAGCCTTGATAGTCAGACTAATATCATGCAGCGACGGAATAGCTTTACCAGGATAGAAAAAAGTTACATGATTAAAAACTATATCCCCTTTAGCCCGCTTAATTTCCAAAGATCCTTCATCCTTTTCGGTTTCCATATCCAAAATAGAAAACAGTGTTTGGCAAGCAGCCATGCCACGCTGGAACTGGGCATTTACATTGGTCAAAGATTTTAGCGGACGCATTAAGGCTATCATCGACGAAAATACAACTGTGATGGTGCCTGCAGTAAGCTTTTCCATTACTATCGGAAAACTAGCTGCATATAGCACGAAAGCCATGGCCAGCGAAGCTATAAACTGAATCAACGGATCGGAAACAGACGAAGCAGCCACCATCTTCATACCCTGTTGACGCATACAGTTGCTGACATGATTAAAACATTCATTTTCTACGGTCTGGCCGCCAAAGATCAATACCTCTTTATGCCCCTTGAGCATCTGCTCAGCACTGGTAGTCACTTGCCCCATGGTATTTTGCATTTTCTTACTGATTTTTCGGAACCGCTTCGACACAAACCGGATGACACATGAAACGATCGGAGCAATGATCAGCAAAATTAATGACAACTGCCAACTGTAATAAAACATCATTGCAAATAGACCCATAATCGAAGAGCCCTCACGAATAATAGTAATCAATGCACCAGAAGATGAAGAGGCGACTTGTTCAGAATCATAGGTGATCCGGGAAAGCAGCGTCCCGGTAGACTGCTGGTCAAAAAATGACACCGGCATATCCATCATATGATTGAACAGCCGGCGGCGCATTTCCATTACTACTTTACCGGAAACCCAGGAAACGCAATAACTGGAAGCAAAGCCGCTGATACCACGCAATACCATCAGGCCAATCACAAAAAGCGGCATCCAAATCAAAATATCACTGTTAGCTTTGCCAAATCCGTCATCAAGCAATGGTTTTAACATCGACAACATAAAGATATCACTAGCAGCGTTAAGGATCAGGGCAAGCGCTGCGACAATCAAACCGATCTTAAAAGGAGAAATCATTGGCCAAAGGCGCCGGAAGGTGTGCCAAGTGGAAAGATCTTTATCATTTAGCATTTATTTACCAATGCCAGGATTTACCAGCCAATTATTCTACCTATTAAGCATTGCGACGCCAAACTGCTAGTAATTCCATCTGAAAAATTTATCCATTAATAGGCCAAAACCTCGAATTTATCCTTGCAAACATACGATGAGTTGACCAGCGCCGCGGTATTATGCAAATATATAAAAATTGGTCGAGTATGCATTATCTTATGCACTAGTGAATACAAATATATTTATCGCCTTTTGCTAACATTACCCAAAAGCCACACTTTCTTTCAAAGCATGGTAGAAAGCTTTAAAATGCTGATGTACCATCATCTCTATCAATGACGACTAGCCTCAACTACATCGCCGTTTAGCGGCATAAACATGAACAAGAGTAACCACACGCTGACTAACGGTGTACATCAGCTCATAAAAATTCTACATTAGTGATGATACAATTAAAATGAGGTGTCTAGTCACCACACGCCACATATGCATGAGCAGAAATAGACTACAGAGATACTGCACTAAGCAAAAACGTTGCTCACGAATAAAATAGTTATAAACTGGCAGCGTACACACAATTTATCAATAGCAGGACGAAAAGAGCCGTGGATTCTAAAAAACTGCATACTCCAAACACATAAACATAGCAACCGAATCATAGCAACCTACTATCGCTGCCAGTTCGATATGATGTATCAATAATCGCCATCAGACGAATAATACTAGTGCAGAAAATCAACCATATAGATTCACTTATTCCTTGAGTATCCTATTCAGAGCACCATCAAAAATATCAAGCAATAGCTATTAATCATTCTTTGACGCAGGCTAACACTTACCATACCGACAAATATACTTACAACGCTTTTCCTTGCAGAGTGATGATTCAGGACCATTACCAGAGCTAATCATAGAAGCCTACCTAAATACATTTACATGTACACTACCTGTAACGTAACAAACGACAATGCTATCCCCCAACAACAAGCGCCGCACAACTCCCAGCGCCAAGCACCACCCACTGAACCTGATTTGTATATGCTGTTCCATGGTGCAAAACAGTCAAAATCTGAAGACAGTATAGACAGAAGAAGATGACGAAAGAACTAAGAAGTTCGACATTATCTTTCACTATCGCATAACTCAAATACAAAACACCGCAATAAATACTCAGCGATAACACAGAACAAAAAACACGATCGACGATCACTTGGAAACACGGCAAGACCATGGAATGACGCAAAAGCGGATCTATACTAAAATAGAGCCCTCGCAAACTGACAATCTCACCCTTGCAAGTCAACTTATCTTCCGCACTCCTCTACGAATTTCTATCTCAAATTTCATACAATATTAACTCCATAAAAAAAGCCCCTAATGGGGCCTTTATCAAATTTATAATCACGCTATCTCAAGTAGCATTAATCATAAACATTAGCGCGGTCTCGCAATTTTTTACCAGGTTTAAAATGGGGAACATATTTACCTTCCAGTTTTACCTTATCACCGGTTTTTGGATTGCGTCCGATACGCGGGGCACGATAATGAAGAGAAAAACTGCCAAAACCACGGATTTCGATACGCGCGCCTCTGGCAAGAGTTGTCGCCATATGCTCGAGAATTTCTTTTACTGCATCCTTAACCACTTTTGCTTGGATCCGAACATGCTGGTCAGATAGTCTTGCAATAAGCTCAGACTTGGTCATAAATCCTCTAAAGTTTATGCCTTATCCTAAAAAATAGATATGATAACTTAACGACTACTAGGGATTGAAGCTTATAGTTTAGTTGCCCCGTAATTACTCACCTTTAGTTGCTGCTTTAAAGGCTTCAGTCATCACATTAGAAAAATTTTCTTCTTCCATCTTGTTATTCATGATGCTGGTCGCTTCTTTTTCATTCACTTCCTCTTTCGTACGCACAGATAAGCTGACAACACGGTTTTTACGATCAACAGCGGTGAATTTAGCTCTAACATCATCACCCACATTTAACATTAGTATAGCATCTTCAGTTCGGTCACGCAAAGCTTCAGAGGAGCGCAAATAACCTTCAACGCCTCCTGCTAATTCAACTACAACACCTTTCGCATCAACTGCTATGACTTTACCAGTAACAATACTACCTCTTTTATTCAAAGATAGGTAGGTATTAAACGGATCTTCTTCCAGTTGTTTCACACCAAGAGAAATACGTTCACGCTCTGCATCAACCTGCAAAACCACAGCCGTGATTTCATCGCCTTTTTTGTATTCACGCACAGCTTCTTCGCCGGACACACTCCAAGAGATGTCAGATAGGTGAACCAAACCATCAATACCGCCTTCCAAACCGATAAAGATACCGAAGTCGGTGATCGATTTGATTTTACCTTTAACGCGATTGCCCTTGTTATATATTTCTGCGAATTGCTGCCATGGATTAGCTTTACACTGCTTCAAACCCAGGGAGATACGACGACGTTCTTCATCTATGTCCAACACCATGACTTCAACAACATCGCCCACATTAACCACTTTCGATGGATGGATATTTTTATTGGTCCAGTCCATTTCAGAAACATGAACCAAACCTTCAACGCCTTCTTCAATTTCAACGAAACAGCCATAGTCGGTCAGATTAGTTACACGACCAACCAGGCAAGTGCTTTCAGGATAACGTTTCGCGATAGCGACCCACGGATCTTCTCCTAGCTGTTTCAATCCCAATGAAACACGCGTCCGCTCACGATCAAATTTTAATACCTTGATAATGATTTCATCACTAACATTTACGATTTCACTCGGATGCTTCACACGCTTCCAAGCCATATCAGTGATGTGCAGCAAGCCATCAACACCACCCAAATCAACGAAAGCACCATAGTCAGTCAAATTTTTAACAATACCCTTAACTTCCATTCCTTCCTGTAAGCTTTCTAACAGTTGATGACGTTCAGCACTGTTTTCAAATTCAATCACGGCACGACGAGAAACCACAACATTATTACGTTTTTGATCCAGTTTAATAACTTTGAACTCAAGTTCTTTGCCTTCTAGATAAAGTGTATCACGTACCGGACGCACATCAACTAAAGAACCAGGCAGGAACGCACGTATACCGTTCAGATCAACGGTAAAACCACCTTTGACTTTACCGTTGATCACGCCGATCACAGTGACGGCTTCTTCATAAGCGTTTTCCAACATCAGCCAGGTTTCGTGGCGCTTGGCTTTTTCGCGAGATAGGAGCGTTTCACCGAAACCGTCTTCTATTGCATCCAGTGCAACGTCAACCTGATCCCCAACTTCAATTTCCAGCTCTCCCTGAGCGTTACGGAACTGCTCAGCAGGAATTGAGGATTCGGATTTTAGGCCAGCATCAACCAAAATAACATCTTTCGCTATGGAAACGACGATACCTCGAACAATGGAACCTGGACGGGTTTCTATTTCTTTCAGGGAGTCTTCAAAGAGTTGAGCAAAAGATTCTGTCATATTTGATAATCTTCAGATTTTTAATTAACGTCCATCCTGCATCCTGCTTGATGGTGTTGTTATACACACCCCATTGCTTATCCTTTCAATAGAGTAATTAATAACATTATTACGACAGCGCCAGAATCCGCTTGGCATGCGCCAGCGCTTTAGATATCACTTCATCGATGGATAAACGGGTAGAATCGAGCACCCACACATCCGACGCTAGTATAAGCGGCGCGACCGCACGATTTCGATCGCGATCATCACGTTCTTTTATATCAGATAAAAGGCGTTCAAAACTAACACTAAAACCCTTTTCCTGCAACTGCCTCATACGACGGTACACCCTTTCTTCTAACGAAGCTTCAAGGAAGATCTTAACAGAAGCATCAGGAAACACCACGGTGCTCATATCGCGCCCATCTGCAATAAGACCAGGTCTAATACGAAAAGCACGTTGACGACACAATAGCGCCTCCCGCACACGTGAAAAAGAGGCAATTTTTGAAGCAGTATTGCCGATAATTTCGTTGCGAATTCCATGGCTCACATCCTCGCCTTCTAGCAACACATATAATTGACTCTGCACTACCATAAAGCGCACATCAATATGCAAAGCAAGCGGCAATAACGCCTCCTCGCTATCGATAGACACCCGATGATGCAACGCGGATAGCGCCAACACCCGGTAGATCGCTCCTGAATCTAGCAAATGCCAGCCCAATATTTCCGCCATCGCCTTACATATCATCCCCTTACCTACACCGCTCGGTCCGTCAATGGTAATTACCGGAGCAACCGTCATTGTCTTCTCCATTAAAAAATGCGACGTTCATTTGATGCCAGAGATGCCACTTGAATGCCTATACAAACCTTACTTAAGAAGTATAACCTTAACTTCTAATACCCTAACGATAACGCTGAAACAATGCATTTTATTTCAAGGTACTGATCGCCGACAACTGTTTAAAAAAATCAGGAAAAGTTTTACTGGTACACTGCGGATCAAGAATCGTAACCGTGGTATCAGACAGAGCCACCAGAGCAAAACACATAGCCATACGGTGATCGTTATAAGTACCTATTTCCGCCGCAGTGAAAACAACAGGAGGAGTCACCATTAAATAATTATTCCCCTCAATCACGGTGGCGCCTACTTTGTGCAACTCTGTAGCCATTGCCGTCAACCGATCAGTCTCTTTTAATCTCCAATTATAAATATTGCGCAAAATCGTAGTACCACTGCCAGTGAACAACGCAGTGATGGCAATAGTCATTGCAGCGTCTGGGATATGGTTCATGTCCATATCAATAGCATGCAGCGTACCACGAGTACATTCGATATAATCATCACCCCAACGGATAATCGCACCCATTTTTTCTAATACATCAGCGAAACGAATATCGCCCTGCACACTATATCGGCCAAGGCCAGTTACTCGCACGGTACCGCCACGTATAGCAGCCGCTGCCAAAAAGTAAGAAGCGCTCGAAGCATCCCCTTCTGTCAGATACTCCCCGGGAGAATGATACACGCTCCTACCTTTTAAATGAAAAACCTGATAATTTTCATGCAGCACCTCAATACCAAATTTTTTCATCAACGCCAAAGTAATATCAATATACGGCCGGGAGACCAATTCTCCCTTGATGCGGATGTGACTATCCTGCGGCGCTAATGGCGCCATCATCAACAAGGCGGTAAGGAACTGACTGGAAATACTGCCATCTACAATAATTTTACCACCGCGGTATCCGCCACGCAAACGCAGCGGAGGGTAGTGATCTTGCTCGAGATAATCGATCTGCGCCCCACCCTGACGTAAGGCATCCACCAGATGACCAATGGGCCGCTCTTTCATACGCGGTTCGCCTGTCAGAGTCACTTCATGCAACTGCAGGCATAACGCGGCCGTCAGCGAACGCATAGCAGTTCCGGAATTACCGAGAAATAGCGTCAGCGCAGCATCTGCCTGCAACGGTCCACCAATACCATCAATTTCACAACTTCGACGATCCGCTGAAAGGCGATAGGTCACATCTAGTTGACGCAAGGCAACCAACATGTGGTGCACATCATCGCTATCGAGCAAGTTAGTCAGTCGAGTGGTACCCATAGCCTGCGAAGCCAGCAACAAAACGCGATTCGATACACTTTTCGATCCAGGAAGATTAATAGTGCCATCCACATGCGCTATGGGTTCTAAGGTCAAAAATTTTTGCATGTACAATTCTCCAGCAACAAATAAAATCCATGCTCCAACACCTTACTAGAACAAGTTTGATCCGATAAATTAGCAGACGTCAAAGCAGACAGAGTCAAAAATATAAAATTCAATTAAGCAGGTATCACTCACCACCAAAGTGAAGACATACTGCACTCAACTATGACGGCAGGCAAATTTTTGCATAAACTCAACCAAAGCCTGCACACCTGCCAACGGCATGGCATTGTATAGTGATGCACGCATACCACCCACCGCTCGGTGACCTTTCAAGGCATGCAGGCCAGCTGCTAACGACTCTTCCAGGAATAATTTGTATAAGTTGCTATCCACCAGTTGAAACGGCACATTTATACGCGAACGATTGGTAGGCGAGACGCTAGTGCGGTAAAAATCGTTTTCATCAATAGTCTGATATAATAAAGCCGCTTTAACCTGATTGCGTTTATCCATCTCTACTAACCCACCCTGTGTTTTTAACCATTTAAACACCAGACCTGAAAGATACCAGGCAAAAGTCGGTGGAGTATTGAACATTGAATCGTTATCGGCCAGCACTTGATAATCTAAAATCGAAGGCAACTCTTTACTAGCATGGCCCAGCAAGTTTTCATTGATAATGACCAGCGTTAGCCCGGCCGGACCAATATTTTTCTGCGCACTAGCATAAATCAAGCTAAAACGGCTAACGTCTAACGGTCTCGATAACAAGGTTGAAGAACAATCAGCTACCACCACCCGATCACCGAAATCTGGTAACTCATCAATAGCCAAGCCGTCAATAGTCTCGTTCGGGCAGTAATGAATATAGCTGCTACCTGCAGATAACGACCAGTCACGCATAGGCTTGATACCAATCAAGCCCTCAATTTCAGTAATGACATCGATCACGTGAGGCTGGCAATATTTTTGCACCTCCTTCATCGCACTACGAGACCAATAACCACCGTCGACATAATCAGCACTTAATGATCTCCTCAATAGATTCATCGGCACCGCAGAGAATTGCGCTCGAGCGCCGCCATGGCAAAATAGCACTTTATAATGATCCGGAATATTTAAAAGCTCGCGTAAATCCTGTTCGGACTCTTGCGCCACTTGAATAAACTCTTTACTGCGATGACTCATTTCCATAATCGACATCCCGGTCCCATGCCAGTTGCACAGTTCCTGCTTCGCCCGCAGCAATACTTCCACCGGAAGCATTGCTGGACCGGAGCTAAAATTAAATACCTGATTCATTTTCCACACCACATTTTGCCATTAAACAATTTGTACTACATAACAATGGTTTTAACACCGCTCACCGCCGGTAACAACACATGATGATTTAAAGAAAGAGATGAATAACTGGAAAATACTCTATTATAACAATTTATCGTTAACGTTAAGAAAAAAGATACACGGCATTTTCCCGGCTAAAATACAGCTTTAGAAAAATTTATCTAATTTTGACGAGCGATAACAACATACTAATCAAACGAAGATCACTGATCTGATAATTGAATAATTCAGCCATTACACCTGTATGACAAAAGGCACTCAAAAAAAATACCTTTATGAATTCCATTTTTAGTTTAGAACTTATCTTCTAGTTTTATTGAATAATATATCCTTAGAAAAACTTTTCTCTTAAAATTAAGCATGATTATTTAAAAGTTCTTATACTACTCGTCCAGTAGTTTGCATACCTAGCAAATAATTTGATTTATGTAGTAGTTCTATAGCCATAGCTTAAACTCCCCATTATTATTAGCTATAATCTAGTAATATTAAAATCAGATACATTATGATTGATTTTCATGACCTAAGGCTTTTTGCTAGAAAAAGCATTGATACCTGATCTTTTGTTTTTGAAATTGTTATTTCTTATTAAAAGTTAATGAGCAAACCATCATTTCTATCAGCAGTACCATACTAATCAAAACCCATTTCGAGGAGGAGCATTAACGATCTGACCTTACAAACAGCATCCTATGGATGCTAGCATACCTATCTAAATAAACCGAATAGACTGTCGTTTCGTTAATTGTAGCGTGTTACTTAAAATAACATAGTCATTTTACATCTAACATTAAAACAAATCAAAACCGATAACTTCATATATAAACGCTGCTGATGCCAAATATCATGCTCTCTCAACTATATATTGTAACTTTTGATTTACCTTTATCAAAACATTCAATTCAATAGCACTATAAAATAACATTACCATGTATCAAAGTTTTATTATAATATTAACAATTCTTAACCAATTTATGCATGCAAGTACAGTCAAAAAAAGAAAAATATTTATAAACTAAAAATAAAGTTTATAAATATTAGTAGGATCATCCTTCAGGCGTTGGCAGGAACCGAAAATAAAGTAATAAAAATTGGTGCTAATAAACTAAGCAAAAAGCCATGTACAATTGCCGCCGGCACTACCTCCAAACCGCCACTACGTTGTAATACCGGCAAAGCAAAATCCATAGACGTGGACCCACACAACCCAAGAGCAGTATTAGGATGATGCCGCATTAATATAGGAATGAGCATCATAGCTAACAACTCTCGCAACAGATCATTGAAAAACGCCGCTGTGCCGATAACTGCACCGAAAGCGTCGGTCATCAAAATACCGGACAATGAATACCAACCATAAGCAGAGGATAAAGCCAACCCTATTTGCAACGGCAAACCAAGCAAAATAGAGGCCAGTGCGCCTCCCATCAGCGCACTGATAGCCACCACCAACGCCACCAGAATTCCGCGGCGATTAATCATCGTTTGCCTGAGCGTCATACCATTATTACGCAGTTTAATCCCAACCAAACACAATAACAGAACTAATAACAGCTCACTAGCTTGTCTAGCCCAAACAAGCCAAGAAAATTGGGTCAATCCCAATGCTACACCTACGATAACCACCGCACATAATTGCAGAGAATCTAGAGTCATGCACCAAAGAGAAGGAGATGGCGTGTCAGAAACTTGTCCCGGCCAAGGGAGGATTTTCTCCAGCACAGCGAGAGCCAGTGCATTCATCGTTAAAATACACAAAGCACTGACTCCAACGTAAAGACCAATCAACAGCAAATTATTGGCCAGATTAGGCAGAAACGCCAAATGAATGCCCATCAAAAATAAAATAATATGCACCATAATGTTTAACAAAAAATTTATAGCACGCAAGCATGGAAAAGGCAAACAGGGCAATAAGTAGCCACAGATAAAAGGGATAAGTATGACTAAAATACCGGAAAACATAGGAAATATTCCTTAAATGAGCCACTAACAACCTACACGCTAACGAAAAGCGTTCATGCTGTAAATAAAACATCGCGTCTATTTGGCATTTTTCAGATTGCCTATCGATCTACCATCCTCATTGAAAACAAGAACCAGTTACTATATATTCCGTATTGTCGATTAAGTACTTGCAAAAGAATCGCTATCCAGGCTGTTTGGCAATATGTTTTACCTTATAACAAGAGCAAATTATAAGCCAGCATCGACTATCTGTCTGTATCGATCGGGATCACTAACATGTAGTGACTTAAAAAATATCACAGTTTTCCTAGTGCCACACTATCCAAACCTTACGAACTTTAATTAAACAAATTAAATCTCTACTAACAACCTGACCGACAAGCATTGACAAAATTATGATAGACTCCATTATTCAGTTAATAAAATTTAGACTTAAATGAACGGGCCACAAACTCTTAATGTCATGTATAACATCTCAACTCACGGTAACGTTGCCCTACAAGCACTCCGTGACCATCGCTAACACAACACAAAATCATCCACTCCAACCTGTTAAATAGTAATATAATGGATGCTGCAGCACTACCTGGATGGTTTTACAGTAACCCTAATTAATATAAAAGATACATCCAACAGAGCTTCGATACGCCTACTAGTCATGAATAGACTACTGGCAAAGAAATCAGGTTTATATAAAGCAACCAACAACTGACCGGATCATGCTAAATTATATTTATTCCAGGTGGTTACCAATCAATATTTAACAGGAAATGTAATGACTACTTAAAACAAAAACCCGAAACTATTTACGCATTCTGAATAAAGAGTTATATCACGAAAAATAAATTAACGGAACTCAAACATCACTAAATTACAATGCAAAAATAAGGCCATGGCGATAAAACATCATTCAATACAATCATTTTAGCATACATACAATGCACTGCTCATATAAAGGTATAACTTGACAACTTTTGACAAATAGCTCATCCCACACGACACTAAATTCTTACTACGATGAGTATTGTTGACGTCCAAATCAAATAATTATCAACATCCAATATTCCTCATGCACTTGCAAAGGATAGTCATAAAAGATCAAAGTAAAGCTACTAAGCTATCGAACAACATTTTCAACTTTAATAGAAACTCTTACTCTTTAAGAACTGATTATTTTTAAAGCGAAACTAAGTACACCTGAACAAAATCTTAATACTAAAGGCTATTATTTTTATTTATCCAGTAGCAAACTTAAAAAGGATAGTGCTGCCGTGCCCACCACGGCACAATAGAATATTATTTAGAGTTATAATAGCAAACAATGCTAAACATAAGCCCAGGCTAGAGGAAGATCTTTGGCTAATAGCTAAAGATGATAGTCGAAGACTAGAACTACCCATAATATATAATGCCATACTTAAATCAATATAATATACGCTCCTAAAATTTGTTATTAACCTATTGCAAGAGTTCTTTACGTATCTATCTAAATATGCAACGCAACTGATACTTATGTGCACCCTTCAGTGGTTCCTAATACCGCGAAGGTCTCATAGATAAAATAATTTATACAATTAATACGCAGGAAAACTAGTACATGTTTTGTACTCATGAGACATGTCTAATGAAAAATATATATGGTAGGTGCAATGTTTACCAAAAACTGAAACCTAGTTTAAACATGGCTTTCGCCAGATCTTGCAAGCCCCGATATAAATTTATGACAATGGCACATATCTTGCTTGCACTACTTAACAACCAACCTTACTAGCCAGTAAAAAAGATTGCAAACGCAACCCATGATGAACTTTTAGCGTGGGTTGCAGCAAGTAGTTTTTCACATACAATCTTCCAGATTTAGTGAAATTTCCTGCACAAAAGTGCTAGTAGCCATTTTCAACGAACAAGAACTCCAAACAAACTATCTGTTACGTAAGCACGATGTCAGCCTGATAGATATACTTAATTCTATTTCCCAAGATATACGTAAAAATAAATGCATACATCTAAACCTGAAACACCGGTAGATGAAAACAATCAGACGGAAAGAAGTGTATAGAAAAATTTAGCAATATTTTTGAAAAAATCGTGCGCTCATACATCACTTCCAAAAAATTGATATAATAGAACCAATAGTGGATGAAATCACACAAACTTTCACTGACTTAAAAATCAAATATGACACCATGATATAGTGCTATACCTCTAAAACAGTTGAGCGGCGGTGTATTATCAATGAAATATATTCACGACACTATACTACCAACCAAATAAAGCTATAAACATGATAAATGAGACAAGCGCCCCGTAACTGCTTAATCCGGATACATAGAGGCAATCAAAATAAACTAGTAAGATCGTTCCTATTTGCCGATCTTACTAGTTTAGGAGAACCAAAGTCACAATGCAACTCGCGAAAATACTAAATATAGCACAGCTCCAGTTCAATATCTAAAGTATATGAAACGCCATACCATCAGTCACCTGATTGGTATAGCTATCGGTTATGTGGATCACGATCAGAGAAACTTTGCTTACCAAAGCAGTGCTGAAGCATCCACAGTCATGCTACACGATGCGATCAGGATCACCAGGACGTGTTCAACTTGTTGCTGCAGATTCTGCATAACAGTACGCTAAATAATAACAGCAGCCGCAAGGCAGATTTTGCAATGTTATTTTGGTTGATAAGTTTATTATTGAACTGCAGGGACAGCTGGATGACAAATTTCGCTATTAGGTCACAACTATGCACGCAATACTATGCAACAAGGGATACGATAAAGCCTGGCCCCATACGATAAAGAATCAACATTTATCTTGCAACGACGTAGACCGTGCAAGCACAATGGCAAATGAGTAAGCTTTATTAAATAAATCAGACGTTTTTAATAAAATCATTAATTTTCAAAAATCTCTCTATCGCCAAGGCAAAAATTACGTTAATTATGGTATAAAAGAATAAAATAAAGGTGAGAAAGAGGTTCACACGACTAATCAAAGATAGCCGTTGCCAGTATAATTAATACTAAAACAATTTTATCTACCTCTACAGGACTATACTTGCATCAGTAAATAAGCTAAATTTTTAATGTCATAATATCCATCGTGCAAATCACGACAACGATAAATGACTATAACAAATAAGCCAGACCCAGACTTTAGAAATAATAATCAACCTACTGATTATCCAATATTTATAAAACTTAGCCACGTTTAACTGAAACGCTTTGCACAAGGCCGATAACCTTACGCCTAACGTCAGTAGAACACACCCCGCTATAGATATAATACCATTACATTGTCAATTGACAATGGCTTGAGCCAGAGTATCAAGATAATATTTAGCATCCAGAGCTGCCATACAACCGGTTCCAGCAGAAGTGATCGCCTGCCGATAATGATGATCCATCACATCACCAGCAGCAAAAATACCCGGAATAGAGGTGGCGGTAGCGTTGCCATTAATGCCAGATTGTACACGGATATAGCCATTTTGTAACACCAGCTGATCACCAAAAATAGCAGTGTTCGGTTTATGGCCAATCGCGATAAACACCCCATCAACTGCCAGATACTCCTGCGCATGATGGATCACCTCTTGCAGACGCACGCCAGTAACTCTAATGTCGTCACCCAGTACCTCGTCTAGTGAGCGATTAGTATGCAAAACAATGTTGCCATTATTAACCTTCTCCATCAACCGATTGGTAAGAATTTTTTCCGAGCGAAAATTATCACTATGGTGAATAATATGAACATTGGCAGCGATATTAGAAAGATAAAGAGCTTCTTCCACCGCAGTATTACCACCGCCAACCACTGCTACCTGCAAGTTCTTATAAAAAAATCCGTCACAAGTAGCGCAAGCTGAAACCCCCTTACCCTTGTAAGCTTTTTCAGAAGGAAGGCCAAGATAACGCGCCGAAGCTCCGGTGGCGATTATCAAGGCATCGCAGGTATATTCACTGCTATCCCCGGTCAAACTGAATGGACGGTTTTGAAAATCAACCCTAGTGATATGATCAAAAATAATTTCCGTATTAAATTTTGTGGCGTGATCATACATGCGTTCCATTAGAATCGGCCCCGTTAATCCTTCCGGATCCCCAGGCCAATTCTCTACCTCTATGGTAGTAGTCAATTGACCGCCCTGTTCAATACCAGTGATCAAAACTGGGAACAAATTGGCTCGCGCTGCATAGAGCGCGGCGGTATAGCCCGCCGGCCCTGAACCCAATATAAGTAATTTACTATGCTTCACCGTAAACATGATTTTCTCCTTAATAAATATCGCCTAATTTACCAGTATAAAATTTACAAAACTTAAAAAAGAACAAAAAAAGTTATTAACAATTTTTCAATTATCAACTCTGGAATTTCCTCCAGCAAAAAACTTAAACAAACATTAAAATCCCCGTTAACCCAAAGTTGACAAGGGAAACGGTATGTTATTCTGATTGTTAACGTTTTATTTTGACAATCAGCTGCGCTTTTGCGAAAACATCTATACAGGCAATTATCCAGGATTTCGCTGATGCCCTATGAGAAACAGAGCAGGTCTAGTATATTCATAATTTAATTATTACGTTTATTACGTTGACTGATAAGTTCTAAATAGTCCTATAAACAGTGATTTTAAAATGACAAATGGATTATTAAACAATCCATGACACATTAAACTTAGTCAAGGTATTGCAAGTCATAGGGAAGGAATTGAGAGAGATACTAATGATGCTAAACAATAAAAAACATCCGAGAAAAGATCTCGATCGCATCGATAGTAACATCCTTAACGAATTACAAAAGGATGGCCGAATCTCCAACGTCGAGCTATCGAAACGAGTAGGATTATCGCCTACCCCTTGCCTGGAACGTATGCGCCGTCTTGAGCGCCAGGGGTTTATCCAAGGTTATACCGCGTTGCTAAACCCCCATTATCTTGATGCATCATTACTGGTTTTCGTAGAAATTACACTTAATCGCAGTGCACCAAATGTATTCGAACAATTCAATTCAGCAGTACAAATACTCGAAGAAATTCAGGAATGCCATCTAGTTTCCGGAGATTTCGACTATCTGTTAAAAACACGCGTACCAGATATGTATGCATATCGTAAAGTGCTTGGTGAGACACTGTTGCGTTTGCCTGGAGTTAATGACACCCGGACCTATGTGGTAATGGAAGAAGTAAAACAAAGCAACCGTTTGGTCATTAAAATGCGTTAAAAAGCATCATAAATGCACCATCAATTCATACAATGTCAGCTTCGGACAACCTATCTGCTCTGTTATTATGTTGGTTAATAGAAATATGGAGAACCTTATTTTGAGCCAGGAATATTATATAGAAAGTAAAAACACATCTTTAAAAAAACTCTACTGCCACCAGCTGCTGGGAGCAATGCTGGTTATTGTAGGAATATTTGCCTTTTATTTGATGATCGCGCTGATCAGTTTCAATCCTTCTGACCCCAGCTGGTCAAAGACCGCCTGGCATGGCCCGATTGTAAATCGGGCTGGCGAGGCAGGTGCCTGGTGTGCCGATACATTATTTTTTATCTTTGGCCTGCCAGCATATGCTATTCCGCCGATTATACTGTTCTTTTTCTGGAATATTTTTTTTCAACACAAACAACGCGACTATATCGACTTCTTCGCACTATCACTCAGTCTTATAGGCAGTCTTACTTTACTGCTAACTTCCTGTGGTCTAGTCGCACTCAATATCGATAACCTCTTTTACTATTTCCCTTCCGGAGGCGTTATTGGCAACCTGCTAAAAAACGCGGTTCTATCGTGGTTTAACGGTATCAGTGCCACTCTAGCACTATTATGCATATGGGCATCAGGATTCACATTGTTCACCAGCTGGTCCTGGTTGAGCATAGCCGAAAAAATTGGCAGCATAGTACTCTGCTTTCTAGACTTTATATCCAACCACCGACGACTCGATGATGAGTACGATCACCACAGCAATATTGATAAAAATGGAGATCCACTTTCACCAGATGACAGCAATAACGCGCTTTATAACCCGCTATAACATTATCATAGCCATAAAATGATAAATCCAAGATCTGTTTACAACCATCCGTATCTACCCTGACTCAATTTGCAAAGGACATATCGCTCCCTGCATCAACCCCAGCCGGATCCTAGTTGTATTTCTTCTCCAAACACCCTCCAGGCCCATTTTAAGCCGGGCAAAGTATTACATTCTAAGTGTGTCTTATACCCCTCTACCAGCAACTGGTAGGTAGACGAAATACATACACAACCTACAGTGTTTTGCCGGCACAACCAAAACAGTAACCGCATTACCATTTCGAATTTCCTGAATCTCTCCCAGATACCTAGTAAAATCCATTATGACCTACCGAAAACGAGCCCGTATACAGGAAAACAGGTAGCTCGATAGACAATGGGCCTCTAATACGTCGTATACTTTCAACATGATAAACAAACCGCCCTGCACCGTGGCAGCAAGCAATCACAGCAAATATGTTGTTAATTTTATCCCGTTATTATCCCACCTAACAGAGAAAATATAATTTATAGGAAAACTAGAGAATACCCCAAAATTGCGGCGTCTAAAATTCAGCAACACTTATTCCGCTCAGATCGCTGCCCCGCTTACAATAGCATCAAAATATCGTCTCAGCATATGGATCAACCGTCAACGTAATAGCGGACAAAGCCATACATGAGTAAAAAATAAGCGTCGCAACAGTAGGTAAGCTTGCCGGGAGCATAAAACAATAGCAAAGTAAGTATTATCACAACCAACTAGTAATCCACCCGACTATGGATAAAAACAAAACCAGATAAAATAGCAGTGGGTAGCACAAGCATTCACCCATCAATATCAGCAAAGCTTGATGACATACGACAAAACAACATAGCTTTCATGCAACGGGCCAACCGGATCTTCTGATATTCGCGCAGGTGGAAGTAACTGGCAGATATATTTGCACTAAAATAATACACTAGGTTGCTTAAATTCTGATTAGTCAAATCCCTGCTCAAGGGCGAAAGTGATCGATATTTAGACAAACGATCTATTTGATAAAATGCTGGACTATGAAAACTCCGCCAAGCAATTAACCACTAATTGGGACTCAACAAGCTCGGTAAACAACCAATCATCGTCGATCTTAATAAAATACCGCATTTGTTCTCAGCCCGCCATCAACGGTTCTGGGCAAGTAATCTGGTCACCACCATCATCCCCATCTTTTGTATATAGGTGTTTAAAGGCATCCTTCATCTCCTCCTGACCAAATGGTCACCGATATGAAATACCGCCAAAGCTTTGCACTAATAATCTGGGCGAAAATAGAGCGCCTCTAGTAAGATGGCGATAGACAAAAATAGAAAACTGATTACCCACTTAATATAAAAGACAGCTTGTTGCTGATATTTATCTAGTGTTGTTCTAAGCGGACACAGCGTCCATCAGTAGATATGATTACCTACCTGTCACAAGGTAATCAATGATATCACCTTCACCGTATAAAATAAGATGATCGATTAATATACCATTTTCGAATAAACTAGCGCCATGTCGCTGCTAAAAATTGGGTATCATATGCGCGCAATGAAGAACTAAATACGCTGTTCGATCAATCGTTGGAATTAGTAATGCTGGATAAACCGTCGCGTATAGTATTGGACAAAATGAAGCTACAGAGCATTATCAAATCGTGAGGCCAAAACAATAAGCATAAGTATTTCCCCCAACTCCGCCGACTGAATAGAAACACCACCTTTTCCACGCAGCACGGTAAGGAAAGATGCGTAAACCAGGATGTTTTGTCGAATTATCCTAGGCGTCCTAAGATTCTTTAGATAAAAATCAACTATATCGAGCGCAGTTGTAATTACAAGGAATGTCCATAATGAAAAAATGGTTAATGATCGCTTGTCTGTTTTACGCCATAATGGCAACCCCTACATTAGCTGACGATGCTGACGTGCTACAGAACCGTCTCAACAAAGTCATTAGTTTCCATGCCAGCTTTAGTCAGCAGGTCACCAATGCAGAAGGCAGGCCAGTACAGGAGGGAGAAGGGGAATTATGGGTAAAACGTCCCAACCTATTCAACTGGCATATGACCTTTCCCGATGAAAATATACTGATCTCCGATGGAAAAACATTGTGGTTTTACAATCCATTAGTAGAACAAGCCACTGCCAACTGGTTAAAAAACGCCACCGACAATACACCGTTTATGCTAATTACTTGCAATAGCTCTTCCGATTGGCGCCGATATAATGTAAAGCAGCAGGGAGATAACTTTTCCCTAGTGCCAAAATCCAACAATGCTAATTTGAAGCAGTTCATGGTTAAAGTGATCGACGATGGCACCATTGAAGGCTTTACCGCCATAGAGCAGGATGGCCAACGCATCGACTATCGACTAAAAAGCCAAAACAACATCCCAGTGAATATCTCCAAATTTCACTTTATACCACCCAAAGGAGTGACACTGGATGACCAACGTCACTAAAAATAATCATGGAAATCTTCCTCTAGATTTAGCCAAATCCAATTCCAAATCCTGTCGGCAAGTATGAGCCTCAAAACTAGAAGTTTACCTTTACCAGAATCATTCCTGGCAGTGCAAAGCCGCTACTACGGACAATTAAAAACCGCCGACTTCACTCGATGATTTTATGAAATAAGACAGCAGGTTACGTTCCTTACTACTATACAAAAAACACCATCTTTATCAGTGACCACGACTAAAATCTCTTATTTAAACTTAATTCAGCACTGCTATCTTACAACTAAAAACTGGGCTTAACTGTACTAAATCAAGCGATACAAGAACCACTAACGCCTTATAGTGGCTCTAAATACTGGATCCTACAATAACAAACACCTCGTTTACTAGAATAGTAGATCAATGACGATGCGAAGAATTCACCCAATAATTTAGAAATAATGGCCAATACAGCAAAAATTAGCGCCAACAGCAAGCAGGCCTAAACACCATCGCTGAGCTTAAGACAGTTGAAGAACGCAATGAGTGCTTTGATACATGTTACGCTTAACTAAGATTTAATTTCCACATGCATAATTTCATAGCTACTCCTCAAGGCGCAGCGCTTTATTCATATTAATTATTATCGCTACCAAGATCATCTCTATAAATCACACATAATTTACTGACAATCGCCTTCGAAGATATGGCAACGTCAATCTCGCACTTGCAAATAACGATCGCTGTCTGGAACTGCTTCACCCACATCGGCCCCACCAAAATCAAGCAGATCAGGCCAAGCAAATCGGTTTATTTAGCCAGCTAGCAAAAAATAACGCAGATTACTGTTTTCAAAGCGTCGATGCACCCTAACAACATGGATTACAATGCGCTGCTTTATCTCTGCAAAGCATCAACCTAGTTAATGAAAAAATAGAACTCATCGCCGAGACACAATACCTATGGTGCACCCAATCATGCACAGGAAAGATTACTTCGCCGAAAATAATCTGGACAGATACTTTACTATATTACCCAAGTTCTCCCGAGGTGAAAAAAAGAGGTAAAAGCTTTTATAGCTTAACAAATTCAGTCAAAACAATCCGACAAAATACTACCGATAATCGGGCAGTTACTATAAGGTTAATAATGATCAAAATGATCAATTAGTGCAGGGTGTCCCTTCCGGAACCATGTTGCCAAAACTTTTACTAAATAATCATAAGCATAGGACTAACATGCTCGATCCCAATCTACTGCGTAACGATCTCGATAGCGTTACCGAGAAACTAGCACGAAGAAAATTCAAATTGGATGTAGATACATTGCGCCAACAAGAAGAACTCCGCAAGGTATTACAAATAAAAACTGAGAATTTGCAAGCTGAACGTAATGCCCGATCCAAAACCATTGGCGCTGCTAAATCCCGCGGAGAAAATATCAAGCCACTGCTCCAAGAAGTAAATTTCTTAGGGCAACATTTAAACGCCATCAAGAGAGAACTTGACACACTACAGAGCTCTATCCGCAATTATGCGCTATCTCTACCTAATCTTCCCGATGATCAGGTGCCTAATGGCAGTGATAAGAACGATAATCTGGAAGTATTTCGCTGGGGTCAGCCACACCAGCACGATTTCCCTGTACGCGATCACATGGAGCTAGGTAAGTTATCTGAAGGCCTGGATTTTACCGCAGCGGTCAAACTAACTGGCTCGCGTTTTGTAGTCATGCGCGGCCAAATTGCCCGCCTGCACCGCGCGCTATCACAGTTCATGCTGGACCTACATACCGATCAACACGGTTATCAGGAGCATTCTCTACCATACCTGGTCAACCACCACTCGCTGTATGGCACCGGCCAATTGCCGAAATTTGCTGAAGATCTATTTCACATACAGCCACTAAAAAACAAAGATGGAATCAGCTCCTACGCATTAATCCCAACCGCAGAAGTGCCACTGACCAACCTTATGCGCAACGAGATCATCGATGAAGATGCGCTGCCACTTAAGATGACTGCTCATACACCGTGTTTTCGCTCTGAGGCAGGCTCTTACGGTAGTGATAACCGCGGATTGATTCGTATGCATCAATTTGATAAAGTTGAAATGGTGCAATTAGTCAAACCAGAACAGTCAATGCAAGCGCTGGAACAGATGACAGGGCATGCAGAGAAAGTATTGCAATTGCTCAACTTGCCATACCGCAAGGTATTGCTATGCACAGGTGATATCGGATTCACTTCCTGCAAGACTTACGATTTAGAAGTGTGGATGTCAGCACAAAATAGTTACTGTGAGATCTCTTCTTGCTCCAATATTGGTGATTTTCAAGCACGACGCATGCAAATCAGATATCGCAGCAAGAAAAATAAAAAACCGAAATTACTGCATACTCTCAATGGCTCAGGACTCGCTGTAGGTCGCACATTAGTAGCAGTACTGGAAAACTATCAACTGGCGGACGGACGTATTGAAGTACCATCCGTGTTGCAACCGTACATGAAAGGCCTGACCCACATCGGTTAAGCTAACAAACCCACAATACTGTCAAGCATATTTGCTCAATTTTTATGTTATAAAATGGCAGAAGCTTGTACTGTGTGACATCTTTATCCAAGGTGATCACTTGCTCGATAAACCTTGGATACAAAATAGTTCAACACCTACCGCAATATGTCTTCCAGGACTAGATAAAACTCCAACTTTGATTACCTCTAGCGTTAAAAACCTGAATACCTCAAATCGGATAGCAATCCCGACTTGACAATAAATATAAACACCACTCAAGAAGTCTTTATTAAACAAATCTATACTTCAATAATCCTTTCTTTAATATAAAGCCATTACATTATTCATAACAAAAAATTTAAGCGCATCAATATCTAATATCCATAAGTTTTATTTAATATGGTGTATACTATGTTAAAATGCTTAATGTTAATTGATTACTTAAAGAACAAGATAAATTCATGCAAACCATTTATCTGGTAGAATACATACCTAACTGAAACATTTTATAAATACATCTTACATCACAATATAACTTTCTTCACCTTAGTATCGTATAATAGAAATTAGATGAATAGTTATTTCATGTTAACATATTTAATGCAAGCCTGCAGGTCATACTGTCATATCTATTACTACTCAACTAAATGATTAAATAAAATAATTTCATGAATTATGATGTAAACCGCTACATGCGGTTTACATCAGACATAGCACTTCTCGTGATCGTATATTCTAACTTTTCTACCTTTATAAAATTACTTTACTTCAATACCATAAAGTATCAGTACAAGTAATTTCGCTATATATCAAATATTTTATGCATTAACCTTTTTAACTGATTTATTGATGCAGGTAGAATCCTAACAAATAAAAATATTCTTAAATAGAATCAAGATGATATAAATAAGAGTAGTCCTATTGCATAAATAAAGATTTTATATTACTAATCCATAGATCGCAAACAAAGCTTGCATCAACATAGATCATCGATGTTGTAATTAAATACATCAATATTTGCTGACTTATATGAAAGAATAAATTATTTAAAATAATACATTTATACGCTATCTAAGATAGTATCATTAAAAATTTTTTGATAAGAAGCTAAAATTATTAGAAATGCTATTTAACTAATAAATATCTATCTATCCAGAATTTACTAATATAAATAGACGTAAAAATTAATATAATAATAAATTAAATACACATTAAAATAGCTAACTTATTACTATTATTGCTACCAACATAGAGAAAATATTAGTTACTATCAACATTTTATAATAACTAATATATTAAAATAAAATAACTATTAAACAACTCTTAATATTAACAATGCAATATAGATAAGCCACGGTGATAGAACAAACATTAAACAAAATATCTAGCTAAAATTTTCAACTACCAAACCAATAGCTTGAACAACTTTTAATCAAATAAACTCGACGACGGCTACATGTATTCAATAAAGCTATCTCTCGTATCTCAAAACTGAAAGTAACGCGGTGATCCAACCGCTGGCTATATGAAGAAAGATTATTTGCGTACTCTATCCTATGAATTAATTTTACCAAACTGAAAAAGAATTATTATGTTGATATCAACATGCAGCATTCTATGGGATAAACAATCGGATCCCCTTAAGGTTTGTGCTCAGATAGCCATAATACTATCCATCAACAACCAGTTGGACACGCCCGCTCTGCATGATTCATGCAACTAGTAGTCACGTTGGTTCTGTTATCATACAATTGCAGATATTCCTTATCTGAACTGCCATTAACTTCGCAACGTATAAGGCAAGCAGCATATTACCCCCCACAAAAAAAGAGTGTCATGAACAAATTACTAATAATAGATAACTATGATTCATTTACCTGGAACCTTTATCAATATTTCTGTGAACTGGGCGCACGAGTTACGGTGAGAAGGCATGATAGCCTCAATATTACAGATATTGAGCGACTTGCGCCGCAACATCTGGTGATTTCTCCTGGACCTGGCACGCCGGACAATGCTGGTATTTCCCTCACCGCCATCCGACATTTCGCCGGTAAATTACCAATTTTTGGCGTATGTCTTGGCCATCAGGCTATAGGTCAGGCGTTCGGTGCCCAAGTGATACGCTCGCGACAAATGATGCACGGAAAAACCTCTACCATACAACATGATGGTCAAGGGATATTTCGCGGGCTATCTCAACCACTAACCGTGACTCGCTATCACTCGTTGGTAATCAACCCAGCCAACGTGCCTCCGAGCCTAAAAGTGACCGCCTGGAGTTTGCGTGAAGGAAAGTATGACGAAATTATGGCCATTCGCCACCGCTCCCTAGCACTAGATGGTGTTCAATTTCATCCTGAAAGTATATTAAGTGAGCAGGGATACCAGTTAATGGCTAACTTCCTAAGTCACTAACGCAAGGTGTTTTCGCAAAAAACATGCAACAGATCTTCACTTAAATATGATTTTTATTCGTATACAGTGACTATATTTCCACTTGTTATCTAACAACTCATTAAAGTTCAATTATTATGAAAAAACATGATTCAACAGTAACACGAAAAATGTTCGATCAAGTTATTTTGCCAGTTTATGCACCTGCACAATTTATCCCGGTGAAAGGAAAAGATAGCCGTATTTGGGATCAACAGGGAAAAGAATATATAGATTTTTCTGGTGGAATCGCAGTGACAGCGTTAGGTCATTGCCATCCGCAACTCGTGGCTACACTGAAGTCGCAGAGCGAAACTCTATGGCATACTAGCAATATTTTTACTAACGAGCCGTCGCTACGCTTAGCACGCAAATTGATTGATGCAACTTTTGCCGAACGCGTATTTTTTGCAAACTCTGGCTGCGAAGCCAATGAAGCAGCATTTAAACTCGCCCGCCATTACACTATTACCAGCCATAATACTTATAAAACCAAAATCATTGCGTTTCACAACGCCTTTCACGGACGAACACTTTTCACTGTATCGGTAGGAGGTAAACCAAAATACTCCACCGGTTTCGGACCAAAACCGGCAGATATTATCCACGTACCGTTTAATAATCTAAATGCAGTGAAAGCTGTAATTAATGACCAAACCTGCGCTATCGTACTTGAGCCAATACAAGGTGAGGGCGGTATTACTCCAGCGACGCCGGAATTTCTTCAGGGAGTGCGCACACTTTGCAATAATTATCAGGCACTACTCGTGATGGATGAAGTACAGTGCGGTATGGGACGCAGCGGCAAATTATTTACCTATATGCATTATAAGGTGCAACCAGATATCCTCACCACCGCAAAAGCACTCGGCGGTGGTTTTCCAATTAGTGCGATGTTAACCACCGCCAAGATCGCGGCGGTAATGGACGTGAATACTCACGGAACTACGCATGGTGGTAACCCGCTGGCCTGTGCCGTAGCTGAAACTGTACTGGACATAATTAACTCTCCGGAGGTGTTAAATGGTATCAATAAACGCCATAAACGTTTTATGAACGCCCTTAATATCATAAACGCCAAATATCAGATTTTTATCCAGATACGCGGTATAGGGCTATTACTTGGTGCAGAGCTGGCACCACATTTCCGAGGTCGAGCACGGGAACTCCTACACATTGCAGCCAATAAAGGTGTAATACTTCTCAACGCTGGTCCCAATGTGATCCGTTTCGCTCCATCGTTGTTAGTGGCGTTTGAGGATATCGATCAGGGTATGGAATGCTTTGAAAAAGCAATCTCACAATTCTCAGATACAAACTGATCGGCATCTGACAGTGCTCTCTGCGATACCCCATCACTACTATACAGGATTATGGCTTATGCAGGTGACACATAACTAAAAGTTGTGTTAAAAATGATATTAAGCCAGCTTCGATACTAAATTCATTAAAAGCGCAACTGGCAAGAAACCAAATAAATACCATACGCATCGATTAATATATTATGGCATTGATATGCCAAATAATAAACTAATTGATTTAAAATGGAAGGCATTATTCACATGGACATTCTGAATAAATCAAATTTTCTAAAACAAGACTTTTCATTTTTTTGATATATTTTACAGACAGCTAACAAGTAGCACTTACTTATCAATAACACTATAAGCAATGATGGCGTATATCATGATGTTAATATTTTAGCCCATTTACTAATGCTGCAATAAAATACTGGACACATAAGATAATATTCATGAACTAAAAATAGAATCTATAAAACTTTAATGTTTATCCTGTTAAACAATAGATTAGTTTTAACATCAATAATAACGTTTAATCATTAAGTACACTGCATTTTATAACGGCGTTATTATAGATCATTTAATTAGTAATTTTAATCTTTAAATATTACTATATAATTAAAAGTAATAATCTACCTTTTATTAATTAGAAAAGCGTAATTTATTTAAAAACACCATTATCACTGAGTAATATAATGAATACTATATCATTAATTAGACTCTTGCAACATAAATATGATAAAAATAATAAACCGACCATCGACAGAAATTATTATAAACATGATAGCTACGCTACACTGTTAGCAAAAAATTAAAATGATCATATTTTCCTAAAACTGCTTACAACTAACTATAAAATAGCTACATTACTAGAAAGATATAATAATTTTACAAAAATTCTGATATTACTAAATATAATATTAAGCTATGGAATAAACAGCTTATTATGGTATGGGCATCATTAACTAATTACACCGATATGAACCAGAACTCTAGCATCAAAATTTAATTGCAACAGAAAATGAAAAAATTACTAATTCCGCTCTAATTTTTGATAGATATTTTACGTTTGAACAACAATCAGCGTCCATTATAAACATTGCAGTCACAAGTCATAGCACGCAAACACCAGCATACAACCCAATCAACTCACCAACTACACCCCAACCAACGCATATCCAATACCCACTGGATCTCTACCAAAATAACGGCAATATATTCTTGTAGATTTTGCGATATGGCATATGATAACCGTATGTATTAGCTAAATAATATGCAACTACTGATATTACTAAGCACAAATTAAAGCAATAAAAATTTTCAAACAACATATGATGCATTACACCATCCGTAATAAAAGATCTTTTAGCGCGTACCATAAACGACAATCGTTTTGCCGTGGGCAGAAATAAGATTTTGATCTTCGAGCATTTTAAGAATACGGCCAACTGTTTCCCGTGAACATCCAACAATCTGACCGATCTCTTGACGGGTAATTTTTATCTGCATACCATCGGGATGCGTCATGGCATCAGGCTGTTTAGTCAAATTAAGCAATGTCTGAGCTATACGTCCGGTGACGTCAAGAAATGCTAGATTACCGACTTTCTCAGAGGTCACCTGCAGACGACTGGCCATCTGCGATGACAAACGCATCAGAATATCAGGATTTATCTGGATCAACTGACGAAATTTTTTATAAGATATTTCAGCCACTTCACAAGAGCTTTTCGCCCGCACCCAAGCGCTGCGTTCCTGTCCCTCCTCAAACAATCCCAATTCACCAATAAAATCTCCCTGGTTAAGATAGGATAGAATCATTTCCTTACCTTCTTCATCCTTGATCAATACTGCCACAGAGCCTTTTACGATATAGTACAGTGTTTCTGCCTTTTCACCCTGATAAATCAACGTACTCTTTAATGGATACTTATGAATATGGCAATGAGAAAGGAACCATTCAAGAGTCGGATCTGTTTGCAACTTGCTGAAAAACATTCGTTGTTATCCTCTTTTGTCATCACTATCTTTTTGTAATACCAATAACAACCTATTCTCTATAATTATGTATAATTATGGTTTATCATAGTATGATTTTATCCAATAAAAGAACCTATATAATGTAACATATCAGAATTCAATGTTGATAACATCATGATCGCTATCATACCATTTTACTTTAGTATCAATAATTTCAATCCTACCATGTGTTTTATCATAGCTTTGTGACACTGTCTTATATTGTCTCCTTTTAACTTGATATATCTGCAATTAATGGCTAATGTGACAGCTAAATGTAATTATTCATAACACATTTTACTAGAAATTATCATATAGATAGTGCAAATAAAATAAATTGGAAATCTTCTCTATATTTTATCAATGAGTATACCGATGGTCACTGAATAATAATGGATAACAATGCCGATGAGACCTCCCAGAAGCCAATGAAAATATTATTGATGTACGGTGGGTGGATGTTACGATAGTATCGCTTCTTGAAAAAGAGATATCATTGAGGTACATACGCTGTAAAAATTTTTCACCAGACACTGTAAAGAGACTGTTCATGCAGACTACTCTATACTTACCTTTGTGATAATTCACAGCAACCTAGATGGACAAAATTATTGATAAGAGATCACACTATCGACAAAAAATATTGTTCGATGTTGTTGGTGTTGATAAAGTGGCAATATTACCCGTATTTTGAGGTGCGCACTGCTGATTAATCATCCTGTTGACGCCATAAAGCGTGTCAACAGGATACATTCTCCAAACAATTGCTTTATAAATAGCTGTCTTGATAAACTCAATTTTTAGTCATTACTAATGCTGTATAAATATCAAAAATAAAATAAACCCTACAGAATAACCAATAAATAAAATTAATGTAATACACACTGCAAAAGTGAATAACCATAAATTATTTTATCCAGCGATAAAATAAACTTGACAGGCAAACTAGTTAAAATATTCACCGGCATACCAACTCATAATAAAATTGATATCTACACCGCACTTTTTTTTAAAAATTTTATATATTTTAAATATCTAAAGCATGTTTTGATATCAGTTATATTATCCAATAAATAAGAGCGTAGAACATCATTCTATCATCGTATTAACTACCACATCCTAGTAACATTAGATTAAATTTTAACATAACATGAAGATTTATCTTAGTTACTAAATGCAACTGTACAATTTAGAAGAATTATAAACTGAAAATAAAATCTATAAAACCTTGTAATAGCGAAATATTTATTTCAATACTTCTATACAGTATATTTATCATGCTTAGAATAACAGACTAAGCAAAATTCAAGCAGTTTTACATTAAATATAACATCAGTCAATTATATTTAAATAGTGATTTGTTATATCTTGCTTAACTTTTAATAAATTAGTCAATTGATGTACTCTTCACTATTAGATAAATCCGATTTATTCAACAAAGCTGAACAAACGATCAAAAATCACCAGTAGCTGATACAAACGCCATATGCAGTCCGCATATAACACGATACATGACAAAAAATAAAAAGAGCTACCACAATTTTACCAGGAAAGCAAGAACCACTAAAAATATCCTTTCCTAGTAGGTACTTTAAACCAGAATTACGGCCTAGTTATACTAAAAAAGCATTAAATTGAATAATTTTACTTGCAGCTTTTCGGCCAAATTTTGTAATGTAATGATAATTATGCTACTCACGTCATCAGATAAAAGCACAAATGTGTATCATCTTACGAACAGGAATAGTTAAATATGAAAAACGTTGGTTTTATAGGCTGGCGCGGTATGGTCGGTTCAGTTCTTATACAGCGCATGATCACAGAACAAGATTTTGACGCCATACACCCTATCTTTTTTTCCACTTCCCAGTACGGTAAAACCGCACCGGTAATTAACAACCAGTATGAAACTCTACAAGATGCCTATAATTTGGAAGCGCTTAAAGCAGTAGACATAATTATCACTTGCCAGGGAGACGATTATACTAACGAAATATATCCCAAGCTGCGCGAAATAGGTTGGCAAGGCTACTGGGTTGATGCAGCCTCATCACTAAGAATGCACGATGACGCCGTTATTATATTAGATCCTATCAACCAAGCAGTGATCCAGCAAGGCTTGAATCAGGGCATTAAGACATTTGTCGGCGGTAACTGCACCGTCAGCCTGATGCTAATGTCACTCGGCGTACTATTCGCCCAGGATTTGATCGAATGGGTATCAGTCGCTACTTATCAAGCAGCTTCCGGCGGCGGCGCACGTCATATGCGCGAATTACTATTACAAATGGGACAATTGCATGACGCTGTGGCAAAGCCGCTGCAAGATCCCGCATCAGCCATCCTAGATATTGAACGACATGTAACAGAACTGACCCGTAGCGGTACTCTAACTACGGATAATTTTGGCGTACCGCTGGCTGGCAGCCTGATCCCGTGGATCGACAAACAACTAAAAAACGGCCAGAGTAAAGAAGAATGGAAGGGACAGGTAGAAACCAATAAAATTCTTAATACTCGTCAACTGATTCCGATAGATGGACTGTGTGTGAGAATTGGTGCACTGCGCTGCCATAGTCAAGTATTTACAATCAAACTAAAAAAGGATATTCCGCTGGCAGAAATCGAGTTGCTGCTTGCAAAACATAACGATTGGGTGAGTGTGGTGCCTAACGATCGTGAGCGGTCGATGCATGAACTAACGCCAGCAGCAGTCACCGGCACGTTAAAAACTCCAGTGGGACGACTGCGCAAACTAAATATGGGACCGGACTATCTCTCGGCCTTTGCTGTAGGCGATCAACTGTTGTGGGGCGCTGCTGAACCACTGCGCCGCATGCTGCGCCAACTGACCCATTAATAAATAGTGTTATGAGCAAACACTAGTGCAAATACTCTATTTAACATGGACAATCGTATGAGAAAGATAAAATCCCTCACAGCCAAATACGTATCAATATGACCACATCTTTATTAAATAAATCTGATTTAAAAAAATTAGAAGAAAACATCTAATACGGCTATATAAAAAAATACCATCGTCAATAGAGCTTATAATACACACAGTAACCACAGTTGATCACTGACCAAAAATAAAACTGCCTATACCTCCAAAAAACCTACAACTAGTCCGATTAAAAATCAGACTTTATCCACTCAACGTTTAATAAAAAATAATGACCACCAAAAAAATATGGTTACTTCAGCGTATTTAGGAGTACCAGGCATATCAAGAACAAAATAACTATTTAACAAACTTCGATACTACCAAATTACAATACCAAACCAAAAGAAAACATAACCATAATACATACATTGAATAAAAATACTCAGCTAAGTATTACTACGCAACAAACGAGTAACTTGAATAACTATTCATACAAACTTATGATAAATAATCAAAATAAATAGATTTATTCAATAAAAATTAAAAATAACCATTTATTTAACTATAACATCAGTTGATGATATACCCCAATAATTAGTGCTTTTAAATTTTACTTTAACATTAAAACTTTTAAAAAATTAATGTTCTAACTATTTATTTCAGAATAATTTCTGATTTATAAAAGCCATGAGAGAAAAAATATATTTATTTTAGAAACTTTCGCCGCACAGGTAAACGCTAAGCAGCAGATACAATACACATCTATATGTTACTATTGCAATTTACCACCAGCATATTCAGTCGAGGCCTCTCCGTGCACCGCCAAATATCGCTAGTATTCTAATATCCATTATTAATATAAAAATAACTTATAAAGCCCATAGTAATGATTACTAACGCTAAGAATAAGTATCTTCCAAAGAAAGGCAAACCATCCATAGGTTACTTTGAACCTATATCAGGAGGGCAACAAAACGATGACGGGGCCCATGCTGTACTAACCACTGACTAATACGAATCTGTTGTGACTTATTCAACCACATGCCTAGTTTAGTGCGGCGCCAAATAGCATCATCGAGCATAACAACCCACTCCTGCGCTACTAGATAACGCAGTTCAGCTTCATACAAACCATGACCAAAATTTTCTCCCAAATCCTGCAAACTAGAAGCACCAGCCAACAGTTTTTCACTGCGAGTACCATAGGTGCAACTATAACGTCGCGCCGTAGATTCCGGAAGAAAATGGAATCTACGGCGCAACATTGCTGCATAGTCATCACGGGTACCGACAAAATCACCACCTGGCAGAACAGCATTATGGGTCCAAGCACCTTTGGAATTTGGATAATATTTTGCCAATTTTTTCAAAGCGTGCTCCGCCAACTTACGATAAGTGGTAAGCTTACCTCCAAAAACCGATAATAATGGAGCTTGACCACGATCATCACTCAGCGACAAAGTGTAATCACGAGTCACTATCTGGGGTGAATCAGACTCATCATCACATAATGGACGCACACCTGAATAAGTCCAAACAATATCCTTGCGGCCTAAAGGTTTTTTGAAATAAGAATTATAGACCTTGAGCAAGTAATCAATTTCGTTATCATCGATCTGCACCGCATTAGGATCACCACTATATTCAACGTCGGTGGTACCGATAATCGAAAATTCATCCAACCATGGAGTGACAAACACAATACGATGATCTTCGTTTTGCAAAATATAAGCTTGCAAGGACTGATTCACCTGCTGGACCACGATATGACTTCCTTTAACCAAGCGCACACAATACTGAGACGGTAAGTGCAAGCTATCATCGATAAATGATTTTACCCAAGGACCAGTAGCATTGGCCAATCCCCTAGCACACCAAAGGTATGTAGCACCGGTGATGTTGTCCCGGGCTTCTACCTTCCACAAGCCGTTTTCCCGCCATGCACGTGTAACTTGGGTACGAGTTTTTACTTCACCACCACGCGCCACAACTGCCTGCGCGTTAAGCACTACCAACCGCGCATCGTCAACCCAACAGTCCGAATATTCGAAACCGCGCACAATTTCTGGTTTCAGAAGCGAATCCAAGCTAAAACGAACCCCTTTACTGGGCGATAAAGTCGTTCGTTTGCCTAGATGATCATACATAAACAAACCGATACGGATCATCCACGCTGGCCGTAAATGGGGACGATGCGGCAAACGAAACCGCATTGGAAATATGATATGGGGCGCCATTTTTAATAATACCTCACGCTCAGCCAACGCTTCGCTCACTAAACGAAATTCATAATGCTCAAGATAACGCAAACCGCCATGAATCAACTTTGAACTAGCGGAAGAAGTTGCGCATGCAAGATCCTGCGCCTCAAGCAGTAATAATGAAAGACCTCGCCCTGCAGCATCGGCAGCAATGCCGGTACCATTGATACCTCCACCAATTACGATCAAATCTTTAATTTCCATATCAACTCCCTACAAATTTTATTATCATTTCTTATTTTTATTTATGCTAAAATTGTACTCATAAACTAATATCGACGCCAATATCTCTGTTCAAAAATCGTGATACAAATAACTGGGATAACGTCTAACTATTTATTTCTGCTGCCAACTACACTCTGCCAACGATAGGACGCAAGACTATTTTTAAATGGCGATCCTCCCCCGGATAGTAAGCTCAATCAAAACATCGAACACAAACATCGGATAAGCTAAAAACAAGCGGCCAGGATTGATCATATTATCATGGCAACAACAGCAAAAAAGATAGACCAATATTTATTAAGTCTTTGACACCTCTACGTATTGATATTTCAGGGAAATACTTAATACTTAAACGCAGAAGATATGCAGGCCCCGCACAATGAATAAAATTCCATACCTATCTACTATAGGGTTTTTAAACGATAGCTATCTCATCCACCCCCTAGAGCATCGCAACAAACATCAAAACAACACACAGATTTTACCTCGTAACGTTTGCTACCATACGGGTTAAATTACTAAGGTATTGCATCACGTCGTTTAAACGACGATCATAAAATTTATGAAGCATATTTCACATTAGCATTCTATAATAATCCACGCTTGACCATGACCTTTATAGATTATTATAAAAACCCAAAGCCTGGATACTAGACTGTTACGTACTCGTTAATGAGCTATGTTTAATAACAAGACAAAAAATTTAAACAAGCTCGCCGCTTACTAACGCATGTCATTATTAGGACCAATCGCTCTGAACCAAGACTGGTCATTAATAGAGCAAAAATAAATTCAGACCAGTTTTACCTAAACCTCAAATCCGTACTAGAAAGTATCGCACATGCGATAAAAAACAAGTGCAGCCTAAGTCAAAACCGGATATTTTTAAGCTAAAGTGCAGATAACAACATGACCTAAAAGGAAGTCAAAATATGCAACATTAACGTACCCAGATAATTTGCTAGCATCTAAATGAATAAAATCATAATTATGAATGGATTTGACATGATACAAGTAAAGATTTAAATAATATTTATACAGACCTTCTTAAAGTAATCATTATAAAGTTTAAGGGCTAAGACGAATACCGTGACCAGGCTATAGTATTTTTATACTGACTTACCAACCAAATAAAGACACCCTAGTTAATTCCTTGAATGAGAGTTTCACATTACGTGACAGATAAACCAATTGAATATTTTCAATGTGCATTACATCGCCATCGTTTCCTTAGTAGACATCTTATTATTGACATAACTGTACCCACATATTCGAGTACCCTACATACAGCCATCATATCTATATTGATGTTAAAATAAATATTGTTCTCCATCAACCAACTATCCCTCGCATTCGTACCTGGGATAAAAAAGTTTAATATAACGATAAATACTTAACACATAACAATGTCGCTCATAATTCTTAAGATAATTGCAAATAAAAAGTTAAAATAAACAGTCAAGAAAGCACCGGAGAAAACACATACTTTTTAAGATCGACTATAACTTATCATTGAGTAAATAAATGAAGACATATTACCTACACTATTCCCAAATATGCTAAAACTAGTCAATTCAACATTTAACACAAAATACAACTCGCTCATCGCTATAAGCGACACATCATAACCACAAATAAAACAGCTATTTAATATATTTCTGATATTATCAAATTACAATATATACACAACTAAAGGAATAATCCATGACCATTAACGCTAAAATGACTCCGTTAGATATGCATATCAACGGACTAATAACATCAAAAGTTTAAAAACTTAATGGCCATTAAATTATGGCAATTAAGTTTATTCAACAAAACTACTTCATTCTAAAATAAAAGAATTACACTTATAATAACTGACCCCTAAATAAAACATATTGCTACTGCGATAGTTACCACCTGTAAATGAGCTACATACGTGGTCCCTGATACCTAAAAACCCAACTAATAAAATATCCTCTTATTGGGTAAGCAAACAATAGGATACCCCATGATTTAAAGAACCTCTACCAATCAACGTAGCAACGAGGCAATAGTCAACAAACTGGCACATGACAATATAGCCAACTTCTCGCCCATAACCAGAAATATCAGTTAAAAATTATATTAATACCTCATAGGCATATACAGAATCAATTAACAATTAAAATAAAAAAAGAAATATAGTCAACAAAACTTAATGTATCTAGCTGATTAGCTAAACTGCGATTAAATTTACGATCAAATGGTAAAAAATATTGTACCACCGATCTATAGCACTCAATTGATAATACAGCATCTCTTACTATAATTATGGTTAATATCTACCATAATTACATTCTACATACCAGCGGTATGTGTGATGCATTCGCCTTTCACAGTCTTTAAAAAGGTGCAAATTCTTATTATACAAAGCTCAGCGAGACTAAATTTTACCGAAACGAAAAATTAACCGCGATATTCAACAAACAGTTTTATATGGAAATAAAAGTTCGTTACAATGGTTCCTAATATTTTCTACCTGAGCTACTAACAAAGCTAAATGCCTATTTTATCAAAAAAGCTTAAGACTATTTTTGATAAAATCCTCCCCAGTGATGAATACATCCTTTAATAGTGATATACTTATCACTTGGTTGCAGATATGTAAGTTTTACACACCACTTCTGCACGAATACTTAATATATTATCAATAGTGATTCATGCATATTAGCTAACTATCTATTAGTAACTAATAAGTTTTCCAAAATCACCAAAACAGTAATTAACAGCAGCTAATAAAACCTGCTTGATACACTAGGAGTCGATCACAATAATTTTCATACAGGGCACACTGTGTTAATTATAGCATGTTTTTAAAACCGAAAGTGATCAACGATAATCATATTTACCTCTGAATTTTATCAATCTGAAATAAGGAGTTTTATGGAACTTACACCGAGAGAAAAAGACAAACTGTTGCTGTTCGTTGCGGGCCTATTGGCAGAACGCCGGCTAACAAGGGGAACTAAACTAAATTATCCAGAAGCCGTTGCCTTTATCAGTGCCTCCATTCTTGAGAGCGCTCGTGACGGAGAAAGTGTGGCAGAATTGATGGAGTCTGGACGTCATATCCTGAATCGTGAACAAGTCATGGACGGGGTAGCAGAAATGATTACCAACGTACAAGTCGAAGCAACGTTCTTGGACGGAACCAAGCTAGTTACCGTACACGACCCCATCAATTGATGGGGTCTCATTACCACACACTAATTGTCAAAAACTAAGGAAGCAAATCCATACGATCAAACTCATACTATAATATCATAAAACTAATTTGTACTAACATTAAATCCTAAACAAGCACGAAATTGTTATCTAGATATCATCACTAACGCCTAAAAGAGATTCCAAACATAATCAGTCGTGTAAATGATATTCGTTAAGGCGGTAGCCGTAAGATCTATCAGTTTCACAGAGACATGATGGATGGTCCAACTAAACCGTATGAACTATGAACAAAAAATTTTTAAACCTACACTAAAATATTCAGCACAATTTTGGTAATCGAGCACGACTGGAGGACACTGAGCTGTAGATAAAATAATAAAACTGGATCCGACCTTTTACGGATAATTTATTAGGCTGGTGGAACATAATTAAAAAATAATAGGTCAAAGGAAAAAGTATTATGCGCCGCGAAACGGTAAATTTAGTATTTAACCAATGCACTGATTATCACTAAAGGACAACTAAAGATGGATATTCCCATCAGCTCGTCTATATGACTACGCTGTACCCAAGCATATGAAACATCGCTCCACAAAAACCAGATACCTTGCTGATAAACACAATTTTTATTAGCTAAATTTTTAAGGGGAGATGTATAGTCCACTATCTATGCATTATATACACACACTATCAATAACTACATCATAAATTACTTCCCTGATTGTAAAGCACAGATAACTCGTTATCATGCGCTGATACCATTTCCCCCCATACACCGTTATGCTTACAACGATATCTTATAATCGATAAAAAATAACACTGCCTATATAATTAATTACTATAAAAATATATAAACATACTGATGGTTTACTACTGCTATGCTCAATAGCATAGCTATCTCGCCATTATCGGAAAATAATAACTTCTCAGCGATGTAACTAATAGGGAAAATAGTGCTGTACATACAGGTAATATTTGAGGAAAATGCTAAAGTTAACCCATAGACCTAAAGGTGCATATCAACATCATAGTATATAATAATGACTTTGCTGTAATCACACAATTTCTATCATCAGAACAAATACCAAAGAATAAACTAAATGATACGCGTTAACTACTGAATACATATGCACAATCTAGAAATCATGAATTACTATCGAAATCATGAATTACTATCAGCTCTTGTCAAAGGGCATTATATCAATAATAATGCATCATCACGATCATGAAAATCATTGATATTATTGTTGAATACCGCTGCTCCTGTGTACCCCTCCGAATTTGCAACTTAAAAGTTCTACAAAAACGATTTATTGCCTTATTTACCACACAAAAGGTGTGTACAACCTTGATGTACACACCTTTTGACGTCATGAAATCAATCATATCTAACTTTGCAGGTAACTGCATCACCATCTCGGTTGCTACGTACTAATTCCAACACATGCATCATGAATTAATACATAAACTCTACATCAGTGGCATAATCACGATAACAGTGTGCTAGTTTACAGATTATTACTCAGCTGCGATAACTTGGTCTATTACTTATCCAGTGTTAATTTTTAACCAACTGGTTATACTCACTCACAATAACTCAAATGGGCAATCTAGTCTGGATGTACCGGGCCCTAGAATGGCCTCGGTTAGCTTAATTAAGATCCAAAGTTATCACTGCACGAATTATCCCTAACTTACAACTGGTTAAAAAATACTATCGAGCTAACATGAAGCTGGGTTTCTTAGATCAAAAGCGACTTTACACCTCTGTAAAAATTTTGCTAATTATTGACAGACGTGCAAAAAATGCGCTAATAAAATTACAAACACCTCTTAATCTTGATTAATTCATCAATCTTGAAAGCAATACAGACAGTGCACTTGAGGAGCTATGCAAGACGCTAATATGGAGATGCTGACAAATTATAATCAATAGTATTTAAACAAAAGGATACGCGCATTATAATCGTACCAGGAATATTATGTAGCCAAAAGCATAATTAATGTGAACCGCAACTGCCTCTCACATTGCTACAGTGAGGACGCTTCAATGAACTTTGCCGAAGAAAGAGTGATTAACGTGCAAATTAGATAATTTAAACGATAATCTTAAGCCCAAAACTATCAAAATTGATAGTTTCCGCTATCGATATTGTAGAAATAATCTATTTTAGTTAATAAAAAATATAAATAAACTTATATAATATATAACATTAGATTCGGAATAATAAAATATTGCTCTATACTAAAACTAAACATATTGTTGCAATATAGTATTAATTTTAATAAAATTTACCCAAATAAAAAACGAATAACATAGTTAAAAAGAAATAGTCATAGCGTTATAAAATTATAGAAATATATATTTAACTATAATAAATCATCTTTCCTCTTAAATTTATAAAATGTAATAAGAAATACAAAATAAATTATAGATAATAATAAATAGTTTAACGAAATAATAATAATCCAATATAAAAGAGTTTAAGAACAGTTCTTTCCTCATGTATGATCTTCAGTAGCACCAATCTTCGACGTATTTAATTAAAAAACACCAACTAATTTTATAATGAATAAGAGCCACAATAGATATTATTATTAGTAATGCTGATAGCAATTAAAGAAGATCCCTAAGTATTTAATAATATCAGTAAAAATAAATATCTTATTATCATAGTAGATATAGCAATATCAAAAAAAATAAAATAACCATTCAACCAGATTTCTAAACCAGATTACAATGTTACACATTATACTAAACAAGTAATTTGGATAACGATGCAATAACGAGCATCAAATAAACAAAAATCAGCTAAATTTATTAATAGTCGAAAGCAAATATAATAGCTATTACTTAATCCTCCTCATGATAAAGGAAGTAATTATGCTAATAATGCTTAAATGATATATACTTATTAAACATGGTGGAGAGAGAGGGATTTGAACCCTCGAAGGAAAAATTTTCCCTAACGGTTTTCGAGACCATCCCATTCAGCCACTCTGGCATCTCTCCTTAATTTAGTTTGATTATTATATCATATTTTAATAGTATTAATTTATTCAGATAATAAGTTATAAGATTTATTGAATAATTTAGCCGTCAACATAAAGTAAAATTGTTTAACTAACTTATATTATAGCTTAGGCACTACCATAATAGCAATTATATTTCTTTCACTATATTTACTAAAAACAGCTAGATCGCTTTTTAATATCTATTACGTTACGACAAATTAGAACAGATGATGTCATGTATTATGACATCCATACCACATGCTACTTACTCCAAAAAAACAAATATTTTCACAGTGAGTTACAATGTTTTCATTTATTAAAACTTTAATACAATAGCGTAAACATGAACAATATTATAATCATATAAATACGTAAAATATAATTTATTATAATATTTATACAGGTTGATAAACACATCATAGCTAAGTATTACTACCACCAAACAAGTAGCAGGAACAACTTTTAACAACAATTTATATCGCAGTACTTCTAGAATCTACTTAATCCTAAAGAAACTTAGCAGCATTTTGACCAATTATCGCAATAAGATTCCGAAAAGCATTTTCCTCAAACAAAAAAATAGAGTAAAATAAAAGGCCATCGTAATATAATTAGCATTTGTTTATATGACAAAAAGTATTATAATTATAATAAATTCATTATATCAGTTAAATAAGGAAATTAAAATGGATCATATAAAGCCTTCATTCCACGATGTATTAGAATTTGTACGCATGTTCCGCCGAAAAAATAAGTTACAACGCGAAATTGCAGATAATGAAAAGAAAATACGTGATAACGAAAAGCGTGTGCTATTGTTGGATAACCTAAGCGATTACATCAAACCTGGCATGTCTATTAAAGAAATCCAAGCGATTATTATAAATATGCGTACAGACTATGAAGATCGTGTCGATGATTATATTATTAAAAATGCCGAGCTATCGAAAGAGCGTAGAGAATTATCAAAAAACTTGAAAACTCTTGGAGAAGTCAAGGCGTTGAATAATATCGCTGATGAAACATCATAATCACCAGCTCTGCTACAACTAATAGGGCTAAGGGAATATTATATCAAATTTTAATTTTTATAAATGTACTACTCTACTTAATATTTATTACAAAGAATATTGCTATTTTTATTAATCGTATTGAGATTACCAGCTAGGTAAAATATAAACATAATACTTATAAAAATAACCACATCTTGTAGCATCGCAGTTACCTACAATGGTGTGTCATCCCTGTACAAAATGTTTCTTCACTGTTTGGAGGGACTTCCCTGCAAACAGTAGGCTCTATCCCTAGATCATAAACTCAGTGACAAAAAACTAAACTTTTTACCACCATAAACTAATCCCAAAATACCCATGGCTATCAAAAGCACATCACTCATTATATCAACATAAAATATTAAAACGCGCAATTAAATGATTATAGCTATAAAAAGATAAACTCATAAAATTAATAAAATAATAATGCTTATCCAGCACTAATCATAGAGTGTTATTATCTCTGCTGGACGATACAGCGTTATTATAGACCATTCAATAAACGGAAACTTATCGATTACTAAAGACTTTAAAGTAATCATACATGACAAAGCATCAAATTACTGTTTTTCTGTTGACGTAATATCAAATTAGATAATCTACAAGAGGCTTTATTGAATAAATCTAAGTAGTGCTTTTACGTCCGTTATATATTTCAACGATAATTTCATCGACGTGTTTATCTATACATGCTGCTTCTGTGAGATGCTCTTTTTGACCGTATGTTTTGACTTTCCATTAACTGCACTAAACGTTATCCCAGGTAGCATAAATAAATAACTTTAATACGCAATTCTTCATTGCTGTATATTACATAAGGTATTACTTAACAAGAATAACGTTTATAAAATCTTTGCAATATTTACCGTGTCAGGTACTACATTTCAATCTAGTTATAATGTTGTTTCCAAATAGAGTCCAATACACTATTGGAAATATTTATATTTAAAATATCCAACCATAACGTAATAAACAACATTCGATTATAATTTTATTATAATTGGTAGCACTATTATTTAAAATTTTTATGTACCATAAGAAAATAAGCATCCAATCGCAACGTTGTATTATCTTAATTTTGACTCCTCTGACTGGACTCGGACCAGTGACATGCGGATTAACAGTCCGCTGTTCTACCAACTGAACTACAGAGGAATAGTGGAATCGTAATGCATCATAACTGGACAACGATAAGAGTGTCAATGATTTTAAAATCTTAGAACTGACATCACAAAAAGTTTAGCTAAAAATTTACTGCAGAATCACCAGCACTGCATATTTACTCTTAACTCGTAAACTGAGCATAAACCAGAATCATTGATTCTGGTACTCAAAAATGAACTAACAACAAAATAGTCAATTACGCGTATAAACTAAATAAAACCGTATTAAATATAACTATCAATCTAGAAATTGGATGCTTATAATTAATTTAATTAAAAATAATTCTATTTATTTTCAAAATAATAAAACTAATAAAGTACTTAAAAGTTAATCTCTTAAAACATCCCCGCCGCTAGCGCATATTAACAATTTGCTGTCCCACTAGCAGGTCCAACTGGCCAAGATGAATAAAACTAAAATAACACGGACAGATCATTCAGTGCCACCTTACACTACATTTAACTCGCATCTTGTTATGCCTTTACCCACTGATATCCTTGAGTAAACAATGAAAGCACTAGAGATATACCCCAATGTTCATGTACCGAAAATCACCATTTTCCATTTCAGAACTCCTCATTATTTTACCACTATCTGTAAATTTACCCATCGCACACCAAAGCACCAGTTAGCAACACAAAAAAATGTTGCACTCTACATTATACATAGTATAGGTTAGCTATAATGTTTATTGATGGTTTTAGTAAAGCAACTTTATGGAACGAATTATTTTATAATTAACATTTGATCAACCATCATAACCATTAATCCTGACTAGCAGGAAGTAGCACTAGAAGACATCTTACTCTTCCTGCAGCACTGAATATCAGAGAAAGCCCTCGGAAGAAATCTTCCGAGGGCTTTTTTGTTTTAGGAAATTTATTCATTTAAGGCAAAAAATATCATGTTGGACAAATCACGGTTACGGATAGCAATGCAAAAATCTGGCAGATTAAGCAAAGAATCACAACAACTACTGGAGCAATGCGGAATTAAAATCAATCTACAGCAGCAACGCCTGTTAGCATTTGCTGAAAATATGCCCATCGACATTATGAGAGTGCGCGATGACGATATTCCGGCCCTAATAATGGACGGCGTGGTAGATCTGGGAATTATCGGTGAAAATGTACTGGAAGAAGAACTATTAACTCGACGCGCCCAAGGTGAAGATCCCCGATACTTCACCTTACGCAGACTGGATTTTGGTGGATGCCGACTGTCAATAGCGTTGCCAATGGATGAACCATGGAGTGGCCCCCGCTTTCTACAAAACAAACGTATCGCCACCTCCTACCCCCATCTGCTCAAACAGTATTTAGATAAAAGAGGCATCAACTACAAATCCTGCCTGTTAAACGGTTCGGTGGAAGTAGCGCCGCGCGCCGGGCTAGCTGACGCCATTTGCGATCTGGTTTCGACCGGCGCCACCTTAGAAGCCAACGGTTTGCGTGAAGTGGAAGTGATCTACCGCTCCAAAGCCTGTTTTATTCAACGCGATGGTGAATTATCAACCGCCAAGCAATCACTAGTAGATAAATTGATGATCCGCATCCAAGGAGTCATTCAAGCAAGGGAATCAAAATACATCATGTTGCACGCCCCCACTAATCGTTTAGACGAAATTATCAACCTGCTACCGGGGGCGGAACGCCCGACAGTACTGCCGCTGGCAGGTGATAAGCAACGTGTTGCGCTACATATGGTGAGCAGCGAAACCTTATTCTGGGAAACGATGGAAAACTTGAAAAGTCTTGGCGCCAGCTCGATTCTGATGCTACCGATAGAAAAAATGATGGAATAACACCTATGACCTCTTCTGTTTTATTTTCAACGCCAGTGCACTGGTGTAAGTGCAGCGTAGATGAACAGGAAGCTCTGATCACCCGCCCAGCTGTTAACGCGTCAGAAAGCGTTAGTGCAATAGTTAGCTATATTCTAAAACAGGTCTATCAACAGGGCGATAACGCACTACGCACCTTAAATGCCCGCTTTGATGGCACCGAAACACCACAATTACGGATCACCACGGAGGCGATCTCCCATACGGCCTCCCGGCTATCACCACCAATCAAACAAGCGATGGCGGTAGCAATGGCAAATATCGACCGTTTTCATCGCGCCCAGCAATTACCGGAGGTGGATGTAGAAACTTTTCCCGGAGTGCGGTGCCGACAAGTAACTAGGCCAATAGCCTCTGTAGGGCTGTATATCCCCGGCGGATCGGCGCCGCTGCCATCTACAGTACTTATGCTATCAACGCCGGCACGCATTGCCGGATGCAAACGCATCATTCTTTGCTCACCACCACCCATCGCTGATGAAATCCTTTACGCCGCCCAGCTTTGTGGCATAAAAGAAATCTATCAGGTAGGGGGTGCCCAAGCCATCGCTGCCATGGGATTTGGCACGGAATCCATGGCCAAAGTAGACAAAATTTTCGGCCCGGGCAATGCCTGGGTCACCGAAGCTAAACGCCAAATCAGCCAACGATTGGACGGCGCAGCTATCGACATGCTTGCTGGTCCCTCGGAGTTACTGATTATAGCCGATAGCAAAGCCAATCCCGCATTTGTAGCCGCTGATCTACTCTCTCAAGCAGAACATGGACCTGATTCTCAGGTAATCCTTTTAACACCAGATGCGCAAATAGCGCAACAGGTATCAAAAGAAACTGACAAGCAGCTTCAAACGCTATCACGCGCCGCTATCGCTCGCAAAGCTTTGGCCAACAGTCGACTGATTATTGCCGACGATTTGGCCGAATGCATCGCCATCTGTAACCGTTACGGACCAGAACATTTGATTATTCAAACCCGAGATGCACAACGCTGGGTCGAACAAATTAACAACGCTGGCTCAATATTCCTGGGCGACTGGTCACCGGAGTCCGCAGGCGATTACGCCTCCGGTACCAACCATGTGCTGCCGACCTATGGCTACACCTACACCAACTCTAGTCTAGGTCTAGCAGATTTTCAAAAACGCATGACGGTGCAGCAATTAAGCCCCCATGGGTTGATAGCGCTGGCGCCAACTATTGAAATCTTAGCGCAAACCGAACAACTTACCGCCCATAAAAATGCCGTCACTCTGCGCGTCACCGCGCTTAAAAAACAGCCCATGAGTATTCGTCATTTAGCCCGAAAAAATGTGCTAGCACTAAAGCCCTATCAATCAGCCCGTTGGCTGGGCGGCAAAGGGAATATCTGGCTAAACGCCAACGAATATCCACTACCTCCTACTTACACGCTGCGCGGCGGTAATCTTAATCGCTATCCGACCTGCCAACCAGAAAGAGTTATTAACGGCTATGCCGCCTATGCAGGAGTACAACCTGAGCAAGTTCTAGTATCCAGAGGCGCAGATGAAGGCATTGAACTTTTGATCCGCGCCTTTTGCGATCCAAACAAAGACGCCATCCTTTTCTTCCCCCCCACTTATGGAATGTATAGCATTAACGCCGAAATATTTGGCATTGAGCGCCGAACTGTACAAACCAGACCAAATTGGCAGCTTGACCTACCGACCATCGACACACACTTAAAAGATGTCAAACTGGTCTATATCTGCAGTCCGAACAATCCCACTGGCAATATCATTCACCCGAATGATATTAGGCAATTACTGGATATGACTCAAGGACGCTCACTACTGGTAGCCGACGAGGCCTATATCGATTTCTTCCCTAACGCTAGCCTGGCAAGCTGGCTATCTGAATATCCGCATCTGGTTATCTTACGAACCTTGTCCAAAGCCTTTGCCTTAGCCGGACTGCGATGCGGTTTTACCCTGGCTAACTCTGAAGTGATACAGCTGCTATTAAAAGTTATTACTCCATACCCACTGGCGTTACCGGTGGTTGATATCGCCGAACAGGCTCTGAGCAACGAAGGCCTAAAGCAAACTCGCAAACGAGTAGCAGAGATTAATGCTAATCGTGATGTCCTGGCTCAGGGGCTAACGAAATGTCCCTGCGTATGTGAAGTGTTCCCCAGCGTCAGTAACTATCTACTGGTACGTTTCGATCCAAAATATCAGGTATTCAAAAATATGTGGGATCAAGGTACGATTTTACGCGATCAGAGCAAACAGCCTGGACTATCCGACTGCCTACGCATTACCATTGGTACCAGTGCTGAATGTCAAAGCATCATCACGACACTGAAAGCGCTGAATATTCCCTCTCATTCTTCAACCCAGGAGGCTTTGTGAGTCAGAAAGTCCTATTTATTGATCGTGATGGTACACTGATCAACGAACCACCCGAAGATTTACAAGTAGATCGCATGGAAAAACTAGCACTAGAACCTGATGTGATCCCAGCACTACTAGCAGTACAAATGGTTGGTTTTAGACTAGTGATGATTACTAATCAGGATGGCCTAGGTACTGCCAGTTTCCCTCAAAAAGACTTCGATGGACCGCATAATATGATGATGCAACTATTTACCTCCCAGGGCATCGTATTCGATCAAGTATTGATTTGTCCTCACCTACCTACCAATCAATGCGATTGTAGCAAGCCGAAAACTGCGATGGTGACCAGATGGCTGCAAAAAGACCGACTAGATAAAACCAAAAGTTACGTGATTGGCGATCGACAAACTGATATGATACTAGCAAAAAACATGGGCATCCAAGGATTGCACTATCAGCGAGAAAGTTTTAACTGGCGGGCCATCAGCGATCAATTAACCAGCCGCGACCGTTACTCTCTGGTCAACCGCGTAACACGTGAAACCATCATCGACGTAGAAGTGTGGCTTGATCGGAAAGGCGGCAGCTATATTAATACCGGCATCGGATTCTTCGATCATATGTTGGACCAAATTGCCACCCATGGCAGACTGCGCATGAATATCATGGCCAAAGGAGATCTCCACATCGATGATCACCATACTGTCGAGGATACTGCCCTAGCGCTCGGGGAAGCGTTGAATAAAGCCTTGGGTGACAAACGCGGTATCAGACGTTTTGGCTTTGTCCTACCAATGGATGAATGCCTGGCGAGATGCGCGCTAGATATATCCGGAAGGCCTCATTTAGAATATAAAGCAGAATATAATTTTCAACGGGTTGGAGATCTCAACACCGAAATGGTCGAGCATTTCTTTCGATCACTCTCATCTAGCCTAGCCTGCACCATACATTTAAAAACTAAAGGCAAAAATGATCATCATCGTGTCGAAAGTCTATTCAAAGCTTTTGGCCTTACGCTGTGCCAAGCTATCCGCGTGGAGAATGGTAGCATACCTAGCTCAAAAGGAATGCTATGATGAATGTAGTGATCCTTGATACCGGGTGCGCCAACCTATTTTCAATCAGCGCTGCACTACATCGTCTGGGCTATCAGTCTACGACCAGTCACAACACCGAAATCGTACTGCAAGCAGACAAGTTATTTCTACCCGGCGTCGGAACCGCACAGGTAGCAATGGATAAATTACGGAAGTGGGATCTTATAGATTTAATTAAAGAGTACACTCGACCAGTACTAGGAATTTGTCTCGGCATGCAGCTACTTGGCACCGATAGTGATGAAAATAGCGGTGTTAAAACACTCGGCATTATTGATGCCCCGGTGGAACGAATGACGGCTTTTGACCTTCCCTTACCCCACATGGGCTGGAATCGAGTCACAATTCAGGCTAGCAACCACCTGTTTCACGAAATTACAGATGGCAGCTATTTCTACTTTGCACATAACTACGCTATACCGCTATGCGCTGCAACAATTGCCCAAGCAAACTATGGCAAACCTTTCACAGCCGCCGTAAAGTGGGATAATTTCTTTGGCGTACAATTTCACCCAGAGCGTTCTGGGTCCTGCGGCAGCCAACTGCTAAAAAATTTTCTGGAGATGTAATAGTGATAATTCCCGCTTTAGATCTGATTGACGGTAACGTGGTACGGTTGTATCAGGGAGACTATCAAGCACGGCACAATTACGGCAGCGATCCCCTATCGCACTTGCAGAAATACCTACGCCAAGGCGCAAAAATGCTACACTTAGTCGATTTAAACGGCGCGCGCGATCCGGCGGCGCGCCAAATCCAACTGCTAAGCTGGCTGTTGACCAACATCGCACCAACTCTAGTTCAGATCGGCGGTGGAATCCGTAGCGCAACAGATATCAAGGCACTACTGGAAGCTGGTGCCACCCGCGTAGTAGTGGGCTCTATGGCAGTAAATCAACCACATACAGTGCAGCGTTGGTTTAAACTTTTTAGTCCCGATATGCTAGTGTTGGCGCTTGACGTGCGGATCGATGACACCGGCCATCGTCAAGTAGCAATAAACGGCTGGCAGAAAAACTCTGGCGTAACACTGGAACAGGTGATAGACCAATATCGTCCTCTTGGACTGAAACATGTTTTATGCACCGATATTTTCCGTGACGGCACGCTGAAGGGAAGCAACCTTGCCCTGTATCAATCACTGTGTAACAGCTGGCCAAATATTGCTTTTCAATCTTCAGGCGGAATCGCAAGCCTAGAGGATATCTCTAAACTACTTCACATCGGTGTCCAAGCCGTCATTGTCGGACGTGCATTATTAGAAAAAAAATTTACTGTCGCACAGGCACTCAAATGCTGGCAAAACGGATAATCACCTGCCTTGATGTACGCAACAACCAGGTGGTCAAAGGTGTACAATTCCGCAATCACAAGATCATCGGCGATATCGTGCCTCTGGCACGCCGCTACGCCAAAGAGGGCGCAGATGAACTGGTATTTTATGATATTACCGCCTCCTCGGAGAATCGGGTAATTGATAAAAATTGGATAGCCCAGGCCGCTGCAGTTATTGATATTCCGTTTTGCGTCGCTGGCGGCATTCAAAGCGTGGAGCACGCCAAGCAAATTCTCTCATGCGGTGCCGATAAAATTTCGATCAATTCACCAGCCTTGGCAGATCCGACACTTATCAGTCGGCTAGCAGACCGCTTCGGCGTCCAATGCATCGTCGTAGGTATCGATAGTTGGTACGATAAGCAAAATAATTTGTACCAGGTTAAGCAATATACAGGTAACCAAGCCTGTACGCGTGTCACCACCTGGCAAACACTGGATTGGGTGGAAGAGGTCCAGCGCCTAGGCGCTGGAGAAATCGTATTGAATATGATGAATCAGGACGGCTCATGCAACGGTTACGACTTGCAGCAATTGCGATCAGTCCGTGATTGCTGCCATGTTCCGCTAATTGCCTCTGGTGGCGCCGGCACCTCACAGCATTTCCTAGAAGCTTTTTGCAAAGCTAACATTGATGGCGCGCTGGCCGCATCTGTTTTTCACAAACAAATTATCAATATCAATGAATTAAAACAATTTTTAGCACAAAAAGGAGTAAAAATCAGATTATGTTAACCGAACAACAGCGACAACGGCTGGATTGGCAAAAAACTGGCGGTTTGATACCAGCCATTATCCAGCATAGTGTCTCTGGCGAGGTATTAATGATGGGTTATATGAACCCTACAGCACTTAAAATTACTGAAGATAGTGGAAATGTTACCTTTTTCTCACGCAGCAAACAACGTCTGTGGAGCAAGGGTGAAACCTCCGGAAACGCACTGCAGGTAATTAACCTTTACCCTGATTGCGATAATGATACATTACTAATTTTCGTCAACCCTCAGGGTCATACGTGCCATAAAGGTACCAATAGTTGTTTTCACCCTGCCATAAATGACTGGGGCTTCCTTTACCAATTGGAAAAACTACTTGGCGAAAAAAAATTCGCCGATCCGCATAACTCCTACACCGCTAGTCTGTATGCCAGCGGCACTAAGCACATTGCACAAAAAGTAGGTGAAGAAGGAGTAGAGACTGCTCTAGCCGCCACGATACAAGATCGAGAAGAACTGATTAATGAAGCAGCCGATCTAGTCTATCATCTGCTAGTACTATTGCAGGACCAAAAGCTAGAGCTCAGCCAAGTTATCGGTCGACTACGTACACGTTACAGTTGAGCAAGGTCCACAGGTCCTATGCTATTAACAAGCGTAGAGATACAAAATCTGGATAATCAGTAATAATTGTTAAAGTACGATTCATCCTTCATAATAACTAAAACTAGTAAGCATCTATTGTTGGCACACTATATTACCATTTCGTCAAACAAATACTTTAAATATACCCCAAATTAAGGAATGATGTAATCACGATACACGCCCTAATAATAACTATTCAACATTCCACCAATCGTTCTCTTAGAAAAACCGAACATGCTCCAACTTAAATGTAATAAATCAAAGGCATGAGCATGATATTACAAAGATCAATAAAATATTTACCAACATACCGGCTCAGTTAGTCCAAAATACTTCAAACGCATGCACCACAATACTTCCGGCTATTTAATTTTTTACGAAATAGTACAGAAGCTTGACCTCGTCACCGTAACAGTCCGACTTCATACAAAATTTTGCTATTCAGTTTATTAGCGTGATAAAAGCTATTACACTATTATTAACGCCCACTAAACAGCATAGTGACTTAAATCACTGAACATACCAGAAACCTGACAGTAAAAACTACCTTCAAGTTATAAAAATAAGATTAACTTCATTTTAACCATTCAGTATGGAATACTCCTTCACTATCTATACGCTTATAAGTATGGGCACCAAAGTAATCACGCTGTGCCTGGATCAAATTAGCTGGTAAGACAGCAGAACGGTAACTATCGTAATAGGCAATAGCGACAGAGAGCGTTGGAATTGGAATGCCCTGCTGAACCGCATAAGCTACCACATCACGCAACGCTTGCTGATACTTATCGGCAATTTTTTTAAAATATGGCGCCAACAATAAGTTGACGATTGATGCATCCTCAACATATGCATCAGTGATCTTCTGCAAAAACTGCGCACGAATAATACAACCAGAGCGAAAAATTTTAGCGATTTCACCGTAATTCAAATCCCAATTATTTTTGTCGGAAGCAGCTTTTAGCTGCGAAAAGCCCTGAGCATAAGAAATGATTTTACCAAAATAAAGAGCTCGACGCACTTTTTCCATGAACACTGCTTTATCGCCGCTGAAAGCCTGAACTACCGGACCCGACAATACTTTTGAAGCCACAACTCGCTGCTGTTTAAGCGACGATAGATAACGCGCAAAAACTGATTCAGTAATCAAGCTTAGTGGTTCACCTAAATCCAACGCACTCTGGCTAGTCCATTTACCGGTCCCTTTGTTGGCCGCTTCATCCAAAATCATATCGACTATATAGTTACCCTGAGCATCTTTTTTAGTAAAAATATCTTTCATAATATCAAGTAAATAACTGCTAAGCTCACCTTGATTCCACTTACTGAAAGTGCTAGCAAGTTCGCAATTGCTCAGACAAAGAGCGTTTTTCATCAAAGAATAAACTTCAGCGATCAGCTGCATATCCCCATATTCGATCCCATTATGCACCATTTTGACATAGTGACCGGCACCATCTGGACCAATATAAGTGACGCAAGCTTCCCCTTCAACGCGCGCGGCAATTTTTTTTAAAATTGGCACCACCAATTCATAAGCCTGTTTCTGACCACCAGGCATAATCGACGGACCTTTCAAAGCACCATTTTCTCCCCCGGAAATACCGGTACCGAGGAAGTGAACGCCTTCCTCCGATAACTCGCGGTTGCGACGAATAGTGTCTTTATAAAAATTATTACCGCCATCGATTAAGATATCACCTTTTTCCAAAAAAGGTTTCAATGACTCAATAGTTTTGTCAGTACCTTCCCCAGCCTGAACCATCAACAGGATACAACGCGGCTTCTCCAAAGAATTAACAAATTCCTCAAAGGTATAATAGGCTATTAGTTTTTTTCCTGGATGTTTAGCAATCACTTCATAGGTCTTTTCACGGGACCGATTGAAAATGGATACATTATAACCACATCTTTCAATATTAAGCGCCAAATTACGACCCATGACCGCCATACCGACTACACCAATCTGTTGTATAGACATTAAGCACTCCTATCTTTAAATATGATCCCTGCACCACTATCCACTGAACACAGTATTCTTTTCAACACCTACCATGCACCAGAGACAGATACAGCTCATTATAACTGTTAACCATACGTGTTGAAGTAAACAAAGCCTTAAAACGTTCAAGAGCCCGCGCACCATAACGTCCTGCTAATTGTGGATCCTGCCAAAGCTGACGCATAGCATCAGCCAACTTCGATGGATGCGAAGGCGGTACCACTATCCCCGTTTCTCGATGAAGATTAACATAGCTAGTACCTGTGCCGATTTCACAACTAATTAATGGATTGCCATACATTGCACCCTCCAACAAGCTAATACCGAAAGCTTCGGAACGTAAATGGGACGGCAAGACTATACTATAGCAAATATTGAGCAATGCAGCCTTATCCTTATCTGACAAGGACCCAAGGAAATGAACATTTCGTAAATTTAATTCGACGCAACGTTTTTTTAACTCAACCTCCATTGGCCCAACGCCAATCAATACGATAGGATATTTAACAGCATACGCTGCCTCAATCAACGTATGCAATCCTTTATAATAACGGAACGCGCCGATAAATAAAAAAAAACGATTACCAAGGCGGCGACGCCATTGCGCTTCCCGTCCAGCATCCACTGACGGATACAAAACACGATCTAGGCCAAACGGAATCACAGTCACCTTGGATAAGTAACGCTGCAAAACTGAGCTAGTAGCGACATAGTTAGGGGACGAAGCAACGATATGGTTGACATCAGCGAGAAAACTCTGCATCAATGGAGTGTAAATTCCTAAAATAAATTTTTGTTTTACAATATCCGAATGGTAAGTCACAAGCGTAGGTTTAATATTGTTAGCTAAAAAATGAACCATATCCATAAAAGGAAAAGGGAAATGAAAATGGATTAAATCAACCTGTAATGCCATAGTACGAAAACGATCAATAGCACTGAAGGAAAATGGTGTGGAAGCCACTGTGAAATTAATAGGGCTATAAGCAGTATGATGCTGTCTCAAAGGCAATAGCCCCTTATAACCACGCGAACTAAGAGACAATACGGTGGAATCGATACCGTAAGCTGAAGCTGCCCCTTCACACAGCTGAAAGATAAACTGTTCAATACCTCCATAAGAATCAGGATAGTAAGTTTTATAAAAATGTAAAACTTTCAACATAAACCATATCAAACCTTAAGATAAGCTTTAATTGTATCATTCGCGCAACGCCGCCAAGAAAAAATTTTTGCACGTTCCAAACCAGCACTAATCGCCTCCGCACGCCATAAATCATCCTGCAAACCTCGTGCTATCCCCTCGCTTAAAGATTCAATATCCTTGGGATCACATGTTAACGCAGCAGCCCCCGCAACTTCTGGTAACGAGCCGGCATTAGAACATACCACAGGAATACCTGAGGCCATTGCCTCCAGCACAGGTAATCCAAACCCCTCATAAAGTGAAGGAAAAACAAACAATCGCGCGCCTGCAAACAATAATGGCAAATCCGACCATGATAAATAGCCGAAATAGATAATCCATCCCTCACGACTACCGCGCTTAAAACGCTGGTGTTCCCGATCACTATGCCAACCGTGATAACCACATAGTACCAACGGATAACATTTTCGCAACGCCAAAGGCAAACGCTCATAAGCATCCATCAATGCATTAATATTTTTGCGCGGTTCTATAGTTCCTGTGAAAAAAGTATAACTATTACGCTTAAGACCAAACCGCGCCATAAAAGGCTGCAACTCCGCTTCATTGCGGTGATAAAACTCGCTGCTACAAGCAAGCCAAGTCACATCTATACGATCAGCAGGATAATTGAAATAACGAGCAAGCTCCTGTTTGGAAAATTCTGAAACAGTAATCAACCTAGTAGCGCTCGATAAACTAATTTCCATAGACTTGCGCATATAGCGAACGCGTTCCCTAGGATGAAACTCAGGATAAATAAAAATAGAAATATCATGAAAAGTAGCCACAGCTTGTGTCATACCCACCGGAAGGTAGTAGTTGGGACTATGATAAATAAAATCTTTATAATCCCGCAAAGCCAGCTTCTGTAACTGAGGATATAATATCCGATAAATTTCTATTAACAGCGCACGACGTTTTAGCCATGACATAAACGGTCGTTCCGCTATCTCCAACTCACCCAGATTTGGCAACGAATCTTTGATACTAAGATGGTTAAAATAACTTAGTTCGGTTATTTCCGGCGCCTGTTGCAGCTGATATAATAGTTCAATCGCATAACGACATACCCCAGTTAAGGGGTATTTGATTGCATCCGTAGAAAATAAAATTTTCATCAAGGAGAATCCCACCTATGACGATCACGATACCACCCCTGAATATAGAATTTGCTGATGTACTGGGAAGCAAAGATGGACCACCATAACCGCATTCCTCGCATGTTTAAAATTACACTACTACTCCAACGGTAGTTTATTTAATAATTGCTGTGTGCTCTGCTTCCATGTCAGATATGAAATATTAGTAGAATTTGGCACGACACGCTGATCAGACAGGGCTATCCACGCAACGATAGCGGCATAAAGCGTTTCACTCTCCTCTCCTACGAAATACCAAGCGTTATCACCAACAATTTCACGAAATACCGGAATATCACGCAAAATCAACGGCAGCCCTTTTTGCGCCGCTTCAATCAACGGTAAACCGAAACCTTCACCTTTGGAAGAAAAAATTAGCGCTTTGGCTGATTGATACAATCGTCCCAAATATTCATCGCTAACACCCTGCAACCAGTGCAATTTCTTATTGAGCTGAAGATGATTTTTTATTCTATTTACCAGATCATCCACATTCCAGCCATGTTTACCTACAATGATCAAACGATACTCTTCACCATTAGACCAAAATATTTCAAACGCTGATAAAACTTGCTCATAGCATTTACGTGGCTCCACAGTGCCAACCATCAAGAAACCTTGATGGTTAGTAAGTTGCTCAAGCAAAACTTCTCCCTCGACAGGTACACCTTTACTAGACCGGCAAGATTCTAAATTAGCCCCCAAATGAAAATGATTAATAGTCAAATGGCTATTAAGATTTAAATTTTGGTGTGCTGCAATCCATTGACGGACATCATCTGCTACACTCGATGATACACAAAGGATACCAGTGCCATAGGTAGCAACAGACTGCAACCACATGGGAAATAGTTGCTGCATGCCTTCACTACTCCACTGCGGATATTTAATCGGCAAAATATCATGGACAACAAAGTAAACCTGACCACCGACCCGGCGTACTGCTTCTATGCTCGGCAGCACATGCGGGAAGAATGAAATAGTCAGATCGGTCACCAGCATAATATCATCCTTACTGAACAGTACCGGTTCATCACTACCAAAATTCAAGCCGTAATTCTGCTGAACAAAAACATTAGCATAGCGATAACACTGACCATTGACATAGTAGACTGCATGTACATCGTAATCAAAAACATTAACGTTCAGCAATTCATACAAAATGCTGCGCGAAACTCTCTGAATCCCGGATTTATCATCCCGTTGCGCTAGTTCAGAGATATCCACTAACAATTTTTTACGATGCTTCAGGAAACTGTTTTGAGCCATAGCCCAAGAATACCCAAGCCGATCTTGCTCATCAATATCCTGATAAAGATTAATGTCATCAATAACTTTTTGGGTAAAAGTATCGATATCAAACTCTATCGGAATAATTTCTGCTGCACCAGATGGAAACAACGTGTCAAGACTTGACAACGCCAACTGAGCAGTGTTATTCCAAGAAAACTTCGCCGCCTGAATGAGTGCATGTGTTTTTAGTCGATGATAAAAACTCTCATCAGTTAATGCCTGATGAATTTTACCGCGTATATCGTTAATATCGCAAGGATCAAAAGTGGCTTCATCCCAACCGATCACTTCCGATAGGCTCGTAGTTTTAGAACCAATCGTCGCAGCACCACATTTCATCGCTTCTAACGGAGGAAGGCCAAAACCTTCATGCAAAGAAGGAAAAACAAACAACGTGCATAAATTATAAAGACCGATTAAATCATCATCTGGCACATAACCAATAAAAATCAATTGCTCGGGCGCAATACCGTTTTTTACAGCCAGATGCATGAAGTTAAACTGGTCATTATCGCTAAGCTTGTAAGAAAAAACCAGAGGATATTGTTGACGCAAAGAGCTATCCAGACCTCCATAAGATTTAATTAATGCAAACACGTTTTTACGCGGCTCATCGATGGCTTGTGACATAACAAACGTCGCGGGCAAATGATAGTTCTGCATTAATCGCATTTTTTGCTCCTTCGTATAGTGCCTAATCTGAAATTGCTCTCCTACTCCGGAAGAAATATAAAAAATTTTTTCCGATGGATAATTTGTATTATCGATCATCTCATTTTGAGATGAATGAGAAATAGCTAAAATAGCATCTGATTTTTGATAATTAGCAAGCTTTTCTATATACCATTTACTAAAAAGTTTATCAGCAAAATAAAAAGGTTTATTTAATAAAGGAATAAGATCATGACAAACACAGACAGTTTTCCAAGTAACAGATTTTTCAGGCACCGTTATTATATAATCATCCCAATATCCTTCGAAAAAACTTGTCACATAAACTACATCGGGATGAATATTAGCGATAGCTATATCCCGTATTTGAGCGGCTATAACATTACGACTATGATTTTTTTCATCAATATAGGCTATCGGCCCAACACCTGAAAAAATAAACATCTCTTTAGCGGGAAGAATATCTATAAAAGCCTGTTTGGTATTATCAATTTTCTCAAGAGCATACATACCATTGAGCAAAATGCTGACTCGATGCTTACCTTTATTTTTAATTATGGCACGGCTCATGGCAAGAGCACTTCGGCCAATTCCGCGGAAACGGCTTCCGGACTGGCACCCTTGCACATCAATAAGAATATGCATCAAAACCTCTTATCATTTATTTCGTAATTTATTAAAAATAGCATGGACTGCGGCTGGCAGTCGTTGTTCAGGAGCCTGCAAAACCCAATTTTTTTGTTCCTTATGGTCCCTGATAACTTCGTATTTCTGGGAATACATTCGATGATAGATTCCCTTTATCCGCTCAAACTGTCCGCTTTTATGTAACATATTTATTGAATATCCCTTTAATTTTGGATGATTATTGAGAATAATAAACGTGCCAACGACACAGCGCTTAACTAAATGTTTCATACGCTGTTTAAGACCATATTGATATAGCAATTTAATCTGTAACCCCACATAACGGTAAGGCTCCATGATACGCCAAGAGCGACTATACAGTTGCTGGTTGTTTTGTCGTAACTGTATACATTGCTTCATCCACACTTTATGATCAATAATAGTTTTCTCATTACTCATTTTTGCTTGCACGTTATAATCATTCTGTTTTACGTCCAAAGCTCGGTATTCCTCCCCTTCTTCACTGGATTCCAGAGTTGCCAAGATGTTTTGCAACGTAATACATTGCTCATGCTGCGACACGACTTGTGCTGCAAGAGCTGATAAAATTTGTTGATAATCTGCTGCTATTTCCCGCTGTATCGCAACTAACCGGATATCAATTTCCTGGCGTAAAACATTTACACACTGTGCCCACTCTTCACGGTGCACATTGTGTAAGTGATTGGAGTGAAGCGCTCGTTGCTGTAACCATTTTTCGCCAGCTGCAATCCACAGATCGGTGGCATTGATAGTTTCTTGCGGGACCGGTAATGTGTCTTTACGACTGAATAAGTCAAATAAGAGAGAAAATGACCATATTGAAACTTTTTGCTGACAAAACGCATACAGCCAATTCGAATAAGGAGCCGGTAAATTAAGCGGGCTTAACATCAACGGTCTATTATTAGGAAGACGAACATTTTCTGGTCGCAGAATTTCACCGATCGTAATAATAAAAGCCTGAAAAATATCTTTTGGCCAGCTACAATAGTTCTTTTTGCTAGCAATTGAACCGTAATCTATGAGACGCACCTGCAGCAGGTCATCCACCAATATATTCCAGGTACGGAGATCATCATGGTAAAGTCCTGCTTTTTCCAGCACCGTTAACTGTTGCAATATCTGATGTAACACTCTTTCCCGCTCTAACAATGAAAGCTGACTTAGCTTGCTATCAAGCAATACCCCCGGTAACCGTTCCATAACACACCATCCCTGCCACTGATTTTCGCCACTAGCCAATAAACGTGCTACATGAAACCCTACAGGTGGATGGGAAAGAAACGCCAACTCATGCTGCAATTCATACGCATTGCGCTCTAACTCCCGTTTAGTAAGTGTCTCGCTATTGCAACTAACATGATAGATTTTACAGAGATAATCATCAGCAAAGAAATAACGACGACTACCATGATGCGCATTGCTAGCCCGATTATGGGGACGCGTATCCCAGGACATAAAAGGCCGGCAAAATTCACCCAAAAGCAAGCGACGGTTGCTCAACAAATACAGTGGGCGTTTGATATCAGATAAATGGGTTGGATACTCCGTCAGTTGTTGATAAAACGCGTTATTCTTAAACAACGTCAAGGGACTATCAGGTTGTGAGGGCCCCCAATAAAGAGGCTCTTCTTTTAGCGCAAGCTCAAGTAAAGCGATTTCCACACAATCCAGCAATCGAGTCAACCAAAGTTGTACTTTATCAACACCATGACTATGCACAATATGATGAAAGACGTTCAGGCCTATAACCATATCAAACTGAGCGTCTTCAAGCTCCTCTATCACCGTTTCAATGCGTCCTTCCACAAAAGTAACATCATAATTTTGATGCTCTTTTGCTAGAATTTGACAAAGGGCAATATTTTGCGGTAAAAAATCAACACCTTTAACACTGGCGCCCTTCCCAGCCAAGCTCAAGCTATAAAAACCTTGTGCACAACCTAAATCTAGAATCCGCAACGATCGACCAAGCGATCTAGCTAGCGTGTCATATACGGCGATAATAACCTTAAGCCTTGGTAAGCAATTGCGGGAAGCAGCATCATTCCACTCAGGATGCTCATAGAGCATCTGATAAATTTCAGGCAGATTTAAGATAAATTGCTCCAATACACTACTCATAACCCGCTACCTCAAGCCTATTCATAAATGGAAAATGTAGAATTTAAATCTACAATACCAGAAAATTCCATACCCTTGCTTACATGAAGAATAATCGCATCGTAACGACGATCCAGCGGTGTAAGATCTATCTGTGAATTACCGGCAGATATACCAAAAGAAAGAAGGTAGTCAGCCTGATTAAGGTTAACTGAAAATGTGAATTTAAAGCCTTTAATATCACCTTTGCTGACTGAGATATATTCTTTTCCTCCCGATGAAAGGAAAGAGTTGGTGCCGTACAAAAAGATACCATTTAAAGTTTTCAACAATAATCCAGGCACCACATTGTCATAATCGTAATAGAATTGTACTTTGATAATAAAATCAACTGTCTGGTTGCTAGTGATACTGGAAGGGTACTCTACACCATCAGCAGTGATGAGATAATCCAAAATTTTTGCACCACCCTGCCCCCACCGATACTCTTCCGGTCTATAACCTGGACGAACGTGAAATACATCTTCGCTACCGGCATCCATCTCAATTAATAAAGAAGTAATAGAATCAGAGGTGGAAAGAGAAGTCATGGTTTGTCTATCAGAATCCGGTTTGCCAAAAAGTTCGTCCAAATAACGGTTGGTGACATCCCTGGCAACTCCATGCATCGCGATATGACCATCTTTAAGAAAAATAGCCTGATCGCAATGCTTAACAATATCCTCCACACTATGAGATACTAGCAATAAAGTAGTTCCTTGGGTTTTAAAGTCGTCAATACGAGCATAGCATTTAGCCTGAAAACGAGAATCTCCTACCGAAAGTGCCTCATCAACAATTAAAACGTCAGGCCGGTTAGCGGTCGCGACCGCAAATGCAAGGCGCATCTGCATACCACTGGAATAAATGCGTATTGGACGATCAATATATTCACCAATGTCGGCAAAATTTTCGATTTCAGGCATCATCGCTGTCAGTGTTTCCCGCGAAAGCCCTTGCATCAATCCGGACATATAAACATTCTGGCGGCCAGAAAAATCAAGATGGAATCCCATACCCAACTCCAGCAGCGCTGCAATACGCCCATGTACCTCAATTTTTCCTTCAGTTGGCTGGGTCGTACCAGTAAGCAATTTCAGCAATGTGCTCTTTCCTGCACCATTAACCCCGACGATACCAATAGATCCCCCCGCCTGCACTTCAAAATTGATATTTTTTAGCACCCATTTTTTTTGATGACGTGGAGTTGAACCAGGTTGAATTTTTTCAAGGAGGCGCCTCCATTTAGTAGGATAATACTTGTAAGCTTTGGCAACATTTTCTACAGAAATACTTTTCATTACAATTCATCCACAATATCCGCTGAATGTTTTTTAAACATGCGCCAACCAATAATAATCAATACCAGTGAAATAATGGTAATCGGCAGCAATCTTTTCCAGTCAGGGCTTATATGGTATAGAAAAATATTTTGATAACTTATGATTATATTAATCATAGGATTAAATTTAAAAAAGCCTCTAATCATTTCAGGCAACGTCTTGCTAACATAAACTATCGGTGTAAACCAAAACCAAAATTGCAGCAGAATGTTTATAAATTGTTCAATATCTCTCACAAAAACATTCATGACACCAAAAATAACCCCCAGGCCGATAGTAAAGATCATCTGAATCACCAACACCGGAATCATTTGCACAATTATCCAACCTGGAAAATTGCCGGAAAAAACCAAAAACAGCATGAAAATGCTGAAAATAATCAAAAAATTAATCAAAGCCGAACAAGCAATGTTAATCAATAAGCAAATTCGAGGAAAACTCATTTTTTTAAGAATATTAGCATTAGTAATAAATACCCTGACCAAATTGTTTAACGTTTCAGTGAACAAGCCCCAGGGAAGAATTCCGGAACAAAGAAAAATACTATAAGCAAATGGACCATTCATATCCACTAGCCTTGTGCACATGAATTCAGCGAAGATTACCGTATATACTACAATGATGGCTACTGGCTGAAGTACCAACCAAATAGCTCCCAAAAAGCTACTCTGATAGCGGGACTGAAAATCCCGTTTAATACTATCAACGATGAAGCTACGATAGCGAAAAATTCCACCTAATAAATTATTAAGCATTAATAATTATCCATAAGTGCAAGAATTTCTCGTGTCTTCTCTTCCATTAAAGAAATATCCCCTCTTGCTTCAACATTCAGGCGAACCACTGGCTCGGTGTTCGACCTACGAATATTAAAGCGCCAGTTATTGAACGCAAAACTAAAACCATCGGTAGTATCAACATCACTGGCCACCGCCTCATACTGCTCTCTAATTTTCGATAGCGCTGCGCCGGCATCACGCAATTTACGATTTATTTCGCCAGAAACAGGATAAGCCTTCATACGCTTTTCGACCAACTGACTGAGTGAGAGACCCCGTACCGCCATAAGCTCCACCACCAACAACCAAGGGATCATACCGCTATCGCAATAAAAAAAATCACGAAAATAGTGATGTGCGCTCATTTCACCTCCGTAAACAGCATTCTCTTTGCGCATACGTTCTTTGATAAAGGCATGACCTGTTTTCGACATCACCGGAGTGCCACCGGCGGTACGTACAATATCCACAGTATTCCAAATCAGGCGTGGATCGTGAATAATATTAGCCCCAGGCTCTTTATGTAAAAAAACTTCAGCCAGTAACCCGACAATGTAGTAACTTTCAATAAAGCAACCTTGTTCATCAAACAAAAAACAACGATCAAAATCACCATCAAATGCGATACCAATATCGGCTCCTACATGCCGCACCACATCAATAGTATCCTGGCGGCATTCCGGTAGCAGAGGGTTGGGAATACCGTTGGGAAAATTACCGTCCGGCTGGTGGTGAACCGTGATAAAATCTACTGGCGCCCCTGCTTGGCGAAAACGCCGTTCAATAACATCCACCACATGACCTGCAGTGCCATTACCAGAATTTAAAACCAATGTCATTGGCTTACGAAAATTAGCCAGATCAATATAGCCCATCAAACGATCAACATAAGCCTCCAACACCTCTACGTGACAATATGTACCGCGGGCCACTCTCGACCGCGCAAAATTATTTTGCTCTACCAATCGTTGAATATCACGCAGGCCGGTATCACCACTGATGGGACGAGATTGCTCTCGCACTAGCTTCATACCATTATAATCCACAGGGTTGTGGCTAGCGGTAACTTCAATACCGCCATAGGTGCCTAGGTATGAAGTGGCGAAGTAAATTTCTTCGGTACCACTAACGCCGATATCTATAACGTCAGTACCAGTATCTCTTAGTCCATGCGCCAACGCCTGCTTAAGATTTTTACTAGTCAAGCGAACGTCACCACCTACCACTATCGTCTTGAGGTGCAGCATTTCACCAAAAGCACGCCCAATACGGTACGCGATATCCTCATTCAACTCTTCACCCAGTTTACCGCGGATGTCATATGCTTTGAAGCAAGATAAAACAGCCATATTTCCCTCAGAAATGTTCTACTACAACATAATTAATTTAATTTTAACATTTTCTCTGAGACCAGAATCAATAAAGTTTTTTATGTTGTATAAAAATTAGGCGAGAGATAATCAATATTTAACAAAATTAATGACACTAAAAATAAAAAGTTAGATACCATCAATGCTGTCTATCAGAAATAACAATATCATAAATAAAAAAGCTATTTTGCGAATTCATAAAATTATCAGATGACAATGATAAATTAAGACAAGATAACCATTTTTAATACATTAAATAACTCAGCTAATCGTATGTCTATTAGCAGATATTAAAGTAACGTAAATAACCATTCAATAATAATTTTAATAACAACAAATCTTAATGATAGATAAAATTGCTCAACATAACCCACGTTTATTGCAAGCATCCAAAATAATGCTTCTACACATAAACCTCACTCAAAATATAGTCAGATATTATGCATTATGTACACGACTGAAACATGCTGCTTGTGTAACACACACAGCTCTTTTTTTCGACCATATGATATGCCTTTCCATTTATTTTCACCAAAAATTATCAATTTAAGTAACATCAATAGCAATGTATACAACGTTACCGCACATTCATATTTTATCACGAGGTAAACTTTTGACCTTTTCGAGTATAGTCCAAACATAATTATCTCAAAATAAAATCTATAAAACCTTGTACTTATAACATCAAACAAAACTACATTTTTACATCAATACAGCTGTGATCGATATCGCTAAATAGCATATAAATGCACCTTATATGAATGATTTTATTTTGTTAAATAGTGACAATTGAAGTATACAAAGTCATCAGTCCACATTTAATGATCGCATTGTTGTCACTCACTCAATTAATCATTTCAAATTTTGTGGTGCCAAAAAAAGACCTTTCCATGAAAAACTAATGATCTTTCCTTTAAATATTAGAAAAATTTGATTGATTCAACAAAGTCTTAAAATTTATAACAAGCAGATAATGACTCTTATGCACTATTTTTTAAATCATTGATGTCAACTACCCCCCTCACTATGTTTTAATCAAGTTTAACATTAAACAATTGAATGATTGCTCCTATAGTGCACAACTTTACAATTAAAATATCTGACCTCATTTAAGTCTAACAATACACCACAGTGTCATCACATTTAATTGCTTACCCCATGTCAGAAGGAAAATTATGCTGCTCCCAGTAATCATGGCCGGAGGAACCGGCAGCCGTCTTTGGCCGATGTCGAGGGAACTTTATCCTAAGCAATTTCTGGCTCTACATGGACATCAATCCATGCTACAAAACACTGTCACACGCCTTTGTGGCATCGATACCCATGAACCGCTTGTGATTTGCAATGAAAATCATCGTTTTCTTGTCGCAGAACAATTACGTCAAATTAATCAATTATCGCGCAATATTATTTTAGAACCCGTAGGCCGTAATACTGCGCCAGCCATTGCACTAGCAGCGTTATGTGCTATCGCAAAAAAAAATGATCCACTGTTATTAGTATTAGCGGCAGATCACGTGATTGAACATCAACTACCGTTTTATGAAGCTATTCAGCAAGCATTGCCACTTGCAAAAGAGAGAAAATTAGTAACATTTGGTATTGTTCCAGCAAGACCAGAAATCGGTTATGGATATATACAACGAGGGGATGCTCTAAACGGAAAGTGCGCTTTTGCAGTACAGCGCTTTGTGGAGAAACCTCACCTAGATAAGGCTAAAGCGTATGTTGACTCAGGTGAATATTACTGGAACAGCGGAATGTTTTTATTTCGCGCTTCCACATACTTAACTGAGCTGAACAAATTTCGCCCAGAAATTTTAATAGCTTGTAAAAAAGCAATCGCTGAGTCAGTAACCGATGACCAGGAAGCGTTTATTAGAGTAAATGCTGAGAAATTTATCGCCTGTCCAAACGACTCTGTGGATTACGCCGTAATGGAAAATACTGACTCAGCGGTGGTGGTATCGCTGGATGCAGGCTGGAACGATGTAGGATCATGGTCTGCATTATGGGAAGTCAGTACCAAAGATGCCTATGGCAATGCGGTAACCGGGGATGTATTTCTGCATAATACCCATCAATGCTATATTAATACCGACGAAAAAATGGTGGCAGCAATTGGAGTGGATAATTTGGTTATCGTTAATACTAAAGATGCCGTATTAGTGACAAATAAAACCAACGTCCAAAACGTCAAAAAAGTAGTTGAATATCTGAAAGCGCATAACCGCAGTGAATTACGTTGTCACCGGAAATCTTATCGCCCATGGGGTCATACAAATATTGTGATCAACGAAGCACGTTACAACGTGAATCATGTTATAGTTAAGCCTGGCGGGGCTTTTTCATTACAAATGCACAACCACCGCGCTGAGCACTGGATCGTGCTCTCTGGTACCGCACGCGTGACGTTAGAAGATAAAACCTTTATGCTGACTGAAAATCAATCCACTTTTATTCCCATCGGATCGATTCACACACTAGAAAACTTAAGCAAAATTCCGCTTGAACTACTGGAAATACAAGTAGGTTCTTCCCTAGGGGAAGATGATGTTATTCGTCTCAGAGATTTTTTATGACACAAATATAGAAAACCTAAAGTTATATCAGTCACACTAAGATGTTTAATCTAACAAGGTTAATGGGTTTCATTTTATTTAAAACCAAATAAATGTTATGATAAAATCCAATGATCCACCATCCCATCTATCCTGTTACTGACTGCGATAACAACAAGCATCCAGTTAACTGCTATATCAGCAAAATATTTTCAATGTCTCCATTCTTTATAGCAATTGATCAAACCATTAGTTGAACTGTCATGAGCACTTACCTCGTCTTCCCCAACCAGCTCAGATAAAATACGCTTGGCTAACTGCTTACCTAATTCCACTCCCCATTGATCAAAAGTGTAGATGTTAAATATCACACCTTGAGTAAAAATTTTGTGCTCATACAATGCAATTAGTGCTCCCAAGCTATAAGGGGTAATTTTACGTAATAAAATAGAATTGGTAGGACGATTCCCTTTAAATACCTTAAACGGTGCCAACCTATGCCACAATTCCGGAGTTTTACCTGTCGCATTGAATTCATGGTCCACTTCCTTACGCGACTTGCCAAACGCTAGTGCTTCAGTCTGAGCAAAAAAGTGAGAAAGCAATTTGACATGATGATCCGCTAGAGGATTATGGCTAATGACTGGCGCAACGAAATCGCAAGGTACTATTTTAGTGCCTTGGTGAATAAGCTGATAGAACGCATGTTGTCCATTGGTACCAGATTCACCCCATATGATAGGTCCGGTCTGGTAACTAACTGGTTTACCGTTACGATCAACATATTTTCCGTTCGACTCCATATTGCCCTGCTGAAAATAAGATGCAAAGCGATGCATATATTGATCATAAGGCAAAATTGCCTCGGTTTCAACACCAAAGAAATTATTATACCAAATGCCAATCAAAGCTAGCAATACCGGCAGATTCTGCTCCAACGGCGTTTTGGTGAAGTGATAATCCATAGCATTTGCACCACTGAGCAGTTTTTCAAAATTATCAAAGCCCAACGATAGTGCAATGGATAAGCCAATTGCTGACCACAGCGAATAACGACCACCAACCCAGTCCCAAAATTCAAACATATTTTCAATATCTATACCAAATTCCACCACCGCATTACCATTGGTAGAAATGGCTGCGAAATGGAAAGCTATATATTTCTCATCCCTCGCAGTCTTCAAAAACCAGCTACGCGCACTATGCGCATTAGTCATGGTTTCCTGAGTCGTAAAAGTTTTTGACGCCACCAAAAAAAGCGTGGTCGCCGGATTCAAATTTTTTACTGTTTCCGCGATATGAGTGCCATCGACGTTTGAAACAAAATGCATAATAAGATGGTTTTTATAAGGTCGCAAGGCATCGGTAACCATATAAGGACCAAGATTAGAACCTCCAATACCAATATTGACCACATCCGTGATAGCTTTACCAGTATAACCTTTCCAAACACCACCAATCACCCGTTCACAAAACTGTTTCATTTTTGCCAGTACCGTATTCACTTCCGGCATGACGTCCTTGCCATCCACTAAAATAGGCGTATTGCTGCGATTACGCAACGCAATATGCAATACCGCGCGATTCTCGCTGCGATTAATTTTCTCACCGCTAAACATCGATGCGATGGCGCCCTTAAGATCGCACTCTTTAGCGAGTGCCTGTAGCTTAACTAGCGTCTCAATGGTAATACGATTTTTGGAATAATCTACTAACATCTGATCCTCAAAGGTGGAGGAAAAAGCAGAAAATCGTTGTTTATCCCGTGCAAACAACTCGCTTATCTGCACATCTTTCATAATATCAAAATGTTGTTGTAGTGCTTTCCAAGCAGCAGTATGAATAGGATTAATATTTTTCATAAACACTCTTAAGATGATGAAAAAGCCGTAATTTTTCTGATTATATCACTGAATATATCCACTACGATGCTTACTTTAATCATGATAAAAACTTCGATACGAAAAAAATTATTCATGTTTACCATTAGTTGATAAAAATCGTAATTAACACAATCATAATGCAATGATCAATACCACGACAATGATATAAGTCTACTACTGATATCACTGGATATAAGTCCACTACTGATATCACTGAGTAGTGTAATAAATAAGGTAGACTCCTTAATTTTGAGAGCTATTACGTAACATAAGAGTCAGGTAAAAACGTGGCCATGTCACGAGCATTGAATAAAATAATGCAGTTAAATAACAAATAATAGGAGCACCTTTCAACTTTCTCTATAATCGTCTACCATTTCCAAAAATGAGATATAAATCAGCATATACATGGCTTAATCCAGCTTTTATTCAAGTAATAAAAAAATGAATAGCTTTTTTAATAAAATACGCAAAATAGATATAAAGCACCTATATATTCTAAATATTTAAAAATACCGCCTCTAGACATGACGATTAATGATCCCTGTTATGACCGAATCAAAAGTTCTACCTTCAATGCGTACCAGATATCGACGGTTAACTATCATTACGTTCACGCATTTCTTCTTCCGCCTCCTCATCCAGCTCCAGCACATTGTATGCCACCGAACAAAACAAAGAGTTAATACGCTTCAGATCCCCCAACAAACTTAGATGTAACGAGCTGGTTTCCAAACTTTGCACATTTTGCTGATATAGACGATCCACATGGGCGTGAGCGTAACGGCGATCGGTAATACGAAAACGGTGCTTAGCTCGTCGCAAGCGACGGGCACTGGTCATGTCATTGGAAAGAAACACCGATAAGCTAAGACGCAGATTGGAGATTAATTGTTCATGCAAAGTATCTAACTCTTTCATTCCTTGAGAAGAGAAAGCTAAACGTACATTTAATGAATTAGCAGCGATATCACCGGTCATGCGTTCAATAATATCCCCTGCTTGCTCTAAATTGAGAGCCATCTCAATAATTTCCGCCCAACGACGAGAATCTGCATCATCGAGATCTTCTTTTGATATCTGCGCCAAATAAAGTTTAATAGCTGTATACAGCACATCCACATCATCGTCTAAACGGCGCATTTCTCGGTTTTTTTCTATTTGACCATGGAGCACTTCGGTATGCAAAAGCAACATGCTCTCCACTACATCTCCCATGCGCAGCGTTTCACGGGCGGAATTCACCAGTGCTAATACAGGAGTATCCAGTGTACTGGTATCCAAATGGCGCGGCCGCACCACCCGATCATTAACAGGCGTATCCGTAAGCCATTTACCGCACAAATGTGCCATCTGGCTAGCAAAAGGCACCATAGCTAAGCAACGGAGGAAATTATAGAATATATGAAAATAGATAACTAACTCAGAATGCGGTAACGACAACCGTCCCAATACACCTGCCAGCAATGAGATAAAAGGCAGCACGATCAAACAACCTATGATTTTAAACAGCAAGCTACCCAGAGCAACGCGTTTACTTTCGGCATTTTGACCACTAGCATTAAACATCACCAAAATCCCACTACCAAGGTTAGCACCAATAGCCAGACATAGAGCTACTTTGAAAGAAATCACATCGGTGGCAGTAAGAGTGGCAGTCAACAGCACCGCGGCCAAGCTGGAATAACTGACAATAGCGAATAACGCACCGGTCAATGCATCCAACAAGATATCGCCAGTTAACCAGGAGAACAGCACTTTAACGCCATTAGCCTGAGTAATAGGCGTTAAAGAGCTAACAATCAATTCTAACGCCAACAAAATCAGCCCAAGACCAATGCTCACTCGGCCGATTTGCCCGACCCGAGACTGTTTACGGCCTAAAAAAAGACAGACACCGATAACAATCAGCAATGGCGATAACCAGGATAAATCGAAAGTAAGCACACGCACCATCAGCGCATTACCTACATCTGCACCAAGAATAATCACAAGCGCCGGAGTCAGTGCCACCAATCCCTGTGACACAAAAGAGGTAACCAACATCGCTGTAGCATTACTGCTTTGTACCAGCGCGGTAACGCAAATACCACCCATGAAAGCCATAAGTTTTTTCTCTATACTACGGCTTAACACTTGCCGCAGCCGAGCTCCATAAACACGCATGATACCGGTACGCACGATATGGGTCCCCCATACCAGTAACGCAACAGCAGAAAGCAGATGTAACAGGGTTAACACTCGGTTTAACGCTCCTTTTTGCAAATGAATACCCGCGCAAGTCCTTATCAAAGTATACTTGATGAAAACAATCAAAGGGCCGAGAAATCAAACAACTTCACATAATTTATGATATTTAACTCTAAAACAATCTCACTCCGTATTTGAATAAAAATCTCAACCATAGAATAATAAAAAACATTCACGAATAGCGTCATTTAGCAGCTTTAAACCTAATTAGTAAATTGCAAAAAACGATGTCTAAGGAAATAACCTGAACGGTTCAACAAAATAATGAATTTCGTCCGTATCCCTCTAAATACATACTGTCTACCGGACAGTATGTATATCCATGTATGCCATCCAGCAGATTCTAATTACCGATAAAACTAGCAATTAAAATCTAACAAAAAAAAGTTATAGAGCATTTGAGTACTATCGTTTTTTGTAAAATTACCATTAGTATCTATAAACGTTACGACTCTGTTCTCACTCAAAATGCACATAGTGCATAATCTTTACGTTAACATTGTTCTAGGAAATTAAAATTAAACCAGGGAGAAACAAACGGCCTTGAGATACGCATCATTGGATGCAATTAACGATATTACGTTACCTACAAGATTAAAATATAGTATACACTTCAAGAGCATTAGCCAACAAATGACAACTGCTCCTAAAATCGATATGAATAGAGACCAAAAGCGCGCGTGTTCTTTACTGTACTAATTAACGCAATCTGAAAAAGATAAATAATAAAGCAAACATAGCATCACCACTATGTATTCATGTTGAATAAACAGAATTATTTTCTATATAACGGAAGGGAGATCACTAAGAAATATTTTCTGATAAAGGCATGAATCCTTTATCATTAGTAATTCTACTACAAAATATTAACTAAATTTATTATAAATTAGTTAATATTTAATTTTTTGTATGTTAATATTTACACTTATTGATACTTCGCTAATAATACAACATTTAAAATACTTTAAATTAAAAATACCACTTAAAAATTTAAGTAATACGTTTATTGATTTACCATATATTTTAAATCATTTGTGGAAAAATTCCATGTTGCAATCATGCAAGAAATATGGTGGAGCTAAGCGGGATCGAACCGCTGGCCTCCTGCGTGCAAAACAGGCGCTCTTCCAGCTGAGCTATAGCCCCATGTAATATTTCATTTTGGACGGTAACAGACATGTTACATGATGAAGATAACGTTCATCACAATTATAAACAAAACCAGCCTAAATGAACTAATAACTCTATTAACATTATTTATCAGACAATCTGTGTGGACACGTCACAAACTTATCGCTTTTGTTAAGGAGGTGATCCAACCGCAGGTTCCCCTACGGTTACCTTGTTACGACTTCACCCCAGTCATGAATCACAAAGTGGTAAGCGCCCTCCAAAAGGTTAAGCTACCTACTTCTTTTGCAACCCACTCCCATGGTGTGACGGGCGGTGTGTACAAGGCCCGGGAACGTATTCACCGTGACATTCTGATACACGATTACTAGCGATTCCGACTTTATGGAGTCGAGTTGCAGACTCCAATCCGGACTACGATGCACTTTATGAGGTCCGCTGACTCTCACGAGCTCGCTTCTCTTTGTATGCACCATTGTAGCACGTGTGTAGCCCTACTCGTAAGGGCCATGATGACTTGACGTCATCCCCACCTTCCTCCGGTTTATCACCGGCAGTCTCCTTTGAGTTCCCGACCTAGTCGCTGGCAACAAAGGATAAGGGTTGCGCTCGTTGCGGGACTTAACCCAACATTTCACAACACGAGCTGACGACAGCCATGCAGCACCTGCCTCAGAGTTCCCGAAGGCACTCACGCATCTCTGCATAATTCTCTGGATGTCAAGAGTAGGTAAGGTTCTTCGCGTTGCATCGAATTAAACCACATGCTCCACCGCTTGTGCGGGCCCCCGTCAATTCATTTGAGTTTTAACCTTGCGGCCGTACTCCCCAGGCGGTCGATTTAACGCGTTAGCTCCGAAAGCTACGACTCAAGGCCACAACCTTCAAATCGACATCGTTTACAGCGTGGACTACCAGGGTATCTAATCCTGTTTGCTCCCCACGCTTTCGTACCTGAGCGTCAGTCTTCGTCCAGGGGGCCGCCTTCGCTACTGATATTCCTCCAGATCTCTACGCATTTCACCGCTACACCTGAAATTCTACCCCCCTCTACGAGACTCTAGTCTACCAGTTTCAAATGCACCTCCTAGGTTAAGCCCAGGGATTTCACATCTGACTTAATAAACCACCTGCGTACGCTTTACGCCCAGTAATTCCGATTAACGCTTGCACCCTCCGTCTTACCGCGGCTGCTGGCACGGAGTTAGCCGGTGCTTCTTCTGTAGGTAACGTCAATTACCAACGCTATTAACGCTGATGTACTTCCTCCCCACTGAAAGTGCTTTACAACCCGAAGGCCTTCTTCACACACGCGGCATGGCTGCATCAGGGTTCCCCCCATTGTGCAATATTCCCCACTGCTGCCTCCCGTAGGAGTCTGGACCGTGTCTCAGTTCCAGTGTGGCTGTTCATCCTCTCAGACCAGCTAGGGATCGATGCCTAGGTAAGCCATTACCTCACCTACTAGCTAATCCCATCTGGGCTCATCCGATGGCATGAGGCCCGAAAGTCCCCCACTTTGGTCTTGACGACATTATGCGGTATTAGCTATCGTTTCCAATAGTTATCCCCCTCCACCGGGCAGATACCCAGACATTACTCACCCATCCGCCGCTCGCCGACAGGGTAGATTAAACTGTCTACCCTTCGCTGCCGCTCGACTTGCATGTGTTAGGCCTGCCGCCAGCGTTCAATCTGAGCCATGATCAAACTCTTCAATTAAAGCTTGATGCTCAAAGAATTAAAAACTGTTATTCATAATGAATTAACTGTTAATCACTCCTTAAGACTTGATATTAAAGTATCGATATCGTCTTGTGAGTGCCCACACAGTTTATCTGATAAATTGTTAAAGAACATAGAAAATAGAATTATACTACTGATTCAAGTTAACCTCACGCCTCTTATACTACACTTTATGCTAAAAATCAAGTTTTTATTTTATTAACCCAAACAGTTTCCTGCCTTCCCAACACGAACAACCTACCTAATTATTACCAAAATTTTGATAAATAGAATCTAATTTCAATAATTAATGGTAAATCACTAAATTTATAGAAAAACCTCTCTCAATACTAATTCTGCGAACTAAGTTACACATACAACTCGGTTTAATTGACTTACAATGATAATTCAATCCTTACTATTTGATATGAAAGAATGGAACCTTATTCTTAAAAGAATATCTGGATCAATACAAACCAGCCATCAAATATCATTGATACTAAAATACATTTATCTTGAAAACTTGCGAACAATAGTAAAATTTATATACTCTATAAAGCTCCATTTAGCTAATAAATATTTGATATTTTACATCAGCAAACAAACTAAACAAGTTAATATCACACAAAAAACACCCAACAAGCAACACTTAACTCAATGTTAAAAGCTTTTTAGTTAAAACTAACGAAAGTTATAACACATAATAAGGAAATCAAGGTATCTTATCTTACATTCAATATCCCCGTAAATATCACAATGACTTTACTTGAATAAATCTAACCTTATGAAAAATTTCTATTTAATTAAACTATCAGCAATCGATGACCATGCATATAATACGCATGGTCATCGATGATTTCTCGGCGTATTTATCGTATTTATTGTTACAAATGTCCAAAACTAAAACATTTGCATCCGTTTAAATCATAAAACGATAGATCTCGATGTATCGCCTGTTATGGTGCTTACACCAAATATAATGATTTTCTAATCATATGCTTTTATATTTCATTAATATTCCTAAATAACTTCATCCTAGTAGGGCTAACAGCCCAATATTGCTACATGTCAAATTTTTATCATAACATTAACATTTCGTTTACTAATCTAAAGTACAGTCCAAAAAAACGTAAAAACATTACATAACTAATAATCATCATAATTAAAATTAATTAATTTTGATTTTTTTGTGCATAACTATACTTAAAACCAGCTGATAATCAGTCGTTATCTAATGTATAACCTTTGTAATTTCAAATTTATTATGGATAACTATTGATTTTAATCCCAGCTTATACCAGGTGAAATCACCGATCTTTCATAGGATCAGATGATCATTAACAGACTGTATTAATTGATCAAAATAAATTTATCCACAGAAAATCACGTTCTTAGTAATAAAAAATATTTAAAAGATAAAGATCTTTATTTTAATTATTAATAAATCTTTCAGATCTTGCATTTTACTTAAACTAAAGCTAAAATTAGCTTCACTCTCTTAGTTATTCTTGTTTCGACTTTAAGGTCTTCTATTATGTTTTACCCCGATCATTTTGATGTCATCATTATTGGGGGTGGCCATTCAGGTTCGGAAGCAGCAATGGCCTCAGCACGTATGGGATGCAAAACTTTGTTATTGACACATAACATTGATACGCTTGGACAAATGTCTTGCAACCCGGCAATCGGTGGTATCGGCAAAGGCCATCTGGTCAAAGAAATTGACGCTATGGGTGGCTTGATAGCACAGGCTATTGATCAAGCTGGCATTCAATTCAAAATACTAAACTCTAGCAAGGGACAAGCTGTTAGAGCTACTCGAGCTCAGGCAGATCGGGTGCTTTACCGGCAAGCAGTGCGTACCGCGCTAGAAAATCAATCTAACTTGATGATTTTTCAACAATCGGTAGAGGATTTAATTGTAAAAAATGATCGAGTGACCGGAGCTGTAACTCAAATGGGACTGAAATTCCACGCCCGTGCGATCGTGTTAACGGTTGGTACCTTTCTCAATGGCAAAATTTATATCGGCATGGATCATTACAGCGGAGGGCGTGCTGGGGATCTACCTTCTATCTCACTCTCTCGGCGTTTGCGAGAGCTACCTTTTCGAGTTCAGCGCCTAAAAACTGGCACTCCCCCCCGCATCGATGCCCGTAGCATTGATTTTGGAAAGCTGACTTGCCAGCAGAGTGACAACCCGCTACCAGTTTTCTCTTTTATGGGAGAGGTAAATCAACACCCTCGGCAGGTGCCTTGTCATATCACTTATACCAACGATCAGACCCATGAGGTGATTCGTCAAAATTTAGATCGTAGCTTTATGCACTCAGGAATGATGGAAGGGGTGAGTCCACGCTATTGTCCATCCATTGAGGATAAGGTGATACGTTTTGCCACCCGTAACTCTCACCAAATTTTTTTAGAGCCAGAAGGGCTGACTAGCAACGAAATTTATCCTAATGGTATCTCCACCAGTCTGCCGTTCGATGTCCAAATAAAGATTGTCCAATCGATAAAAGGACTGGAAAATTCCCGAATTATGCGGCCAGGGTATGCCATTGAATATGATTTTTTCGATCCTCGGGATTTGAAACAGACTCTGGAAAGCAAATTGATAGAAGGATTGTTCTTTGCCGGTCAAATCAATGGCACTACTGGTTATGAAGAAGCAGCTGCTCAGGGTTTGCTCGCCGGTGTGAATGCAGCCCAGCTGGCCCATGGCCAAGCGGGATGGTCTCCGCGGCGCGATCAGGCCTATCTCGGAGTATTGGTGGATGATCTATGTACTCTCGGCACCAAAGAGCCTTATCGTATGTTTACCTCTCGTGCTGAGTATCGGCTGGTGTTACGTGAGGATAATGCGGATATTCGCTTGACAGAAATTGGTCGGCGGCTAGGGCTAGTAGATGACGATCGTTGGAAGCGTTTTTGTACGAAGCAGGATAATATTGAGCGGGAGCGTATACGTTTGCGGGATACCTGGGTGAATCCATACTGTGAAGGCATTGAACAGCTAAATGCGTTGCTTAAAGCACCGATAGTGCATGAAGTCAATGGCGAAGATCTATTACGTCGGCCGGAGATGGATTACTCATTGCTGACTGAACTGACTTTGTTTGGCCCTAAGCTGTTGGACAGTCAGGCGGCAAAACAGGTTGAAATCCAGATTAAATATGAAGGCTATATTATACGTCAGCAGGAGGATATTGAGCGATTGGTGCGCAATGAAAATACATTGTTACCGGCTGATATGGATTTTAGCATTGTCTCTGGTCTATCCAATGAAGTTATTGATAAACTTAACGATCATAAACCCAACTCTATTGGTCAAGCATCACGCATTTCTGGTATTACTCCGGCTGCAATTTCTATTTTATTGGTCTGGATGAAAAAGCAGAGTTTGCTTCATCTTAATATTTAATTTAGATAGAAAATTATTTATACAAAATAGATAACCTGTTAGCATAAATGAAATAGCTATTGAGTAAACGCCTAACATTACGAGATGTTAATTTAACTCCTTTTACCAGACGAAATTAGCTTTATATTGCTTTTTGAGGAAAAGGATCATCGACGAATAGATTTATTTAATAATAACCACGCTTAAGATAAAGCTGAATGCTATATTTTAGCTTTTTTCATTGGTCTTTGCCAGTTAGGAATGGGTAATTGGGGCACCCTGCTGAGAACCAGCTCACCGTTTGCTACATTGCGTGTTACGGTGGTGCCTGCACCGATAGTAGCACCGCTTCCTATGGTGACAGGTGCCACCAATTGACTATTGGAACCAATAAACACGTCATCGCCGATGATAGTCTGATGCTTATTAGCGCCATCATAGTTGCAGGTGATGGTTCCGGCACCGATATTTACGCCTGCGCCGATCTCTGCGTTACCCATATAGCTAAGATGACTGGCTTTTGACCCCTTTCCGAGACGGGTTTTCTTCATCTCGACAAAACTGCCAACATATACCCCCTCTTCTAGCTTGCTACCAGGACGTAAGCGGGCAAAGGGTCCAACAGTGCTATGCGCATTTAAATATGCATCTTCGATTACCGTATAAGGATTTATTATCACATCATCGCCGATTATCGTATTTTTCAGCACGCACCCTGTACCGATCACCACCCGGTTACCGAGGGAAACTCGGCCTTCGATAATCACGTTTGTATCAATGGATACATCTTGGCCATGTAGCAATTCGCCGCGCAAATCGAATCGGGAGGGATCGGATATCATGACACCAGCAAGCAATAAATGTTCTGCCTGTTCTTGCTGATAGATCCTTTCCAATAGTGCGAGTTGCAGACGGTTGTTTACACCTTTGATTTCATTAAGTCTGTTAGGTTGTATCGTATTAATCTTTCTACCTTCGTTCCAGGCCATAGCTATAATGTCCGTTAAATAAAATTCTCCTTGCGCGTTATGTTTAGTAAGCTGATTGAGCCAGTGTTTAAGATCATTCCCAGATGCTACTAGAATACCGGTATTTATTTCGTTGATGCGTCGTTGTTCTTCACTAGAATCTTTTTGCTCGATAATTCCGATTACCTCGCCGTTTTTGCGTATAATGCGTCCATATCCGTCAGGGTTGGCCATTGTAACTGTTAACAGACCTATTCCTTTTTCAGGTTTAGACACTAGTAGACGATGTAGTGTATCGGGGGATATAAGCGGGATATCACCATAAAGAATGAGTACTTCTTCGTTATTGTGTAACGAAGGGAGTACTTGTTGAACTGCATGTCCAGTACCAAGTTGTTCGGTTTGTATCACCCAATTCAGGGGTGTTGCTTGCTTGGAGAGCTGCTGTGGTAGCGGTTCTCTGTTGTGGCTATAGACCACATAAATACGTGTCGCATCTAGTTGCGTAGCGGTGTTGATAACATGTTGCAGCATGCTTTTTCCGCCAATAGTATGCAATACTTTTGGAAGGCAGGAATACATTCTTTTTCCATTGCCGGCGGCAAGGATAATTACGCTTAATTCTCGATTTGACATAAAATCCTATTGAATCTGTTTTTTATTAGCATAAAGTATTTCATAGGTATTAGCTGGTTAGGGTTATTGGTTATAATTTGTCAGTAAAGGAGGAAAATTCGGCGTAAGCCGAAGATAGAGAAAAGGCTAGTCAGCTTGATCCGTCCTTTACGTTCTGCTTGATTACATAGCTTTTTTTGTCAGTTCAATTACCCGTAATTTGGCAAGAGCTTTGGACAACTCAGCCAAGAATTGGATATGATCAATATCATTATGATAGTTATTAATATGCTCTTCCGCTTTGCGCTTTGACTCCATTGCTTTCGCTTCATCAAGATCTTTGCCACGAATAGCAGTATCGGCCAGTACGGTTACCGTACTGGGTTGTACTTCAAGTATGCCACCGGACAGGTAAATATATTCTTCGGTGCCATGCTCTTTTACGATACGCACCAAACCTGGTTTGATGGTAGTGAGTAGCGGGGCATGTCCAGGGAAAATACCTAGCTCACCTTCACTGCCTGTCACCTGAATTTTTTCAACTAGACCAGAAAACATATGTTTTTCAGGGCTGACTACATCCAGATGGTAATTTTTTGCGACCATATGACTTTTCTCTTAGAATTTTACCAATTTTTTGCCTTTATCTGCGGCTTCTTCAATAGAACCTACCATGTAGAATGCTTGTTCCGGCAGATGATCGTACTCGCCATCTATAATGCTTTTAAAGCTACGTATGGTATCCTTTAGCGAAACGTATTTGCCTGGAGAGCCGGTAAAAATTTCCGCAACGAAAAATGGTTGGGATAGGAAGCGCTGAATTTTACGTGCGCGAGAAACCACCAGTTTGTCATTTTCAGATAGTTCGTCCATACCTAGGATGGCAATGATATCCTTGAGTTCCTGGTAACTTTGAAGAATAGATTGCACACTTCGGGCTACATCGTAATGTTCCTGGCCTACCATCAACGGATCTAATTGACGGCTGGTGGAATCGAGCGGATCGACCGCCGGGTAGATACCTAGAGAAGCGATTTGGCGACTCAGCACTACGGTAGCATCCAGATGGGCAAAGGTGGTTGCTGGCGACGGGTCGGTTAAATCATCAGCAGGGACGTAAACGGCTTGGACGGAGGTGATTGAACCGGTTTTGGTTGAAGTGATACGTTCTTGTAGTATACCCATTTCTTCCGCCAACGTTGGTTGATAACCTACAGCAGATGGTATACGGCCCAGCAGTGCAGACACTTCGGTTCCGGCCAGGGTATAACGATAGATATTATCTATGAATAGTAGTACGTCATGACCTTCATCACGGAATTTCTCTGCTATAGTTAAACCGGTTAAAGCTACGCGTAGACGGTTTCCAGGAGGTTCGTTCATTTGACCATAGACCAGTGATACCTTATCGATAACTTTGGAGTCGGTCATTTCATGATAGAAGTCGTTACCTTCACGGGTGCGTTCACCTACACCGGTAAACACTGAATAACCAGAGTGCTCGATAGCGATGTTGCGAATAAGCTCCATCATGTTGACAGTTTTACCCACACCTGCGCCGCCGAACAGGCCAACTTTACCGCCCTTAGTGAATGGGCAGATCAGATCGATAACTTTAATACCAGTTTCTAGCAGATCTTGGGAACTAGCAAGCTCCTCATAGCTTGGTGTAGGACGGTGGATTGACCAGCGTTCATCTTCGCCTATTTCCCCCTTCATATCCACCGGTTCTCCCAATGCGTTCATGATGCGTCCCAGTGTCGCTTTACCTACCGGTACTTCAATTGTGTGTTTTAGATCGTTCACTTTCATACCACGACGAAGACCGTCGGAGCTTCCCATAGCGATACAACGAACCATGCCACCGCCCAGCTGTTGTTCTACTTCCAGCACTAGTTTTGTGGCGCTGTTTTCTACTTCAAGCGCGTTGTATACTTTAGGTACAGTGTCTTGAGAAAACTTTACGTCGACCACGGGGCCGATAACCTGGATAATATCTCCAGTAGCCATCTTGATAAATCCTCTACATAATTCGTAAGAAACCTAAACTTAAACTGCTGCGGCTCCCGAAACAATCTCGGTGAGTTCTTGAGTGATATTGGCTTGTCGCGCCTTATTGTAAACAAGTTGTAGTTCTTTAATCAGGCTACCGCCGTTATTTGTTGCTGCTTTCATAGCTACCATACGCGCTGCCTGTTCGCTGGCCAGGTTTTCAACGACGCTTTGATAAACCTGAGATTCCACATGGCGACGCAATAGGGTAATTATCAGCGTTTTGGAATCTGGTTCATATAGGTAATCCCAGAATTTTGTTTTTAAATCGGCTTCTGTAGGCAGTATAAGAGGCAAGATTTGTAGAATTTGTGGAACCTGGGACATGGTATTTATAAATTTATTGCTGGCAATATAGATCTTGTCCAGGACTCCTTTATCGTATGCCTGTAGCATGACTTCTACTAGACCAATTAGTTCAGAGAGTGTGGGCTTGTCTCCCATACCAGTGACTTGGGCAACGACTCTATTTCTGATCGAGCTAAAGAAAGCCACCGCTTTTGAACCAATAAGAGCCATTTGGGTTTCTACCCCTTTTTCATTCCACTGTTTTATGTCTGTCAGCAGCTTTTTAAATAGGTTAATGTTCAGGCTTCCTGCCAGACCACGGTCGGTAGACACAATCAAGTAACCCACGCGTTTAGCTTCTCTTTCGTTTAGGTAAGGGTGTTTATATTCCAGTTTTCCTAGAGTAAAGTGACCAATTACTTTGAGCATCATATCTGCATAAGGACGGCTGGCCGTCATGCGTTCTTGGGTTTTACGCATTTTGGAAGCTGCGACCATTTCCATCGCTTTGGTAATCTTTTGCGTATTTTGAATGCTTGTGATCTTATTACGTATCTCTTTTGCGTCGGCCATTCTACTTTCCTCATTAATTTTATGGCTTGCTGTAGAGCAGGCAACAGCATGTTACCAGGATTGGGTTGCTTTAAATGTATTAAGGATGATTATTAGTTTACCTTCTATCTCGTTGTTATAAGCGCCTGTTTGGTTGATTTGTTGCATTAATTCGCCCTGTTCATGGTTCATATAGTCAATTATGGCGGATTCGAAGTCGCTAATTTTTGCTATGTCGATATCTTCCAGGTAACCGCGTTCAGCCGAGAATAGGACCAGTGCTTGCTGCGCGATAGACATCGGCGCATATTGTTTCTGTTTTAGTAGTTCAGTTACTTTCTGACCATGGTTCAATTGTTTGCGGGTGTTGTCGTCTAAATCAGAGGCGAATTGGGAGAATGCAGCTAGTTCACGGTACTGCGCTAGCGCAGTACGAATACCCCCAGACAATTTTTTTATGATTTCGGTCTGCGCGGAAGCGCCGACACGGGACACTGAAATTCCTGGGTTAACAGCAGGACGGATACCGGCGTTGAATAGATTTGACTCCAGGAAGATCTGACCATCAGTAATGGAAATTGCGTTAGTTGGAATGAATGCAGAAACGTCGCCAGCCTGTGTTTCGATGATCGGTAGCGCTGTAAGTGAGCCTGTTTTGCCTTTTATTTCGCCATTTGTGTAGGTTTCAACGTACTCTGCGTTGACGCGGGAGGATCGCTCCAGTAAACGTGAATGCAGATAAAATATATCACCGGGATACGCTTCACGACCAGGAGGACGACGGAGTAGCAGAGAAATTTGGCGGTAAGCCACAGCTTGCTTGGAGAGATCATCATAAATAATTAGTGCGTCTTTACCGCGGTTTCGGAAGTACTCGCCCATGGCACATCCAGCATAAGGCGCTAGATACTGTAGCGAGGCCGACTCAGAAGCGGTGGCAGCTACTACAATAGTATTAGCCATTGCGTTATGCTCTTCTAATTTACGCACTACGTTAGCAACGGTGGACGCTTTTTGGCCAATGGCGACATAAATACATTTGATGCCACTGTAACGCTGGTTGATGATGGCGTCAATAGCCAGCGCTGATTTCCCTGTCTGACGGTCGCCGATAATTAACTCACGTTGACCGCGTCCTATGGGGATCATAGCGTCAATAGATTTATAGCCAGTTTGAATCGGTTCATCTATAGACTGACGTTCGATAACGCCAGGTGCGATAGCTTCAACGGCTGAGAAACCGTTGTGTTCTAATGGTCCTTTACCGTCGATGGGTACCCCCAGCGTATTAATTACTCGGCCCAGCAAGCCATTGCCTACTGGAACTTCTAAAATACGTCCGGTGCATTTTACTTTCATCCCTTCGGCCAGATCCGTATATGGCCCCATGACCACTGCGCTGACAGAATCGCGTTCCAGGTTCAGAGCAATCGCAAATCTGTTTCCCGACAAAGCGATCATTTCTCCCTGCATAACATCGAATAATCCGTGAATACGGATTATTCCATCACTAATGGAAATGATAGTACCTTCATTATGAGCATCGCTTATGACATTGAATTGAGCAATGCGCTGTTTGATCAATTCGCTGATTTCGGTGGAGTTCAGTTGCATGGCTAGTCCCCTTAAGACTGTAAGGCGTTTGCTAGTCGCTTAAAACGACTGTGAACGCTGCCGTCTATTACCATGTCGCCCGTGCGAATAATGAGGCCGGCCATGATAGACTTATCAATTTTACAATTTAGCTTAACTTTGCGTGACAGATGTTTTTCCATCGCAATAATAATTTTTTTCAGATGCTTTTCGTTTAATGGGCTGACAGAAATAATTTCGACTTCGCTGGTCAATTCTTGTGACGTGCGTAGATGTATAAATTCTTTCAGCACATTGGGTAGCACGGCCAGACGGCCATTTTCAGCCATCACTCGAATCAAATTTTGACCGTAATGGTTGATTTGCTCTCCACAGACCATGATAAATGTATCTGTCACTTTCTCCGGCGCAATTGCTCCGGAAAATAATTCTGCCATCGATTTATTGCAGCTTACTTCGGCGGAGAACGTGAGCATAGATTGCCACTCTGATACAGTATGGTTTTCGACAGCAAAGTCAAAAGCTGCTTTGGCGTAGGGGCGAGCTATAGTTACTAGTTCAGGCATCGACTACTCCCTTACAGTTCAGCGATAATTTTGTCTATGATGTCGCGGTTGGTTGCTTCATCCACGGAACGTTCGATAATCTTTTCGGCACCTGCTAAAGCGAGCAGGGTTATCTGCTTGCGCAATTCTTCGCGGGCACGTTTGCATGCGGTATCAATTTCAGCCTGTGTTTGTGCCAGGATTTTATTATGCTCTGCTTCTGCTTCTGCTTTGGCTTCATTAATTATTTGTACTTTACGTTTATTGGCCTGTTCAATGATTATCTGAGCTTTCACCTTCGCTTGTTTTAAATGATCGGTTGCTTCGGCTTGGGCGATATCCAAATTTTTTCTTGCACGTTCAGCTGAAGCGAAAGCGTTAGCAATTTCTTTTTGACGCTTCTCAATGGCGTCCATTAATGGCGGCCATATATACTTCATGCAGAACAGGACAAACAGTATAAATGCGATGGCCTGGCCGAGTATTGTTGCGTTAAGATTCACAGCACGGTGCCTTAGTAAGTGTGAATGGTTAGATGTTAAGTGAGCTTTGCGTTTATACTAATCTATGGCGAACATCATGTAGAGACCAAGACCTACAGCGATCATGGGGATGGCGTCAACCAAGCCCATAACGATAAAGAACTGAGTGCGAAGGAGAGGGATTAGATCAGGTTGACGCGCAGCGCCTTCTAGAAATTTACCACCTAAAATGCTTATGCCAATCGCAGCACCGATTGCTGCTAGCCCCATCATCACAGCGGCGGCCATGTATAGTAGATCCATATTGAGGTTTTCCATGACAGTCTCCAATTTTTTTATTTAAACGTAGATTAAAAGTTTAATAAAGCTAGTGTTTTTCAGATGCCATCGTGAGATAGACGATCGTTAGTACCATAAAAATAAAGGCTTGTAACGTGATAATCATGATATGAAAGATAGCCCAAGGTACGCTCAAAATCCACTGTGCCCACCACGGTAAAAGACCAGCAATTATGATGAAGATCAACTCACCTGCATAGATATTGCCAAACAACCGAAGGCCAAGCGAGACTGGTTTAGATAAAAGGCTGACTCCTTCTAGAATGAGATTGATAGGAATAAAAATAGGATGATTGAACGGTTGCAGTGTGAGTTCTTTAACGAAACCACCGACACCTTTCATCATTAAGTTATAGTACAGAATAAGAATAAACACGCCCATTGCCATTGACAACGTAATGTTGATGTCGGCAGAAGGAACCACGCGAACTGCTGGCAGACCCAATAAATATTCACCGATGTAGGGCAGCAAATCAATAGGTAGGAGGTCCATCAGGTTCATCAAGAATACCCAAACGAAGATAGTTAGTGCTAAAGGGGCAATTAAATTATTTTTGCCATGAAATATATCTTTTACGTTGTCGTCAACAAAATTGACTACCATCTCTACAAAAGTCTGTAATTTTCCTGGTATGCCGCTGGTTGCCTGTTTGGATATGTGGCCAAAAACTACCAGAAATATTATACCCATCAGCAAGGAAAAGAATATGGAGTCGATGTTCAATACCCAAAAAGATGTTGCACTGTGGTGATGTACCAGTTGAAAAGTAGAGAGGTCGAGCTGAAGATTATTCAGGTGGTGACTTATATATTTTTGTGGATTAAATATTTCTCCTGATGTAGACATCATGCTTCTTTTTATCCTTGTATAGTTGTTAATTACGGTTACTGCCAATATTCTGTACGATTCAGGATCGATATTGTAGATCAGAGTCAATGGTCAAAAATATTCTCCTAAATATTCTGAACACTAATGATAAGTTAAGATATTTGGTACCTATATCCTTATAAAAGGCATGAACATGCTATTTTATAATCGGTTAACGTTTCTTGATTTTGATACAATAAAATGTAGCTTATCAGGGGATCTGCTCGTTCGCTGAGTCCTGACAGAATCAAAGTTATAAAATTGGTAAATAATAGTTTTTCAAGATTGTATCGCTGTTTAAGGGTTACTTAGATCCGTTGTTTGTTAGTCATCTAAGTGATCAACTCGAGCTGAGTGTATATAAGCTGACTTTATCTCGATGAATCAAGTGGTAAAAAACATGCAAATTATACGGGTGAATACTACGAATTCAATCAATAAGTAGCGATAAAGATGAATAATAATTTCAATATCGCAGTTTTCGTCTGTAATGACCATAGTAGAAATTATAACATGTAAAACTATCTAGCGCGTCATCAATTATTGATAGTAAAACTGTGTATAAAATAAATAGTTAGTTGAGCTATAAAATACCCTTAATCAAACACAATTTATTGTGTTTGGCATGAACTAATAAAATACTTATGCTTACTATGTTGTTGATGCTATTGAGTTGAAGATTTTAGTAAAATGGAAAGTAATTTTCTTGAATAAAGTTATTGCGCAAATCTTATTTAGTTTAATAACTAAAGTTGTTCAAGTCATTCGTTTGGTTACATATTTCACTGAGTTATTAGGCGTTTGCCGAATATTTGTTTTATTTGTGATCTCACTGTTCTTGCTAGAGAGTATTGATGGTAATTAACTTAAGTAGTTATTGTTTTGTTAAACATTGATTGGTAATTTCTATCAGGTACTAGAACCCCTGGCTAGTTATAGGTTTCTTGTCAGAGCAGTACCTTGCGTGAAGCGAAAGATATGTTTTATAAGTAAATCAAGTTTGATGGACCTTTGTTGTTTCTCGTAAGTTAATATTTTTAAATTTTTCTTATTTTAGGTGTGGTTAGATACTGTTAGGTGTGGTTAGATACTGTGTGAACGAAAGCTGCAGGAAAATTAAGGTATTTGAATTATAATGAGTTGTCATTGACCAGCAGAGTTGACTTTTGTGAAAGATGCTGTTACGTTTCTTAATTATTAGCTTTCAAATACTGGCAAGCACGGGAGTTTAAACAATATTGTCTGTTGGTGGCACGTATGTGTAGGATTATTTTTTCCGTACACTAGTGTAGTAAAGTAGCTTTAACGATTTTAAATCCACTACTGTGTGTGTGAACCGTTTTATATACCATATTGCTGTTGGTAAGCACGAAGCGCAATTAGATGATTGGCCGTCTTGTTTTTTTCTTTTAAATAATTGATCAAATCAGTCAGGGTAATTATTGCAATTACCCGGCAATTATAATTGTGATGGACTTCTTGAATGGCAGAAAGTACCCCCTCCCCTCCTCTTTCCTGCCGATCTAAGGAAATAATTATACCTGATAAGGTAACATTATGAGCCGCGATAATTTTCATTGACTCACGAATAGCGGTACCGGCAGTGATCACATCATCTACTAGCATAATCTTGCCTTGTAGCGGGCTTCCTACTATCATGCCGCCTTCGCCGTGATCCTTGGTTTCCTTTCGATTAAAACAGTAAGGAACATCTCTCTTGTAATGTGTCGCCAATGCTACTGCGGTAGCAGTAGCAATGGGGATACCTTTATAGGCTTGGCCGAATAATAAATCAAAATCCACCGCCGCTTCTATCAGCGCAGCTGCGTAAACACATCCCAAAAAGGACACATCTCGGCCTGTATTAAATAGGCCCACATTGAAGAAATAGGGGCTGATACGGCCAGATTTAAGTGTAAATTCGCCGAATTTTAATACCTGTTTGTTTAATGCATACTCTATAAATTTACACTGGTACTCTTTCACAAACAATTAATTCCTTAATTGATGGGTTAGACATTGCTGTGGCGTGGTTTTGTTGAATAATTTTAGTGATTGTCGAGTTTTCTAAGGGTTGTTCAAGTTATTTTTTTGATGAAATATATTATATAATTAAATCATTTTATTCAATATAATTTAGTTAATGATAAAATATTAAAGGAATTAGTGAGATTTTATCAACAAAATTAGTACAAGCATGATGAAACCTTTAAAATTCACCACTGATAATTAATATATGTTCTTTGGCGATGTTCTTTGGCGAACATAGTTATGCCATGAATAGATAATTATATGTTAATTTTATGATATTGTCAGATTATACTATTCAAGTATGAGTAGGATATAGAACTTGCATTAAATTAAGATTATTCATCTAGTTATTAGACTAATAGTGTAGTGATTGAATATTCATAGCTTAATTACTAGCCCGAGTGACCAAAGCCTCTTTCGCCGCGTTTGCTGGTTTTAAAGGATTTTACCAGATTGAACTCTGCCTGTACTATTGGTACGAAGACCATCTGCGCTATGCGTTTTCCAGGCTCAATAATAAAATTTTTCTGACTACGGTTCCATACGGGTACCATCAGTGGGCCTTGATAATCCGAATCGATCAGTCCTACTAAATTGCCCAGGACGATGCCATGTTTATGCCCAATACCTGAACGTGGCAGAATCACTGCTGCTAGGTTAGCATCGGCGATATGAATCGCTAGTCCAGTTGGTATTAGAGTGGTTTCTCCTGACGCCAGTATAAGCGATTCATCGAAACAAGCACACAAATCCAGCCCGGCAGACCCCGGAGTGGCGTAAGTCGGTAAAGGAAAACTGTAGCCAATGCGATTGTCTAGGATTTTAATATCAATTTTTTTCATCATAATGTTTGATAATTTCATCAATAAGTTGTTGAGCAAGTACAATTTTTTTGCTTCGTGGTAACTGAGTTTCCCCGTTTTGCCAAAACAGATGTAGTGCATTTTTATCACTGTTACACTCTTGCCTCGCACGGAAAACGTCATTGGCGCAAATCAAATCTATATGTTTAATAATACGCTTTTGCCGGGCGTATTCTTCTATATTCTGGGTATCGGCGGAAAATCCAACAACGTAAGGACGGTTTACGATCAATGCTCCAACTTCTGCAACAATATCAGGATTTTTAATCATAGTAATCATTAGTTCATTGCCCTTTTTTTTTATTTTTTCTGGTGAAACTTTGCTGGTACGGTAGTCAGCTACCGCTGCGCAACCGATAAAAATCTGTTGATGCTGAATCGTGCGCATCACTGCATCTTGCATTTCCAGCGCGCTAGTGACATCGATGCGTCGTACTCCTGTCGGGGTGGGCAAATTTACTGGCCCCGCTACTAGCGTTACTTTTGCGCCTTTAGCCGCTGCTGCCTGGGCGATGGAGAAACCCATTTTCCCTGAGCTGTGATTGCTGATAAAGCGCACTGGATCCAGCGCTTCACGAGTTGGCCCGGCTGTGATCATTATATTGAGATGGCTTAGGGAACGATTGGTGGTGAAATGGCGACGCGCTAGATCGACAAGAGTCAGCGGATCGGACATACGACCGGGACCTATGTCACCACAGGCTTGGGTGCCGTTGTCTGGTCCCCATAGCAGTACGCCCCGCTTGTGCAACGTCGTTAGATTAGTCTGAGTTGCTGCTGCTTGGTACATTTGTTGGTTCATTGATGGTGCTGCAGCGATGGGAGCCGTGGTTGCCAGACAGAGAGTGCTGAGTAGATCGTTGGCGAATCCAGCTGCTAGACGTGCTATTAGATCAGCGGTAGCGGGAGCTAGTAGCACTAAATCGGCCCATTTGACTAATTCTATATGGTCCATGGCCGCCGTGCTTGCTGGATGCAGCAAGTCATCGGCTACTGGAAAGCCAGATGCTGCCTGTAGACTTAATGGTGTAATAAACGATTTCGCCGTAGTTGTCATGACTACGCGTACCTCGGCACCACGTTCGCGCAAGCGGTGCACTAATTCAGGAGATTTATAGGCAGCGATACCCCCGCTTACGCCCAGTATAATATGTTTGCCGGTCAGTCCCGTCATTTTGCATGTCCGATAAAATTATTATTATAATTATTTTACTATAACACTTTTGTAACGATAATTTGTATAAATTGCCACAATTTGCAATGCATCATTGTTTTTATTTTTGAATGATTGTTATTCAATGCGCATTCTATCTATTCATTTTTTACATGAGTATTGTAATATTAGGCTTGTTATCGAGTAGCTATTTTATTTATGACATGTATATTTTTGTTGTTATAAAATATTGAAATATTTTGTTTATTGATTATTTATTTTTGTCTGCATGTTTCTGCAACTGTTCAGATAGTGTTGTGCTGCGTCTGTTACATTTTTTAAAAAGTAGAATCACAGATCGGATAATCTCATATGTGGAATTATTGACTACTATATGATTTTGTGTTATCTATTATGATTTTTATACTGTATGTTTTTATTTTTTCTATTTTACTAAATCTTTTCAAATTTAATAAATTAAATTATTTATAATGATAAAAGGAAAATTTTAATTTTCTAAAAATATTATAGTTTTAGTTTAAATTAAAATTTAACATCACTAAATTGAATGATCGATAACAATTTTTTATCAAACATAGTTCACTTATGTTCTGATTGAGTATCTGAGTCTTTGCTCTAATAATTTTTATTAAAGAAGATTAGTTAGCTATTTAAAGTTAGTGCTAATTGTATTGATGTTAAATAAATTTTAACCTAATATATCGCTGAATGTAATGGACTTAAAGTAGTAAATAAAATTCAATAAATAGTTATTAATTAAAACTGTAATCCATAATATCTTAGTAAGATTCGCCATTATTAAATAGTGTATTTGGCTTATTTTTTAAATTATTGTCATATCCTATGAACGTTGCTGAAGTATTGAATTAAAAGTTAAAAAGTTAAATAAGCATATTGAATAGAAATATTATTGTTGCCCATATAAGTAGTGATTTTAAAATTGATGCCTCACTTTAATTATTTAAAAATTGATTTATTTAATAAATCTTATAAATAGTTATCAATGTAGTATTGCGTGTTAATATTATTTCTTTAATTTACTGATAAAGGTAAATATTTTCTATTAGAAAACATGATCTCTTGGCTGGTTATATTTTAAATAAAAGTTTTACTACTGGTCCTAGTTAAGATTGACAATGCTCATGATGTTAAGATCATTATATTGAAAAGAATTTTGCTGATCAAATTTCGCCACCATTTGCGATATCTTAATTGATCATGTCAGTTATTAATAATTTGAGTCATTCATGACTCAAAGTTGGAAATTAACATTCTTTTTAAAGGAAACATCAGCGCTTTTAGCCAATCATGATGCCATCGATCCAATCGATTATAAATGAAACCATAGTGTTTGTGGCGGATCTGGAACAGTAAGTATGAATTGATCTAATCGTCGTGCGCTATGATCAGTTGATCACTTGTATTGCTCTATGTGTAAAGCTGGTAGCGCTGTTTGACATGTTGTTTTTAATTACGCTAAAGGATATTCCTGTTATCTGGCATCTGTAGAACTAGACTAACGTCTAAATTACATACCGTGGAAAAATCTTTAATATTCTGATATTGTTCAATCTAACAATTATGGATTATTACTGCAGCATGTTACAATATCAACTGAATAATATTTACGTAGAAGTCTGTTTATCGGTCATTAGGTGACCGATAACTAGATAATAAATTATAGTTTTTTTAGCTCATATTGTGCTGGTTGTATAAATGCTGGAATGACAGCAAAATGGGACAGTTTATTGATGAGGGATTAGAAGCTAACCGTATTAGCAATTAATTTGCTTATCATGCTGGTTTACTTATTTCTTAATATTGGACAAATAATAGCTAAACTTGGCTGATCGGTTGGTGGTGTGGACCTAGGGGCATGTCTGTTTATTAGAGTCAATAGTCGGGCCCCATACATATGGGGTATAAGGATATAGTATTATCTATTATGAAAATTATCCGCTTAGCAATTGTACGACAAAAATATCGGCCCGACGGCGGTGCAGAACGCTTTATTTATCGCGCCTTAGAAGCGCTTGATAACAGCGGGATAGAGCTAAATATTATAACTCGCGAATGGTCAGGAGTGGCGAGAGCAAATTGGCATGTACACTTATGCAATCCACAAAAATGGGGCCGTATTTCTCGCGAACGTGGTTTTGCTCATGCTGTTAAGCGATACTGGCAATGTGAACACTTCGATCTAGTGCAGAGTCATGAACGCATTGTTGGTTGTGATATATTTCGCGCTGGTGATGGTGTACACCAGGTCTGGTTGGAGCAACGTGCGCGTATTCTGCCACCCCCTCAACGTTGCTTGATTAAACTCAGTCGCTATCACCGCTATGTGCTGTCGACGGAGAGCGAGTTGTTTCATTCACCGTTATTGAAAAAAATTATCTGTAATTCGGCAATGGTGCGCAGAGATATTATGCGTTGTTACGGTGTGGGTAAAGATAAAATTGCTTTGATTTATAATTCTATCGATCTACAGCACTTTTTTCCCGCCGATAGTGAGCAGCGGCGTGCAGCCCGGGTGGCGCTATCGATCCCGCAGCAAGCCTGTGCTCTGATTTATATTGGTTCTGGTTTTGAACGTAAAGGACTGCGTCAGGCTATCAGTGCGGTAGCTGCTACTGATCGCTATTTGATTGTGATGGGTCATGACAAATATTTATGTTATTACCAGGCGCTAGCGCAAAGCATGGGTTGTTTATCTCGGTTGCGTTTTATCGGTGTACGTAAGGATGTGTTGCCTTGCTACCATGCCGTTGATGCGCTAATTTTGCCTAGCCTGTACGATCCATTCCCTAATGTAATACTTGAAGCGATGTCCTGTGGTTTACCGGTTATTACTAGTCAGTGCTGTGGGGGTGCTGAATTCATCGAACAGGGTAAACAGGGCTTTGTTTGCGATGCTTTAGATATCGCCAGTTTGCGGGAGTTTGTTGCCGCTATCCCTTTAAGGGAACATAATCCAGCCATGAGTTTTGCAGCCCGTTCTAGGGTAAGCGGTTGCACTCCAGCCAATCTTTCATGTCAGCTTACTGGGCTTTACCAACAACTGTTATCATAAGCGGCTTACTGCTATCACATATCATTGTATACCACGGCTAGTATGTAGCTCTAACTGTAGGACTTTAGATAACTCTCGATTGATTAATGAGGAAATCACTTAATTTGCTAGCATCTCTAGGGTTGGTAAATTCGAATTATTTAGATAAATATTTACTCAACATTATGAGTAGTTATGCTTTAATAGTGCATTAATACATGATATATAGTATAATCATATACTTAATTCAGCCTATTATTTGGATACGGTTATTATGGCGTAGTAAAAAATTTCCAGCCCATCGGCGTCGTTGGGCAGAACGGTACGGGTTTTGCCAGGGAAAAGTGAAACCGGGTGGCATTATGCTGCATTCCGTATCGGTAGGCGAAACACTAGCTGCTATTCCGTTGGTACGTATCTTGCGTTACCGTTATCCAGAGCTGCCGATAACTGTTACTACTATGACGCCGACTGGATCCGAGCGGGTACAGTCAGCTTTTGGTAATGATGTGCATCATGTTTACCTACCCTATGATTTACCTGGGGCTATGAACCGTTTTTTGAACCAGGTTAGGCCAAAATTAGTCATCGTTATGGAGACAGAGTTATGGCCTAATTTTATTAAAGTGCTGCATCGTCGTCAGATTCCGCTTGTAATCGCCAATGCACGTCTATCCGCCCGCTCTGTTGCCGGCTATGAGAAATTCAGCAGTTTTGTCGCGTCAATTTTGTGTCGTATTACCCTTATTGCGGCGCAGAACGAAGAGGACGGAGCTCGTTTTTTAGAGTTGGGATTGAAAAAAAATCAATTGGTTGTCACCGGTAGCCTAAAATTTGATATTTCGTTGACTAGAGAGTTAGCAATACGGTCTTTGACCCTGCGCCGTCAGTGGGCTCCGTGTCGTTATGTATGGATAGCGACTAGTACTCATGAAGGGGAAGAGATGTTGATGCTAGAAGCGCACCGTCAGTTGTTAGCGATTTTTCCAGACCTGCTATTGATTTTGGTGCCTCGTCATCCAGAACGTTTTCCGATGGTGCGGAAAATAACTTGGAAAGCCGGTTTTAATTATATTTTGCGTAGCAGCGGCGGTATTCCGTCCAAGAATACTCAAGTAGTTATTGGCGATAGCATGGGTGAGTTGATGTTGATGTACGGCATTGCCGATTTGGCGTTTGTTGGTGGCAGTTTAGTATCGCGTGGTGGTCACAATCCATTGGAAGCGGCGGTGCATGCTATTCCGGTGCTGATGGGACCTTATACCTTTAATTTTCATGATATTTGCAGTAAGCTGAACGAAGCTGGTGGGCTTATCACCGTCACCGACGTGACATCGTTGGTAAAAGAAGTCTCCACTTTGTTGAACGATGAGGATTATCGTATTTATCACGGCCGTCACGTTTTCGAGGTTCTGTATCAGAACCAAGGTGCTCTGCAGCGTCTGTTAAATTTGCTGGAGCCTTATCTACCACAACAGAGCTAATAAATGTTTTTGCGAAAGAGTTTGTCAGTTGTGCTTATTACTCGCGATGAGGCTGAACTATTATCCGACTGCTTGGCGTCGGTAAGCTGGGCCGATGAGATCATTTTGCTGGACGCTGGTAGCAATGATGAAACATGCCATATCGCTATGCAGGCTGGCGCACGAGTTTTTCAGTCCACCAACTGGCTAGGGTTCGGCAAACAGCGTCAGTTAGCACAAGGGTACGCTAGCAGTGATTACATCCTGATGCTGGATGCTGACGAACGTGTCACTCCGCAGTTGCAGCAGGATATCATGATGGTGTTGCAACATCCAGAGCCAGGCACAGTTTATAGTTTTGTGCGTCGCAATTTATTTCTTGGTCGTTTTATGCGCCATAGTGGCTGGTACCCAGACCGTGTGGTGCGGTTGTATGAGCGTGAGGAGTATAACTATAACGCAATGCCGGTGCATGAATCTCTAGATATTCGTGGTGCAAAAATTTTGGCCCTGCAGGGAGATTTGATGCATCTCACCTGTCGTGATCTACCGACGTTTCAGCGTAAGCAGCTGCAGTATGCTGAAACTTGGGCATTGGAATACTATCGCCAGGGACGAAAATGCAGTTTTTTTGCTATTATCAGCCACACTTATAGTGTATTTGTAAATAAATGGTTGCTACGTGCCGGTTTTTTGGACGGTAAGCAGGGATGGTTGTTGGCAATGGTCAATGCACAATATACTTTTAATAAATATGCTCACCTTTGGGTGCTCAGCCAGCCATGTCGTGAAAGGGAACATGATTTATGATAACTAAAGCCATCTATCCCGGTACTTTTGATCCGCTGACTAAGGGTCATTTAGATTTGTTGACCCGTGCTGCAAAAATTTTCGATTGGGTGGTTTTGGCGGTTGCGGCCCATCCTAGCAAACATCTACTGTTTAATCTTAATGAACGGGTTACGTTGGCAACTCAGGTTACCGGTCATTTGCTGAACGTGACGGTATTGGGGTTTAGTGATCTAATGGTAAATTTTGCCAGTCAACAGCAAGCCAATATTCTGATACGTGGGTTGCGGATGTTATCGGATTTTGAATATGAGATGCAGTTAGCGAAAATGAATCGCCAACTGATGCCATCGCTTGAGAGTGTATTTATGATGCCTGCTGAAACTTGGTCTTATATATCCTCTACGTTGGTGAAGGAAGTCGCCTTACATGGCGGCGACCTGGATCATTTTCTTCCCCCCCTTATTGCTAAAAAGGTCAGAGAGAGGTTGGATCCTTGATCTTAGCTAAATTGAGGTGCTGCTAGCAGATGATATTAGGTTGAAATTTTCTATATTAGTGTTGACAGTTCGGACAAAAGAATGTGCTACGATGGCCATGTTTGGCAATTTGTACTAATGTTCTGCATATCCGGCAAGGTTTACCTTTTCGTCCATATACTTGTAGTTCTTGTATAAAATAGCCAGGCTTGCCATCCGGTTGCAAAAAATTGCGCAGTGTAGTGCCACCTAGCTTGATAGCACGTAGTAGTACTATTTTAATACTGTTGGCCAAAAGAGTTGCTTCTTCTTTGCTCAACGAACCAGTTTGTCGGTTGGGTAAAATGCCAGCGACAAATAGTGACTCGCAGGCGTAAATATTGCCTATTCCTACCACTATTTTGTTATCCATTAGCCACTGCTTAATAAGCATCCGTTTATTTCGCGATTTATCAAACAACCAGAGGCCGTCGAATTGATCACTAAGAGGTTCTAAGCCTAGATGAACCAGCGTGCTGTTGGTTTGCAGATTATTACTCCACAGCCAGGCTCCGAACCGTCGTGGATCGGTATAACGAAGAATGCAGCCATTGCTTATGACTAGATCTACATGGTCATGTTTTTCTGGTGGTTCTGATTTTGACAATACTCTTAGGCTGCCTGACATGCCCAGATGAATAATGATCCATCCGTTATCCAGTTCCAGCAGTAAATATTTTGCTCGGCGTTGCACGCTGATGATTTGATGATTAGTGAGGGCGATGATTTCGTTGGCTACAACCCAACGTAATCGTGGATTGCGTACCTTTGATCTCAGGATAGTATGGCCAACCAGCCAAGGTTTTATACCACGGAGGCTGATTTCTACTTCCGGTAATTCTGGCATCTGCTTCTCCCATTAAATGGAACACCGTCACTGACGGTCTAGGCAGCTCGGCAGTTCATAATAAAACCCGGTTTTAGCCGGGTTTTATTAAGTAGCAAAATTATTTAATTTTGGTTTCTTTGTAAATCACATGTTGACGTACAATTGGATCAAATTTTTTAATTTCTATTTTTTCAAGTTTGGTACGTTTGTTTTTCGTGGTAGTATAAAAATGTTTCGTGCCAGCAGAAGACATTAGTTTGATTTTTTCGCGAACACCCTTAGCCATAGATTTACTTTACCTATTTTAACACTTCCCCTTACGGACACGTAAATTAGCGAAAATCGTTTCGATGCCTTTTTTATCGATTATACGCATGCCTTTAGCAGATACATGCAATGTAATAAAATGTTTTTTACTCTCGATCCAAAAACGGTGAAAGTGTAAGTTAGGCAGAAAACGACGTTTGATGGCATTCATTGCGTGGGAGCGCATGTTGCCGTTCATTGGACGCTTGCCAGTAACTTGGCAGACTCTGGACATGACCAAATCTCCAAAAATGGAATTAGCTCTTAATTTTAATATGAGTTATTAATGCTAATAATTAGTATACACTCTTACGCGTAAATACTCAAGTTTTACATAGATAAAAGATTTTTAAAATTGTATGAAAAACATTCATATCTGATTTTTTAGTAAAAATACTGCTTCATCTGTACTGATAACTAGATGGTTAGAATATTTATTCTATTGAATAAATTAAATATTATTCTGGAAAGCTATGGCTACTATATAGCTTGATTGGGTAATATATTTTATCAGCAACCTCGCAATTATTTTCCGATACAAAAACTAGAAAAAATCTTTCCTAGCAAGTCATCAGAACTGAACTCACCCGTGATTTTGCTCAATGCTTCTTGCGCTAGCCTAAGCTTTTCGGCCAGAAGTTCATAGGTGTAAATGCTTACTAATTTTTCATGACTATGAAGGAGATGTTGTGCCGCGGCTTCTAGCGCTTCTACATGGCGCCGGCGTGCTATAAAGCTTCCTTCGATGCTGTTTGTAAAGCCTATGCTATTCTTTAGATGTTCGCGCAACAGATCCAGTCCGTCACCGGATTGAGCGGAGAGGGTGATAAGTGTATAATTATTTACTGTGCTCGTGCCTATGCTTTTGCCGGTCAGATCGGCTTTATTACACACCACTGTGACCGGAGTCCCTTTTGTCAGATTTGCGATAAATGATGGCCATAGTATGTCCAAATTGCTGAGTGGGGTATCAGTGTCATCCACCATTAGCAATACATGATCTGCTTGTTTGATTTCATGCCAAGCGCGCTCAATACCTATGCGTTCAACTTTATTTTCGGCGTCGCGTAGACCGGCTGTATCGATAATATGCAGCGGCATACCATCCAGATGGATATGTTCACGCAGGACATCACGTGTGGTACCAGCGATGGAGGTGACGATGGCCGCCTCACGGCCCGTGAGGGCATTCAGCAAGCTAGATTTACCTACGTTGGGTTTTCCAGCTATCACCACCTTTATGCCTTCACGCAGTAGATTCCCTTGCCGGGCTTCGTTGCAGACCAAATTGAGTTTGGTCATAATATCTTTTAGATTAGCCTCGATTTTAATATCTGATAAAAAATCGATCTCTTCGTCTGGAAAATCGATAGATGCTTCCACATAAATGCGAAGCTTGGTTAGTGCTTTTACTAATTCATGAATTCGTCTTGAAAAAGCACCTTGTAAAGAGTTGATCGCTGAGCGAGCGGCATAAGCTGAGCTGGCATCAATGAGATCGGCGATAGCTTCCGCTTGAGTTAGGTCTAGCTTACCGTTGAGGAAAGCACGTTCGGAAAACTCGCCAGGACGGGCAAGGCGGACTCCAGGCAATGCTAGAAGCCGCTGTAATAATAAATCTAATATTATTGGGCCGCCGTGCCCCTGTAGTTCCAAAACGTCTTCACCGGTAAATGAGTTAGGTCCGAGAAAAAATAGGGCGATGCCCTGATCTAGCGTTGTACCGTTTGCATCAAGAAACGGCATATATGCCGCTTGTCGTGGTTGAGGTAGTTTACCCAGCAGTTTATGGGCTACCGTGGTGGAGAGAGGGCCGGATACGCGTAAAATCCCAATTCCACCGCGCCCCGGTGCTGTTGCAGGGGCAGCGATAGTATCTATTGTGTTACTCACTATTGTAGCCTTCTCGCACTGCGTAGCTCGATTAAAAAATTAAAATGGTCGTATGATTTGCTTAACCTATTTTACTGCTTAGAAAATTTTTTGCTATTATTTGGCTTTTTTATTGGGTTGTGTAAACCGCATTTTTCTAACCCGCGATAAATCATTTGCTGCTGAATAATTGTTACTAAATTGCTAACAATATAATACAACACTAAGCCTGATGGGAACCACAGAAAGAACACGGTGAAGATTACTAGCATAAAGGTCATGATCTTTTGCTGCATCAGATCCGTGACAGTAGTAGGCGACATCTTTTGGATAAAAAACATGGTTATGCCCATCAGAGTTGGCAGAATATAGTAAGGGTCTTGAGCCGATAGGTCATGGATCCACAGAGCGAAAGGTGCATGGCGCAGTTCGATAGAACATGATAGCATGTAGTACAGTGCTAGGAAGATCGGCATCTGGATCACTAGTGGTAGACAGCCGCCTAGTGGATTAACTTTTTCTGCCTTGTATAATGCCATTATCTCTTGACTTTGACGGTGCTTATCATCCCCCAGCCGTTCGCGCATTGCTGTTAATTTCGGTTGCAGCATGCGTATTTTTGCCATCGAGGTGTACTGTGCTTTGGTCAGTGGGTACATGATACCGCGTACTATAAAGGTGATGATAATGATGGATAAGCCCCAATTACCGATATAGCTGTGAATAAATTTTAATAGCTTGAATAATGGCTGGGAGATAAACCATAACCAGCCATAATCGACCGTTAAATCTAGATGAGGGGCGATGGTCGCCATTTTTTCTTGAATTTCCGGTCCGAGCCACAAGGTCGCTGTTAGTTCGCTTTGGCTGTTGGGGGCGACGTTGATTGGAGAGGATTTGAATCCTACAGCTGCTTGACCGTTTCCTAAGTCAGTAGTGTAGAATACGTTTTCGCCTTGGGTAAAAGGTACCCAAGCTGTCGCGAAGTACTGTTGCAGCATGGCGATCCAACCTCCCTGGGTACTGATTATTAGGTTCTCGCCCTTAATATCCTTGAAACTATATTTCTGATATTTGTCGTTGGTGGTGGAATATGCTGCGCCTCGATAAGTATGCAGGGTGAAGCTGCTACCGGTATCGCGTTCCTTAGGCAACTCTATGGATTGCTTCAGTTGGCCGAATAAGGTCAATTCCAGCGGCTGGGCACTGGTATTATTGATGCTGTAGTTAAGATTCAAAGCGAAATCTCCGCGCTTGATTATAAAAGTTTTGGTATAAATCACCCCGTCGGGGGAAGTATAGGTTAGCGGCACGCGCAGTTCACCCTGATTATTCTCTAGGACATGGGTATTATGATTGGTCGTATAGAGAGGCCGCTCGCCATTGGCAGGGTTATCTGGACCATTTTTACCAGTCAATCCGCTTTGCGCCTGATAGACAAATTTGGCGGAAGTTTCCAGCAAATGAAAAGGCTGTGGTGAACCTAATTTATCTGGATAAGTTAATAGATAAGCTTGCTCAATATCACCACCACGGGTATTGATTTTCAGTAATAGCACATCGGTTTTTACCTTGATGAGTTGACTTTGTTCGTTGATGGGGAACCTTTGGTTGGCTTGGTCACCAGATAGAGTGTTTGATGTTTGTTGTGTGGTTTTGGCGGTGGACTGCGGAGCATGGTCCATCTGCCAGGACTGCCAGATCATGAAAGACACGAACAGCAGAGCAATGACAAGAAGATTGCGTTGCGCATCCATTGTTAATGTTCTCTATTATCAAATGTTTTTGGCGGCACGGGGTCTTCACCACCTTGGTTTAAAGGGTGACATTTTAATATGCGTTTTAATGTCAACCAACTGCCTTTTAACATACCAAATCTGCGTATTGCTTCAATTCCATATTGTGAGCAGGTGGGCCAAAATCTGCAATGCTGTGCCAATAATGGGTTAATAACAAGTTGATACACGCGTATCAGCCCGATCAGTAGCTTTGAAACTGGCGACAATGGCGGAGCCATAATTTTTCCAACACTTCTATTAGAGAATGGTTATCCAGATCAGCCACACCTTTTTTTGCGATGACGACAAAATCCATGGCTGGCAAGATGAGTTGATGCAAACGGAAGCTTTCGCGCGTTAAGCGTTTAATCCGGTTGCGTTTGTGGGCCCGTTTAATATGCTTTTTAGCAACGGTCAGACCGATGCGGGGATGACCCAGCGTATTTTGGCGGCCAAGAACGGTAATTTGTGACGTACCGACCCGTTGTGGCCTCTGAAAAACAAAATTAAAATGCTTGGGAGTTAATAACCGCAATTCCCTGGGAAATGTGAGCTTAACCACTCGGTGAGTAAGTTTTTATTACTTAAAAGAGATGGTCAAACGTACACGGCCTTTCGCACGGCGGCGTGCCAAAATTTGACGACCATCTTTTGTTGCCATACGAGCACGAAAACCGTGGGTACGGTTGCGTTTCAATATGGACGGTTGAAAAGTGCGCTTCATAGCAATTTTACCTAAATAGATTAATATGATTAATAAACATGTCCATCTACTCGATTATGAGTAAGGCATGAAAATTAACTGATATCTCAATTGCATAATAATAAAATTATTTTATTTAGTAGGATTTTGCAATCCTGAGTTAATTCATATCGCCTATACTACTGGAATACTTAATTTATTCCAAAAAATTTAGTCGACAAGTTGAGTAAAAACAAAATTACACATGAATGTTAAGAATTATACGGAGTTCGTGTCAAAGCGCAAGGATTCTTGGCATTACGTTTAGTTTCTGCGAGATCACGTTCTCGCAATCCTGTCTAAAAATTTAAGCTATATTTAATTTTTGTAAGTCGTACTTTAATTGTCCAGTGTGAGCGTAATTAGGTCCACTCACAGGATCTAGGCTACCCTGTGGATAAAAAGGATCGAAACTGTGTAGAAGAGGAGGATTTGCGATGCAGTTTGCGTTATGATCCGCAGTTCTCTGTGACTGGGAACCAGCTTAAGATATGTCTCGGGTAAACCGTGTAAGGCGGTTTGTAGGTTGCATTACGATAATCTGTATTAAAAAAAGATGATTCTGAATCATGCAGTTTTGTTTCTTTTTTGTTGATCTTGTTCGATTGGAGTCCGCCGTGTCATTTTCGCTTTGGCAGCAGTGTCTTGCCCGGTTGCAGGATGAGTTACCTGCCACAGAATTCAGCATGTGGATACGCCCTTTGCAGGCAGAACTGAGTGACAACACTCTAGCGCTTTATGCTCCTAACCGATTTGTACTGGATTGGGTACGTGATAAGTATTTTAATAATATCAATGGCTTGTTGAATGATTTTTGTGGTACAGATGCGCCATTACTGCGTTTTGAAGTGGGTAATAAGCCGCTGCAGATGGCGGTGCTACAGCCAGTTAGCCACCATTCCAGCGAAGCGTTCACACCAACTGCGTCAGCTATTCGTTCGCGATCGCTTCGGCCTAGTTGGGAGAATGCTTCGATTCAGCCAGAGCTTTCTTATCGATCCAATGTGAATCCTAAACATAATTTCGATAATTTCGTTGAAGGTAAATCGAACCAGTTGGCGCGCGCTGCTGCGAGACAGGTGGCTGGTAATCCTGGCGGTGCTTACAATCCGCTATTTTTATATGGTGGTACAGGCCTTGGCAAAACGCATCTGCTTCATGCGGTGGGCAATGGTATAATGGTGCGTAAGGTTAACGCAAAAGTGGTATATATGCATTCTGAGCGTTTTGTGCAGGATATGGTCAAGGCACTGCAGAACAATGTCATCGAAGAATTCAAGCGTTATTATCGTTCGGTGGATGCGTTGCTTATCGATGATATTCAGTTTTTCGCGAATAAGGAGCGTTCGCAGGAAGAGTTTTTTCATACTTTCAATGCACTGCTGGAGGGAAATCAGCAAATTATTTTAACCTCCGATCGTTACCCTAAAGAAATTAACGGGGTGGAAGATCGGCTTAAATCGCGTTTTGGTTGGGGGCTGACTGTAGTTATCGATCCGCCGGAATTGGAGACACGGGTGGCAATTTTAATGAAAAAAGCTGATGAGAATGATATTTGTCTGCCGGGGGAGGTAGCTTTTTTTATCGCTAAACGTTTGCGTTCCAATGTTCGTGAGCTGGAAGGGGCATTAAACCGTGTGATTGCTAATGCTAACTTTACTGGTCGCGCGATTACCATCGATTTCGTGCACGAAGCTTTACGGGATCTGTTAGCTTTGCAGGAAAAATTGGTCACTATCGATAACATCCAAAAAACTGTGGTAGAATATTATAAAATCAAAGTGGTGGATTTACTCTCCAAGCGGCGTTCACGCTCGGTAACCAGGCCTCGTCAGATGGCCATGGCATTATCAAAAGAATTGACCAACCATAGTTTGCCTGAAATTGGCGATGCTTTTGGCGGACGCGATCATACCACAGTATTGCATGCATGCCGAAAAATTGAGCAGCTTCGTGAAGAGAGCTTTGATATTAAAGAAGATTTCTCTAATTTAATCAGAATATTATCTTCCTAAGTATGAAATTTATTGTCGAACGAGAAAATTTGGTTAAGCCACTGCAACAGGTAATTAGTCCATTGGGCGTCCGTCCAACTTTACCTATTTTGGGTAATCTGCTGCTGCAGGTTACGGAAAACCATCTATTTTTGACTGGCACAGATTTAGAAATGGAAATGGTGACTCGAGTAGCGCTGAATGCAGCGCATGAGCCGGGCGCTACCACAGTATCGGCACGTAAGTTTTTTGATATCTGTCGCGGTTTGCCGGATGGAGTGGAGATTACGGTGACTTTGGAGAGAGACCGGATGCAAATTCGTTCCGGACGTAGTCGTTTTTCTCTTTCTACGCTATCGGCTTTAGAATTCCCTAAGCTGGATGATTGGCAAAGCGAAGTGGAATTTATTTTGCCGCAGGCCATTCTAAAACGATTGATTGAATCGACTCAGTTCTCTATGGCGCATCAAGATGTTCGCTATTACCTCAACGGTATGCTTTTTGAAACCGAAGGAGATGAATTGCGTACAGTAGCTACCGACGGCCACCGTTTGGCAGTTTGTTCGATGCCTGTGGGAGAGGTGCTACCATCTCATTCGGTGATCGTGCCGCGTAAGGGGGGAGTGGAGCTGGTGCGTATGTTGGATGGCAGCGATAATCCGGTAAAGCTGCAGATAGGTCGCAATAATATCCGTGCTAGTGTTGGTGACTATATTTTCACTTCTAAGTTAGTCGACGGCCGTTTTCCGGATTATCGTCGTGTATTGCCTAAGAATGCTGATAAAACCCTGGAAGCTGACTGTGACGTACTTAAGCAGGCCTTAATCCGCGCCGCTATTCTTTTTAATGAGAAATTTCGTGGTGTACGGTTTTATTTAAGTGCCAATCAGTTAAAAATTACTGCTAAAAATTCCGAACATGAGGAAGCGGAAGAGATCTTGGATGTCATTTATCAGGGTAATGATATGGAAATCGGGTTTAATGTCAGTTACGTGCTTGACGTATTGAACGTCCTGAAATGCGAGGACGTACGTCTGCTTTTAATCGATGCTTTTTCCAGTGTACAGATTGAAGATTGCGCTAGCCAGGAGGCGGTCTATGTGGTTATGCCTATGCGTCTGTAGTTTGTGAGTAAGATAGTGTGAATCGATGGTTTTGACATGTCTTTATGATGTATAGTTTCCGTCTCATCGTATGTACTGATCTGTCTTTAGTATATAATTATTGGTTATAATTTTTTGGTTTTGTTGATAGCAGCGTTAAGACTATGTATTAAAAGCGATTTATCCATAGGGATAAAATAGAGCTTTTTGTTGCATGGGTGTACTATGCAAATGTGTAATTAAAGATGGTAAATGTGGTTGAACAGTGCAATAATTGTTGATACTTTGCTACGCAAAGTGGTTATTTTTTTTAATTACCAACACGCTTTGAATGTACTATAAGCTGCTTTACAACGAATCATGTTTTACTGTTTAGAGTAATGTCAGCTGCTTTAAAAGTGCAATGTTAGTTTATATGAGTGTCACGCTTGAATATTGTGAGTCAAGTATCAAGAAGTTGGTTTTGTTAGAATTAGCGTATCAGCCAATAGTGTGCTATTTTTTGAAGAAAATGCTCATAATCAAAGATAGTATTGATATTGAAAATAAATTCTTTGCCTGAACGATGAGATAATCATTAAAAGAATTTATAGACTATACGATAGTGATGAATATTTTTCTAGTGCCGAGATTTAACTTGAATCAGTACAGGTGATACAACATTAATAACATGATATAATATGACGTGAAGTAAAATAGCTCATATTTCACTGGGATGAAGATTTTTGGTGAAAGCTAGATAGCAATTTAAAATATAGAATTAAAGAAAAACATAATATTAGTGTAAATTTTATGACAGCCGATATCAAGATGGATGATATAATCCATCCCTAACTTATCTCAAGTAATGTATCTGATATAAAAATAATGGATATTTGCATAATATACCAAAAATTAAATGCAGTCAGTCCCTGATAGATATGATAGCGTAGAGTATTTAGAATATGATGTTTTGGCTATAAAAAATAAAATAATTAACCAGTTGACAACAATAGTTGATTATTGAGCAGAGAAATTTATGTGACAGATAAAACGATAATTTAACAAATTCCTGATTATGATCAGATTTAGATCTTAAACTTAAAATAGGGTAATCAATGAATCCATGTACTAGCATTGAATTAAATAATTTATGGACAAAAAAAAGAGAGGGAGTGAGTTGATTAGCATAATGCATATTTTTTATTATATTCCGAAATACATGCTAGTCGAAAAATATTTTCTAGTGCAGTTAGTCGAAAACAAATTTTTTTATTAACTGAAACAGTTAGTATTATTTTTATTTTATCGATAATTTTGCTTACGAATTGAATACGGAAGATCGCCGTTTATTGGTAGATTGGTTGAAATACTTATGACCAGGTGTTTGCCAGTTTAGTTAGTGCTAATTAAATTTGTGATGTTTTCGATGAAAAGTGTAAGATTTTTAAAGTGGAACAGAGTAATATTAAGTTTCCAATCTAAATTTTAAAATGAGCCGAAAACGTTGATGTTGAATTCTTATAACTCATCAAGTATTAAAGTACTTAAAGGATTAGATGCTGTGCGTAAGCGCCCGGGTATGTATATTGGTGATACCAATGACGGTACCGGTCTTCATCATATGGTATTCGAGGTTGTGGATAACGCTATTGATGAAGCATTAGCAGGTCATTGTAAAGAGATTGTGGTCACTGTCTATTCGGATAATTCGGTTTCTATTCAGGATGATGGCCGTGGTATTCCCACTGAAATTCATGAAGAAGAGGGTGTTTCCGCGGCTGAAGTGATCATGACCGTGCTGCATGCCGGCGGTAAGTTTGACGATAATTCCTATAAGGTGTCTGGTGGGTTGCATGGTGTAGGTATTTCAGTGGTAAATGCTCTGTCAGAAAAGCTTGAGTTGGTGATAAAGCGCTCGGGAAAAGTGCATCAGCAGATTTATTATGCCGGCGTGCCTCAGTCGCCGTTAAAAGTTGTGGGTGAAACGGAAGAAACCGGTACAACTGTGCGTTTTTGGCCGAGTTTTAAAACTTTTACCAACAACACTGAATTTCAGTATGAAATTTTGGTCAAGCGGTTGAGAGAGCTTTCGTTTCTTAACTCCGATATCTCTATTTGTCTGCGTGACAAGCGCAATGATGAAAAGGAAGATTATTTTCATTATGTAGGTGGTATTAAAGCTTTTGTGGAGTATTTGAATAAAAATAAAATGCCTATTCATCCTAGTGTGTTCTATTTTTCTAGCTGGAAAGATAATATTGGTGTGGAAGTTGCCCTTCAATGGAATGAAAGTTTTCAAGAAAATATCTATTGTTTTACAAATAATATTCCTCAACGCGACGGTGGAACTCATTTGGCTGGTTTCCGCGCTGCCATGACCAGAACTATGAATTCTTACATGGATAAAGAGGGATACAGCAAAAAGGCCAAGGTGAGTGCCATTGGTGATGATGCACGGGAAGGGCTTATCGCGGTGGTATCGGTCAAAGTATCAGATCCAAAATTTTCTTCCCAAACCAAGGATAAATTGGTCTCTTCGGAGGTGAAGTCCGCGGTTGAATCGTTGATGAATGAGCGGTTGGTGGAGTATCTGTTGGAAAATCCCAACGATGCAAAAATTGTGGTAGGTAAAATCATCGACGCCGCTCGTGCCCGTGAGGCCGCCCGCAAGGCGCGTGAGATGACACGCCGTAAAGCTTCGTTGGATTTGACTGTATTACCGGGTAAGCTGGCTGATTGCCAGGAACGCAATCCAGCGTTGTCAGAACTTTATTTAGTGGAGGGTGACTCCGCTGGTGGTTCTGCTAAGCAAGGACGTAACCGTAAAAATCAGGCAATTTTGCCGCTGAAGGGTAAAATACTCAATGTTGAGAAGGCTCGTTTTGATAAGATGCTTTCTTCGCAGGAAGTGGTGACGTTAATTACAGTGCTTGGTTGTGGTATTGGCCGCGACGAATACAATCCAGATAAGTTGCGTTATCACAATATTATTGTGATGACCGATGCTGATGTTGACGGCTCCCATATACGCACCTTGTTGCTTACTTTTTTTTATCGTCATATGCCGGAAATTATCGAGCGTGGCCATGTATTTATTGCACAGCCGCCGCTGTATAAAGTGAAGAAGGGTAAACGAGAACAATATATCAAAGACGACGAGGCTATGGATCAATATCAAATTTCACTAGCAGTGGAAGGTGCATCTCTGCATGCCAACTCGTATGCTCCCGCTTTGGCCGGCGAACCGCTGAAAATTTTAGTAACAGAGTATTACGCGGTACAGAAAATGATTGGCTGTATGGAACGTCGTTTTCCTCGTGTTTTGCTCAACCAATTAATTTATCAGCCTGTGCTGATCGAAGCGCAATTACATCACTTAGAGCAAGTTGCTAGTTGGATGGATAGGCTGGTCAATGCGCTGAACGATAACGAGAAGCACGGTAGCTGTTATAATTTTTCGGTACAGGAAAATATCGAATCCCAGTTATTCGAGCCGCTGCTGCGGGTGCGAACGTATGGTGTAGATACAGATTACTTGCTGGACTTCGATTTTATTCATGGCGGTGAATATCGCAAGCTATCGGCGTTGGGTGAAAAGTTAAATGGTTTGATTGAGCTGGATGCATATATTGAGCGTGGTGAACGCTGTCAGTCAGTCAGTACTTTCGAGGAGGTGCTGGATTGGTTGGTAAAGGAGTCTAGGCGAGGCTTATCAGTGCAGCGTTATAAAGGTTTGGGAGAAATGAACCCAGAGCAGTTGTGGGAGACCACCATGGATCCGGAAAGTCGCCGTATGTTGCGCGTGACAGTTAATGATGCTATCGCTACCGATCAGTTATTCACTACTTTGATGGGAGATGCGGTAGAGCCTCGTCGCGCTTTTATAGAAGAGAACTCATTAAAAGCGGTTAATATCGATATCTAAAATATCGATATTAATTAAATTTAGAATGATTTATTTTATAATATAAGGGTAAATTATTAGTATTTTTTATTGTAAAATAATAAGTTTAAGATTACCAATTTGGATATTAATCCATAACATATGTGTATCAAATATGAATTATTCATGTATTTAGTTAGATAATTCAAATATTATTATTTAGCCATGCATGAATGTCCAATATTCTATTAAAATAGGATCATAATATATTGATGTTAAATTTTCTATGTCCTTTTATTTGTACTAGTAGATTGGTAAAATGTTTTTATCATGATAAAAGTCTATATGGTAACATGCTCATATTGCTATAATGATAGCAAATTAAAGTTTAAAACATTGCAATACATGGTCAAAATAAGGTATTTAGCGTAAGTTTCATATGATAGTAGATGTGCGATATATTATATTATTGGTTTTAAAGTTAATGGTCTCTTTTATCTTTATTAAAACAAGTCCGATTTATTTAATAGAAAGTTTTGGTAAAGGTGAATAGAAAGGTTATAATATATGGTTAAAAAAGAGCTATAGTAGATACGTATGGTTATAAATAGGGCTCTTTAATCTATTGCAGAGTAATTTAATAGATGACATTAGCACATGAATATATGGATGTATTTTAATATTGCCAAATTATAATACCTAGTAAAGGGATACTATGGTTATTTTACTAATAGTTCTGTAATAATAACTGTTTGTTAGATAAAAATTTAGTAATAGATCGATTCAATTAAAGATAGAAATATCAAAATTAAAAATACTTTAATAGTCTAATTTTATTTAATTTAATTCTAACTTTGCTGTTTGACGTCAAAGGGCTATATTTGCCACGTACAAATATCTCTGATTATTTACTTTCAGGGGGCTTTTATGAGTTCCATAACCAGTCACTGATTTACCATTCTATTCGTATACGGTCGAGTTTGAATATCGGTTCTAATTTAATGCATTATACACACATCGTCTAAAATTATCGGCCATTGTTACCAGCTAAACATAAGTTTAAAAGCGCTCAGTTAAATAAATAATTGACGCTGATATGGGTAATTAAAACGAGGGGTATATTAGTTTTATTTTGGTAAAATGGATTATTTTTTGATTGTTATTAAAATAAAGTATTTACCAGCTTGGTGTTGGAAGTTGCACTGATGCAGCATTTGGAAGGTAGATAAAGCATCGACGCGATGGTGATCATTGATCTTAGGGCTATCTAGTTGATTCAGATGTTGGAAATCGTGATGTTTGACGGTGTGGTATATGTTTAATTATGGGTCGCATAATTTATCAAAATACACTGTGATAGTTCTTCAGTATTTTATGATGCCCTTATCCCAGCTTAGGGATCATTAGTAAGCTCCTTTGTTGTGGTTATCGCAGTTCTGCGATGGTTATTATTTGGTCTTGGTTTCAGAAAATTATTTCTATTAGTGTACTGGAAGATGCAATTGGATATTTTAGTATTTTTATCTTATCTATTAGTTTTGTGCTGCGTATGTTAGGGTTTATTTGTATTAGATGGTATTTTACCATTCTGTTGTTTTAGACAGGTAGTTTAGTTCTAGCGAGGTTATTATGGATAGTTGTATGGGATAAAATGACATGTGTGCAACAGTTATCGGATTAGAATTTCAATTCTTGACAATTATATTGTATCATATTTAATCTAGTGTTTGTACCAGTTCAGTTATATTATGGCCATAATTTTGCACATCTATCATCTGCTAAAAGCAGGTTAGGTTATGGTAAACTACACAACTTGGCATTGTCTGATTCTGAATCATGTTTTGCTTCTTAATGATTGCATGATGGGTAGGTAGTTAGAGTATCCTGGTGATTAAGAGATCGATTCGGATGCGGCGTAGTCTACGAATCAGTTTGCGCATTTTAACAGGATAGTCAGCTATACTTTGTAACGTGGTATAATGAGTAAGGCATTGAGTATGGTTACGGATAAGGGCTAATTCACGCTCTCGTTGATATTGTAGCATTTGTTTTGGATCATGGATTAATAACGCATTTTCCAGATCAAGTCTCCAAGCGCGGGGATTGAGGTTATTACCAGTTAGCAGTTGCCAGATTTCATCGACCCACATTCCCTTTAGATGATAGCTATTATCGCCGTCCTTCCATAGTCGCACTATTAATTGCCCGTTGTTTACATAACGTTGTAGTCGACTCAGGAAGCGCCGTAGGTTGATTTCGTACAAGTAAGGCAATGCACCAATAAGTTTGAACGGTTGATCCTCTGGGATATAAAAATCATTGGCGGTTTTATCGCCAACTATGATCTCTACTTGCCTTCCTCGGCGCAACAAATCTATCAAATCATGTATTAACAGTGATGGCATATTGAAATATGGAGTACACAGCATAAGTTTATCGTTGGCCGAACATATCAAATGGTGGATAGTTTTATTCAGTGGACTCTGTTTTCCTAATCCTACTAAGGGAGTTATAGCAAGTTCATCTAGGGTTGCTTCCCCCTGATAGTGGTAGCTAGATTTCCGTAACGATTGGCGAAATAGGCGGATGTCGTTTTTAATTTCTAAATTTTTTGGTCGATCTGGATTGTCTAATCTATTTACAGCTGATGCAGTAAGCAATTGTTGATCGATATAATTCTGCATCGTGTCAGCTAGTGATCGATTTCGGATGATTTGGTAACGATCGTAGCGATATTTATCTTTTTGATGCAGGTAAACGTTGTTTAGGCTAGCGCCGCTATAAATGACCTGATCATCGACAATAAAACCTTTTAAATGCAGCACTCCGAGCGCTTCATGCGTATTCACTGGTACACCATATACTGGCACATCAATACCAGGATGTGCTTGTGCCATGCGGTAATACCAATCAGCGTTGGTATTACCGACGGCAACGCCGATACGGCCGCGCTGTGCCCTATGCCAATCAACTAGAATTGTTATTTGGAGTTGTGGTTGGGCCTGTTTTACTTGAAAGAGGGCCTCAAGGATGCCCTGGCCGCCTTGATCTTGTTCTAAGTAAAGAGCAACCAGACAAATTCTTTGTCTAGCATTGGCGATGATTCGTAACAGCGTATAACAAAATTCTTCAGAGCTATATAACGTTTTAATATTGTCAACCGTTTGTGGGATTTTTGGCAATTGTGCAAGGTGTTGTTGGTGTTTGCTGGGTTTAGTTTTTGACAACATCACAGTGCGCTTCTTCCTTATCATCGAGAATGACTCTATGGTAATAAATATTTGTATGAAATTGGTTATAATATCACTACTTTTGTTTATTTTAAGAATATTTCACCGTAGGTTTAAGATTTATTATCTTAGGTGGATATAATTTAGATTGCTATCTATTTTATTAACAAAAAATGCAACAATGCTGTCTTCAAATTAAATATTCATGTTAAAATTATTTTTGCGCTATGTATAACCATATTATGAGTATTTGCATATAGTAAGATCGTTAGCCGTTGTAGGCGGTGATAATTTCATCTTTCCAGCACGATGTGTCTAATTTCCAGTCCTTTCAAATTGGCTAACCAATGCTGAAAATTTCAGTGTTGTCTATATCAGAAATTGTATAGATAACACTCATAATTGGTGTTATTGAATAAATTTAACTGTCGATGATTCTTTTTTTATTATTAAAATTGTTCACGTTACTTGTATATTGACTGATATATATAAACTGAGTAATTTTATTCAATACGCGTTCCATATGATTGGCTTATTTAAATCAGAAATCAGAAAGTCCAAAAGTCACTTATTACGAGCAGATCATTTTGCAGCTGTTTACGCTGCTAGCCCTATTGCAGTGCCGCATGAGAGGTGATTCACAATTGTCGTATTTTTAGCCAACGTTATTGCTTAGTTTGTGAAGCAGATAATTGGTAGCTAAAGCATATACTGTATTCATGATAGTTATCCTTATAATAAGCTAAATTTTTCTATTTTTTGGGCAATGATATTCTATTTAAAATGGTGTAGTGAGTATGTTATAATGAAAGATAAAGTAAAAATGATTCTGATCATATATATGTTTTAATGTTATAGGACTTATTTAGTATTTCCAATTCATAGCGTTATTGAATTTATATTCAAACGTAGGACAGGTACACAGACTCATCACGAATGTGGGTAAACTAGTGTTTCAGTGATGGTGTTTTGAAGTTGTTTAGCCTAGTAAGAAAACTGTGATGAAGTACTTTTGTTATCACGACTGGTGATTTATAGTTAGATATGGTATGGAAAGATTAATGTGTATGATAAAAAATTTTTTACTGAACACTATCTTGCAGTGTGTAGCCACTAAAATTTTTATATCTCAGCGCCATATATTATAATATGGCATGTTTGGTACTGTAGACACTACAAGGTTTTATAAACACTATTTTTAGAGTCCATTTGCATCAATGGTATAGGATAAAATATAAGAATAATATTTCTTATAATACTATTGATGTGGGGCTGAAGGTTTTGGGAAAGCTAATAAATTAGAATATGCTTAAAAGAAGTATCGTGTTTGGTATAAGCGCTATCTAACAGTGTGATATCTTGACACATAAATCATTGTTTTAACTTATGATAGAGTCATGTAACTGATGTAGAAGCATGCTTGAATTATTTGTGAAACATACTAAAATTAAAGAAGTCACTTCTAAAGGTGAATGATACGCATTGTTAATGATAGTTAGGTGCTGATTAAGGAATAAAATTGCTGATATTATTTAAAAATAATGTCTAAGTTAATGAATAATTAATAGAGATCAATTGATGGTAAATAAACGTTCAAGAGGAAATAATAATTATAAAATAATAATATTAGATATCATCGATATTTTCTGAAAGATATCGTTATGTTATTAGGTTATGATGCTTATATTATCATATTAGCGATTTTAATGATTGTAATCAAGCAATATTTATTAAGTAATACTACTTACAATTTTAAATAAAAAATACTTAAAGAAATTGTATATTGCTTTAATAAGCAAAGGTTAAATTATGATACGAATATTATATTACAATGATGAACAAATATAAAGTGTATTAGTAATCTGTTATTGATGGTCATATGTAATGCATTTCATACATCAGTGTATGATTTCTGATATACGTTCAAAACAAAATTATGATGATAAATGGTTATCGTTACCGTGATAAATAACCCAAATGATAAATTTTGGGTTATTGGTTTATTTTTTTATATTTTTCTTTGTTTAGTGCAGGTTATCTGTTATTTTTTATTAGGATTTGGTCGAGATCTCTAGTTGGCAAGTTACACGCTTTTGTCATCAGACTTGGTCATTTTGTCTGTATCGGTTTTAGCTTTTATCTGCTGGCAGTGTTTTCGCTAACTTTCTTAGCTATGTCCAGTAGTTACTGTGTTTTATTGGTAGATAGTGATTGCACGTGTTTATTATAGTTTTTTGTATTATATTTTACCTAGGGCAAAAGTTAACTTTTGTCGATCGATTACGGTGCAGAGGGCTAATTACCTTTAGTTTATCTGAGTCCGCATGCAGCTTCTTAAAAGAAGAAGCATAGACTGTTTGACTCTTAGGGCTATGAGCGTCGATTTGTGCATTATCAGGCAATTCAGCTGCGGCGGTAGTTGATGGAGGAGTATCCGTTAAGACAGTTAAATTTCGTCAACAAGGGCAGTGATTATGATCTGCCAATTATCACACAGGTATTTTGTTTAGCCCACGTTGATTATTTCATGTCGGAATTAAAAAGTTTTGCAGGCCCAAACACCTGTTTTATGTAGCACGACAATACTGGCAATTAGCTGGATACTGATCTTTATTTATCTGGACGCTATTTTAGCGATTCTTTATTCCCGTTAGGTAAAATTTACTGATTTTACTTTGTTTTATCTTTCGATCTAGATAGTGACTAAGTTGATCAATCACAATGATGTCATCATCATGTTGATGTAAATGTTTATTACAAAGGAGCATTGCCAATGATTATTCACAGGGTGAAGGTCTTTTCGCCCTGCGCTGAAGTCACAACTGGATTTCCAGTGAGGATGATTATGTTCTGGCCATCGCTATACTGAGAAAGACGATTTTGCTGGAAAATGATGGGTAGTTTTTACTGCACTTAATGATATTAATGGAACAGTAATCTATCAGCAAAAACGGTAGTTGGCGCTGTTATTGAAGGTGTTAACCGGTAAAATGATTTGTTGTTAATTAACAGATAAAATTAAAGTAGTCGTTTTAAGTCTGCTTTTGTATTAATTATAGGAATTAGTAGTGCACGAAGTGCTTTCATGAGTTCGGCATGTAGCGCAGCCTGGTAGCGCACCGTCATGGGGTGTCGGGGGTCGGAGGTTCGAATCCTCTCATGCCGATCAATTCATATCGAAAAGACTAATCAATAAGGTATATTTAACTGGTATAGTTAAGCTTACGTGAGAATAAAGCCTGCGCTGCTGATGGTTTTTCTTTTGATTAATTCTTCAGGTCATTCATTTGGGTGATATGTATACTTATGCAAATTCCTTTTATTAAGGGGTGTACATGGTCATTTTTTGTTTAAGGTTATTGGCGATCGTTAGATTTCTATCAGCATCAGTCGAGTCATATCAATGGCACTATGAATAATAGTGCTGTGTGCTATCATTATGAATGTAGGTGGTAAAATACAGTCTATAACATTTATAATATGGTGCAATTTGGTAAGTTTTTTGAAAAGCGTTCAAATGAGTTTGATAGAAATAACGCAGCATCGTTTAACGATAATTGGCCAACATTGTAAAATGAATAAAAAGTTACATAGAGTAATGTGTTTTTTCTTAACGAAATTATTTAAGTACGAAGGAAGTCAATATGAATCAATTTGGGTTTGAAAGAATGACGTTGCACCGATTGTACTTTAACTTTTATTTCTTTATCGTTGATTACCAATGCTAAAACGTCGTTGTAGAAACCTTTATTCTGGGTGTTTAAAACGATATTCTGATCCAGCTCGATTGCAATCGAGGTTTCATTGCCACCGTAAATGATAGCCGGCAACTTATTTGCTAGGCGTAAGCGGCGGCTTGCACTTTTGCCTTGTTTTTTACGAATTTCTGCGTTGATATTTAACATATATTTAAACCAGTAGCTTAAGCTAGTAAGCTGGATAGCTATTATTCTTAAGTAATATTTTACCAAAATTACTCTAGAGGGGCAACAAACTTAGGCAGTAGTGCAATGCATAATCCTGACAGAATTGATCAGGATAGTCGTATACTTTTTGTTAAAGAGAGTGTTGTCGTATTGTTTTTTCATGTGCTACATTGTAGTAGCAGTATCTGAATACTGTATTTGATATAACTGTTAGTTAATAGATATTCCTCTATTAATTTCATTAATAAACTGGTTAATGAATATTAGTATGATGGTAAAAACGCTATTGTTATACTTGTTGTGTTATTAGGATAAAAAATTTTTGGTAAAGTACCATGTAGTGGTTGATAGTATAACACATACACTTATTATTGCATTTTGGGCGCCTAGTAATACTAGGCGAGCTATATGTTCTGATGGTTAATATCCGTCTGCCTTCACGATATCTAGTCTTCCACTAACCTTCATTCAGGTTGGTAACCATTACGCCATTTCTAGTCTAGGCATGGATAAATTGATCGTTTTCTATATAAATCCCTATATGACAAGTGGTAGGGCCGTCACGAAATAACACCGGATTCCCTGGCAGCAGTTTAGCTAGTTGTATTTTAGACCTTATTTTTTGATTTATGGTTGAACGCGATAAATTGAGACGAAATTGTTCGCGGAATATCATTTGTACTAATCGGAACAATCAATACCACGTTTGGAATTGCCGCTAAATCGGTATCGTACTCCTTTCCAGTCGGTATATTGATCTAAGGTCTGCATTAGAGACTAGTTGTTTAAATGCATCCTGAGAATCTTTCAATAAAAATGATTTGTATCGTTTACTGCGTGTATGTCAGCGTTTTGTTTTGCGTTTTGTTTTGGATTATAAAAACGCTAGAGGCGGAAATTATGATCGCAGCTGTAGTCATATCTAGTAAAATATGTCTTAAGATGGACTAAGACTTGACCATTATTAATTTTATCCATGGAAGTTTTCAAACTGTAAAGTAGTTGTGAAATACCAAATAAATAAAAGTTAGGTTCGTACTAGTTAAATAAATGATGTATTATAAAATATAATATTTATTTTTATAAATTAGGAATAACTAATCAAGATAAAATAACCTTAAGCTTACTGTAATGAATATAAAATTGAGAATTTTATTGATATAAATGTTTATCTTTTAATAAAATTTAATACTTAGTTACCATATTTAATTGTATTAGTACCAGTGGTAAGTAGTAGATCAGCTAATGCGTAGCAATGGTCGATTGCTAGTCACAACTTAGATTTATGAATATTATAGATAGTTATTTGAGTTAGGAGTATGGTAAAATCAAAATGCTGACGATAATTTTAGAAGCTTACGCTGGTGTAGGATATCTGGTAGTCGATGTTCCAGTTGGTTACTACTATCGTGATATCCATATTCAGCCCTATAAACATGCTAGGTTGTTTCTTGGTATCGTCAGGCAGAAAGATTGTATAGGGATTGAGCGCATACTTGCACAAACAGAGAGCAAATAAGTAGTTTTATGAAAATTGAGTGAATAACCAGGTTGGGTGGTAGTGGCTATTCGCTGGATGATTCAGTAAAAAAAGTAGGGGAGTTATATAGATTGATAGATTACGTGGGTAACGGAAGGAACCGTGACAAAACAGGTCTATTCCAAGAAAGCTAATTATTCTTGACTGGAAGGTGATGCATATAAAGTAACTGTATATATGAATATTTTATTAATATCTATTTAATATAGATTCAACATAGATTCAACAGTGCTCAATAAAAATGCTATTAATTAATGGCATGTTGTTAATTTTGATGGAAATATCTACGCAGTAGACTGTTCTCTCTATGTAAATATTTTTTATAACGGTTATTAGCAACGTGCTCTTTAGGATTGGCAATTAACTTTTAATACTTTTTTCCCGGCACTATCTGTACTAAATCTAACAAACCAAAAGTGTCAAATGCGTTTCGATGTCAAAAATCCAGCCAGAGCTAAGCATGATATATCATTGGTACATATACATGATGGCTAGATTTTTTCTTGATCTATCCAGCATTTTTATAGGAAACTTATCGTAGTTGGTTGTAGGAGGACAGATATAACAGGCGTAAAATGAACACAGCGTAGTTTTCAGTGGCAGTTCATTGTGGGGAGGCATGCAAATTTCAGTAGTCCAAGGATCTGTTTGGGATATTTCGAACTGATGGATTTAATTGGTAAACGATCTATATGGTTACGGTGAGCATCGTGTTCAGCCAAATTTATAATGTCAAATTCAAATCGGCAGTTTTATGCATATGTTACATGCGGAGTTTCCTTAGGTAGCACCCCGCGCTAAGATAGCAGTAAAGCGCTCAATTTTCGTTGGCGGGATTCAGACTACTTGGGTGCAATTAAGAGTCGTGATATTTTCGCTTCTGAGATACGTTGAAGTAGAAGTTCTTTTGGTGGTCATTGATTCACGGCAACATGTGCAGACTGTATTGCATTATTGGTAATGCTTGATATACGCGCGAAGCTATATTTAAAATTATTAACCATTTATATCTTTTAGACGATATAGATATGGATGGTTTGTATTCAGCAATACTGCTACATAACGTATGTAGCAATAGTCAACATTTATAATAGCTAGTTATTATCTACCACATGTTAGCTTAGCATATCCAGAATGTGCTGTAACAATTTTAGTTGCTGTGGATGGAAATTTATCAATTGCAATGTTTTAGTGTTATGGGTTTTGTTGAATCAATCTAACGTTTTCTAATTATGTGTTCTTATTTTCTATTCGCTTGACCAGCGATCTTTATAAGTCGAGTAGGATTATAGCAATATAAATGATTTTGGTTTCTGTTATGATGATATTAATATTTTAAATAATTTACTAATAAACATGAAATAATTACTAATTAAAAATAAAGTTAATATAATTTTATTTTTAATTAGATAAAATATGGTGGAGATATTCCAATCATAACGTCAGTGAATTTTGTTTAATGATATTTTTCAAGTATAGCTATGATGGTGAATAGATTTTACTGTTGAATTTTGTTTTTTAGTATTGTTGAGATGCATGTCTGCAGACAATAACAGTGGAGGTAGTTGTTTATAAGGCTGCGGCCAGGTTATATTTACTTGTATTATATACATACATGGATGGTATATCTGCTTGCTGTATCAGTGTATGCTAGCGTACTGGAAGTAGCCGTTAAATTTGTGCGTTTTTTAGGTTAGTGGGTATTTTTAATTATATTTCAGCAACTATAATTTGCTGCAGTTAATTGCTAGCTATCGGTGTATAGCTCAGATATGTCTCTTTTCTTGTTGATGGCAACGATAGTTCTTACACGTTAGTTAATTTTTTAACAATTTATATTTTTATCAGAGCTTTGTTAAATAAATCGTAAATAAATAGAAATTTTCTAATAGTTGAGGGTAATTATCAATTTTGGAAAGTTTCTTTATGGCAAGAAAAGTTCACATTATTGCCTGGATGCACTATCAACATGCCTTCATCAAAAGTGGTTCAATGATGTTATGGTTTGAATACTTAAGGTCCATATTCGGAGATGGTGATGGTTACTGTATTAATGCTGATAAGGAATCATGAGGTGATTAATCAATATTTATAGTAAATAATTACCACTGAAAATAAAGAATTAGTTACCATCAACGCGTTTGATAGATACAGCAATGTTACGAATAAAATATCTATTGGACTACTTCCTGACATTATTAGATTACGATACTTAGGTTGGGGGGAGACATGGCAATGGTTATACAATTGAATAAAATGAATCAGTAATACCTGTGATGAGGGAATGGCTTGTATAATTTTCGTAACGACATGTAATTAATAAAAAAGCTTGTCGACGGTTAAATTTATTTAATAAAGTGACAATCATGCCTTAATTTTTACAGAGATTTTTATGCCATGTTCCAAAAAAACTAATATTTTATCGCCGGTAAATGGCTTGCGTCGTGCATTAAAGGCCCGTCATTTGAGCATGATTGCCATGGGAGGTTCGATTGGTACTGGCTTATTTATCGCATCTGGCGCATCTATTGCTCAGGCAGGGCCTGGTGGCGCATTGCTTTCCTATGTTCTCATTGGTTTGATGGTTTATTTTCTGATGACTAGTCTTGGAGAATTGGCGGCTTACATGCCAGTTTCCGGTTCGTTTGCTACCTATGGTGCTCGTTATGTGGAGGAGGGGTTCGGCTTCGCTCTAGGTTGGAATTATTGGTACAATTGGGCAGTAACTATTGCGGTGGATTTGGTTGCGTCTCAGTTGGTGATGAGCTATTGGTTTCCTACTACTCCTGGCTGGATTTGGAGTGCGCTATTCCTGGGTATCATGTTCTTTCTAAATGTTATTTCGGTAAAGGAGTTCGGTGAAGTTGAATACTGGTTTGCATTAATAAAAGTTATCACTATCGTGGTGTTTATTGCTGTGTCTCTGTTGATGATGCTTGGAATTTTGCGTGGTGGCGAACAGGCTGGTTGGCATAACTGGCAAGTGGGCGATGCGCCGTTTGCTGGAGGATTTGTATCGATGGTAGGGGTGGTGATGATCGTTGGCTTTTCATTTCAGGGCACCGAGGTTATCGGTATCGCTGCAGGTGAATCGGCGGATCCGAGCAAAAATATCCCTCGTGCGGTGCGGCAAGTTTTCTGGCGTATCTTGCTATTTTATGTGATAACTATTTTAATGATTAGCTTAATTATTCCCTATACCAGCCCTGATCTCTTGCATGATGATATCAAGGATATTAACGTTAGTCCGTTTACTCTGATATTTCGTAATGCCGGATTACTATCGGCTGCAGCGGTGATGAACAGCGTAATCCTTATCGCGGTGCTATCGGCAGGTAACTCTGGTATGTATTCTTCTACACGTATGCTTTATACCTTGGCGCGCGAAGGTAAGGCACCGAAAATCTTTGCTCGATTATCGAAAAGTGGTGTACCGCGCAATGCGTTGTACATGACTACTTTGATTGCGGCGTTATGTTTTTTGTCCTCAATGTACGACAATCAGAAAATTTATTTGTGGTTGCTCAATACCTCAGGAATGACCGGTTTTATTGCTTGGCTGGGGATTGCGATGAGTCATTACCGTTTTCGTCTTGGATTTGAAAAGCAAGGACGCAGTTTGAGCGAACTGCCATATCGTGCCGGTTTATTTCCATTAGGTCCATTGTTAGCGTTTATTCTATGCCTTGCCATAACGTTTGGTCAGAACTATCAGGCATTTTGGACAGACAGTATCGATTGGAACAGCATCATCGCGACCTATATCAGTGTTCCATTGTTTCTTTTCATTTGGTTAGGTTATAAATGGCGCCGCGGTAGCCGGATGGTTCGCTATGAAGAGATGATCTTCCCCGATTACAGGAGCTAATCCAATTCCCTTGCTAAAATTGGTTAACGTACATTGCCTGAATAATATGATGTCATATTGCAACTTTAGTATTTCTTGATTACGCACTTGTGGTTAAACTTGTTGCTTAGTGATCTACCGAATTATCTAACATGAAATTGCTTTTCGGCTTTGCCACTGTCTCTATGGTTGGAATTGTTATCTATAAACGAACCTTATTGAAATCTCAAGTACAAGATCTTATCGATGATGATCAATGTAATTAAAACGATATATCGAAATCGATGAAGCTTATTTGGCGGTGAACGGATGGAATAAAAACCCCTTACATCTATTATGATTTAAGGTCTTTGCCGCACGGTTAGGTACTGGTGGTGTTTGGTACAGCTAAATATTACCATATCGGGGTGATTAATAAATATTATCTATCACATTTGTGTTCAATGTCTACAATGGTGGTAAGGCGAATCATTTGTTGTTGAGTGGTTATAATGTTCTACAGAATTGTAATGAACCGATGATGATGCGGGGAGATCTGATTGTCTAAGGTATGCCAATTAGTGATAACGTGTTTGGTTATCGATTATTGGCACATGTAAGGTCTTTGATACCAATGATTTTACTATCATTACGCTGAGTTTTCATTGTGAGCGGGCGTTATTTATCGCGATGTATATGGGTATGCAGGTCCGGTGTTACGCGGTGCTTTCGCTGAAAATATGTTGTTGGTGATGGTGCAGAAAATCGGTTCTCTCTTTAGTGTGTTTGTTGACTCTATATTCTCAAACGCGAACCAGGTTTTATTGGTCTGCTGTTTTTTAGTACTTGTTTTACATGACTTTTCCTATGGTTATCCATAGAGTATCCGTCTATTTCTTTATGGGCTCATCGATCTGTTTTTTAGTTATCAGGTCATTTTTTTGCATCTGTTATATTATTTCGCATTAGGTCAGGTCTGTTTCTCACGTGTTTTAGTATGGATTCATGAAAATTGTGTGCTAACGATGCTTTTCTTTGATTTTCACCAAAGAGCTTCAGCAGAGTAGCGTCAATATGAGTACTTTGACCGGATGGAATGTTTAAATTTTATTAATCATATTAATAGTCAGAAATGTATGAAGTGTTCAATCAAGATATTTAGTGAACTGCGTTTGATCATGGCGTTGAGTAGCTCATCTTATTAGTGATTTGGATTTTTTATGAAAATATTTACTGATAATTAGTAATGGTTCCTTCATTAATTAGAAGAACCTAATTTATTAAATAAATCTATTGTCAGTCTGTGTGGCATGTAAAACATCAGAGCGGTGGCCAGATAGATAAGGATAAATACTTTTTTATTGATTATTATTACGGAGAGCATAACGTAGTTTAAAGAAGAGTGAAAATGCTATACTGGAGTTATCTTCAATGCATGCGTGAGATACTGTTCTGGTACCTGCTTTTGTGTGGCTTATTTATCCGTATATGACAGGATAAACGGTTAAAAATCCTGGGAAGAATAAAAGCAGTCACACATTAAAATTGATTATATTTCATTTTTTAACATATGCGTTTCCCTCACAGTTTGGTGTAAGTGCATGGAATGCCGATGAATCATGGTGGACATGTAGGTAAGTTTTTCCATTTGATCGTTAATTATTTTAACGATAGTTTTATCGTCCAACACTATCGCATGCTGGATAGCGTATGGTGTAAATTGCAGTTCAGCAATTTTAGCATGGTCCTCTTGTCATCGTGCAGATAAAGATCGATGTTTATTTGCTACCTTTGTTGCGTTGCAATAGTCACTTGATGCATTGCGAGTAAATAATAAAATATTTCTGGTACTGATTTTATTATCTAGATTAACAAATCTATTGTTCATAACTTTGCATTATCGGATTGTCGTACCCTTGTCAGAATGTTTTAAACAAAAGGCTATAAGCCTTGTATTGCGTGGCGCTTTTTATTTTTTTTGAGGTAGCTTGTTGCTTCAAAATATTTTTTATACCGATGTGCCACAGTGTGTATTGCTTACCAGTGTGTCAAAGTTTGTGGATGGTTATACGTTATGGCACAGCAGGAGGTATCCCAGATATGCTGGTAAGCTTGGGTTATTTTTTAACTTTGTAACGCGCTAGGAGGATGGATATATCACGATTATTGTCATAAAATCATCTTTTTACATGTATCTATATGTTAATAAACATTAACTAGGCAAACGAAAATGATGCTTTCATTAAATGCGGATCACTGATGTTATGGTTGGATATTTCATACATAATTGTCTGATATAACAGAATAAATTATTTAAAATATGGATCTAAATAAGCTATTAAGACTATATTTTAGTGAGTGAATGTGTACACGAGTTAAAAACATTAATGTGAATATAATAACTCAAAATTGCTGTATTTGGCGTATAATAAATAGTTACAGGTCGACTATGCTACATGATATCACTGGTTTTGAAAGCACGATCTATCATTTGCAAAACATGCCAGCTTTATGCTGGCACAGATAAAAGAAATATATTCATATTATGAGCATTATAAAATGATTTATTTAAGTTTGCTATCATAAAATAGATTGATTAAACAAATAGTAAAGACTAAGTGCCGGCTAAATTTTATTTAACTATGTCGGTAGTTATTAATGCATTATTATTATATCTGTGCTACACGATTGGTTAATCTATGGTTTAATTCTGCTAAATTTAATCAATGGAGCAAACCACTGAAAAATTGGTGATGTAATTATTTTTTGAGCTTGGGTTATATTACGGGTGACTTTTTTATCGTAGATAGTGATGCAACATTCTTTCAATAAGTGTTTTATGACGATATATTGGTAACCAACTTCACCATTGGCTAAGTATGATCCGAATCCGGGCGCTGAATTTGTGTATGGTTAGCGATAACGATTGCCCAAGGTATCAAGATATACGTGTTATATCTTGATACCTTGGGTTATTTAGTGAGATAACTGATGAAATAGATGCATTTTATACTTTCGATTGGGTTGATTAGACAGCTGTATTTGTACCGTTAGGTCAGTCTAATTCGTTGGTGCAGTATTTTTAACGATGTGCTGGATTAAGTATCCGCTTTAAAAGCAGTAAGTAAAAATTGTCCATATGTTGGTTTGGGTTTCAACAGTCATGATTGTAAATTGTGGATATTTTAGCCATTATGACTTTATTTACTAGATTATTGTGTCAATTTTTACTAGAATAGTATTCATCCTTAGTTCAGGGCTAGAACTTTATTCTATGTTAGGTTTTTTTGAGTAAATAAATTTACTACATTGCTAAAGAAATAGATAGCTATTTTCCAAAAAATATTTTTATGGTAAAAAAGTTTAAAATCACTAAATGAAATCATTCAAAATAGGCTATTCTGTACAGTATGTAGGTTGGTATCATTACTGTATTATATAAAAAAGCTTTCGCTAGCTGTTGTAAATCTTACAATATATTGTTCACACTATGATTGGATCAATAACTGATTAAAAAGTTAATGTTATGGTAAAAATCGCAACATGCGAGGAAGATTGCTAGTGATCATGCTGTCTATCAAGTTATGTGTGTTGGTAGATTCCACAACATATAAATAAAGTCTCTGGCTTACTACCGAATAATGTAAGAGATATTGAACTATACTAAATTCTTGCAGGGAATATATTTTTAAAATTGAAAACGCTACTAACGACGTAGATTTATGATATGCATGGTAGCGATAGGAATCAGGCGATTTTAATCAAATCTTTTATAAAAATAATAACTACTAGAAATAAAAGTTCGAGTAGTATCGACTTTCTCTGAAAGAGATATCTATGCTACTAATATAAAGGCTATTCGGTAAATCTTGCTATTACTAGATTATAAGCCCAGTTAAGGAAAGCTATGGTAGAAAACCTTTAATGAAGGAAAATGATCATTGCCTGCTAAATTGATTCAATAAGCCAAGATGCTGGAGAAAGTAATAAAATGGTAATGCTTACAAAAGAAGCAGTACTTGTACGTGATGCTTTACTGACACGTGGATTAGAAGCTTCCCTGCGCGGAGAAGTGTTGGATCGCGAAGTGCTTAAACGTCGTATCGCTGAGCATATGACGGAAATCATGAATTTGCTTAATCTCGATCTGGCTGATGATAGTTTGGCGGAAACGCCATATCGCATCGCTAAAATGTATGTGGAGGAAATTTTTTCCGGCCTGGATTACGCTAATTTTCCTAAAATTACGGTAATTGCAAACAAAATGAAAGTAGATGAAATGGTTACAGTGCGCGATATTACTTTGACCAGTACCTGTGAGCATCATTTTATTATTGTTGATGGTAAAGCGACGGTTTCTTATATTCCTAAAGACAGTGTCATTGGCTTATCAAAAATTAATCATATTGTGCAATTTTTTGCCCAACGTCCTCAGGTGCAGGAGCGGTTGACCCAGCAGATCTTTTTGGCTTTACAAACGTTGCTTAGTACTAATAATGTGGCGGTTGCTATTGATGCGGTACACTATTGCGTCAAAGCGCGCGGTATTCGCGACGCAACTAGTACTACCACTACTACTTCTTTGGGAGGCTTGTTTAAGTCTAGTCAAAATATTCGTCAAGAATTTTTAGGTGCCTTGATACATTAAGGGGCTAATTTGTTATTACTTTATATTTTACGGAGATAATGTAAGTGTATGCGTGTGTTCTTGTATTGTGATATTGAGTATTCACGATAGTCGAATTGTAGTATATTGTCATATTAAATATTACTGTTGTTGAGTAACCATTTAGCTAATTTTTTCTAACTAAAAATTTTGTCCTTTGCGTGCGTCTGTTTAGGATGCTGGGTCTGAACAGAGTTATCGTCAGGGAATGGTTAGATTTGTTTTCATTTGCTAGTGTTTGTTTTGCTAGGTTTATCCGTTTATATAAACAGATTTTCTCTGTATTTTAAAACAAATTGTTTTCCTATTGTGTTTTAAGTTAATTAATATTTTAAATATTGCCTCAATAAACAAGATAAAAACGTTAGTATTATTTCAAATTTTTGACATTGGTAAAAATATCGTATTTGATACTATTGTGCTGAATTTTTTATTAAAGATTAATGGTTTAAATACAGATAATCAGCAAAAGCGCCTTATTTTGTGCACAATCTGCTTGTAGAAATGGGTATTGCAATATATGGGTTTATCGCTGAATGGTGTAATGGATGGCAAAAAATAAGATTTCTTAAGTTTATGCCACTTTTACTTCTAGAAGAAACTTTCATTGAAATGAACACTGCAAATAAAAGGGGTTTTACTAGAAGCGTTCTTTGGCAGAGAACGCCATGTTATGAATCAAACAGCAATGCGACAAACTACTAACATTACTAAATTATTAAAAATAGCGTAGAGGTGAATGGATACGGCCAATGTTTCAATATCAATAAAATTAGTAATAGTTCGATTAATGGTGGAGCATTTTGACTCAAAATAATAATTATTAATTATAAATTTTAAGGCACTAGCGGAGAAGCGTATATGAAGGCAAGTTATAAGTATGCGGAGATTAAAATGCTTGCGCAGTGTGGAGGTACGTAAAAACGATGAGAGGCAATGATGTGGTAATAGCTCTATCTAATTGGTTAATTTAACGTCACGCTAGCATTAATAATGCGTTAAAGATGGTGATTACAGTATTTTTTTGTTTGCACAAAATAGTTATTTTACTGCCATACTAGGTAAAGTACCTAGTATCAGGACTGAGTAAAAAGATATTTTTTCGCTGTAACCTGAGACCATCACCATACTTTAACTCCAAAATTCATTTTGCAGGGCTCTAGATTAGCAGTTTATCCGATCCTTCCACTCGCTTAGTTCGTTCAGTTAGCTAAATCCGCATATCTACCTTGGCGAAATTGTTAAATTGTATGTGGCATCGATGGGATTTATGGTGAGAGTTTTGAGTTTTGTTTCGGCGCGGTGACTATGGCCACATCCTGACATGATTCAGCCACCATAGCTTTTACTTGGCTTGTTTCGATGCGGTTGAATAATGTTTTAAACGGATTAATGCGATGTTGAGTGAGTGGCATGTTGATGGCTTCCCAACTGAGGAAGGTGTTTAGAAATGCTTCGGTGCGTTCGGCCAGCGACGGTAGCACCGGTTTTAGATAAGTCATCAATACGCGGAATAGTTGGATACCCATGGAACAAATAGCCTGCAGGGCCATTTCACGATTCACTTGTTTAGCCACAATCCACGGTGCTTGCTCGTCCACATAGCGATTCGCAAGATTTGCCAGTACCATGATCTCGCGAATCGCTCTGTTTGATTCTCGTTGATGAAAGGCATCGCCAATAGAGTCGGCTGCTTTGACGAAAGTGTCATACAGTCCCGGATCCGTTAGGTTGTCCGACAGTTGACCGTCAAAGCGTTTATTGATAAAGCTAGCATTACGGGATATCAGGTTGACCACTTTATTAACAATATCGGCATTGACTCGCGTGACGAAGTCTGCCAAATTGAGGTCAATATCATCAATACGTGACGAGAGTTTTGCAGCATAATAATAGCGTAAACAGTCGGCATCTAAATGTGTTAAATAGGTGCTAGCTTTAATAAATGTGCCGCGGGATTTTGACATCTTGGCTCCGTTCACCGTTATATAACCATGGACGAACAAATTAGTTGGCTTGCGAAAATGGCTCCCTTGTAGCATTGCCGGCCAGAATAGACTATGAAAATAGACAATATCTTTTCCGATAAAATGATATAGCTCCGTTTTAGCGTCGATGTTCCAGAAATCCTCGAAACGGATATCGTCACGTTTATCGCACAGATTTTTAAAGGTTCCCATATAACCAATTGGTGCATCCATCCAGACATAAAAATATTTGTTCGGCGCGTTAGGTATTTCAAAACCGAAGTAGGGGGCGTCACGGGAAATGTCCCATTGTTGTAAACCTGATTCAAACCATTCCTGCATTTTATTAGTTATTTGATCTTGCAGGACACCAGATTTTATCCAGGTGCGCAGCATTTCGCTAAAAGCTGGTAGATCGAAGAAAAAATGCTCCGATTCGCGCATTACCGGGGTTGCACCAGATATCGCTGATTTCGGATCTATAAGATCGGTCGGATTATACGTCTCGCCACAGACTTCGCAGTTATCGCCATATTGATCCGGAGATTTGCATTTTGGGCAACTTCCTTTAACGAAACGGTCAGGCAGGAACATGCCTTTCTCTGGATCATAGACCTGGGAAATGACACGGGATTTTATAAAGCCATTTTCTTTCAAATGATGATATATAAGCGTTGATAATTCGTGATTTTCATCGCTATGGGTGGAATGGTAGTTATCATAGCTAATACTAAACGCGGCAAAATCCTTTTGATGTTCTTGGTTCATTTCTTTGATCAATTTTTCTGGCTTAATACCTAATTGTTGAGCTTTAAGCATGATCGGAGTGCCGTGTGCGTCGTCTGCACATATGAAATAAACTTTATTGCCGCGTATTCGTTGATAACGGACCCAGATATCCGCTTGAATATGTTCGAGCATATGGCCGAGATGGATGGAACCGTTAGCGTAAGGTAACGCACAGGTTACCAATATTTTTTTTGCGATTTTAGTCATAGCTGAAAATTTGTTTTCGTTAAATAAAATAAGAGGATTCGATGGTAACCGATAGTGATATCCTGCGTAAACAAACTGCATTAGTACGTTTAGCCGCAGAATTTTTCTCTTTGATAAAGACAAGCCTTGTTGGTTAAAGTTTATTAGTTATTCAGTGATATATCGCTTATTACTATGCTTGGTGTGGATAAGTCTTTACGTATTGGACGCTTTTAAATATTTAAATCTTAAAGGTGATTTGAATGCGTAAACGTCTTGTTTTACTGCGCGCTATTTGATAACACATTGCATATTGCTAGTCATGATGCCGTTTTTTTAAAACAGTTTTCATTAAGCGTGGTTATCGACTGGAAGATGGTATAAATAATATTGCTATTTTGAAATTTGTCAAGGTAGCTAAAGTTGGGTAAAGTGGGTTTAAAACTTGATTGTGGTTAGTTTTAGTAGCCGGTGCAGCTAATCGTAATTGTATCGTCAGATTGGTCTAAGTATTGGTAGTGGGGGGGAGTGTGCACATATAGTTATATCGGATGCCGATATTTATGGTTTTTCAATTTTATCGTTCTCGGTAACTCCACTTGAGCTGAGTTCACATCGTTGAATTGTGGCGCTATTGATTGGTACTAACTCCATCGATTATATGTCACTAAAGTATCTATTTTTTAGTAGATCATATCTTAGTCAAGTGTCTGTTCCAATTATTCATATATGCTCTCGGATGGATTATCGGTACAAAATACGTTTTCTAGCATATGTGATTAGTTGATTTTGAGCTAAATCAACTAATTAACTTGTTATAACTTGTAAGGAATATATGTTATTGTCTTGACGTAGTATAAGGTATGTAAAAATTTGAATTTGTATTGGCTAGATTGGTGCTTTTAAGCAACCTAGCATGTTTCTGTGTGCTTTCGTTTAATTAGTAGATTTCCTACTAGCTATCTTGATAAGTTAGGTGAGTAATATAAATTACGATGTGTATAAAGCTTATTTATCGATGTCATGTTCAAAAAATTTTCTTTAAGCAATTTTTGGATCGGCTCTTGTTTTTATGCACTAGCAGCAAATTAATAGCTCTAAGGTTTTGTCGTTTGGAGAGAAAATATAGATCAAAATATGGCTGAATTAAAATATTACTTATAAATACAGTGCAATATCTGAGACCGCATGTATATGGATAATCAAGCAATTACAGATAATTCAGGTTATCACCGTGTCAATATAAGTGCTATTTAATACTATTAAATAAAATTAAAAATATTAAATATTGGATTGTAACGATCGAATAGCTTATGAAATCCAATAAAGTGATTAAGTGCTGCTGTTGAGGCTCTCTCCATGAATGATAGTTTTATTGAATAAATAATAATTATTTTAGGTAAAATTTTAATTAGAAAATACTGATTATTAATTAAATAAAACTCATTGATGTTTTCGTTATGGAGAGAATAAAACTGCTTAAAATTAAGGTATCATGGTATATTATTCTGATATAGTCATCAATAGATAATATTAACATAGATTTTATCTGACGTTATAAGCATGAACAGTTTTTGTAAATTTTATTTTTGATTTAATGATGTTTCTACATAGGCTGTAATTGGTTAGGTTATGTTGATAGGAACCAGTATCCAGAGGATACTGGTTAGCAGAAGAGAATAAATACTAAAATAAAGTTGTTGGTTGCATTTGCGTTTATTTAAAATTAGGATAAAATAGCTATTTATCAAAGTTTGATATTACCAGATCAAAATATGCAAGTATGTGATGTAAGGCCCATTGAATTCCTCATTAAGATAGTAAATAATATTACTATGGCAGTCATAGTATGCTAAGGTAGTTCTACTCTATTCCTATAATTGTTGTAACATTTGATTTTATCAGAGCCATTAATTGTATGACTGAAAGACCTACCAGTAAATGCTTATCAGCATTGGTCGCGCCCAATGCTGATAAGCATGTGTATATCGTCATTCTTTTGGAAGACAGCTGTTATAAAAATCAAAGCGGCCTGATCATAAAGTGGGTTACAATTATCATCATCTAAATGCTATGGATCATAATCTGCTATTTTAGCATAGCCAGATATAGAAAGAGAAGTCTTGCCGATTTAAATATCAATTTACATCTATTTCGAATATATTAATCCTCTTAAAAGTTATCATATTTCAAGGAATTTTGTTGTTGATTGATTTTTTGCGCTAAGAGATAAATATTTCTATTTTTGTCAATGCGTTACTCAATGAACTAGGTTCGCGCAATATTAGGAGAGAGTATGATCGATGTTTTGCGATTTAGAAAAATAGATAGTGGATCGTATTTTGGAAATACGAAAATCAATAAGTTTTTTTAATTATTTCCGTGTAGTATGTAGTGGTTCCAGCTGACAGCCGGAACCACTTAATCTCTTGAAGGTATGGAGGATAAACTATGAGGCTGTGTGACCGTGATATCGATATTTGGTTGGATGACGGTCGACTGGAAATTTTACCGCGTCCACCGATGGAGAGAATCAATGGGGCGACGGTTGATGTACGTCTAGCTAATCAATTCCGGGTATTTCGAGGCCATACTGCAGCCTTTGTTGATCTGAGCGGACCGAAAGATGAAGTGATTGCAGCTCTAGATCGGGTTATGAGCGATGAAATTCAGCTGGTGGAAGGCGAAGCATTTTTTCTACATCCTGGCGAATTAGCGCTGGCAGTAACCATGGAATCGGTGACACTACCGGATGACCTGGTCGGTTGGTTGGACGGTCGTTCCTCTTTAGCTCGCCTTGGATTAATGATACATGTTACAGCCCACCGAATTGATCCCGGTTGGCAAGGAAGAATTGTGCTGGAGTTTTATAATTCAGGTAAATTGCCACTGGCTCTGCGCCCAGGTATGTTGATAGGTGCCTTGAGCTTTGAACTGCTGAGCGGACCTGCAGCTAATCCCTATAATCGGCGCGATAATGCTAAATATCGTAATCAATATGGGGCTGTAGCCAGTAGAATTGATAAGGATTGAGCATCAGATGCTCATTATAATGGAAAAACAGGTTAAAACTGCATAAAATATTATTAACGTTGCTTTTCATTTTTCTGGTTATGGTGGTTTAGTCTGGCTTGCCCTGATAAGACTGATCAATCGAAATTATTTTCGCAATTATATGACTAGGAAAATGGTAATAGCACGGGGTGGGTATCAATTTAACGCGTGATATGTACTGCAGCTTGGCCTAATCTTAGCATTACGTATAAAATACATACATCTAAGCGTAATGATACCGGAGGTTCAGTTTAGAAAATATGCTTTTATATAGTGACGTTATGGCCGCTATATCCCATCAATTCTTAGTCGTAGATTATTTTGAGAAGGGGTTGTGCTCACCATCACATCTGATAGTGAATCGAGTTATTTCACCCCCCCATGATCTCCGGACGAATTTGTTAGGTGCATCTGCTGGTCCTGTAATATCTGGTCTGCATATTGATTTTCAAGCTTAATTAATCGCGATCAGTGTAATATTAAGCGTCAGCTTGAGTAGTTATATGGATTCGAGCTATTATCCGTGCCAGCTCATAGTTAGATATATTTAATTATCTGTGTAGTTATGCATATTGGTTGAGCAACAGTATACAAGGTGAGAGATTTGTCCGCAGACTACTCAAATCATTTTTGTTTAGTTGCTAATCTTGCGTTCAGCGCCAACGTAGGCCATCTCATCGGTCATTGCGATGACCTTGAGCAAATCAATAGTTTTGTAATGCTGAACAGTTTTAATGGCTAACTCAATTTCTCGGCAGATTAGGTCATTTATCATGATTTGATGTTACGTGCTTTAAAATTTGGGCAGATAACTTTTGTAAGCATTTAATCTTTAACCTTTTACCGATACATTGGGTAAAAGGTTTACACTAGGACGGTTGCACAGATATTTTTATAAATACTTCACGGTTTACTATCGATGTAAGTGTATTTTAAGGAGATATTTCACGAAAGTGGATTTCGCATTTAATTGGCAGAGAAAATCACCATGATGCAATAAACTTGCCTTACAAATATTATTATTATAATGATAGGATATAATATTTTAATTTGATAGTAATTCTGTAATTTCTAGATTTGCGTTCAAGGGCTGGATATATTGTGGTTTTATAGCCCTTGGAATGTATTGATCTATCATATGTATGTCGGATTAACGTGGCGTAAGTATCTGCAGAATAAATTTAATCGGAATGTGGGAGCGTAGACGTATAAAATTAGTAGAGCTTGCAGAGTTACTAAGCTTTTATTAAATAATTAAGGCAGATATTAATATATTATGAGTAAGTATATTTATGGTATATAAATAATAAAGCTGTTCAAAATAAGGTATTTAATATGCTATTTAGAAATGGCTATCATCAATACTTATTGGTGTATCATAAATATTGTCTTTTACTTATAAATATTGTCTTTGACCTAAAAATTCTTAATATTTAACTGTATTAATAATATTATAAATAAAAATTATAAGATACGATCAGTAAACAGAACTACAGTAGATAAATTATTTATTTTAATCTATTGTAGAGTAATGTAAAAGATGCTGTGGTACGACTTAGATAGTTCTAGAAAATATGTTAAAATTAATGAAAGTGTTTTTAGAGCTATTCATGGTAGAAGATTGTATGTTGGTTAATACTGGCTTCTTCTATAAAAGTATCTAGGTTATGTTAATATACATTATGTAATTAATATTTATATAGGGAATAATAAGTATTAGAAATAAAATAATTTGTTATTATTGATGTCTCTTTAATAGAGAGTGCATGTCATGAATAATACGTCTACCAGTGGATTTCTTTGTATTACTAAATTACAATACCTTAAGTTAAGAGGTAAGGGTCATGGAGGTGGATGCGCATTTAAACTTTGTGTTCTATTAATAGATATTTTTAAAAAGTTACTGCATTTGCTTAATAGTGAGAGTATATTTGAGTGCTTTAAAATATAGCAATTTACTAAAATAGGGATTTTGATTATATCATGCAAGAAATTATGCAATTTATTAATAACCATTCCATACTTATTTTTGTGTGGTTGGTATTGTTGGCTACTATAATTTTTATTAGTATCCAAAATCAATTTTTTAGTATTGGTGAAGTGTCACGTGGAGAAGCTATTCTTTTAATTAACAAGGAAGATGCAGTGATCGTTGATCTACGCAGTCGAGATGACTATCGTAAGGGGCATATTGCTAATAGTGTGAATATGTTGCCGGCAGACATTAAAAATGGTAATTTGGATGCTCTTGATAAGGCCAAACCAGTGATTGTCGTTTTTACCAGTGGTACTATTTCCCGCGAGTCGGCGAAAAATTTAAATAAAGCTGGTTTTGAACGAGTGTATGTTCTTAAAGAAGGTATCTTTGGTTGGAGCGAAGAAAATTTACCGTTGGTACAGAAATAATTTATTCTTTGTAAAAATAGGTAGACCATGGTCAAAATAGAAATTTATACACAGTAATATATCTCATTTTATTATCGTAATTTTAAGCAAGGCTACTGTTTTCTTGTGAAAAGTTTAAAATTCTGTATTTTAATTTTAGATTTTGGCATTATAATTAGCCGTGATTGCTGTGTTGCTAACTGCTCTAATGCCCTGTTTCTTATCAATCAGATTTTTTGTAGTATATGATTCTAGTTATTATACTATCGCGTAATGGTTATGAGGGTTTTTGTGTTGGCATTATATGGTACATATATTTACGCGGCGTGCTCAGATGTCTGTGTTGATGATTTATGGACTAATCCTTATGTGCTGATCTACGATCAGTTTATTTGTCGGTATTTTTTAGACTTTTATTGGTATTTATCTAGGTAAGTGGAGTAAAAAATCCATTTATAGCATTCAGTGCATGTATTTTAATTGGCGCGCAATCTCTATTTTATGTGTTGTTATTGGGTACGTACATAAGGTAGGTACAAAAATATTGGTTAGCTGGTTGGAAATCGTAGGTGCAGCGTTGCTCGGGTGCTGTACGGTGCAAACATCCATAACTAAAATCAAAGTTCAATTAGCATAAAAATGCTTAAGAGATAGTTTTGAAGCTGTTAGGCGACAGCACCACAATAAGTGGTGAGTTCGGTTGCTTAAGTCCGCTGTTCATAGCGATTACAGGTAAAAGGCATATTGTATGTTTATAGAAAAATTGGAATTAGTATGGAACAATATCAAAGCTGAAGCACGATTGCTAGCCGATTTTGAACCTATGCTGGCCAGTTTCTTTCATGCGACACTTTTGAAACATGAAAATCTGGGCAGTGCATTGAGCTATATTCTTGCTAATAAATTAGCTAATCCTATTATGCCGGCCGTTGCCATTCGTGAAGTGGTAGAGGAAGCTTATAGTGCCGACCCAGGCATGATTTTTTCTGCTGCTCGTGATATCCACGCGGTGCGCTTGCGTGACCCGGCGGTGAATAAATATTCTACCCCATTGCTGTATCTGAAGGGCTTCCATGCCCTGCAAGCTTATCGTATAGGCTATTGGCTCTGGTATCAAAATCGCCAGGCTTTGGCGATCTACTTTCAGAATCAAATTTCTGTTTCTTTTGGCGTGGATATTCATCCGGCGGCGCGCATTGGTTGCGGCATCATGCTTGACCATGCTACTGGCATCGTTATTGGTGAAACGGCTGTGGTGGAAAATGATGTCTCTATATTGCAGTCTGTCACCCTAGGAGGCTCAGGTAAAACGAGTGGTGATCGCCACCCAAAAATTCGCGAAGGAGTGATGATTGGTACGGGTGCTACTATCCTTGGTAATATTGAAGTAGGAGAAGGTGCGAAAATCGGAGCAGGTTCTGTGGTTTTGCGTTCGGTGCCTGCTTATACCACCGCAGCTGGTGTACCAGCTGCGGTGGTATGCAAATCGAGTAGCGGCCGGTTGGCGGAAGAGATGGATCAATTTTTTGGTAGTCCAGATTTTGAATTTGGCGATGATATCTAATGTCTTTATATTGTTTATCGCTGTATCGATAAAATTTGTCTGATGCCAGACTTTTATACACAATAGATAAAAAACTGTGCTGTACTTATACAGGGGGAGTAGGTTTTTGTTGTTGGGTCAAAGGAAAGAAATTTGTAATATAATATTATCTGGATGGCGCTGTCGTTCAGTTATTTAATTTAAAGATTAGATTTTAAAATTATTATTAGACAAGGTATAGTTCCCGAAATCATGTGATGTCATTATAACTTCTGAATCAGAAGTTTATTGAAGAGTTAGCGGAATTGTTTCTTTATTCGTGACTTAGCTGTGCCTCATAAAGTTTATCATTATTAGTTATTATTCCTTGTTAAATATTGATTAGATAACAGCTATATATAGCTAATATGCAGATTTATTTTTCGATAAGATCGTATTTAATTTGTAATCATCTGTCAATTGTTGATAGCTACGCGCTATAATAATCCCATTCGGATTAACTTTATTAATTTTTTGGTATATTTAATTGAGAATCCATGAGTGCCATCCGTGTATTTCTCCAATAGTAGTCATGTATAGTGGTAATCAATTGGTTTTATACCAAATATGGAGGAAGATCCAGAATCCTATTTAGTTTTTATTGTCTGTCGTTGATTTACATGGCAGTACAAAGCTTTAGCGTAAAGTAATTTATCCAACTATGTTCAAACATATTGTTCTATTTTAGCACCGTGGTTTGTATCAGTCCTATTTTTACTGTAGTGAATAGTGCTCTAACGATTGACGCAATGTGAGAAATGGAATCTTTGTTTTATCGCTATCTTTTGAGCTAGGCTCAGTTATAAACACTAGCTTGGGAACTTAAGTACAAGATTTTGTGAATTATTGAATGTTCGTTGGGTGCATTAAATTAGGAGGCTTATTTAAGGATGTATTAAGATTAGTGATAATTTAGGAATAGATGTCACTTGATTTGTAGACGATATTTTCATCAGTGGTGAATATAAACTCATTAAATCAGGTGTTTATTGTTGCTAAAGTTTCTTTAATTTGACACTATAAAATATGTCGTAATCGTTATTTTATATCCTATTTGTAATGTTATCTTGTTGTATAATTTCTGCTATATTTCTTTTATTTCCTATAATTAAAATTAGCGTAAGGTAATAAATAATATATTAAATTTATATATTATTACCCATGTAACATCTTTGATTTTGTTATAATATGATAACTTATAATTTTGGGAATGATATTGCGAACATGCGTTAAATGGTGTAAAGCTATGTGAAGTCATGGATTGATTAGAAATGGAATGGTTGATTATCCAAGTGACCTATGATGGCGAACAGACGTTGAGCTGTTAAGCCGCTCCGTTGCTTGATAGGAAATAATGCAGGGCATGATGCAACAAGGTATCGCAGTGGATTTGATCATGGGGCTAGCCAATGAATTTGAGGTGGTACCCTGGGGTTATACTGCACCATCTATAAATGTGCGTCGTTCGGTGCAACATTCATTTTGGTGACCATCTAAGGATTGGTTATAATCGTCCAGTGTAATGAAATGTAGATTATTAAGAATTTTATTGGTCAGTTGGATAATGCTGACCATCCTTAGAAAAAATATGGTTGGGTGGAGCTGGTGGGATTTTTTGCTATCTGCGATGGTGCGATAATTATGAGGTCTATTAAATTCGTCTTGTGTGTGGGTATCAATCTTTTGTTTGACCGTTCGCTGTTAGTTGATTGTTAGCATATTATCAGTATTCCACTATTGTTATGGTTATCCTAGGTTCTTTAAACCAGCTTGCAAGTTTAAAAAGGCGGTTGATGAGGTTGCTGTCAGATTTTCGTATGAAGTTACATACATTGTTGACTAGATTGTAGATAACGACTGCGCTATGCAGCGAGGCCATGGGTAATGGCACGAGCTAGTCTGTATTGAATCTGAAGCGGAATTACTGAATTCGATCATTAATGATTTATTGGTGCTTTCCTTCTAATTAGTATTAAATTAGTTGGCAAAAGAAATGCTAAAAGCCAATGATTTGTGGAAGAATGTGCTCAATGATACTCGGTTTGAAGCAGAGAGGATGGGTAGGTTTCTAAAGATTATTACTTGAATCCAGGAAATTGGATGCTACTGGGTAATGCTTCAGTACTGGACAGTGCGTTGGAAAATAAATATTGTACGCAACGCACTACTTTATTTATACCATCGGATATTAATCGTTTTTAAATTTAGCGTCATCGTTTAGTATAGAAGTATCGGCAAGAGACGTATATTCCTGTGGTGGTTAAGGAATAGATAGGGGCTTATGCTGATTATCGTGTATTTCTGAGACTTCTAAAAATTGAATCCTCTAGTACAAAATATTATACGTAGATGGTCATCACGATCTGTATAACGAATCTTTTATTTGATGAATGTTCCCTTAGGTCTCTAGGATTCTACCGTCTAAATTGTTTATATGTCTATTGATTACTGTGCTGAATTTTTTTGATTAAAATATTGTTAAATGATAATAAGTATAAGTTATTTATATTATTTTTAGCTAACGTAATTTATGAATCTGATAAGGATTGGAAAGCAATAAATATTCAACATTAGTGAGTTTTTATGAGATCTTTATTTAATCCGAGATACATATTCGCCTGAGCGAGTATCCACTTTGATTACCTCGCCGATTTGAACAAATGACGGTACTTTAACGATCGCGCCGGTGGTCAAAGTAGCAGGTTTGCTTCCAGTGCCGGAAGTATCACCTTTAAGGTCCGGCCCAGTATGGATGATTTTTAGTTTAACAAAGTTTGGCGGAATCACGGTGATTGGCTGCCCATCCCATAGAGTTAACATACACTCTGTTTGCTCTACTAGCCATTTAGTATTATTTCCAATTGCTTTGGTATTGGCTGTTAGTTGTTCGAAGGTTTCATTATTTATAAAATGCCAGAGATCGTTATCATTGTACAGATAAGTTAAGTTTATATCTATAACATTAGCTTCTTTTACGGAAGCGCCAGATTTAAATATTTTTTCTAACACTTTGCCTGAAATCAGTTTTCGTAGTTTGACTCGGTTAAATGCCTGTCCTTTGCCTGGTTTTATGAAGTCATTACTAATGATTGCACATGGTTCCCCATCTTGAATGATTTTAAGACCGGAACGAAATTCATTGGTACTATAAAATGTCATGATGTTTCTCTTCAAATACTAATGTGGTTAATCAGTTAAAAAATGGTATATATTATAACTAGAAATACTTCTTTTAGAGAAGAATGGTTGCATCAACTTGCCGATGCTATTACTAATCCTCTTGAACTATTGCAGCAATTGCAACTGGATAAGCATCCAGAGTTGCGCGATGGTATTGGGGCACGTCGTCTTTTTCCGTTTCGCGTACCAAGAGCTTTTGCAGCGCGTATGGCGCCAGGCAATCCGAATGATCCTTTATTGCTTCAGGTATTGACAGCACAAGAAGAGTTTCAACATACACTAGGGTTTAATACAGACCCGTTGGACGAACAGCATAGCGTGGTGCCTGGTTTGCTTCATAAGTATCATAATCGCGCGTTGCTTTTGGTAAAAAGTGGCTGTGCGGTAAACTGTCGTTACTGCTTTCGTCGTCACTTTCCCTATCAGGAAAATCAGGGCAATCAATCTAATTGGTTGCGAGCAGTTGCGTATATCCGCCAACATACTGAACTGAATGAAATTATTTTTTCTGGTGGTGATCCAATGATGGCTAAGGATCATGAATTGGATGATTTAATAAGTCTGTTGGAGGAGATTCCCCACTTGACCACTCTACGCATTCATAGCCGGTTGCCTGTCGTGATCCCAGCGCGTATTACAGAACGCCTTTGCCAGCGATTGGCGCGTTGTCGTTTGAAGGTAGTGTTGGTGACCCACATAAATCATGCGCGCGAAATCGATAAAGCTTTGTGTGAAAGTATGGCACAGTTACGCAATGCGCGTGTCATGTTATTGAATCAAAGCGTGCTATTGCACGGGACGAATGATGATGCAAATATTTTAGCAGCGCTGAGCGAAGCTTTATTTGCCGCTGGTATCTTGCCTTATTATCTACATGTGCTTGATCGTGTGCAGGGAACGGCGCATTTTATGGTAGATGATGAGCGGGCGCGGAAAATTATGCGTCAGATGTTGGAAAAAGTTTCCGGTTATCTAGTTCCACGGTTGGTGCGAGAAATTGGTGGAGAACATAGTAAGACGTTATTGGATCTTGGATTACGACAATGCTGACGTTTGAGCAGTTTTATTTTGTCATATTAATTATCCGCCAAACCAATGAATCAAAAAATTAAGAATCAAACTGTAATATTGTTGTTGCATGATTTTTTTATTCATTGGTTTAGCGGATAATTTGTTGCTTTCCTTCCGTTTAGTTATTAGTAACACTTACCAACAAAGTAAATAAAAATCCCCAGAAACCCAGGGATTTTTATGACATCATCATGAAAAAGATGTACTACATCATACCACCCATACCACCCATACCACCGCTTGAGCCACTTAGGTCAGGTTTGTCTTCTTTCGGTAGTTCGGTCACCATACATTCGGTGGTGATCATCAGACCAGCAATAGACGCGGCGTATTGCAGCGCAGAACGAGTAACCTTGGTTGGATCCAAGATGCCCAATTCGATCATGTTGCCGTATTGTTCTGTAGCCGCGTTATAGCCCATGTTACCTTCGCTGGACTTCACATTGCTGGCTATAACCGAAGGTTCTTCACCGGCGTTAGCTACGATCTGACGTAGCGGTGCTTCCATGGCACGACGGGCTACTTTGATGCCGACGTTTTGATCTTCGTTATCGCCACACAGGTTACATATACTGTTGGATACTCGAATTAGCGCTACTCCTCCGCCTGCAACCACACCTTCTTCTACAGCGGCGCGAGTAGAGTGCAGGGCATCCTCTACGCGAGCTTTTTTCTCTTTCATTTCCACTTCAGTGGCAGCACCGACCTTGATTACTGCTACACCACCTGCCAGTTTAGCCACACGCTCTTGCAGTTTTTCGCGATCGTAATCGGAAGTGGCTTCGTTACGCTGTTGGTTAATCTGCGCAACACGGCTATCGATTGCTGCTTTCTTACCCACACCATCGATGATGGTTGTTGTGTCTTTGGTGATCACCACGCGTTTGGCTTGACCCATATCTTCCAAAGTGGCTTTTTCCAGTTCCAAACCGATCTCTTCAGAAATCACGGTACCGGAAGTTAAGATAGCAATATCTTGTATCATGGCTTTACGACGATCACCGAAGCCTGGCGCCTTAACAGCAGCAACTTTCACGATACCACGCATGGTATTGACCACCAGGGTAGCCAGTGCTTCGCCTTCAACATCTTCAGCGATGACTAGTAGTGATTTACCAGCTTTGGCAACGGTCTCTAATATCGGCAACATTTCACGGATGTTGGAGATTTTTTTGTCTGCTAGCAGAATGAATGGATTTTCCAGTTCAACAGCGCCCGTTTCCGCCTTATTGACAAAATAAGGTGATAGGTAACCCCGATCGAATTGCATACCCTCAACAACGTCTAATTCGTCCTGCAAACCAGAACCTTCTTCAACGGTAATAACTCCTTCTTTACCGACCTTGGCCATTGCTTCTGCTATTAGGGTACCTACGGTTTCATCGGAATTAGCTGAGATAGTACCTACCTGGGCAATAGCTTTGGGGTCAGAGCAAGGTACGGATAGTTTTTTTAATTCTTCTACCGCTGCGAGAACCGCTTTATCGATACCGCGTTTTAGGTCCATTGGGTTCATGCCGGCGGCTACGGCTTTTAAGCCTTCTTTGACGATAGATTGAGCCAGGACGGTAGCAGTAGTGGTACCGTCGCCAGCAGCGTCATTCGCTTTAGAGGCAACTTCTTTCACCATCTGGGCGCCCATGTTTTCAAATTTATCTTCCAGTTCGATTTCACGTGCAACAGAAACACCGTCTTTAGTGATGACCGGTGCGCCGAAAGATTTGTCTAGCACTACATTTCGGCCTTTAGGACCCAGAGTAACTTTTACTGCATCGGCCAGAACATTTACCCCGCGAAGCATTTTTACACGAGCGTCGCTGCCGAATTTTACGTCTTTAGCTGCCATTTTTTGTTTCCTTTAAATTCGTTTAACTCAATTATGATTATCCATGGACTATTTCTCAACGATAGCCAGGATGTCGCTTTCGGACATTATCAGCACTTCATCGTTATCGATTTTTTCTGCTTTCACGTTATATCCGTCATTGAAAATCACGGTATCGCCAACTTTCACGTCCAGAGATTTGACTTCGCCGTTTTCTAGAATGCGGCCGCGGCCAACTGCCAATACCTCACCACGAGTGGATTTACCAGCAGCAGAGCCAGTTAGTACTATTCCGCCTGCAGATTTAGGTTCAACTTCTTTACGCTTGACGATAACGCGATCATGTAGTGGACGAATTTTCATTGATAACTCCTCTTTGAAAATCAATATTAGTTTTTGGGATGAATGCTGGGCATGCTGTTGTCATAACCTGCTTTGCCTAGAATTTAAGATGGGGGCATTTAAGGATGCTTCAAGGGGGGTATGGAAGATTTTTTATTCAGGAGTAAAAATTTACTAAATAAATATTGTTGTTAGCATTTTTTTCAATTATTTCGCATCGTTGCTATGATCATCAAGATGGTCATGTGAGATCTTTTTGCGGGAAAATTCACCTTCGAAAGTCTCTCCAGTCCCCATGACGGCGCTACGCTGAAAGCGTAGATAAGTTAGCAAACGCAAAGTTAGCAACTTTTGTATTGGCGGAAGTAACAGTAGTAAACCAAAAAAATCGGTAAAAAATCCTGGTATTAGCAGCAAAAGGCCAGTCAGCAGGATGGAAATATTTTTGATCATTTCTCCGGCAGGGCTTTCCCCTTGAGTCAGTGTAATTTGTATTTGGCCTAATATCCGCATGCCTTGCGTATGTATTAATGATAAACCTACAAATGAACTAGCAATAATGAGTAGCAGTGTTGTCAGCACGCCTAGAACATGAGACACTTGAACAAAAAGAAAAATTTCGATATAGGTGATGATAAAAGTGATTAATAACGATATCCAGTACACTGAAGTTTCCTAGTAGTTGAATGCTATAATAATTTTACTTTAATTGCAGCTTTATGATAAAGCTAGCCATGAGTTAGCTTTTGCTTAATTTTATGATATTCACCTACGTAAGTAGCGTGTTTGTAGTTCGCTAAATTCATTATTAAAAATTTATTTCTTTTATTAGAGAAATATATCTGGAGAGATAGTGATCTACCTGCATCCTTACAATCATTTTAAAATTTGATGTATTTAATAAAATTTTTATTAAGAAAAAAATGGTCGTGACAATAAATGTGCTATGTTACCGGGATTATTTAGTGTGAAGTACATAAATTAAAACAATAGCTGTAAATGCTAGACTGGGATAACGCCGATATTATATATGGCGCTTGTGATGAGAGGATTAAAGGCAAATATTAATTTTTTAATCCTAACGGTCATTTTAATGTTCTGTTTAAAGATAGAGATTACAAACTCTGATTTGCAGCGAATGTTGTTACTCAACTCAATGTAAATTTGGGTGCTACAGTTTGGTACCCATCGTAATTATGCCGATGGGTATTTAGTGGAATAATTAGAATGATAAGCAGCCTATTTGTACTTATCGGCGGAAAATTTTATTGATTTGATCTCAATGTATATTATTTATGATGGTTATAGTATGCAAAAGAGCCTAGTGCTGAAAATTTTCTTTTTTTCTGAGCATCTGTATGGCTAGTCCGTCTTAAATAAAATCAATTTCCTATAGTTATGCGGGCTCTTTTTTTATCAGGTTATAGCAGAGGTGGCCAATCAGATGTGCTTTAAAGGGTTATTTAACGGTACTTGTATTACCAGGTATCGTAGAAGCAAGCCAATTTCAACTTAAGGAGCTGGCATTTTCTTAGGTAATGTTTGAATTGACACATTTTTGCGAACAGCATAGCTCAACAGCATCTTTACCTATATCCAACTATTCAATTCGTTTACTTAGAATATTATAATGGTGATAATAGTTGGTAAATCTTCATAAAAAAGTGAGTAAGTAAATTTTGTTTGTTAACTTGAAGTGCAATGGGATGAGAAATTTAATGTAACGTACATTATAGATATCAAATATTTTATTAAATAATATTGTAACTGTCGAAGAACTTTTTAATTTAAGGACATGCTTTGGTGGCTAATTTTATTCAATAAAGATTTTATGAATATCTGATGCCCGGACTCGGAATTGAACCAAGGACACGAGGATCTTCAATCCCCTGCTCTACCGACTGAGCTATCCGGACAACTGCTTTCATTAGACCGTATTATTCCTATTTCGTCAATTAATTTATCTGATAATAAATAAAACGTGTACTGATTGATATTTTATTGAATAAATTAGATTTTTATAAAATAAATAGAAATTTACCAATTTTTAGGGAAAATTTTTTTGGGTTATGTAATGTATGGGCACAATACTGGATGTTGTAGTTAAAGATGCTAAATAATTAAAGGAGCTATCATAGAAGGTGGTTATGATATGCATGATAGTAATGATTGTTAGAAACAATTGAAGTTGGGTACTATTGACCTTTTGGAGGGAAATGCTATGTCACAAATAAAACGACTATGATTAGTAATTTCATGACATTATCAGATTACAATGTCCAAATTGAGGCCATGACCATGCATTGAATAAAATGACTTGCAAGTATTATTATAACTAGGTGATGGGTTGCCATAACCATTTCTTTACAGCTGAGGTGTTTCATAAGTGATAGAGTGATTTAGTATACTCTGAAAAAAGAATATATCGTTTACGATATGAGTATCTTTTTATCCACCGTAAGATATTGGGAATCCGTGGTCAATGCAGCTGTCTATACTTATTTAATTATAGGTATAGGATTAAGTGGGGTTCTCACTTAAAGGTATGTATCGCGCTTTTTATCCGTTAACTGTTTTAGATAGGTCTCATCGATTTCGATAGGCCCGGTATGTATTTTGCTAGGGTGTTTCTAACATGATTGGCAACATCTTGTGTTTTATTATTGAGTTCTCCGCCAATCTCGCGAGATATTATTAACGCCGAAAGGTCATTATACTCTATCCGGTCAGCCGAGTAGAGTGCTAGGAATCAACCAATAGTTAATTGCAAGTTAGTATCATGTTTATAGAGATTATCAGCGGTGAGTGATATGCAGCACGGCACTGGACGATTTTCTGCGAGAGTAGTCAATTAGTGAGGTTAGGGGATGGGTATAGTCCTGTTTTGTTAGTATAATTTGGCACGTGTCTTACGGTACTGAGTTTGTACTGCCTTATTGTTTAAAAACACGGGTAGCGATAGACGAGGGAAAACTGAATGGGTTTTAGGTATTGCCTTGGTTAAATACTGCTTTTCAGTATGGTTTAGTCACCATTAAAGCATCTGTATTTAAAGTGTGTGGTCAAAAATTTTTTGAAATAAATTGATGGTTTTATGCTCTTTATTTTGTGTAAAAATGCTTTAATTTTATTGACGAAGCTAAATTGTAGTTTTATGTAATAGCTGTTTCTTTTAAGGTGAAATGAAATAAGACGGTAAGATGTTAGGTCGATGGAGGTTGGGAAGAAAGCCTTGGTATAGAGGGAGTGTTGCTGGTGACAGTTCGTAAAAATAGCCACTGTAGGATTTATTTGCTGAATTGGATGCAGTTAGATTTTATATCCCTATTATAAATCGAGGATAAAGTGATGAGTAAAGCGGTCAGCTGGAAACCTGGTGCCCCTATTGTAAATTTATTTAAACGAGCGGCAATCTTGAGTCAGATTAGGCAGTTTTTTAGTGATCGAGGATTGTTGGAAGTAGAAACTCCGGCGATGAGTCAGTCGACAGTTACCGATATTCATCTTTCTTCCTTTCAAACTCAGTTTTTTGTTGGGTCAGGTGAGTCCCAGGGTATTGCGCTTTATTTGATGACCAGTCCTGAATACCATATGAAGCGACTGTTAGCAGCCGGTAGTGGCCCAATATTTCAGTTGTGTCGCAGTTTCCGTAATGAGGAAATCGGTCGTTATCATAACCCGGAATTCACCATGCTGGAGTGGTATCGTCCGCATTATGATATGTACGATCTGATGAATGAGGTCGATGATTTGTTAAAGCAAATTTTGAATTGTGAAAACGCTGAAATTCTTTCCTACCAGCAGGTGTTTAGCTATCATGTAGGGCTCGATCCTCTATCGGTGGATAAGGGGAAGTTATATGAAACAGGTGTAAAATTGTTATTAGGTGAGGCAGTTTCATCGGATGATTCTCGCGACACGCTGCTGCAGTTGCTATTTGCGATGTTGGTAGAGCCGAATATCGGTCGCGATAAACCTATTTTTGTTTACCATTTCCCGGCTTCTCAGGCAGCGTTGGCCAAAATTAGCACAGATGATCATCGGGTGGCAGAGCGGTTTGAGGTTTATTATCAGGGGGTCGAGCTAGCTAACGGCTTCCGTGAATTGACTGATGCCCGCGATCAGCGCCAGCGTTTTTTTCAGGATAATTGTAAACAGGCGGCAATGAATTTGCCGCAGCAAGCTCTTGATGAGAATTTGTTGGCGGCGCTAGAGCATGGCATGCCTGAATGTTCTGGGGTAGCATTGGGCGTTGATCGTTTAGTAATGTTAGCGTTAAAAGCTGAAAGACTGAGTGAGGTAATTGCTTTTTCGGTAGATCGCGCTTGAGGTAGAGATCTTTAGCCATATCGGGACTGCTCGCTTTAATCTCTGTGTTTAGAGATCGGTTGAAAACTGCCAAATATTTTGATAGAAAATTTGATAACTGCTATAAGAGTTTAACTTTCTTATAATGAATTGTTTTCAGGGTTAATGCGGTTGCCCTGGTATATCTCTTGCACCTGATTCTTTCGTAGCTGGAAAGGGGGGAAAGGCAGTTCTAAGTTATGCTCTCGGTATCCGTCTAGAATAAGAGCATGCACTTGATGACGCAAAGGCATACGGTGGGCCATTTCCGCGGCGTGCATGCGTAGCTCAAACAGTGGCAAACCCTGCTGCAAATCTACTAAATATGCCTCTGGTGCTGGTGTTTCGAGCACCAGAGGGCAGTTGTGTGCTGCTTGTATCAAAATATGGGTCACTTGATCGATATTGGCGCCTGCGGGTGCAGGAACGCTCAGCACAACACGTGTTACTGTATCTGATAGCGACCAGTTAACAAATTGCTCGGTGATGAACGCCTTGTTGGGGACAATGATCTCTTTACGATCCCAATCGGTAATAGTGGTGGCTCGGGTATTTATTCGGGTGATAGTACCGGTTAGATTACGAATAGTGACAGTATCGCCAATACGGATCGGTTTTTCAAAGAGAATCATTAGCCCAGATATGAAGTTGGCAAAAATTTCTTGCAAACCGAATCCCAATCCTACGCCTAACGCCGCTACCAACCACTGGAGTTTTGACCATTCAACGCCTATCAGTGAAAAGCCTATGAGGCTTCCTAGTAGCATTAAGCTATATTTGGTCATGGTAGTAATGGCATAGCCAGTACCGGGAGTAAGATTTAAATGTTGCAGCAGCGCCAATTCCAGTAGTGCTGGTAGGTTGCGTACCATCTGGGTGGTGATGATGAGCACCAGAACGGCGATCAAAATCGTGCCTAGAGTAATGGGCTGAATATTGTCTACGCCCTGGATGGTGGATGTTACATCCCAAAGGGTGATGTTTTCCAGAAAGCCGAATGCAGAGTGCAGTTCCGACCAAAGCAAGATCACTGACAGTAGGGCGATGAGGGTCAGGATTGATCTCACCAGCTGTAGAGACTGGGCGCTGATGGTATCCAGATCAAGCACTTTTTCATCGACTTCGGCCGCCACTTCGTTTAATTGGGATTGAGATAAATCCTCTTCGTTGCGAGCACGTTGAGCTAGCATTTCAGCGCGTCGCTGCTTGGTGCGCTCGAAGGCTATACGCCGGCGCTGAATGAACATCCAGCGCCGGATGATGTGGTAAATTACCAACAATAAAAACCATATGGAGATTGATGTTTCGAGTCGTGCGAGCAGCGCCTGAGCGGTTGCCAGGTGGCCAAGGCAGGCGCTGCTAGCCGCAATAATAGGCGCGCAGATCATTAAATTCCATAATGAGCGATTAACGGCATTATCACCAGAGCTGTGTTTATCGAGATGCAGCGGTAGGCAGGCGCGTTTCAGACTGCTGGTTACCAATGCCATACAGGAGCACAGCAGTATAAAGCATAGTCTGCCTAGAGTACCGGTGAATTGCCGATCGCTGTAATTATTAAAGGTGATCAGTGCCATAATCAGTGGCACGATCATGCCGATTGATAGGGTGTAATAGCGCAGCGCGCGTTTGACTTGTTGCAACGGCCAGCCGAAATGCATAATGAATAGCCCTTTCGGATGTGCAAAGTGGGCGCTTACCATAAAGACCCACAATATAGGCACTGTGGCGCTGACGCCGTCGCCGATGGCTACCGCGATCGGATAAGGCCAGGCATGGCGCAAGCCGTAGCCCAGCGCTGCCCACAATACAGGCAGTGGCAATGCGACCAATACTGACCAAAATACGTTGCGTAAGGTAAGTGAGAAGTGGTCTTGATTGACTTTACCTACCCGGCTGCTGGAACGTTCGAGAAAAGCATGATAATGACGGCGTGAGCTAAGACTAAAACCGACTAGCAGCATGGCACCGAACAGCGGAAGAAGTGTCTCTTGGCTTGTTAGCATCAGCCCTAGAGCGCAAGTCAGCTGGTTAAAGGTATCGAGAGTAAGCAACCGACGTAGATCTTGGCCTACATGTAGTGGATAGGATAGGCTAATCGGGCTGACGTCAGCGACCCAAAACAAATAGCGGTGCGCTGCTTCCTGAATTTCGTTCATCACTTCTTCTAGTTGGCTATTGGCGACTTTCAGCTTGGTCAGCTCAAGAATTTGGGTATCACAGCCGGTCAGTAGCGAATTGAGTAGATTGCGCTGGGTCGTGAGTTGCTCCCCAAGAATACGGCTTTGTGCCGGCGTTAGCGGCGACCAGTCATCCTGTTTGCTGAGCGATATCTGCGGCAGTTTATTCATCTGATCTTCATATTGTAATCTCTTGACACGCAACTGTGCCATGTCGCTGTCTAATTGCTGAGGTTTCGGCATATCCGGTAGGTTGGATACCTGAGCGCGCAAGGTTTCTCCTAGCGCCGGGGATTTATCTAGCCATTGTGCTTGTTCGCGTAGGGTGGTGAGTGCCAAACGTACTTGTAGGGTCTGTGAAGCTGCCAGACGCTGCTGCGAGGCGATGAGATCCATACGCTGAGCCTGCTGATGCAGGGCGAGCGAAAGTTCGCGATTAGCCTGTAGTTGGCTTCTGATAGATTTAGGTAATGTGCCACCCTGTTCCGCTAACATCTCAGTATGTTCAATTGCCTGTTCCGCTTCCTGTTGCCGCACGCAGTTCAGCTGATTGCGCAGTGCCTTTAACTCTTGATCTCCCCGATCGTGACGTTTTTTTAGTATAGCGGTTCGTAAGCGCGATAATTCTTGGCGATTATTAGCGCTTAATTGCGCAAGTTCTAATTCATCTATTTTTAGCTTGAGTGCCATTTGTTCTGCTTGCAGCGCGGTGGCCTGAGCTTGTTCCTGTGGAGTAACAGGTATGGGCAATGCTTGTTGTTGTTGTTCCACATCATTTAGTGCTTTGCGTGCTTCAGTTTGTTGCTGAGGTAATAAGCTCAGTGAATCGCTGATAGAGCGTGCTTGATCTTGATCCTTTTGAAGCTGTTTGGTCAAATTCATAAGTTGGCTGTTAACCTGTAACAACCGTTGGTTCAATGCATTACTGGAAAGTTTGTTGCTTATTTCAGCAGGTTTTTCTGGTTCATTATCCTTTTTTTCTTTCAACTGGCGGGTTAACATCGGAAAATTATCGATGGCTTTTTGATACTCTTTGATTTTGGTGCTGGAAGATTTGCTCTCAGCTATAGCGTTCAGCGCCGACTGAAGTGCTTCGACGATTGCCGTTTGGTTGGCGGTGGTTTTATTTTCCTCTGCCTGTTGTAGATCTTTTTTGATTTGATTTTCATCTGGTAGATTGGTGGCAAATACCATGGAGGATAGTAATAACCACATGAAAAAGATAATAATTAGTCGCAAAACAAAAATTCTCTTGTTTGACCGTTGAAGGTTCAAGGCAGCGTATTGTCGCTTTGCGCAATGCCGTGCGCTAGAGGTTGTCCGACTCGGCTTATATAATGGGGATGTAGGTGCATGCACAGGAATACATTATCGCCAGTGAATAGGTTGATGACAGTAGAACCAAGTTTAAAGCGCCCCATTTCTTGGCCTTTTAATAGCACTACTGCATTGGCGGAGTTTGCCTGTGGATAGTTCCAACATTTGATAATATCTTTACGTGGAGGTGTTACGGTACCAGACCAAACGGTTTCAATACTGCCGACAATTGTGGCGCCTATCAAAATTTGTGCTATCGGACCAAAAGTGGTTTTGAACAAGCAAATTAATCGTTCGTTGCGGGTGAATACATTAGGAATATTGGTCGTTGTCAGTGGATTAACCGAAAATAGCTCACCAGGTACATAAATTACTTTTTGCAGCACACCATTACAGGGCATATGGATTCGATGATAATCCCGCGGCGCTAGATATGTGGTAGCGAAGCAGCCGTTGCGGAAATAGTTGCTCATGCTAGCATTTCCCGCTAGCAGCGTTTCGAGGTTATATTGATGTTTTTTAGCTTGAAACATTTGCTTCTCATTGATATGGCCCATTTGGGAAATAATCCCGTCAGCTGGCATCACTAATACTGAGGGATCTATATCAATAGGGCGAGCGTCATCGCGCAGTGGCCGCGTAAAAAATGCGTTGAATGTCGGATAGTCGTCCACATTTGGTTTTTGCGCTTCTTGCATGTTTACTTTATAAGCGCGTTTGAACAGGGCGATTACGCAGTGGGTGATCTTTCCGCCCTGCCATTCAGCGCCCAAACCAGCCAGTTGTGTTAGCCAGAGCTTAGGCAGTAGGTATTGCAATGCTATCTTTATACTGGCCAGCATGGGGACCTCTTAATTATTGTTAAGCTTGTTAAAAATGGGCAGCATTGTAACGGCAGCAGTTATAAATGTCAGTGTTCCGTTCATGAAAATGGTTTGAGCAATTTAATTTTCGTGATATGCATTTTAAAAAATGCAATGATAATTCTCGAAATGTTTGCGGAGGGGGGTAGGATAGAACTATTTTCCACAGTATCACAAATGATACGATCGAGGTCGTTGTCGTATGGACAGTTGTAAAATTTACAACTGTCTAAATAATCTCTGCATACGATAAAAATTAAATTTATCCAGGTGATAGATATCATAATCTAAACTCGCCAATATTTGCGAGTCAATTAGCTGGCTGCTATATTTAAAATAATAAAGTTGTTTGGTGTGCTCATTTTAATGCTGAAGTTATTGGAAACATCATTATACCAAATTTTTTGAATTCAGCTGCGATCACGCATTAAGCATACTCTATTTGTTTACTCAGGATTTGCCAGCAAAATATTTATGCGTTCGGCCAATGTTTCTTTAGATCGCTTTATTGTTTGGCTGGACATCGTATTATTTTGCAATAGTATGCTTAGATGCATCATTATATGCAGATCAATTTTTTTAGAAGTTAAGCGTACGTCCATTGTTTGGCAAACTACCAGACAATGAATTGATAATATTCAATGACAATTCTGACTCATAGTCGAGTCAATAACGATTTGGTTGATGTGCCTCTGTCTCCTGTTGGACAGTATTTATTTATACTGCGCCTAATTTGATGCAGATGAATCACTTGTTATTATAAAAACGACTATGATATAGGGTATTTATTTTATCAAATTAACGGTAGATGCCTTTGTTAGGAGAAAATTATGCCGAGCGATAACTACCTGATATGGATCGATTTGGAAATGACTGGGCTAAATCCTGAGCGCGATCGCATTATAGAAATTGCTACCTTGGTCACTGACGCTAATTTGAATATTTTGGCGGAAGGTCCGGTGTTGGCGGTGTATCAGTCCGATGAGCAACTAGCATTGATGGATGAATGGAATGTTCGCATCCATACTGCCAGCGGCATGGTGGAGCGAGTTCGACAGAGTAATCTTGATGAAAATGCGGCGGAATCGTTGACATTGAAATTTTTGAAAAAGTGGGTTCCTGCTGGTAAATCACCTATTTGTGGTAACAGCATTGGCCAAGATCGGCGTTTTCTGTTTCGTTACATGCCGATACTGGAAAGTTATTTTCATTATCATTATTTGGATGTCAGTACACTGAAAGAGTTGGCGCTTCGTTGGAAACCGGAGATTTTGGTTGGATTTAAGAAAAATAAAAATCATCAGGCGTTGGATGATATTCGCGAGTCTGTGGCTGAACTGCTTTACTATCGTGAATATTTTATCCATTTATAACTGGGTGGTGATTTTAATGTCATCAATTATGATCATTTTTGTAGGCTTTAACGTTGATCTTAAGCGAAAGAGTTTATTATAGACATAACTTCAGTAAGTTTATGAGTGCGAAATTTGAGTTATCTTCGCTTCAGGTTTCGGCCTATTAGATAGCAAGATCTTCTATGTATAAACTGGTGGTTGCCAGTTATTAGCACTGGGCAGGTCCGTCTGCTATGGACATGTGTTAGTCGATGAAATTTATTCCTTAGCAGATGGTTATGAAAGTTGCAATAAGCGGGAGGATAGAGTAAGCTAAATCTAATGCTTGCTATAGCGGTAAAATATATCCATAATGATGTTTATTATTGAGACTGATAATTTTAGAAGTAGATGTCTAATCGATAGGTTAAAAATTTTTATTTTATAGCATGTTTGGTTTTATTATTTATTTGCTCAAACTAATGCAATTGGCTTAAGGGCGTAAAGTGAAGAGTTAGCGGGAATAGCTCAGTGGTAGAGCACAACCTTGCCAAGGTTGTGGGCGCGAGTTCAAATCTCGTTTCCCGCTCCAATGTTTATTTATTGATGGGCTTTTATACAATGTTGTATAACAGATGTTATATATTTTTTAACTGGTGGGTGAATATAATGTTGTATAAGTTGAATCTATTATATTTCTGAGATGCCTATTTTAGCAAAATTGCTAGTAGTCTCTTTTTTAATATTGATTGATTCGGGCATGATTTTATTGACATGATTAGGTCAGTATCAGTTTTTTAGGAATAGGGTAGAATTTTTCTTAATCGTCCGTATATGTATGACCATGATATTATTTATTTTTCTTTTGAGTTTTTATATTCTTCACTTATTAATTGCTAAGAATGGACTTTATTAATAATTTATGTTTTCCGTATTATACTGTTATAAACAAGTTAATATATATTAAACTTTTATTTTCGGCGTATAATTGTTATTTCAATACTATAATATTAAAATAATCGATCTTGACTTATTGCTGAGTAATATAATAAATATAAAAATACGTTTTGGTCGCTTTAAAAAAGATGATAGAATTTAAAAAAAAGAGAAAGATTAGCGCCGAATAAATTTATTGAAAAGCTTTTTTAAGGATGCTATAAGAGAAAGTTATTTGCCTCATTAGGCAAGAAAATAAATTATAGTTCTGATTATTTTTATTTAACTAAAAAACCGATTGGAATTAAAGTGTGTATGGCGATAATGTCTATAAAAATATTCGATAAAATTTATAGTAAAGCTATCTGCTTAGGGTAATTATGCAGGGTAATTATGCATAGTATGAGTACGTCTTGAGTACTTGAGTTTTAAATAGGCGCAGGAATTAAGATTATTGGTTGTAAGATGCATGATAACTGTATTAGTGAGTTACTTCGTCTCGGTCTAATGATCTGCTGCTCAGTAGAAAAGAATAGTTATTGCATTAATTGTTAGGGATTAAGTAATGGTGATATCCTGTGTCTTTTTCGATTTAGATCTGTATCGTTAATTAGAATCACTTATCAGATATTGTTAAGCTATCGCATGTAATAGTGATCTAAATAAGCGATAAAGATATGAACGACAATTGTCATAATTTGAATTTCGTCAGAGCTGGTATTTAACACTTCAATTTCGTTTTATGTAGGAATCAAGGATCAAATACACTGATCACAATGTTTGCTTTTGTTGTAGTGTTACAGTCATTCTGTAGCAGTACTTCAACGTTATCTTAAAGTTTTTGAACTCATTTTAACTGTTTTATTTTTTCTTCGGTCGTGATATGTGCATACTAATGCTATTTGTGTTTTTCTAGAGTACGGTGGTGTGCTTGGACATTTTTGGCTCGTGAGCGAAAGTAATTTACTAGCTGTTCGGTGATATACACCGAACGGTGTTTTCCGCCGGTACAGCCGATAGCTACTGTGAGGTAGCTGCGGTTGTTGGTTTCCAGCATTGGTAACCATAACTCCAAATAGCTGCGGGTCTGGTAAATAAAGTTATGTACTTCGGTATGGCGATCCAAAAATGCTGCTACTGGCTTGTCCAGACCGGTCATCGGTCTGAGTTTGGGATCCCAATGAGGATTAGGTAAAAAACGCACATCAAAAACGTAGTCAGCATCGATGGGAATGCCGTGTTTGTAACCGAACGATTCAAACACCATGGTCAATTCTCTTTCTCGCTTGCCTAAAAGGCGGGTGCGTAACATCTCAGTCAGTTCATGTACCGACATCTTCGAGGTGTCGATCACTAAATCGGCGCGTGAGCGTAGTGGTTCCAGTAGTACATTTTCTTTATCAATGGCTTTTTCCAGCGATAGATTATGATTAGAGAGTGGATGTAAACGTCGGGTATCGCTATAACGGCGGATAAGGGTGTTACGTTCGGCATCTAGAAATAGCCACTGTGAAAAAAATATATGCGGTAGATTATCGATCACTTGATCAAATATTTCTGAGGATTTAGGCATATTCCGTACGTCAACGCTGACTGCCGCAGAGCTATTGCTGTTTGCTAGTGTGCTAGCCAATTGTGGTAATAATACCATAGGTAAGTTATCTACACAATAAAATCCCATATCCTCTAGCGCGCGCAGCGCGACGGATTTTCCCGATCCGGATCGACCGCTGACAATTATTAGCACCATGACACCTCCTTGTTTGCTTGCTTATTTATCCCTTGGTAATGTGATTATTTCGCTTGTTTTATCGATGGAAACGATGCTGCAGAGGCGAGGGGTTTAAGCTGGTGACTTTGACTCGGTTATTATTTTGATACAGTTCCTTGTTGTTTTGCGCAATTTGCAGCATATGCTTTCCCCTTGACGCTTTTGCCACTAGCGATAGCGTATGAAAGATGCGTTTTTGCAGTGTACTGCTGATTATTAATGGCGTAGAAGACGGTATGGGTGCTCCAAAGCGATAAAAATTCATATCCTTGCGCAGAGTATCTTTCTTTAGTTTATCATGAGGGATAGTGCTTTCTTGCTGATGCCGTTATTGCTTATAGGTCAGAACGGCGTAATACTACTACTTGCGTTGTTTTGTTTAATGCCTTAGCCTAATAGTGCGCTGATAATTTTTAGAGTTTTTTTATTTGTTTTGGTAGTGGACGTTGCTATGAATAAATTAAATATTTAATATTGAATCGATTTGTATCGTTGTAATATTTGTTGAATAAATCAGAATTTTATAAAAATTAAAATAGATCATTGATCTTATAAAATATTTATAAATAAAGTAAAGTTTAAAATAATTAATTCATAAGTTACAAAATAAATTTTTTATTCAACTCAAAGTTGTTCCAGATATTTTATCTGGTGGTAATTTCTAATATAATAATATTATTTACTAAACAATTGTGTGTTTTTTGACATGGTAATTTTTACTAGACTATCAATGATAGTCAATTTTTATTTTTTTATTTTTAATAATTATTATTGTTTGTTTAATATTAATTGATAATAGCTTTGATTATATCACTATTAATTAAGTTAGTATCAAAATTTTTTAGAATAGATCAATAATCTGATGTTTATTTAGAAGTCTATATTTGATTGCTAATGCTTATTATTATTTAGATTATTAGTAAATTTTTCATTTTTGTTATGTTTTGCAAGTGGCTCACTCTTGTTTTAGTATCTATTATATATTATTCAGCAACAGGTCATATAGATGATTTCATTTATTATGGTATTGATTACTGCATGCATCTTGCGTGCACTAAAGTATTTTCTTTACCGCATGTTCTAATTTTATATTTACCTTTATCAATAAATTTTATTCCATTAGTGTCACAGAAATAAAATAAATAATTTGAGTATGTTGCTACGGTCGCTCCTTGTCATTATGACACCTAAGGTAGGCTGGTAAGCCTACTTATCGCTCATGGTTTTGTTGAATTTTTGCGACGATTAATTTTATCAGCCCGAGTATGAGCTGTGGATGAGATTTTTCTTCTTGCCTTTAGGTATTGACGTTGGAAAAATATTCTATTTCAAAAATGTTTTGCGGGTTTTATAAATATTTCTACGACGTTATCTGTAGATTATTGATTCATGTATGTCCATTGCCTGATCGATATCTGCCAGTACTATGGGGTGTATGCATTGTCTGCCCTGTTTAAAAATTTCTGTGGTTCGACAATGCAAGGCTTTATTTTGAGCAAGTTTTTGTGTGGTTTTTCTTCAAGTTTTTAATCAGGTAATGTTCAGGTAGGTGGTTGCGTATCAATGGGTTTTATCATCACAATTGTTAATTTTAGCACTTTTCAGCTTAGTCGAGTGCAATAATGTACGCAAATAATGATTGCCTAAAACATATCAAGATACTCAATTACGATAAATTGCAATTTGTTAAAATTAGATTATATTTGATAAAATATTGCGATGGTGATAGTTAGTAGAAATTGCATAAGTTTCGTGCTGCTTAGCACGATTGGATCAAAATATTGAATGTATTTAAGTATTGTTTCCGTTTCTTCTGGTGACGCGAACTCATGGATGTTTTTAAAAATATCTTCTAGCGTGATCTATATTTTTTGTTGAAGTTTAATAATAGCTTCTTGCAACAGGCAAATCGCTTGTTGCAATTGCGGGATTATATCTAGTAGTTGATTAATTTTTAATTGATATTAATGTAAGTTGTCAGCTATACCCCCAGCTTAATTAAAGGCGAAACTCTTCACCCAGATAAACCCGTTTCACCTGTTCATCATGTAGGATTTCGTTTGGGGTACCATTAGCTATCAGTTTGCCTTGGTTGACAATGTAAGCTCTTTTGCAGACATCAAGCGTTTCTCGTACGTTATGGTCGGTGATAAGTACCCCAAGCCCACTGTCGCGTAGATGTTTGATGATTTTTTTGATATCAATCACTGAAATAGGGTCAACTCCGGCGAATGGTTCATCGAGCAAGATGAATTTAGGGTTTGCGGCCAGCGCTCGCGCAATTTCTACTCGTCGCCGTTCACCGCCTGAAAGAGACTGACCAAGGTTATCACGCAGATGAGTGATATGGAATTCTTCCATCAATTCGTTAGCACGATCGTTGCGCTTTTTATTGATGAGATCGTTGCGTATTTGCAGCACCGCCATCAGATTATCGAAGACGCTCAGATGGCGGAATATCGAAGCTTCTTGCGGCAGGTAGCCAATCCCGCGACGTGCGCGGGTATGTAGCGGTAAGATGCTGATATCGTCCTCATCGATGGTAATGTGTCCAGTGTCACGCTGAATGATACCTACTACCATATAAAAGGTGGTAGTTTTTCCTGCCCCGTTCGGCCCTAGCAATCCAATAATTTCTCCAGAGCTTACTTTCAGACTGACATCTTTTACCACAAGGCGTCTTTTATAAGTTTTAGTTAGATTTTTTGCGATTAATGTTGCCATGGATCTTTTTACTCTGTTATTTAGTTAATTTTGATTATGTTTTGCTGTCCTTATATCGTTATGCTGCCGTTGTGCCGGTAGCAGTACCGTAGTGACTCGTTTGCCTTTGTCGCTGAGAGCTTCTATCTGTTGTTTTTTCACCAGATAGGTAATCCGGTCGCTTTTCACGTTGCTATCAAGTTGTTCTAGATAAGCGTTGCCAGTCAGTATTATTAGATCGTTGGCGGTTTCATAGCGTACTTTTAGCGATTGACCATGCACTGATTTGCCATCGTCCTGTAATTGATAGAAAGTGACCGGTTTTCCGTAACCCTCCACCACTTCGTGGCCGTTTTTGCCGTCGGGACGGGTGATCACCACCTTGTCTGCGCGAATATTGATGGAGCCGCATTTGACAATTACCTGACTGGTAAGAGTCAGGGTATTGGTTATCATATCCACAGCTTGCTGATCAGAATTAATATAAATTGGCTGCTGGTTATTGGTGTTGAGCTCCTGGGTTTGAGCACTAGCCAGCATCAGGCGAGTAGCATGATGCTGGCTCTGGTATGTCGTTTTTGAGTTTTGGATATCATATAAAGTTTTAACATTTTTAATCAATTTAGCGGTTTGATTGCGCAGATTGCCACGCATTTTCATGCCTGTGGAATTAAAGCTGGTACCGTATAAAGTTACCTCTTCATCTGAGGAGAGGTCCTGGCTGATTAGGTTAATGGCTGCATTATTTGTCGTAATGTTCTTAAGATGTGAGAGGTCGGTCAGGTTATTAACTTGCACATTACCATATAGATAAAGCATGCTGTCATGAGTCAGTTTGGCCCGGTCGGCTTTGATCATCCAGGACGGTACTTTATTCTCATCGAACATGGTGGCGGTCGGTTGGGTAAACCAAGTAATTTTCATGGCGGCGAAATGTTGGATATAGTCCGCCATCAGTTTATAATTGAGTCTCCCATCTGGAGCATAAACCACAGTGGAGGTCTGCTTGCTTTGATAGGTAGGTTGGCTAGTATTAATCGGTGTCTGAGGGTATGTGTTGTTGGTATCAGCCAGGTTCCAGCCAATAAATATCAACGTCAATAATCCGAGCAGTGCTGTGATCCAATGCGTTGCTTTGATCATACCAATTTGCCTCTGGTAGTTTTTAATTTTCCTTGTGCTTGGAGTAGGAGGTCGCAAATTTCTCGTACCGCACCGTGGCCGCCGGCCATACGGGTAATATAATTGCTCCTAGATCGCAAGAGAGGATGTGCATTTGCCACTGCCACGCTAAGTCCTACCTGGTCTATGACCGGGGCATCAATTAAATCGTCGCCTATATAGGCAACCTGGTTCGTTGTTAATTTTAGTTTATTTAATAGTGCCTTAAAGGATAAAGTTTTATCTGATTGTTTCTGGTAAAGATACCTAATACCAAGCGTCTTGCAACGGTCTTCTGTGAGTCTAGAAAAAGAGCCAGTAATAATAGCGACTTCAACGCCTGAAGTTAGCAGGCAACGGATACCATAGCCATCGCGCATGTTGAAAGTCTTTAATGTTTCGCCGTTATTGCCCATATATATCAGGCCGTCAGACATCACGCCATCCATATCGCAAATTAACAAGCGGACGTGGCGAGCGCGCTCAAACACGTATTGGGCCACCGGCCCGTAGCATGTATTAATAAAGGAGTTATCCTGCATAACTCTTTTCCTTAACTGTATCAGTTTTATTAAATTAATTATATTTTTTCTAAAAATAAAAGGTAAATCATCAATTTTTTAAATCTCTGGGGTAAAGCAAAATTTTTAAATTACTAAATTATGCTAGTGCAACAAAGCGTTCATCATACTCGGTCACTAATGTTTTGGTTGAATATCTTAACTTAGCCTGGTATGAGAAATAAAACTGTTCAAAAGAGCACGTCTAGCCTTCCATTGAGAGATTGTTATCACCTCCCCTGTATTAATGATGTGAAAATGAATTTTGCGTTTAACTTTTTAAAACATTATAAAATATTATAAATTTTTTATTTTCAGTTAATGAATATCTTTATATTGCCAGGTTATACATGTTTTAGCCAGGGATACATGTTTTAGTAAACGGGATAAAAACTTGATTTGTTATAAATCTATTTATTATTGCTATAATTTGAAAAGTTGTTAGTGAAGTTGAATGTAAAGTGCAGAAATATGGTTACAAGAAAAATCATATTTTTGGCAAATACGTGGCGGTATAAGACGCGTGAAATCATCTTCTGCTTTGACTTATGCATCAGTAATTTAACGGATGCATAAACACTATCAAACCATTAATGACGGTATTTTAATAGTAGCGTATTATAGGCATGTTTCAATCAACGTTTATAAGAAATAGTGATCATTGAAGATAAGAAGGTCGGTTACCATCGACGTACTTTGGAAAAGTACAGTAGTATGATGAATAAAACATGAATTCGCCGGTATCTATACATTACGATAATACTTTTGAATCAACTAATTGATTTAGGTATTTTTGTTGCTAGATAAGTGACTTAATAATTTTAAGCGCAAGGTTCACGATGTCTAGTTCAATAAAACTTAATTATATCACGCCAGCGCGTAGCATATCATGCATATGCACTACCCCTATCAGATGGTTTTGGTTAGCAATTAAGAGTGAGGTGATGTTGCGTGATTGCAGTAAATTGAGTGCTTCTACTGCTAGTGTGTCAGGGGTGACGCGTACGCCTCCTGGCGTCATTACGTCGGTGATGTATGCCCTATTTAGATCGATGCCTTGATCGATAACTCGCCGGAGATCACCATCGGTAAAAATGCCGGCAATGCTATTGCTTTCGTCGCAAATTACTGTCATTCCTAAATTTTTGCGAGTAATCTCCACTAGCGCGTCGCGTAACGACGCGCTGCGTGTTATTTGAGGGATATCGGTACCGCTGTGCATAATATCGCCAACACGTAGCAGCAGTTTACGTCCCAGAACGCCACCGGGGTGGGCAAGCGCGAAATTTTCGACGGTGAAACCGCGTGCTTGCAGCAGTGCTACCGCCAGCGCATCGCCCATCACCAACGCGGCGGTAGTGCTGGCGGTGGGCGACAATCCTAGTGGACAGGCTTCTTTTGGTACGTGGATGCAAAGGTAAATTTCGGCCGCTTTACCTATAGTGCTATCCGGCTTGCCAGTTATGCAGATAAGGGGAATGCGTAGACGTTTCAGAACTGAAATGAGAGCTACAATTTCATGGGATTCACCAGAATTTGATAACGCGATAACTATATCCTGCGGTGAAACCATGCCTAAATCACCATGGCTTGCTTCCCCGGGATGGACAAAAAACGCAGGCGTGCCGGTGCTGGCAAAGGTAGCAGCTAGCTTGCGGCCTATATGGCCGGATTTGCCCATGCCCATAACCACCACTTTGCCGCTGCAGTAAAATAGCATTTCGCAGGCGCGGCGAAAATCTTCGTTAATGTATTGATCTAACTGTACTAGACTTTCTCGCTCAATGGCGAGGACCTGTTTGCCGGCGGCGACAAAGTCGAAAACCGGCTTGACTGTATTTTGCGACATAACACTTGTCCTGGTTGATTAAAGAACCTGGGGTTAGAGTAATAACACTGTTAAGAAGGCGGTTAAAGCTGCATAGTAACAACATGCGTCTAACAGATGATTATTTGGCGCTGTTTGCGCAGACAAACACTGTGAAGATCACTCGTGTTATGATATGACCTAGTCAATTATCGGCGTTGATAGCTATGGCAGAATACCTACTTCTAAACTGTCATACGACTTAGATGGTTAAGAGTACAATCTCGCGCCAGTGCTGGTATTGTTTATTATCTACCATGTTGGCTGAGATGGGTTGATGATAAATATAAACCAGTAGCACTACCAGGAAGTTATTGTACTTTTTTATTACTGCCGTAGTTTTGTCAGTTGTTTATGTATTGAAATATCACTACTTTAACGTTTAGCTAAAGCTTGAACAATGATTGATCTTAATAAAAGCTGCTCTTCCGACAATAAACATGATATTATTTAAAATCAAAGTTTATTATGAAAAGTTGTTTAAACCATTTGTCTTGTGATAGGAATATTTTGTCTAGTGAGTTATTTTATTCAATGCGTTTACTATAGTCTATGATTTCCCCTAATTGTGCATTGTAATCTCGTATGTCAGGAGTTAGTTAAATAGCTATTTATTGCATGATATAAATAGCTTAAGGTAGTATAGATGATAACCGAGTTTTTCAGTAGTCATTATTATTTTCTGTTAATTGATTATCTCCTAATTTCAATTAAGGCATGATTCGGTGAGTTGATGGCCTTTCCAGGGAGGACCATCTGTATAATTTTAAGCCAGCAGTCTATTTTTTTGCTGTGGTGCGCATCATAATTCACTATTGTTTATGGTTTTTGTAATTTTTTATGTTTATATTGTAATAATTTATATAGAACTTCTTTATTTATTACATTATCAAAGTTGATGCTTTATATGCCTTAGCTGCACTAAGGCTTGTGTTAAAATGCGGTGATTTTATGATCCTGTGTTTTGTGTTTTCCATTTAATTTTTATCACAATAGTATAAATCATAATAGAGCAATATTGCCACGTATTGGGTTTTATAGTGATATTAATGTTTTTGTTTGTTTAATGATGTAAGTGGAGTCGGGTAACCATAGTGGAAAATTCGTTCATTGAAAATAGAATTTTTAAAACTTTGGAATGTTCTTTCTATCAGACGAAAAATTCATTTTTATATCACAACAGTTACGATGGTTAACTCCGATATAGAATATTCGAAACGTTAGTGATGCGTGTTTGATGATGAGTTATAGCGATAACTTGGTTGAGATCTAAGGATTAAGTTTTTACCCTAGCGATCATATTATTTTTAATAATATTAGTATGTTGTTTTCTCGTGGTAAAATCATCGCTATTATGGAACCTCCAGTATCTGCAAAGCCACTTTGTCACGCCGCTAGTTGTACGCAATGCGCAAAAAATCAGCATGTTTTCCAGTCTGATGCTCTGTTTATTGGCAGTAAACATATTGGAACATGTTGCTTTTCCATTAGCGGTAACATACCAGGCTGCCTGAACCAGTGCTTCATAGTACGGTGAGGATAAAACTAGCAGCACAAGTCGGCCTATGCTGATCGGTGTCGATGATGCCACTCTAAGCTGTCTGGTGGCATGGATGGCAGGCGGTTCTGGTGCGGGGCCCATTGCTTTAGATCCGCAGCTGATTATGTTCTATATGGTTGCCGAACATTATGTTGTAGCAGAGGGTATCCCAGATGGCTTGCGCTTTGATCCAGAGTTCCAGGTCATACAATTCCTCGACGGTATCGTCGAAGGGCTGTTTTATCCGAGCAGTTTGCATGTTGTTCAACGCACTGATGGGGCAACAGTGTTCCGTTAGCAGTGGCGGCTGTTGATTAAACAATCGTACAGCGTCGGTGTATTATCGTTGGTGGTTATTGTCATTTCTGGTTTAGCCATGCTCGCCGAATATAGGTTTGATAAAAGCTACGGAGCAGCTATTAAGTTTGGAGATGATGGCGGTGGGACCTACTGCTCCGGTGGTGTCGCCGGGTTTTTAGACTGGGATTATCAGTATGCTGTTGTTGACGATGATTTTTATTGCGATGGGGATATCTATAGAGAAGCCATTGTCGTGGTCGACTGGAAAGGTATCGATAGCAGTTTTTTGGTCTGCAATGCAAAAGGAGTTCATAGAACAGCATAAATATTTTGTAAATTATGTTATTAAGAGTGTCGTTTTCACTATCATTATTACCTGGATTGCATTATTTAATGGCTATTACTCCATACGAGGCTTTAAGGAATAAGTTGTGTAACTACATGCATGGTAGTATACGCGTCTCTGGCGATTTTGGAGTTGTACGGTATTGATATTTGAGAACTAATTGAATAAAAGCAAAAAACAAAATTTGTATTTATGATTATCACGCTGTGCGATAATCTTATTCATTTGGTGGACTAATAGTATTGGCCGGGTAGCAAGCATAATCTTCGATTCAAAAACGTATAAAGCAAGAGTCAGTATGGATATTGAATAAATATATAATGGTATTCCGGATACCAGTTCTCTTGAATCCGTATTTTAGGTTTGATTGTGAAGCAATATCTGGTGTTTAACATTGGTTTTAAAGATCTGGCGATTAGTACCATCAAAAGATGGCGCTGTAATTCAGGATGTGTATTCAGGGATAATACTGGAGGATCTGATTGATAAGTTTTATTATTATAAAATAATAAAACTTATCAAGTTTTGCCAGAAAAATAGCTAGGAAATGCCGACTTTGTTCTTATCCGTGTCATGATTACTATACAAGCAAAATAAGTGGCATCGACCCTAAGCACCAAGTGGATAGATTAATTAACATATCTGTTGCATATCGTTGCTCAGAAACCGCTTATGCCATGGGCAATGGCTGAGTCGTTGAGTGGGAAAGGATAGGGAGAAACATTTTTCTTACCAGGATCTTGATTGCGATACACTGCTGCCATTATGGCAGCAGTGTGAGTTATTACTAAGCGGGATCCGTATTTTGGATGTTTCTGGTTTGAAATTGGTTGATTATGCGGGTATGGCGATGATGTGCATTTTTATCATAAGCAGTGTCAGCACAACGGTTTTTTAGACTGGCGGCTCGCCAGTGGGCGGATGTAAATTGTTTTGTCTAGCTAGGATTTCACGTGTATGTTAATACCAATAGGACGTGCTCATAGTATGCTTTTTTATAATTAATCTTTTTATGCATTTGCCCTTGGATGTATATGAAGTAGCAGCTAATATCTTTGCTTGTTCCAGATCTTGTTGGTTTCCTTTAAGATATGTGTTTGATTCTCTACACATGTTATAGAATATTGATTATGGAAACTTATGCAATTAAAGATGTGCTGATAAAAGCCCTCCGGCTGGACCAAGTCCATGTTAGTGGTAACGGCCGCCATTTTCAAGTCATTGCAGTTAGCAAGCAATTTGCTGGCATGAGCAAGATAAAAAAACAGCAGATAATTTATGTGCCGCTGATGGAATATATTTCGGATGATCGCATTCACTCCTTATCTATCAAAGCCTACACGCCCGAGGAGTGGCAACGTGCTCGCAAGTTGAACAGTTTTTAATATAGTCCTATCTGGTCAGGGAATTACCGTTAAACACAGAGATAAAGTATGGATAAATTTCGTATCCAGGGTCCAAGCAAATTAAGTGGTGAAGTCTTCATTTCAGGGGCCAAAAATGCCGCGTTACCAATTTTATTTGCTACTTTGTTGTCGGAAGAATCGGTAGAGATTCAAAACGTCCCAAAGTTGAAAGATATCGATACTACCATGAAAATGTTAAACTGGCTTGGCGCTAAGGTGGAATGCAATAGGTCGGTACATATTGACGCTAGTGGTATTGATGTCTATTCTCTTCCGTATGATCTTGTAAAAACCATGCGTGCTTCTATCTGGGTATTGGGACCGTTAGTGGCGCGTTTTGGCCAAGGGCAGGTATCACTTCCCGGTGGCTGTGCTATCGGTGCTAGGCCGGTGGATCTGCATATTAGTGGCTTGAAGCAGTTGGGTGCCACCATTAAGCTGGAAGAAGGCTATGTCAAAGCCTCAGTATCGGGTCGTTTGCGCGGTGCGCATATCATCATGGATAAGGTCAGCGTCGGTGCTACAGTTACTATTATGAGCGCTGCGACTTTAGCTGAAGGTGTGGTCATTATCGAAAATGCTGCCCGTGAGCCGGAAATTGTTGATACTGCTAATTTTCTGGTCAGCTTAGGAGCCAGAATTATCGGTGCCGGTAGTGATAAAATCACTATCGAAGGGGTGCAGCGCCTTGGAATTGGGGGAGTGGTGTATCGCATCTTGCCTGATCGCATTGAAACAGGTACCTTCCTAGTAGCGGCGGTTATTTCCCGTGGGCGCGTAGTGTGTCACGCTGCCCGTCCTGATACTCTTGAAGCAGTGTTGGCTAAATTGCGGGAAGCTGGTGCGGAGATTAAAATTGGCGACGACTGGATAAACTTGAATATGCACGGTCAACGGCCTAAAGCCGTCATGGTACGCACCGCGCCGCATCCTGGATTTCCCACCGATATGCAAGCGCAGTTTAGTTTGCTAAACCTGGTTGCCGAGGGAACGGGTGTGATTACTGAAACTATTTTTGAAAATCGTTTTATGCACGTGCCTGAGCTTATCCGCATGGGTGCACATGCGGAGATTGAAAGCAATTCTGTTATTTGTCATGGCGTGAATAGCCTGTCAGGTGCACAGGTAATGGCGACTGACTTACGTGCATCTGCTAGCTTGGTGCTGGCCGGTTGTATTGCCGAGGGCGTGACGATAGTGGATCGTATTTATCATATCGATCGCGGTTATGATTGTATTGAGGAAAAATTGCGTAATATGGGCGCGGATATCGAACGTATCAGAGGCAAATAACGAGTGGGTATCTAATTTCGTAAGGAAAACTAATTTTTTGTGCTCGCTTATGTCAAGATCGCTCGCTTATGTCAAGATCGCCAACTTGGTCATAATCGGGAAGCTGATGTTTTTTAATATTTAGCTATTGTTGTTTTTATCGAGCTATATGTATTGATATTTATCAATTTATCAATCTTATTGATAAGCGCGCCACTTTGAATTGTCATTATTAATGGATTTGTTAGTTTGCAAAAAGTTTTCTGGAGGTTTTGTATGGATTAAGTTTGATCTGGTCCTTTGACCATGATCTGTTGGGTAAGAATTTGTTTATAATTTAGATTATAGGGATTGGCATCGCTCGAGCATTCAGATTGTTTAGAATCTTGCCAGTAGGTGCTTCGTAAACCTAAGCATCCATCTGTAGTTCAACGATAATCTGTGAGTAATGTAACGCCTGCTTTATTTTTTTATTAAGCAGATTGATGTTTTGGTGCATGGAGAGCCCGGATCTGAGCATGCATATTTTTCGTTGATATGAGCGTTATTGCTATCTTACTATGATAAAGCAATTGATTTGTTGTAATGCTCAGTGCATGTATCTAGCTAGTAAAAGTTGCTATAATGAAATCTATGAAATAGTATGATTAACTGCTTGTGTTGAATACATCATTTTTTATAAGGATAGATCATTAATTTTTAGAAAAATCTTTTTATTGAAAAGGTAAAATTTAAAATCACTAAATTAGGTGAGCTATTATCATCAATATGTTTATGGTAAAATAAATTATTAGCTTTTGCGAATATTATAATATAGATTATTTGAATTTAATTCATGTTCCTTTAGGTTACCTGGACTTTATCTATGTTAATAAATGGTATACAATATTAATGTAATAATAAAATTTATACACACGGTAATATTTCTTATAAATTTATTGTTTTGAGTTTTTTTTGATTGCTATTAAGTTACTTATCTATTGATAAATTGCTGAGTTGTTTTATTTAATGCATATTTTAGCCGCCATATGCTTTCTATCGCTTGGAGTTGTCATTTGGTAATCTAGGAGTATGGTTTGTGTCAATTAGTGATTTATAAGAAGTTATTGAGCGCTCCTTTATTATTAAAAATAAATGTATTTATCAAACTAAATAGATAATCAGATAAACTGTGCATTTGGCCAAAAAATTTATGTAGTAGTCCGATACTACAAACATGAAATTACCGTCTCATGATCTGTCGTTGAATCATGGTGGTTACGCTGTTAGCGAAAAAATTTTTATCATCGATATACTCTTAAAAAGTATATTGGAAAAATTATGCGGATAGAAAGCGGGCGCAATGTTTAAATAAGTTTGATTACTTTTGAGATTGTCTAGCAGAAAGAGCTATGTCAAGAATACAATGGTAATTTAACTGATTGTGATATATGAGATTATGATGCCCAGCTAGGGTGAGGAACCATGGCCATGGTGCATGTGCATTCGATAAAATAATTTATAGATATGTCTGTGATCAGGTTAGGGCTGATCAATAGTTAATAACGATTTTGGAAAAGTTTTGGCGATGACTAGATTTATTCAACAAAATTAAGTTAAATGGACACTGTAGCGCCAGTGTCCATTTTTTAACCAGTTAGCGTAATAGCAGGAAAATACTGGCGTTGCCCCGCACGATATTCAGTGCTATAACCACCGGTTTAGTATTTAGGACTTTACGCAGTTGCGATAGGCTTTGTACTCGTTCGCGGTTAAAACCGATGATCATATCACCCTTCTGCAGACCTACGGCTGCAGCGGGAGAGTCTTTGACGACATCTTCCACTTGCACACCTTTCGTGCCGTCTTTTAGTTGCCCATTGCTGAGAGATGCGCCTTGCAGAGCCGGGATAAGAACTTCTTCGCTGGTGGTAGTGTAGTTGCTGTCATCCAATACTACCGATATATTTTGCAGCTTGCCGTTGCGCAGCAGCCCTAATTTGACAGTGTTGCCCGGAGTAGTAGTCCCAACTTTGACTCGCAGTTCTGCGAAGCTCTGTATCGGCTTGCCTTCCACCGAAACAATGATATCCCCGGCTTTGATGCCTGCTTTTGCGGCAGCGGCCCCTGGTAGCACTTCGCTGACAAACGCTCCGCGCTGAGCGTCGATATTTAACGCTTTGGCGATATCGGCTGTTAATTCTGTTCCCTTAATCCCTAAATGGCCGCGTTTCACTTCGCCAAATTCGATAAGTTGTTGGCTCAGATTTTTAACGATATTACTGGGAATGGCGAATCCAATGCCGATATTGCCGCCGCCCGGTGCCAGAATAGCAGTATTGATACCAATTAGTTCACCTTTTAGATTAACGAGAGCGCCTCCGGAATTGCCGCGGTTAATGGAGGCGTCGGTCTGTATAAAGTTTTCTAGCCCTTCAAGATTTAAACCGCTGCGGCCCAATGCTGAAACGATACCGGAGGTTGCAGTTTGACCAAGACCGAATGGATTGCCCACTGCGACCGCGAAATCACCCACCTTCAGGGTATCGGAGTCGGCTATTTTGATTTCGGCGAGGTTTTTTGATGCCGAGAGTAGTAGTAGTGCTAGGTCAGTTTGTTCATCATGGCCTAACAATTTAGCTTTGAATTCACGCCCGTCGTTGAGTTGTACTTTAATTTTATTCGCGCCGTTGACCACATGGTTATTAGTAATTACGTAGCCCTTGGCGGCATTTATAATGACCCCGGAGCCTAGTCCTTCAAAGGGACGCACGCCGCTATTGCCATCTGGAATTTCAGGGCCGAAGAAGTATTTAAACTCTTTGGGCAACGTAGGTCGCCGTACCGACTGGGTACCTTCCACATGAACGCTTACCACTGCCGGTAGCACTTTAGCTAGCATTGGTGCTAAACTCAGCATGGCTTGTTCTGGTACTTCGGCTGGCAGTGTTGCCTGGGTGGTGGTGAAAGGAAGTAAATTAAATACAAGACTAAGTGTCAACGTGCTAAATAAAGGTGTTATTTTCATTGAAATGTTAACTCGCTTGTTATTTAGTGATAGATACCATGTTTGAGGGACCAGGCAATATAATTGCAATAATATTTTAAAAACCATCGCCGGAGTGGAAAATTTAGCGTTGTGCAGTGTTTAGGTCGTCTTCGTAGATGCAATCGCTGTTTTCTTTTCGGTTGGGTTATTTGCGCGAAAATGGTGTACTGCGCAATAGACTGCTAGCGCTTTCTGGATAATCCCTCGGTTGCATTTTTGCCAAAATTTGGTCGTTGTTTGTTTCTGCTGCTGTCAGAGGATAAGGAAATGAATTGTTTTCAACGTTCCGGTCTGGCAGCAAGCTATTGGAGCTTTTCGCTATATGCTGATATAGTTGACGGTAGTCGTTTGCCATATTATCCAGCAATTCGGCGCTGCGTGCGAAATGACTGGTTAACTCTTCGCGGTACGCGTCTAGTTCCGCTTTGCTTTTTTCCAGCTCATACTGGAGGTTTTTTTGCTGGCGTAGCTTATGGTTGCCAAACCGCATTGCGATTGCACCAATAACTATTCCTAACACAAAACCAATCAGCGTATATTCCCAGATCATAATGGCTCCTATTTTTGACTGCGTTATCTGTATATTACACAGTTAGAGCTTTACTATAACCGGTAATCTGTCATCAGTGGAATTTGAGAGTGTGAAGGGGTTTTCACAGCCAGGCCGTTCGACTATTGTATTTGGTCAGGCCGTTATTGTAGGATATATAACATAATAGTGTTATGTTTCATTTTCATTTAGAGGAAAGTCCTCCATATGCAAGCTACTTCGCCGTTATTCCTTTATCAGAGGATGTTGGCGGCAGGTGAATACCAACCCGACACTGTTCAGGCTATTGTTATCTCCCGTTTGGATCAGATCTATCAACAGATTAGCGTCCATCAGCATGCTACTGCCAACGTCCAGACAAGTTTTCTTAGTCGACTAAGAAAAAAATTGCTAGGAAAGGATGGGACCGAGACTACCGCTGGATCCCAGGGCTTATATATGTGGGGCGGTGTCGGTGGAGGTAAGACCTGGATGATGGATTTATTTTATCGCAGTCTACCAGGCGAGCGAAAGTTGCGGCTTCATTTTCACCGTTTTATGTTGCGAGTGCATAAGGAGATGATCTATCTGCATGGTCACCAGGATCCTCTGGAGGTTATCGCTGATGGTTTTAAGGCCGAGACTGACGTGCTCTGCTTTGATGAGTTTTTTGTATCTGATATTGCTGATGCGATGCTTTTAGGGACGCTGATACCAGCGCTCTTCGCTCGCAGTGTTATCTTGGTCTCTACTTCTAATGTTTCGCCTGATGATCTTTATAGTAATGGTTTGCAGCGTGAGCGTTTCTTACCGGCTATCGAGTTAATCAATAAGTATTGCGAAGTGATTAATGTTGACGTAGGTATTGATTACCGGCTGCGTCCTTTAAATCAGGCAAATCTATGGCTGACGCCACTTAATGAGGAAAATGAGCGGGTGATGGCGTGGATGTTCAGTGTATTGGCAAGTACACATCTACCTTTTGATTGCAAAGTGCTGTCGCTGGAAATCAATCATTGTCCTTTGCCGACGCTTGGGGTAGCCGACGGTGTGGTGGCACTGGATTTTGCCGAGCTGTGCGGTGGTGCACGCTGCCAGAATGACTATATTGTGCTATCCGAACGTTTTCATAGCGTGCTGTTGCATAACGTGCGCCAAATGGGAACTGTGCAGGAAAATACGGCCCGTCGTTTCCTGGCATTGGTGGATGAATTTTATGAGCGTCATGTGAAGTTAGTAATTACTGCGGCGGTTCCGATGGTGGCGTTGTATCAGGGAAACATGTTAAAGTTTGAATATCAGCGCTGTATATCCCGCTTGCAAGAGATGCAGAGTGAGGAGTATTTTAGGCTGCCGCACAATCCTTAATAAGTTAAGGAAGTCGATCTTTATTGTAGGTTTGCTAGTATAGACAAACATGTTAGCCTATAGCTATATAATTATCAGCGCTTGGTTATTAGCAAGGTATAAAAGGTATAATTTGGTAGGCTTTAATGAAAACTTTTACAGCAAAATCGGAAACGGTTAAACGTAATTGGTATGTTGTAGACGCCAATGGACAAATTTTGGGACGTCTTGCTACTGAACTTGCTCGTCGTTTGCGCGGTAAGCATAAAGCGGAATATACTCCGCACGTTGATACTGGTGATTATATCATTGTTTTAAACGCAGATAAAGTGGTCGTCACTGGTAACAAGCGCAATGGCAAAATATATTATCGTTATACTGGTCATGTTGGTGGTATAAAAGAAGTAAAATTTGAAGAAATGATATCTCGTCATCCTGAGCGTGTAATTGAGATCGCGGTTAAAGGCATGCTTCCCAAAAATCCGTTAGGTCGCGCAATGTATCGTAAACTTAAAATTTACGTAGGCAGTGAGCATAGCCATGCGGCACAGCAACCACAAGTTTTGGATATTAAATCGGGATTATAGGTATGATTAAAAATCAATACTACGGCACTGGTCGCCGTAAAAGCTCTTCTGCTCGCGTTTTTGTTAAGGAGGGTAGTGGTAGTATAGTGATTAACCAGCGTAGTCTGGATCAGTACTTCGGTCGCGAAACAGCCCGCATGGTTGTTCGTCAGCCACTGGAACTGGTAGACATGCTAGGTAAACTAGATCTGTATATCACTGTTAAAGGCGGTGGTATCTCCGGTCAGGCAGGTGCCATTCGCCACGGTATTACTCGTGCGCTGATGGAATATGACGAAACTTTGCGTACTGATTTTCGTAAAGCTGGCTTTGTTACCCGTGACGCTCGCCAGGTTGAACGTAAGAAAATCGGTTTGCGTAAAGCGCGTCGTCGTCCGCAGTTTTCCAAACGTTAATTTCATAGTATGATTGTAGTATTAGAAAGTCTGGCATAGTCCGGGCTTTTATATTTTCTATGCTCTGATAACCGTTAGTGCAACTTTAACCTTTCAGTTATTCACGTTGATTTGCCACAACGCTTCCATAAAATAGGCAAAACCTGATAAACTAACTAACGTTTGGATTTGTTTAAAAGTTGGTTGGTATTTTGTCAGAAACGCTGGAATTTTGCATCTTCATGGTTGAAGATGTACAGGTAGCAGCGAGTCAATGGTGGATAATTCAGGATAATACCCTAAGTATTATCCTTAATAAACTTGGAGGTTTTCATGGCTGTCGCTGCCAACAAACGTTCGGTGATGACGCTGTTTTCCGGTGCGACCGACATTTTTAGCCATCAAGTACGTCTCGTATTGGCGGAAAAAGGGGTAAGTGTAGAGATTGAGCAGGTTGAAATGGATAATCTGCCGCAGGGTCTGATAGACCTCAATCCTTACTGTACAGTGCCGACGTTGGTCGATCGCGAATTGACGCTTTATGAATCTCGCATCATTATGGAATATCTTGATGAGCGCTTTCCTCATCCTCCATTGATGCCAGTTTATCCTGTGGCTCGTGGCACTAGCCGTCTTATGGTACACCGCATTGAGAATGATTGGTATACCTTGATGCGTAAGATCGAACGAAGCAGCGGCAAGGAAGTAGAAAACGTCCGTTGTCAATTGCGTGAAGAATTATTGACTGTGGCCCCAGTATTTAACGAGGCGCCGTTCTTTATGAGCGAAGAGTTCAGCTTGGTGGATTGTTACTTAGCACCGTTGTTGTGGCGTTTGCCACAGTTAGGCATTAAATTGGCTGGTGCTGGAGCTAAAGAGTTAAAAGGTTATATGACACGCATATTTGAACGTGATGCCTTCTTGATCTCATTGACTGAAGCTGAGCGCGAAATGCTTTTGCAGACACTGGGGTGAAGAGATGGAGGTGATTCAACTTTTGCCACTCCGCCCCTATCTAGTCAGGGCTTTTTATAAATGGTTGCTGGATAATAAATTGACGCCGTATTTAGCGGTGGATGTCACGTTGGACGGTGTCATAGTGCCGATGAAGTTTGCCTGTAACGGACAAATTGTTCTAAATATTGCGCCGAGCGCGGTGGTTAACTTGGAAATAGGTAACGATAAAGTGCAGTTTAACGCACGTTTTGACGGTGTTTCGCTCCAGGTAGTCGCGCCTATGACCGCTGTATTGGCTATTTACGCCCAGGAAAATAGTGCTGGTACTATGTTTATATTTGAGTCGGAAGCCTATGAACGGCAAGTATTGGATGTTGGCGGAGGTCAGGCTGAGGATTCAAAAATTGTTATGTCGGTTATCGATGACGCCCGATTGAATAACGTTGATAAATCATGTAGCGATGTTGAACCCTCTACATCACCGCAGCGGGGGCAACCTTCGCTGCGGGTAATTAAATAAAATTTTGTAAAATCTGCGAAGGTGCTCAAGTTACGTTATGTCTAAAGGATATTTGATACTTTTCGGTCAACTTTTTATACTGATTAGTATTTTTGAATCAAATTAGCTGTTGCTGAGTTTTTCTTATTTATACAATGTCTTATTAATAAGATTGTTAAGTCATTTATTTTGTAGTAGAGCTTATTTAGCTGATTTCTTTTGTGCAATATGCAATTATAAATTATGAATTTTCCTAGTTAGGTATTATATAAATTTGGTTAATATTAAAATAATAGTTTTATTCATAAAATACTCCGTTAAAGGTGTATAATAGCTTTATCGCGTATTATTTTTTTGTTGTTTTGTTACATATCGTTAACCTACACTTGTGTTTTATCAGTATAGCCTATGTCATTTGCAAGTTGCTTTGTGGGGTATATTTTTAGCTAGCAGTTTCTTTTGGTTGATATGCGTATCATAATTTTCGTAGAAAATAGATTTTTAATTCGGCATATTTATACACTTAAGATTAGTTTGAAGTGCTTCTTTATACATTATATTACTCCATTATAGGTCATGGTTGATGGTTTATTTTATTTATGGTGGTTATCATTGCTAGATGGAACTTGCTTTAGATATAGTGTTTTTTGATCGTATCTTCTAATTTTCTATTCATTATGACATCAATATTTTTTTGTTTACTGATCGCTATAGTCCTGAGAAGGACGTAGCAGGAAATATTTATTAATTAAAATAGCTTCAATTTATAAATCTTTATCGTGTCAGATACATTCGTTGTCACATTAATTGTGACGGTCATATCAGAATATTGGTAAAGGTGTCATTTTTGAGCTGGTTATTCTGTCATATGAAGCAAGAATAGTTACAGTTATCACAAAACGTTAGTGATCTGTGTTTGACTAGTATTGTTGTAGTTCGTTTGATTAATGGTTTTTCGGCACAATCTGGCATGTTTACCTTATACGGTGTTAGGTATTAAGACCATCTGGATCACCTGGATGGCACCTTGACTAATAGAAGTGCGTACTATCTGCCACGTTATGGGCGCTAGTTAACGTAGGGGTTGTTTGTGCTGCCTAACTATATCCCATCATTCATGGATATTGGCTACAGGAACGTCAGTGTGTCCTTAATTATCCAGATTATCGTAGATAGACTGATTTGCTGGTACCTAAAAACACAGCTTCGTATTCGCTGGGCAGATCGTTCAGCAAGATATCGTTACCAACTCCTGATTGAGATGGAACTCGATATCAATGTAGCAAGGATCTTTCAGTTCTTAGTCATAATTTTTAGCTTAAATTACGGTATGTTGAAGGTAAGCAAGCCGTCTATTTTTGGATGACGGTCGAAAACCACCTTAATACTATTAAGTGCCATGTCAGCATAGAAATGTCTCTTTGGACTTTGGTTGGCACCGGATAATAGCTACTTTGCTGGTTTTTCGAGCTGGGCTTTAACCCACTTTGATGGCTTTATCGTTAATATAGTGTTCAATGTTGCTGATAGTCATTGCTCCAAACTCGTTAAAGATTCTTTGCTCAGCCATCCTGTGGCTGATAAGTTCGCAGATTTACGGTATAACTATTGGTTTGATGGGACTTGGTGCGGTAGTCAATAGCAGGGCTAGATTTAGTTTATTTGCCGGGTGGTGATGCTGGTGGTGATGGTGTTGATACCCAGTTTTGAGATTAGCTTGACCTAATTCAATGCCTTTGGGTTGATTTGTTTTAAATCAAAAATCAGCTATGCTAAGAACCCACAATAGAATATATCGATCATTTGTTATGGAAGTATCTTGTTTTAAAACAGTTTCGAGCAATGGTAGGTAGAAGTTGCTAAAATATGTCCATTTTGGCGTGATCTAGACTTTATAATGCCGTTACGGAAGTTTAATATTAGCATGTGGTAATCTTTTCGTGTCTACGAAAATCCAGATAAGGGTATATAGCTATTGCACTCAAGCATAGCAGTCCTTTTAAGTGGTGCAGATCACAAACGCTGGTGGTTTAACGATGCCGTCTTTGTTCTTAATTAGACGGTTATGAATGGTGCTCTACCGGTATCGGTGCCCGGGGTATCGGAATTTAATGCCGGGGCGATAGCGGGGTTAGTCAGTACGAACAGTATAGTGTCTTTACTTATATTTCGGCTTGATTATATAGGTGTACATAATTACTGCATCGGTTTTTGCTTTTGTTTATGCTGGCTTGTAATTAATATTGAGCTTGGCGGTTGATCCTTCTACATGGTACGCTGAAGCTTACATTTCGCTAGAATTAAAGAAATGCATGAGGGCTCGGATGGGTCAATCTTGCTCTTAAAAACAGCTCAAACATGTTATTAGTGTACTAAAGTCAGAATTGGTTTTGTTGACGAAAGGTTAGTCAACTTGTAGATCAGGAATTATTGATGTTTTGAGCTATATGTGCGTCTACATGTATTATTACCAGATATATGCATAGGCTAAACGATTAATATAAAATCTATTCATTATCCAACAATAATGTGGCAGTGTAAATAGTTTGATATCACTTAGCACATCGGTGTAAATGGGTACTTTGTCAACTGACTATGCCATATATTTATCGACGATACTATTGTGAGCGTTAGTGTCTTCTTGTTTTTGCTCAGTAAAGGTCGACGGTGTAGTTTTTCGTTATTTGTCATCTGCGCTCTTGCACTATCATGCAGTAAAACGGTTGTACTTTTGCTGTAGGAAATAGCAGCTATTGCTTGATTTTATCGTCTGCAGCGGTGCACACTATTTTATGGCTGGCCTTCCCTTATTAGGTAATTATGACATCGTCACAGTTATCCTTTTTTTTCGATGTATCATATGTGATCCCACGCTGCATATAATTCACACAACTTGATGCGAAGAGGCGTATAGGTATTGAGCGGCAGTCGATCACGGGTGTTGGGCATATCTGTGTTCTGCTGTACTACTTTTTTACTGAGACCTCTTGGGCAGGCTCTTGATAAACGATTATTTAAGTAGAGTTCTTTAATTATTAAAATGTGCATCACTATCAGTACATAGAAACATGGTTCTTATATATGGCACGTTGGTATGGATTGAAATATATGTACTTATTTTTAATTGCAAAATTAGGGGAGGAAAGAGCATGAGATTATACATATTGTTATCAGGGTTTACTTTAGCTCTCTTCTCGTCTTTTATTGCTGTTTGCCCCTTTATATCGAGAGATAATTGTTGAAGTGGATTACTGCTTCATACTATTATAATGCTAATGATGTCTAGGGAGATATACCTGATTGTGTATTGGCTCGATGCCGGACTTAGTCGATCCGTTGGGCAGTAAAAGCGTGACTGTTGTAATGTAATGTTCAAATGCAGTATATATCACCTAATGCTATGTTCCTGGAATACTTAATGGACAATGTAAAATTGTAAACTATATGCACTTCGATTAGAATAGAACTATCGCAAAATATCTATCAGTTTGTACTGCGAGTATCAGTAGTTGCGTTCACAAAATCCCGGACGCCTTGTGTAATATTTTATTAAATAAAAGCAGGTAGAGTACACTATTTGAAGATATCCATCATTACATTGATATTAAAATGTATGTTTAGCATGACATGGTTAAATATAACAAGTTTTTATGAATGTTTCTATATCTTTATTCAGAATATACTGTAGTAATAAACATGCTAAAAATTCAAAAGGTGGTGATATTGTTTGTATTGTTGTTGACTCTAATTGTGCTTAAGCTCTTTAGTGAAGGTGAATGAAGTATAACATATGGTCGAAAAAGCAGTTTTAGCGCAAGCAGAATGTGGAAGTATAGCACAAAATATATGATATTATCTTTTTTACTTGTAACTAAGTATAATGTAACAGATGCAAAATAATGGCCACTTAAAATAAATTTGGTTTATTTGGATAAGTGTAGCTATTTCACAAATAAAACGCGTTTTAATACACTCCTCACAGCTTATGTTGCTCATGTGAGCAACATAAGCTGTGAGGACGCAAATTAAATAGAATTATACTAGATGCTATCACCATGCAAGATGTGTGAACAAATTTTTAATTGAAGAAAAAGTCTCGATGAGATGTTTATTTAACAGGATCTAATAAAAAAACTCCGTGTGATTAAAGCTGCGTTAGATGCAGCCTAAAAAGGAATGTCATCATCAAAATCCATAGGAGATTTATTATTGTCTGTTGGCGCATTATTTTGCATCAAACGAACTGTTTGGGCATGGTTGTCATCATGTTGTATATTGTTATTGCTATTTGCATCATTGTTCTGTCGGCTGCCCATTATTTGCATAGTGCCGTTGATATTAACGACCACTTCGGTGGTATATCGATCCTGGTTATTTTGGTCTTGCCACTTACGAGTTTGCAACGAACCTTCTATATAAACCTGAGAGCCTTTATGTAGATATTCACCTGCAACTTCCGCAAGTTTTCCAAATAACACCACGCGATGCCATTCTGTTTTTTCCCGAATTTCTCCGGTTTGTTTGTCACGCCAGTTCTCTGATGTAGCTAGAGTAATGTTTGCTACCTGCCCACCATTAGGCATATAACGGACTTCTGGTTTTTGACCCAAATTTCCGATTAAAATCACTTTGTTAACGCCTCTGTTAGCCATGTTGGTCTCCTTTAATCATTAAAATTATTTAAGTTTATCATTATTAACCTATAAAGAACATATCAAAAAATTTTGGGGATGCATCTAGAGTATGGTTAAAGAACAGTGCTTTATTAATTTTAAGTTATCAACTGATATTTTTATTAAAGTTATTCCAACTTATATTGAGTGACAGGCATATTAGTGAGTGATTTTTTCAAAAAAAGTCCTATATAAACTTATTTTTAGTTGGCTATTAGTTTGATAATGTCAGGAATCTGCTAAATGCCGTTTTATTTATGGTATAACTATTTTTTATAATGTATCTATGGTAGTAATCGACCTTTTATTTTCAGTGGTCATTATTTTTATTTAGTATTGATTGATGCTCCCTTGATTTCTATTATCATAATCTGGTCAGTTATATCCCATTTTGGGAAAATATCGGTTCAGTTTAAATCAGTACCTTATTGTGATACTATATATATCATAATTTTTTCTGAGGTAGTTTTAATTTTTTTATTATATTGCTATAAGCAGTTAGTTTGTGTATAATTTAACTTAGCAAGAAGTTAGAACGGTTCATTTATGTGTTGTATATTTTTAGTAAATGTAGTTTATGCTATCATTCATTATTTCGCACTGCTATTCCAAAAGCTGTGCATCAACATTTGAGGATCGCGCTAGCCATCCCTCATTCATCCAGTGTCGGGATTAGTTGAATGAATAAGATAGAAGTTTGTGGTGCGCGTACCCACAATTTGAAAAATATCAGCCTGGTGATTCCTCGCGATAAGTTAGTAGTCATCACTGGCCTGTCCGGTTCCGGTAAATCATCGTTGGCGTTCGATACGCTCTATGCTGCTGGTCAGCGCTGTTACGTCGAGTCGCTTTCCGTATATGCTCGGCAATTTTTATCGTTAATGGAAAAGCCAGATGTGGAGCATATCGATGGGTTGTCGCCTGCGATTTCGATTAAGCAAACATCCATCTCGCACAATCCCCGTTCTACTGTTGGAACTGTTACTGAGATTCATGATTATCTGCGTTTGCTGTTTGCCCGTGTCGGTGAGCAGCGCTGTCCGGAACATGATATATCGCTGGCTGCTCAGACCATCAGTCAGATGGTGGATAATGTTCTGTCTCAGCCAGAAGGCAAGCGTCTGATGCTATTGGCACCTATAGTCAAAGAGCGTATGGGTGAACACAGCAAAATGCTAAAAAACTTGCTCGCGCAGGGCTATATTCGCGCCCGTATTGATGGTAAGGAATGCGATTTGTCGAATCCGCCGAAGCTCGAACTTCAGAAGAAACATACTATCGAAGTAATGGTGGATCGGTTTAAAGTACATAAAAATTTAGCACAAAGGCTGGCAGAGTCGTTCGAAACTGCACTATCCCTATCAACTGGGATTGCTGTGGTTGTGGAGTTAGATGACATAGAAGCGAAAGAACTGTTGTTTTCAACTAATTTTTCCTGTCCGGTTTGCGGTTATAGCATGTCTGAGTTGAAACCTCAGGTATTTTCATTTAATCATCCGGCCGGCGCCTGTTCTACCTGCGCCGGTCTCGGTGTACAGCAGTATTTTGATCCAGATCGGGTATTGCAAAACCAGGAAATTTCCCTTGCAGATGGTATTATCTGCGGTTGGGATCGTCGTAATTTTTACTATTTTCAAATGTTACGCTCATTGGGGGCCCATTATAAATTTGATGTTGAGGCGCCATTCCGGGAGTTGCATCCGACGATACAGCAAAAAATTTTGTTTGGTTCCGGTAAAGAAACTATCAAATTTGCTTATGTAAACGATCGAGGTCAGACTTCGGTGCGGCGTCATCCATTTGAAGGGGTATTACCAAATATGGAGCGTCGCTATAAAGAAACCGAGTCAGCGGCGATACGGGAAGAGTTGTCTAAATATATTAGCAACCGTCCCTGCTCTGTCTGCGATGGGACGCGGTTGCGTCGCGAAGCTCGTCATGTATTCGTAGAAAAAACTACGCTTCCAGCTATTTCTGAAATGAGTATTGGTCATGCGTTAACGTTCTTTAATGAAATGAAATTAAGTGGTCAAAGTGCCAAAATCGCCGAAAAAGTGCTTAAGGAGATCTGCGATCGTCTAAAATTTCTGGTAAATATTGGCCTGCATTATCTTACCTTGTCCCGTTCGGCTGAAAGCTTATCTGGCGGTGAGGTGCAGCGTATCCGGTTGGCCAGCCAAATCAGTGCCGGCCTAGTAGGAGTAATGTATGTGCTGGATGAACCATCCATCGGTTTGCATCAGCGCGATAAAGAACGTTTATTAGAGACGTTGATCCATCTACGCGATCTTGGCAATACGGTGATTATGGTAGAGCATGACGAGGATGCTATACGTGCCGCTGACCATATTATTGATATTGGTCCAGGTGCTGGAGTGCATGGCGGTCAGGTAGTGGCCGAAGGTAATGTAAATGAAATTATGGCTAATCCAGCGTCGTTAACAGGCCAGTTTCTTAGCGGTAAACAGGTGATTGCAATTCCTACAGATCGCATTCCGGCGGATCTTACTCGGGTGCTTAAGCTTGTAGGTGCGTGCGGAAATAATTTGAAGGATGTTACTTTGACGTTACCGGTAAGTTTGTTCACGTGTATCACTGGTGTTTCTGGTTCTGGCAAATCTACTTTGATCAATTATACCCTGTTCCCGGTGGCGCAGCGTCATTTGAATGGCGCCACTGCTACAGAAGTAGCTCCATATCGTGATGTACAGGGTTTGGAGTATTTTGATAAAGTCATTGATATTGATCAGAGGCCCATTGGCCGTACGGCACGTTCCAATCCAGCCACTTATACCGGTGTGTTTACTCTGGTGCGTGAGTTGTTTTCCGGCGTGCCTGAATCCCGTGCCCGCGGCTATAGCTCTGGTCGATTTAGTTTTAATGTGCGTGGCGGGCGTTGTGAAGCTTGCCAGGGAGATGGGATCATTAAAGTGGAGATGCATTTCTTGTCGGATATTTATGTTACCTGTGATCAGTGTAAGGGACAACGTTATAATCGTGAAACCCTGGAAGTGAAGTATAAGGGCAAGAATATTCAACAGGTGCTGGATATGACAATTGAAGAAGCACGAAGTTTCTTCAATGTAGTACCAGGGTTGGTGCGCAAGCTACAAACTCTGATTGATGTGGGGCTTTCTTATATCCGTTTGGGTCAGTCCGCCAATACTCTGTCTGGCGGTGAGGCGCAACGCCTTAAGCTTGCTCGTGAGCTGTCTAAACGCGGGACTGGTCAGACGTTGTATATTTTCGATGAACCGACCACAGGCCTGCATTTCGCCGATATTAAGCAGTTGCTAGCAGTCCTGCATAAGTTGCGCGATCAAGGCAATACTATCGTGGTGATTGAGCATAATTTGGATGTGATCAAAACAGCTGACTGGATCGTCGATCTTGGACCTGAAGGAGGTGCTAGTGGTGGTGAAATCTTGATTTCAGGAACACCGGAAACGGTAGCGTTAAGTAAAATTTCCCATACCGCGCGCTTTTTGCATCCTATCTTGGAGATCACGCGCTGCAAAATGAGTAACAATTGATGAATGGCTGCGTGATAGAAGAGTAGATGCGCAACGTGCGCATCTACTCTTCTATTTATATGCTATATCCGCTTTTCTTTATTTTCGATTGTTCGTACAGGTTTAGCCGTAGTCAAACGTGTACATATTTTAATATAAATCTTACAGCGTCGTGTTTTATCGTAAAAAGATGGTGAAGTTATCAACATAAATAGCGGTAAAATAGGGGAGGTAAAGTTGCCTTCGAATAAGCTGATAAATAAATCAGATTTTTAATAATGAAGAATAGATCACTTATTTTAGGAAAATTACTCATATAGTATTGAATGTGTTATTTGGAGTTAGTGGTCACCACAACTATAAAGAGTTGTCAGATATTTTAAGTATTAAAAGTTTTAACTGATTCCATTTTTAATTAATGTATCGTAATGTACATTACCAAGGTATTCCATTTGATAAAAACCTTAATAACTATGAAAAAATTTTCGTATTGTTATTGAAGCATTTGAAATATCATACATTATGAAGAAAAATAAAAATTAACGATACGTAATCTTTTGACTTATTACCTGAGTAACGAATACCGAATCATAACCTTGATGTAGCTTGCAGTAAACACATCAAAAAATTAAATAAATCATCTTTGACATAGCTTATGATGTATTATGCTAGTTCCATGATAAGTTACTGGATAAAATAATTAGGTATTGTTTCAACGTGCTTTAGGAGGGACATCTGTGTTATGAATAAAATGGCAATTGGGCGGATTTATTTAGTGAGGTAACTAGATAATTGGCTTAATGAAGAACTGTAATTATATAATTAAGAAAAAATGCTTTGCGTCCTGCTATATTTATTCAACAAAGCTGTGCTTAGCTTTGAAGATTGTATCCAGTTGTTGGTGTTGTAAATTACTTTAGATACTGTATTTTATTTGCTATACTTGAAAAACAGTAGGGATAATTCAAGTTAAATTAAATTATGTTGCGGACATAGTGTATTATTTTTTTGCAAAACTTTCAAGCCAGAAATAGAACTTAAGTAAATGTGCACTCGTCTTCAGTAGCATTTTATTGCTGTTTGGATTAGGAATACATTGCATATATGGTAAATTATCACCAAATAGCAGTTTTTGGCACAAATATGTAACTAGGCGTTTATTTCAACTACTGCTAGAGACAGTATGATACTTTTGCTTATTGTTTCTTTTTTGATGTAAGTGTCTGATATTAATATTCCTAAACATAGTATATAGTTTTTATGGATAAAAGGGTTAATTGGTAATTTACCATTATTAAAAAAGTGATATGGAGTAGAAGTTACTGCATTAAGAGAAGTAAAAAAGAATAATAATTACCGTTATTGTAAGTAATTATTCATCATTGTGCCACGGGCTAGCATAATTATCAAAACGGGACCACTGTCCGTTAAAGGTTAATCGCACGGTACCGATAGGGCCGTTACGGTGCTTGCCAAAAATAATTTCGGCAATACCCTTCAAATCGCTATTTTCGTGATAAACTTCATCTCGGTATATAAACATGATCAAGTCAGCATCTTGCTCAATCGATCCGGATTCACGCAAGTCTGAGTTGACAGGGCGCTTATTAGCGCGTTGCTCTAGGCCTCGGTTCAGCTGTGAGAGCGCCACTACTGGTACTTGCAACTCCTTAGCCATTGCTTTCAGTGACCGAGAAATTTCGGAAATTTCCAGTGTTCGGTTATCTGATAGAGAAGGTACCCTCATCAACTGTAGGTAATCGATCATAATTAAACTTAAGCCATCATGTTCACGGAATACTCGTCGAGCTCGCGCGCGCATTTCTGTGGGGGTAAGACCTGAAGAGTCATCAATATACATATTACGTTTTTCCAGCAGAAGTCCCATGGTACTGGAAATTCGTGCCCAATCTTCATCATCTAGTTGGCTGGTACGGATGCGGGTTTGATCGACTCGTGATAGAGAGGCTAGCATACGCATCATAATTTGTTCGCAGGGCATCTCTAGGCTGAAGATCAAAACTGGTTTTTGTTCAGTCATAGCAGCATTTTCACATAAATTCATGGCAAAGGTGGTTTTTCCCATCGAAGGACGCGCAGCGACAATAATCAAGTCTGACTTTTGCAGGCCGGCAGTTTTTTTATCTAAGTCTTGATAGCCACTGGAAACACCTGTTACTCCGGCGTGCGGCTTTTGATATAGCTGTTCGATACGAGCCACCGTATCTTCAAGGATGCGGTCAATGCTTTTAGGACCTTCATCTTTGTTAGCTCTATTTTCGGCTATTTGAAATACTCGTGATTCGGCGAAATCCAGCAGTTCTTCGCTGCTGCGACCTTGCGGATCATAACCGGCATCAGCGATTTCATGCGCCGCGGCGATCATTTCTCGTACTATTGCCCGTTCGCGTACAATATCAGCGTAAGCGGAAATATTGGCGGCACTGGGAGTATTTTTTGAGAGTTCCGCCAGATAGGCAAAGCCCCCTACCGCTTTTAATTTTCCTTTTTGTTCCAATGATTCGGAAATTGTGATCAAGTCGATGGGCTTGTTTATTTCCAGTAACTGTTGTATTTCGCTAAATATCAATCGATGGATACGGTTGAAAAAATCTTCAGAGGTTACGCGTTCAGCAACATTATCCCATCGCTCGTTGTCCAACATTAGGCCGCCTAGCACAGACTGTTCCGCCTCCAGTGAGTGGGGCGGCATTTTTAAACCTTCTACCTGTCGGTCTCGGGGAAAAGTTGTTTTGTTAGTAATTTTTTTTTCTGACATGAAATGATTACTTTTTCTGATAAATAAAGTCACGAATTAAAGCGTACTGTATCTATCCTCTTTCGGACCGAGATCGTATGCGCTTTGTAAAACGCGTCGCAAGGCTTAGTTATTAAAATATTTCAATGGGATTTTGTTGGATAAATCTAGCCACTGACGCATTTTTTCTCATTAAAGGTAGTTATTAAAGTTTTTTCAAGTCATTTGTTTGGTGACAGGCCAAACCTAGGATGAATTCTTTTGTTCAATGAGCGTCCTATGTCTATTATCCTTCCCTTTAAGCTAGGTATGGTAATTTGGTAATGTTAAGATTCTGAATAATAGCCATTTTATATGCATTGCTTTATTTCTGTTAGAGCGTGTCATTGGTACTGAATATTTTATTTTCCAATAGTTATATTTTTTATCCAGCGTCTGGTTTTTATCAGCATACCCGGCCAGTAGACTCTTTTCGTTTCGGGTAATAGTTTGATGGTCAACGCTGAATAGCGGATTGGGAGATTTTTTAAAACTGTTTTATTTGGTCATACCAGGCATTTATGGCTGAAGTATTCAATTAGTACGTTAGTGAGTTGCATTTGATGAGGGTGTTGTTGTAGTTTTTTGAATTCAATTGATAGTCTGATTTATTCAATAAAATTTGAAATAACCACATGACTTAATTCCTAGTTTTGGTTTGTAGTTGCTAAAGCTATAGTAGGTTAACGAGTTTTGTTTTGATCAAACTTTGTTATAACAATACCGGTTGTTTATTCTCTGCAGGAGAATTTACTCAGTGCCATTGTTTGCCATCATCAAGCCTTACTCATTGCCTCCTACTAATAATAAGCTAGGGATAAGTAGTTAACAGCAAGTGCCTATGCGACTGACAGTCGGGCAGTAGTAATGTTTTAGTGTAGCTTATCTTTTTTGGAAAATTACTACCAGTTATATCTTGTTTATAACTGATCATCACTATGAATGCTCAGCACATCAGCATTGGTATCTATCATGCCATTGTAACTAGTATGTGTCTACATTCTTGGTTGACTATCGATGATTTAACCTGGTTATGTAAGAGCAGTAATAACTGCGGTTCTGGGTGTTACACTGAAAATAATGTATTGTTGCTAAAACTGGTTAAATTATATACATCATCAGGTAAAACATACGTATTGTGCCACGTTTAGAAGTACGTAAAATTAGACACTATGATCTATTGTAGTTTTTGTGGCTTGCTTCCGTTAATGGATCAGGCTAGCAACAGATTAGAGAAGCAAGTTTGATAGGCATCATTAAATAGACTGGCTAATTAGCATGACGAACATATATATCATCATTCTTATCAATAGACTAAGTACATAAACCTTAATAATAACGTTAGAAAAAGGCGATAATAAAAATATTTTACCGCATTTAGCAGGTTGTATTCAGTGCATAATTTAGTTTAAAGATATAACTTACTTCGGTAATCGGTAATCGGCCATGATAGCTATTTTGTGCATCTGATATTTCTTTCATTGAATGAAACTATATGTGATATTCTAGTTTGCTTGGAATCGATAGCTGCCTAGTCTATTCCATTTGCTACTGTGGCATTAAGGTCGCTGTATCATCTGCAAAACACAGTTCATGGTTATGTGTAAAACGGTCTACCTCTATTAGAATTACGAGCGTATAGCTTGAGCAGTATTTATGCGGAGAGCGTTTTAACAATGGTGCGTATTGATCGGTTATTCGTACTATCAACGTCTGGACATAGACTGAGCCCCAGCACAGTATATTTAATATCTTAATTAGTAAAAGGTGTCTCTTTCCTCTATCTCATGGCTGATTAGCCATTGGGGATAGGGCGTAACACAATACATAGACATTTGTCATCATCTTTCCGAATTGACAATTAAATCAATTGGTAGCGATTATTTAGGATGAAGAACACCCTGCTCTCCGATGATCTTATGAGCTAGTTCTCAACTTATTGCCTGTATATGCCGACTGATTACTGTTTCATCTAAAATTAATAATAATCAGTCATCTAGGGAGCTGCCTTACTGACGGTAAATAGCTGTATCGCAGCTCGTTAATGAAAATCAGCTAGCATATCGGTTGATGGTGGCACGGCGAGCGTAGCCTATAGTTTCCCATACATTGCATTACAATGTTGTTGCGTTGTTGAACTTTCAGTTCATCCTGCCTTAGACCCTTAATGTAGTATCGGCAGTGGTTTATTGCTATCAAAAAATTTTTTTAGCGCATTCAATTGCACTGCATTGGTATGGATGGCTTCCTATAATGACAAGCTCATTTTTTGTCTTTCTTGTGTTGTCCATTGGTAATCCACGCCAGCGTTTACTGCGGCAAAATAGGCCTATTATTCTGAGTGCATTCCCTTTAGTGCACTGATTTATTTTGCTATAGAATATGCATTGTGTTCGCAGAATCAGCTAGAAAATATTTTACCGTGTGGCTATCGTTATCTGACGCACACGATGACGGATACGCTACATCAATTTTAGGCTGCGGATGGGTGATGCGATCATATGCCTAGTTTAACTATAGCGGATAATCGATAAAATAGCGGCGCTAAGCAATTAAAAATCATATCCTGTATGTATTTTGCCCAGCCGTGACTTTATCGACTGCTTCAACCCAGTAAGGTATTACATTCTTTATCCATAACGTAAACGGAGAAGTATTGAATGCTATTCAGATAAACAGTGTTGATTTTTGGGAAAGATCGGTTATGTCATAAAGGTGATATCTAAGGATAGAGTGGTAGCTAGATACGCATTACGTCAGATTTAATTAGGTAAATTGCGGTTAGTAATAGGTTCATATGTTGGTGATGTATTGATAGATTGTCAGGAATGCATCACCGTTAAATAACTTTATATCATCACTATTGTGAGTTGATCATGCAAATTCGTATGGTTTACCGGATGGTATTGTTTATCAGATTCGGCGATCTTATATTATCGATGATATTCTTAGCGAGGCGAAGAAACGCTGTAATGAATGCTTTCCAGTTATGGCGTAGGTTGAGGAGAGACTCAAATTTGTTTAGATAGAGTATGTTGGCCACGTATGGTATGCTAGGGCTCAGTGGCTAGTTTTTAATGCTGCTGAGAAAGGGCACCTATTTAATGCCGTATGGTTAGCACTGTGGTTTCCGTTACCGGTGAGTGTTCGTTCATGGTAAGGAGTGTGGTGGTGTCGGTGTTCCCTAAATACAAGATAAGCAGTCGCTCATGACATAACTTGCCGGTTGCCCTACCAAGGATGTGATGTAATCGATCAACGTAGCTTCAGATTAAGTGCTTCATTCAAGGTAGCTAGATGTGCGTTATTTCTCCTCATTATTATATGGCGTTTGGCCTGTGTGTACCGTCTATTCATTTACTAGTATGCCTCTAGATTTAAATGCTCTCAGCGAACATTGCGCTTTAGTTGTGTTTTATCATGACCGGTAGGATTTTTGTTTATATTTTTAAGCTATGTTTTAATTGATTTAAAATTGTAAGACGGGAGGAAGTCATTATGATGCTGAATCATCCAGTAGATAGCTCATACTAAGTAGTTCACTCAGGTAGTCTGTTGGCCAATATAATAGCTGTATAAAGTGAATACTTTAGAAATAATTTTGATATTATTAATTAATTATAATTATTTAAATATTTATTGCTATATTATCTGAATTATTAATTAAGAATAATATCAAATAAGTTAGATATTTATATATTTTGATAAATAAGATTATTAGCACTATTGCTGTTATTTACGTTAATATCAACTTATTATAAGGTGCTAAATATTAATCCAGCGTGTTTTACTATTCCTGATTATTTCGATCAGGATTTGCTATAAACAGTCTCTGATTTCACTGTTGATTTCTAGCAGTACGATTGCTATATAATTTTATTCTTAGGCAGTAGATCCCCTTTGCTTGATCAAAATCAATTGCTATTAGTTTTAGCCTTATTTTTGATAAATATTATTTTATCAATAGCATATATAGGCATGCAGGTTTCAAATTTTTTATAATAGATAAAATAAAGAATTTCTTTCTGTAAAAACAGTTCATCGTCATCGGCTTCAGTTATTTTTTTGTTTTATATTAAAGATTCTATATTACTGTATAGGCGAGTGTCCTTGATTTTTATGTGTTATAGAAAATCATAATCATGAGTGGCAAAAAATTTGGTCGTTATCTGAAAGTGTTGTATGGCAGGGTGGAAAATAGGTCGCTGTGTATTTATCAAAAAAGTGGCAGGTACTGTTTTGTTATGCCAGTGTAGCTAGTACAGATGAACACTGGTTTCGATCATTATATATCGTAAAAATTACTTATTTATATCAATTAATTGTTGATATTTGGATGCTGGATAGTGCTGCGCTCACTACTTCGGGGCCAGCACCTGGTCTATAGGCATGCTTACTCAGATAGCGGCGCCATTGTCTTGCCCCTGGCATTCCCCTAAACAGCCCAAGCATATGGCGGGTGATATTACCTAGCGTAGTACCACGAGATAGTTCCTGTTCGATATAGGGAAGCATCGTGGTCACAGCTGCCGTTTGATTTGGTAGCGGATCAGTTTCGCCGAACAATTCACTATCTACTTGGGACAATATGCCGGGATTTTGATAGGCCTCGCGTCCTATCATTACCCCATCCAGCTGCTGCAGATGTCGCCTGGCGTCGCTGAGAGTTTTAATCCCGCCATTAATTTCCAGTGTGAGCTCCGGGAAATCCTGTTTAAGATGATATACCCTGTCATAATTCAGCGGTGGAATCTTACGGTTTTCTCTAGGATTTAGGCCAGAAAGCCATGCTTTGCGGGCATGAATGATAAATGTATCGCATCCGCCGCATCTGGAAACAGTATCGATAAATTCGCAGAGAAAAGCATAACTATCCTGCTCATCGATTCCTATACGGGTTTTTATCGTTACAGGAATCGATGCCGCTGTGCGCATGGCGGCAATACACTCTGCCACTCTAAGCTTTTCGGCCATCAGATAAGCACCGGAACAGTTGTTTCGCATTCTGTCGGATGGGCAGCCGACGTTGAAATTGATTTCGTCGTAGCCTCGCGCTTGAGCTATCCGTGAGCAATGAGCCAGAGTATCTGGGTCGCTTCCGCCCAGCTGTATTGCCAGAGGATGTTCTGCTTCGTTATATGCCAGATAGTCCACTTTACCGAATAGCACGGTTTCGGTCGTGATGATTTCAGTATATAGCAGTGCCCGGCGACTGAATTGTCGCAGAAAAAAACGACAATGACGATCGGTCCAATTGAGCATGGGAGCGACCGAGAAGCGTTGTATGCTGCATGAAACGTTTGTGCTTGACGCAACGCTGATAGGAAAGGTAGCAATGGAGGTATGGTTACGATGCATATTTTTAAGCAAATAGCTCATGTCTATCCCTTGATAGACTATATCTTTTAAAATTTATTATTTAACTTTTTCGATGATAATCATATGCTAGCTGAAGCATTTTATTGAATATATTAAATTTCCTTAACGATAATCACTTGATGTTTTAATTAAGTATTGTAAAACATAGTCTGCCTAGTATGCAAGAATAAAAAATCGCTTACAAGATCTAAAGTCGCTATGCGGAGGTGGACATGATCACTATATTAATGTTATTTCTTTACCTGATGCATCGAATATTGATAATTTTTTATAGACTAAATAAATGTTCTTCTATCTTGCTTGTACTATACCTATATCAATAAAAAGTGTTAAATACGTTAATGCCATGAATAAAAATTCAACACAGAAAGCAGTTGCTCATATTATCATTGATACTACTGGGCTGGATCTCTTTGGTGACAAGGTGAATGAAAAGTTAGACCATACTAGTTAGGAAAAGCGTCATAGTTGGACTCACAGTGTGCGGTGATCGATAACCAAATACTCTTTGTGGATGCTAGCTAGACGCCTTTCCTTTTAATTAATATCGTTATTAAAAGTTGTTTAAGTCATTTATTTGTTGGTGACTGTCATATTATAAGTTATATTATTCAATGAATGTCCATAGATATTGGTATACACTATTTAGTTCATAGCAATGTCAGAAATCAGAAAAATAGTTTAAAATATGATTTTTCCTATCAAAATGTGTGATGGTACTCGCGTTTGTGTTTTTAATGTATATTATTTGTAATGTATTGATTAGTATCCGTTTAATTTTTTATCTAAGCCAGTGGTGTATGGTAGCTAACATGTCTATAAAAATTAGAGCGTTGTTATTTTATAACATGTAATTATTAATTAATGGTATCTAACTTAAACGTCAGTGATCTACGTTTAATCAAGGTATTGTTGTTGCTTATACTATTATTGATTTTAAGTTTTCTCTTTTCATTAGAGAAATATTTTCTGGAAAATTGGTAAACTACTTTATTATTACATTTTAAAATATATAAGTTTTAGGAGCGTATAATATGCATGGTAGCTATGATATTTGGTTTGGGTAGAAATATCAGGGGATGGGGAATCAATCAGCGTTTAATAGGAAATAATGACTATTACATTGATTACCTCAGCGTGCTCTGGTAAAGGCAGCTATATTATAAATAAATAGCTATAAACGTGTAAATGACTCAGTTAAAAAATTTTTGTAACTTCCTGAAGAAACAAATGGTATCTTCAGGGCCAATTTTCGTCAAAAATTCCTGAAATGCGCGATGCGTTAAGAGAAACTTTGTTATTGTATCAGCACCAGCTTAATAAAATGATCCTGTCGTTTAAATCGTTTGACCATTATCTCATGATCCACTTCGAACCAGCAGGTCCTGTCCGTTGTGCACATCCTGGATGTTATGCACAAAGTAGATCGTTTTTCATAAATGTTTATATCTTTTATCTATATAATTTCTAATACGTAGCAAAAGATCAGCATGGAGTTTGAATCACAACAAATTTATTTAATTTCAATATTTTGGTATTGCTAGCGAGATGCTTATCTTGCTATCCCACGGCTAATTAGCGGTAGCTAGTCTTGTATAGAGTGGTTAATGCTTTCGTTACGTCATTGTTTGTTTAATGGTATTTTAAAATATATACGGTTTTCGCCTATGGGAAACTGAAAAGGCACAATAATGATGTTACATTTATCACTATAATTATGGACTTTTTATTGCTTCGAGCATGGGGCACTGGAATTGCTAAAAATAAAATATTATGTGGCTATTACTATCCTTCTTAAAAGCCCCTGAAATTTATTAGCTTATCGATCAGTATCCCGGTTGATCTACAAAAAATGATGTCAGGCAAGCTGGGCATCATTTTTATGCAGGGTGAAACGGTTGCTGCGTTTGAGTTGTTAGACTTTAGCGTTACCAAAGATACGCGGTGCAGTTTTTGGTATGCTTGCATAGCGTTGCTAACAAGAGGCTTTACAAAGATATGTTGGGTTGGCGTAAAATTTACTATAGGTTATTAGATTTACCGCTTAAGTTGCTGGTAAGAAGTAAAGTTATTCCGGCTAATCTCTGCGACGAAGGGAAGCTGGATCTCCGTCAGTTAATGATGTATATTTTGCCCTATAATTCTAAAGCGGATTTGCTTACTTTGCGCAGGCAATGCTTGAAACGAGGGTTGCCAGATCCACTGGAACCGCTTTATATTGATGGCATCATCCTGCCGCGTCATGCTTTTATTCATGATGGGCCGCGCGTATTATCTTTGTTTACCAAAAAGCCACAGTCCGTGGCACTCTTTCATGATTATCTTGATTTGCACTACAACAATCCTGAATTGGATGTACAGATGGTGCCAGTCTCAGTGATGTTCGGCCGTTCTCCAGGCAGAGAACATGCCAATCAGCAGTTACCTCAGCTGCGTTTGCTCAATGGTATTGAGAAATTTATAGCAATTCTATGGCTCGGTCGTGATAGTTTTGTCCGTTTTTCTCGACCACTATCATTGCGTTATATGGCCACCGAGTATGGTACTGATAAAACCATGGCCCAAAAATTAGCACGGGTGGCGCGCATTCATTTTGCCAGACAGAGGCTGGCAGCAATGGGGCCGCGTCTGCCGGTTCGTCAGGATCTTTTTAATAAGCTTTTGGCCTCCAAACCAGTAGAAAAAGCGGTTGAGGATGAGGCGCGTAGTAAAAATATTTTGGTAAAAAAGGCGCAACAAAATGCTATTGCTCTGATGGAAGAAATCGCTGCCGATTTCTCCTATGAAGCGGTCCGCCTATCAGATCGGGTGCTTAGCTGGACTTGGAATCGTCTTTATCAAGGTCTGCATGTGTATAACGCAGAGCGGATCCGCCAGTTGGCAGAGGAAGGTCACGAGATTGTTTATGTGCCTTGCCACCGTAGCCATATGGATTATTTACTGCTCTCCTATGTACTTTATCATCAAGGATTGGTACCGCCGCATATCGCAGCCGGTATCAACCTTAATTTTTGGCCGGCTGGGCCTGTTTTTCGCCGCTTGGGTGCATTTTTTATCCGGCGTACGTTTAGGGGCAACAAACTTTACTCCACCATTTTCCGGGAATATTTAGGTGAGCTGTTTGCTCGTGGCTATTCGGTGGAATATTTTATCGAAGGTGGGCGTTCTCGCACAGGCCGTCTGCTGGAGCCAAAAACAGGCACGCTTACCATGACCATCCAGGCTATGCTGCGCGGCGGAAGTCGGCCGATTACATTGGTACCTATCCATGTTGGTTATGAACATGTCATGGAAGTGGCTACCTACGCCAAAGAGTTACGGGGTGCAGCTAAAGAAAAAGAGGGGTTTATGCAAATGATGCGTGGCCTATGTAGGCTGCGCAATCTCGGCCAGGGGTATATTAATTTTGGCGACCCTTTACCGTTGGCCACTTGGCTAACACAGCAAGTGCCTCAGTGGCGTGATTCCATCGATTCGATTGAAACACATAGGCCTGTCTGGTTGGCTTCTGTTGTAGATGAAATTGCCGTCACGATTATGATGCGAATTAATAATGCTGCCGTAGTTAATGCCATTAATTTATGCTCGAGTGCACTGCTAGCCTCTCGTCAGTTTTCACTTACCAGGCGTCAGTTGCTGTCGCAACTTGCTTGTTATCTAACGCTATTGCGCAATGTCCCCTATTCTTCGAATGTTACGATACCTGATTTGATGCCGGAGGCGTTGTTGGAACATGCGTTGGCGATGAATAAATTTACGGTTGAACAGGATAGCCGAGACGATATTATTTTTTTGTCGCGCGACCAAGCAGTCTTAATGACCTATTACCGCAATAATATCCAACATTTATTGATCTTGCCGGCGCTAGTGGCTAGTATCATCAGCAAGCATCTCGGCATTAGTCGTAAACAGCTTTATCAACGGATTATACTGCTATATCCGTTGATAAAGGCCGAGTTATTTATGCACTTTAGTAAGCAGCAATTGTTGCCTTTTATCGACAATTTAATCGCCGAGCTGCAGAATCAAGGGCTTGTAGTGATGCAGCAAAGTTTTCTCTATGTGGCACAGGCGCACTTTTATACACTGCAGTTGCTGGCCGCACATGTACATGAAACGCTTCAGCGTTATGCCATCACTTTTTCGTTGCTGCGTGCTAATCCACCGCTCAATCGTGGAGCGTTGGAAAAGGAGAGCTGCATCATGGCTCAGCGGTTGTCTGTATTACACAGCATTCACGCGCCTGATTTTTTCGATAAGGCAGTATTTTCTACCTTGGTGGCTACGTTGCGTAATGAAGGTTATATCAACGATAATGGTGATGCCATTGATGATAAAGTTAGCGAGATGTGTAAGATTTTGAGTGAATTGATTGCTCCTGAGTTATTGGCTACCATCGAAAGTGCCAGCTAGCAGGTAATGCGCCGGTGCAAACAGCACTGTTGTGGGGAGGGCAATAATGGTAGTTCAGGAAGCTATGTTTAGTGCTGGCTACCGAATAACTTACATGGGTTGATTAAGGCGTAATAGACTTAGCATAATACCGATAAATACCAGCATACCAACATAGTTATTATTGAGGAATGCCCGAAAATAAGCTTGCCGTTCGCGTCCGGCAATTAGAATTTGTTGCCATATAAATAGTACTGCAGCACCTATCAAAGCAAGATAGAACAGTAGATCGAGTGCCATTTGCCATCCGATAATTCCCAGCAGCAATAGCGTTGCTAGTTGCAGCAATCCAATGATGAGTTTATCAAATCGGCCGAATAAAATGGCTGTCGATTTTACCCCTATGCGAAGATCATCATCTCGATCTACCATGGCATATTGGGTATCATAGGCTATGGTCCAGGTGATATTAGCTAAAAATAGTAGCCAGCATGTTATAGGTAAGGACTCACTCACGGCGGTAAAAGACATCGGAGTTGACCAACCGAATGCTACACCTAGTACTAACTGAGGCAGATGGGTATGGCGCTTCATAAACGGATAAGTGCATGTTAGCGCCAGTGCTACTATCGATAGGGATATAGTCAGGGTATTGAGTGTTAACACCAGTATGAACGAGATTCCTACTAGTGTACCGAACAGCAGTTTAGTGTCTTTTTCGCTGATTGCGCCTGTAGGCAGAGGGCGGTCGCTAGTGCGTTTGATATGGCCGTCAATTTTGCGATCGGCGTAGTCATTAATTACGCAGCCTGCGGCGCGCATTAAAAAAACACCCAAAATAAAAACCGTTAATATACCGATGTTTGGCTGCCCTCTACTAGCCAGCCATAATGCCCACAACGTTGGCCAAAGTAGCAGTAGCGAACCTATAGGCTTATCATTGCGCATCAACCGGTACCAAGTCTTCCATTTATTTAGGGTTAAATTTTGATCCAACGATTTCTTCCTTAAGCTTATAAGGATCATCACCGCTACGTGTATAAAGTGGGGAGTCAGGTAAAAATAGCTCTGTAAGTAATAACGGCTGATCGTTAGGAAACAGACGATACCTGCGCGCCCATAATGATCCAACTCGGCCGGATTGAATAAAATCACGCGGTGGTGGTCGATTGAGAAACAGCCAGCGTCCAAGAGGCATATCGCCAAGTTGCATCAACTCCTTGGCAGATCCAGTTATCTTTTGATCAGGGATGAGCGTCCGTGCTGCTAGCCAGGGTTTTTCATCGCCATACAATACCACTTCACGTAGCCACAGCCTCTTGCTTGTTGGCAGCAAATTAGTTTCAGCGCCTAAAGCACGGGCACTAAAAAAACCTTCGCAATAACGTTGTATGCTTATCCGTGTGCAGTAGTTTTCCAGTTTGCGAGTCATTGATTTACGTTCCATCAACCAATTGTGCACAGTATTGTTGGGCCAGGATACAGGGTCCTTTAGCCAACAGATGCTATCTAGCAGCGCAATGGTGATCTGATTTTGCATGGTAAGCACTCCGGTAAAATGTATTATTGTAGTGCAGAGCGTTTATTAATGACAGTTAAGTTAGACCGCAGTAGCTATAGAATTAGCATACCAGAGTTTGTTGATGTGTGTCAGACGTTGAATGCGTTAAAGGTTAGCAACTTCCGCGGGTATATTCACTATTTCTGTCATGGTGAGGTAAAAGATTACTTAGCTAGTAGGGAGTGATTGTAGTTATTGTTGGGTGACGCCTATGATTCAGCATTGATGGAACGATAAAATGCTACAGATAGATTAAAAATATGTTTTTAATTCAAAAATGTGGCTTCTATCGTGCATAACCAAGGATACGATAGAACGTTTTAACCATTATTTCAAAACAGTTTTTGTGTTGTTACCAACGATATTTAACTAGTCTAGATTGTTTGCTATCCCTCGCACTTAGGCTAGGGTATCGATGGTGATACGTGTCAATTTAGTGCTAAGAAAATATTATTTGACGTCTACTCTCTGTTTATTAGTGACTGTTTGTGGTAGGGGCATGGCCATGCAGGATTAAATTTACGTTTGAGTGGCCGTAAATTGCCGCAATCCATGATTGGTATTAAATGGTATTAAGCTGCATATTTATAGTCCCTTTGGAGTTTATTAGGTATGTTAAACGCTGTTGTGAGGTGACATTAGTTTGTCTTGATTGTCTAAACACTCAAAACGCTGAGTTATTTAATTTTCTTTAAGTACTCAAAGAGAGGTATCACGTAGCTAGTATAGGCGCGTCATGCTTTGGGGTTTATTAATTGGTAGAAATGTTGTCTTGCTGGCATCGTTAATTTAGGTAAGTTTAACTAAAATTTGTGAGACAGCGTCAAGGCCTAGAGTTTATTTTTGTTGGATCAGCTCAAGTATCGTTATGAACGAAGTAGTTAATGGCAGGCATGTAGCTAAAGGATCTCGGCGGTGAGTGAGGCTTGATTATGGTGCAGCGATGGCAATAGATAGCCTGGAAAGAGTGGGTAACCGGTGGTGTTAGGGGAAAACTAGTCAGATAAAACTGGCTGCTTTATTGAATAAATTATTCTTTGCCGAGTATTTTTTTGATTAAATGTTGTTTAAGCCACTTATTTGGTGACAGGCGTATCTAGTGAAATTATTTTTATTTTATGTAAGTTTGTATGGCCATGGTTTACTTTAGTGGGCTCGTTAAGGTCAAAATTTACTTTATAACTATTTCACTATGCGGAGATAGGTCAGAGCGAATGATGTTCTGTGTCGTGATCGTCACATGCTGTTTGGCCAGAGACAGACTTTTTTGACCGTGTGTTTTAATTTTTTATTCACCTTTTCCAAAGAAGTTTCTCCCAGTATCGTTAATAGCAATATAAGGAATGTTATCGCATGTTTAAGTTTTATCGTGACTTTAGTTTTTTTAGCAGATGCACTGATGCGGGCAGTCCAGTGCAATGTAGAGGAAGATTGATTAATTGAAAAATGGAGTTTATAAAAATTTTACGCTCGATGTGTTAGGTGAATGGTTGGTTTTAACATCAATGCAGTGGTGATAATTTTCTTCGAATAATGTGTTGACGCACTCTTTTGAGAAATTTTATTTTATATGAGGCCGCGATGGTTGAGTAATTATAACTAGTAAACTATTTTTTGATGCGTATGTTGTTGTATTTCTAATTATTGATTGCCTTAATATAAAGGATATTTTCCTAGAGAAAATTGGTAATATATCCTATATATGATGGAAAAATTCTATGTATCGATATGTAGCTATATCGATCATATTGTTATAATGGTTATAATGATAATGCTATTTGGCTGAAATTCTGAATAGGAATCAGTTGTTGGCTAATCAACGTTTAACAAAAATTGTGCTACTCAAAAACAAAAGAGTTTTCACCATTGAAGTACTTTGGTAGTAAAGAAAATCATATCATGCATAAAACGGTTGTTTTCTTGATTCCTGACATTATGGGATTACGATGTTTAAATAGCCAATCAAAGCATATTGAATAAAATAACTCAGCTAGGTATCTCTGAAACAAGGCAAGTAGTGACAAGAACTTTTAATAACATCTTTAATTTTAAAGAAAAGACTTGTCTAGAGCTAAATTTATTTAACAAAATTACGTAATTATGAAAAATAAGTATTTATGCTCTTTTTGTCATTCGTGACAATAGCCCAAGAGAGACTAAATTATTGGTTGAGTCGCTGTTTAACGTGAAATAATCGCTACCATGAGGTGAGTTTAAACAATCATGTCCAGTAAGGCTCTGGGTCAGTGCAGAACATCTGGGTTTAGGTATAGTGTTTACGCCGCTGTTCTTTGTGTTTGGGTGGTGCTATCGTCTCTCGTTAGCACTGCCGGTGAATATAATCAACAGCTTAAAACTTTGAAAAAAAATATTATTGAGAAAGAAAAAAGCGTCATGTTGCAGCATCAGTATCGCAACTCTCTGCTTAGTCAGTTAAAGCATCAAGAGCAGTCTATTTCCCGTTCTTCTTGTTATTTACGTAAAACCCGCCAAGCTATGGACGCGCTTAATCGCGATATCGATCTGATAAGTTGCTCCATTGCGCAGTTGCAATCTCGGCAGGCTGTGCAGGAGAAATTGTTAGCGCAGCAGTTGGATGCAGCATTTCGTCAGGGACAGCACTCTGACTTGCATTTGATTCTAGGTAATGAGGAGATCCATCGTCGGGAACGTATTCTAGCCTATTTTAGCTATATCAATCAGGTGCGTGAAAAAAATATCAATGATTTATGTCAGATTAGTGCTGAGCTAGTGGCGCAAAAATGGGAGCAGCAGCAGAAGCAGAATCAGAAGCAGCAGCTGTTTCAGCAACAGCAAAAACAGCAACAGACTCTGCAGAGCTCCAAGTCCGCGCGTCAGAAAACTTTAACAGTTTTAAATGCTGCTATTGCACAAGATCAGCAAAGCTTGACTGAACTGCGTCAAAATGAGGCGCGGTTGCGCTATATAATTGCGCGCGCGGAACGTGAAGCGAAAGCTGGAGCAGAGCGTGAAGCTATGCAGGTAAGAGCTCGAGAGACACAGGTTCAAAATAAAGGTATCTATAATAAGCCCAGCGAAAGCGAGCAGGGTTTGATGGCCCGTACTAGCGGCCTTGGCCGGCCTGTTGGGAAAGATATATGGCCGGTGCGCGGCCGCACACTGCACTTTTACGGCGACTCGCAACAGGGAGAACTACGCTATAAAGGATTGGTGATCGCGGCCCCGGAGAGCAGTGAGGTGAGGGCTATTGCCGCCGGACGTGTGTTGATGTCCAATTGGTTGCAGGGTTACGGTTTAATGGTAGTCATCGAACATGGTCAAGGCGACATGAGTCTTTATGGTTATAACCAAAGTACGATGGTTAATGTTGGAGATCAAGTCAATGCCGGACAGCCTATTGCACTGCTTGGCTCTAGTGGCGGCCAAGATATACCATCGCTTTATTTTGAAATTCGTCGTCAGGGGCAGACGGTCAATCCTATACCATGGTTAGGAAGGTAGTTTTTTGAGGAATAAAATTAATACTGCCATCATTGCGATCCTGTTGCTGTTCACTAGTATCGCATTTGCCAGTAAATTGGCCATTGTGATCGATGATTTTGGTTATCGGCCTGCGACTGAAAACCAGGTTTTGAAAATGCCGATCAATATTTCCATCGCGGTATTGCCTGATGCGCCTCATGCGCGTGAAATGGCGACCAAAGCCTATCTGCAGGGCCGTGAGGTATTAATTCACTTGCCGATGGCACCGTTGAGCAAACAGTCGCTTGAACGCAATACGCTGTCACCGGAGATGAGCCTAGAGGAGATGGCGCGCATTATCCGAGAAGCGGTGAATAAAGTGCCTTATGCTTCTGGTTTGAACAATCATATGGGTAGTGCTATGACTTCTAGTCTCAGAGATATGCGCAATGTTATGCGGGTGCTGAGCCATTACGATTTCTATTTTCTTGATAGTATGACTATTGGTAATAGTCAGTCTTTGAACGCTGCCGCCGAGACGGGTGTCCAAGTTATCAAGCGTAATGTATTCCTTGATGATGCCCAAAATGAAGCAGATATTCGCCGGCAGTTTAACCGTGCGGTGATGCTGGCTCGTCGTAATGGTTCAGCCATTGCTATCGGTCATCCTCATCCAACTACCGTGCGGATATTGCAGCAAATATTGCCATTACTTCCAGTGGATATCATGTTGGTGCGACCTAGCTTGCTGCTCAATGAAAAATCAGGAGCGATACCTTTTTTGGCTTCAGATGGTAAATCGACGCTTTTATTGAACCAGCGATTCCGATGTATTTCGCTGTGTGTGAACAGCCAGGTATCGCCATTGGTATATGCCAATATCATGTTGAGTTCCTTCACTGATAAGGTGCAGAATACATTGCATAAAATTCTTAGTAGTAAAATACAATCGTTGCCATGCCCATTAGTGGTTCGTACCGCTGACTCTTTTATCCAGCCTTATGGACTAAGTTCGCCTGCATCGATACTTTGTTCAGGGAGCTTTTTGCGACATGCATATCAGGCGACCTATTTGCTTCCTAATCGGTGCAGGCGACTCACAGTGATCTCTTGGGTATCCCGATCGTTGCGCAAGCATAATAGTAATTAGTAAAATAACATATATTAGTTTTAATATATTGTTGGATAATTACTTTTGGTTAGAAACGCATGATGATGGTAAAATGGGATATTGCACTATAACAGAGTGCTAACACTGTCCAAGCGTATCGATCGCAGCAATTTTCTGTCATCATCAGTTGCTTATATCCACAGTTATCAGAGACTTAGTAACTAAGTTTTATTGCCTGTTCTGGTGCTATTTGTTACTCAGTGTAAATAGTCGTTGTGATCCAAACGGCCAAGAAAATCGCAGGCATGTTTTTGCAGTTTTCAAGCAACTTGGAGTCGTTGCGGTGTGCAGGAGATTGTTATAGATACGTGGAATCTTCCCATAGTGCGTAATGAAAGTCATTCTGTTAAAACAGAATGACTTTCATATTATTATTTACTTGATTTTGTATATTCTAAATTGTGTAATATTAACGCATTATTATCTCAGTAATTATTTTGTCGGTAGATGCTTATATTTAGGAAGCGGGACTTAAATCTGTTTGGTGATTCTACAAAAACTCTGTATAATGATAAATATACGTTATGCTAACTTCTGCTAGAAAATACTCAATAAATTAAACTGAATTGCCTCTGGCATAGAGAGAAGGATCTTTGTGGTTCACGTTAATTGTAGATTTAAACTGATTATAATCCAGTTAAGAACTTGATAGTACGTGCTTTATTAAAGCGCCTTTCGGTACATCGTCATTTATTCTGCTGCAATAAATAAATTTCATACTAATTTGCCCTTAGCGTAATAATGGCAAAAAGATCTATAATTCCATGATACCCTTTGTTATTTTATATTGCAAAAATACAACAGTAGATAAGGTATGCTATTTTAGTGATGAACAAGCGATTTTATTAATGGAGTCTCGGGGATTGCAGTCCTCTAGGAAATATAAAGCCTAAAGAGGAAATGTTATGATAAAAACATTATCAAGAGTTGAGTTATTTTGACTCTATCGATCTCAGTAAGGTTAACCTATGGTTGTTGTTACTGGTGGGGCTGGTTTTATCGGTAGTAATATTGTTCAAGCATTGAATCAGATTGGGTGCAACGATATTTTGGTAGTAGATAATTTAAAAAATGGCGCTAAATATGCGAATTTGGTGGATCTGAACGTCGCTGATTATATGGATAAAGAGGATTTTATTGCTAGTATAGATGTAGGTGATAATTTTGGAGAGATCGATGTGGTTTTTCATGAAGGTGCCTGCTCGTCTACTACTGAATGGGATGGCAAATACATAATGAAAAACAATTACCAGTACTCCAAAAAGCTGTTGCATTATTGCCTGGAGCGCGCCATACCGTTTTTGTATGCTTCTTCTGCTTCTATTTATGGCGGACATAGAAGAAACTTTATTGAAGATCGCCAGTATGAACAGCCGCTGAATGTTTACGGCTATTCTAAATTTTTGTTTGATCAGTATGTGCGTTCTTTGTTTTCTAGGGCTGAATCACAAATCTGTGGTTTTCGTTATTTTAATGTTTATGGTCCCCGTGAAGGCCATAAAGGTAGTATGGCGAGTGTGGCGTTCCATTTAAATAATCAGATCGTTAATAACGAAAATCCAAAATTGTTTATTGGCAGCGAAGGCTTTAAACGCGATTTTGTCTATGTCAGCGATGTAGCTGTGGTTAATCTTTGGGCTTGGAAAAATAATATTTCAGGCATTTTTAATTGTGGTACTGGTCGGTCGGAATCTTTCCAGGCAGTCGCTGACGCAGTTTTGGATTTTCATAAAAAAGATGAGTTGCAGTATATCCCTTTTCCTAAAAAATTGAAAGGACGTTATCAAGTCTTTACTCAAGCTGATTTAACCAAGCTGCGCATTGCAGGTTACGATAAATCGTTTAAAACTGTCGCGAAAGGGATAGCGGAATACTTAAGCTGGCTGAACTACAATCATTAATATTACGGCTAAGGAAAGAGAGCGGTGTATGAAAATATTGGTGATCGGACCATCTTGGGTTGGTGATATGATGATGTCTCATAGTTTGTATCGCCTGCTTGTAAAGATCCATCCCAATGCGCAAATCGATGTTATGGCACCGGCGTGGTGCCATCCTTTGCTCAATCGTATGCCGGAAGTCAGCCAAGGGTTAGTGATGCCGTTTGGACACGGCACTCTGGCACTGAGGGAGCGCCGCTATCTGGGACGATCATTATTGCATAGCGGCTACCAACAGGCGCTGATATTGCCTAATTCATTTAAATCGGCACTGGTGCCATTTTTTGCCAGGATTCCACAGCGTACTGGTTGGCGAGGCGAAATGCGCTATGGTCTGCTCAATGATATCCGTATACTGGATAAAAGAGCTTTTCCGCTAATGGTACAAGGCTACGCCGCTCTCGCTTTTGAGCGTCAAACGATGCGTAATGCCGCCGATCTATCTCAGGTGCCTTGGCCTAGCTTGGCGGTCCAGGCACAGGAAATTAATGCCATGTTAACGGCATTTTCCCTCCGTAGTGAACGTCCATTTATCGGTTTTTGTCCAGGTTCTGAATTTGGTCCAGCCAAGCGCTGGCCGTGTTATCACTATGCGACGTTGGCGAGGAAGCTTATCAGCCGTGGCTATCAGATCGCACTGTTTGGCTCAGCTAAGGATCACGAAGCTGGCGAGGCTATTGGTAGTTCTCTGCCGGTGGATTTGCGTGCCCACTGTTATAATCTGGCAGGCGGGACATCTCTGGATCAAGCTATATTGCTTATCGCAGCCTGTAAAGGAATCGTAAGTAATGACTCTGGATTGATGCATGTGGCTAGTGCGCTGAAGCGTCCGCTGGTGGTGCTGTATGGTCCGAGTAGCCCTAATTTTACGCCGCCGCTTTTCCATCAAGCAAAAGCGATCCGTCTCATCAGTGGTTACTATAAAATACGAAAAGGTGATGCTAAACAGGGCTACCATCAAAGTCTTATCGATATTGAACCTGCTCAAGTTTTAAAAGAATTAGAAGAATTACTTATCATCCGATAGGAGATTATTAATGCAGGTCCTGATCGTGAAAATGTCTTCGATAGGTGACGTGCTTCATACCTTACCGTCTCTTACTGATGCAGTATGCATGCTGCCTGGTATCAGTTTCGACTGGGTGGTGGAGGAAAATTTTATCCAGATAGCAACCTGGCATCAGGCGTGTAGCCGAGTGATCCCGGTAGCTATCCGCCGATGGCGTAACAACTGGTTTTGTTTTACTGCTTGGCAGGAGTACTATGACTTTAAACGTCAGTTGCGACACCACCATTACGATGCTGTGATCGATGCGCAAGGGTTGATGAAAAGCGCTGTTTTGGTGACCCGCATTGCACGCGGAGAAAAACATGGTATGGATTGTAAAAGCGCTCGTGAACCTTTTGCTAGTTGGTTCTACAATCAGCGGCATGAGGTTAGCAAACAGCAGCATGCCATCGAACGAATCCGGCAGCTATTTTCTGCCAGTTTGGGTTATCCATTGCCTTCCAGTCCAGGCAATTACGCTATTGCTAGTCATTTTAAGCCTCAACTGTGTCCCGTCCCCTATTTGTTGTTTCTGCATTCTACGGCCCGTGTCGGCAAACAGTGGCCAGGATCCTACTGGCGCATACTAATTCAGCGTGCCAGCGATGCTGGTTATCAAATTAAGTTGCCTTGGGGTGCAAGGCATGAGCAGCGTCGTGCTCAGTGGATGGCGGAAGGATGCAGTCGTGCAGAGGTACTTCCGCGGCTGACTTTGGCTCAGGTAGCTGAACAGCTAGCCAGTGCGACGGCTGTGATATCAGTGGATACGGGTCTCAGCCATCTGGCTGCTGCTCTTGACCGTCCCAATTTGACGTTGTATGGTCCTACTGATCCTGGTTTGATCGGCGGCTATGGCCGCAACCAACAAGCATTACGCTCCAAGGAGGGGACCATGGAGAGTTTGACGGTGGATCGCGTTTGGCAGGCGTTTGAAGGGTTGTTGGCCCTCAGTAAATAGGGATAGTCTGCTATGAATTATCTGCTTATCTTTCTTCTCCTGTTCCTGTTGCCGCTGACATTGTTGTTTGAGTTTTTTCAGCGGCCATTTGTTAATAATTTAGTAATTCAGACCGCTAAATTAAGTATTTCATCAATACACCATGCTGCTACGCCAGCTTAGGACAAGCAAATGCTTTACTCAGTTGATGATGCAGCTGTTGGTGATTCAGGATGATACCCTGGCGTGGTGTCTGTATTATAAAGACTATAAACAGAGTTTGCTCAGCAAAAATTGCCTGAGTTTTTGTGTAATGAATCGTTATGGTTATATTTATTTTCTGTATTCCAATAATAGCAATTTGTTTTTCGTTGCTTTGTGCAACGCCTGAAATAAGCAGTATCTTAGCATCTATACCGTTCGTTGGTATCATGTCCTCTTTTATTTTACCGTCAGCGGTTTGGTTGAACGTTGGCGCAACCAACCTAAACACTATACTTCACCATTGGGCAGCCACCCGGTGCTGTAGCTAAAACTGGACACTTGTTTTACTCATATCAATATTGGGATTAGTATTTTTACTGGCACTAAGGTCAAAAATTTGCATTCCTCGTTGTGGGAGATGTGTTTATATATTTTTTGTGCCGCTAGTAAACAAGGTTGCCTTTATCAGCGAGCTGGATTCAGCATGGACATCATCAGCTTGATCGTCCTGCTATTTTTTGGGAAAATCCCCCATACTATACGCTGTATGGACTGTTATATTGCTTCAGATTCAGGCAATGTCTATATCCACCGGACTCTATGCAGGTACCTGTCTTCTTCTTTGCTGGTCCGTGTCATGTCAGAGAGCAATGCCCTTTAAATAAAGCGTTAATAATAAGTCTAATGGTATTTTTCAATCGTTCTTCGGCTTTGCAGTATTATATCATTTTATTTGTACAGCGATGGAGCTCTATGTTTTGTCACCGAAGTATAAGGTCAATATTTTCAGCTTTCGCAACTGTCTCGCATGTAGGAAGATATAGGCCGTACTTGACTAATCTTCCTGCAATCATGACTATTAATGTTTGTTTACTACGAAACCAACCATCACGGCTCAGAACTGAGAGATGAATACATTTTTCAAGCAAATTTATCGTTATACTCACCTACGAGCTTATCGGCACAATGAAAATCTTTGGCCTTTTTGCCGTATCACTCGTGCACCAGGCGGTGAAATTAGTCATTTAAACTATAAGGGCGAACCGGTACCATTGATACCGTTGGCGGCGTGGCGCAATTGTTTTAGTGGTGATGCGCTAATTACCGCCACCGGACCTTCCATCAACCAAATGGATTTTTCCCACATGCCAAAAATGACGGTGTTTGGTCTCAATGGTGCCTATGTACTAAAAGATCGGTTGATTTTTCAGCTGTATATCATTGTCGATATGAACTTTATCGAGTGCCGCCCCCATATATTGAAAGCAATTATTTCAGATCCTGGGTTAACGCTGTTTACTACCCTACACGGCATCGCTCGTATCATTGATCGTTTCACGTTATTGACTGTTCGTTGTCGTTTGGCACTGATTGAAGATGCTTGCTATCGTATCTTTCAACCGAAAGTGCCGAGCAATGAAGTGGCGCGGCGCTTCAGTCAGGATCCTCATATTTATTTCAGTTCCTACAATTCTGATATCGCCTTTACGACCGATATTTGCGGTGGTGTGTTTGATGCAGGGACGGTGGTGTATTGGGCCTTGCAAATTCTGCTATTTCTGGGGTTTAAACGCCTTTATATAGCTGGTTTGGATCTGAATGATTTCAATCAGCCGCGCTTTTATGAAACTGAGCAGGATAAATTACCCTCTTTTTTGGTAAAACATTTTGAAAAATTAATTATTCCAGCTTTTACCCTGGCCAGTTGCGTTTTGCAGAAACAAGGAGTTGAAGTTAAAAACTTATCGTTGAATAGTGCGTTAAGCCATTTAATTATCGAAAAGGTAAGTTACCATGATGCTTTCTAAGATTATCGGTTACGCTGGAAAAGGTTTTCACGTTTTTTTTCCGTTATTTCTTTTTTTGAGTGCTATTTTTTGCGGTTATACTCGGGTCAATAATCTTTTTCATCTATCTTTATTGTGCATGTTGTTTATGCTGGTTGGTGACTCTACGTTACGTCATCAGCTGTTTGACGATTATCGGTTTAATACGGGGTTAGTCTTGGCGGCGTTGATGCTGGGCTATTTTTGTTTGACCACGTTGTGGTCTGGCTATCTTCTCCGTAGCCTGATCTCCTATATCATGCATTCCCTCTATTTGTTGCTGTTTATTCTGATGTTTCGGCTTATTAGCTTGCAAGGCCGCAGAATGATAGCATTAGGGGCTGTCGCCGCTGGAATTACAGTGTTGGTGTTACTTACCTTCTGGTTCGTGGATAAGCAAACTTTGCTGACTAACCGGATGGAGAAGGGCTTTTTTGGCGCGCCTGAAAATGTTATCGATCTTGCGGGGTATTTCAGTTTAGGTATTTTTCTATATCTGATCATGATCCGTCAGACCGGTTATGGTTGGTTATATTTGCCGGTGGTGGTTTTATTATTGGCTATATTATTTACCCAGAGCCGCGGACCGTTGCTGGCGCTATCATGCGCCTTAGCGGTGCTGTTTTTGTTTCAGCCTGCGATGAAGCAGCGTTATCTTCTAATTATGACGTTCGTTGTGTTGGTGCTGCTGGCTTTACTATTAATGACTCGCTTTGGCGATATTTTTTTACTGCGTATAGAGAGCGGTTATCAGCAGAGCTTTATACGTTTCGGTATTTGGCGGCATTCTTTAGAGCTTGTGGTGCAAAAACCTGTATTCGGTTGGGGACTTGATAAAGAGCTATCATTTATCAATAAATTGGGCGATCTTATTACTACTACCCATAGCCTCTATTTGGCCTCGTTGCTGAAAGGCGGTATAGTTGGACTATTGTTGCTTACATTGCTGATATTGTACGGTATGTTGATGGCTAAACGACAGCTAGATCATAAACAAGGTCTTGAAAGTGCGTTATTCCTGTTCACGTCTGTTTTTTATGTTACACAGGGAATGTTTATAATCAGCAACCCTGAGATTTGTTGGGAGATGTTTTGGTTCCCGCTTGCAGTGGTTTTGACATTGCCAACATCGCTGTCTGACGACGGAGATGCTAAATTGAGTTATTAAATTCGGTCAGCGTCATGCGACGCTGATAATATTCCGCTAATGTCATGCCTACTACTCGGCTTTGGAGCCACTCTAATAGTTGTTCTAAATCTCTATAAAGTTGTTCAATGGCAGCTTGGTCTTTGAAGGTTGGACTGCCGCCAGGCATACATTCGGAAGAATGTAGCATAAACTCCACATAATCGCTCCCTGCCGCCAGGCTCTGTGCCGCAATTCGACACATTAGCCCAGCGTTGTCACCGGTAGGCCGTAGCCAGTGTACTGATGGACTGCGCCGTTTGTTGAGGAAGCGGTTGTAAAGTTGGCTGATACTATTGATCCAAGGCGCATGCTTGTAACGAGTCGTCATCGGTACTTCTAGCAAAGGAGAAGGGCCCGGTCGCGAAATATCAGTTGGATTAATGAAATAGGGGTGATCCGGAAAGCGACGGTAATCAGTACCCCCGGTGCCTTGAAGCACTCCCATTGCATGATGCCAGTTTACTAGTGGAGTAACCGAGCAGTCTACTTGATAACCCAGAGTGACAAGTAGCGCAGCGTAGCGCTCGTCGAATGCCCAGCGGCCGGCACGATGGCTAACTATCTTAACCTGGAATGTTTCTTCCAGTAATTGGGTCATAAATGTTACTTTTTCATTCATAACCACATCGGGATATTCGATTAGATAGGGCTGGTAGCGCCAGTCATCTCCGGTGAGATTATAGACGGGCGGGCTGTTCCATGCGTGCAGATGCATTCCTACTTCTGCCTTCCCGCGCGCGATGGCGTCGCGGGCGAAATCGATAAAAGCGTGGTCTATCGCCATTTCATAGTTGGTAAGATAGACAGGTTTAAAGTGGTATTTTTCACACAACGTCTGAAAACGAGGTAAAAAACGAGCATTTTTAGTGGCAATATGCCAGTAATTTTGCCAGAGATTATCGCCTTCTGTGTCTATAGTAATAATAAATGCAGGTATATTCATACTGAACTTACTTGGAGAATCCATGTTATGTAACCGTGGTTAACAGCGTGAACTTGTTTACTAGAGCATGATCTCTGGATCATTAAAGATTTAGAGTGAGATCAAGCATTTTGTGATGAAATCCAGCAGGATTTTTCTCCTGCCTTAGGGTAAAATAAAGAGCTAAATAGGCCTGAGTAATGCGGTATCATAGTAGAAATAGAGCATGCGTATATTGATGATAATTGATGGTTTACCTGGAGGGGGAGCAGAGAAAGTTCTGTTAACGTTGGCTCAAGGACTATTGTCGCAGCGGCATCAGGTGTTGATATTTTCACTACGTAGCGTTTGCGACTACGCCTTGCCGAAAGATGTAGAATATAAAATAGTCGCTGACTATGCGCGAACGCCTTGGCGAAAATTGACGGAATTGGCACGTCGTGCACGGGCATTAGATAAGGCAGTACTAGCCTCGCAGCAAGGTGGCGGCAGTTTTGATCTGGTGGTTTCTCATCTTCATAAAACTGACCGTATTGTGTCGCGTAGCCGAGTGCTACAGCGGGATCGTATTTGGTTTTGTTTACACACCATGTTTTCCATAAGCTATCTTGAGCACCGACAGGGCTTTTCCCGCTGGTTGAAACGTCAAAAAATTCATTATTTATACCAAAAGCGTAATCTTATCGCTGTGTCGCGCGGGGTGCTGGAGGATATCCAGCAAGCCTTTAACGTTACACCGCGGCAGGCGGCGGTGATTTACAATCCCTTTGATTTTACCGGCATCCGACAGCTAGCGCAGGCACCTTGCAATTTAGCTGGTCAAGATTATTTGATCCATGTAGGACGACTTCATAAAAATAAGCGTCAAGATCGACTTCTTAAAGCCTATGCCGAAAGCGGTATCCAGGACCCGTTGGTCATCCTCGGTGAGGGTAGTGAGGTTATATTGGGGCGGCTTAAATCCTTAGCACACGATCTGCACATTGCCGATCGTGTGCTATTTAAAGCTTTCGATACCAATCCTTATCCATATATCTACCATGCCCGTATGTTAATCTTAAGTTCCGACAGCGAAGGCTTCGGTAACGTCTTAGTGGAAGCGCTCATCTGTCAGACACCGGTAGTCAGCAGCCGGTGCCCAGGAGGTCCAGTTGAAATTTTGGGTGGTGAATTATCAGCGGGGTTAGCAGAAATGAGCATTGGTTCGTTGGCCGCAACCATGAGAGCGATTTATTATCATCCGCCAGCGATCACCCCATCCAGTCTGATGGACTATGATATTTCCACTATTTGCCAGCAATACACTTCTTTGGCGCGGGACGTGCTGTGACCGTCATACTAGATCTAGGTACATCGTTGGTTAAAACTGTAAGATGGTTTTTATTTGTCTTAAACTGTCACAGTTCAGTTGAACGTGTCGTAAGCTGGGGGTAGTAGCATGTTGCGATCGATAACTACTGATAACAATATCAGGGATGCAAAAGCATCAAAAATAACTTTATTACTGTGGATTTATCTATCTTGTAAGTATTTATGTAGTTTTCAAGCTGCTATAGTAAACGGAATACGCAGTGTTTATGGATATTTGTTGATGCAAGTTGCTCAATGCTTGATGAAGCAATTTATCTTGATGATGTAACGTGAAAATGGAGTTGACCGTTAAGCCGGGTTCTGTCATGGACAGTCATTCATCTAGGCTAACACTCACGTGTTGGCTCAAGCAGCCTACCCGGGTTCAGTACGGGCCGTACAGTGTGGAACCCCTATTTGGCCTTGCTCCAGGTGGAGTTTACCGTGCCGCGAACTGTTACCAGCAGCGCGGTGCGCTTTTACCGCACCATTTCACCCTTACCTGATCCCGTTGAACGGGCCATCGGCGGTTTGCTTTCTGTTGCACTTGTCGTGAATTTGCACTCCCCAGGTGTTACCTGGCACCTTTGCCCTATGGAGCCCGGACTTTCCTCCCCTACGCTTATTTATCTTCTCTGTAAGGACTTGAAGCGAAGCGGCGACTGTCTGCTCAACTCCGATATCTAGTATAGGGATTTTTTTGTATTTGTCATTTGAAATATGCATTATCCCATCAGTTTAATGCTTGGCCTGATTATCGATGGCGTATGATGAGCTGTAGAAGAAATAAAATTTCTTCTAATAATGAAGATAGTAAGGAGTCGACTTTCATAGAAAGGCAAAGTTTAAAATGATTAATTGGGTGAGTGATAAATGATACCTCATCAAACGCGGATTACTATAAGGTTATGATTGTTTGAGTATCTTATCCTTGCTGCCTGATAACAGAATAACTTTAAAAAAAGGCAGCGTGTGGTTTTGTTAAATATAACGTAACAGTCTAGGATTTTTTTTAATTAAAGGTTTATTCATGTCATTCGTTTGATGACATGATATTTTTTCCAAAGTGCGCCGCTTTATTTGTTGAAACAGGCTAAAATCAGACGTTAATATTTTCTTAAAAAGGATCCTGTAATTGGCTACATTATATGCTGATATAAATCAGGAAGCGTCCTAAAAATATTTTATAGGAAATAATAATCATTAGAAACAAAACGTTGGGTATCATTAACGCTCTATGGTGGAGATGTATATATCATGAATAAAACAGCTATTTGGCAGATTCTTAATATTACTAGATTACAATGCCTATTTGGGTCATAGCAATGGAATGTGCCTGAATAAAATTGCTTGGTTAGCTATGTTTCGTCAAAACGGGTAGCTTGTTATTTAAGGACAAGCTTTGTCCACTGATAAATGTGTCTTTCATTCATATTGGCATTATATGGCAGTTTTGCGCAGATATCAGAATCAACTCGAGTGCAGTGGTACACCATATTCAATTGATTATTTTTTTGTGGTCTGTATGCAATAGATATGAATATCTGGACGCTGGCCAATCATTGCACTGATGGCTTTATTATGCCAGTGCAGTTTTTTCGAATATGCATATTCGCGGAGGTAAAATCTATTTGATCATGCGGGTCGATAAACTCATTCTCGAGGTTGCTACTATCGCTTGTTGTGGCCTGCCGGCCTGACTGATAATATGGTGATACTCTTTCACTCAGTTATCAGATGGTGGATAGAATGATTATAGAATTCCTGTATCGCACCAAAATGCTGGTCCACTTAATTATTGAGATCAAGGTGTTAAAAATCCTGCAAGAATAAAAGTTGTTTCATTAAAAAAATTCAAATCAGTGTGTTGAGAACATTACTCGACGATATTGCTCATGGTACCGTGCAAGTGTAGCCGCTGCTAAATAAAAATAAAATTATGTGGTAGTTTACTTTGGCTGGCCAAAGTGCTGCATTTCGTTATCTGTATAGTTAACTTATCTTTGATAGGCTAATGTAGCCTGACAGCGATGATGGTTGAATGCAAATATATAGATTAACGGTTATTGCCAATGATCGTCTGCACCAGGAAGTTTCTGTAAGCAATTACGTTTTCTGTGAGGCATGGTCGGTGATATCCTTTTTGCCATTTCATCTTCGGCAACCATCTGTGTGATTTATGAAAATCGTCAAAGCGCCGGGTCACTCTGGATATGACGATTATCGTCATTATGTGCTACCAACGTGGCATATTAGTAGGACTTTTTGGTTAACGGGATTAAACTTGTATTCGGTCCTACCGTTGTGTGCGTATTTAGTACACTACACATATGTTAATGATAAATTGTTTGTACGTAATCCTTTGTTTTCTCGTTCGGGAGATGTAAGGAGCCTAGATGAAAGTGCATTTTCCATTACTACTGTTGTTCGTCGCTTTTATAGCGCAGGGGTGCGTGGGCGCGGTGGTAGTTGGCACCGCCGCGGTCGCCACCAAAACTGCTATAGATCCGCGTACTATCGGAGCTCAGGTGGATGACAGTACGCTTGAGGCGCGCGTTGCTAATGCGCTGGCTAAGGATAAGCAGTTAAATAAAGAGGCTCGGGTTGTGAATACTGTTTATAATGGCAAGGTGCTGCTGACTGGTCAAGCCCCCACTAGTGTACAGTCAGAGCGCGCCAAGCAGATTACAATGGGTGTTGATGGCGCAACAGAGGTTTATAATGAAATTCGGCATGGTGGACCGGTATCTTTGGGACGAGTATCGATGGATACCTGGATCACCACTAAAATTCGCTCACAGTTGCTGGTGAGTGATGAGTTGAAGTCTTTTAATGTGAAGGTTATTACAGAGAATGGTGAGGTATTCCTGTTGGGGCTGGTGACTCATGCTGAAGGTAAAATAGCGGCTGAAGTTGCCAGTAAGGTAAGCGATGTTAAACATGTGATCACCGTTTTTACTTATTTACAATAAATAACGGTTTAGCACGGACGTTTTTAGCGTCGCCTTGTATATAGCCTCAAATTTTTGACAGTTTGTACGATAGGGTGGAGACGTTGCGGACCTTTGATTATGCTTATTTTAGTTGAACATATCGTAACTAGCATGGTATGGAAAGGAAGTGGGTTACATAATTAAAGTCACCATTTAAGTAAGTGGTTGATGTATCTTTTTTAAGCTTTGTTGAAAATTCATAATAAGATTCACTATTTTTTTGAAAATATCTCTAATGGCAAAGTTAAAATTTATCATTACTAATTAGGCGAATTACAATAAGGCTCTCATTGAATGAGATGCATTGATGTTTTGGTTGGATTAATTTAGTGCTTGCTGTGACAAGATGAATTTATCTCAAAGAGGGCTTCTAATAGGCTATTTGGAGATGGTGATTACGAACTATCGTGATGTTAAAATGAATCATTGGTCTGATATGGAGAGCGGTATCAAGTTTATAGACTGTATATTTTCAGTTATTCTAACTTTTATTGCTCATATTTTACCTGCATCAGTACACGGGATAAAACGTTAATGTCATGATAAAAACCTTAACATACAACGAAATTCACGTAATTGTTTGTTATTGATTTAAATATTGTGAAAATCTTTAGTGGATGTGAATAGTGCAGTCAGAATAAAAGCACTGTATGGGTGCAAATAGCATGTATTGGTCGATACCAGGCATATGATATCCGTCTAAGGGAAATCTTATGGTGATGGAACACGTTTTAAATAAAAATTCACTGAGTATTTAACTAGATAAGTAATGTGAATAACTTTTAATAATTCAAAAAAGGTTCATAGATTTATTCAATATAAAGTCAACTAACAATGTGAGTGCTTACGTTTTGATGAGATCTTTGTTTTTAGCTCGCCGAATTAGTAATCTCCATCGTATTATTAGAAAAAAGTTTGATTTGAAATCCAATGTGCACCAAGGATAAAACTAACTATGGCATTTCTCTTTTCAGATAGGTGTTTCTATGAGCGTGTCCATCGGACTTGATGGCGTGTTTTACCGGCTGTTTACGCTATTGCAAATGTGGACGCAGGTTGATTTAAAAATTTATTTTTGCTTTTGTGGGCGAGTTTTAACTTTTGTTTTGTGTTTTGCGTGGATTAACGCAATATTTCTTAAAGTGTATTTGTTAATAATTTTAAGTCTGTATGTAGAATTTTTAAAAGAGGTATTTTTAAATTATTTTTTACTACTTTGAAGTATTATATTGTGAATGTTGATTTATGATCTTTCTGATAATTGTGGTCAGGATTATCGAACGTGGCCTACGATGGACGCCATAGCGTGTACCCAACAGAAGAGATATTGTCAGCTGCTGTACCGGTAATTTGTGAAGTATGGTTAATTTTATTGGATGATGATTTGCAGCACCAACAGAGCCTAGAGCTTATTCCAGTTCTCAGTTGGATAGTCATACTTGTCTTTAGCCAAGATGTAGATTTCTCTGTTATTTAGGAGATTATAAAGATAAAATCTCTTTTGTAATAATAGCTTGTTAACAGAATATATTTACAATGTTTGCAGTATTAATGTGTAGCCAGACAACAACCGGCAGTTATACGTTGCTTAGAGACGCTTTAATTGGCTGGATTTCTCGTCAGCGTCATTGTTTTTTATCCGGCGCGTTAAGTTTTTTTTTGCGCCAAATCACTATCAGTGAGCTTATCAATCCAATGGTCAAAAATGCTAGCGGCAGTAACATCAGACACAGAATTAGTTTTTTTTCATAATGCTGAAAGATAGGTGTTTTACCCAATACGAATCCCCCTAGCGTTAGAATAAATACCCATAAAAATGCACTAATCCAGTTGAAAAAATGAAAGCGCGAGTTGCCTAAGCCAGAGAGCCCGGCAATTGCTGGAAGCAAAGTTCTTACGAAAGCTACGAAGCGGCCGATAAGTAATGCTGATAGCCCATGGCGGTAAAACATCTGGTGCGCGCGCTGATGGTAATGGTCCGGAAGGTGTGCCAGCCAGCTTTTTACTAATTTATTATTTTCTAGCCACTTTCCTTGTAAATAGCTTATCCAGCTGCCTAGGCTGGCAGCGATTGTTAGTAATATTAGGGTGAAAGGAAAATTTATCTTACTTTTGGCAATTAAAACTCCTAGTAAAATCAGTAAACTATCGCCGGGTAAGAAGGCTGCGGGCAGTACACCGTTTTCCAGAAAAAGAATGATAAATACCAGCAAATAAATGATCCAAATGAGGCTTGGATCGGATAGTGTTTCAAAATCTTGTTGCCAAAGTGCATATAATAGTTCCTTTAAAATGTGCATTTTGCATTCTCAACAAATAACAGCATATTAGGCAACATCCCAATTTCTTGATCTAACCACAGGCTGCCAGCTAAATTCATCAGGGACTGCTGAACGGTATTTTTTACGACTCGTCCGTTAAGGATTATGCTTGTGCCGTAATCATTCGATAGCAACTAGATCCATTTAATGTAAGATAGGAAATAGTTAGCAAAGCGGCGCTTGATAAATTGGCTAAAGTGAAAAATCTCTATACTGTAACAAAGGAGAACATATTGAGATAGAAAAATATAGCGCTTAACTGTTGATGGATCTTCAAAAATAAGGATTGTATTAAACGATGAGCACTATGGTTGTAACAAAATGAAATCTATTTAAAAGGGTATCGTCATATGCTATTCGGATGATGGAGATCGCAGCTGTATTGATGTTAAAATAAATTTTGAGTTTGATGCGGAAAGCATTATGAGGTTTTATAAACTCTATTTTTTAATTAATGGATAGTTTTTACGTTGTTTCCCCGGATTTCACCTGCATTAGTAATCTGTTAAAATACTTAACGCGCCGCGAAATCGCTTATATTGCTTATGCTACTGGGCTGTAGTATCTTTAGTAAAGATGAATAAAGTCAGAATACATAGTAAAGAAAGCACGGTGTCTAGTGTAAGCAGCATATGTCGAGATATTATATATATGATATCATTCGCTTTGATCTGTTGTTGGTTAATATAATAAATGTAAAGTATTAGCTAGACGCTTACAGATAACATTATGATAGGGATTAATCGGTTGCAAGTTTAATAGGAAAGAATAATCGTTTAAAAACAAAAAGATCTAAAGATAGTCATGTTATTGAATAAACTGATAATGGTTAATTTATTTTTATTTATCTTTTGTCTTTATAAAAAAGTCATAGTTTATTGAATTTTTAACTATGTGCTGTAGTTATCCTTGTATCTCATGCCAACCTTTTAACCTAGGTATTAAGAGTGATTTCTGTCTTTAAATTAAATGATGAGCAGAATGTACCGTTTTTTGCTGAACTGTTTTATGCCGTTTTTTTGCATCGGTCGAAAAAGTTATGGCTGTTCCGTTGACGCGGGATTTGGGTTCAGTAGCATAGCCAATTATGTCCAATCTTAATCTAAGGCGGCGATCTAATCATCATGCTTTGATGTTAATTTATAATGTTTATCGGAAAAGATTCGGTCGATGCTCAGCATTGCTAGTGAATATTATGACATGGTGAATACGCTGGTCAATTACCAAGATTTTTGGTTGTTGAAATTGGTTTCTGGGTGGATTAACTGGATTTTTAGTGTTGCTATCGGCAAAGTATGTTGAATTATGGCTGCATGGTATTTGTCGTCGGTCCATTGTCACGGTGATGTTGCTCTATGGAAGCGTGGCAACGTTATATTTCTAAGTCTGAGCTAAATAGCTTCTCCCACAGGTAACCGATATCTAAGTAAGCCATGCGTCGCTGAGAAACGTGTTATATGGCACACCAGACAATAAAACTGTTTAGTCTGTTGTTGTAGATTTTGATCATTTATCTGAGTATTGCACCGTTGCGTTTGCTTAGTGTCATAGGTGATATTAGCCCTTTGTGATGGGAGCGTGCTAATTATGTTGCGATACTGATGAAGGTTCGGACTGGTTAATGTGTGGAAAGGTGTGTTTACACTGTTGGCTATTCTGTTCATATTTATCAGTGGTAAACTGGTGGTATAATTTATGCTAGATGAGTATATCGGCTGGATGATTTAGTGAGGTGTGCATTTTATCCGCGTTATATATTCAACTAGTGTGATTGTCGGATGTTGGCACATGCCCTTATTTGCGCGCTGATAGAGATCTTGGCACAGTTGGGTGCCTGAGTATTATTCGTTGTTGTTTATGAGTTTATTTATGATCAACGTTAAGTGTTACTACCCGCTTTCGTATTTTTGATGGTATCATTATTCCATGAGGACTGAGACCATTATGGATGAATACGTTTGCATGGATGACTTCATTGTTAATCGGCTGCGCTCTGTCCTTTGCTGTTTAGCATGTATGTAGGACAAATCAGTGCTACTGGTACCCTAAATAGCCTCAAGAGTTTTATTCGCAGTTATCAGGTTACTTTAAAGAGAGCACTTATAATATATTGAGCAATACTTATAGCTTAGTGATAGCTTCTGCTTGCGCTAAAACATAGCAATGTGCTGATGTATGATCATAGGGTATAGCTTGTTTATGGTTTATTTATATGCCAGGGATATCTTTGCAATAAAATTTTCGGTTGGTTAGTGAATGCGTGGCGTTGAGGTGATTTGATGCTGTTGCAGGTGTTGGATGGCGTACAGAATTTACCTGTATAATTATCTCAAGCAGATAATATCCAGCGCAATTTTTGGCGGTTATTAATTTTATTATTTGGTTATTTATGCAACTCCACGTTGTCGCTCAGCGGATCGGTATTATCGGCAAAGATAATGGGAGTGGAGGTATGCTTATTGCCGTTTTTTCATGTGTCATCTTACAGACTTGTTTGGGGAAGACCTTTACATGGTCAGTCCCAGCACGTTACTGGTGTAGTGGCGCATTTTGTTGGTTAGCGCTAGATTATCGTTGAGCTTTTGACCGTAAGAGGGGAATATCTCTTTTAGTTTGTGCTGCCAGGCTTGGCTGCTCGCCTGTTGTTTAAACATAGTATTCAGCAGTTCCAGCATTATTGTTGCTGCAGTTGAGGCGCCTGGTGAAGCTCCTAGTAAGGCAGATAATGTGCCATCAGCAGAGCTAACCATTTCAGTGCCAAACTGTAATACACCGCCTTTTTTGTTGTCTTTTTTAATTACCTGTACCCGTTGCCCAGCTTTGATCAGCGACCAGTCTTTCAGTTTAGCCTGTGGATAATATTGTTGCAGGGCGTTAAGACGATCTTTTTTTGACATCATCAATTGGCCGATAAGGTATTTTATCAACGAAAAATTATCTAGGCCGACATGTAACATTGGTAATATATTTTGGTGTGTCAGTGAACTGAATAGATCTAGCAGGGATCCCTGTTTAAGAAACTTACTGCTAAAGGTAGCGAATGGGCCAAACAATAAAATTTGTTTGCCGTCAAGGATACGGGTATCGATATGGGGCATCGACATCGGTGGCTCTCCGCACGATGCTCTACCATACACTTTGGCGAAATGGCCGCTGACCACCTTAGGGTCAGTCGCCAGTAAGAATTGTCCGCCTACTGGGAAGCCAGCATAGCCATCCACTTCCGGAATGCCTGATTTCTGCAAAAGTTTAAGGGAAGCACCGCCACCACCGATAAAGACATATCGGGCACGTACTGTTCTCTGCTGGCCTTCGTTATTGTAGTCAGCGACACACACACTCCAGCTATTATCAATGTTTCTTTTTATATCTACCACATTATGTTTTAAATGCATATGGAAATACGGGCTTTTTTGGAGCGTGACTAGTAGTTGCTGGGTCATTTCACCGAAGTTTACGTCGGTACCCATTTCCATACGGGTGACGGCTATTTTTTGAAACGAATCGCGTCCATTCATAATTAATGGTGCCCACTGTTGGATCTGTTGCGAATCTTCGGAATAGGTCATTCCACGGAACAAGCTGCTTCTTTGCAATGCTTTGAAACGTTGACGTAAAAAGCGAATATTATCATCGCCCCATACGAAGCTCATATGCGGTACATTATTAATAAAGGACTGCGGATTGTTGAGAATTTTTTGTTTGACTAAATATGCCCAAAATTGGCGTGAGACTTCGAAGGATTCGTTGATCTCTATTGCTTTAGAAATATCGATTGAACCATCTTTGTTTTGTGTCGTGTAATTCAGCTCGCAGAAGGCGGCATGACCGGTGCCGGAATTATTCCAGCCATTGGAGCTTTCTTCCGCTGTTTTTTCTAGACGTTCATACATATGAACGGTCCAGTTCGGTTCAAGTACTTTCAAATATGCTCCCAGTGTCGCGCTCATCACTCCGGCGCCGATCAGCACGATATCTACCAGTTCATTATTCGTAATTTTTTGTTGTTTGGTTGATGCATGGTGAGTTATGTCTAGGGCTGTAATAAAATTCTGTTTCATCTGCAGTATCTCTTTTTAAAAATGACGTAATTTCTCGTGAATTTGGTGCCCTTTGGTGTTTGTTAATACTATTTGATATCGATTTAATCATCATTAATTAAATTCTACTATATGAATAGTAAAACACTAATGATCAATATATGATATTAAATCATGAATTAACATATATTTAATAAGATTATCATCTTTATTTGGTATAAAAAGAATTTTAAATGTGATTGGTTGCTCATGTTGCTATTTTGATATGTTATATAAATCGCTCGAAAAATGAGCGTCCAGTACGCTATTATAACTGGCCATAGTTATTATTTGGTAAATAAATTTCACTTAACACAGTCATCTTAGGATAGTCTTATAGACATTAATTTTTAATTAATGAATGTTTTTTTATTTTGCCAGAATTTCACCTGTATTAATAATACGGGATAAAAACGTTAATGCATGGTAAAGATTTAGACACGTATTGATATTACTTGTTTATATTTTATTGACACTAAAGGTCTGTTAGGTCTTTGGTAAAAATAATATGGAATATATGATCAGAAGGATAGCCAATATAGAGCTAACAGTATGTAGCGGTCCATCTTCTCTTGACTATTTTTTTGAGTAATATAATGGATATAGAAACGCTTGTTAGCATGTATAAACATATTGAAATTTAAAGAAAGCTACACTTGGGGGACTGTGGTTAGTGATTAATTGGGGTTATCATAGCCGTCCGATATTGGCTGTATTTCTGAATATTTGTCTATTGTTGGTTAGGGCTATAATAAATTTATGCCGAAAAGGTCGTGCGCAGTCCGCGCAAACTTAAGCTATGTGCCGGCAAGATCGTAAAAAGTTTGTATCGCATTGACGCAGGTAGAGAATTCCTTATTTTGTATGTTTCTAGTAGCGTTGGTGTTATTATTAATAGTATCTGTTAAAGTAATGGGTTGGAATAAATATTGTATAGCAGTAAGGACTTCCAGTGTGTTGGGGTAGCAGTGCTTTTTGGTGTTTTATAGCGATCAGGTCAGTATCAAAGCGATGGTAGATATTTATAGCTTGAGGTTTGTACCCACTACAGGTGCTTGGTCTATTATTGGATAATGTTCGTAACTTTACTTTTTACATACCCATCTCTCAGATGGGTAATAAGTTGGTCGCCGGTATTCAATTGACGGGTATGTTTTATTACTATTCCCAATTGATTAGTGGTGACGCTAAATCCTCTCGTCAGGGTTTTCAGGGGGTTCAGGCCTTCCAACTGAGAGCAGAGTTGAACAAAGGCATTTTGTTGTTGATTAAGCTGATGGTTAATGCTTTGGTTTAGTTGAAAGATCAGCGTTTGTAAGAGCTGCTGCGCCCGGCTTATGCGTATAGCAGGCATCTGCTGAGTCAGCTTTTGGCGCAACCATTCATGACTGCGCTGTGCTTGTCGCAACTGCGTCTGCAGGCAGTCGCACAGCTGACGATGAAGCGTCATAAGCACGGTTTGTTGACGTGCAAGACGCAATTGTGGATGCTGCTGCTGCAAGCGATTCAGCAGGAGGTTAAACATTTGCTGACGTTGAGCTAGAAAATAATCTATTGCCATTTCCAGCCGCTGTTGCTGCAATTGAATTTGGCGTAATATCTCTAATCGATTACGGCTTACCAGCTCTGCTGCCGATGATGGAGTTGGTGCGCGCAGATCGGCCACGAAATCAGCGATAGTTATATCCACTTCATGGCCAACGGCGCTAATTACTGGTAGGAGACTAGTAAAAATCGCCCGGGCAACCCGCTCATCGTTAAAGCTGGAAAGATCTTCCAGAGATCCCCCTCCACGTCCTATTATTAATATATCGCATTCTTTTCGCTGATTAGCGACCTGGATAGCATGCACAATCTGACATGGTGCGTCAGCACCTTGTACTGCGGTGGGGTAAATAACAACTGGCAGTGAGGGATCACGCCGTTTTAGCACCTGTAGGATATCGTGCAGAGCCGCCCCGCTGGCAGATGTGATAATTCCTACTTTATTGGCCGGGCTCGGTATGGTTTTTTTATGTTGCTGATCAAACAGCCCTTCGTGTCTCAGTTGATGCTTGAGATGTTCGAACTGCCGTTGCAGAAAACCATCACCGGTCGGTTGCATATTCTCGGCAATCAGCTGATAGTCACCGCGAAGTTCATACAGTGTAATAGATGCTTGCGTCAATACCTGCTGGCCATTGTGTGGTGTAAAGGTAGTGCGGCGATTACAGTTGCAAAACATGACACAGCGCACTTGGGCACGGTCATCCTTTAATGTAAAGTACCAGTGGCCAGATGTGGGCTGGGAAAAGTTGGAGATCTCACCGGAAATCCAGACCTGACCCATTTTGTCTTCCAGCAGTTTGCGGACTGTTTTATTCAGGCGGCTGACGGTAAAAATTATGGAGGAGGGTATTGTGGGATCCATGTGAGTGAGATTGAACTCCATTCAATGCTTTAGCCAACTGATGTTACTTATTGTGCAATGGTTAGCAAGAAATTTTTTTAAATAGTTCTGGAAGCAATTGATTATGTTCTGTATATTGCCATGGCAATATTTTATCTGTTTCACATTAACCCTGGTGAGATATTGCTATGTTACGTTTTGCTAAAGAAGCTTTGACATTTGATGATGTACTACTACTTCCAACCTATTCTACGGTTAGGCCTAGTGCTGTTGACCTCAAAACACAGTTAACTCAAAAAATTAGCCTCAATATACCTATTGTATCCGCAGCGATGGATACGGTGACTGAGTCCAGTCTGGCGATTGCTTTGGCGCAGGAAGGCGGTATGGGTTTTATTCATAAAAATATGTCTGTTGATCGCCAAGCTAAGGAAGTTATTCGGGTTAAACGTTATGAAAGCGGAATGGTGACCAATCCGCAGTGTGTCATTCCTAATACTGCTTTATCAGAAGTGAAGAAACTTACCGCACGTAACGGTTTTGCTGGTTATCCGGTGGTGAACAATGAAAATGAATTAATGGGTATCATTACCGGCCGAGATGTACGTTTTGTTACCGATTTGAGCCTGCCAGTTTTTGCAGTGATGACGCCAAAAGAACGTCTCGTAACGGTACAAGAAGGCGAATCTCGTGAAATCGTACTGATGAAAATGCACGAAAAGCGTGTAGAAAAAGCACTTGTGGTGGATTCTCAGTTTCATCTGTTGGGCATGATTACAGTAAAAGATTTTCAAAAAGCGGAACAAAAACCCAATGCCTGTAAAGATGAGCAGGGCCGTTTGCGCGTTGGCGCAGCTGTTGGAGTTGGAGATGGTAATGACGAGCGCATAAGTGCGCTGGTCGCCGCTGGGGTTGATGTTTTGCTCATTGATTCCTCTCATGGACACTCAGAAGGTGTTCTGCAGCGTATTCGGGAAATACGCGTTAAGTATCCCAACCTGCCGATTATTGGCGGTAACGTTGCTACGGGTTCGGGAGCACTTGCATTGGTAGACGCTGATGTTAGCGCGGTGAAAGTGGGCATAGGTCCTGGATCTATCTGTACCACACGTATCGTGACTGGTGTGGGTGTTCCGCAAATCACTGCTATTTCCGACGCAGTGGAGGCGCTGGAAGGCACTGGCATACCGGTTATTGCTGATGGGGGTATCCGTTTTTCTGGTGATATTGCTAAAGCTATCGCCGCTGGTGCTGCTTGTGTTATGGTTGGCTCTTTGCTGGCGGGTACAGATGAATCTCCTGGAGAGATGGAATTTTATAAGGGGCGCACGTTCAAATCTTACCGCGGCATGGGTTCACTGAGCGCGATGTCTAAAGGTTCCTTTGATCGGTATTTCCAGAGCGATAATGCGGCTGACAAGCTGGTGCCGGAAGGGATCGAAGGCCGAGTGGCGTATAAAGGTTTGCTGAAAGAGATCATTTATCAACAAATGGGTGGCCTGCGTTCCTGTATGGGGTTGACTGGTTGTGCTACTATTGACGATCTTCGTACTAAAACTGAATTTGTTCGTATCAGCGGTGCTGGTATTCAAGAAAGCCATGTCCATGACGTTGTTATCACCAAGGAATCTCCGAATTATCGCCTGGGCTGATATATGATTAACATATAAAATCCTATTTTAGCAATCTAGTATAGTATTAGTGATGTTTCTAGTCTGTTATCAAGAAACACAGTATATAGTGCCTTACATCATGGGGATATTTGAGAAAATTTAAATTTATCTAGATATGGGAATTTATGTTGCTGAGGTAAGTGCGATGGGGTTGTGTATAATGTATTTTTTTATTAATACATGCTTGGATGGTTGAATAGCTTTGCTACTATCAACATAAGAGGTGGAGCATAGTGATAGGCTTGGTGTCATCGAATCTCTGAAGACAAGACAGTTTGTCATTTACTAGACGAGTGTTGGTTTTGCCACAATTCTGATTGAGTCAATACAGTCCTGGTTAAGCTTTTAGCTCGCCGTAATTGAGGCGAGGTAGGGGGGTCACTTTATTTTAAGTAGGATAGTAGCGACGAATTAGGAACTTAATTAAGTAGAGCAATATGCACGCTTTCTCCCATTTGTTCAGCATCCCGCTGGTTTTATTAATTTTGATGTGCTTAGGCAAGCATGTTTGAGATTGCTCTGGAGCATGTCCGCAAGATTTTGTGTTTGTACTTGAAGTTTTCTTGAAGTCTAGTTGCCTCGTAACTCGTAAGATAATTGTAACACCGAGAGGTAATTTTTATTCGTATCCAGCTAATAGTCATCGGAACTAAGTTGAATTGCAGGTACGTAGTTCATGAAGAGTTACAATATGGTAAGTAAGCTGATGATAGCAGCGATTGTGCATCTGACTCTCGGCGAAAGCAGGCAATTTGTTGTGGTGTGGCAAGCTGCCCCGTTGGTTAATATAACTTGAGTACGGGTTAAAATTATATGGGGTTGGTTGGTAGTATGCATTCTTGCGAATACGATCTTTTAGTGTTTGCTAGCGTAGCTATTAAAGTGCGTAATTAGGTACTTTTTAAGTGTTTTCTGAAATATGCTATCAATGACAAAAAATATTTATAAACATCGCATTTTGATTTTAGATTTTGGTTCGCAATATACTAAACTGGTAGCGCGTAGGGTGCGTGAGGCCGGGGTTTATTGCGAACTTTGGGCTTGGGATGTAACCGAAATACATATTAGAGGATTTAATCCCAACGGTATCATTCTTTCTGGTGGGCCGGAAAGTGCCATAGCACTCAATAGCCCCCGTGTGCCGGAATATATCTTTCATGCAGGCGTGCCGGTGCTGGGCATCTGCTATGGCATGCAAATCATGGCGATACAGCTTGGTGGAAAGGTGCAATGCTCCTTGCAACGTGAATTTGGCTATGCGCAGGTGGAAGTGCTTACTGATAGTTTGCTGGTGCGCAATATTCAGGATCAAATTGGCGTTCAGGGTAAAGCGTTTCTTGATGTATGGATGAGCCATGGTGATAAAGTCACTATTCTTCCTGAGAATTTTGTTACCATTGCCAGTACTGAAACTTGCCCTTTTGCCATTATTGCTGACGAAGAGCGCCGTTTTTATGGGGTACAATTTCATCCGGAAGTCACCCATACCCGCCAAGGACAACGTATGTTAAAACGCTTTGTCCTGGATATTTGCCGCTGCAAGTCTTTATGGACTCCGGTTAAAATTGTCGAGGATGTGGTTGCCCGTATTCGTCAGCAGGTAGGTGATGATCAGGTGATTCTTGGTTTGTCTGGAGGTGTTGACTCTTCAGTTACTGCGATGCTGTTGCATCGTGCTATCGGCAAACGTCTAACATGTGTGTTTGTTGATAACGGTTTGTTGCGTTTTAACGAAGCTAATCAAGTAATGAAAATGTTTGGTGAACACTATGGTCTAAACATTATTCATGTTCCGGCAGAAGAGCGTTTTCTTAATGCGTTATCCGGGATCGAAGAACCGGAAGCAAAAAGGAAAATGATTGGTAGGATGTTTGTAGAAGTTTTTGATGAGCTTACGTTGAGTTTGATCGACGTAAAATGGTTGGCGCAGGGCACTATTTACTCGGATGTGATCGAATCCGCCGTTTCGGTTACCGACAAGGTGCATGTCATTAAATCTCATCATAACGTTGGTGGGCTGCCAAAAAAAATGAAAATGGGGTTGGTGGAACCACTAAAAGAGCTTTTTAAGGATGAGGTGCGCAAGATTGGTTTGACGTTGGGTTTGCCTTACGATATGCTGCACCGTCATCCGTTCCCAGGCCCTGGTTTGGGCGTGCGGATACTTGGGGAAGTGAAGAAAGAATATTGTCATTTATTGCGCCGTGCAGATGCGATCTTTATTGAAGAATTGCACAAAGCGGATCTGTATAATAAAGTTAGTCAGGCTTTTACCGTTTTTTTGCCGGTACGTTCGGTAGGAGTTATGGGCGATGGTCGTAAGTATGGATGGGTAATTTCACTACGCGCAGTAGAGACCATAGATTTTATGACTGCAAATTGGGCAAAGCTACCTTATGAGTTCTTGGACCGTGTTTCCAATCGTATAATCAATGAAATCGATGGCATTTCCCGTGTAATGTATGATATTTCTGGTAAGCCGCCTGCTACTATTGAGTGGGAGTAGGTTGTTGAAAAAGTATTAGGATACTTAAATTTAGCATGGTCCTACTAGTGATTTTTATGCAAGTCAGGTACAGCTTTTGTCTATTTATAGCGTAGATTTTTGTAAGAATCCTTAAAATAGTGAATTTATCATTCATGATGTGACATCATAGTTTTTCTCGCAGACGCTGGCAAATATGATTAACACAGTTTGTATGTGTATGTGTATTAACGCAAGGCTTTCGATGAGTTTTCTCCGTCATTGACAGTCCTTTATTAAAAGGTTATTTAAGTTTTTTCTTGGTAATAGATAATTTCGAAGTTCTTTATTCAAAGCAGGTATGGGTATAGTTTTCCTAGCTGGGCATTATCATTTGTATCTCGTAATATCGGGCGTTTATTGAATGGTTGTTTTATTCGAGATATGGCCGTTTTTGCTAGAGGGCGTTGATGATAACCAAGTTTTATTTCTAGCGGTCTTAATTTTTTTTGCTGCAATAGTCGACAGGTCGTTTGTGTTCGTAAAATGTTAAAGTTGACGTTTTGTGGTTATCGACATTCAGATAGGGTGCTTTTTTTGATTGTGATTTTTACCTTCCATTCATATTTACCAAGAGTTTTATTGCCAATAATATGAGCAATGTCTTGAAATGTTATAATTTTATTATAGCATTAATGTTTTGCCCTATTTATTGATGAAGGTGGTTGTGTAGTTATTCCAATTAGTAATTAAAAATTTTTAATTTATTCAACAGAGCTCTTAATTCTAATTCTATAGAGCTCTAAAATTAAAGGTTAGGATTGTCTCATGGTAATGCGAAGCGGCCAACAGAGTATAAGCAGGTGCAATGAAAAACTCGCTTGCTTTTGTTATTGTGGTACGTTAGTTGATCTATATCGGAAATTTATTCGTTGGACAGAGAGGCTTTCTGCGCTTGAATTAAATTATTGATACCTCTACGGGCTAGCTCCAGCAACTTTATCATCTCCTGCTGGCTAAAAGGTTCGCCTTCGGCTGTGCCCTGTACTTCAATCATGCGGCCATCTTCCATCATTACTACATTCATATCCGTTTCTGCAGCGGCATCCTCTACATATTCCAGATCGCACATCGCTTCGCCGGCTACAATGCCGACTGAAATTGCCGCTACGAAACCTTTCATCGGATTGCTTTTTAGTTGTCCTTTCTTTTGCATATAATTCAGTGCGTCAGCCAATGCAATGCAGGCACCGGTAATAGAAGCGGTTCTGGTACCTCCATCTGCTTGTAACACATCACAATCAAGGGTAATGGTATATTCGCCTAGTTTTGTCAAATCTACTGCTGCGCGTAGTGATCGAGAGATTAGTCGTTGAATTTCTAGGGTGCGTCCACTTTGCTTACCTTTTGCCGCTTCGCGGTAATTTCGATAGTGGGTGGCACGTGGTAGCATACCATATTCAGCAGTAATCCAACCTTGGCGTTTCCCCTTAAGAAAACGTGGCATTCCTTCTTCCACGGTGGCAGTACACAGCACCTTGGTTTTACCAAATTCAATGAATACTGAACCTTCCGCATGTTTATTAAAATGGCGGGTAATTGTTACTGGGCGCATTTGCTGTACGCTTCTGCCTGCTTGGCGCATAGGGATCTCCGGGATTGCAAGTCAATGGTATAGTAGGGCTGCGTCATTATACGGATTTTAGTTCTTAATGCCTATTTTGCTTGTTTTTGCGAGTGTATAATCGCTGTAGTCGCTAAAATTTGGGTAATTTTATGATTCGTAGTATGACAGCCTTCGCTCGGCATGAAATTAAGTGCATTTGGGGTACTGCCTCTTGGGAATTACGCTCTGTAAATCAACGCTATTTAGAAACTTATATCCGCCTGCCGGAACAATTTCGTAGTTTGGAATCTGTGATCCGGGAGCGAATTTGCGCTTGCCTTACACGGGGTAAAGTAGAATGCAACCTGCGTTTTAATTTCAATGCTATTTCGCAAGGTGCATTTATTCTCAATGAAAAGTTAGCTCAACAGTTAGTAGTAGCTGCCCAGTGGATCAAAATGCAAAGTGGTGAAGGTGAAATTGATCCGCTGGCCATTTTGCGCTGGCCTGGGATAATGGAGGTTGCAGAGCAGGATCTAGATGCTATTAGCGCGGAATTGTTGGTTGCTTTTGACATTACTTTGGATGATTTTATTCGGACCCGTGAGACCGAAGGCATTGCTCTGAAAGAGATGATAGAGCAGCGTTTGTTCGGTGTTATCGCTGAAGTAGCCAATATTCGTCAGCAAATGCCGATGGTTATTGTTTGGCAGCGAAAAAGAATTTTAAGCAAACTGGAAGAAGCTCAGGTTCAGTTGGATACAAATCGTCTGGAGCAGGAGCTGGTGATGTTGGCTCAACGGGTGGATATCGCAGAAGAACTTGATCGGCTTGAAGTCCATGTAAGAGAAACTTTTAATATTTTAACTAAAAAAGAGGCTGTCGGCCGTCGTTTAGATTTTATGATGCAAGAATTTAACCGGGAGTCGAACACCATAGCTTCAAAATCAGTTAACGCAAGCGTGACGGCGTCATCTATTGAGCTGAAAGTGTTGATTGAACAAATGCGTGAGCAGATTCAAAATGTGGAATGAGCATTTTAATAATACATTTAGTCGTCTTTGAGTCTGTTGTTTAAATTTAAAGATTGCTTAAGCTATTTATCTGATGGTAAGTATATTTAGTTAAATTTTTATTAAGGTCTGTCCTATAGCTATGATTTTCTTATCTGGATACCATAATAACATAATGGTAGGAATCAGCCATATCACTTTTTTATTTGCGATATATCTTTCTCTATTGGGGAGATAATGGTAACTGACTTTTTATTTCCATTGATCATTGTTTTCTATTAAATTAGACTGTAAGAAAAGTATATTCATGTTGTGGTGCTTAGTATCGTCTGCTGGTCTTTTTTGGATATGTATCTTATTTTTTATGTACTTTTATTAAAAATCTTTAGTCCAGTAGTGAGAATAACAATATAATAATGTTCCTTCGAATTGATTTTATTATGATATTAACGTTTTTATCCAGTTTTTATATAAATGCAATTCAAGGAATGTAAAGGAATATTTATTAATAATTGCATCTATAAAATTTTGTAATGTTTGCAGCATTAGGAGAGAAATTTATTTTAATTTTATTGAGGATCTTGCTAAGTAACGTACTTGCTCTGCTTTTTTTTAAAATTTTATCTATTATATCAATCAGTAATAGTTAAGATACTAACTATGATGTCAGTGATCCGAGTTTGGTGATGACGTTATCATAGCTCTCTTAATTGGTCATTTTAAACTTTTTGTTATTGAGAGATTTTCGGAAAGGTTTTGATCTTCTTTTCATTATTTAAGAAATATTCAATTTACTCTAGATATACTTATCACTAGACGAGTGGTGTGAGGAAGCTTTACATTAAGGATAATGAAGGATCGTTTACGATTAGATTGATTCAATAATTTCTATTTATCGTTGCTAATTAACTGGGATACTTACTAAGTAGAGCTTAAGGTTACTGTATTTGAAGGCGTCTGTGGTTATTCACTTTAAGCGCATATAAAGCTTGACTCTTCAAAGAAAGAGCGTAATTATACATAGTTAGCTGGTATACATTATTTTTTGTATGTTCTTTAACAATTTATCAGACAATCTGTATGAATATATGATGAGGATAAGTATATTGGCATAATTATTTTATTTTTAATAAAATAATTAGTTGGAATATTTATCAAATATAGTTTGCTGATATTCTGGGTATGATACTTCATCTTTTGGTGCTTACTAGCATAGAATCAACGATAATGAGATGTACAATGGATTAATGACGTTATAAAATTAAATTAAACAATTATGTCAGTCATCGAATAAATCATTATAAAAGTATCCGCTATAGTTAGCTTTATTTAACACAGTCTATCAATATATAAATACCAATTTTAATAGTGGTTAATAATAATTTTATACTGTTAGTGTAAAGTTTTTTAATAGAGTGTGATTATGGTTTGGATTTAGTGGCGTTTAGGTGAGTAATATTTAGGAATGTGTTAATATGGAAAGAGATATGTTTAAAAGGTATAAATTTATGTTCTTTTGACATTTATGTAACATTTTTAATTAGCATTAGAAAGGTCAAATAACCAAGGTAAGGCAGTTCCTCTATCTATTTTGATAGGATGATCAAAATAGCAGAAGTGAATCATATGTTCGGTAATCTTTATTTAAGTTCAGGTTAGATACCCATAGTATTTAAAATGATTTATGGTTTTTTTAAGTTGACGGTGCTTTTGGAAGTTCTACAATATTGCTGTTGTAGATTAAGTCTTGAAACAAGAGCAGTATTCCATCCTTTAGCGATTCGGTCAAAAACTAAAAAGATTCCTTAAAAAGGATGTGTTATATAAATTGTTTGATAACTATAATAAGCAAGAAAAATTTTATAGGCCTGTAGCTCAGTTGGTTAGAGCGCACCCCTGATAAGGGTGAGGTCGGTGGTTCAAATCCACTCAGGCCTACTAATTATATTTAGTTTTTCATCCTTATGCTGAGTAGCTATAATTTTTAGTTTTTAAAAATTTTGTACGTACAAAACAGTGGTAATACCTTAAGGTGCGATTATGTACTTTTTGGATAAAGGATTGTAGTAACTTATATTCTTAAAAATTAATACGTATACAAGTATTTTTAATAATTGAATATCAATTATAAATTATAGATCCGATATTTAGTAATTAGTCAATTAAAATTAAACTAAAGCGATATAGTAAATAAACTATGTTAAAATTAGCAGATGACTTAATGGTTGGAAGTAAAAGGTCAATCAAACCGGGAGATATTTAATTTTCTCTAAAAATTATTTAGAAAGTTTGTTATTTAGAAATTTATCCTGGGTTGCTAATTATGCAATTCAATGCAAACTGCAATGAAGAATGTAGGTGTCTGGATATTAAGATTCGTTGTGAACTAGATGAAATAACTTAGACTGTTAATTAAGGCTCCAGTCATGGTTCAATGGAAAAGGAAAAATATCTATATATAATTAGCTTTATATTAAGATGTGTTCGTTGTTGAAAAATTTTTTACAATTTTGAAATTGATATGAATTGCGATAAAATAGGTAAATCCTTCTTTTTGGAAAACTAAAAGTTTTGCTTAATATTAATATTGTTAAGGTATATCTTTTTAAGCAATGTTATACTGTATAACCAAAATAAGTGTGGATAGCTATTGGTTGTAATTTATTAAAGTTAGACATTATGCAAACATAAAAATTTATATATAAGGTATGAGGATCATCTAGTCTTTTTTATTTAAAATCAGTATATATAATTTATCATTAAAGCTGCAGTGGTGTAGCTGATGTTAGAGTAGGCAAGATCTAGTAGTCATTTATACTATAAACTATAGTGGGATACTAAATATAGAGTTTTGGTGTATAAAATAAGTAGAAAACTTTGAATTATAAATGCGATTTTGCTATATAGGTATTTTTAATATTATCTTTTAATATTTGATGTTCTAGATTTTCTGTTATTCTAGTCGATGATATTAGTCTAGTAGATAAAGTTTGGTTAAGGTCATTTCTTCCCAAAGCGTTAATGGTTATAAGGTTAGTGATAAAGATCGAGCAGGTGTAAATAGATCTTATTAATTCAGGCAGTTTTAACGGCCAGTATGGCATCATCAATATGCTTCATCGTGGTCAGCAGGTAGCAGAAAATGGTGTAGTAGGTGCTGGAATAGTGTTTCTTAATATTATTTAGAGAATTATTTCACTTATGAATGTTAGCATTGCTCTTTTTATCTATGGGGATATTTATGGTGAGTATAGAGTGCTGTTGAAATACTTTGACAGAACAAATCAGTTATTCATAATATGATGTAAGGTATACATGTTGGTCTTTCTCAAATTAGCAGCGACGAATGGACTAATGAGTGGTGCCGCGTTCGAGCATGATTTATAGAATGATCTTGTGCTTAAGTATTAAAGTTTTAAAGTGGTAACTTTAATTAGCAAGACAGCAGACACGAAAGGCATTTAATTTGAGTAATCGTGTAGATTGCGAGGTACCAAAATAGCTAACTGGTAGGTACGTATATTATGCAAAGAAGATATTTTTTGATGCTGTTTAAATAAATATCAGCGTCTATGTGTTTTTCCTTTTCTTAAAGGTTGTTTTGGGCTGTAAAATTTTTTTTGAATAACTATTTTGTTAGTGATATAGCTATTTTCTAGCTTTTCAATTAATAAAAAATTTTACAGCCCAAAACAACCTTAATGTAGAAGCACTTATTTGGACTATTTGTAGCAATCATGTTTAATTAAAAAGCAATTGCTGACATTAATCATGATGGTTGATAGAAATACAAAAAGCAGATCTCTAGTATTTCTTAAAATAACCATGTACGAATAAAATGATTATAGTTTATGACCATGGCGAATGGTTTAATAACTGATTAATAAAATTATCTTAGGTACCGATATTTTTAAATCAGCAGACGAGATGGTGGTGTGCTGGATGCAATTACTGGCTCGGTCACGGAGTAAATGCAATTGATGATGCCGTGCTGGTAGTGTGCAAATTATTCTTCAGTACTGCTGTAGTTTATAAATCAGTAGAATGAATCGCATATTTTCTGCTATCATATTTTTTTAGTAGTTTTTAAAGATAATAGTGATTAATAGTTTTCGCGTTCTTGTATGAGCTCAATATTCTTATTTGCTATTAGTTCGGACAGACAGATATAGTAAAATATAAAGCGCATATTGATGATGCGCTTTATATTCCTTATTTTGTTAGCAGAGTAAGGATATTGCTGTAATAAAAATAGCTTTATTGCGCCATTTGATCTGGGGAGCTACATTATAGGAGGCGTTGGCGTAGAAGTTATCATTCATTTTATAGCGGAGTGTTGTTACACCATGATGAACAATTTACAGGCAGCCGCCAAGCATATCGTGTTCAAAATAATTTTTGGGCTTGTTGTTGTTTCATTCGTATTGACCGGAATAGGCAACTATATGATGGGCGACAGTGGCGATTACGCCGTGAAAGTCAATGGTCAGCAAATCAGTCGTGCACAGTTGGAACAGGCAGTTCAGAACGAACGCCATCGCCAGCAGGAATCCATGGGAGAACAATTTTTCCAACTGGCCGATAATGAAAGTTATATGCATGAAATCTGCCAGCAGGTGCTATCTCAGTTGATTGATGAAGTCCTATTAGATCAGTATGCGAACACCTTGGGGTTGGTTATCGGTGATGATCAAATCAAACAAACAATTTTTGCGATTCCAGCTTTTCGTACGGAAAATAAATTTGATAATAATAAATTCCGTGCTTTTATCGGCAATATGGGGTTGACGTTGGATCAATATGTTTTGCTGATGCGCAAAAAAATGCGCTCTCAGCAGTTAATTAAGGGCATTGTCGGCAGCAGCTTTCTGCTGCCTGCGGAAATTGATCATCTGCTTGCGGTTGCGATCCAGATACGCGAAGCTCGTCTTGCTATTTTTGATATATCATGGCTAGCGACCAAACAGACTGCTAGTAATGACGAGATTCAGGAGAATTATTATAGCCATAAAAATAAGTATATATCGCCGGAAATGTTCAAAGTGAGCTATATTTTAATAGATTCAGCAGCGATGAAGGCAAAAATTACCGTCGATGAACAGGAAATTCAGGCGTGGTATGATCAGCACTCGGATCAATTCATAGTGCCAGCACGTAAACACTATAGCATCATTCAGAGCAGAACTAAGACTGAGGCTCAGGCTTTGTTGCAGTATCTTCAGCAAGGAAGTGACTTCGCTGCATTGGCAAAGTCTAAATCCAGCGATGTAATTTCAGCGAAAAATGGCGGTGATATCGGTTGGGTAAGTGATATTAATACTATTGAGGAGCTAAAACAAGCAAATTTAAGCTACAATGGTCAGTTGTCGAGGGTTATTCAATCTTCGGTAGGCTTCTTGATCATTCGCCTGGACGATATTCAGCCGGCTCGGGTTAAAGCATTGAATTCTGTAGTTCGTGACGATATTATGGCCAAAGTAAAGCAGGAAAAAACGATGGACGCTTTTTATGCTTTACAGCAAAAAGTAAGTGATGCGGCCAGTAACGACAATAAAACTTTGGTATCGGTGGAAACTGTTGCTGGTGTAAAGGCGAAACAGACCGACTGGTTTAGCCGTGATGAAATGACGGCTGAGCTGAATTTTTACGCAGTTAAACAGGTATTGTTTGACGGTTCGTTGCTGGGCAGTAACGGCGTGCCAGGCAGGAACTCAGATGTAATTTCCATCGATGGAAATCGTGCTTTTATTATTCGTGTGACTGATCACAAGCCAGAAAGAGTTAAACAACTCACTGAGGTTCATGAACAGGTGGAGCAGGAAGTTAAGCGCCAAAAAGCGCATGATCAGGCCCGTATTGAAGCCCAAAAAGCGCTGATAGTGCTAAAACAAGGCAAAGATGATAGAGCGTTAAAACCTGCTGGCTTGAATTTTAGCGCGCTGCAGCGCTTCGATTCCACCAACCAAGACGATCCGTTGGTGCGGGTTATTTTTAGTCTACCGCCGCCGCAAGATAAAGCTAGTTACGGTATTGCTAGTAATGGTCAGGGTAATATCGTTGTGGTTGCATTGGAGAAGATAAAGCCACGTCCGCTTGATACACAGCAGCGCACAATTTTCATTAACCAGTTGCGTCAGTCTATGACTCGGATTATTTTTGATGTGCTGCTAGATAATCTTCGCAGCGAAGCGAAGATTAAAATGGGCACCGCAGTTCAGGCACAATAATAGGGCCGTATTTGTAAATACGGATGCAACTTTCATTACATCGATTGGTCACTTATGTTGCCTGTTAGATTTCCATTGCAGGAAAATAGCGGCACAAAAATAAGGTATTGATTAGTTGTATGTATAATAGAGTAGTTGTAGTTGTATGTATAATAGAGTAGTTGTATGTATAATAGAGGTCCAGTATGCGATAATTGATCTTTAAACGTATTTTATTTTACTTCCAGATAAAACTGGTTAGTAGAAAGGTAATACTGTGCTGGTTGAGAGGTATATAAAATAAGATAAACCATGCATGTAAAACTATTTTTCTGTGGTAGTAGCAGAGCTAAGGTTGAAAGTTGCGTTAAATTTTACTTGCTACCCAGTGGGCTTGTGGGGTTGAAAGCAAGAAAGCCGCCGAAGATAAAATCAGCATGGCTTTATTAAATAAATCTAATTTTTAAAAATGAAAGATAGACATCCATTTTCAGAAAATTTCTATAAATGGTAAGTGAAAAGTTTAAAATAACTAAGATCTTAGTGATAACAAAGCTTTCATCAAACGTGGATGACTGATCTTATGGTTGAATATCTTAATTTCTGCTTGGTATATGAGAAATAAAATTGCTCCAAAAAAAGATCAAGTTTATATTATCCAGATTTTACCTGTATCATCAAGAAAAGGGCAAAAAAGTTTACGTCATATGTAGTAAATATATCAAGAGATTAATATGGTACTTTTGGTTGCTAGTTGAAACATTAGGCATCATCAAAGTTTTGCAATAAATTAATTAAAACTGGAAATAAAAGTCTGGTTAGCATTAATATAATGTAGGTGGGAGAATAGCCATGCTGCGAATAAAATGGCTATTCGGCTGATTCTGTTGACTAGGTGTAGGTAAGTCTGTTGATGTCATGTGCATTGAATAAGATAATCAGTTAAAATTAAGTATTACTATCACTAAACGATGCTTTTAACGATCCTTGTAATAACTGCTAATTTAAAGTAAAAAGTCAAGAGCTCTTTTATCGTTAACCTAAATACTGTAATTTTTAAAGTAACAAAATACAAGTTTTATATAAAACTGCTCAAGATCTGGGATGTTAAATAAATATTACGGTTGCTACCGATATAATTAAAAAAGTGCTGAATAGTAAACTAGTAAATATCATAAAATTCGCATTGACGATTTTCGTAAAGGAAGAATTTTACAAAAATCATTATGAAGCACTATGGTTCTTCTTAGTACATATTACTTAATATGATGCAGCGTAACTTTGCCGACTCAATTATTCAAGAAAATTAACCAGGTTGGTAAGCTAAATTATATATTGGTCTAGGTGAATACAAAACCGATGGAATTTTTAGTTATGCGTTTGAGTGTGAGTCTACCAGGATAAAGGTCTGGATATCATTGAAGTTGAAATGAAAGATGCCGACGTTGACGTATGTTAAAACCTTCCAAGCATCGGTGGATTCTAAATAAAGATTACTAATGTGTTCGTAACTGCTTAAAATTCAAATGATCGATATTCTGTTAAGCGTCAACGATATAGATATGCGACTGCACTGGTGGATGATGAAATAGATGTGTTAAAACGTCAGGCTATATAGTCTTTTGGTGGTAATGATATCTTAAAATCTTGTTATCCCGTAGTGGGTTTTAGATGTTGGGCCAGCCATCTGATCTTTTTAGCCATTAGAGCATTGTGGTTAGATAGGTATTATCATGATCTTTTTTTTATTGGATTTTAGTTTTTTAGCATGTTTGCTGCATATGTCTAGGTTGCCCTTTGGTATCCATTAAATGACTCGGTAAGATGTGAGAGCTTTCATTTGTCGTAATTCAGTGGATATCTCTTGCGTCAGCGTTGTTTATTGATTGTGTATTTTGATTGTCCATTCACCTTCACTAAAATCTTCATCTTAGTTGTATCTATAGCAATATGAGCAATGTTCGATATATGTCAATTTTATATGACATTAATTTTTAGTTTGTTTACTTATGCATGTGTAGTTAGAACACATAGAGAAAACATTCATTAACTGAAAATTTTGTAAAATTTTTTAATGTTTATAATTCAGATATAATTTTTGTTTTATACATCAAGATTGTTGTGATATCTATCTACGAATAGCGTATTTGTTATCTTTTTAATCAGTTTTATTTTATTATATCTAGCAGCTATAGTTAAGGTACTAACCAAAACGTTAGTGATCAGTGTTTAATGATGGTATTGCTTTGTTTTCGTCCAATGAGTAATTTTAAACTTTTTTCTTGATAATTTATTCAATAAAGCTATTGCGAGATTATAATGCTCAGGTAAGGTGGAAACCTAGCTATGGTATAGGTGCATTGAATAAAATTATTAACCTTAAGTATATTTGTCATCAAACAAGTATGTTGAATAACCTTAAATAGCTTTTTGATGATTATATTTATTCAACGATCTCCATCTATAACTGATACTAGGTGTTAAAATATAGATGGCTATAAATTTGAATTAAAGTTAGAGTTGGCATGGTTGATCAGTTTTTGTGTTGCGTTTATATTATTTTTAAGTTTCAGTATATGGGTGACTAAAGAAATAATGCAGATTACGAAAACGAATATAGCTATCAAGCCTCTTGTTTTGATGTTCTATTCAGAGAAGCGTTTTATACATTTCGGTTTGAAATGCACTTTTTGCTGTTGGTAATTAGGACAGCTTTATCTTCTTGAGTAAAAATATAGTGCCGTCGTTAGTTAGTTAATAGAGCGGTGGCGTCTATCAAGGTAGGCTGTACTATAATGTATATCACTTCAATCTGGAAAGATTAGCCTTATCTGTGTGTGGTCAGTAATCGAATATAACTTATTTACTTTTTGCCTGTTTGTAATTGTACTCGGGATTTGGCGCTCTGTTTCCGTTCCACGTGTAGATCTTCAGGAAGAGATTCCTGCGGAGTCTCGGTGTAGGCATGCTTGATTTTATTCACCTTTCTGGCCTGGTAACTTGTGGCCAATTCTGTTATAGGACGCTTTCCATGTTGTCCTAAAAATGCTATCACGACTGATAAACATCAGGATGCTAAGTTTCCTGTAAGATCGACACGGCGATAGACACCATCAGGTGCGCTATATTCCGCACTAAAAGTAATATTTGAATGCGTAGCGGCTTGAAGGAGCTACGCAATAGTCCTAGATAGATAGGTGCAATAGGCGCCATGTATATTTTATCTACAAACACGGAGTTAGATTCAGGATAATACTCAGACTATACACGCATGCTTGCTGGTGGTGTTATTACGACTCTAAATTAAAAAATTTTTGGTGTTGCAGATAGTTTATTACCTTATGGTTATCAAGACTATAAGGCAGCTTGCTTATTCATTGACTTGCTTTTCATAGATGGATAAATTAGTCATAAATATGTGTGGCTGATACGGTAATAGAGAGGATCAGCTCATTCTCCGCCAGCTTATTGACAGTCGACTGCTAGGTAGATCCACTTGCACTTGTTCGGCTAGCAAGGCCTGATGTATTCTTATACTTCTATTGCGGCACAATCGCCGTTACCGCAGGCTTGTGTGTCACCTGTGCCGTGCTCATAAACTCGTAGTTGTATATGCCCAAGGTTAACGACCTGCATAAATAGATATTTGCTTATTCCGGAAAGCACTCATGGTTTTTCACTATCGGACCTAGGGTTGCTGTGCGCGGTTCTCCACACCTGCGACCGAAATTACGCAGTGAGGGTCTTCTTCGCCTGGCAATTGCTAAACGGCACCAGGCGTGGATCGAAAACTGACTTGCCCACATATTCACGCATACTCGGTCATCATCTGTGATGGCAAGCAGTATGCATTCGTTTTGGGTGATTGCATGTATGTGTTGTGTTTATTGGTCAAGTTTTTTATGCGTATAAAGCGGGCGAAGCAGCTAGTGCCATTACCGCATTGGGCGACTTCGTTACCATCAGCGTTAAAAATGCGATAATGAAAATCTAGCTACGGATCATATGATGGCTCTACCATCAACAATTGATCAAATCCCACCTCGCAATGTCGGTCCGATAGGCAGACGGATCATCTTGGGTAAAAATAAACATTTTGTGTCACGGTATCCAGGACCATAAAGTCGTTACCCAAAGCATGCATTTTGGAGAACTTCATATCTTACTCCGTTGAGTAACTAACAGCGCGTCTGCTGGAGGGAATTGACTGCGTCGCAGTTACGGTTATTCGGTTTTGATGGTGGGTATTTGTTACTGTGTGGATCTTAGCTTAAAGTTTGCCATCGATATTTGGGTTGAGAATTTCGTAGTCGTTATTTGATGTTTATCAGTATTTTTTATCTGTCGACGGAAAATAAAGAGCTCCTTTAGATTGCAGCCGTAAAGACCAAATAGCATCACCCCCATCATCCCATGATGTAATTCGGTTTTTATTTTGCGCATAATCTATTAAGATACCCATCTTAGCTTTTTATCATTGCAGTTGGCCTGTGAAAGCAACAAATCGTCAGTAGTGAAACAGCTCTCACGGGACTGGATAACGGACTCAGCAGAGACTTATTAGTTAGAGAATTAGCTGCTGTGTGCCTTTTGCAGCACCTGCAGAGCGCTATTTTTGAACGGCTGGAGGCACAAATGGGAGAGCATGCTATTACGGAATGGCACGACCTGAATGCGGTCGTCCAGTTTCACTATTTGGTAGAATTGCGGAAGATTGAAGTTAATAAAGCTGGAGCTATTGGTGAACCGGTTATGTAAGGAGGAGGAATAAAAGCAGCTGACGTTGCGCACCAACTCCTCTTTGCTACCTTCACAGTGATGGTAAGTCTTGACCCTATTGGTTTCATCAAGAATATAGATATTAAAACCGCGATCATCAGTAGTGTCTTCAAAAAAAAACTGAATAATATCTTCGCTAGCAAAACCATCTACGACCGTCGGTAGATGTACCTGTTCTTTTTCCATCTGGATAGATAAGCCGTGCAACTTGTTGTTGGAGATAGTGCCGTAGAATTCTACCGGATTTTCCAACTTTTGCACCGAGACACTCAGACGCTCAAAAAAAAGGCCCCAAGTTTGGCCGGCAACGTGCACGGCTTTGAATCTGCCTGGATCCTGTTTGGTGTTGGAAAGCCGCAGTTCGATGCATTCAAAAACGAGCTGCTGCATTCGGGTACGGATAAGCCCCCGTAGATGCTTGCTATAACAGAACACTTCTACCGTATCCGGAGGGGTGGCGTCTTGATGCATTTTACCGAGAATAGTTTTCAAAGCTTCTAGCACCGCCTGTTCGCCGCTGAAATGCAGTGTACGTACTTCATTCCATGAGTTACGATAAAGCAGATCAATACTGCTAACCAAACACTGGAGCTGTTGGTCGAAGCTAAAGCTAAAGACATCTAATTTACAGAAATCGAAATGCATCACCTGATTACGGAATACCATGGTGGAATCATGCTCCAAATTGACGATAATAGCCAAATGACGGATTTCGCATGGGCTATAGAGCGCTTTTTGTGTTGGTGCCGCCATCCGCAGCGGGAAATGGCGGGCGATATCGGCAATGAGTTCGTTCAGTTTGGCAATATTGCAAATATCGCTGCCTTTGATATGTACCTGAGTATCCAGGGTTAATAATCCATTAAACCATGCCCATGCCACCAACTTGTTAAGATAGTGATTATACTCCAACGGCTGATGGCTGATAATAGATTCCATAGACGGTGATTGATTATAAAGATACCAGCCAGTGCGGTTAGCGCGTCCTTGGGGAACATGAATAAAGGTTAAATTTTTCTCCGACAGGTCGGGCGAAATTTGCGTATTGAGCAGAGTTACCTTGCCTGGTAGCTTTTCAAAAGCCGCGTATAGCTTGCGGGTTAGCACACCGATATCTTGCGGACTGGCGCTGACGCTCAGGTTATTGCGGCGTGCAAACCGAATAAGATTACTGTAACTATGCATCATAGCATTCAGCAGTTCGTTATGGGCTTCGCGTACCTGACCTACCTTCCAATTGGCGCGGTTATCCAATATGCGCCGTCGTTCTTCGTCCCAGCCCCACGCTTTCACCAGTTTAGTGAGAATATCTTGCCGCCATGCGGTATTTGTTTGACTTTGTGAGAGTTTTTCGCATACTTTTAAATAAAAACAACGGCGTACCATATCGAGGCGCGTCATATCGTTAATCTGAGTGAGGTAATAGGTTACCCGCTCTAGCATCATACAGTAAGGGTCCAAACTGTATGATACAATTTCGCCGTTATGCAACCGTTGCTTGATATGCGTTGCTAGCAGTTTAGTATGCGGATATTCCCAGGAGTAAACCTCCAGCAGTAATGTTTTTAGTACTGCCTTGTACGGCGAATCGATGCTTTTATACAATTGCCATAAGCTAGCGCCGAAATACTCTTCGGCTGATAGGGTACCTAGGCCGCCTAAATCCAGCCATTCGTTGGGCGTCAACACACCGCATGCATAAAGTGATAACACATACTCATCATAATGCGATTCTTCCTCTTCCGGCACCATGTGCCATAAAATACGCTTGCCACCCATGCGTACCGCAGTGCGATAAAATTCATCTAACAGTAGGATATGCTGTGTGGAACCGCAATTCTCGTCGTCCAGATTACCGCTTTCATTATGGCGAAAACGATTTTCGTCAATAAGAAAAAAGTTAACGTCAACCCCTTTATGGATCGCCCACTGCTCAATTAGTGCGCATTTTTGCTGCAATTGGGCGCGTTCTTCGTTGTTAAGCCAGGATTGATGGCAGACCCAGATATCCAAATCTGAGTTGGTGTTCTGACCAATAGATGATGTGCTGCCCATAGAGTAGACGCCGATAATTGGTTGTTCGCTATTATAGGGTGCTACGTTCGACGTGTCAGCTTGATGGCCTATTTCATTTAACCAGGTGCGTTGAGTTTCATCAGGAGTGTACAAGCATATGCCGTTGGGCACATTACCCTCTATATAGCCAGGAAGCATAGGATGGTGAAAATGTAATAGAGTTGGTAATAAATTGTATACGTGCTGAAAGTCCGGCTCCATGGCCGCTAAAGCCCGATCAACCCGAAGTTGGTTGATTGTATCCAGTCTCTGTTTCAGTGTCTCGATATAGAAGTACAAGACGTCTCGCCTGATTATTCCGGTGTTTGAAAATTCGTATTTCCACCCGACCGGTGATATAGAGGAAATGTTGGAAACATGATCAATTTAACACCTTGCTGATTGACCGTAAAGAAAGTTAAACTATTCTTGAGTGCAGCACTTTTCTTATTGCGACAGGTGATTCCTTTTCCCATCCCTACCAGCTTACCGAGGGCTAAAAACTGATAGTTGTGGTTATCAGTGTTATTATGCTAAAGGAATGATAAAATCGGTAATAATTATGTACCACAATCTTTTGAGAATCGCCACTCGACAAAGCCCGCTTGCTTTGTGGCAAGCGCATTATGTACGAGATCAATTATTGCACCATCATCCGTATCTGCAGGTGGAATTGGTATCGATGGTGACTCACGGTGATATGGTATTCGACACGCCATTGGCAAAAGTTAGAGATAAAGGATTATTTGTCAAAGAACTGGAATGTGCATTACTTGATCATCGCGCGGATATAGCTGTTCATTCGATGAAAGATATCACAGTATCTTTTCCTGAAAAATTAGGACTTGCAGTTTTGTGCGAACGGGACGACCCGCGTGATGCTTTTGTTAGTGCTCGTTATTCAAGTCTTGACGCGTTGCCAGCGGGTGCTGTGGTCGGTACTTCTAGCTTGCGCCGTCAATGCCAGTTGCGCGAACGCCTCCCCGTGGTAGTGAGCGATTTACGCGGGAATGTCGGCACTAGACTGACAAAATTAGACGAGGGCGAGTATGATGCTATAATCCTGGCGGTGGCAGGTCTAAAACGGTTGGCACTGGACGATCGGATCCGTATGGCTATCGATCCGTCAGATTTGCTGCCGGCTGTTGGCCAGGGAGCAGTGGGTATTGAATGCCGGCTGGATGATGCGCGTACCTTGGCAATGTTAGCACCGTTGCATCATCAAGAAACCGCTCTGCGCATCAATGCGGAGCGCGCTGTGAATGCCTGCTTAAAAGTCGGCTGTCAGGTACCTATCGGCAGTTATGCTGAAATTGAGGGTGATCAGCTATGGTTGCGTGCGCTGGTCGGTTCATCGGATGGTACAATTGTCATCCGCAGTGAAGGCCGTGCACCGTTGGTGCAGGCAGAGCAATTAGGCCGTTGGCTGGCGGAAGATTTGTTGGCTCGTGGAGCACGCGCCATTCTGGCTAATGTTTATCAGGATAATTCGTGGTGATGAGTATTCTGGTTACACGTCCATCGCCTGCAGGTGAGCAGTTGGTAAATCGATTGCTCGCATGCGGTAAATTCGCTTGTCATTTACCGTTGATCGATTTTTTGCCGGGATCAGAGCTACCGTTGCTAGTGCAGCGTCTCGACACCCTTTCCGATGGTGATTTGTTATTTATTATCTCACAGCATGCTATTCATTATGCTCACCATTGGTTGGTTCAATTGGGGGTGCCCTGGCCTTCTAGGTTGCTTTATTATGCAGTGGGCCGCACTAGCGGACGACTGCTATACCACTTGGGTGGGTTATCGGTCAATTACCCTCACGAAGGGGAAACCAGTGAGGATTTGCTGCGTTTGCCTTCGTTGGCTAGTATCCAGGGCCGGCAGGCGCTTATCCTGCGTGGTAACGGCGGACGGGAAATGCTGCAGCAAACTTTGCGGCAGCGTGGAGTGCAAGTGGAAATTTGTGAATGTTACCGTCGTTGTCCTGTGCGTTATGATGGCGAAGAGCAAGGGCGTCGTATGGTGGCGTTGGGTATCGATACACTGGTAATCACTAGTGGCGAAATGTTGTACCAATTTTATACTTTATTGTCTAAATACTATAGCAATTTCTGGCTGATGCAGTGTCGGCTGATAGTGGTAAGTGAACGTTTAGCTATGCTGGCCCGTCAATTAGGTTGGACGGATATCATCGTAGCAAACGCGGCAGATAATGATGCGTTGATGCGCGTATTGCTCTAAATTTAATCATGGGATAGTTAACATGATGGAATGTACTAATATTTTAATGACTTTTATCGGATGATATCATCAGGATAAAAGGTAGTTTATTCGCATATTTGACTCATTGGCAAGACATCGAACTGAATACTAGCTTGCCTACTATTAGTGGTAAAATAAACTCGAGTAGCGAACGGGCAAGATATCCGGAGCTCTCAGTATTAGCATTGATTCTACAGGTGATAGCGATAGTTATCGCTGGGCTTGTGGGGGTTGCTTTAACAGCAACCCTTACTGTTACTCAGCGCCGCGCTATCATAACAAGATCTGCCATTATTCATTGGAATGGGTTTTCATTTCAACGTCAATACATGGTCCTCATTCAATTTTACTCCTCGAGTCAGCAAGATGCTATTATCATGATGTATCTAACTAATAGCGAATAGCTTCTAAAAAACTTATGCTGATCTGGGTGCGTAATTTATTGACGTAGTCTGATGTGCCAAACCATTAGGGAATCTAGGTGATCATAAAAACCATTGTTACTGGCTTTAGTGATTTTGGGATCCTGATGTTGGTTGTTTTGTTTATTATCTATACGCTGATTCAGTTGGTTTGTTTGATCGATGTGCGTAATTCGCCATTGGTCCGCTGTTGTAAAACTATTGTGCGTGCAAAGATTATACTAAAAGTTCTGATGAAACTGATGGAATTGGTGAATAATGATCAGTTTTTGTTAGGATATTAGCAAAGTTACGAGCAGGCATGTTATGAAGATCATGCCTGCTCGTAACTTTGCTATAGTAGGAAGTTTGCTGTGTACCGTCCAGAATACTATGCTTGGATGAGTACTTCTGTCGAATATAACTCGTGAGTTCCCCATGTGCTGCAGATTATTGTCAAAGCATTGAAGCACGGGGGCCAGAGATGTGTTGCTATTTATTGCTAGCGCTGTTATCTAATAAGTAACTGGAATAATTGTTGATTAAAGGGCGATGCCCATATGACTTATTTTTTAATGAAGTAGGTCAAGGATATGCTCTGATTTGATCGTACTGACTGTTAGTAAAACGAATGTGGTCAATATTGTCAATTGGATAATTTGAACAAGATATTATCACAAGATAGCTCACTTTTTATCTCGGGTAAATATTATTGCATTACATAAAAACTGTAGTATTTGTTGCAGCATTTTATAATGGAAACAAGATTGGTAGGTTTGGTATTTTCAATACCAGATCGAATTTTTAATTTCCGGTGAGCTTGATTACGATCAGATCTGTTGCCACGTAGATGCCAATACGCTTAAATTTTTATGCATAGTAATTTTTAGTATTCAACTTGCAATTACTCGGTTCAATAATAGTGTACCGCGCATCGTTTGCTCTTAAATAAGAATAAAAATTGCGGTACACTATTATTGGAAAATAGGACAAGCGTAAATTGAAATGAACACAATCAAAGTATTTTACGATGTGGTGGTTGTAGGAGGCGGTATGGTAGGCTCGACCTTGGCGCTAAGTCTGGCTCAATCCGGTTTTCAAGTTCTGGTTGTGGAACTTATATCTCCTTTGTTGGTGGAGGAAAATAAGGGACCACATTTACGGGTGTCGGCCATCAGTTGCACTTCGGTGAGACTATTACAGCGCATCAATGTTTGGTCGCGCATTGATGCCTATTTTTGTGCGCCCTATCGTCGTCTGGAGACATGGGAATTGCAGTCGTCAGCAGTGGTGTTCGATGCAGCGTCGCTTAATTTGCCTGAGCTAGGATTTATGGTAGAAAATTGGCGGTTGCAGCAGGCGCTATGGCAGGGTTTCGCTGATTGTGATGCGTTAACGTTATGTTGTCCGGCGTCGTTGACAACGATGTGCTATGATGGCAGAAGCTGGTTGTTGACGTTGGGTGACGGCAGCCTAGTCAAAAGTCGCTTGCTGGTGGGAGCGGATGGGTCTAATTCACAGGTAAGGAGGCAGGCATGGATCACGGTCAGTGGCTGGCAATACCGTCAATCTTGCATTCTGCTGAGTGTGGAAACTGAGATCTGCCAGCAGGATACGACCTGGCAGGTATTTACACCATCTGGGCCAAGAGCGTTTATTCCCTTGTATGATCATTGGGCGTCGTTGGTTTGGTATGACAACGCGGCGCGTATTCGCCAGTTGCAAAAATTTCCTCGGTTAGTTTTGGAGCAAGAGGTGCAGGCTACCTTCCCGCAGCGGTTGGGTAAGATTAAGCTGAAGGGCTGTGTGTCGTTTCCTTTGACTAGATTACATGCTTGCGATTATGTCAGGCCTGGTTTAGTATTAGTTGGCGATGCGGCTCATACTATCAATCCTTTGGCAGGGCAAGGTGCTAATCTTGGCTTCCGGGATGCTGAGGTGTTGACGAAGGTGCTAATAGCTGCCCGAGTTCGTGGGGAGCGCTGGGATGCACTATCGGTGCTTAAACGCTACGAGTATGACCGTCGAGGCGATAACCTGTTAATGCAAATGGGGATAGATTTATTTTATATAGCGTTTAGTAACGATCATCCACCGTTAAAACTGCTACGCAACCTCGGTTTGAGGTTGGTGCAGCGCAACGAATGGCTAAAAAAGCAGGTATTAAAATACGCTTTGGGGTTGTGCTCTTCTGTTGTGCTTGCTTTATTGCCAACCAACCTTTTTTTTTCGCTGTCGTTACATGTCATGTCGATAAGCAATTTAATCTTTATTAAATGAATCATATTAATTTTATTTTAATATAATGTTGGTTGCATATCTTACTTCACTGAAGCTAGTGACTTATTAGAATAATACCGCAAAATACTTGCTGGATAGATGATATATTACTAGCGTTGAATAAGGGTCCTTTAATTTAAAAAAAGATGATAACTCTGATCATTTAAGTAAGTATTATTAAAATTTAGCGCGCTTAGAAGTAACATTGAGTTATAAAGAATGGTTTTATTAAATAAATTTAGCGAGTGACTATCTTTTTTATTAATTAATAGTTATTCACGGCACTCATTTGGTTACTAGATTTTTAGTATGAGTCATTTATTTAATGAGTAATCCATGGCATAGTATGTCTATTACTGGGTAATATAATCTGTAATTTTAGGAATTATTGTTTTATTTTTAGGATGGCTATTATGCTAAAGTTTATTGACAATAGCATGATTTTTCAGTGGTCATTATTTTTTGTTAAAATGTTAATCATTTAGTTCCTGAACTCTATGTGGGTTAGCATAGGTAACTTTCGAGGAAATCAGCAGTCTTTTTAGCCACAGGAGTTTATAGTTTTGTCAGTTGTGGTTTCGTTAATTGTTTTGGTAACGTTTTTTCATTCGTTAAATTATTCAACATGTATAAGTAGATGATTGATCTCGTTGTATCTATTGGGTTATCGCATACTGCTTGCGTGAGCTACTTATCTTTTTTTATCTGTTTGTTTCTAACTTTCCATAGCTCCAAAAGCAATATATAGTTAGTATCAAGGTTGTATCGTGATATTAATTGTTAGCTGATTTTATTTATGTAGCTATACTAAGTCCTGGGAAGATTGAGTATGAAAAACTTTAGTAACGTTCGTAGTTTCTGCAAAAAAAATAATTTTATATTAATATAGTTGTGTGGCTATTGTCACTATATAATGTTCGGTTTATTTCGAATAGTTTTGTAAAATATGTCAAAAGAAACTAAAAATCAGACAAGTGATTTCTGACGTCGAGGATCTCAACTGTATCATCTTCTGTATAAGAAAATCGATTTATGATAAAGGTTGCTACATAAATATGATTATTTTAATGAGGGTTAATCATTAATTTTTAGAGAACGACAAAACATCCTTCTAAATGAAAATATACAGTAATATTCTGGTGCAGGTGCCGTTTGCCAGTCCACAGCAGATGAAGAAGGATGTTTATTGGTAAAATAATTGGCGGTAATTTATGCAGTGCATTCCTGATCATTATCGACTGTTATTTTTTATCTCTGTTGTATTTAGACTACGTGCCTTGGTTTCGTTGTATTTAGTATAAATCAAACAAAATAGCTATGGCGGCTACAATGATTTATTGATTTTATTGGTGGTGATGTTGCATGAAGTTGGTAATAGAGAGTGCGGTGTGTATTCTTGTCTGCCTTCCCTTAAGGTTTAGGTCCAACTATATAATTTTGTATGACCAATATGCTGACAAAAATTTATTGGGGGTAACCAATGACTTTATCGTATGTATGATTCCATGCTAGATATACAAAACGGCTTTGGTGGTGATCTCTTTGCGCTGGGTGGTCAGATGGTTTTAGGAGAGCATTACGATCTTTCAGATGTTGTATGGTAAAGGGGAAGACTCTAGCTATCTTAGGTTTAGGTTGCTCACAGTAATTACCGCTATCGGGAGCTAATTGGCTGGGGTACCAGGATTTGAACCTGGGAATGTCGGAATCAGAATCCGGTGCCTTACCACTTGGCTATACCCCAAAGATATGGTTTCTATGACGGGAATTTGACATGTGATCTTAGCTAAACTAAATTTTATTTATTGTTGTGCCATTGGTGCTTCTTCCGTATTTTATTTTGGCTGGGGTACCAGGATTCGAACCTGGGCATGGTGGGATCAAAACCCGCTGCCTTACCACTTGGCTATACCCCATCTATAAATTGGAATGATGGTGCGGGAGGCGAGATTTGAACTCGCATACTTTGTGGTGCCAGAACCTAAATCTGGTGCGTCTACCAATTTCGCCACTCCCGCAAAGTGTGGTGGCTACGACGGGAATTGAACCTGTGACCTCAGCATTATGAGTACTGTGCTCTAACCATCTGAGCTACGTAGCCAATTTTCCGCATGTTTTTCATTTATTCGACATAGGCGGAGCGCATTATGCGGAGTTGCCGTACTTCAGTCAACTTCTTTTTATTGCATTGGTATTGTCATGGCTGTTTTGTTTATTAGACACTTTCACCCTTGTTTCTCCGTTGTCAGTTACCAATGCATTTTGCGCTGATCTGAAGCTGTTGTATTTGCGATGACCCAGCAGTCAATAAGCAGATTCGTGAACGTTGACCGTACGACCAGAAGGATCATTTATCTTTTTAAATAATTCATCCCATTTGATGGCTTTGGCTGATGAGCAGGCCACCGACTGTCCTCCGGGCACGCATTCGGCAGCGCTCGATAATGGAAATAGCTCTTCGAAAATTTCTCGGTAAAAATAACTCTCTTTGGAGGAAGGGGTGTTATACGGAAAACGGAGATGGGCGTTGGCCAATTGTTGATCGCTGATTTGCAGCGTAGCAATCTCTTTCAGATTGTCTACCCAGTTATAACCAACGCCGTCTGAGAACTGTTCTTTTTGACGCCAGGTCACAATGTTTGGTAGATAATCGGAGAAACATTCACGCAATATGTATTTTTCTATTTTGCCATTGCCACACATTTTATCATGTATGTTGATGCGCATCGCCACGTCAAGAAAATTTTTATCAAGGAACGGTACCCGTGCTTCGACGCCCCAGGCGGACATGGCTTTGTTGGCACGTGCGCAATCATACATGTGTAGTGCTTGCAGTTTGCGTACCAGCTCCTCATGGAACTCTTTGGCATTCGGTGCTTTATGAAAATAAAGGTAGCCGCCGAAGACTTCATCGGCCCCTTCTCCTGAAAGTACCATTTTGATACCCATCATTTTTATTTTACGTGACATCAAATACATAGGTGTCGAGGCACGGATGGTCGTGACATCATAAGTTTCAACATGGTAGATCACATCGCGGATGGAATCCAATCCCTCTTGCACCGTAAAATGTATTTCATGGTGCACAGTGCCTAGAAAATTTGCTACTTTTTTGGCGATACGGAGATCAGGGGAACCTTCTAGACCGACAGCAAACGAGTGCAATTGTGGCCAGCAGTCTTTGTTTTGCTTCTGGTTTTTACCAGTTTTGTCGGCTAATTTTTTTGTGATGGCGGAGATAATTGAAGAGTCTAGACCGCCGGAGAGAAGCACACCATAAGGAACATCAGACATTAAATGACTTGTTACTGATTCTTCCAGTGCCGCTTTTAACGCGGCTTTGTCAGTTATGTTATTTTTTACTTGATCATAGTTGAACCAGTCGCGCTGATAGTAAGTGCAAATTTCGTTATCCTGGCTCCACAGATAGCTGCCAGGCGGAAACTCTTTAATCGTACAGCAGACTGGCATCAGGGCTTTCATCTCTGATACCACGTACAGGTTACCATGTTCGTCGTATCCCATATATAGCGGAATAATACCTATATGGTCACGGCCAATGAGATAAGCGTCACGTTCGGTATCATACAAAACAAATGCGAACATGCCGCGCAATTCATTAAGAAATTCTGGGCCTTTTTTCTGATATAGCGCTAGAATAACTTCACAGTCTGAACCAGTTTGGAAGTCGTAGTAATCTCTTAGTTGTTCACGGATTGTATGATGGTTATAGATTTCGCCATTTACGGCTAGCACATGGGTGTGAGCTGCGTTATATAGTGGTTGAGCGCCGGAGCTGACGTCGACTATAGACAGACGTTCGTGGATTAAAATAGCTTTGTCACCAACGTAGATGCCTGACCAGTCTGGACCGCGGTGACGCATCAACCGGGAACATTCAAGCATTTTATTGCGTAGTTCAACTGGGTTGGTTTTCAGATCCAAGACACCAAAAATAGAACACATTGCTTTTCCCTCGTAATTTATTTTAGCGACGCATAATTGATCTACTGGTGCACTTATTCCAACGATTTCGCACTAAAACACTCCTTGAGTACAATATCCTTGTAGAATTATACCCTGTTACTAACAATATAATTTATTGGCGATAAAATAAATTTTAAATAAAATAAGGAAAGTAAATATGGTGTTAATGATAAAGCAATAATAGTTTTTTATCGGTGGTTGATTTACGACACGATATAGGAGGGCAATTTCAGAGGGTGTAGTGGAATTTACACAAATCTTATTTATCCGCGCTGGAATAGCTACTAATCTATAAGCATGGAGTGCCTGCTGCAATGCGAAGGTGCCATACTGACTATGGTTAAGATCCTAATCACTGGTAAATTTGTTGGAAGGGGTCTTCAGTACTTTGTTATCAATCAACATTGCACTGTGGGAATCAGAATGTATATAAGCTTAAGTGATTGTCCCTGCTAACATAATGTTTTGTGGATTAAACAAGTTGATATTCAAAGCGATAATTTTATCCCATTAGGGATACACTAGTTTTATCATCTCCACCGCTAGATTATCACCGTGAACATACCTTGATTTAGTGGATGGCGCATCTGTTATTTTATAGTGTAGCTGGTAGTAATGATTTTCAGGCAGTTAAAATTTTAGTAATATTCATCCAGCGGATACACTTGAATATAGTTACTTTCACTCACATTTTCATTGGAATGTATTCATTAATTAAAAGCTTGCGTTGGTTTGCACTTAAATAGTATTCGCTTGCGTTAAATTGCGTATATCATGGCTGAGAAAGGTGGTAAGACAAATAGATTTTATAGTTGATCCATCAGTGGTCAATATAGTGATATATAGCTCAAATATGGCGATAAGTCCACGGATTTTATATTTAGTCTGCTCAAGAAATGTACCGATGGTATCCAATAGTATTTGCTCCAACGTTTGTTAGTATTTGCTCCAACGTTTGTTGGATTTGTTAGCACATAGGAAAAGATGCTTTTGTCAACTCCTCCAGCTTAGATAATATAGCATAACAGTTGAATTGTGGCGGCGAAGTTGGATAGGTAGAGATGGCCTGCAAAGCGCATGTTTCTAACTGATCGATGAGATGATAAATCTCTCTGGGTTTTAACTGTTTATAAAGTTATTACCTGTTAATGGTAGCTGCTAGTCTTCTTGTTGTTAGTGGTTATTTGCTCATGGTAAAACTTCGTTGCCGTTAACTATAGTTTTTTTTATTTGATAATCGTGGGTGAAAGCGGTTAAATTAGCAATTTTGCCTACTGTTAGCATCCCTAATCGATCATCAAGGCCCATTGCCCGTGCCGGATAAAGGGTAGCCATGCGTAGCACTTCATCCAATGCAATACCGGCATATTCAACGCTATTGCGCACTGCTTCGATCATAGTAAGTGCCGAGCCGCTAAGGGTGCCATGATCATCCACGCACAGACCGTTACGGTAGTGTATTGTTTTTCCCGCGAAAAAAAATTGATCGATATTATTGGCGCCGGCTGGATCGGTGGCATCGGTGATTAATACTAGTCGATCTCCCTTGATACGCTTGGCGTTGCGTATATTTGCCCAATTAACATGCAGGCCATCGGCGATTATGCTGCAGTAGATCTCTGGTGTATCGAAGATAGCACCGACTACGCCTGGTTCACGTCCCAACAGTGGTGGCATGGCGTTAAATAAATGCGTGGCAAAGCTAATGCCAGCTGCAAAACCGGCTTTGGCCTGGGCGTAAGTGGCGTTGGAGTGACCAATGGAAATATGGATGCCGGCCTCACAGAAATGGCGTATGATCGATGTTTCCACTTGCTCTGGGGCGAGGGTAATGTTACTAATGACGTCTTTGTTGGCACACAGATACGCGATCATTTTTTTTGTAGGTGTACGCATTAGTGTTGGATCATGGATACCTTTTTTCACGGGATTTAAATAGGGCCCTTCTAGATGTAATCCTAGCGCTTGGTTTTTATTTTGAGTTAAGAAGGCACGCATCACCTCTACCGCCCGCTGCATAAAAGCATCGGTGCTGGTAATCAGTGTCGGGAAGAAGCTGGTGCAGCCAGCGCGCTGATTGACCTCCTGCATTGTTTTCAATGTCTTTACTGATAACGACTCCAAACTGCCATTAAACTGTGTACCGCCACAGCCGTTAAGTTGCAGATCGATAAAACCGGGTGTTAGCAGGGCTCCAGCTAAATCGTGCTGTTCTATTTCTTTGGGTAAGTTTTCAGCGGGGCAAATAGCGTTAATCAGACCATCGGAGACGACCAGCGCGTGGTTATTGAGGATTTCACTGCCAGTATAGATCTGTCCGTTAGTTAAAGCGTACATAATTAAGCTCCAGAAATATAATTGGTGGTTGCGAGATGATTCAGTTCTAGTTCATGAAAATATTTGACCGTTTTTACCTTCAGTTCCATCGTTGATGGCTCATCGCACACCATTATCACTCTAGGATGCAATTGCAGGTAACTAATAGTCCACATATGATTGATGTTTCCTTCTACCGCTGCTTGTAGCGCTTTAGCTTTATTATGTCCAATCACCAGAATCATTACTTCTTGGGCGTCGAGCAGTGTTCCAGTACCGACAGTCAGGGCGAAGCGGGGTACCTGGTCAATATCGTTATTAAAGAAGCATGAATTGGCTCGTCTGGTGTCCTGAGTTAAGGTTTTGATGCTAGTGCGCGAGGTTAGTGAAGAGCCAGGTTCGTTAAAAGCTATATGTCCATTGTTGCCCACCCCACCCATAAATAGGTGAATTTTACCGTAAGATTGAATTTTTTCTTCATAGCGTTGGCATTCGATATCGATATCGGTAGCGTTACCATTCAGGAGGTTGATATTTTTTTTGGGGATATCGATGTGATTAAAAAAATTTGTGTGCATGAAGCTATGATAGCTTTTAGGGTGCTGTGGAGATAGGCCGACATATTCATCCATATTGAACGTTATCACATGTTTGAAACTCACTTGTCCTAATTTATGCGTAGCAATTAGATTTTTGTAGACTTCCAGCGGTGTGGTACCGGTAGGCAAGCCTAGAACAAATGGCCGAGTGGTGCTAGGTTGGAAGGCGTTAATGCGATTGATGATATGGCGGGCTGCCCATTGACTAACTTGAGCAGATGTTTGTAATGGTATAAGTCTCATCATTGACCTCATAAGCGTATGTGGAGCAGTGATTATCGAAGAGTATAAACACATAGTAAGAGATAATATTTGGCGTCTATTGACCCTTAATTAATCGAATTTATTGATAAGTTTTAATTAAAATAATTTTCTTTAAATATTAGATTAAGTCGCAAAATAGAGCGATTAGGATAAAATTTATCCAGATTAACCTGTATTATTTTTCGTAGATAATGAAATTTTTGTGTTTAAGTAGATGTCTTACTTGGAGACGGACATATTAAAAGCGTCGGGCTTGGTAGGTCAGTCTACGCACAATCGGTAATATGAATAGGAGAAAGATATTGAAGATACTTAGTTATTTACAAAAAATTGGCAGAGAGCACTAATGGTGCCGATGACAATATTGCCTGCTGCCGCTATCCTGGTGGGGAATAAGGTATTGGATCGATCCTGTTAGTTGGGGAGGCAGTAATGCGTTGGTCGCTTTTTTATTAAATTCCGGGTCGGTAATTATCTATGTAGATTTTGTTCGCCATCAGCGTCGCCTATGGCATATCGAAAGATAAAGATGGCATCGTGATGCTGTCAAGGAATTATATGATTATTGGTGCTTACTACCCTTTGTAGGCCGACGTCGGTAGCGATGATCCAGAAATTTCCTTAGATCATGTACCGTCAGCATTTTGCAAAATTAACAATTAGTTCGTCTGTATTTTGGTAGGGGTTATTGCTGCCGAGCTCTATAATCGTTTAGCCATGTTGAGTGATTAATGTGCTATTATTTTTTAGTGGATGTCGTTTGGTGCCTATTCTCGTATTATTTGTAATGATTTTATAGCTTTTATCATGATGTACATCTAGCCGTTAATTTTTAACGCACTGGTGGTCTTTGGCGAACAGATTCAGGAGTTAGGCGCGCTAGGGGCCGTTATTTATGCGTTTTTTAACCGCTTGTTGATTCTTGTCAGTCTACATCATGCCTTAAACTCAGTGTTTTAGTTCGATTTGGCCAGCATCAATGATATACCTAAATTTCTTGGCGGGCAGCAGTCGACTGAATTAGATGATTATGTGAATATAGAGCCTGCTTGTGATTATGTTGCCGATAAAACTCGTGCACTAACGTGTCGTTATATTAGTCAGTAGGTGGTTACGATAATTTGATCTATATTGATGGCTGCATTACTCGCCTGTGTTTAAGCGTAAAAGATGCAGCGTTGGTTAATAAATCGTTGGTGAATAATTTTGGCGCTCAGGGGGGATATTTTAGTAGTTTTACCGAAATGCCAGTGTTGGTTTTTTGATGTCGCCGATTACCTGCAAGGTTGTGCCTCTGGATCAAGTTTCAGATAAAGTTTTTGCAAGTAAATCGGTGGGAGAAGGTGTTGCTGTACGGCCGACTGATAAATTGGTGCTTCTCTTTAGTAAAAATATCAATACCTATAACATTTTCTGTTTGAAAGCTGATGGTGGATTGAAGTAATTGTGCATATTGGTATTGATACGGTTATGTTAAGGGGGAAGGGATTTCTTTGCTTGCTATCGTAAGGCAGTAAGGTGATGCAGGGGCAGTGAGTTTTAGAGTTAGATTTGAATTATTTGAATTCTAACGTCCAATGTCTAATAATTTCTGTGGTAGTAAGCAATATGGGAGAGTTTGTTATACTCACCGTTTCAGCGAAACAGTTGTAGTAGGTCAAAGTCCTTTGCTGGATATTACAGGGAGATAAGTTATGCTCGCGATTGATCGCGGCGGAGTTTTAGTTTGGGTGATGTGGCCCGCACCGTTGTGTCACTTGTCGTTGGCCAATTTTAGCGTATATATCAAGTCGTTTAGCTTCCGGAATGCTGTTCTTTTATCGAATTTCTTTTCTAGATCCGATGATGATTTTACCACTATGTTGAGAGGGGAACGAGAACAAAATCTCCTTTCTCACAAACGATTGTATCCTGGTGTGGATGTTGGAGATATAAAATAGTTAATGAATATAGAGGAATATCAATATGAGTGAAGGTGAAGATCGCCCAAGTAATTTTATTCGTCAAATTATTGATAAAGATCTGGAATCAGGTAAACACACGTCGGTGTATACCCGTTTTCCGCCAGAGCCCAATGGTTATTTGCATATCGGACATGCGAAATCTATTTGCCTCAATTTTGGCATCGCCCAGGATTATCAAGGTCAATGCAATTTACGTTTTGATGATACGAATCCGGTGAAAGAGGATATGGAATATGTCGAAGCTATAAAGTATGACGTTCAATGGCTTGGATTTAACTGGAGCGGTAATATTCGCTACACGTCGGATTATTTTGAGCAATTTTATAATTACGCGCTTGAGCTTATCAATAAGGGGCTGGCCTATGTGGATGAGTTATCGTCGGACGAGATTCGGGAATATCGCGGTACGTTGACCAGGATTGGTAAAAATAGTCCTTACCGTGATCGCGGTGTTGAGGAGAATCTGGCGCTATTTATTAAAATGTGTAATGGGGAATTTGCTGAGGGTAGTGCTTGTCTGCGTGCCAAAATCGATATGGCTTCACCGTTTATGATTATGCGTGATCCGGTGCTTTATCGAATTAAATTTGCTGACCATCATCAGACTGGCAATCAATGGTGCATCTATCCGATGTATGATTTTAGCCATTGCATTGCAGATGCTCTGGAGGGCATTACTCATTCGTTATGCACCTTGGAGTTTCAGGATAACCGTAGGCTTTATGACTGGATATTAAATAATATTAGCATCTATATTCACCCACGTCAGTACGAATTTTCCCGTCTGAATTTGGAATATGCTGTCATGTCTAAGCGCAAGCTTAACCTGCTGGTTGCAGAGAAGATTGTCGATGGTTGGGACGATCCGCGAATGCCGACCATTTCCGGTTTGCGTCGTCGGGGCTATACTGCTGCCTCAATCCGTGAGTTTTGCCGCCGTATTGGTGTCACGAAGCAAGATAACAACGTGAAAATAGCTATGCTGGAAGCCTGTATACGTGAAGATCTTAATAAAAGCGCTCCGCGAGCCATGGCGGTGATTGATCCGGTCAGGGTGGTGATTGCTAATCTTCCCGAAGGGTATGAAGAAGACATTGTCATGTATAATCATCCTAATAAACCTGAGATGGGGACTCGCCAGGTGGTTTTTAGCCGCGAGATTGTTATCGATCGTGCCGACTTTCGAGAAAAGGCTAATAAGCAGTACAAAAGGTTGGTGTTGGGTAAGGAAGTACGTCTTCGTAATGCCTATGTGATTAGAGCCGAGCGCGTGGAAAAGTATGATCAGGGAACAATCACTACTATTTTTTGTCACTATGATCAGCATACTCTAAGCAAAGATCCGGTGGATGGGCGCAAGATTAAAGGGGTGATCCACTGGGTTTCGGCTACTCGTGGTGTAGCTGCAGAATTTCGACTGTATGATCCGTTGTTTAAAGAAAGTAATCCAGCTGCGTCGGAGGATTTTTTGGCCTCCCTTAACCCAGAGTCTTTGATAATCCGCCACGGTTTTGTTGAGGCCGGAGTGTTAGCTAAAGCCGAAGGGCCTTATCAGTTTGAGCGTGCGGGGTACTTTTGTGCCGATAATCGTCATTTTAGATTATCCAGTCCGGTATTTAATCGAATTGTGGGTTTGCGTGACACCTTGGCAGTTAAAGCCGGTGCTTGAATGTGATTGTTAATATCTTTAGTATAATAAAGTGATATGAGGCGTATGGTTACCCAAGCTACTCAAAAAATATCAGTGAAGTATGGTTGAGGTGGTTGCTTGGACTCTCTCATGAGTAATTTTTTGTACGCCATAGTATCCTTCCTCTGAATAAGATTTTTTGATGAGGTTTTGCCTCGTCTATAAAATATAAAATATGATAGTTTAGCTACTTTTCTATAGTATTTTAGGAAAAGTGGTGGAGCTGGCGGGATTTGAACCCGCGTCCGAAATTTCTACGTCTTCAGTACTACATGCTTAGTCCGGTCGTTAGGTTCACCGATCAGTTGTGGACGAACAACACCACTAACCGACTAGCCTGATTAAATTTAACGCTTGAGTCTTAGGCAAAACATTTACGCGATCTCTTTTAAGTTTGACCTTTCTTGATCCCCGTCCTAAGAGCGGAGGTTAGGGAGAAAGGGAATCTTCAGTGTTTTAAGCTGACTAAGCTGCTAATGCAGCAGATTCGTATTGCGAGTCGTTTGCAGTTATTTTTTTGAGGTTTTTTACGAGGCCACCTCACCTCGGCATGCACATTGGATTTCGAAAATCTCGTCGAATCCATAAAACAGCCCCAATTTAAGCTAATTTTTTAATTATAGCAAATACCGATATGAATAGCAACATAGCAATTGGTATGTTTCATAATGCGTGCTTTATTGAGTTGCCATTCGTACTTTTTGATATCGGTACGTTTATCGTATTCTTTTTTACCTTTAGCAACACCGATTTTGATTTTAATCCAGGTATTTTTCCAATAAAGCGATAGGGCAATTACGGTATAACCTCCGCGCTTGACTCGTTCCAATAGTGAATTTAGTTCAAATTTATTCAACAATAGCTTACGGGTGCGCATAGGGTCGCAGATCGCGTGGGAAGATGTAACAGTTAGTGGTTGGAATGTTGCACCAAATAGATAGGCTTCACAGTTTTTAAGCAGCACATAGCTTCCGCTAATGTTTGCCTTGCCAGCGCGTAGTGATTTTACTTCCCATCCTTGTAGTAACAGTCCTGCTTCGAGCTCTTGTTCAATGCAATATTCATGGTAGATGCGTTTGTTTTGCGCGATGGTAGCTGCACCAGGTTTATATGCTTTTTTCTTTATCATACGTACGTGGTCTTATGGAGTTAACAGTGGATATGAAAGCTTTCATCTCATCATCAAGGATTTTTAGTAACTATGTGTATTACTATTAATAATAGTCTTTTTGTCTCGGAGGAGATAAATAATAATATTAAGAAGGATCGATGAAAGATAGGAAAATTTATGCTTCATATCACTTGTTCCGCGTTGGTTCCTTACAGTGCTGAACAGATGTTTTCTTTGGTCAATAATATCAGCACTTATTCAGAATTTATTCCTGGATGTACTGCTAGCCAGGTATTGAAACAAAATGACAGTGAAGTTACTGCTGAAATAAATGTTTCCAAGGCTGGTATCAGTAAATCATTTATTACCCGTAATATTATTATGAATAATCACAGTATCGCGATGCGTTTAGTTAAAGGTCCGTTTAGCTCATTTACTGGTGATTGGCGTTTTATTCCATTAAGTAAAGAAGCTAGTAAGGTAGAGTTTCATCTTGATTTTGAGTTCAAAAACAAGTTAATTGAAATAACATTCGGTTGCATTTTTAAAGAGATGACTAATAATATGGTTATGGCGTTCACTCGTAGGGCTAAAGAGGTTTACAATGTTTGAAATCAAGGTGAATTCAACCTCGCCAAAATATCAATATTTTAACTAATTTGTTGGCATAATAAGGGAATATAGTTGTACAGATGATCGTGCATGAGTCATTTTTTTAATGTACCATTATATTGATCTTGATTCAAGATAACAAGATTTGGTTTTTTCAATTGTCCGGTTCAATGGTTGCACAAGGTTAATAAATAAATTTATCGTTCATGACTTTATCGCCCGCAAAGCCGTGTGTACCAACTAGCTGGTTATGCAATGAAATATCTTTGACACATTTGTAAAGTTGAAAGTAAAACCTGGCATTTTTGATGTCTCGTTATAATCATTTGGATACTGTAATGCCGTGTTTATTGACTGCGGCTAGTGTCAAAAGTTAATTTATTATTAATATAAAGTTTATTGTCCATATGAGTTAAAATATCGTTGCTGTTGAAGGTCAGGGCCAGCGTCTGCTGGGTAACTAATTCATGGCTTGGTTCACGACGAAAAATGTAGTACCAAGTATTCGAGCCGAAGGAGTCTTTTAACATTGATGTGCCAAGGGTGTAGGCCACTTGATGCTTTGTCATGCCTATGTGAATTTTTTTAACGTCAGCTGCGTTCAGATAGTTTCCTTGATTAATATCGGGACGATACACTATTTTCTTAAACTCGACACAACCGGCAGTAGATATTAGAATGAGAATAACAGTACCAATCAAAGTCTTACAGCTCATAATAATCCGATTTCCTGTGGGCGCGTAAATTTAATGATAATAGATCTTGTCGTTATTAGAAACCTTTGGGGACTCAACCGTTCCTCAGAATAAAAATTGATCTTTAAGTTTTAGTATCTCTTTTGTTTTTCAGGTTTTTTTACTTGATTGCCAGGCAATCGGAAACTCCAGTTTTTGCAGACGAGACTTTTGTTTATCGCTAGTAGCTGGTGCTTTGTTATCAGTCTTTTGTTGATAACAAAAGTGATGATGCTTAAAGTTATTCTTTACGGAATACGCGTAACGCATTTATTTAAATGTGGACTTGCTCAATTAACGAAGTATGTTACAACAATGGGTGAATATTGGTCTACTTGTGCTGAGGTTCACTTTAAAAAAGTGGATTCAATTACTACTTTTTAATGGAAAGTCTGTTTATATCAATTAAAGTGTAACACTACTAATTACGCTTAACTCTTTGAACACTTTAGACATTGTCTGAGGGATGTAAAATTACTCAACATAGACTGTCTAATGTATCCAATGGGATAGATGTTAATCGTGTAAGCGAAGTAAAGTTTAAGGCAGCATACTTGAATACCTAGGTCGAACATAGGTCATTTAATCGTGTTCCTTGGACCTTAACGGCAATGTAAAATTATGGACTATATGTATTTAGACTTAAGTATCGTTATTTATATTCATAGGATGCAAGCAGATATTTAAGAAAGATGCACTTTCGCACATACACACAATATCACCATAAATATTTACAATAGAAAAAGGAAGTTAGACTAACGCACTTGTTTATTAAAATAGCGATAATTTTTAATTGTCCGGATGGCACGCCGCTCAGCCTAATGTATTCATCTTGAGATCATAACAAAGTAATATAAGGCCTTTATTGGCTTCCATCTGTTACTTGACCTGGTCCGGCGCTTGTTTGACTGTCTATTCATTGTACATCAAAATTTTTCAATCCAATAATATCAATACCACTAATGGATATGGTGCCGCGTATCAAGTATTTTCATATTAGTAACGTTATTTAGTCTGTTTGCTGATGCAGATAGAGTCTGAAAATAGAGAAATATTAATGCAAATAGAGTTTATAAAATTGTGTAATGTTCGCTGTGTCAGGATAAAACTTGATTTTAATATTAGGACAGTGATATAAATATCACATATGCAGCGATATCATTAATAATGATTTTGATATTATTAAACTGAAATATTTGAGTAAAGTGAATAGAAAAGAAGAATTTATAGTAAAATATCGCCGAGGTAGTCCAAGCAGCCGATGGTAGTCAATTAAAGTCGTATATATTATTTTTTGTGGTGTCAAGTTAAAACTATCGCTATTTTAGTAAACAAGTGTGTTAGTTTAATTTTCTTTTTTATGTTGTAAATATTTATGGTGATATTGTGTGTATGTCCGAAAGCGCATCTTTCTTAAATATCTGTTTGCATCTTATGAATGTAAATAACGATGCTTAAATTTAAATACATATAGTCCATAATTTTACGTTGCTATTAAGTGTTGCATGAAGTACTAAAATATACTGACTATATATTAGTGTGGATTTAGCATTGTCATTGTATAAATAAAATTGCTTAGCGTTTCTGTTTTGCTTATTCAAAATTTATTTTCATTAAAGTATACGTTATTAGGAGATGTCCATCAATACTATTATTGATGGCAAAATTAATTTTGCCTTAACGCTGCGCGTATTACAAGCTTTTATAAATTTTATTTATAATTAATATTATTGGGTTTAAAATTTAGTTGTTAAAATATTTTTATTAAAATTGATTAATTATTTTCTGATTTCTATCAGTATCATCAGTTGGGTGTATTTTCGTTAATTTTATCATGTTTGTGTATTTGTATCGATCTCCGCATAGAGCTTATGTAGCTATGAAAATTTTTAGACTGTATGTTCTGATTTTTCATATTATTTTTACCAAAGACCTTTAATCCAGTAGCATTAATAGGTAAGTATAAAAATATTGCTACATGTTAAGTTTTTATCATGATACTTATGGTCTGCGTTTTGAATAAAATGATTCAGCTAGGTTTATCATTCAGCTCCACTTTTTACATCGCGGCAGGCCAGGGTTGTTGGTAGTGACGATAACTTTTATCTGATCGGTATTTTCGTCAGTGGAGCTGTTCATGATGCAAGTGATTTTCTATTAGCCAGTTTGCCATGGGGAGCAGAAAGTTACATATGTATGCTGGTCATTTGATTTGTTAGCATGATCGACCTTCTGGTGAAGGTCTGGTCGGTATGTTTCTTGCGTGCTCAGATATTTTATTTGCGACGGCATCTTGGGCAATATTAGACTAAAAGTGATTAAATTTAGGTAAAAATTTTTTGCATAAGGTTTCTATTTATTTATGAGAATGCTTATTTTAAATTTCGTTAATGTGCGCACGATGGTAAAGAATTTGTAAATTTAAGTACTTTTAAATTATTTTTATAAAATAAAAATATCATAAATAATTTCTAAAATAATTTTTTTGACCAGCCGAGTTTGCTGCTTAATATATTGAAATAATTATAATTGTTAGGATGAATAAGATTGAGATGATAGGCACTGCGGCGTATAAAGATTTCTTCCCCATCCTGGATGGGCAGTGCGATCTGACTATCGCAGCTGATTTTCAAATCAGATATCCGCTGGGAGAATTTCAGGCGAATAGTGCTGCTGCTGTTGATCACCAGTGGGCGAGAAGAGAGGGTATGCGGAAACATTGGCACAAGCGCGATCGCATCCACCGTCGGAGTAAGTATTGGGCCACCAGCAGAAAGAGAATAAGCTGTCGATCCGGTGGACGTTGCAATTATTAGCCCGTCAGAACATTGAGAGAAGGCAAAGCTATCATCGATATAAACTTCAAATTCTATCATATGAGCTACCTTGCCTGGATGCAACACCACTTCATTGATGGCAGTGCACAGCCTACCGTATACATTATTTCGGCAAATCTGCGTTTCCAATAAAAAACGTTTTTCAATTTTATAGTGCCCAGCCAGTACATCGGATAATTGTGTCAATGCAGAATTGGGGTCTAAATCGGTAAGAAAGCCTAGATTGCCGCGATTGATGCCAATGACTTTGATATCGTAGCGCGCTAAAATTCGTGCCGCCCGCAGCATATTGCCATCTCCTCCGACTACAATCGCTAGATCTGCGCGCTTGCCGATATCCACTAAACTTCCGGTGGTAACTTCTGTCAACGCCAAAGCACGGGCAATCTGATGTTCCATAATAACGGTGATCCCTTTTTCATGAAACCAATGATACAGCGTTTCATGAGTGGCCAGAGCGTTATGGTGGCGCGGATGACCAACAATGCCGATAGTGTGAAAAGTAAAAATCATTCTTAATTTGCTGATCTTAGGTGTTTTTTGTAAATTGCATTATGTGTTATATCTTGAATTCTAGCTATTTATCCCCATAATAGTTGGTACTAGCAAGAATAAATGGTGAACCGTGGAGAAAAGCTCACGATGAGTAGTAAAGAACAGAATCTCCCTGACAAGCAAGTTTTACAAGATAATGAAATGAAGCAAGGAGATCAGCAAGCCGAAACCGTGCTTGAAGGGGTAGATGTCGAGGATCCGCGAGATGAACGTATTTCCCAACTGGAAGACGAATTAGTCCAGTTGCGGGAACATGAACGCAATAGTCTGTTGCGTCTAAAGGCGGATATGGAAAACGTGCGCCGCCGTAGTGAGCAAGATGTAATGAAAGCCCATAAATTTGCTTTAGAACATTTTTTTAGCGAATTATTACCAGTAATCGATAATCTGGAGCGGGCTCTGGATATGTCAGATAAATCCAACAGCGAACTTGCAGCTACTATTGAAGGTATTGAGCTGACGTTGAAGTCTTTGTTGGATGTTGTACGTAAATTCGGTCTTGATGTGGTGAGTGAAACGCACGTGCCATTTAATCCTAAGGTGCATCAGGCTATGACCATGTTGGAGTCCGATGAGCATGAGCCGAATCATGTGATGATGGTGATGCAAAAAGGATATACCCTTAATGGTCGGCTAATTCGTCCCGTGATGGTGGCAGTGTCAAAGTCAAAAGCTGATTCTTTAAAGCTCTAAATTGTATCACGGTAGTTAAATAAGGGATTACGTGCCGTGGGACAAGGCACGTAAATCTAGTTTTATTCCGCTTATTTATGTATTTTTATTACAGTGGCATTAGTTTAGTGAAAATGGGTTTCTCGCAGCGGTAGTTGCGGTTGCCAATCTAGTATTGTTTGGCCCTGTTGTACCAGTAGTGCGTTAGTCTTAGAAAAATGATGACAACCAAAAAAACCACGATGTGCAGAAAGTGGAGACGGGTGAGATGCTTTTAAAACATGATGACGTTTCTTATCGATGATATTACCTTTCTTTTGGGCATGGGAACCCCATAAGAGAAAAATTATCCCTTGGCGATGGGTGCTGAGAATTTTTATCACTTTATCAGTAAAGGTTTCCCAACCAAGATTGACGTGGGATTGGGATTTGCCCGCTTCGACGGTCAGTATGGTGTTAAGCAGTAACACTCCTTGTTCAGCCCAGCTTTGTAGGCAACCATGTTGCGGAATTATAAAGTTACAAATATCAGCAGCAAGTTCTTTATAAATATTAACCAGTGAAGGTGGAGCGGGTATGTGGGGTCGAACAGAAAAAGAAAGGCCATAGGCTTGCCGTGGACCAGGATAGGGATCTTGTCCAAGGATTACAACTTTAACAGCGCTAAGTTCGGTAAAGCGAAAGGCATTGAAAACATCTTTCTGTGGCGGATAAACAATGACACCTGCTGCCCGTTCTTTGGCGATAAATTTTAAAATATTCTGAAAGTAGGGTTGATTTTTTTCTTGCGCAAGAAAATCCATCCAAGTGAGAGCATGGGTCATGGTACACTCCATGATAAGTGACGATATGGTTAAGATTATCGTTTTTTCTGCTGATGAAATATTTTCATGCAAGCAGACGATTCTACCATGTAAGTATGATTAGGTAACGAGATAAAATTGATATTAAAATTGCATATAAAAGAACTGCATAAACTTATTTTTACTTAAGCTTTTTCTTTATTAGCAAAGTTGTCATATTACTCGATTGATGAGTGGTATGTCTATATCAGTTGTGCAATGAGGTATTACATGGAGAGAGCGTTGTTGATGGTAATCACCCTTTTTGAGTAGTCATTATTTTTTTGTTAAACATTGATTAGCGACCATTTAATTTCTATCAAATATACCCTTGCTAGTTATAAACTCCTTGAGGAGAGTATCAGTAAATATGATTTTAGTCGTTATGGATAGTATGATCCTGGCATGTTTTAGTGCCGGGCAGGCTAGTGCTTATAGATTATTCTGCGACAAATCAATAGCCGAGAGTTGCATGTATTGCATTTTTCTGATGCAAGTAAAGTCCAAGCAAAGTAGAGAAATGTTTATTAATTAAAAATTGAGTTTATAAAACTTGTAATACTTGCAGTTATGACTTAGTGGTAATAACTATTTTTAAATAGCTAAATTCTTGCTGTAAAGATATTTTCTAAAATAGTTTATGCTCAGCTTTTTTATTTATAAAAACTAGATTTATTCAATAAAATATTATCTAAACACAAGTTGTTAAGGTTAACAATAAGGGTTTAGTTACATGTTTGGCTGATGTGGGGTGCTAGTATCCGCCAGCTAGCTGCCTAGTTGTTATAGTTAGGTTAGGCTGTAGGTTAGGTGGTTTTTTATAAGGAGAAAGTTCGTGTGGAAATAGGATGTAGCATTTGAACATCAAATGTGCTATTTAGCTGTTTACGGTTAAAAGATGCCGTTTTTGAAAACTATCCGTAGCTGATTATATTTATTTGCTCTATCGAGCGGCTATGCAGCATGGTTTTATTTTCTGATATAGGCACAAGTAGAATGAAATGATTATCCATATTTCACAAAATATGTAATTTCGTACAGTGTGTGGTATACGCGCTTAGGCTTGAGAGAGCGCATTTGTTTAAATCGGCTTACTATTTTAAGGTTATAGTTGAATAAATAGAATATTTATAACTAATAAATTATTCATTGATCGTAGTGCTATTCTCAAACGCGATTCACGTGTATTCAATAGTTATTCGGAAATGTTCATCAGTACTATATTGATGTTTAATAATATATTTTCCGAATACTCCTAGGAAAAAGCATTACAGGAGAGTCTATAAACTAAAATTTTATTTTATAAATATTTTATCTTGGACGGACTCTTATTTACATCAGAAATAGGTTAGAAAAATTAGACCGATAATACCTCATTATATCGAATTATTCATCCCTAACCTGAAAAGGTGCTTGCGACTAGGCTAGGTATGCTTTTGTTCGTAACATGACTTTTCTACCAAAGGATGTTAATAGGAAATAATGCTCACTAAAAAAGGTAATTACCCATCGAAGTGCTCTGGTAGAGAAGCCATGTTACGAACAAAATGGCTACTTGGTGATTACTACATTACATATTACGATGTATCTAGGTATGTTATCACTAGGATGAGTGACTTAACGATCTTTTTATTTAAGGGAATTCTTGTCGACGGCTAAATTTATTTAACAAAGTCCTTTGAATCTTATCAGGATAACCCTACAATAAAATAGTATTTTTCATACTCAGACGCAGATGTAGATTATTATGTCATTATTGCAGGTATTACATTATCCGGATGATCGGCTGCACAAAATAGCTAAACCAGTCCCCGCAGTCACTGCAGTCATCGACCGTATTGTGGATGATATGTTTGAAACCATGTACGCTGAAGAAGCTATTGGCCTGGCTGCTACTCAGGTGGATATCCATCAGCAGATCATTGTGATTGATGTCTCGGAAAGCCGAAAGCAGGGCCTGGTACTTATCAATCCTGAGTTGCTGGAAAAAAGTGGTAAAACTGGTATTGATGAAGGCTGTCTATCGATTCCGGAGCAACGCGTCTTCGTACCGCGAGCAGAAAAAGTAAAGATCCGTGCACTTGATCGAGAAGGCAATAGCTTCGAACTTGAGGTCGAGGATTTGCTAGCGATCTGTATTCAACATGAAATGGATCATCTGGTCGGAAAGCTGTTTGTTGATTATCTTTCGCCTCTCAAGCGTCAGCGCATTCGTCACAAAATGGAAAAGTTGGCACGTATGATTGCCCAGGCAGAAAGATAACTCTACTATAGAAATAACTATGTGTGATTCTTTACGTATTATTTTTGCCGGTACTCCGGATTTTGCTGCTCGTCATCTTGACGCGCTAATTCACTCTTCGCATGAAGTAGTGGGTGTTTTGACTCAGCCTGATCGTCCTGCTGGGCGTGGTAATCGCTTGAGCTCTAGTGCGGTTAAGCAGCTGGCTGAATATCATAACTTGCCGGTGTTTCAGCCCAACTCTTTGAGTACACCAGGATTTTGGCAGAGTGTTGAAGATCTTGGTGCTGATATTATGGTCGTTGTCGCCTACCGTTTGATCTTACCCCAGGAAATGCTGGATTTACCGCGTCTTGGATGTATCAATGTGCACGGTTCATTGTTGCCGCGCTGGCGCGGAGCAGCACCAATTCAGAGGGCTCTATGGGCTGGAGACAGTCAGAGCGGTATAACCATTATGCAGATGGATGCCGGTCTGGATACCGGCGCTATATTGTATAAAGATACTTGCGAGATCTTGCCGGAAGATAGCAGTGCCACCTTGTATGATAAATTGGCGCAAATCGGGCCATCTGCACTGTTGAGTACGCTTGCACAGATCGCTGCTGGTAATAGTACGGCGGTTCCGCAGGATGATACTTTGGCTACTTATGCGGATAAGCTGAGCAAGGAAGAAGCTCTATTAAATTGGCGGTTGCCTGCGGTGCAATTAGAACGCTACATCCGCGCGTTTAATCCATGGCCGGTTGGTTATTTTCAGATGAACGGACAGCCTATTAAAGTATGGGGTGCTCACGTTGCCGAGCACAGACACCAAAACTTGCCAGGCACAGTGCTGGCAGTAGGAAAAGGTGGTATTGATATTGCCACTGGTGATGGTGTATTAACGTTAACGCTTCTGCAACCATCGGGTAAAAAAGTGATGCCAATTCAGGATTTACTCAATTCACATCGAAAATGGCTTATTCCTGGCATTATTCTGAATAATGATTAATAAGATCATTATAAATATTCTATATTTATTTAATAATTTTACCTGGTAAGCGAATCTTTATTTTATATATACTTATTTTTAGTGAAATTTGTTATTTTGATAGATACTAATTTTTAAATAAATTTAGTTATTGCATTCTTTTATTACGGATCGTTTAAGCTATTTTTAATAAAAAGGACGAAGTTTAAAATTACTAATTGATGGTGCGATAATAGTGTTTCATGGAACGCAGATCATGTAATTTTAGTTGGATATCTCAGCTATTGTTCTTGTATGAGCTAATACAATTGCTCAAAAGATCGTGTTTATAGAGATAGTGATCACAGTTGTATTGCGATTATTAAAATCAATCATTTTTTTGATGTGTTACGAGCATTACAAAGTTTTATATATTCTATTTTCAGTTAGTGAATATTCCTCAATAAATGGCAGTGAGTATCGTTATGAGAAAAACCTTAACATAAGGCAACATTATTCATATTGGACCTATATATGATCTAGATACTGTTAGATTAAAGGTGCCAGAGTTGGCGCAAGTAGTACGTGGTAACGATATATGACATCATCAGTTTTTTGACTTATTGCTGAATTAATGTAACGATGCCAAAGCTCTATCTACTCTCGTTAAAACATGCTGAAAAAGTATTACTGCTAAGTAATAATGCAATTAGGTTTGATGATTGCCAGATGATATGAGTTAATGTAATAATCAAGCATTAAAATAAATAGCTTATCATTGTTGAATATTATTTCACAAGCCATACTAGCGACGAATGGTGGGTATGCTCTACGATGTTCTTGACGTAACTTACAGATAGTAGTCTGATTAAGATGTAGTTGGCATCGACATTATCATGCTTGGATCTATTCATGGTGATAGGGTGCTCCGTTGTCGAATCTTTAAAATTAAGACAATCTGGCACTCACGATAAGACAGGGCGTGCATGTTACCTTACCTCCGTAAGTTAAGAAACAGCGTCGATGAAATATACTGTAGGTGATGAGATGCTATTTTTCCTGTTCCTGTTCCTTGCGTAAAATTCACAACTTTGATGCGTTAAATAAGTATTTTTCCTTAGGTGGGTAGTTCAAACACGATTGCAGGATCGTGTACTTGAGCTTCCAAGTTAGGTTATTAACGTGACGTCTAATTTATGAGACGGCGGAAATGTCCAAGTTATTCTTGTGTCAGCTGGTATAGATCATTAGATATAAATGTAGTTAAAGCTAGGTGCTTGGCATGTAAAATGGTATCGTGAGTGACGCTTGATTAGGGCAGCGATCGTACTATACTGGTATTATCCTCTGCAGGATTAGGTAACTATATCTGCATTGTAACCAGTATTATACAGTCCGTTGGACAGTAACAGTTTAGTAAGTACTTCACGGCATTGCGTTTCTCAGTTGTGCTATTCGAGAAATGGTGTCAGTAACATACCTGGCCTAAAATTGAATGGGGTTGCAGGTCATGGTAGTGTCTATTGTCAATATTGAATTTTAATATTGTTTTAAAGCGTGTAAGAAAAGTTTTTATGTTTACGAACAATATCTTGCCTGCAATTATGTGCTAAATTTTAAAATGGTGATAGGTAAATGTGAATATTACCATTTTTATTGCTGATGGATAAGATGTTATCATTAAGGCGTAAATTTGTTTTTCGTCGATATTAGATTAGATACTTAGTAATAACGTAAAATAATAATGAATGAACCTTTTTTGAATTTTGTTAATTTGGTTTCGGCTCTACGTCAGCAACAGATTATCGCCTATCCTACGGAGGCGGTTTTTGGGCTGGGATGCGATCCGGATAGCGAAAGCGCGATACAGGCACTGTTAACGTTAAAACAGCGCCCGTGGCATAAAGGTTTGATTCTTATTGCTGCCCATTATGCGCAATTAGTTAAGTATATTGATGATAGCCAGTTGGATGATAGCCAGCGTGCATGCATTTTTGCCCGCGGTCCTGATCCGGTCACCTGGGTGTTACCAGTGCGTGCTACGACATCGCACTGGTTGACGGGACAATTTTCTTCTTTGGCGGTGCGCATCAGTAGTTTCGAACCGGTTCAGCGCCTCTGCTTGGCTTTCGGAAAGCCTCTAGTTTCCACCAGCGCTAACTTGTCCGGACAGCCACCAGCGCGGAGAGCTAGTGAAATACGTGAGCAATGGGGTGCTGCTTTCCCGATAATGTATGAAGCGGTGGAAGGCCGACTTAATCCCTCAGAAATACGCAATGCTTTGAGCGGAGCATTAATTCGTCAGGGCTAATTACTTACAATCGGAGCCATGTCCATGGATAATTTTGCCGTTTTCGGTAACCCGATAAAACATAGTAGATCACCTCAAATTCATGCTCTTTTCGCAGCCGAGACCGGTATTTCTCACTCCTATGCTCAGGTGCTGACGTCGCTAGAAAATTTCGAGCAAATGCTGCGGCAATTTTTCAACACTGGTGGTTTGGGCGCAAACATTACCATGCCGTTTAAAGAACGTGCTTTTGCTTTGTGCGATCATCTTACCGAACGGGCTGTGATGTCTCGTGCAGTTAATACGGTGAAGAAGTATCCGGATGGTTCGTTATTGGGTGATAATACTGATGGTATCGGTTTGATCAGTGATTTGCAGCGCCTTGATCTACTATTCCAGGAAAACCGGGTATTGATAGTGGGAGCTGGTGGCGCCGCGCGTGGGGTGATTTTGCCGCTATTATCTTTTGGCTGCCGGTTGGTATTGACCAACCGAACTTTTTCACGCGCTCAAGAGTTAGTTAGCTTTTATCGTCATTTGGGAGATATAAGCGCTGTACCCCTGGATAAGCTGGCGAGTGCTGATTATGATTTGATTATCAACGCTACAAGTCTTGGTGTGCATGGAAAGGCACCGGCGCTGCAGGGATCTTTGATAACGCCGGCGGTTAGCTGTTATGATATGTTTTATCAAGACGGTGACACACCTTTTATATCTTGGTGTCGGCAGCAGGGAGCAAAGCGTTGTGCTGGTGGATTGGGGATGTTGGTGGGGCAGGCCGCCTATGCTTTCCTGCTTTGGCACGGTGTATTACCTCCAATTCTATCGGTGCTGGAACAATTGTGCTCTGGGCAAACGTAGTAAATTAGGTAATGTAGTTTAAGTTCTTATCTATTATGATAATTTTCATGCAAAATTTTGATGTTTTGATCGGCATCCGTTGGCAAAGATTATAGTGGTTTTTTAATTTAATAGAATTTATTATTTAATGTGCGTTTTATGGTCATAGTTTTCTTACCTGAGTTTTATAAAATATTGATTGGTCAGTTGATTGGTTTTTATCAGTACTATTATTTTAGTTAGTTGGAGGCTTCTTGTGGGCAGTTATAAGCGGTCTTATGTTTTTAGTCAGCAATCTTCTAATGCAGGCTCTATCGTTGGTCGCTTTCTTTAATTTTCCGACATGTTTATGTTTCCAAATCGTCCATTTTGTTTGGTCCATCCGTTACATAATCAGTGATTAGGTTTTGATTTCGTTTATCATGGTTATGATCGTCAGATAGTTTTTACGTCAATTAGGCGAGCTTCTTCTGACCGTATATTCTGATTTGCACATACATTTTCGCAAAAATTTTTAGTCCAGTAGCAATAACAATTATGAGTAATTTTAAAACTTAGCATTAACTAAAACATGGAGTTATAAAATTTTTAGAATTGTGATTCTACATATCCCAGCATGCTTCAGTGAGATGTGTTTGATGAGTTATGCATCCGATTAGTGACGTACATTTTTGTTATGCCTTATGGAGAGATTTTTTGGAAAAGTTGGTGATCTTTGCAATGCATTACATTTAGAAAATCAGCTTTATTTAACAAAGTTGCTAATTTGTCGCGCTACAATAAGTCCTTTTCAACGCAGCTCATTGACGTTTTGGTTGGATATCTCAACTGATATCTGTCCGTTATAACAAAATTACTCATATTGACGTAAAAACCATCTGACGATCATAACCATGATAAATGAAATCAAAACTTAATCACTGATTATGTAACGGATGGAGCAAGCAAAATGGACGATTTGGAAACATAAACATGTCGGAAAATTAAAGAAAGCGACCAACGATAGAGCCTGCATGTGAGCCAAGATAGGCTATTGACTTAAAATTAAAACACCGAAAGAAAAGATAGTTTTCCATCAAGGCTCATTGGAGATACTGTTACTTCAATTCGGTAAATCATGACGTTATGATATTACAATGCACAGGTAAGGAAAGTCATGGTGATAGTAAGCATCTTGAATAAAATAACCTAAACGCTTAAGCAACAAATCAGTTATGTATTGTTGCCAAACGGGTGGTTTGAATATCTTTAAATCAAGGATAGCCTCTGCAACAGTTAAATTTATTTAAAAACTTCACGAATTAGTTGTCACAAAACGTGGCTTGTTGGGTGTCACTCTCCCTTTACTGTATTTACCGAGCCTACCCCTCACCAACTTTTGATAAAGAAAAGCTAGTAAAACATTGGACGTAGATGCATAACGATATTAGCAGTTTATTTTAGTCCATTAATGCTATTTATTGGACGAAATTTTTTTCAAATCGGTCAAAAATGATTGTCGCCAGTGCACAATATCATTTTTATTGATGACTGCCATCATCTCTTGATAACGGCGTTTTCGCTCTGGAAGCGGCATGTTTAGAGCTTTATTCAGCGCGGAGGCTACCCCGTCGCGATCATAAGGGTTGACCAGCAATGCCGAAGTTAATTCGTTGGCCGCGCCGGCAAAGTGGGAAAGGATTAACACCCCTGGATCGGCGGGATTTTGTGAAGCGACATATTCTTTGGCTACCAAATTCATTCCATCGCGCAGCGGCGTTACCAAACCTACTTCACAGTGGCGGAAAATTTTCATTAACAAACTGCGTTCATAGTGCTGATTAAGATAAAACAATGGAGTCCATTCTAGAGTTGAGAAATGACCATTAATGCGTCCAGCTTCAGTTTCTAGCTCATGGCGTATATGCTGATAAGCTTGCACATCCTCTCGGGAAGTTGGAGCAATCTGGAAGTAACGGATATTACCGCGATGCTGCGGATAGTTTTCCAGTAATGTTTCATAAGCTTGAAAACGCTCTGGCAATCCTTTGGAGTAATCGAGACGATCAACACTGATAATCAGCTGACCGTTCATTTTATCACGAAGGTGAGCAAGTTTAGGTGGTAGTGGCCCTTCAGCTAAACAGCGGATACTTTTCGGTTCAATGCCAATAGGATAAACACGTGACGTAACTGCTTTGCCATAGGCTTTTACTCGATTAGTATCTAGATCTTCCACTGTGGTCACTAACGCGAGGTTGTCGAGAAAAGCTTGACGATCACTTTCAGCCTGGAAGCCTAATAAATCATATTTGCATAATTTTTCTAAAAGCTCTTTACGTGGCGGCAAAGCATTAAAAATTTCTGACGTTGGAAGGGGAATGTGTAGGAAGAAACCGATGCGATTTTTCATGCCTAATTTTCTGCAAGCGGCGGAAAATGGTAATAAATGATAATCATGGATCCATAAAATATCATCTTCAGCAACGAGCGGCTTGAGACGCTCTGCCAGCATTTGGTTTACACGACAATAACCGTCATAATCTTCACGTTGATATTGGACTAAATCTAGACGGTAATGAAAGGCAGGCCAGATGACTGTATTGGAAAAATGTAAATAATATTGGTCATATTCGCTTTGTTTTAAACTAAAGGCAGCAAAGGTAATATTATCTTTCTGGTTTTTTTCTATAGGTTCATCTTTTTCGCTTATTTTACCATTCCAGCCAAACCATAAACCGCCTTGATCTTTTAGGGAATCCATAATTCCTACAGCGAGACCGCCAGCACTTTCTTTTTTGCTATCAATAGACGCTATCCGATTTGAAACTACTACTAGGCGACTCATAACTCCTCCCCAACCTAATTTATTGTTTTGCTAGTTCTTTTAACCACTGGTGTACTTGACTTACATCTTCCAAATGATAACGTGCAATGGTGCTTCCGGGTCCAACTTTAATTGATATTCCCTGTAAGGCATTTACTTGCTGAAAGCCTGCTTCATCGGTGAGGTCATCGCCGATGAATAACGGAGTACGACCGGCAAATGGTGCTTCATGCATAAAGGTCCTTATCGCCGTACCTTTATCCACCCCGGCTGGTTTAAGTTCTACTATGCACTTGCCAGGTTGCAATACCAATTGTGGGTAACGCTTTATAAAATGTTGAGCAAACGCCAGTATATGAGCTTTAGACCGTTTATCTTGACGGTAGTGCAAGGCAAAAGCCATCCCCTTATCTTCGACATAACAGTCGCTAAAAGCGGTAATCGTCTGATTTAGTTCCTTGGAGATCAAAGCAGATAGCGATTTTGGCAATATTTTGCGGTGGAGAACGTTATTAGCATCTCGCCGTTCAGCTCCATGTATGCCGGATACAGGTCCATGTAATGGTGCACTCAATGTATCTAATTCAGCAATTGGTCGACCGGAAATTAATGCCATAGCCCCATTAGCTACGTCAGAAAGCTGACATAAAGCTTGTATAATATTTTTCGGAATTGCTACTTGTTTTGGAAGTTTTTCAATATTGGCTAGAGTGCCGTCAAGATCAAAAAAATAGGAGGTTGTTGCCAATGAAGTCGGAGGTATCGAATCAATATGTGTCATAATCTTTTGTCCTCGTTTTATCCAGTATACGCGATGGCTTTTCTGGCGCATTGTTTGTTTATTCTATGTATGCGCACTCATTTAATAACCATGATATGCAATGAAAGCGAATAACATTAAAGGAGTGATAGAATATGCAATGAATTCAGGTTTTTGTTATTCTATTTGAAGATGTGTTTTACCAATAACTCGGCTTTCATTTTTTACTTTTTGGAACTACTTAAATTAGGGCTGCTATAACAAAATAACCTATTAAGTATAATCTAGTAGAATTCTTCGTTTGTCATAGCTGTGTAGAAATCTTACTTTGCTCTAATCAACTTATTATTTTTTAACATAAAAACAATTAACAGTTTACAATTTTATCAGTATTTATCTCGATAAAATTGTTAATACCCGATTTTAAGCAATTATAGCTTGCTGTTCATTTGCTCGATACGAAAGCACATGGTGCTCAATCGTTTTGAAGAAACATTCTGCACACGCGTCAATACATCACGCAGTATTGATATAAGCTGGTTGTTCAGGTCAATTGATTTTATCTTAATTACGATATAGTCCGTTTCATCAATCTAATATGTGGATTGATGAGGTTCTCAGCATGGTGGTTTAAAATTGCGGTGTCAATGTGCAAAATCATAGCGTTGTTGAATCATGCTCAAAATTGGTTACGAATGGCATTTTTAGTGTCAGTGTAGTTAGTGTTCTTGATTTCTACATGGTTAAATGGTTTGTTGCATTATAAGTCCTGTTTGCTGCATAAGTAAAGATGCTGCTGATCGGTGATGGCTGGGTAGTTGAATCTTTAAATAAGGTGATTTATTTATCACTCACGACATGAGTGTCAATCTAGCTTATAGTGAATCTTTCACTCAACGCAACTGGAGATGCACAGAGAAGTTTGTTCTTTTCTATACATGAAATGACGACAGCGGTGATGTTGATAGGCTATTTTACTCTGGATCAGCTTAGATCTTGAAGCATCAAGTAGTTGACGGGGTTGGTGCATACCATAGCATATTAAGAGGGGTTTAGGCGGTTTGTTAGGTTTTGATGGTGGCACCCATGGCATAGACGTCCAGGGCTAGATCAGACAACTGGTGGTATGGTTTGGGTGCAGATAAAATTCGTAGGCAAGTGTAGCTTTAATAAAGGTGCCACTCGTTGCATTTTATTGCTGTGTTATTTAAAAAATTCGGTTCATTGCAGGAATTACATTAAGTTTGGTCTGGGTATTTTAATGGCTTTATGTGCATGCCTTGGGCAAACGCGATATACAATTTTAACGCCTGTAATTATATTTTAGTTAGCATGTTCATCAAACTAAGATAAACTTTACTGGCAGCGTAGCGGAATAATTATTACATATTGCTTATTTGGTAAGCTGTAATAGTGAAGGGGTACTCATCAATTTTTCTTAGAAAAATTCTTTATAAAATAAGGGCGAAGTTTAAAAACATTAAATGATAACAACTTATTCATAAAACGCACTTTACTGATGTTTTGGTTGGATCGAACATGTCTGTTTGGTATGAGAGAATATAAACATTCAAAAAAACGTGTGTAGTAGGATATTTGGAGATGGTGATTATCATCGTATTTGATGGTAAAAAGCAATTTTTGAGTATTGGAAGTTTTTTGATAAAATCTATTTTCAGTTAATAAATATTCCTTTTTATCTAGGAGATACCTGTATTAATAAATAGGTATAAAAACGTGAATATTGTAGTTTTATCATTACAACATTCGGTAGCATTTCATTGCTATTGACACTACTGAAGATGAATGTAAATCATTAGAATCATGGTCAGACAAGCTCTGTAGTTGGTGTAAGCATGTAGGTGCAGGATTACACATGACATCATCTATTGACCTATAGTAATGTAATTATATCGAACTATGCTTATCAGTTAAAAAATATGCTGGAAAATTATTTAAAGAAACCATACCTAAAGGAATTATGATACACATTGGTATCGATGTGAAGCTGATATTGGGGATCGTTTGTCATGATATTTTCCTTGGCTTAACGATAAGGCATAATTTAGCTCAGGAAGGAATAGGTAAAAGCTGCCATTCTTAATCAGCTCATCAATTTTTTTGGAGAAAATTCTTATAGCAAGGATTTTTGTGGCGAAGCAACAATGTAAAATTGTGCATGAGTAATAACATGGCACTATCACATATGCCTTGGACATTTAGTTAAGATATTAATTTAATCCATAGTGGTTAGAAATAATATTTCTTACTAAAGAGGCTGGAATTGTTTATTAGACCTGTATTGATATTGGAAGTTTTGCCTGATACAGCTGGTCATTACAAGTTTTATAGGCTAAATTTTTAGTGTTATTTGCATTAAAAAACGGGCTAAAAACGTTAATATCATGATAAAATCTCTACTTGTGGTAAAATTATTCATATTGCTATCAGCGCTAATGAGCTGAATCTTTTTGATGCAAATGAATGGAAAGCTATAACATATGGTCAAGAAAAGCGCTCTGGCTAGTGCAAGCAGTGGCGATTGCTATCAAGACTCATAGCATCATTGGCTGGCTTGTTATTTCTGAGTAATATAACGTATGTTTAAGCACTTAGACGCTTACAGAATATGTTAAAAAATTAAAAGGCCACCAAATTATAATACCAGCATGGTAGCCATGGTGGCTGTTCTAGTTAAAGGAATTAAATTATTGATTTCCTAAAAGGATCCTGAAATTGGCCGATTTAAAATCAGTTATCATCGACGCGCTTTAGTGGAGATAGCCATGGTACGAGAATAAAAAGCAATTCGATTTCTGACATTATTACATTAGGACACTCAAGTGGGGGAGGTAGTGTGTATGCTGTTAGATGCATTAAAAATGCATCACTTAGATAAAATATTACCAAACAAGTAGCATGGAGAGATATAGATTATAATAGAAGGAAAGGATCGAGGATTGCTGGCTTTATTAAATAAAGCCTATAAATTGATTGAACGGCTGTATGTATTGACAGCCTTTTCCTTCTGGGCGTAATATTGCGCGCAATTACTAGCATGAGAGGATTACGCTTTGTACACCCACAATAGATACTGGCTCGATAATCTGTACAGATACAACCACTAAAGCTGCTCCGCTAGCTGGCTACCTCAGTGGTTGTCAGCGGCTCCCATTACGCGTCGTTCAGAGTCGGAACTTTGACGGTCTGAAATTCATCGGTGGCTTTTCACCTCGATTTCTATGATCTAGTGCGTTTCCCGTTTGTTACCGTTAAGGAAACTAGGGCGTATGCTTAACGCATTTCAATTGAATAACAATCGCTTATCGCGCTTTGACGCGGATGAGCCTGGTACCTTGCGGGGATCGGTATGGATTGATCTGATCGAGCCTGGCGATGATGAGCGCGTTCGTGTGCAGGACGAGCTTGGTCAGAGTTTGGCCACACGTCTCGAATTAGAGGATATCGAAGCGTCTGCGCGCTTTTTTGAGGATGAAGACGGTCTCCATATTCATTCCTTTTTTTTCTACGCCGACGCTGAAGATCACGTTGGCAATGCCACCGTAGCCTTTACCATCCGCGATGGTCGTCTCTATACCTTGCGCGAGAGGGAATTACCTGCATTCCGTCTCTATCGGATGCGTACTCGCAGCCAGACGTTAATTGATGGTAATGCCTATGAGCTGCTGCTGGATCTGTTCGAGACTAAAATTGAGCAGTTGGCTGACGAAATAGAAAATATATACAGTGATTTGGAAGCGCTGAGCCTGGTTATTATGGATGGAAGTAGGGAGGGTGACAATGCTCTTTCCACTCTTGCCGAGTTGGAAGATGTGGGCTGGAAGGTTCGCTTATGCCTGATGGATACCCAGCGAGCGTTAAATTTTATGGTGCGTAAGGCGCGCTTGCCTTCAGGTCAACTGGATCAGGCGCGGGAGATCTTACGTGACATCGAGTCTTTGTTGCCCCATAATGAATCCTTGTTCCAGAAGGTTAATTTCTTGATGCAGGCGGCGATGGGTTTTATCAACATCGAACAAAATCGCATTATCAAAATTTTTTCGGTTGTCTCGGTCGTATTTTTACCACCTACACTGGTGGCTTCCAGCTATGGTATGAACTTTGAATTTATGCCGGAGCTGAAATGGTCGTTCGGTTATCCAGGAGCTATAATTTTGATGATCCTGGCTGGTTTGGCGCCTTACCTTTATTTTAAACGTAAAAATTGGTTGTAGAGCTGGTAAAATGATAAAAATTGCCATCGTTTTGCGTAGAGTGGCAGCTTCGATTGTTACATCCTTGAGGTTTTTATTAAATAATAATTAGTCGTTGTAAGGTATTTCCCTTAATTATGAGGGTTGTTCAAGCCACTCATTTGGTGATATGTGTATATCAGTTAAGTCCATGTTAACCAACATTTGTTTCATAACCATAACTTTTTCTAGTAATATTGAAATTTGCTAATTGTCAAGCAGTGAGGCTAATATCTGTTAATGCGGGCTATAGCTGCCTATGCTTTAAAGAGCATAGGTGGTGACTAACTTTTTGTTTTTGCTGTGCATTTTTTGTTTAAAGATTGATTTAATTCTTAATTAGCGTAACTTGATCAATACTATTCATTATATTTTTATAAGCGTTCAAGTATTCTTGATTAATGTTATATTAACTTTGCGACTAGGTTAAAGTCGATAATTTTATATATCTTATTATCAATCTCTGAGCGATATTATCGCTAGGAACTTGTACTTAACTAAAAATTGAATCTATAAACCTGGTGTGTAGTCAGGTCAGTCAAAATTTATCTTAATATCGATACAGGTATGATGGTAATTTTCGAATGCTTATTGACCTGCTTTTTTATAAGTAATTTAATTTACTTCCAAGTAGTATAATAGATTTCTTCTTTTTTGAATTTGAAAAAGTTTAATATTATTTAATAAAGCTAATTTTATATATAGATAGATAAGCCGGTTCTCCTGGAGTGTCCTTGGTGTTAGAGAATTTCTAGTTGTGCGTAAATCGCCGCTATCCACTTGATGCCATGTCCCTGGAACATGATCTGTAGCCGGCTATGCTCGCCGCTACCTTCCAGATTGACCACTGTGCCTTCACCGAATTTCGAGTGATGTACTCGCTGTCCACGCATGAAACCGCTATTGTTTTCATTCAGCCGTGCACCTATAATTTGATTATTGACCTGGCGGATGACACTAGCGCGCAAACGTACTTGCTCCATACACTTTTGCGGGATTTCGCTGAGGAAGCGAGAGGGCTGGTGAAATACCTCTTTTCCATATAACCAACGGGTCTCCGCGTAAGTAATCGTCAGCTTGTCCATCGCGCGGGTCACTCCTACATATGCTAGGCGTCGCTCTTCTTCCAATCTGTCACTATCGTCCAGGGATATCTGACTGGGGAATACTCCTTCCTCCATGCCTACAATGAACACTTGTGGGAACTCCAGCCCTTTGGAGGAATGCAGAGTCATCATTTGCACTGCATCCTGATAATAGTCCGCCTGTCCTTTTCCTGCCTCCAGCGCTGCCTGCGCCAAAAATTCCTGTAATGGGAACAGATCTTGATCTTCATCGTTGTAACTGTACTGCCTGGTTGCTATGATCAGTTCTGTAAGATTTTCAATGCGCGTCTTACCTTGCTCCCCTTTCTCATGCTCATACATACTCCACAGGCCGGAGTTTTGGATTACCTGCTCGGTCTGAACATGTAGCGGTAATTCAGTCGTCTCTTGCGCCAAGGAGTCCACCAGCTCAATGAACTGCTGTAGCGCCGTGGCGGCGCGTCTGGCCAGCACCTGTTCTTGCAACAGCACCTGGCTAGCCTGCCATAATGTCAGTTGGCGGACGCGGGCGTTTTGTCGAATCATGTCCAGTGTGCGCTCACCGATACCGCGGGTTGGGGTATTGACCACCCGTTCGTAAGCGGCGTCGTCGTTTCGGTTGGTGATAAGGCGTAGATAAGCTAGTGTATCCTTTATTTCCTGGCGCTCGAAGAAGCGCATACCACCATAAATGTGATACGGTAGGTTCATTTGTAGCAGTGTTTCTTCTAGCACGCGAGATTGGGCATTGTTACGATAGAGGATCGCGCAGTTATTCAGTGCCCCACCCTGTTCCTGCCAGACCTTGATGCGATTTATCACAAAGCGTGCTTCATCTATTTCGTTAAAGGCGCAATAAAGGGAAATTGACTTACCTTCGCTGCTATTTGTCCATAAATCTTTGCCCAGTCGGTTGCTGTTGTGGGCGATAAGAGCATTGGCGGCTTTTAAAATATTAGTGGTGGAGCGATAGTTCTGTTCTAGGCGTATGGTCTGCGCCGATGGGAAGTCGTTGAGGAAGCGCTGAATATTGTCAACTTGAGCTCCGCGCCAGCCGTAAATCGATTGATCATCGTCGCCGACAATCATCACATTACTTTTGTTGCTCGCTAGCTGGCGGATCCAGGAGTACTGCATATGGTTAGTATCTTGAAACTCATCTACTAAAATATTAGAGAAACGTTCGCGATAATGATGTAGGATGTATGGTTTATTCAGCCATAGTTCATGAGCGCGCCGCAACAGTTCAGCAAAATCTACCAGCCCAGCGCGATTGCAAGTCTCTTGATAAGCCTGGTAGATACGCAACCAAGTTGCTTCCACTGGATTGCTATTGTTTTCCATATGTTGGGGAAGTATATTTTCATTTTTTTTTGTGTCGATATACCACATCGCTTGTCGGAGTGGCCATTTTTTTTCGTCGAGATTGAGAGCGCGCATTAGCCGTTTTAGCATCCTTAGCTGATCCTCGCTATCGATGATCTGAAAATCCTGTGGTAGATTAGCGTCCATATGGTGGGCACGTAGTAGGCGATGGGATAGGCTGTGGAAAGTTCCGATCCACATGCCGCCCTGGCAGCTTCCTACTATATGTTCTATACGATGGCGCATCTCGGCGGCTGCTTTGTTGGTAAATGTGACTGCCATGATTGAGTCAGGTGAGCAATGTTTTACTAACAGCAGCCAGGCGATACGGTGTACCAGCACCCTGGTTTTACCGCTCCCAGCGCCGGCCAGTACTAAAATATTGCCGCGTGGCGCCAATACGGCTCTCCGTTGATTGTCATTCAGGCCGTTGAGTAAATTAAAAACGTCCATAAGTGGCCTTTTAGTTACGTAAATTAGGAAATATACTGGTCGTTTATATAGAACGAGCATAATTATAGCAAAAATTTTAGGTGGATGGAGGAAGAACAGTTGTGTATCAGCAACCAATACTATATTGTCGCCTGAATCGTTGATTCAGCAGATCTTATATACTCTGTAATTGGATATTCACGATAAGATCTTCCTCCATCTCATCTCCCATGTGCAAAGTGCTTTGCTGCGCAAAGCTATATAGAATTTAATGCTGGACTGAGATGGGCGTGTTCAAATTTACATTGTGTATCTCTAGTTTTATTTACTGTCCGCGGCAGTATGTCATGTCATAGTGACATTTTAGCTCGCTTTGGCGTAACTCATTGGGCAAACGCAATTTTGTATTTTTCTATGCTATAGCGATATGTATAGTTTTACAGAAACAGTGCTGATAGTTGCTTTGTGATGGTATCACAATCAGTAGTATCACATAGATCACACAGTTAGCATGTGCAGCGGTTGTAAATGGCGATAAAAATGCATCAGAGTTTTTTATTTTGTTAGCTTGATTGAATAAATTAGATGTTGCTGAGCCTTTTTCTTGACTATTTAAAGATCGTTTAAATTATTTATTAATAGATAGATTATAGTGCAGTCAGATAGATTATAGTGCAGTCATTATTCAAAGCATGTATTATTGATATGTCGTTGCGTATGATAATTTAGTATTATCAGTAGTTTTATGACAATACGTTTTAATAATATTATTATAGTTATTTTTTCAATATAACGTGGATAGTAGTTGAGATAAAATTGATGTTGCAAGCTTCTTTTAAACATGGGAAAAGTACGGTTTGATTGCTCTAGTTAATAGTTTATTGTCTCTATCGTGCATATTACTTGCTGGTAATAATTCTTTCGATATGTTTGGTTGAAAGAGTCCATATAAAGTTTATGTGTATGTCACCTGACTCTTTGAGTGGTCGGATTGCTGCATATTGTTTGTTTATTCTAGATTAAAGTCTTTTTTTGACTGTGTATTCAGATTTTCCATATCACTTTATACCAAATATTTTAGCGATATCGTAGTGAGTATATATTTCATATAGAAAAAGAAATATAGTAATGGAGTCTATAAAACCTTGTAGTAAAATTTATTTTTAATATCATTATAGTTATGGTAGTTTTTATCCAATTAGATATTATAGTTATGGTAGTTTTTATCCAATTAGATATTTATCTTAAGTGATTTATTCTATCATTAATAGTTAATTATTTATGAGATATCTAATTATAACATGAAGATTCGTGTTTATATATGAGTGTTATTATCGTTTTCTTAATTAATAATTTTAAACTTTTGCCTTGTCATAGTTCAAAGTTTATGATCTATTTTCATTCTTAAGTAAAAATCAAATTTATTAGATTGAAAGTTTAAGGCTATTGTTGAGTATACAGTTAATGTAATGTTTTTTATTATTATATATGGTAGTAGCTGATGTGAAACTGGTTAAAATTAAGGTCGTTGATAATTCAGAAATGGTCTTGCAACTGGTAGGGTATAATTAGGTGAGTGCCAATTAATGTTTAAATAGATGGAGGTTCCCTGCTAGCAACATCCCATCACACACGTCGTTTGCTACGGCTGCTTCCTCCCAGACCTGACCGAATTCACAAAGTAGCGTTGCGAGAGCACCAACAGTACCTCCATATTAAATATTTTACCATACGATTTTGAATATTATCAATGATAGTTGATATAATTTTAATTATATTTGATACTGCTTTGCAGGGGAAACTTTGTTGAATAAAGTTAGCTGTTGCTGAGTCATTTTATTCAATGTACATCCGAAATGGTTGTTGTGCTTCCTCTAGTAGTTTTGGGCGTCTAAAACTGTAATTATCAGGAATAAGCCAATAGACGTTTGTACTATTGCACTTGCTTAACTTGCATCAGCATTACCGGCTAGTCAGAAGGTCTTTCTGGGTTAGCAACAGCTTAATTTTTAGTTAGTTGCAGCATTTATTTCGAGTATTGTGATTATCGTTGGATGTTGCTTTTTTGATTTTGGCATGTTTGTTGCAAGCGGCCAGATTATGCTTTGTCATTTGTTATATTAACTCAGTGCTAGGTCGGAGTTATGATTTTTATCATTTATAGCTCCTTGTCCAGCGGGGTCTGATGGTGCGTATTATTGAATAAAATAACTTAGCCAAATACTTGTCATCACAAGTAGCTTGAACAATTTTATAATTTATTTACCAAGTCTTCCGAATGCATGCAGTGGGCACATTAAAATGGCGGCGTATGATGTGCCGATAGTAATTGTAAAAGTCATTTATCCATGCACTATTATGATACAAAGTTTATCAAACACTCAGTGTTTATGAAATTTGCTAGATTTAACGATCGGATATAAAATCATAGGCAATTTTGCCATATAATATCCTGGAAGATTCATAAATATGAATGATATTTCTATAATATACACTTTTATCTTCAAGCAAAGCTGGATATCAGTCGTAAGATTGGTCCGCCGATTGTGGATTTTGTTTTGCATATGCTGCACGATGTGAAAACGAGGATAACAGATGTTTTCTTGGTATTTATTCGTCAGCAAAACGCGAGAGCTTGTTCAGTGCATCAATAATCTCGACGTGTTATTTTTGCAAATTATGTAAACTTTACATATCGCTGGAAACACAGAGAATGTATTTCGGGTGCACTACATTTCAATTGGTGTGTAGTTTGTTGGTAGGTACAGTGCTTGGAGTACACTATTGCAAAAGTGAATTCTAATCGCAGCGTCGCCAGCCAATAGATACTGCAGTTATCGTGCGTAAAATAGGTGGTGGTTTTGGCAAATTATTATTTTTAAGAGCATAACTTATATTATTATACTCTTCTACTTCAAAAGTGGCAACTGTTAGGCTTAGAGTGGTGAGTCTGGTTTATTGTTTGATGATTACTGGTCCGGCTTATGGCAACCAGCGCGCGAGCAGTGCACTGCAGTTTGCTGAGGCGCTATTGGTATGTGGCCATCGTATTGAAACAGTGTTTTTTTATCAAGATGGTGTGTATAACGCGAATCGTCTGACCGCCCCTGCAAGTGACGAAGTGGATCTAGTTCGGTCTTGGCAAGCTCTAGCGCAGCATCATCAATTGGCATTACATGTTTGTGTTGCCGCTGCTCTGCGCCGTGGCGTCACCGATGGTGCTCAGATGGCTCAATTCAAATTTTTCGATAATAATTTGCAGCCAGGATTTCAATTAAGCAGTTTGAGTAGATTGGCGAAGGCGGTGCTCAGCTGTGATCGTTTTATTCAATTTTGAGGGCGTTTGAAACGAATAGCTTTTGTTTTTACCCATGGTCCTCATGGCGATGCTGCTGGACGGGAAGGTCTGGACGCGTTGTTGGCCACTTCGGCGCTTTGTGAGGATATTGGAGTATTTTTTATCTCGGACGGGGTGTTGTTATTGCTGCCCGATCAGCAGCCATCGTGGATATTATCGAGAGATTTTATCGCCACCTTCGGTGTATTGCCACTTTATGCTATAGATCATCTCTATCTATGCGCCGACTCGGCGACAGAGCGTGGTTTGAATGCTGTTGCCATTTGGGTGCTAGAAGCTGAATGGTTGCCAGCCGATGAATGGCGCCAGCGGTTGATGGCCTATGATACCGTAATAACTTTTTAAGGTTTTATCGCCATGCTTTATACGTTAAGCCGTTCCCCATATGCTTGTGATCTGGCCGCGTTGCTACGTACTGTCCAGGCCGGTGATGATCTATTGCTGCTGGCCGATGGCGTTATCGCCGGTTTGATCGGCTCACCAGCGCTGCACGAGCTTAGTGCTTCGCCATTGACCCTTTTTTCGCTGGAAAATGATGTTGCGGCACGTGGCTTATTTGCTTATTTTTCGCATGACTTCGTCATAATCAGTTATACTGATTTTGTCAAGCTGACAGAAAAACAGACCAAGCAGATAGCGTGGTAAGCAGAGTGTATAGTATATTTCTTGACACCCAGACTTATCAGCCATAAACTTTTATGTTTTCGTGCTTAGCCTTAGAGCATAACAAGCGATGTATTACGTGTTTATAAAATAAAACCTAGGAGCTTTTATTGAATGGCAACAATTAATCAGCTGGTTCGCAAACCTCGCTCCATGAAAGTTGCTAAAAACAACGTTCCGGCGCTGGAGGGCTGTCCACAAAAACGTGGCGTATGTACCCGCGTATATACCACCACACCGAAAAAACCAAACTCCGCGCTACGTAAAGTTTGCCGCGTTCGTTTAACCAACGGTTTTGAAGTTACTTCTTACATTGGAGGTGAAGGTCATAATTTGCAGGAACATTCTGTAATTTTGATTCGCGGCGGTCGTGTAAAAGACTTGCCTGGTGTTCGTTATCACATCGTTCGTGGGGCGCTTGACTGCTCCGGTGTAAAAGAGCGCAAACAGGGTCGCTCGAAGTACGGCGTAAAAAAGCCAAAGGCTTAACTATATTAAAAAGCTAAAATTTTTATTTTAGAAAATAAATTATCTATTTTTTGGAGAATCCTGAATTAATAGTGGAGTATTTTCATGCCACGTCGTCGCGTCATTGGTCAACGTAAAATTCTGCCAGATCCGAAGTTTGGATCTGAGCTTTTGGCCAAATTTGTTAACATCCTTATGGTAGATGGTAAAAAATCCACCTCAGAAAAAATTGTCTATACTGCGCTTGAGATGCTGATTAATCGTTCTGGTAGAGGCCATCTGGAAGCTTTTGAAATAGCACTGGACAATGTGCGTCCTACTGTCGAAGTCAAATCCAGACGTGTTGGCGGTTCTACTTATCAAGTACCAGTAGAAGTACGCCCGGTTCGCCGTAATGCTTTGGCAATGCGTTGGATCGTTGAAGCGGCTCGTAAACGCGGTGATAAATCTATGGCTCTGCGTCTGGCGAACGAACTTTCTGATGCAGCAGAAAATAAAGGTATTGCTGTTAAAAAACGTGAAGATGTTCACCGTATAGCAGATGCTAACAAGGCGTTCGCCCATTACCGTTGGTAATATTCCGCAGGCTAACCAGGTAGGTGAGTGTGGGGTTATCCCAGCAGTCGGGGATAGCTCTTGAATGCCCTAGTAATCGAGGATTTAAATGGCTCGTATAACACCCATTGCACATTATCGTAATATCGGTATTAGTGCACACATCGATGCCGGTAAAACTACCACAACCGAGCGTATTTTATTTTACACTGGTGTAAACCACAAAATAGGTGAAGTTCACAATGGCTCAGCCACCATGGATTGGATGGCACAGGAGCAGGAACGTGGTATTACTATTACTTCCGCTGCGACTACTTGTTTTTGGGCTGGTATGGCCAAACAGTTTGATTTGCATCGTATCAATATTATTGATACTCCAGGGCACGTTGATTTCACTATCGAAGTAGAGCGTTCTATGCGTGTGCTCGATGGTGCCATTATGATCTACTGTGCAGTAGGTGGTGTGCAGCCGCAGTCTGAGACTGTATGGCGTCAGGCAAATAAATATAAAATTCCGCGTATTGCATTTGTTAACAAAATGGACCGTATGGGCGCGAACTATTTGCGCGTTGTTGAACAGTTAAAAACCCGTCTAGCTGCTAATCCGGTTCCGATTCAATTAGCTATTGGCGCCGAAGAAAAATTTACCGGTGTTATAGACATGGTGAAAATGAAAGCTATCAATTGGAGCGAAGCAGACCAGGGCGTCAGCTTTATCTATGATGATATTCCGGATGATTTACGTGAACTAGCTGACAAATGGTATCAACACCTGGTAGGATCAGCTGCTGAAGCATCTGAAGAGTTGATGGACAAATACTTGGGTGGTGAAAAACTAACTGAAGAAGAGATCAAACAAGGCCTTCGTCAGCGAGTTCTAAGCAACGAAATAATTTTGGTAACTTGTGGTTCTGCGTTTAAAAATAAAGGTGTGCAGACAATGCTGGATGCGGTAATTGAATACCTGCCATCTCCGAGTGATGTTGCTGCTGTTCATGGTGTGCTGGAAAGCGGCGAGATTCATGCTGAACGTTATTCTAGTGATGAAGAGCCGTTCTCAGCGTTGGCGTTCAAAATTGCTACCGACCCATTTGTAGGTAATCTGACTTTCTTCCGCGTATACTCTGGTGTGGTTAACTCCGGTGATACTGTGCTAAATTCCGTGAAAGAAAAACGTGAACGTTTCGGCCGTATCGTGCAAATGCACGCCAATAAACGTGAAGAAATCAAGCAAGTGCGGGCAGGAGATATCGCCGCTGCTATCGGCCTGAAAGATATTACAACGGGTGACACTCTGTGTGATCCGTTCGCACCGATTGTTCTTGAGCGTATGGAGTTTCCGGAACCGGTTATCTCCGTGGCAGTTGAATCGAAAACTAAAGCTGATCAGGAAAAAATGATTTTGGCTCTGGGCCGCCTAGCGCAGGAAGATCCATCTTTCCGTGTATGGACCGATGACGAATCTGGTCAGACTATCATCGCTGGTATGGGTGAGCTGCATCTTGAAATCCTCATCGACCGCATGCGCCGTGAATTTAACGTAGAAGCCAATGTTGGTAAACCGCAGGTTGCTTACCGTGAAACGATTCGTAGCAGTGTTGAACAGGAAGGTAGATTTGTTCGTCAGTCCGGTGGTCGTGGTCAATTCGGTCATGTTTGGCTGCATATCGAGCCGATGGAACCAGGTGGTAAAGGTTATGAGTTTATAAATAAAATTGTGGGTGGTGTAGTACCGAAAGAATACTTACCAGCTGTAGATAAAGGCGTTCAGGAGCAGATAAAAATCGGTGTTTTGGCTGGCTATCCGATCGTGGACGTTCGTGTTACCATTTTTGATGGTTCTTATCACGAAGTAGATTCCTCGGAAATAGCGTTTAAAATAGCAAGTTCAATGGCCTTTAAAGAAGGTTTTATGAAAGCTAAACCAGTTTTACTGGAACCTATTATGAAGGTGGAAGTTGAAACGCCTGAAGACTACATGGGTGACGTAATTGGTGATTTGAACCGTCGTCGTGGTATGATTGATGGTATGGATGATACCACTACTGGTAAAATTATTTATGCGCAGGTTCCATTGTCAGAAATGTTTGGTTATGCTACTGATTTACGTTCACAGACTCAGGGTCGTGCTTCTTACTCCATGGAGTTTCTTAAGTATAATGAAGCACCGAACAACGTTGCTCAGGCTATTATGGAAGGCCGCAAATCAAAGTAAGGAATTTAGTCGTGTCTAAAGAAAAATTTCAACGTACAAAACCACATATTAACGTCGGCACTATTGGTCATGTTGACCATGGTAAAACCACCTTGACTGCAGCCATTACCACCGTTTTATCCAAGGTTTACGGTGGCATCGCTCGAGCTTTTGATCAAATCGATAACGCGCCAGAAGAAAAGGCACGTGGTATCACCATCAATACTTCGCATGTTGAATACGATACCCAGATCCGTCATTATGCTCACGTAGACTGCCCGGGTCATGCTGACTATGTAAAAAACATGATCACTGGTGCCGCGCAGATGGACGGGGCAATCCTTGTAGTTGCTGCAACCGACGGCCCAATGCCGCAAACTCGTGAGCATATTCTTTTAGGCAGACAGGTAGGAGTGCCTTACATCATTGTGTTCATGAATAAATGTGATATGGTTGATGACGAAGAGCTTTTGGAATTAGTTGAGATGGAAGTGCGCGAGCTGTTATCTCAGTACGATTTTCCGGGCGATAACACGCCTGTTATCCGTGGTTCCGCGTTAAAAGCGCTGGAAGGAGACGAAGACTGGATCTCTAAGATCTTGGAGTTAGCAGGAGCCTTGGATAACTATATTCCGGAACCGGAGCGTGTTATTAACAAGCCTTTTCTGCTACCTATAGAAGATGTATTTTCCATCTCTGGCCGTGGCACAGTGGTAACTGGTCGTGTAGAGCGCGGGACTATCAAAGTAGGTGAAGAAGTAGAAATTGTGGGCATAAAGGATACGGTTAAGACCACTTGTACCGGTGTTGAAATGTTCCGCAAACTGCTGGATGAAGGACGCGCTGGTGAAAATGTAGGTGTATTGCTACGTGGCACTAAGCGTAACGATGTAGAGCGTGGTCAGGTCTTAGCCAAGCCTGGCTCTATCAAGCCGCATACTCAGTTCGAATCAGAGGTTTATATTTTGAGTAAAGAGGAAGGCGGTCGTCATACGCCGTTCTTCAAAGGCTATCGTCCGCAGTTTTATTTTCGTACCACGGATGTGACCGGTATAATTGAATTACCAGAAGGCATAGAAATGGTAATGCCTGGTGATAATATTAAAATGGTTGTTAATTTGATTGCTCCGATTGCTATGGACGACGGTTTACGTTTTGCTATTCGCGAAGGGGGACGTACTGTTGGTGCCGGCATTGTTACCAAAGTTATAGCTTAAGCCATATCGTATGGTTTTATTCTCCGGAGTATTATTTCCAGCATGGTGTGATAGTATTCTAGCAATAATAAAAAATTTTTCGTGAAAGTTATGCAGTGAGTATGCACTTTAATTAGTAATTATTTAATTATTGATTTTATTAGTTTTACTTACTGTATGCCTTTATTATATTACATTGATACTATATTTTATTTTTTATAAGATTATTTCTGTTAGTTTATTTCTAGTTTTCTATTATTGTGCTGAGTAAGTCTAATTGCTGTAAAACCATTCGTTTGGTAATCATACTTATGTATCATAAGACGATGGCTTGTTTAATTTGTTTTAATAGTTAGATTTATTCAACAAAACCGTCTTTGGATCAAAGAGTATAAAAAGATGCGTAATGTATAACGGCATTGTTCGAATAGCTGCATGTGGTATTGCGGCGGTTGATAGGCGATAAGCATTTTTTATTTCTTCTAATACTGTATCAGTTACAGTAATTCATTTAAGCTGTGTACCTTAAAGTGCGGTAAATCTATCTGGGTATCCTACCAGATTATGGGTAATGATCTGTAATAAATTCTGTAATATAAAAATATTTTTCAAATAAATAGGGTTATTCCTTTTCTTTATTCTATCGCAATTGTATTCTAATATGGTCTGCAATGGAGGATTTATGTCATGAAAGGTGATGCTAAAATTATAAACTATCTCAATAAATTGCTTGGAAACGAACTTGTTGCCATCAACCAATATTTCTTGCATGCTAAGATGTTCAAAAATTGGGGCTTGATGCACCTAAGTAAAGTTGAATACGATGAATCTATCGACGAAATGAAACATGCTGATCGCTATATTGAACGCATTTTGTTTCTGGAAGGATTGCCCAATTTGCAGGATCTCGGCCGTCTAAATATCGGTGAAGACGTTAAAGAGATGCTATGCTCCGATCTTAATTTAGAACTACAGAGCGCACAGAATTTGCGTGAAAGTATCACCTATGCTGATTCAATATTCGATTATGTCTCGCGGGATTTAATGGTTAAAATTCTCGTTGATGAGGAGCAACATATTAATTTTTTAGAAACTGAATTGGATCTTATTACCCGTATTGGTGTTCAGAACTACCTACAGTCACAGTTGAAGGATATCGCCTAATAAACAGTATCTCACGATTTTTATATTTGTCCGATTTGAGCTACGCGTTATTTTTATTTTTATGCTGTAGACAGCGTGCCGTAAGCTGCATTTTGGTGCTTTACCTTGCTTCTGCCAGACGATTTCCAGTAGGCGTGTGTTCTAGTCTCCTTATATAGCAAGGCAGGGATATTTTGAATTTTTATACGGCAATGCTTGATTCCTGAATAAATTTACGTACAATGCGCGGGCTTATATCTATTGATCTTACATGAGTTGACAATATTTCCGATAGAGAGATAGTGCATAATTACACTCACCCCATCGATACAAAATGATGGGTTTAAGGATAACTTCATTACATTTACAAATAACTGGAGCTCTGGTCTCATGCAGAACCAAAGAATCCGTATTCGTTTAAAAGCATTTGATCATCGTTTGATTGATCAATCAACTGCGGAAATTGTTGAAACTGCCAAGCGTACTGGTGCTCAGGTACGTGGTCCTATTCCTTTACCGACCCGCAAAGAGCGCTTTACTGTTTTGGTTTCTCCGCACGTGAACAAAGATGCGCGCGATCAGTATGAAATTCGCACTCATAAGCGTTTGGTTGATATAGTTGAGCCAACTGAAAAAACTGTTGATGCTCTGATGCGTCTAGACCTAGCTGCTGGTGTAGACGTGCAGATAAGTTTGGGTTAATCAGGTCATTGGACATAAGGTTGAAATAATGCAGGGATTAATCGGACGTAAAGTAGGTATGACTCGAATTTTTACTGAAGAAGGTGTTTCTATTCCCGTAACTGTTATTGAAATTGAAGCAAACCGTGTTACCCAGATTAAAACTCTGAAAAAGGATGGATATCGCGCTTTGCAGGTTACTACTGGCCGCAAAACGGCTAATCATGTAACTAAACCGGAAGCAGGTCATTTTGCGAAGGTTGGTATTGAAGCAGGCCGTGGTCTGTGGGAATTTCGCGTTGAAGACGACGATGAAGAAATTACCATTGGTCAGAGCATCAGCATAAAATTGTTTGCTGATGTTAAAAAAATTGATGTTACAGGTACTTCTAAGGGTAAAGGATTTGCAGGTACTGTAAAGCGCTGGAACTTCCGTACCCAAGATGCAACTCACGGTAACTCCTTGTCTCACCGTGTACCTGGTTCTATCGGTCAGAACCAGACCCCTGGTAAAGTCTTTAAGGGAAAAAAAATGGCAGGACAACTGGGTTCTAAACGCGTAACTGTTCAAAGCTTGGATGTCGTAAGTATTGACATAGAACGCAATTTGCTGCTAGTTAAAGGCGCTGTTCCAGGAGCAACCGGTAGTAACTTGATCGTTAAACCAGCTGTTAAGCAAGGTGTAACGTCGAGGAGATAAAAATGAAATTGTTATTGAAAGATGTGCAAAGCGCTTTGACTATTTCTGAAACTACCTTTGGTGGTGGCTTTAATGAAGTTCTGGTACACCAGGTTATTGGTGCTTATGCAGCAGGTGCCCGTCAAGGTACCCGTGCTCAAAAGACTCGGGCGGAAGTATCTGGTTCCGGTAAAAAACCTTGGCGTCAGAAAGGTACAGGCCGTGCACGTTCCGGTGCAATTAATAGCCCGATTTGGCGCTCTGGTGGTGTGACCTTTGCGGCAAAGCCGCAGGATCACAGCCAGAAGGTAAATAAGAAAATGTACCGCGGGGCGCTAAAAAGCATTTTGGCTGAACTAATACGTCAGGATCGTTTGATCGTAGTTGAACAGTTCTCTGTTGAAGCACCAAAAACCAAGTTGTTAGTACAGAAACTGAAAGATATGGTATTGAAAGATGTATTGATCATTACTTGTAAACTGGACGAAAATCTGTTTTTAGCAGCGCGTAATCTTTACAAGGTAGACGTATGTAGTGTGGCTGGTATCGATCCGATTAGTTTAATTGCCTTCGACAATGTTGTTATGACGGTTAATGCTATTAAACAGGTTGAGGAGATGCTGGTATGATTCGTAAAGAACGTTTACTGAAAATACTGCGTGCGCCACATGTTTCTGAAAAAGCATCTACTAGTATGGAAAAGTATAATACCATCGTTTTTAAAGTGTCTAAAGATGCGACGAAAGCAGAAATTAAAGTTGCGACTCATAAACTGTTTAAAGTCGAAGTGAATGCCGTGCGTACCCTAATGGTTAAAGGGAAAACTAAACGTCATAAACAGTGTATAGTTTGTCGTAGCAACTGGAAAAAAGCTTATGTCACCTTAAAAAAAGGTGAAAATCTGGATTTCATCGGCGGTGCCGAGTAAGTCGGAGGAGTTAAAACAATGATAATTGTTAAATGTAAACCGACATCTCCAGGTCGTCGACACGTTGTTAAAGTAATTAACCCTGAACTGCACAAAGGCAAGCCATATGGCCCGTTGCTTGAAACTCTCAGCAAAACTGGTGGCCGTAACAATAATGGCCATATCACTACGCGTCATATAGGTGGTGGCCATAAGCAACATTATCGTTTAATTGATTTCAAGCGTAATAAAGATGGTATCTTGGCAGTGGTGGAAAGTTTAGAGTATGATCCAAACCGTTCTGCTAACATTGCGCTGGTATTGTATAAAGACGGTAAACGTTGTTATATCTTGGCACCTAAAGGACTAAAGGTCGGTGATCAAATTCAATCTGGAGTCGATGCGGCAATCAAAGTCGGCAACACCTTACCGATGTGCAATATTCCGGTAGGTTCTACTGTGCATAACGTAGAAATGAAACCAGGTAAAGGTGGTCAACTGGCACGTTCAGCTGGTGCATGTGTTCAGATCGTGGCCCGTGATGGTGCCGGCTATGTCACGCTGCGTTTGCGCTCTGGTGAAATTCGCAAGATTCGGTCCGAATGCCGAGCGACTTTGGGCGAAGTAGGTAATGCTGAACATATGTTGCGTGTACTGGGTAAAGCTGGTGCCAGTAGGTGGCGTGGTATTCGTCCGACTGTCCGTGGTACGGCGATGAACCCAGTTGACCATCCGCACGGTGGTGGTGAAGGCCGTAACTTTGGTAAGCATCCTGTGTCTCCATGGGGCATTCAAACTAAAGGTAAAAAGACACGTAGCAATAAGCGTACTGATAAGTTCATCGTACGTCACTCTAGCAAATAATAATTTATAGGATAAACGATGCCACGTTCTCTCAAGAAAGGTCCATTTATTGACCTGCACTTGTTGAAAAAAGTAGAGAAAGCAGTGGAAAGTGGTGATAAGAAGCCTATTCGCACTTGGTCCCGCCGTTCAACGATTTTTCCAACAATGATCGGGTTGACTATAGCTGTCCATAATGGGCGTCAGCACGTACCCATTTTTGTCGCCGATGAAATGGTTGGTCACAAACTTGGTGAATTTGCGCCTACGCGTACTTATCGCGGTCATGCAGCCGATAAAAGGGCCAAAAAGCGCTAAGATAGGAAAAATAAATGGAAACTATCGCTCAACATCGTCGAGCTCGTTCTTCTGCTCAAAAGGTACGCTTGGTGGCTAACCTAATTCGCGGTAAGAAAGTATCGCAAGCTCTGGAAATTTTGACTTATACTAATAAGAAAGCTGCTGGTTTGGTTAAGAAGGTACTAGAGTCTGCTATTGCTAACGCTGAACACAACGATGGTGCAGATATCGATGATCTAAAAATTGCGAAGATTTTTGTCGACGCTGGCCCGGTCATGAAGCGTATTATGCCTCGTGCTAAGGGTCGTGCAGATCGTATCTTGAAGCGCACCAGCCACATCACTGTGGTTGTGTCCGATCGAGGACACTCTGGAGATTAGATATGGGTCAAAAAGTACATCCCAATGGAATGCGCTTAGGTATTGTCAAGCCATGGAACTCAACCTGGTATGCGAATACTAAAGAATTTTCTGACAACTTGGGCAGCGACTTTAAGGTTCGCCAGTTTCTGACCAAGGAACTGGCGAAGGCTTCTGTTTCTCGCTTGGTGATCGAACGTCCGGCTAAGAGCATCCGTGTGACTATTCACACTGCCCGTCCTGGTATCGTTATTGGTAAGAAAGGTGAAGATGTCGAAAAACTGCGTAAGGTCGTAGCGGATATAGCTGGTGTACCGGCGCAGATCAATATTGCTGAAGTCCGTAAACCAGAATTAGATGCCAAATTGGTTGCTAGCAACATCTCCTCTCAGCTAGAACGTCGTGTTATGTTCCGTAGGGCGATGAAGCGTGCAGTGCAGAATGCCATGCGTTTGGGCGCCAAGGGGATCAAAGTTGAAGTCAGTGGCCGTTTGGGGGGTGCTGAAATCGCGCGTACTGAGTGGTACCGCGAAGGTCGTGTTCCATTGCATACCCTGCGTGCAGATATCGACTACAGTACATCCGAAGCATATACTACTTATGGTGTGATCTGCGTAAAAGTATGGATCTTCAAAGGTGAGATTTTAGGTGGTATGATTTCTGTTGAGCCAGTGTTACCGGCGAGTCAACCTAAAAAGCAGCAGCGTAAAGGCCGTAAGTAAGGGGATCATTTGATGTTACAACCAAAGCGTACAAAATTCCGTAAGATGCATAAAGGTCGCAATCGTGGCCTTGCAGCGGGTGCTGATGTTAGCTTCGGTACTTTTGGTTTGAAAGCTGTTGGTAGAGGTCGTTTGACCGCCCGTCAAATCGAAGCAGCACGTCGTGCCATGACTCGTGCAGTGAAGCGTCAAGGTAAGATTTGGATCCGAATTTTTCCGGACAAACCGATCACTGAGAAGCCTCTCGAAGTACGTATGGGTAAAGGTAAAGGTAATGTGGAGTACTGGGTCGCTTTGATTCAACCAGGAAAAGTTCTGTACGAAATGGACGGTGTGTCGGAGGAGTTGGCCCGCGAAGCTTTTAAGTTGGCAGCAGCAAAACTTCCGGTTAAAACCACCTTTGTAACTAAGGCGGTGATGTAATGAAAGCACAAGAGCTGCGTAAAAAAAATGCTAAAGAGCTCAATATTGAGCTGCTGAATTTGCTGCGTGAACAATTTAACTTGCGCATGCATGCCGCCAGTGGCCAGCTTCAACAAACTCATTTGTTAAAGCAAGTGCGCCTCAATATTGCGCGCGTAAAAACATTATTGACTGAAAAGGCTGGTGCGAATGAATAAAAAGCTCCGTACTCTTCAAGGTCGTGTGGTTAGTGATAAAATGGATAAATCCATTGTTGTGGCTATTGAACGTTTCGTGAAACACCCGATCTACGGTAAGTTCATAAAACGTACGACTAAGCTTCACGTACATGATAAAAATAATGACAGCGATGTCGGTGACCTCGTTGAAGTTAGCGAATGCCGTCCGATTTCTAAGAGCAAAGCCTGGACTTTGGTTCGCGTTGTAGAGAAAGCAATTTTGTAATATAGCTAACGCGCTCTAAATAGGTAAACGGCTCGTGCTTTGAGCCGTTTATTTTTTCTATTTATACACCGTGGAGTGGTTATAACAAATTTGGTTTTTAAGTAGTATTTCATATTAATGGAGCACTAACATGATACAAGAACAGTCTATGTTGGGTGTGGCAGATAACTCCGGCGCACGTCGTGTAATGTGTATCAAAGTTCTAGGTGGCTCGCACCGTCGCTACGCAGGCGTTGGCGATATTATCAAAATTACTATTAAGGAAGCGATTCCTCGTAGCAAAGTAAAAAAAGGTGATGTCTTGAAGGCGGTAGTCGTGCGCACTAAGAAGGGTATTTGTCGCTCAGACGGTTCTATAGTTCGTTTCGATGGCAATGCTTGTGTTTTGTTGAACAATAACAGTGAGCAACCTATCGGTACGCGTATTTTTGGGCCAGTCACTCGTGAATTGCGTACCGAAAAATTTATGAAGATCATTTCCCTAGCACCAGAAGTACTCTAAGGAGCTAATTATGGCAGCAAAAATCCGTAGTGATGACGAAGTTATTGTATTAACTGGCAAGGATAAAGGTAAACGCGGTAAAGTAAAAAATGTCCTATCTACCGGTAAGGCCATTGTTGAAGGTATCAATTTAGTTAAAAAACACCAAAAACCAGTGCCATCTATGAAACAGTCTGGCGGTATCGTTGAGAAAGAAGCGGCAATCGATCTTTCTAACCTTGCTATTTTCAATCTGGCTTCTAACAATATGGACGGTGTTCGCTTTAAGATTGAAGATGGTAAAAAAATGCGCGTTTTCAAATCTAACGGTGAAACTATTAAGTAATTGGAGTAGTACGATGGCAAAACTGCATGATTACTACAAAGAGGAAGTAATATCTCAACTGATGAAACAATTAGGCTATCATTCTGTCATGCAAGTTCCTCGGATCGAGAAGATTACCTTGAACGTAGGTGTAGGTGAAGCGATTGCCGATAAAAAGCTACTTGATAATGCCGTAGCGGATTTGACTGCGATTTCAGGTCAGAAGCCTCTTATCACTAAGGCACGCAAATCTGTTGCTAGCTTCAAAATACGTCAGGGGTATCCAATCGGCTGTAAAGTAACTCTACGTGGTAAACGTATGTGGGAGTTTTTTGAGAGGTTGATTTGCATTGCTATACCGCGTATCCGGGACTTCCGTGGATTGTCCTTCAAGTCGTTCGATGGTCGTGGTAACTACAGCATAGGCGTACGTGAACAGATCATCTTCCCGGAAATAGACTATGATAAAGTTGATCGTATTCGCGGTATGGATATTACCATTACCACCACTACGAAATCCGATGATGAAGGTCGTGCACTTTTGACCGCTTTTAACTTCCCATTCCGCAAATAATGTATGGATTACAGATGGCTAAACAATCTATGAAAGCACGCGATATAAAACGTGTGAAATTAGCTGATAAATTCTTCGCTAAACGTGTTGAACTTAAAGCTATTATCTCTGACGTCAACGTTTCTGATGAGGAGCGTTGGAATGCAATTTTCAAGCTGCAAACTTTGCCGCGTGATTCCAGTCCGTCTCGTCAGCGTAACCGTTGTCATCAAACTGGTCGTCCACACGCTTTCCTGCGAAAATTCGGGTTAAGCCGTATCAAGGTTCGTGAAGCCGCTATGCGCGGTGAAATCCCGGGTTTGAGAAAGGCTAGCTGGTAATAAGTCACAGATTGAGTTCAGGAGTTAAAACATATGAGTATGCAAGATCCAATCGCGGATATGCTAACCCGCATCCGTAACGGTCAAACCTCGAATAAAACCGCGGTTTCCATGCCTTCCTCTAAGCTTAAAGTGGCAATTGTTAATTTGCTGAAAGAAGAAGGCTTTATTAAAAATTATAAAGTTAAAAGCGACACTAAACCGACGCTGGAACTGCTACTGAAGTATTTTCATGGTAAACCCGTGATAGAAAGCATTCAGCGTATCAGTCGTCCTGGTCTGCGTATCTATAAAAAGAAAGATGCGTTGCCAAAAGTTATGGCTGGTATGGGTATCGCAGTTGTTTCTACCTCTAAAGGTGTTATGACTGATCGTGTGGCTCGCCAAATTGGTCTTGGTGGCGAGATTATTTGTTATGTAGCTTAATTGTGAGGGTAAAATGTCTCGTGTTGCAAAAGCTCCTATCACTATTCCTGTCGGAGTAGAGGTCAAACTCAACGGTCAGGTTATTTCGATTAAGGGTAAAAACGGCGAGATGATTCGTACTATCCACGAAGCTGTTGACGTTCAACAAACTGATAACCATCTAACCTTTGCGCCACGTAAAGGTTATGTTAACGGTTGGGCACTGGCTGGCACCATGCGTGCGTTGTTGAACGGAATGGTGATTGGCGTGACCGAAGGCTTCACTAAAAAACTACAGTTGGTTGGTGTAGGTTACCGCGCTGCAGTTAAAGGTCATATGGTGAATTTATCTCTAGGATTTTCTCACCCCATAGAGTATGCGCTGCCGGCAGGCATTATTGCAGAGTGCCCAAGCCAAACTGAAATCGTGCTAAAGGGCGCTGATAAACAGCTTATTGGCCAAATTGCGGCAGATTTGCGTGCTTATCGTCGGCCTGAACCTTACAAAGGTAAGGGTGTCCGTTACGCCGACGAAGTCGTGCGTACCAAAGAGGCTAAAAAGAAGTGAGGTAACAACTAACTAATGGATAAGAAAGCAGCTCGTATGCGTCGTGCAACCCGCACACGACGTAAGCTACAGGAATTAGGTGCAATCCGTCTAGTGGTGCATCGTACCTCGCGTCATATTTATGCACAAGTGATTACACCAAACGGTTCTGAAGTTCTGGTAGCTGCTTCTACTATAGAAAAAGCTATCGCGGAGCAATTAAAGAGTACCGGTAACAAAGATGCTGCCTCCATAGTAGGTAAAACTATTGCTAAGCGCGCACTGGAAAAAGGCATTAAAGATGTGTCCTTTGACCGTTCCGGGTTCCAATATCATGGTCGAGTCCAAACACTGGCAGAAGCTGCCCGTGAAGCTGGCCTTCAGTTCTAAGGTATATGTGTAAGATGGCATACATCGAAAAACAAGCAGTCGAATTTCAGGAAAAATTGATAGCGGTAAATCGTGTGTCTAAAACCGTAAAAGGTGGTCGTATTTTCAGTTTTACTGCACTTACTGTTGTTGGTGATAGTAACGGTCGCGTAGGCTTTGGCTACGGCAAAGCACGCGAAGTTCCTGCAGCGATCCAGAAAGCGATGGAGAAAGCTCGTCGCAATGTAATGAATGTCGCTCTGAATAGCGGCACTTTGCAGCATGCAATTAAAGGTGTGCATACAGGATCTCGTGTTTTCATGCAGCCGGCTTCCGAAGGAACTGGTATTATCGCTGGAGGTGCAATGCGCGCTGTCCTGGAAGTTGCAGGGATTCACAACGTATTGGCAAAAGCCTATGGTTCCACTAACTCGATCAACGTGGTGCGTGCAACTATCGATGCTCTTGGTAGTATGAAGTCCCCGGAAATGGTTGCTGCTAAGCGTGGTAAATCCGTTGAAGAAATTTGGGATAATTGACCTATGGTACAGATTATTAAAATTACTCAGACTCGTAGTTCTATTGGTCGTTTGCCGAAACATAAAGCAACTTTGGTTGGCTTGGGCCTGCGTCGCATTGGCCACACTGTTGAGCGTGAAGATACTGCTGCAATTCGCGGTATGATCAATTTGGTTTCCTACATGGTCAAAGTTAAGGAATAAAAGGATGTTTTTAAATACTCTGTCTCCAGCTAAGGGTTCTAAACATGCCTCTAAGCGTCTAGGTCGCGGTATTGGTTCTGGTCTGGGTAAAACTGGCGGTCGTGGTCACAAAGGTCAAAAATCTCGCTCTGGCGGTGGTGTACGTCGTGGGTTTGAAGGAGGCCAGATGCCTCTGTATCGGCGTTTGCCGAAATTCGGTTTTACGTCGCGTAAATCTATGGTCACATCGGAAATCCGCTTGTCTGATTTGGCGCATGTTGAAGGTGAATTGGTAGATTTAAACGCTTTGAAAGCGGCTAACATTGTTGGCAGCCATATTAAGTTCGTCAAAATTATGTTATCTGGAGAAGTTAAGAGCGCGGTTATCGTGCGTGGCCTGCGTGTGAGCAAAGGCGCGCGGTTTGCCCTCGAAGCTTCTGGTAGTAAAATTGAGGAATAAGTATCAGATGTCTAAACAACCAGGATTAGATTTTAAAGGTATGAAAGGTGGACATGGTGAACTGAAACGCAGGATTTTGTTTGTTATCGGGGCGCTGATTATCTTCCGTATCGGTTCTTTTATTCCAATTCCTGGTATTGATGCCACTGTGCTTGCGAAATTGTTTGAACAGCAACGAGGCACTATTATTGAAATGTTTAACATGTTTTCTGGTGGTGCCCTCAGCCGTGCTTCTATCTTTGCTTTGGGGATTATGCCGTATATTTCGGCATCGATCATCATTCAGTTGCTGATGGTAGTTCAGCCGTCTTTAGCTGAGATCAAAAAAGAGGGTGAGGCTGGTCGACGTAAAATCAGTCAGTACACTCGTTATGGTACATTGGTATTGGGGATATTGCAGTCGATAGGTATTGCTACTGGTTTGCCGAATATGCCTGGTATGCAGGGTTTGGTGATTAATCCAGGTTTTTCGTTTTACTTTATCGCGGTAGTGAGCTTGGTATGTGGAACCATGTTTTTGATGTGGCTGGGTGAGCAGATTACTGAGCGGGGTATTGGCAATGGTATCTCGATCATTATTTTTTCGGGTATCGTAGCCTGCCTACCGTCTGCGATTGGCCATACTATAGAGCAAGCTCGACAAGGAGAACTACACTTCCTCCTATTGCTATTGGTTGCAATGCTAGTGTTTGGAGTGACATTTTTTGTAGTATTCGTAGAACGTGGTCAACGTCGTATCATTGTTAACTATGCCAAGCGTCAACAGGGACGTCGCGTATATGCATCCCAGAGCACACATTTACCTTTAAAAGTTAATATGGCTGGGGTTATACCGGCAATTTTTGCTTCCAGTTTTATTTTGTTTCCGGCAACTATCGCATCTTGGTTTGGAGGTGGTACAGGTTGGGACTGGCTGACAGCAATTTCGTTTTATTTGCAACCTGGTCAACCTCTTTATGTGTTACTCTATGCGGCTGCAATTATATTCTTCTGTTTCTTTTATACGGCATTGATTTTCAACCCACGCGAGACAGCTGATAATTTAAAAAAATCCGGTGCATTTATTCCAGGTATTCGTCCGGGAGAGCAAACAGCAAAATATATTGATAAAGTGATGACACGTCTGACCTTTGTTGGTGCCATGTACATTACCTTTATTTGCTTAATCCCAGAGTTTATGCGTGAAGCAATGAAAGTTCCCTTTTATTTTGGGGGTACGTCTTTATTAATCGTTGTTGTAGTGATCATGGACTTTATGGCTCAAGTTCAGACTATGATAATGTCGAGTCAATACGAATCCGCATTAAAAAAAGCAAACTTGAAAGGTTATAACCGCTAATCTAGGAAGCTTAAGAAGTTACGGAGAGTAAAAATGAAAGTTCGAGCTTCCGTTAAGAAATTGTGTCGTAATTGTAAGATCGTTAAGCGTAACGGTGTTGTTCGTGTTATTTGTAACACTGAGCCTAAACATAAACAACGCCAAGGGTAATTTTTTGGCATTTTTTTCTTGCAAAGTTGGGATGAGCTGGCTAGATTAGCCAGCCAATCTTTTGTATGTTGCAGCAACATTGTTTGAGTATCTTAAAAACGGGCTTTTCAGAACAGTGTTGCAGTTAAAATTTTTAAATTTTTAGGAGTGCATAGTGGCCCGTATAGCAGGCATTAATATTCCTGATCATAAACACACCGTTATTGCGTTAACATCAATTTACGGTATCGGCAAAACCCGCTCGCAGTCTATCTGCGCAGTTACAAGTATTGCTGAAAATGTTAAGATCAGTGAGCTATCTGAAGAGCAGATTGACGCGTTACGTGATGCAGTCGCCAAGTTTGTTGTTGAAGGTGATCTGCGTCGTGAAGTAACTCTGAATATCAAACGTTTGATGGATCTGGTTACCTATCGTGGTTTGCGTCATCGTCGCGGTCTTCCGGTTCGCGGCCAGCGTACTAAAACCAATGCACGTACCCGTAAGGGTCCGCGAAAGCCGATTAAGAAATAATCAGGATGAATAAATAATGGTTAAAGAACTTATTCGTGCACGCAAGCGTGTTAAAAAGCAAGTTTTAGATGGTGTGGCTCATATTCATGCGTCTTTCAACAATACCATTATAACAATTACCGATCGTCAGGGTAACGCGTTGGGTTGGGCGACAGCCGGTGGTTCCGGTTTTCGTGGTTCTCGCAAGTCTACTCCGTTTGCCGCTCAGGTCGCAGCAGAACGTTGCGCTGAAGCAGTGAAAGAGTATGGCATTAAGAATCTGGAAGTTATGATTAAAGGACCTGGCCCGGGTCGTGAGTCTACCGTGCGTGCGTTAAACGCGGCGGGTTTTCGCATCACTAACATTACTGATGTGACGCCCATACCTCATAACGGTTGTCGTCCGCCCAAAAAGCGTCGCGTGTAATGCCGCTCTTTGGTTAGTTGGAGAAAGAAAATGGCAAAATATTTGGATCCTAAGCTCAAGTTGAGCCGTCGTGAGGGTACAGATCTTTTCCTAAAGTCTGGTGTTCGTACAATTGACTCCAAGTGTAAAATTGAGCAACCTCCTGGTCAACATGGAGCGCGTAGGCCTCGTCTGTCTGATTACGGTGTACAGTTGCGGGAAAAACAAAAGGTTCGTCGTATTTATGGCGTGCTGGAACGTCAATTTCGCAATTATTACAAAGAAGCAGCACGCCTTAAAGGCAATACCGGTGAACACTTATTGCAGTTGTTGGAAGCTCGGTTGGATAACGTTGTTTATCGTATGGGTTTTGGGGCTACCCGAGCTGAATCACGGCAATTGGTTAGCCACAAAGCGATCATGGTGAATGGTCGCTTTGTCAACATCGCTTCCTACCAAGTTGGTCCTAACGACATTGTTAGCATCGGTGAGAAAGCGAAGAAGCAATCGCGTATTCGTGCATCATTGGAATTGGCTGAGCAGCGTGAAAAATCAACCTGGTTAGAAGTCGATGCTGCTAAGATGGAAGGGGTGTTCAAATGTATTCCAGAACGTACAGATCTCTCTGCGGACATTAATGAACATTTGATCGTCGAGCTTTACTCGAAGTAAAGCTTAGTACCAATGGAGATAGGATATAATGCAGGGCTCTGTAACAGAATTTTTAAAACCACGTTTGGTGGATATCGAGCAAGTCAGTTCCACACACGCCAAGGTAACCCTGGAGCCTTTAGAGCGTGGTTTTGGACATACTTTGGGTAATGCACTGCGCCGTATTTTGCTTTCATCGATGCCGGGTTGCGCTGTGACCGAAGTTGAGATTGATGGTGTACTGCATGAGTATAGCACCAAAGAAGGTGTACAGGAAGACATCCTGGAAATTTTGCTCAACCTGAAAGCACTGGCTGTGAGAGTTCAGGGTCAGGATGACGTTATCTTAACCTTGAATAAATCTGGCATTGGCCCTGTAACTGCAGCCGATATTATTTATGATGGAGATGTCGAAATCGTCCAGCCGCAACATGTCCTATGTCATTTGACCGATGAAAGCGCATCGATCAATATGCGTATCAAAGTGCAGCGGGGGCGTGGCTATGTCCCAGCTTCTGCCCGAATTCGTTTGGAGGAAGATGATCGCCCGATTGGTCGTTTGCTGGTCGATGCATGCTATAGCCCTGTAGAGCGTATCGCCTACAATGTGGAAGCTGCACGCGTTGAGCAGCGTACTGATTTGGATAAGTTAGTCATTGAAATGGAAACTAATGGCACTATCGATCCTGAAGATGCAATTCGACGTGCGGCAACTATTTTGGTTGAACAACTTGAAGCTTTTGTTGATTTGCGCGATGTGTGTCAGCCAGAAGTAAAAGAAGAGAAACCAGAATTCGATCCAATCCTCTTGCGCCCAGTTGACGATTTAGAATTGACTGTCCGCTCTGCTAACTGTCTCAAAGCAGAATCTATTCACTACATCGGTGATCTGGTACAGCGTACAGAAGTTGAGTTGTTGAAGACCCCAAACTTGGGTAAAAAATCTCTTACTGAGATTAAAGATATATTGGCTTCTCGTGGGTTATCTTTAGGTATGCGCCTTGAGAATTGGCCGCCGGCAAGTATTGCTGATGAATAATCTGATCGTTAAGTTTAAGTTTTACAGAGTAAGGAAAGCTCATGCGCCATCGTAAGAGTGGACGTCAACTTAATCGTAATAGCAGTCATCGTCAGGCCATGTTTCGTAATATGGCCGGTTCTTTGGTTCGTCATGAAATCATCAAAACGACATTGCCGAAGGCAAAAGAGCTACGTCGTGTTGTTGAACCGTTGATTACACTTGCCAAGATTGATAACATTGCAAATCGTCGTATGGCGTTCGCTCGTACTCGTGATAACGAGATTGTGGCTAAATTATTTAACGATCTGGGCCCGCGTTTTGCTAGGCGCGCCGGTGGTTACACGCGTATTCTGAAGTATGGATTCCGTGCAAGCGACAATGCACCTATGGCTTACATTGAGCTTGTTGATCACGCTAAAGCAATAAATTAGCTGCGGAAGTGTAGGGGCAGGGTAATCTGTTACTGCGCAAGTTTGTAAAAATCTAGTCAAGCGAAATATATCGAATGGCCGTTTTATTCGTGAGTTGATTGATGTTATTGTATACCTTACCAAAGGTCTTACATTTTGATAAAAAGATAATCCAACTGCTAGTTGGTGTAAATAAATTTTTATTTAACATGGTGCGCGCGAGCACTCCAAAGTTTTATAAATGTAATTTGAGGTATTCTAATATTATTTAAATTATAGTTTGTAATATCAAACGCTAACGTCTATTGTTTGTTGTTTAATGGCAAAAGGGTTGTTGGTTGGATCGTGATCAAGGCGGTGGTGGTTCAGACAAAAGTGTTATTTTCGTTGTTTTTAAGTTATCAATTAGAATTCGTTGAAGTCCTGATTTTGTAACGTGTTACCGTTGTAGGTAATTGGCCGGTGCGTCATGGTGAAACATATTGGTCATGCACAGAAATAACTGGTTTAAATTTAAACCTACTTAAAGGTATTGAACAAGCTTTGGAATGAGTATATGTTGTACTATAATGCTTTGATTTGCTTCTCAAAAGTAGAGCATTATATATTGTAAAAATAATTTTAATGTGTGATTTATCAGCTCGCCGATTATATTTCGTAAGAATATTGCCACAAATTAATGACTTCTATAAGTGTGCCTCCTGGTTATTATGACGGTATCATAATTGGGATTATAAACGAACGAAAGCCAGGCAGCTTGGGCGTATAATTAAAATAAGCAAGTGAAAACGCTTTATACTATAAACATTTTGTTCGCAGGATCGGTTATTAAGTTTAGCTGTCGCTCGAACTTTGTCTTATTAAACCTTATTTTGTGTAAGCCACTTACATGGTGATATGAAGCCCTAGCAGAATTATTTTATTTGGTGCACTCACATGATCATGGTTTCCCTTTTATAATATCTTGGCATTATAAACTGGTAATGCCAGCAGTCAATTGCATATGGTTTTATTAGTGACATGGTTATATTTTCTAAATTATAGCTTTGTTAAAGATTGATTGCGATAGCATTATGTCTTTTATCATGATATTAATGTTTCAGGTCCATTTACTAATCATATAAGCGAGCCAGATGAATATTTAATTCATTAACTAAAAAATGAAGTTTGTAAAATTTTGTATCGTATTATCCTGTGTTTTTAAGTAGTTTTATTTTAGTCATACTAAACGGTTGAAGTATCATGAATGATCTGTGTTTGATGAAGGTGTTTGATAGTTTTCTGAATTAGTAATTTTAAGCTTTGGTTTTGCTATAAAAAGAGCTTTTTTAGAAACATTAGTAATTTTTCTGTCATTATAAAATGAAATCAAATTTATTTAATAAAGTCGTTTGGTAACTAAACCTACCGCTTCATACACCTTAGCCAAGGTAACGCTGGCTTGGGCGCGAGCTTTTTCTGCCCCTTTGCATAGTACTTGATTTAGATAGATTTCGTCAGCGCGCAGGGCATGGTAACGCGCTTGTAGGGTTGTTAGCATTGATGATACGGTTTCTGCTACTGCAATTTTTAGTTGGCTATACATTTTTCCTTCGAACTCTTGCTCTAACTGTGCCACAGGTGTACAGCTAATACCGGATAGGATATCCAGCAGATTGGAGACGCCGCGTTTATTGACCGGATCATAGCGGACTACCGGTGGCTCATCGGAATCGGTTACAGCGCGTTTAAATTTTTTCATCACCGATTTAGGATCTTCTAGCAAGGTAATTACGTTATTGCGGTTATCATCGGATTTTGACATTTTTTTGCTTAGGTCTAAGAGCGACATGATGCGTGCGCCGGATTTGGGAATAAACGGCTTTGGTACGATAAAAATTTCACCGTGCAGTGCGTTGAAACGTTTAGCAATATCGCGGCTTAGTTCCAGATGTTGTTTTTGATCTTCTCCTACTGGCACCTGATTAGTCTGGTAAAGTAGAATGTCTGCTGCCATCAATACTGGATAGTCAAACAGCCCGACATTGATATTTTTCGCATATCGAGCTGATTTACCCTTGAACTGGGTCATGCGGCTTAGTTCGCCGAAGTAAGTGTAGCAATTCAGTAACCAGCTTAACTGGCTGTGCTCTGGTACATGCGACTGAATAAATACCGTGCTTTTGGTCGGATCGATACCGCAGGCTAGATACAGTGCTAGCATTTCCATCGATGCTTTACGTAGCTGCTGTGCGTCCTGACGAGCAGTAATTGCGTGCAGATCGACGATACAATAAATACATTGATAATCATCTTGCATGCTTACCCATTGACGCAGTGCACCTATATAGTTACCAATAGTCAGTTTCCCTGATGGCTGTGCGCCGCTGAATACGATGGGTTTATTCATTTTTCGTTTCCTGATTAGTTAAAAGGTGACATCTTAACTTAGGATATAGTACTGGCTTGATTCAGGGTGATCGCGTCACCTATGTTATAGCCATTCATGACAATGCTGGGGCAAGCGGTGACTTTGGATGTTGGAGAATAGCATTGTGATAATCAGTCGATGAATAAAGGTTAGTTAGTAGGCCAATAATTACAGGTTACTTAATAATTAAATAGAGAGCTTTTAGTTAGTTTGGGTTCGTATGCCACCTTGTTATCATCGGGGTAATTAACCTAAAGTGCGATTAATATTCGTCGAGGCCAGCAGCTGTGTTAACTGTGATGATCACGGCTATCTGCCTATTTCAAATATCCGTCATAATGAGGTGGTGTTATGCATAGTGTGGTGGAGCTCGTACTGTTCTACATAGTAGATTATCATGTGTCTTGATATCTGTCCAATCGCCCTTATTTGTTTGGCAGCATGTCTTGGTTCTCTAGCTTGAGGATAGAGGTTAGCCCAGGCTGTTATCCGATCGGGGTGCAATATAAAACGAGATGCAGTTAAAGATCGATTTATCAACGATCGCCTTGCTTGCTTTCAGCCAACTCGTGGCGCATGGCGTTGATCACTGCTTTGTAGCCAGGTTGACTGAAAATCGCTGAGCCGACAACAAACATATCTGCGCCGGCTGCAGCGATAGTGCTAATGTTCTCCACTTTGACACCGCCATCTACCTCTAGGCGGATATCATGCCCGGTTTGGTCTATTAATTTGCGTGCCTGTCGGAGTTTATCCAGAGTAATCGGAAGAAAAGATTGACCGCTAAAACCGGGGTTAACTGACATCAACAGTATCACATCGAGTTTATCCATCACATAATTTAGATAACTAAGTGGTGTGGCTGGGTTAAATACCAACCCAGTTTTGCAACCATACTTTTTAATTAGTTGCAGTGAGCGATCAACGTGTTCTGATGCTTCTGTATGGAAGGTGATATAACTGGCCCCGGCGGCAGCAAAATCCGGGATTAGGCGATCAACTGGCTTTGCCATTAAATGTACATCGATAGGGGCAGTAATGCCATAGTTGCGCAGTGCTTTTAGCACTGTCGGTCCCATGGTCAGATTGGGTACGTAATGATTATCCATGACATCAAAATGTATCACGTCCGCTCCGGCGGATACAACCCGGGCAGTATCCTCCCCCAGGCGGGCGAAGTCCGCCGATAGGATGGATGGGGCGATTAAAAAGTGTTTCATTTATGGTCTCCAGTCAGTTATGGTATATTTATGGCATGCTTATAGGTATAACGCCAGCAGTTCATTAACGCTGCTACGGTGGAGAATATTGCAGCTGATGGTGCGTCGTACCGTCACATAATGTAGCATGGCTTCACCATACCATTCGCGGGTTAGTGCGGTATCATGATTGGAAATTAATACTGGTATCCGGCTTTCTTTGGCCAATTGGCAAGCCAGAAGAGCTAGGTTTTGTTGTTCTGTTAGGTTAAAATTATTTGTATGGTAAGCGGTAAAGTTTGCAGTGGTGGATAGTGGCACATAGGGTGGGTCGCAATATACCACCGACCCTGGTTTAGCCTTCGACAGTGTCTGTTGATAGTGCTCACACAGAAATAACGCTTGATTGGCTTTTTCGGCAAACTTATAGAGTTCTATTTCTGGAAAATATGGATTTTTATAGCGGCCGAAGGGAACGTTAAATTCGCCGTTCGAGTTATATCGGCATAGGCCGTTATAGCAATGCCGATTGAGGTAAAGAAACAATACTGCTCGTCGGTAGGAATCAGTACAAAGATTGAATTCATTGCGCAATAGATAGTAAACTTGTGGGGTACTGGTGTTATTGGCAAATAATCCACGGGCATCACGGATAAAATCCTCTGTATAATCTTTAACGGTATTGTACAGATTAATTAAATCGTTGTTGATATCTGCGAGGATATATCGATCGTAGTTGGTATTAAGAAACACTGACCCGGCGCCGACAAACGGTTCGATCAAGCAATCCCCTTTTGGTAAATGGTGGCAAATATCCTCAATCAGCGGATATTTGCCACCGGCCCATTTTAAAAATGCGCGGTTTTTTTTCATGTCTATGTATTTACACACATTTTAGAACCGCGAATTGTATCTTGTTTTCCATTATAAAGATACAGCGCTATTTTCGAACGATTATTTACTTTGATCTTTCTTCACCTGTTTTAGCTGTTTGGCCCATGGTTTTTTAACCTGCACTTCAGCGGGCAACTGCGTGATCGCGTTTTTCGCCTGTGACAGAGAAGGATAAACGCCGTTGATCAATACATACCAAGGTTTCCCATCACGGCGGGTTTCATAAACCCAGTACTGGCTTAACTGTTGTTTGCGCGCGTAGGCGTTCAGTGTTTCCGGCTGCGACGCGCTGCTTAATTGCAAAGTATAGTAACGGTCAGGCGCTGTCTGCAGCATCAAGATTTGATCCTCGTCGTTCATTCGCGGGGTACTATTAATTTTTTCTCTATGCTGGGATTGAGAATCGGTTATATTGCTCGGGAGCTCCACGTGTTTTTGGTTTTTAGGTGATGTTATTGGAGAAACTTTCGTTGGGATAGGTGAGTGCAATTTTTGCGGTGAAAAAGCGTCATTATTGGTACAGTTAGCTTCGGATGGCACTGTCGTGCCACGAGGAGACGCGTTGTTATAGGAGTCGCCGTAAGAGGCGGATAGATTGATATTACGACTCTTGTCATGTGAAAGCCTGGGAAAATCGGACGGAGATTTTAGCACGGAGCATAGGCTTATCACCAATAGCACTAAGATGCCAATGCCTAATATTAAATGCTGTTTGGATACTGGCACTTTGGGCACAATAGTGCCTTTTCGCTGGCGGGGGAGATGATGATCGCTACTATCGGGCCTCAGTTCGTTTTCCGATTTGAATTTATCCATTATAACACTCTCTGACTGGGGAGAAATATTTTCGGCGATAATTGATCGTAGGAAGGGATTGCTTTACGATTAAACCTTGCTTGCTTCCTCCCCGTTGACGCGTTGTTGACTGATTTAGGGTTGGCAATCCTTAATGGATGCCTTTACTATATCATTTGCTATGTCGTCGCGCACTTCTGCTTTACCGAGTGCCAGTGGCAGTACTAGGCGTAGCTTATAGGACATTACTTTTTTATCGCGCATCATATGTGGCATATAATCTTCAGGTGCCATCTCCACTGGCCCACTGACTGGGAGGTCAGCGCGCCGTAGCAATTGTCGAATTTGTTCAGCGTAAGCATCGTTGAACTGACCGAGACGGCGCGCGGTTTGTACTGCCATCATCATACCGGCGGCAACGGCTTCACCGTGCAGCCAGATGCCATAGCCCAAATGGGTTTCAATGGCATGACCATATGTATGTCCGAGATTGAGCAGCGTTCGCAGGCCCTGTTCTCGTTCATCAGCCGCTACTATATTGGCTTTTATCTCGCAGCATCGGCGGATACAATAAGCTAGTGCTTGGGGTTCCAGTGCCAATAGTGCATCCAAATTACTTTCAAGCCATGCGAAGAAAGTCGCATCAAGAATAATACCGTACTTAATTACTTCCGCTAGGCCTGAGGCAAGCTCTCGGCGCGGTAGTGTTTTTAGACAATCCAGATCGATAATCACTGAGGATGGTTGATAAAAAGCACCGATCATGTTTTTGCCGAGCTGATGGTTTACTGCGGTTTTGCCTCCGACAGATGAATCAACTTGAGAGAGTAGTGTAGTTGGTACCTGAATAAAACGTACACCACGCTGATAGCTTGCGGCGGCAAAGCCGGTTAGATCACCAATGACGCCTCCGCCGAGGGCGATCAGCGTGGTGTTTCGACCATGGGATTTTTTCAGTAAGGCGGTGAAGACTCTGTTCAGCACCGTTAGTGATTTATATTGCTCGCCATCGGGCAAAATCACTTGGTCCGTTGTGATGCCTGCCTGGGTCAGATGCTCGTGTAGCGCATGCAGATATAACGGCGCGATACTATAGTTGGTCACTATCATCGCATTGTCACCGCGCGTCAAAGGCCAGAAAATTGCTGGATTATTGAATAACCCGGCTGCGATAGTAATCGGGTAGCTGCGCTTCCCTAGCGTTACAGTAATCCTCTCCATATTACACTCAATGATTTTATTTTTAGTATGGTTGATTTAGATTAGTGATTTTTTAGTATATTGATAATTTGGTTAGCAACAAGTTTGGCACTTTGTTCATCGATTTGGATCGTTATATCTGCGATCTCTTCATACAGCGGATTGCGTTCGCAGGCAAGAGCTTCAAGTACTTTTAGCGGCGGAGCTTTAACTTGTAGCAGAGGGCGTTTTTTATCACGTTGTGTACGTGATAGCTGTTTTTTTACAGTAGTTTCAAGATAAACCACGACACCGCGAGCAGAAAGTCGGTTACGTGTTTCGCGTGATTTTACCGAACCACCACCAGTGGCAAGTACAATGCCTTGTTTTTCCGTTAGTGAGTTGATGATTTTTTCTTCTCGATCGCGGAAGCCATCTTCGCCTTCTACGTCAAATACCCAGCTTATATCAGCCCCGGTGCGTCGCTCAATCTCTTGATCAGAATCAAAAAACTCCATATTAAGTTGTTGAGCCAATTGACGACCAATAGTGCTTTTGCCGGCACCCATAGGCCCAACCAAAAAGATATTGCGTTTCTCTGCCATGTTTATTGGTATTACTAAGATTATTCATTAATGACAACCCACACAGTTGATCAAAGTAGCTGCGGGACCTGAAACTGTAATTTCATGAGCGATAAATCAAAAAATCTCAATTTTACTACTGATATCACATTTGATGCAAAATCAGCAATGTTCAATTAAGTAGTATAGTAGTACGGTGCTAACTCTTGTAAGCAAAATTATTAACATTGTCAAATTAGTAAAGAAAAAACGCATAACATTGTTGCTATATCCCTATCTTCGTTCGATTTAAATCGTATCAGGCATATCTCTGATATGCAGGTGGGCAATTAAAAAGTAAGTTAATTCATGCTATTGATAATGATCAGGCTGCATTTAATAACCTACTTACCAGTGAAAGATGAATTTTACAATGATTTTTATCTTTATCATTTTTATAACTTATGATACTGGAATATTTCTTCCAACACAATCATCTCATTGTAGCAATGGTCACCTGGGTTTAATTTCTTCTATAATTGATGAAAACGTTTTCATTTTTCCATTGGATCATCTTGATCAAATGCATTTTGATTAAAGTATAAGTTTAGTGTGATACGATGTATTATTATAAATAATTCGTTGGTGTATATTTCTAAATGACATTGCTTCTTTCAGAATTGGATAGCAGAAGGTTGTTATTGCTGGCAATTTGGTGTAGCTATTGCTAGGTTTGATGTTGACGGTTTTATGATACGTTGTATAGATATAACTGATTGATTAAAGTATTGATCTTATTTTCTGTTTTGATGCTACCAAATTCCATAATAGTCAGCTGTGGAGCTCCCGTCCTATAGTTATAGATTTGACGGATAGTCCAGTATCCTTAGATTGCATGGAAATTACCGTAGTTGATAGTCGCTGTAATGGACAGTAAATAATTACTTGTTTCAGTAGTACACATTTATACAACATTTAGTGAATGCCATCTCTTGGGCTAAGGCTACTTTAAGGCACATATTATCTTAATATCGCTAAAGTTGATAGCCACGTTGACTTTAGAGATAATAGCCACTGCATATGCTTGATTTTGCTTCATTCAAACAGTTTGTTCAGTAGCAAGTGACTGCCAGACTGGTCTTGCAGATGGTAATAGGAACTAATTTTATTGCATCAATTTAGCTATCAATAGGTCTTTATTTTTATATTATAGGTCTTTATTTTTATATTATTAAGGTTGTGCAAGTCATTCGTTTGATAACAGATATACTTAGCAGAGTCATTTTATTTAATGTGCTTACCATGGTTTGCCTCATTTTAGGTATTGAAATTTGGTAGTTTTAGAAATTTTCTTGAATAGACGTTCCATTCATTGTAACTAAAGAAGCTTAATCCAATAGTGCTATTGGCGCTATTTGTGTTTGAATATATCTGATTAAAGGTTGATGAAAATCAAAAATTACGGTCAGTAAAGCGCTTTTATTGGCGAAATAGCATATAGCGGTTATGTCATACAGCTGACGTCATCAATTTGACCTTTATCATGGAATGAATGTAATGGATACAAAAGCATTGGTCGTTTTCTGAAGCATGCCAAAAAATTAAGGGAGCCGCCATCAACCGGGTATGATACGCATGGTATTATAATACGCATGGTATTATAATTTATTGGCTAAAAATTAGATTGCTGGTAGTCTTGTGACATCGCTGTGCTGATTAATGCTGATAGGAGTTAGGTACTGCAATCAATGTTCAATAATGAATACTGATAACAAAAAAGTTGAGTAGGTATTTCTGTCAATGGAGAGTGGTTGAACAATATTTAATGAAGGGAAAAATTGTCGACAGCTATATTTATTTAACATAGCAAGTTCCATGAGTGCAAAATTTTTCATTAGGCCGCTTAAAAGCATGTAGTCTCCCCGTGTATATGGCAGGTTGTTATTGGTGTAATGCACCATAGTACGAATACTTATAGTAGATGAGGTTGTTAAGCCCTTTGTAGTTAATTATCGGTATTTTACTTCTAATTCTCAAAGCTGTTTTGTGAGCTATTGCAATGGCACTAAAACGCACCTTAATGCGTAGATGGTGTGGCGCAGTTTATTATTAACGCACAATGCGACTAATTATATTTGCAGGCAACACTTGGTAACTTTGTGTGTAATCTGCGGGAACTCTATGGATAATTATCTGCAAAAACCTAAAATACATCACGTGGAGACGGTCGCTAAGTCACGTTTATTTACCGTTGAATCGGTTGATCTGGAGTTTAGTAATGGTACGCGTCGTGTTTATGAGCGTATGCAACCGTCACATCGCGAAGCAGTGATGATCGTGCCTGTTATGGATGATCATTTGCTATTGATACGCGAGTATGGCGTTGGCATTGAGGACTATGAGCTTGGCTTCCCTAAGGGACTTATGGATGTTGGTGAAGAAGTGATGGATGCGGCTAACCGCGAACTAATGGAAGAAACTGGTTTTGGTGCCCGAGCGTTTCTTTTCCTTAATCGCTTGACCATGGCTCCTTCCTATTTCTCTAACAAAATAAATATTGTCGTAGCGCAAGGACTATATCCACAGCGGCTCAAGGGAGATGAGCCGGAACCTTTGTCTCTAGTTCTTTGGCCGATCGATCGCATGTTGAAGTTGTTGAATGAACCGGATTTTTGTGAAGCGCGCAACGTTAGCGCATTATTTTTTGCTCATGCTTGGTGGAATATAAACAGAAAATAAAAATATTAAAAAGCCGGAGATCTACCAGGAGAGATATAGTAAACTTCATTATTTTATAGCTGTGTTACCAATTTCTCTTTTAAAAAACTATCCAGTACAGCACTGTTGGAAATGTTTTATATAAAGCCTAGCGCTATATACTTTGCAGTATGTGATATTTGTAGGCTATTGGTATGCGGTTAGCTAAGTTATTGTATTAGTCGCAGTATTTGCTTGTATCACAATTGCAGTTACTGGATAATCTATTAAGTCTAATATTATCTCCCTTTTTTTCTTAACCGTTTATCATTTGTCAAAACCTTATCGTGCAATTTCTGATAAGCGTGTCGTTGTCGTCCGCCGATAGGATTTATGTTAACGTGTCGCAGCGATCATGATTCCTTCATCACTACCTGTGATCTTACTCGGGCGACACATAGTATTCTGTTGGTGATCTATTTTCATGGTATTGACTGGTGTAATACTTCTTTTGCCGTACTGGTCTGAGTGATACGCGTCGTGGGCTAATTATCTAACAGGCTTAACGATAAGTTGAGTAGCTTTAGTAGACGTGTCCATTAGCAGTCTATTTGGTAAGTGCGAAGCGGTGTAGTTGTTGTGTATGTACTTATTATTCTGTATGGTCTTGTAAGGGCTTATATTTTATTGCTATAGCAGTACTCTGCTGGGTTGCTTAGTTGCGATTCAGTCATAGCTCAACCGTAGATACATTCTACCTAAGAAGAATTTTTCTGGGGGTTGTTAGCGCATTCGATCAGAGAATGCATCAGGCAGTATCTATTTTAATTATCCGTAGCATTAGTTGTTGTTTATCCGTTCGCGGTTTGTACAAGACCGATATCGATAATTTATGTCAACAACCAGGTTGCATGGTCCAAGCGTTCATGCCAATAATGTCTGCGTTCCGAATAAAAGTTGTTGCGTATCGGCGATACTCTCTTTGTCCGCATTGGTATGTGCTATGCATAGTGATGGTGTTAAAAAATTATTTTATTTCTAATTGCACTTTTATTATTGGAATATAGCTGATACTGATGTCGGACTCGGAAATAGTGGATTACTCAGAAGTGCTGTTGACGTCGTTGAATAACCAACTGCATCAGGCCTATCCACATGGTAATAACCTCCACCTCCGTGCTTGCCTTTGCTTTCAGGAAGCCTGTATTATTATTTGTTAGTTTTAGCAATGTTGTATTTAATAAAAAATTTTTATGATGATAAATGGTACGCTATCAGCGACTGAAAGCGGTGCTGATTAACTGACTGACTCAATCCTCCAAATTAGCAGATAATAACCCTAGGGACTATTATAGAAAGCTGTTCTTTTTAAATTATTTTGTTATTTCACCAGCGATATACAGATTTCTACCAACGTGCTGAATGATCTATTTTGGTGCGATTGATAAAGGCTAAGTTGTTGATATCAGCTGTTCTCTGTTTCAGTTAGCAATTGTATCTGTGTGACACAGTGGCTAAGTTTACCGCGGCTCCTTGTGTAGTTGATGCATATTCCATTCCATAATACAGTGCTATTTTTGACATTATCGACGCCAATGATATTATTTTGCATAACTAAAAATATATTTTCCATTGAGCATGGTTTTGGTATAACATTTTATTATTATTGATGGTCATGGCAAGCTGTGTTGGTTATATGAGAGCGTCTTTGTGTACTATTTAACATTATTGTATTCATATTATCATCAGTTGTTCGGTTTGGCGCAATATTGAATATTGATACCCCGTGCTTCTTGACATGGGTATACCTTTTTGTTTGTAGGCTCTCATCAGCCCCAACATGGCATTTTGCCAGAGCAGCCTTACAGCTTACTAAGCTAGGAGTATCACTGCATGCGCCATGCTTTAGAATTGTAGTATATTTTGTAACTGGAGTTAGTTGTTGGAATTTGATGTCAACGCCATTACCTAAGTTCATGCCTGGTCGGCTTCTCAAATGATATCTTGACTCTGAATAGGGGTGGTGCAGCTCTGTTTTATGACGGTAGCAAATTTGTTTTCGACGTGGGAATGCTTTAGCATTCAGTTACTACTCATCGTCAAGCGATTCTGATGCGGCGATGCTGTCAGCGTGGCCACGAATGATCTAGGTGCAAGTTTTCATCCGATGCATTGGATGACTGCTATAGAGGAAGGGATTCCTTTCTTCTTAGTGGTCAGCCTAGCTGTATGAAAGTGCGTAATTGAAACTGCGGTTAATTTAGCAAACTGTAAGCAATAGGAGTAGGAGGGTAAGAACAATGTATCTTTAATAATTCCAAAGAGGATACTGGATAATTTATGAATAAGGTCTGCAATCTTTTAAATTTAAAATGATGAATTTTGATGGGTGCAATAAGCCCCAACTTTTGCAAGTAAAGAACATTATGACCAATTAGGACACCTGTTAGTTATTATAAAATTATGCTGTGGGACCTAACTGGTTAGCTTAGAAGATACTTTTCGTTAGATGTTATTTAGTATTATTATCCGCAGGTGGTGAGTAATATTGTTCGCTGCTTACAAGACCCAGACGAAAAATTCTGATCATGTGGTAGATCTAACGTACATAAAAGGCAAAAAGTTATTTAGTTTGCTGGTGTTAATGAGGTACTTTACCATCAGTATCACATATAGGATACGTGCGGTTTTATCTAGTTTAGTCAGTCTAATTGCACTTGTGTTCGTAAGCTTTATGTTGATTAATATTCACGTTTTTTGTTTGAGGGCAGTGTGGCGAGATAGATATACATTTCAATTTTTGCGGCAGTCCATGATATGACCTGAGTAAATTAATTAAACAGAGGCAGAATGTGGTGATGACCATCTCTATTAATCATCATTGTAACGCGGATGTTAGGCTGGATAGATATTCCTCTTCGGTAGAATATCGTACGATTGTTTTTAAAACACTGTAATTTTTGCTCAGTAAGGTGAATCTTTTGGCACGCCCCCTTAAGCGGGCGTTTGTTGAACAAATCAAATTTTCTTAATTTCATGAATGGTAGATCGTTAATTTTCTCAAGAAAATTATTAGTTGGGCGGGGGAGTTAGAACAAGGCCATCATTAAACGCGTCTTCATGATGGGTGGATTATTAGTCCTTGTTGCTTGGTATGAAAGAATAAAACTGTTTTTATTCAAAGAAAACGTCCGTCCAGTAAGCTATTTGGAGATGGCGATCATGCTATAATTGATATTATAAAGAATATTTTTATAACGCTGTGAATAAAAGTTTTATAGATTTTATTTTTAGTTATAAATATTTTTTCCTTGGATTTTGCATGTATTAACGGGCTAAGTGTTAATGTCATTATAAAATTTCGATAATAAAAATGAAATATTAAGATATATGTTTAGAAAAATATTGTATCTAGCACAAGCTTTATGTAGCTGTCGCTATTACAACATATAAAATCATTGGCTTTGACCTATCGCTGAGTAAATATAACGAATGCAAAACCCTATCATGGCTTGGCCCACTTGTTAAAAACCTGCTAAAAATTAAATAAACCACCTCTGGCGGTATTATGATATGTCCGTTTATCAGAAGAGTTTTTTTATTAGTTAAAAAATTAGACCTTCGATCTCCCTGACGAAGGGTTTGCGACTGTTCGGTTAATGCTGATAGGAATCAGGCATGGCCATTTAACGCCTATAATTATTAGCAAAATTTATTGAAACCTAAGGAGCAGTAAAATGGTAATTCAAAGCATCAATCCGCAGTATTTGCTTCATTATGGAATACATGATTGCCGAGAATTGATTCATAACCCCGGCTTCGATCGGTTATTCGTCGAGGAAACTGATCCAGCTCTGACCGGTTTTGAACGCGGCATTGTTACTAGTTCGGGCGCAGTAGCAGTAGATACCGGTATTTTTACCGGCCGATCACCATTCGATAAGTACCTAGTGTGTGACGACAAAACCCGCGGGACCTTGTGGTGGTCAGATCATGGGAAATGCACTAATGACAATCACCCCATAAGCAAGCAGACCTGGGATCATCTTAAAAGGCTGGTCGGCGAGCAGCTAAGCGGCAAGCGCTTGTTTATTATTGATGCTTTTTGTGGCGCTAATGAAGAAAGTCGTCTGCGGGTTCGTTTTATCACAGAGGTAGCCTGGCAGGCGCATTTTGTGAAAAATATGTTTATTCGTCCTAGGGAAGAACAACTGCGTAATTTTATGCCAGATTTTGTTGTGCTGAATGGTGCCAAATGCATTAATGCCCAATGGCGTGAGCATGGTATGCATTCGGAGAATTTTGTTGCTTTCAATCTTACCGAAGGCATACAGTTGATTGGTGGTACGTGGTATGGCGGCGAAATGAAAAAGGGTCTGTTTTCGGTTATGAGCTATTTGTTACCGCTGAAGGGTATCGCTTCAATGCATTGTTCAGCCAATGTCGGGGCTGATGATGATGTGGCACTCTTTTTTGGTTTATCAGGTACTGGTAAAACCACTTTGTCCACTGACCCAAAGCGTCGGCTGATCGGTGATGATGAGCATGGCTGGGATGATGATGGTGTGTTCAATTTTGAAGGGGGTTGCTATGCTAAAACTATTCACCTTTCGGCAGAGGCGGAACCGGAGATTTTTCAAGCTATTCGCCGTAATGCGCTGTTAGAAAATGTGATGGTGCTATCAGATGGATCAGTGGATTATGATGATGACAGTAAAACTGAGAACGCCCGTGTTTCTTATCCGATTGATTATATTGAAAATATTGTTAAACCAGTTTCCCGTGCCGGACACGCTTCTAAGGTTATTTTTTTGACTGCCGACGCTTTCGGGGTACTACCCCCGGTCGCCCTGCTGACAGTTGAACAGGCCCAATACTATTTTCTGTCTGGTTTTACCTCTAAATTAGCAGGCACAGAGCGCGGTGTGGTGGCTCCGGTGCCAACCTTCTCCGCCTGTTTTGGTGCAGCATTTTTGTCACTGCATCCTTTTGTATATACCGATATCTTGACTAAACGGATGAATGCCGCCGGTGCGCGTGCCTATTTGGTTAATACTGGCTGGAACGGAAGCGGTAAACGAATTTCCCTTAAGGATAGTAGGGCGATTATCAATGCTATTTTGCGTGGGGATATCGATGAGGAACCAACGGTTATCTTGCCGGTGTTTAATATGGCGTTACCGACGACGTTGGTAGGTGTGCAGAACTGGATTTTAGATCCGCGCAATACTTACTTGGATGCGGCTGAATGGCAGCAAAAAGCTTATGAATTGGCTCAACGCTTTATCGATAATTTTTCCCAATTTACGGATACGTTAGGCGGCCAGGGATTGCAGAGTGCGGGTCCGATGCGCTGCGGATCGTAGGATTGTACCTGTCATTTAGAGTATTTAGTGCTGTAAGAGACAGTGTAGCGTATACGATAGGATAGAGACTACGGCTGATTGTATTTGATAGCGGGTTGTCATCTTGTACTGCAAATTAAACGCTATGCGTTTCATAGTCACTATCATTTTTTTATTTAGAATTGCATTGCTATAACGTATCGCTTGATGGAAATTGGATTGAAGTTAACTTTCAGTTTCTCATTGCAAATGTTGGTTCCAATGGGCAGTTTATAACTTTATCGCTACCACCTCATTGAGGTCGTAGCGATAAAGTTCATCATCGTGGGGATTTTGTCACGTTGCATGTTCAATATTATCAGTGGTTGAATTTTGGATGCTAATAAGCGAGGCACCGATGGATGGTTTAATCGTCAGCTTATAGCAGAATAGCTGTGAGCAATCTTTTTAGTAAATTTTAGTTAACGGGATTTTTCTAACTCTTGATAAACAAGGTTTTTATCCAAATAAAGTGAGAGTATGTAGTTTAACACTACAAAGGACAGGCTGACGCACAGCAATAAGGATTTAGTAGCAAAATTGCGTATGTAAAGAATTAAAGGTGATAAATGTACTGTCGTACCATTTTTTACTCATCTTCTGGGAATATTTCTTGGATGTTGAGGTTTAGTTTTAGCTCAATTTTTTAAAAATGATTATCGTCTTTTTTTGCGATGGTGCATCGAGCAATGTATTAGTGTGATGGCTACACATTTAAGTATATATTACGGCAGCAATTTTTGCTGGTTGAAAAGTTTTGAGATTATAGTCGTTATGCATCTATTGTTTTGACTTTGGTTGGGTACTAAAATCGGTATTGAATTGCTTGTTAAACGATGTTCAAGCAGCCCGGAGGATTCAGGTGCATATTACATCCACGATTAGGATCTTATGATTTTATTGCGTTGTATCTCTTCCCAAAGGCGTTTGAGGTAAAATGTAGCTGTATACGGTATCCGCCAGGTCTTTAGCACTATACGCTTCTTTAATCAAATATTACTCAGTCAGTGCGCGCTATTGGCAGATTGATGTAGAAGCATTATGCTTATAAAGCGTATTAAGGCTAGTGATGTAAAAATATTTTGTTGCAGCCTTTTCGTTTTTCGCTTAGGTACTTTTTAAGTAAAATATATGCTATATATGATTAATCTGCATTGCTGGTGGTTTAATAGAAGTATTGTTTTATGAGTAATTTTAATTTAGATATTTAATATTTAAAGACATTTTTCGCCAATATTTTCTATTATTATATGTTTATAAATTTGAAGTTCATTATATTTTGCGTAATTGTTCGTTCAATTAATAATTCTACTTTTTCAGCAAGTACGCTCGTAGATGTGTATTGTGAATGAGGATAGGAATGGCCTGATCCCAGGTTATTATCTTAATAAGGTCAGATTTATAGTAGAATAGATTTTACAAGGCTGGAATACTCATGCTACGTTCTTGGAATAACTTCATGGCACATAAAGTTAGTGGCTATGTGTATTTGACCTAGACTCCTTTAATATGGTCGGTGATGATGACCAGATCATAGGTGCATTGATCGGTAATAGGTGAGCTCAACATAGTTAAAAATATGCTATACGAGTACAGTGCCTCTGTTGCTAATGAAATTATTGCTTCAGGATAAATATTGACTGAATTCGTTCAGGACCTGACAGAAGCGATCTGGGTGGGAGATAAAAGGAGCATGGGCGGCTGCGTGGAAAATTATGCTGCGGCTGGTGGGACATAGTGCATCAACATGCGGGATCACCTTCCGCGGCACCAGTGCATCGAGGTAGCCATACAAACGCAGCATAGGCACATTTAGCTTGTACAATGTTGGGCGTAAATCGCTGTTTTGTATCATCTCCCACCCGCTGGCTAGCACGGTTTTAGACGGCATAGGTTGCCCAAGGACTACGCTTTTCAGCCAGCGTGCATCTTGACGTGCAAACTCATTACCTAGAGTTTGCACGTCAAAAAAGCGGCAGACGGTGCTAAAAAAATCCTCGTTAAGCTGTTTTGCTAAGTCATCAAGCAATTTCAGCCTGATCCCTGGCCAGTGTCCTTCGGCGCAAAATCGTGGTGAAGAGGCGACAGTAATTAGGCCGCGCATGGTGTCTGGTTGTTGTAAAGCTGCTTGGGTCGCTATCAGTCCACCTAGAGACCACCCCAGCCACAGAGCACTGTTAGGGGCTCTTAATGATACTTCTTCTGCCATTTGCGGCAAGGTCAGTGCCCCATAGCCACTGCTGCGACCATAGCCGGGTAGGTCGATCATATGTACGCGAAAGTTCGGCGATAGTCGAGAAATAATGCAAGACCAAACCTCGGCATTTAATCCCCATCCATGCAGTAGTACAAGATCTTGATTGCCGGAACCAGTAGTTTGCCAAAATAATGATTTCATTAGGAATATCCAGGTATTTAAGAATCATTAAAAATAAAGAAATGGTCCTATGTTAACAATTATCCTTTTCTATTGGCTAGTGAATGGTAATCATGCGGAGGTTGCTAGCTGATGAAAGCCCAGTTTTAGCATTTTCTTATCATTGTTGGAATTATCGCTTTTTTTCTAGTAAATTAGTAAAAATTAAATATTAAATAATTCTGGTTTTTGTATGGGATATTTGTCCAGCTGCTGTAACGATTTCTTGAAAGTTGATAGGCTAGATTTGATGTTGTAATTAGATTGAATTGCCTTGTTTGCATGAACATACTTAAAGGTATTCCAGGGTTGGCATGATGACCTGTTACAGGTATGCTATCCACCTTAGCAAAAGGTTTATATCGAGATGTCTGGCATAATTTCCGCGGAGATTGGTTTTTTTTCGCTTATGTGTGGATGTGGCGTTGTGGTGTATGTTGTTACCAACTGGTATCGTCTAAATTAAGCCAACTGAGGCGCACCACTTAGGTGCGATACGTGATGCTATATTACTGTAGTTTGTTTAGGAATAGGCATTTTGTAATTGATTTTTTAGTAATTATTGAGTGAATGTTATGATCCGTATTACTGATGCTGCCCAGGAGCACTTTGTTAAATTATTAGTCAAGCAGAATCCTGGGACCCAGATTCGTGTATTTGTTATTAATCCAGGTACTCTCAATGTAGAATGCGGCGTTTCTTACTGTCCGCCTGATGCGGTGAAAATCAATGACACTGAACTGAAATTTGAACTCATGTCTGCATATGTCGATGAGCTAAGTGCGCCTTACTTGCAGGATGCGGAAATTGATTTTATTACCGATAAATTGGGTTCTCAGCTGACGCTCAAAGCTCCTAACGCTAAAATGCGTAAAGTGAGTGCTGATGCGCCGCTTATCGAGCGCGTGGAATATGTGTTGCAGTCGCAAATTAATCCTCAGTTGTCGGGTCATGGAGGTCGAGTTTCTTTGGTGGAAATTACGGATGATATGCTGGTAATCCTTCAGTTTAGCGGCGGCTGTAATGGTTGTTCAATGGTGGATTACACGCTAAAAGAGGGGATTGAGAAAGAGTTGCTTGAAAAATTTCCGGAGTTGAAAGGTGTTCGTGATCTGACGGAACATCAGCGTGGAGATCATTCTTATTACTAATCGTATCCGTAGTTCTCGCTGTGTCAGTCTCAGCGGTTCTAAAGTTATACACTAATTCTCGGGCTGGTGTGGTGGCTTGCTAGTAGTGGAGGACGCAAAGCACGCTTAGTCTATCCAGAATGTGCAGTGGTTAATATGGTGCTGATAATAATCCATCGAGATCTGAATTACAGATTTTGCTTCTGTTTAAAACACAGGACTTAATATAGAAATATTTTAGCGGTATGCGTCTTTGCATAATGTCCGCGGGTATTATTAGGTCTTATTTGATGCTAGTTTTATTTTTTAGCACCAGTACTGCCAGCAGATCATTCATTTGGTATGTAGCACATATTTTATTTGAGACCGTGAGGTAGTCACTAGATACTGCATCAATAACATCACATGATCGATCTATAATTCGCCATGATAAGATCGTATTAGTGTGAGTAGTATACGAATAAATGGGTGATATTCCTCTAGAGGTTTAGATTAGCTTAGGATATTATATAATATCAATCCAAATTTATCTTTGTAGTCCCAGTTGATTAGGGTAGGTTTTACCTAAAATGGCTGATGTTAAGATTATTGATCAACTTAGGTTTTTGATGAAGAATTATGGGTATTTTTATTTTTTTGAAGCGTTCATGTTTTTCATGGTTTTGTCATTGTTACTGGAAGTAAAGAGTAATTTTGATGAGGTCTTCTAGAACGCGGTAGTGCCAAGAGTTTTTAATTGAATCTAGGACCGCTGGATTCATGTCTATCGAAAAGTGATTAACTTTGTTTTGGTGATTACTCTAACTGAATTAATTTATTCAATGTGTGTTTCAATCGTAGTTTTGTTGAATCAATCAAATTTAGCCATTGCTTAATTTTTTTTGAATGTTTATTATAAGTAAATCGTGGTTCTTGCATTTATTAGATTATTTATCTATTAGGTAATCTTATGTCAGTAGCAATTAAATGATTTGCTGTAAGTTGAGTTTTTTAGGTAAAATTTATTTTTACATCAATACTTTTGTGATCATCATAATTTTATTGAATAAATTAATTTTAAGTGTAATATAAAATTGTTTTTAACAAGATATTCACTAATATTATAGTATATTAAATACTTTTCTTTATTGTTAAAACAAGCAATAACATTGATAAGAAGGTTTTATAAATTATATTTTTTAATTAATGAATATTGTTATGTTTTTTATCTGATTTCAGCAGCGTCAGTAGACTGGTAAAATAAGGTTAAGTTAGAATACATGGCCAGGAAATATCTATTCTTGGCGAAAATTTCATGTAACGGTTGATACTACAACATATAAGATTACCTATCGATGAATAATCTAAAGGATGTGAAGCATTACGGATGTTTGAATGTGATTTATAATACTTATGGTAGTTACCACTAAGCTGCGGCTTAACACTAGATCAAGTATATCTTTCCGGAAAGTGGTAAGAACAATCTTATAATAATAAAAGGTTCGTCGATTGTTAGATTTATTCAATAAACTTGCTATTGGCAAAGTTGGCATGCGGCAATGATAGAAAGAGAGATACATCACTTATCGGTTTGGATACTGTTGGCACTGGTAACTACTTAAAAGCGTATTTTATCGAGGATATTATATTGTTGGCATTAAGTGCTTGATTGGGTTAAGTCATGGATAAACGAATTGTTTGCAATATTACTGCAGTTGTTTGGTGTATCAGGATATGAGGGTAACAGCGGTTGTACTGCTCCCTTTGCATTTTTATTGCAGGAAGGCTCTGGCACTGATTTTTAGTTTAGTGTTCGGATTGGTTTCGTCCAGACTGCTCTATAACTCCGGTTATGATTTTAATGACTTAATGTTTGGCCAGTATATGGGCCTTTGCAATAGCTATTGCTTAACTGTGCTGTATAGGTCGCATAATCTTTTTGGATTCTATGCGAGATATTTATAACGTACAATTTGTTTAGACCGTTAACTTCCTCCGCTGCGGAACAGTTCCTGTCTTGTTACGCTGGGCTATGTACAAATTTTTGAATTTTCCGGCTTTGCCTTTTTTCTGCCAATATGTTAAAAATATGGTCAGCTAATAATTTTAGCTTTACGGGAATTTTCGGAATATTAATAGGCATTCAGTTAATAATTAAAAATAAATATGATGTTCAATAAATGCGTTAGCCTCATAAATTTTTCTTTCAGGCATTTCATCTTAGCAATTGTTGCTAGTGAGCAGTATTCGTGTGGTGGGTTGTAGCGTTTTCTTTCAATACCGATTCTGATGTCAGAAAGTTGACGCTAGCTGCAGTTGGGATCAGCATCAGATAGATACATTTGTGGGGATTTTTATCACTGGGGGTAAAAGTTAGTCACTGAATACCAGTCCTCCGGCATAAGTGCTTCCCGAGCTGCAAGCTATCAATTGTGAGAACGAACATGATTTACTGGGTTTTTTTAGCAATGGCCATTATGGCTGAGATTATCGGCACGTTATCGATGAAATACGCTACTGTTAATGGGGAACTAACCGGTCATATCATTATGTACATAATGATCACTGTTTCTTATTTTTTGTTATCGTTGGCGATTAAACGCGTTGCGTTAGGCGTAGCTTACGCCCTATGGGAAGGAGTAGGCATATTATTTATTACGCTATTCAGCGTAATATGGTTCGATGAACCCATCTCGATGATCAAGCTAATGGGATTGATGATGTTGGTCACTGGTATTGTGATGTTAAAATCTGGCATTCGCAAAGCTTGTGGTTCTGGAAATGATGCCGGACAAAGTTCTTGTTTGGCAGAACAGGAAGAGCAGCATCATGCGACCATTTGATTGGTATCATACTGGTTTTTTAGCCATAGCTGTGTTGTTGGAGATTTTTGCTAATATTTTACTCAAATTATCCGATGGTTTCCGTAAGATTTGGCTGGGTTTATTATCGCTTCTGGTGGTACTTGGTGCTTTCAGCGCCCTATCCCAGGCTGTGAAGGGTATTGATCTATCAGTTGCTTATGCGCTTTGGGGCGGTTTTGGCATAGCTGCCACCATCGCTGCGGGCTGGATTATGTTTAACCAACGTTTGAGTGGTCGTGGTTGGATAGGATTAGTATTGCTATTAATCGGTATGGTAATAATCAAGATGGCCTAATGCAAATTTATTACTTGCAGCGGATAATAATAGCACGTAGGAAGACATGTATCTAATCATAATGCGTTTTTTTACCTGTTGTTGTGTCCATAATTTATAAAATGCATTTATTTAATAAATTTAGTCGCTGAAAAGATTTTCTTTGTTAATAATTAAGGTTATTTATATCACTCTTTTGGTGATAGTTACGTTTAACTAAATTGTTTTTTTAATGTGTATCCCATGGATGCTGTTTGCTTTATTTAGGCATTATGATTTCCTAATGCTATTGAGATGAATAGTAAATACAAGCCAGAATGCATAGTCAGGAAAGTGCCGTAGCAAGCACTAGCAACTGTGGCTATATTTTCAACGTGGGAAAATCATGTGTTTTATCTACGTTGAGTAATGCTGATTAGAATTTATTCGTCTGGCTAATCAACTTTGAATAGAAATTAAAATAGCCACAGAAAATAAAAGATTGGTTACTAGATGCATTTTAGAAAATAGCCATATCACGAATAGAATGGAACCTCGATGGACTATTGATATTACTAAATTCTATGCCCAGTTAGAGAAAATCTATGGCAATGCGATTTAGCGAGCCTTGAATAAAATGACTTAGTCTGCTTGTCATTAGATGGAATGGTCTAAATAATTTTTAATAAGAATAAAGGTTAGTTGACGATTAGATTTATTCAATAAAGTCAGTGCACGTACACTAACATAGTTAGTGCTGAATAGCGGACGGCTCTGTTTTATGATTGATTTTATTCTTTCAATATATCTAGCAATGTTAATGAAATATCCAACTATAACGTCAGTGATCTTTTTTTGATGTAGGTGTTAATCGCTTGCTTTCAATTATTAAATTTGTCATAAAGAGATCTTTTCTTAGAAAAGTTAGTGAGTAATGTTTATTAATTACAAGAATCAGATTTGTTCAATAAATCCGGTGGTCTATGTTGTGGTTCCAGGTTGGTAGCTGAGGGAGGTGTTCGTGTTATCGGTGATGCAGCTGTAGCTATCAGCATTTAGTTTTTGATTGAGGTGGTCTGGTTGTGCTGATTAGCGTTGGTATTAACTGCATTATTTTTTGTTCGAGGCTTAAATTTGGCGATGTCTTCTGGTACACATATCGGAGGTAAAGCAGTCAGCAGTAATGTTTGCCTGTTCTACAGACGTATTGTTTAATTTTGGTGCAGCTATGATAGAGGTGTGAGACTATTTAACTGTTCGTAGAATTTATCGATTTGTATTATTCGTTTTTGTGACCTGAGCCATGATAAAGTAGTATTTGTTAACACGAAGGCAGTACTAAGCGCTATATTAAATGTCAGGAAGTGACTTATGATCTTTATGTAGCAGTGTTTTGGTCTACAATTGTTGATGTTGTGTTTAGTTCATTTTTGGAACATTGAGTATTAGCTCATGCTATGCGTGTCCGTTTGCAGTTATGCCCTAGTATGAGGCTCAAACCAGAAGGTATTTAATCAAGTTGACCTGAGCTAGTTATCCGTGTAAAAACTGTCTAGTACTCATCAAAGTTGTTTCCATAAAATTTTGTTTGAAACCGATCTACTGTGTGCGCCGGTAGTGCTAGCTTAAATGCGGTATCATTAATCTGCGGCGGATAGTTCCTCCGCTTATACCAGAGGGTTTATCGCTCCATGTTCCATATTGTTGCGTCCGATTTAGATGGCACTTTATTGTCGCCGGATCATCGGTTGACCCCTTTCACTAAACAAACTTTGCAACTACTCACCGCCTGCGGGATTCATTTTGTCTTTGCCACCGGTCGTCACCATGTGGATGTGGCTCAGATGCGTAATAATTTGGAGATTGACGCCTATATGATTACATCTAATGGTGCTCGTGTGCATAATAGCGCTGGTGAACTGATTTTTTCCCATAATCTGGATGAAGACGTTGCCGCCGAGCTGTTTAGCGTGGTACATCAAGATCCAAAGATCCTTACTAATATTTTTCGCAATGACGAGTGGTTTGTGAACCGTAACCGTGCTGATCAGGAGGACTTCTTTCGTGAGTCAGCCTTTAGTTATCAGGTATACCAAGAGGGTATGTTACCTACTGATGGTATTTGCAAGGTATATTTTACCAGCGATGAGCATCAGCGTCTGCTAGTGCTTGAAGAGGTTCTCAATGTACGATGGCGCGATCGCGTTAACGTCAGCTTCTCGTTGCCGGTTTGTCTTGAGGTGATGGCGGTAGGGGTTTCCAAAGGGCATGCATTAGACCAGGTAGCTAAACGTTTGGGTTATAAATTGCAGGATTGTATTTCCTTTGGCGACGGTATGAATGACCAAGAAATGCTGTCAATGGCCGGCAAGGGCTGCATCATGCGCAACGCCGAGCAGCGTTTGAAAGATAATCTGCCGTCGTTAGAAGTGATTGATAGTAATGAGGAGGAAGCAGTGCCACATTATTTACGAGCAATGTATTTGTGTGATCGTTAAATACTTTTATAAATGCGAAGGATAATAATGATTATTATTTTTTATATTTATCATCCATTGCGGTAGTGGACTTGGAAGCACAACAGTGCTTCTGTAGTTTTTAGCCTGTACTCTAAGCTTTGTTTATTAGTAATTCTCTTCAGCAACCCAGCTGTTATTATTTTGATTTTTTGAATATGTTCAGGATGATTTTTACTTCCATTTGGCTTTGTCAAATGAAGCTGGTTGTTGTTGAGTATTTTCTTGTCATAAAACCATATGAATCTTATTCAGGTCATTCATCGTAAGTGGAATGACTAGCAAGTTATTTATGCAATGTGTCTACCATGATGGCGATAGATTCCCTAGCTGAGCATTGTGCTCTTGTAATATTAGGGGTCGATTGATAGATATTTATTCATAAAATGATTGTTTCTGATAAAAATACGTCAATGATATTCGAGTTTTTATTTCTTAGCCAATATGAATTGGCACTGTATGATTTAATCAAGATTAACTGGCTAGTTGCAGGCGGATTTTAGGGGCGTTTGAGCTGTTTTGTTTTATCCAGTCTGTATGGTGATATTTGTCGCCACATGTTGTTTGCGTTAAATGCGGTCTTTTCCTGAACATGTATTTCAATTTCTTAATTCATCTGTACCAAAGAGCTTTGTAAAAGAATATTGATTATCTGGTAATGGGGTCTATAAAATTTTGTAATGCTGGTCAAAAATATTTATTTTTATGTTAACACAGTGGTGTTAGTTAGTAGCTGTATTTTTAGGCAGCAAAGGCTGAAAGTATTTGATCATAACGTGAGTAATCTGCGTTTGATGATGAAGTTATTGTAGCTTGTCCAATTATTAATTTATGGTTTTGCCATAAAGGAATTTTCTCTAAAGAAATGTAGTGATTTATTTTAAGAAAAAGTTGATGTATTTAACAAAGCTTATCAATGGTAAGTATTTGATACTTGGTAATATTTTATAGTGTTATTTGCACTATTATGTTAAAGTTTTTCTGAAGGTGAATGTGAAATTAGAATTCACTGTTAAAAAAGCGCCGTATTTTATTCAAGCATCATATTGCGGTTCAACCTTAATACATGACATCATTTGCTCTGATCTATCACTAAATAATATAACTGGATGAAAAGGATTAGCTGGAAGCCTGTAAAAAGATTCTAAAAATTAACGTTTATTCAAACTAGGATTTTTAAAAAATCAGATCGTAATGTCTTTTAGGTAGAGATAATCGTCGGTCGTGATAATGATCACAGGGATAAAGTAAATAATAACAATTAAAACAAAATCTCGGCTACCATAAATATTTTAGTATAAATTATTTTATAAATAAAATTGCTATTTAATAGATTTCTGATATTATCAAATTATGATATTCTGGTATGAAAAGTTATAAGTTATAGTATATGTTTAATGATTCAACTATACTTATCTGTCATCAGATGAATAGTTAAACAACTTTAAACTTGAAAATATTTTATATATTTATTTAATAAGTCTTCTTAAATTAAACGAGGCTGAATAAGAAATATTGAATCCAACCTCTATTTTTGTTAAAAAGTTTAAATATCGCAGACAATATCCTTTATCAGGCGCGGGCCGTGATAAATAAAGCCGGAATAGATCTGAATAAGTGACGCGCCAGCAGCTATTTTTTCCCGCGCAGCGATTAGTGAATCGATACCGCCGACACCTATGATAGGTAATTTACCTTGTAATGCATTGGATAAATGGCGGATCACTTCGGTGCTTGCTAATTGTAACGGACGACCACTCAGCCCTCCGATTTGGGAACAGTGATCCAATCCCTGAACAAGATTCCTCTCAGTGGTGGTGTTGGTGGCGATTACACCATCGATATTATGTCGTACTAGGCTATCAGCCACCTGAATCAGTTGCGCCTCAGTCATATCTGGTGCTATTTTTACCGCTATTGGCACATATTTATGGTGATAAGTTTGCAGCGTTGACTGTTTATTTTTGATTGCCTCTAACAAGTCATCCAGTGCTTTGCCAAATTGTAGGGTACGCAGTCCGGGAGTATTGGGGGATGAAATATTTATCGCGATATAACTAGCGTAAGGGTACACTTTCTCCATGCAAATAAGATAGTCATCCTTGCTTTGTTCAATCGGTGTATCTTTATTTTTACCGATATTGATTCCCAACACACCGCTAAAATGTGATTTTTTGATGTTCTCTACAAGGTTATCTACCCCGTGGTTATTAAAGCCCATGTGGTTAATCAAGCCACTAGCTTTGACTAGCCGGAATATGCGAGGTTTAGCATTGCCTGGTTGTGCCTGCGGTGTTACCGTGCCCACTTCAATAAAACCGAAACCCATGGCGCCCAACACATCGATGCACTCACCGTTTTTATCCAGTCCGGCAGCTAGTCCTAGAGGATTTTTAAAGGCGATGCCCATATAATTGACCATCTTGGTGGGTACCGATTGGCGCACAAAAAATTCCAGCGGTGTGCCGGTAATACGTTTAAACTGTTGAAAAGTAAGTTCATGGGCACGTTCCATGTCGATTTGGAATAATGCCTGTCTGATAAGCGAATAAAACATTAGAGTCTCCTGATTTCCCGGTCGTAATCGGGGATTGATATTATCGGTCATTGACGCAAGAAAGGGAATCAAGGATGGCTTAAAAAAAGCATTTCACAGAATATTTTGCTCTTTGGCGTGTAAAGCTTAGAGAGTGAGTTAGTGCTTTATTATTTTAAGAAATCGTCAGATAAATTTTCAATGTTTTCAGTCTCGCTAATGCATTGCGCATCAATCATGTTGGCTTGGCGGATCTAGCATTTTAGTCGGATGAGTGGATGTCAAGTTGGTTGGAATTTCCACTTAAACACCATAGCTGCTGACGTTGGTAGCAAACTCTTAATCAATGCCTATTGGTATTGCTAAGACTATAATGGTTGCGGAAAGTGTTGGTGACATGCAGCGTAGCGTCAGCTGATTTTCTTTATAACGGGAGATTAAATCTTATATAGATGAAGTAAGCTTAGAGTTTATTATCCAGCGGGAGAAATAGTTGGTAGCAAAATGCATCAGGGTAATCAGTTGTGAGTCGGTGTAGGGGTTTTAGTTTTAGTCGCGGAGAATTCACGCAGCAGCGAGGGAATAGGCAACGGTAGCACAGTAAAAGATAAATCTCTGTATGTTTGGTTATGTTTATTCCTGAATTGATCGGCATGCCTTTGTGTTGCAGCGTAAGATCTAACCCTAAATGTCATGCAGTTTTATATCATAGGAATATTGCAGTAGTAGTTTTTTTGCTGATCTGAGGTTAGCGGTGTAATTTGATTGATATGAAGAGTTTATTATTTAAAAATTGGCATTTTAATTAGTGCGCACTGATAATCAAGGATGGAATATAGTCAAGTTTATTTCTGTGGTTTGTCCATTGTCTGCGATAAAATTTTGCAAGTCAGGTAACGTATCAGCCCTGGTGATGCTATGATATAACTTCATGCCTGCTTTGAAATCTCTCTTCGCCTCGGCGTATATGCAACATGCAGATCACTTATGTATCTTTTTTATAAACTGTTAGTGTGTAGCTATTGTTTATATAACTTTATTGGGACTGGGGTCAGATATACCATTGAACTTGCATTATTAGCAAGTTGCGTATTGCGCTTGTCGCGTACATTATTAATGCGAGTAACTGCCCGCGATACGATATGGATACTGAGTTTTTGATCGTGGAATACTTTTCATAATTATGGAAATATTCATGATGAACAATCAGTGTAATATTGAGGTAGTCTACATCGGCCGTGGTTTTTTCGTTGGACACTCCATATTTGTCGTTGAAAACATTCAGCCCCTTATTTTTATGTTGCCCATATTAAAAATCGATCGTTACCAGTATCTGGGTATACTTTAGTTTTCATCCCATCCATTGAAGAGAGGAATGAATAGTGTTGTTTATTTGGATACGGGTGGTAAATCTCGCCAGAACGTTCAGCGGTTAAAAGTAATATGACGAAACCATTTCTCACATATGAGTAAGCTTCCGTCTGAAAAATAGATCCCTTTCAAAGGGTATGCGGAGCAGGGTGAATTAGGTTTTTAATGGTAAGTTTTAAGCTTGTTGGCAGTTGCTTAATCATCAGTCTGGGATCGCATAGTAATGGGGCATTCTTCGTTTTTTACTCTCAGTTAATTATAACTTAGACCTTTCGCTGTTGAGCAGCAGGACCCACCGGTGTAATCCCCGGCGCACAACGTTGTTGGTGGTAATGATGATATTGTTATCAGCATCGAGATTAAAGTTTCGCTGGATATTGGTAATGTTATAATCGTGTGCACTGTAATCACTGTGGTATTTAGCTGTCAGTTGTTTTGTTTATAGTTAAATTTTACCATGCATGGGATTGTGTTAAATAAATTAAATGTTTCTAACAATGAAGAATAGATTGCTAATTTTGTTAGGAAAATTTTTAATAGCATAAAGAAAAGTTTGAAAATGGCTTAGGCGAGTGCAACAAGCCTCTGATTTAAGGCTGTGTATTGATGTATTAGATGGGATCATTTCGCCTAGATGGGCATGATTAATTGATTAAATTCAGAAGTCCGTTTAGTAGCTATTTATTGTGAGGTAGTTTAGTTAGAGAACGTGGATGGTAGCCGATCTTTTATTGTCCGTGATCATTATTTCTTATTTAAATGTTGATTGGTCACTGCTTAATTTTTTATCAGTATATGGGTGGTATTAGCGATCTTATTACTTTATTTATTGCCATAATAGGCTTTGTTGAATAAATTAAACTTTTTTAAATGAGGGGTCATTTATTAACTTTCTAAGAAAATTTATCTATTGTAAGAAAATGATTCTTAATTATTAATTACATTAGTTAATAATTCTCTCACACAAAATGTTATTAACTGACGTTATGGTTAAATATTTCAGCTATTATTAAGTAAAGTGAATGAATAAAGTTGCTTAAAAACTATTAGTCCGATGTTTGACGATGGCTATTATCACTGTATTGATGTTAAAAATTTTAATAAAGACAGCTATGTGACGAATAAACAGTAATTTTCTGCAATGACTAGATTACAATGTTTAGGTAGTATGGAAAGCCATATGATAATTCGCTTGAATAAAATCATTTAGCTTATTTGCTTGTAACGAAACAAGTGGCTTGCATGATCTAACACTTATTATTATAATAAAGCTCGATGATGTCTAAGTTTATTCAACAAAGCTTGTCAAAGCGTGCTGAACGTAATGTTTGCTAAAATATGTGATTTTTCTTGTGCTTTTGCTGCTGCTCAGTAATAGTTATGAACTATTGACGGGGTGAAATAAGGTTCATTAATTGAATAAGAAAATATTTATGAATGTGGTAGTACCTGTAGTAGACGTGTTGCAAGGGCGTATACCAGTTAACAGTAAAGTCATTGTACATGGTTGGGTGCGTACTCGCCGAGATTCCCAAGCCGGAGTATCTTTTCTCGTAGTTTATGATGGTTCCTGCTTCGATCCGTTACAGATTGTAATCAATAATAGTTTGCCTAATTATCAGAAAGATATTCTGCATCTAACTACTGGTTGCTCAGTAGCGATTACCGGTCAAGTGGTAAAATCTCTTGGTGGTGGTCAGCTTTTTGAGATACAAGTAGATACACTCGAAGTACTGGGGTGGGTGGACGATCCAGACACTTATCCGATTGCCGCAAAACGTCATAGCGTGGAATATTTGCGAGAAGTAGCCCATTTACGTCCGCGTACCAATATAATTGGTGCGGTAGCACGGGTTCGTCATACCTTGGCGCAGGCGATTCATCGTTTTATGAATGAACAGGGCTTTTTTTGGGTGTCCACCCCGTTGATTACCTCATTTGATACCGAAGGCGCCAGTAAGATGTTTCGCGTTTCCACCTTGGATTTGGAAAATTTGCCGCGTACCCAGCAGGGTAAAGTTAATTATGAAAAGGATTTTTTTGGCAAAGAGGCTTTTTTGACGGTATCCGGTCAGTTAAATGGCGAACCCTATGCTTGCGCATTATCGAAAATTTATACCTTTGGTCCAACATTTCGAGCGGAAAATTCCAATACTAGTCGCCATCTTGCAGAGTTTTGGATGGTTGAGCCAGAAGTAGCGTTTGCTAATTTGGAAGATGTTGTCTGTCTGGCAGAAGCACTGCTGAAATATGTTTTTAGAGCTGTATTGAATGAACGAGCCGACGATATGAAGTTTTTCGTTGAACGAATAGATAAAAAAGCCATTAATCGCTTGGAACACTTTATCAACACTAATTTCGTACAAGTGGATTATACCGAGGTTATACACATCTTGCAGGCGTGCAGCCGTAAATTTAAAAATCAAATTTTCTGGGGGCTTGACCTTTCATCTGAACATGAGCGCTATTTGACGGAGCAATATTTTAAAGCCCCTGTAGTGGTGAAAAACTATTCTAAAGATATTAAAGCGTTCTATATGCGCCTAAACGATGATGGAAAGACTGTGGCAGCGATGGACGTATTGGCGCCTGGCATAGGTGAAATCATTGGCGGTTCGCAGCGAGAGGAACGTCTGGATCAGTTAAATCAGCGTTTGGAAGAAATGGGATGTAATAAAGAAGATTATTGGTGGTATCGTGATCTTCGTCGTTACGGAACTGTGCCGCATTCAGGTTTTGGATTAGGTTTTGAAAGATTAATAATATATATTACAGGAATACAAAATATTCGAGATGTCATTCCGTTTCCTAGAAGTCCACGCAATATTAATTTTTAAAATTTAATAAAATAGCTTTGCTGACCGTTTTTATTTCAAAGTGAGATATTTTAAACTATTTCTAAACTATATTTATTGGAATAAATTGAACTTTCCAATAAATTAAAAATTACTAATTGTTTCAAAATAACTCATTAAATAATCAAAATAATTTTGTTATCATAATGCATAGATAATGTTTTGTTTTAGTATTTATCAGTTATAGTTAGATGGTATAAAATAATAATATTGTTTCAAGATATTATGCGTATATTAAATGTGGTTATCATATTATATTTAATAGGCTTTACAAGATTGTATATACTCCATATTTTAGTTAATAGATATTTGCTCAGTACGTGTTATTGACACTATTGGGTGCTATTTGGTGAAACTATGCAGTCAGAAAAAGAGCTGCGTATAGCATAAAATTATATGGTGAGTTGATACTACAATATATTAAATTATCGGCTTGCTTTATCGCGGAGTGATGTAACTGATGCAGAAACACAGGATGTTTGTAGAATGCAAAACAATTAAAGGCAGTATTAACAATTGGGTTTATGGAGTACATGGTAGCTACCGATATGTGGTTGGCCAAAAGCAATCAGACGACTGGAAAAGGTGGTTACTATTTAGGAGGAAAAATCTGTCACGAATAAAATGGCTATTCTGACAGATTTCTGACATAATAAAAATTATTTAATTAGGTTTGTATATCAGTAGAATAATAACCTTTCAATGCCCTTTAACTACAAGTGTTCGACAGGACTAAATTTATTATATAAAGTCGTTTTCGTTTTTACTATCATCAGCAGTTAACTAGCTAGTTGGTTTTTTAAAGCGTTAAGCTTTCATTCTCCATTTTTTTGTTAACACTTTTACGACGGCATTCTGATAGGAGGATGCAATTGGTTTATTTCACGTTGTTTTGATAGGTTCGTTGGGGTAGTGGTTGGTTTGTATCATCTATTATAGCTGTGCTTATACGAGTACGTTCATATATCTGGTGTTGGTCATGAGTTTACTTAACTTCATTTGATTTGCTTTGTACCATTTCCTTCCCAGATAGCACAGTACCTATAGTTTTAAACTAGCCAATTTAGACCTTCATGGCTGCTTTGTATGCTCGGGATTTGTTATTGAGTAGGTAGAAATCTATTGATTTTATCGGTTTGTTAAGTAGTTATTCGGTAAAATTTTTCACGACGTTTTTTCTGCGTAGTTGAGGATAGCATATACTGTTTTCGCCATCAGGTTTGGCAACGATATGTTTGCTTTACATCCTGACTAAAAACTCATATCTATGTAGTCTTTGCTGCATCGAGCGCAGCGTATTACTACGCAGTAGTCGAAGCTTTAAATTTAGGATACTGCAATAAATGTTCGATGGTGATTACGGCAATAGTTTGATTGCTGATATAATCTTTGGATTATATGCTATTTATATCGCTAGTCATTGGTGGAATGTAATATTCAGATAAATGGAAGTAGCTGTGATTGTTCCGCCTCTTGCTTCACCAGTCCTGTATTTTAGCTGATTATAAGTACGTAATTTTATGCGATTAATCAAATAAGTGATTTTGCATTACTGGCAGTAAGTAGGTGATGTTTTTCCGATTCCGGTGGAAAATTGAATCTCGTGCATCGCGTCCGTTCGTCGCTGAGTAAATGCTCTTGTATTGGATGTAGGTGTTGGTCTTTGTCGTGCAATGTTATTAGAAAATTTTATGAATGTGAAGTTGAGAAAATTGGATTATAGTTATTTTGTAGTAAGGTATAAATTATAAACGGATTGCATATAATTTTATCTATTTCTGCGCGTTGTAATGTTTTTCTGGCAGCAGTTTTTTTAAGCGATTAACTCACGTGTTTACGGGAGCTTAGTAATAAATGGTACAACTATCAATAAATCAAGCATTGCGGTAGTGAATTTATTTTTAAAGCAATTTAAAATTACCACGACCATTGTTCAATAAAAATATGCAGCGTGCGTATCTTGCTCGCTGCATAATTATCTTTTTGCGTTAGATGCCGGGCTTCGGTAGTGCTTTAATTTCATGGATGCTTGCGTATCATCGGTGGATGTAATAGAACTGGATCTAGTGTCAGCTAGTGGATTATTTTGGTGCCAGTTTTTTGTCAGCGAGACTTCAAGTGAACTAGGAATGAATTCGCACCTCATGCTTTTTTGGTAAATGTTACTATGTGATACTATCAGATCTCCCTCATTCCGCTTTGCCATCCTGTATCACACGGATGAGAGGATGTTACTTGTTCCGTTAATTGCTATCGTTTAGTCTGAACCAACATGAGCTGTTGGTTGCCGATGGTATACTTTTATGTCGTTCAGTCGGTATGTTGATAGAGGGAGGGTGCTACTGTGTAGAAGTAGCGGTGTTTGCTGCGAGAGCACATTAGTTTGTGCAAGGTTGCAGAATCGTTGGTATTGGGTTTGGCCGCATAGCGGGGTAATCTAGTGTGAAGTGTAGACCACGGCTTTCCTTGCGCCGCAAAGCACTTTTGATAATGAGCTCTGCTACCTGTACCAGGTTGCGTACTTCTAGTAAATTGTTAGAGATGCGAAAATTGGAGTAATATTCATCTATTTCCTGCATCAATAACTCTATGCGGTGCAGTGCACGCTCCATTCGTTTGGTAGTGCGTACTATACCGACATAATCCCACATAAACAGCCGTAGTTCGTGCCAATTGTGGTGCAATACCACCTCTTCATCAGAATTATTGACCTGGCTTTCATCCCAGGGAGGTAATTGTCGGGCCAGCTTAATGGTGGGCAGTTGGTGTATGATATCTTCTGCCGCCGACCAGCCATATACCAGGCATTCTAACAGGGAGTTGGATGCTAACCTATTAGCACCGTGCAGGCCAGTATAACTTACTTCACCAATGGCGTATAACCCGTTTAGATCGGTATGTCCTTGTTTATCTACCATCACCCCGCCGCAGGTGTAGTGTGCTGCTGGGACTATGGGGATCGGTTGACGGGTCAAATCGATGTTCAAGGTTAACAGCTTTTCATAAAGAGTCGGAAAGTGTTGGAGGGTAAAGGCCATCGGACGATGGCTGATATCTAGATACATGCAGTCAGTGCCTAAGCGCTTCATTTCATGGTCGATGGCGCGTGCCACGATATCCCGTGGTGCTAGTTCTGCGCGTGCATCAAAATTTGGCATAAAACGGGTGCCGTTTTGGTTGATTAGATAAGCACCCTCACCGCGTAACGCTTCCGTCAATAGAAAGTTGCGCGCCTGAGGATGGAACAAACAAGTAGGATGGAACTGATTAAATTCGAGGTTAGCCACTCGGCATCCGGCGCGCCAGGCCATGGCTATGCCGTCGCCCGAGGAAACGTCTGGGTTAGTTGTATATTGATAGACTTTGGAGGCGCCTCCGGTGGCGAGCACGACCGCTCGGGTGCGACAGAGTTCCACCCGTTCTTGAGCTCGGTTCCAGATATAGGCGCCGACCACCCGGTCGGTACCATGCATACCGATTTTATTAGAGGTAACCAGATCCACGGCATTACAGAGTTCCATGATGTGGATATTTGGGTGCTCGATGGCTTTGTTCACAAGAGTGGTTTCAACTTCTTTGCCAGTGGCGTCCGCCGTATGTAGGATGCGGCGATGACTGTGGCCCCCTTCTCGGGTAAGATGGTAGCGATTGCCGGGCAAGGTGGGATCTTCGGTATCGAACAGTACGCCTTGATCAATGAGCCACTCAATGCAGTGGCGGGCATTGCTGGCGATGAATTCCACCGTATCGCGTTCACAAACGCCGGCGCCTGCGATCAATGTATCCTCTACGTGAGAATTAATACTATCTTTTTCGTCGAACACAGCCGCGATACCACCTTGTGCGTACATGGTGGATCCTTCGTTCAGCAAACCTTTGCTCAGGATCATGACTTTACAGTGGCCTGCAAGACGTAGTGCTAGCGATAATCCAGCTGCCCCGCTGCCAATGACCAGCACATCGGTAATATATTCAGTTGATTGTTGCATAGCAAGTGATGAAACTTAATGAAATAGTCTGTTTATCAATGTTAGCACGGTCTTGTTGAGTAAATTGCACTTTTTTAATAGAGGTCAATCACCAACATGTCCAAAAAAATTTTTTTAGTAAGAAAAGTTTAAAATTACTAATGAGCGAACATTAATAACGTTTTCATCAAACGTAAATGATTGATGTTGCTTGCATTATAAGGTGCAATATCCTCCATTTTTTAGTTAATGAATATTTCTTTATGTTGTTAAAAGTTTACTTGCGTAAGTAAACAGGCTACAGTATTAATATTATTATGTCATGAAATTACTACTAAGATAAATATCTAAGATGAAGGTAAATAGGAAGTCAAAATAGAAAAACTATATAGTTTATCAGACGCAAGGTTTATGTAGTTGTATCAATACACATGACATTATTAGCTATAAGTTAATAATGATTAATATAACAGATGCAGAAGTATAATTTCTGAAAAAATTAAAAAAGCTACGACTGATAAGGTTAGTGGTTAGTGGATACACGTTAGCCACGTTACTTTACTGGTTAAAGGAATTATACTGCTTATTCCTCAAAATGGTAATTGAAATCAAACAAATAATGGTTAATCAACGTTTAATAACGATTACAAAAATTGTTTAGCATTTTGATGTTTCGAATATTACCATGCTCAGAGCTGTGGTGAGGTAAGCAGGTTAGGTTGTATCAAACACTAGAGAAGTTATTTAAAAACTTCTTAATTAAACAAAAAGGTTGGCTGACAGCTAGAATTTATTCAATAAAGCTTATTATATAACGTCTCAGATCAGCTATGGTGATTTTATTTATGCATGTTTATTAATATTCATGTGGTGCATGTGTTTTACCATTGCTGTTCTTTATCCAGTCAGCTAGGGTATTATACCACATGCGATCGATATGATAAAATTATTTATTGGCATTCAAAGTGTGGACTGTCCGCTATTCAGCTATGGGGTATTCGTATTGCGGAAAACTATAGAAGTGCTGCATCATTGAAAGAAATATTGAATCTTAAAATTTGATATTATCATTAGGAGTTGCAAAGATAGTATTTTTCCTTATTGAAAGGTTGCCTAAAATTTGCATATGGTAATTTACGTTACGGGAATATGAGCAATTTTAGTTATAAAAAGATAACTGGTATTATGGATTGTTCAGTTTAAGGATTGACCACATATTTTTTTGTGTGCGTAAAATTATTGATAGACATTCAATTATTACTCAGTATTGATGATTATGGTAGAGTAGTAGGTATACATCATATACAGTGAAAGATTGCTGTTTTGATGGATAGGATAATTGATAATAAATTGTTCAATGATTTATATAAGGATATTTAATTTGCAGTCCAAGCGGATAAGCTTAGTTCATTTATGTCACCTTACGTGATGATATTGCTGTAGGTATATGTCCCTCTCCTGTGCGAAGAGGTTTATGGCTAGCTAAACAAAGGAAGACATCCGATTTTCAGCTATATTGTTTGATATTTGAATCGATATATGGTCATTAAATTACCACGGCGGTGTTGTGGATTATGATGATCCGGTGCTGGAATAATTCCGTATTATCGGCTTCAAAGCTCACAATTAAAAGTTAAAGCAGCATAGTTGTGTTGGAGAAAGTGATTTTGATTTTCTCAGTTGCATTGCCATGCTCAGAAAAAGCGGACTTTGATTGAGCGTTAATTGGCTGATGGTAGTTATTATTGAAGCTTAATCTAATCGTCTTGTCTTGATCAGCATTCAAAGGTACGATTAAAATCAGATTTTATGCCGATGGATTATTGTTTAGTTTTTCGATCAATGTCAATTAAGCGAGTAACTGCAATACGTAGTGTTTATCCGTACCAGATTAACATACAATTTTAAAAATAGCGTGATAGCTAGAAACTATCATTATTAGCTAAATGTAGTTTGCTACCTACACAAGCATGTCACTGACAATGTGGTATTTAGGGCTCAATCACGATTAAATAGATTACGGTGATTTTTCGGTATTAGGGTGTGGTGATTCAGTATTACCGAAAGCAAGATTGATGTGCTATGCTTTTTTGGTTTATATGCGTGCTTACTGGGACTAATTAGCAACATGGTGATCCTTACTGATACTTAGGACATCGGTTGGTTGCCTCAGCCTAGGTTTGATGGACCAATCCTGTATTCTTTCTTGTATCCCTTATAGAGTATGAAAGATGCGTCCATCGAGTATGAAAGATGCGTCCATCTTTATATGCGAGTTATTTATGGATCACCCCCTTAAGTATTCAAGTTTTTTTAAGATAAATTTATAAAAATGAAGAATATACGAAATTTTTCTATCATTGCCCATATCAACCACGGTAAATCGACATTGTCCGATCGTCTTATTGAGGCCTGCGGTGGTTTGAGTGAACGTAAAATGGCAGCTCAGGTATTGGATTCTATGGATCTGGAGCGGGAGCGTGGTATTACCATAAAGGCGCAAAGCGTTACGTTGGATTATAAGGCGTCCGATGGTCGGTTGTATCAGCTAAATTTTATCGATACTCCCGGTCACGTTGACTTTTCTTATGAAGTCTCTCGCTCGCTGGCGGCTTGTGAAGGTGCGCTACTGGTGGTGGATGCCGGGCAGGGGGTTGAAGCCCAGACCCTGGCTAACTGTTATACCGCCATGGAAATGAATTTAGAAGTCGTACCTGTTTTGAATAAAATCGATCTACCGGCCGCTGATCCCGATCACGTCTCTCAGGAGATTGAAGATATTATCGGCATTGATGCGACCAATGCAGTGGGATGTTCGGCGAAAACCGGCGTGGGCGTGCAGGAGGTATTGAAACGTCTGGTACGTGATATCCCTCCGCCAGAAGGAGATCCTAGTGCGCCGCTTCAGGCGCTGATTATCGACTCCTGGTTTGATAATTATCTGGGAGTAGTATCTCTGGTACGGGTCAAAAATGGCACCTTGCGCAAGGGTGATAAAGTAAAAGTAATGAGTACTGGTCAAAGCTATAACGCTGATCGATTAGGTATTTTTACCCCAAAGCGTGTCGATCGCGAGATATTGAATTGCGGCGAAGTTGGTTGGTTGATCTACGCGATTAAAGATATCTTTGGCGTGCTGGTAGGGGATACGTTAACGCTGGCGAGTAAACCGGCTGATAACGCATTGCCTGGTTTTAAAAAAGTGAAACCTCAGGTCTATGCTGGCCTATTTCCGGTCAGTTATGACGATTATTATGCCTTCAGGGACGCTCTTAGTAAACTAAGCTTGAATGATGCTTCGTTATTTTATGAGCCAGAAAGCTCTATGGCGCTAGGTTTTGGCTTCCGCTGTGGTTTCCTTGGCTTATTACATATGGAAATTATCCAGGAGAGGCTGGAGCGCGAATATGATCTTGATCTGATTACCACGGCGCCTACGGTAATTTATGAGGTTTTAACCATTAATAACCGAACTATTTATGTGGATAGTCCTTCCAAGCTTCCGCCATTGAATAACATTGTAGAGCTGCGTGAACCTATCGCTGAATGTCATATGCTTTTACCACAGGAGTATCTTGGGAATGTCATTACCTTGTGTATCGATAAGCGCGGCGTGCAGACGAATATGGTGTATCATGGTAGGCAGGTGTCGTTAACATATGAAATTCCGATGGCTGAAGTGGTGTTGGATTTTTTTGATCGATTGAAATCCATGTCTCGCGGCTATGCCTCGCTGGATTATGGGTTTAAGCGTTTTGAGAATGCGGATATGGTATGCGCGGAGGTATTGCTTAACGGTGAGAGCGTCGATGCTCTAGCACTGATTATTCACCGGGATAAGGCTACGTATCGTTGTCGTGAATTTGTTGATAAGCTGCAGGCACTGATCCCTCGTCAGCAATTTGATATCACCATTCAGGTAGTCATTGGTAATCATATTATCGCCCGTTCGACCGTGAAGCAGTTGCGTAAGAACGTTTTGGCAAAATGCTATGGTGGAGATGTGAGCCGTAAGAAAAAATTGTTGAAAAAGCAGAAAAAAGGTAAGAAGCGCATGAAGCAGGTAGGTAAAATTGAGTTGCCTCAGAAAGCTTTACTGGCGATTTTGCATCTGGGTAAAAATTAAAGATAGTAAATAAGTTTGAGGAGTTTGCATGGCTAATATATTTGCCCTGATTTTGGCAATTGCCACATTTATTACCGGTATCCTGTGGTGTTTGGACCGTTTTACACTGATGTTGGCTCGTCGCCGATTTCAGGCAGAATCGCCTAGTAAGCGTATGCATGGTGCTGTGGTGACCGCTATTCATAAATCTGGTTGGATTGAAACCTGTGCCTTGATTTTTCCGGTATTGCTATTGGTATTTGTGGTTCGTTCATTTATTTTTGAGCCATTTCAAATACCGTCTGGTTCAATGATGCCGACTCTGTTGGTAGGGGATTTTATTTTGGTGAAAAAATTCGCCTACGGTATTAAAGATCCTATTACTCAGACCACGTTTATTAAAACTGGCCACCCAAAACATGGTGATGTGGTAGTGTTTAAATACCCACCTGATCCCAGATTAGATTATATCAAGCGGGTTGTGGGTCTGCCTGGTGACCGGGTTAGTTATGATCCTTTAGCTAAGCGCGTGACAGTGCAGCCTGGCTGTATTGATGGCCAGAATTGTGCCACTGTGCAATCTATTACCTATAGTAATATTGCATCAAGTGATTTTGTTCAGACTTTCAACTACACTGGTAGTGATGGGGACAGTAGTGATTTTTTGCAAATACCGCCGTATCGTCAATTTTATGGTAGTCTCCGCTTGGAGCAGCGCAAGGAGTTACTGGGCAACATGGTGCATAATATTTTGATAGTGCCAGGCAAGCAGGATTCATTAGAAATTTACTATCAGCAACCGGGCAGGTCTTTGGCTGAATGGGTTGTGCCGCCTGGTGAATATTTCATGATGGGTGATAACCGTGACAATAGTGCCGATAGCCGCTATTGGGGTTTTGTGCCAGAAAAAAATCTGGTAGGGAAAGCTACGGCGATTTGGATGAGTTTTGATAAACAAGAAGGTCAATGGCCGACTGGCGTGCGTTTAAATCGAATTGGTGGCATTCATTAATTTCTTTTTTAGCGAAGCATTACTTCGTTACCTATAATGAAGGGGAGATCACCAATTTTCATAGTAAAATTTCTCTATGTAAGGTAAATAGAGATTTAAAATTACTAATTAGGTGAGATACAATAAAGGGTATCCCCTTAGTCAGATTAAATTTTTATGACGTTTTAGTTGGATATTTTTTGCTAGCTGTTATGTAAGAATACAAATAAAGTGTTCAAAATAGGCGTGTAGTACGCTATTTAGTTAGTAGATAGTAGATGGTGATCACCATCGTATTGATATTAAAACTAATTTATTGTCTGACACGGTGATGTGTAAGGTTTTGTAGGTGTTATTTTCAGTTTTAAAAGTATTTTTAATTTTACTTAAACTCGGACATACAGGAAAATGGTTCATTGCTATTGTAGCTACTAGGCTAAAACTTTTGGTGAAGTTGAATATGAATACGAACTTATGGTCAGTAATAAGTGCTACATTTGGAGCAAGCTTTATGTGGCGTCGGATATCAAGATAGATGAAGCCATTTGTTTTGACATGTCTTGGAGGTAATATAGCTCATGCCGAAAGCATGTCCTACTGAGTATCAAAGATATGTTAAAAGAAGCTCTTCTACCGACGGTGCTTATGATATGCTATGATATGCGTGGTATCTATCGGGATTGCTGGCCCCCTTTAAGAGGGGCCAGCGATGGGTCGGATAATGTCTTGTAGGAATTAGTGGCTAGGTTTAACATTAAATAATAACACTGGAAAATAGCTTAGTTACTTCGATGAATTTTGATAGAGAAACTATAATCACGAATCAAATGGTAATTTGGTGAACTTTTGATTATACCAGATTATGCTCTAGCTGTGAGACATAAGCAGGTGTATGCGTATTGAATAAAATGACTTATAAGTCTTCTGTTATCGGATGAGTGCTTAAATAAACTTTATTAGGTAATAATATATTGTCTGACGGCTAAATTTATTTTAACCCCTTTAAGTCATGCAAGGAGCTATTGTATACAAATACAGTTTGGGATAAACATGATTTTTTCCAATTCTGTGTTGTTTGCAGTGATATTTTATGCATGGTTGATATTGGTAACGCATGAATCCCATATTAATTAATAGGCTTCAGAAGAAATTGGGCTACAATTTTTATCAGCATGAGCTTTTGTTACAGGCTCTGACACATAGAAGTGCAAGCAGCAAACATAATGAACGGCTGGAATTTCTGGGTGATTCTATACTGAGCTATGTAATCGCCAATGCTCTGTATCAGCGTTTCCCTTATGTAGATGAGGGCGATATGAGCAGGATGCGTGCCACTTTGGTGCGAAGAAATACCCTAGTGAAAATGGCGCGGGAATTCAATTTAGGCAAATATTTATGCTTGGGGCCAGGAGAGCTAAAGAGCGGTGGATTTTTTCGTGAATCAATTCTAGCCGATACGGTAGAAGCATTGGTAGGTGGTATCTTTTTGGATAGCGATATCCAGATTGTTGAAAAAATAATCCTCAACTGGTATCACAGCCGTTTGGATGAAATTAGTCCAGGTGACAAGCAAAAAGATCCAAAAACCCGGCTGCAGGAATATTTGCAGGGGCGCCATTTGCCACTTCCCTATTACCTTGTGGTTAAGGTATGTGGTGAGGCGCATGATCAAGAATTTACCATCCATTGTCAGGTCAGTGGATTGCCTGACCCTGTGGTCGGCAATGGTTCAAGTCGTCGCAAAGCCGAACAAGCTGCGGCGTCGCAGATGCTTAAGATGCTGGATCTTGAATGAGTGATAGATATTCCTATTGTGGTTTTGTGGCAATTGTAGGCCGGCCGAATGTCGGTAAATCTACTCTGCTTAATCAATTGCTGGGACAGAAGGTGTCGATCACCTCGCGAAAACCGCAAACCACGCGTCATCGAATCATAGGTATCGATACCAAAGGGCCATATCAAGTTATTTATATAGATACTCCAGGGATACATAGAGAAGAGAAGAGGGTGATGAATCGATTGATGAATCGTGCCGCTAGCCGTTCTATCTGTGGTGTGGAGTTGATCATTTTTGTGGTAGAAGGTACTCGTTGGATTTTGGATGACGAGATGGTGGTGAATAAACTGCGTAACGTCCAATGTCCTGTAGTGTTGGCGATTAACAAGGTGGATAATGTTATAGACAGAAAGAAGATGTTGCCCCATATACAATTTCTCAGCCAACAGATGAATTTTTACTATATTTTACCGATTTGCGCCGAGAATGGCATGAACGTAAATACGTTGGAGGGAATCGTGCACAAGCAGCTACCAGAATCGGTTCATCATTTTTCGGGACATTATATTACCGACCGTACACAGCGTTTTATGGCTTCAGAAATCATACGTGAAAAGCTAATGCGTTTTTTGTGCGCAGAGCTACCTTATTCTGTGACGGTGGATATTGAACATTTTGTTATCAACGATCGTGGCTATTACGATATCCAGGGTTTGATCTTAGTGGAACGTGATAGTCAAAAAAAAATGCTCATCGGCAATAAAGGAAGTAAAATTAAAATAATTGGTATTAAAGCTCGATATGATATGGAAATCTTGTTCGAGACGTGCGTGCATCTTGAACTATGGGTAAAAGTTAAACCAGGTTGGGCTGATGATGAACAGGCTTTGCGTAATTTGGGCTATTTCGACGATCTTTAAGGAAATTAAAGTATATAAAATTGGTAATACGCTTCGTAATTTTATAATGTCAAAAACTTGCTTAATTACTTCTTTTTTGTAATATAGCCATTGCTGTAAGCGGTTCAGGTAGTGCTTCGGCATCCGTTATATTACTCAGCTAGAGTTCAGGTCGGATAACCTTATACTTTAGTATATTGTTTGTGTCATGTTATAGCGATTTTTCATTGATTTTACTTCAAATGACCTTCGATCCGAAGGTTTTGCTTATTATTGGTGTAGGTAAAAATTAAATGGCGCTTATAAACTTTTGTAAGGTTTGCAATGTTAAGAAAATATATATAAGTTAATTGTATTTCTATTTTTTAAATTCTAGATGTGTTTTTTGATCGATTTTGTTATAGCATAACATGCAACTATGATTAAAATATTTAACTAAAACTTTAGTGGGTTGCGTTTGATAATGGAATTATTGCAATTTAAAGAATTTTATGGGAATTAGCAGTCTTTTTGAGCGGATTGAGGTAATATTAAATTAAAAACTTTCATTTTCTTTAGGCTTATAGTTAGTGAGCTATCCAAGCAGGTACTTTGCTCTATGAAAACAATTACTTCAAGCTATTTTTAATTAGCTGTATTTTACATATTATTTATAATATGTCGTATTCTGGCAAATACGGTAGTGCGGAAATTTACTGATCTAGCTACCTTACCTAATGGTTAAGTATTTTATCCACATGCTATTTATAACAGATCTGAAAGGTTAGTTTAATCGCAAGTTTTATACCAGTTTTTGGACTGGTAGTTGCAGTTTAGCTGTGTCACGCTCTGGCTGTGTTTTGATGGTGAGAGAGTAACCAGAATAACATCTTTCTTTTTCACGAGTCGAAGTCTACAACGGATGCGCCTTTCACATTATGCAATCGGGAAATATGATTAAGGCAGAAACGCTAATATTGGAGCATCCTTAATTATTAATGAAAATTAGCCTATGGCAAAAAGCCATTTTACACTGTGTGATGTGATTGCGTTGTATCAAGGTGAAGAGTATGTCTGAGGTATTGTTGGGTGTTAATATCGATCATATCGCCACGTTGCGCAATGCGCGTGGTACGGTTTGGCCAGATCCGGTTCAGGCGGCGTTTATTGCAGAACAGGCTGGGGCCGATGGTATCACCGTGCATTTGCGCGAAGATCGACGCCATATCACCGATCGCGATGTACATATGTTACGCCAGACGATTCAGACCCGTATGAATTTAGAAATGGCGGTGACGGAGGAGACGATCGCTATAGCCTGTCAACTGAAACCTCACTTTTGTTGCTTGGTGCCAGAAAAGCGCCTGGAAATTACGACCGAAGGAGGTCTTGATGTGGCCGGCGGTCGAGACAAATTGAGTTACGCAGTATCCCGCCTGAATGACGCCGGTATTCAGGTCTCGCTATTTATCGATGCTGATGATCGGCAGATCACTGCGGCCTCGGACGTGGACGCCCTTTATATTGAAATTCATACCGGCGCTTATGCTAATGCTGTGGATGAGGGCGCCCGTGATGTTGAGTTTGCGCGTATCAGCCACGGCGCGCACTACGCCGCTGAGCTGGGACTTAAGGTCAATGCTGGACACGGCCTTGATTACCATAATGTAAAATCGATCGCGGCATTGCCGCTAATACAGGAATTAAATATTGGCCACTCTATCATCAGTCGTGCTGTGATCTGTGGTTTGGAAGAAGCGGTAAGGGATATGAAACATTTGATCAGGGAATCGCGCGGCTAATGGCGATTCATGGCATTGGCATCGATATTATCAACATCAGTCGCATTGAAGCTGTAGTATTCCGCGGTGGTGAGCGGTTGGCACGGCGTGTTCTCAGCACAGTGGAATTGCAGCAATATCAACAGCATAATCAGCCGGTACGTTTTCTGGCGAAACGTTTCGCGGTGAAAGAGGCTGCATCGAAGGCTTTTGGTATCGGTATTCGTAACGGGCTAGCTTTTGTCCAATTCGAAGTATTTAATGATGAATTTGGCAAACCGGAGCTACGTCTATTTGCTCAGGCAAAGTTGCTAGCTGAGCAATTAGCTTTTGTCCGCATGCATGTAACACTAGCGGATGATCGCCATTACGCTTGTGCGACGGTAATTTTTGAACGCTGATTCGCTGGATCTAAAAATGATCGATGGTGCATTAGGTTAGACTTTTTTTACAGTAAGTCGGTGTTTTCACTCGTTTTGGATGATAATATGGTAGGTTTATAGAATGGTATTTCATGGTCAATGCATTTAATATAGCGATCACGGTCAATGTGACAATACTTCTTGTAATATATATTAGTGTTTTTTTATTCGGGCATTAGCCTCACACAGACTTTTTAAGTTAATTGGAATAATACAAGGATAAAATTTCTCATTAGATAAATGACGCTACAAGGCTGTAGGTAAATAAATAGAAAGCTAGAACACATGGTCATGGAAGTTCTGTGTATTATGTAGCAGGTAAATACCACTACATATAACATTGTATGTTCTGAGTTATCACTGAATAATGTAATTGATGCTACATGAATCTTGCTCTTATGATAAAAGAATTACAGAGAGTGGCATGTTACGAATATAATAGCGATTTGGTAGTTTTGCTATTAGTAGATTACTAACTTATCTTAGGATAGTAATGGGTATGTTTACGTATGTTGAATAAGTTTAGTCATCCAATATCTTCAAGGTACTTGGATAGGTGATCTATTCGCTGATTCATGTTATTTAATGATGTTCTATTGCCATAGTTTTTACCTTGTGATGGTAATGTAGTAAGATCAGAAAATTTGACAAAAACATGACTAAAAGCGTTAATGCTATAAGATATTTTATTTTATCCTATTTTATTGATGTATAATATATATGCTGGTAACAAAAAATTTTATTAAAAAAGTGGTGTCTATAAAAGCTTGTAATGTTTACAGTGTGATGTAAAATATTTATTTTATAGTGGTGATGTTTATAAAGAGTCTCCCCTCTTTATAATTGTTTTGATATTGTCTACCAGGGGTATCAAAGATGAAATATTTAACCAGAATGTTAGTGATTCGTGTTTGGTGAGGGTGTTATTATCACTTGTTGAGTGAATAATTTTAATTTTTGTATGGAGATATTTTTAGTAATTGATTCTTCATTATTAATTGTAATAATTCCATGTTTCAATAAAACTGTACAGTATATATAGATATAAATAGCGTTCGTAAAAAATGATGGAGCTGGTTGAATGTACCATATGGATTTATTTCGAAGGTCAGCCGGGCTTTCGGTAAATTTATTGATTTGTAAATCTTTGATGTATAATTTTCTTAACTCCTTATTTGGCCTACTGGTACGCGCTAAGGATTAAATAGGCCTCGTAACTGTGTTACGTTTGGTGTCAGTAATTAATACGTATTTGTAATAAAGAACGACAGCGGCCTATGGTATTTACTAACTATTATCCTGATTGGTTTTCGCTAATAGTATCCTAAATATTATGGTTGTGCATAATATTATGTTCAGCATCGGCTCAGTTAGTGCTGTCGCATAATAGTAACTGCCTGACGATCCATGTGGGCTATTTGATGATAAAATCAAACAATTTGAGCGCTTGGTTGGTCATAAGAAACAAGTTATCTTGATAATATTTTTACAGTGATAGGTAACGTGCTGTTCCTCGGTGGCTACGCTGGTATTATCACCTGGTTATATATAGATGTTTCCTCAGTGGCGCGGTATTATTGTTTGCATTGATATAGAATAAATTTATCTGGCCATGAAACAAAGTCGGATATTGAATCAGATCAATGAAAACGTATCTGACCATGGGTGCGCAGTGAATATTCAGACTAAACGTATTATAATTATCGCTTGTATTTTCAGTTTAAATATTATTTTTCGTTGGTGATGCGAACTGGTGAAATTTATTTGGCGGTAGGGTGGTTGAGGAAGTACTGGATAGTCGAAAATCTTGTGCGTTTTATCAGCGGTGATAGTTCCGTCTTGAAGCTAGACTTCGATTGAGTGATCTCAATCAAAAGGTCGACTTTTAATATTTGCATATATAATTTACGACGTACTATTTGAGATTTTCTACTGTGAGAGAGTAAAAAGTTGATGGAGCATAATATTATTGAAGTCGTGCTGTTGGCTTACATGCGTGATCGTCTAACATTATAGTATGACTTTATGGTTCAACATAGTAGCACCGTGCGATACGGGAACCTTTTCGCAGTATATTAGGAGTGCAGAATTAATGAGTAATGTCATTCTTGATCTTCAGTTAGCTTGCGTTGTTTCGCACTGTCTGCCTAAGAAACATGTTTTTATGCGCTGGTTACAGGGGGTGTTGCCCCTGTTTCGCGATAAGGTAGAAGTGACCATTCGTTTGGTGGACGAAATGGAAAGCCATATGCTTAATATGACCTACCGAGGTAACGATTATCCCACCAATGTGCTCTCCTTTCCGTTTGAGACACCGCTTGAGATGAAATTGCTATTGCTCGGCGATTTAGTAATTTGTCGTCAAATCGTAGAACGCGAAGCTCGAGAGCGGGATAATTCGCTGGAGGCCCATTGGGCGCATATGGTTATTCACGGTTCGTTACATTTGCTAGGGTATGATCATATCCTGGATGAGGAAGCCAAAGAAATGGAGGTTATGGAAACTAAGATTATGCAAAAACTTAATTATCCGGATCCCTATTTTGCAAAAAATTGCTAGATATTCTTCCCCTCTCTTGATTTAGTTTAACGGTCTGATTTCTTTAAAAGTATCGTATCTTGCATAATTTCCCAGACGTTGGTGGGGGTCTTTAATTTTTTTTTATTGGTGTTTGTTAGAAGCATTCGGTGAGTGTTGTTGCATCTATTACATTATTCAGCGATAGGTCAGGGATAATTTTAAAGTAGCGATGGCGTATAAGAGGCTTATTATTTAAGTGCACGTAAAAATTTTCAAGGATTTACCGCAAGTGATCATGGAAAATAATTCCTAGATGGCTATTATTTTAGGGTTTGAACGCCAGTATCTTCGCGGGCTGCTGGCGTTATTAACTGGTATCTGTGGTACCATGGCATTTTCACCGTATAACGTCTGGCCTGCGGCCATAATATCGCTGATCGGTTTATTGGGCGTTACTCTGAACCGTAGAGTGTGGCAGGCTGCTTGGTTAGGATTTATTTGGGGTTTCGGTTTGTTTGGCACCGGCGTTAACTGGGTGTATATAAGCATCGCCCAGTTCGGTGGTATGCCCTGCGCGGTAAATGTTGTGCTGGTAATTTTACTGGCTGCTTATCTGGCGCTCTATCCCATGCTGTTCACTGCTCTACTGGTTCAGATATGGCCGAACACTAGCCTGTGGAGATTGGTGCTTGGTGCGCCGGTGCTGTGGTCGATGACTGAGTTTTTGCGTGGCTGGGTGCTAACTGGTTTTCCCTGGTTGCAGTTCGGCTATAGTCAGATCGATGGTCCGTTGAAGGGCGTAGCGCCTATCTTGGGCGTGGAAGCTATCACCTTTATGCTGGTAATGATGAGCGGCCTGATAACCTTCGCGTTGGCTCAACGCTGCCCGCTGGCGGCGTTGGCGGCATTGGTGATGTTGTTACCGTGGTCGCATCGATGGTATCATCCACAACCAAAGCGTGCCATTGAGGTTGTGTTGGTGCAGGGGAATATTTCCCAATCAATGAAATGGGACGCCGATCAAGTACGTCAAACGCTGGATATTTATTTAAAATGTACCCTGCCATTCATCGGCAAAGTACAGATGATTATTTGGCCGGAATCGGCGATCCCGGATAATGAAATTGCTCAAAATACTTTTTTGACAGAGTTGGATCAATTGTTGCGTTTGCATCATACTAGCCTTGTTATCGGCATGATCGATGCACGGCCAACAGCGACACATGGATATAACTATTATAATAGTATTGTAGTGATCGGTGAAGCTAGTCCGTACCACTATTCTACTCAAAATCGCTATAATAAACATCATCTGGTGCCTTTCGGCGAAACTGTTCCATTAGAGCGTCTGTTGCGACCGTTGTCTCCATTATTCAATTTGCCGATGTCTTCTTTGAGCCCAGGTAATTATTTGCAGCCACAGCAGACTGTGGCTGGCATGAAACTCACGGCGACCGTATGTTATGAAATTATTTTTGGTGGCCAGGTGCGGGATAATTTTCACTCCGATACAGATTTCTTATTGACCATTTCTAATGATGCTTGGTTTGGTCGTTCTATCGGTCCGTGGCAACATTTTCAAATGGCGCGTATGCGCTCGCTTGAGTTGGGACGGCCGTTGCTGCGCAGTACTAATAATGGTATCACTGCAGTCGTCAATGCGGACGGTACAACGCAAGCAAAATTACCTCAATTTACCCGCGAAGTATTGCATGTTAAAGTAACCCCAACTCAGGGTTTAACCCCTTACGCGCAAGCAGGATCCTGGCCGCTATGGATTATCACATCGTTAGCTGGATTTGCTGCTTTGGTTTTTGGTCGGCGCTTACCTGTTAAAGGAGATAATGAGTATTAGGAGATAATGAGTATTATCATATTACTGTATAGTGCGTAATTGTGCGATCTATAAACTCCTTCACCCAATGTAGATTATTGACGTTATGGTTGAATTTTAGCTATAGCTGGCTGGTATACAGAATAAAATCTTTCTAGATAGGGCTTCCAGTACGCTATTCGAAGATGGTTATTACAATTGTATTAATGTTAAAACTAAATTTTTTTGATGTTGCATATTATAAGGTTATATAAATATATTTTTACTTTTGCTTAGGCTTCACTTGTATTAGTAAACGGTTTTAAAACGTTAGAGTTATGGTAAAATATTCTGACATACGACGAATATTGCTCTAGAGGTTACATGGTTGTGAAATTAAATGTAATATAGAAGATATTAGTCAAGAAAAGAGCTGTCTCTGGCTTAATTTGCATGTAATGATAGTTTTATCACAATGGCTTCATCGGTTCTGGCCTTATAGTTGGCTATAGTGTAACGGATACAAAATTAAAAATGATTCAGTTAGCTATGCTGTCACCATAATTTGAAGAGCTTCTTAAGATTATTTTAAAATAACTATACGAAATTTTCTATTAGATGAGATATTTAATTGTTATATTTGATATTTATCGAGAAAATTGTATCATGATTTAAATAACCATTATTAAGATAATATTTCATAAATACCTTTGAATGACAGACCAAAAATTTTTCTTTCAATCAAACAATTTCATCAATGATGGTGATTTTGATGAAACTACTCGGGCAGGCGGTAAACATTAGAGTTTACGGTTACGATGGTATATTGATTTTATTTGCCTTGCGACTGCTACCATACTTACTCTATCGTGAGGTATTTATCAATGCTATTCCTTCCTTTAATTAAGTTAAATTTTACACTCAGGTTCCTCTCCGTTTTTTTCATGTTATGCACTTATCGTTAATTCAGTTGATTTTATATCTTTTTACCGGTTGATTTAATGTAATTAAGAATGGGCGCTTAGCGTTTGCGCTATTTTGAGGGAACATTAAGAATAATATTCTGCCGGTCATGATCAAACACAATTAAAGCGAAATGTTCGTCAGGCACATTGAACTTGATGATGAATTCTATTTGTTGGATACTGAACTGATGGGGAAACGTGTGTATAAGGATACATTACTGTATCTTTAGTTGCATCAGTGAAAAGCTTGAGCTGCATTGTCCAATTTGCTATTTGATCCATGATAGCGGATTTATCATCAAACGTTTTTGCGGTGATGTGGCCTTGGCTCAAAAGCCATGAGGACAAAGCCTCCTATTGTCAAAAATAAGCACTATTTTCGTTTCAGATTTAAATGGATGCTGGATGATAAAAAGCCATTATAATTTCTCTTTTATACCTATATAAAGAAATTTTAACTTTTATCAAATTACGTTTCTTTTGTTTGAACAATTACGCAAATTCTATTCAAAGTATTTACATTTCGCAGTAGGAAAAATACTTTGTAATGTAAAACAAGATATACCGGAAGGTAATGTTTATTTTTTTAGTTTGTAGCGTTAAAAAATGTAATTAAAAATTTTTATGCTACCTTATATTAAGCTTTGGTATGATATTTTTCCACTAGCTCCTGTGGAATAGCCTTGGTTTCTTTGTCCGCTCAGCCACTAATATTTAAAGGACAGAAATGCATTTGATAAAGTGCCAATCATCCGACGCGTATCGTTATCTTCTTCGTCAGTTTGCGAAATAGTATATCCGGAAGGAAAGCGGTTCGTTGGCTGTCCTGCAGATATTTTTCCACTGTCGCTGCATCTGGCCAAGCTCTAATATCTTGCTGAGCAAGGCAGATGCAGGGAAAGTGGCCTGGCTCGTATTGTCTTAATGGTGCGAGATCGCTATGGCCTACCATATTTTGCAGTGCTATCTGGTAATGGGCGATGATATCCTGTTCTAAGCGGGACGTCATTAACTTCTATTTTTATTGTATGGGAACTATTTTATGTGATAACTAATTATGGAAACCATTATTGACAATTTCAATGCCGATAGAAGTATCATTGAGAATTAATGTGTCCTGCCTATTTCTTGGCGCCTGCATGTCAAGCGTATTTATTTTCTGGTACTAACCAGAACTAGCAGCTTGCTTTTGTTGCTGGCAGGATAATAGGGTTATCAGATAGTGGGCGCTAACTTCGTTGTTAGTAAGTAGCTGCAAATGACGTATTATTATCCACTATGATATAGTGAAATACCAAAAATTGCATTCGTTTATTTTTCCCCTGGGTTGTATGAGAGATATCTATTTGATAATCTTTATGATTTATGAGTGCTTTGCTTTGTTTGGTTGTTAGCTGTTGATTAGCACAGCTAACAAGCTATATTGTTACCAATAATAATATAATCCTTTTTATTCATATTATTTCTTTTGGCTTGATAAATATTTCAATAGGGGAATAAATAACTATAATTTAGCTATTGACGATTTTTTAATGAAGTTGTTTAAGTGATTCATCTGATGATGAGCTAGACCTAGTGAATCATTTGATTCAATGCGTGTATCATGGCTATAGTTTTTCTACTTGGGCATTGTAATTTATTAATGTCAGGAGTTGAATAGTTATTTTATTCGTGATATAGGTGTTTTTTTAATTTTACATATTTTTACATATTTTTATAGAGTATAGCTACTGTTTTGGCATTTGGTACATTTATTTAGTGATGGTCTGGTAAATGATGTCATGTATTATGCTATTGATCGTCGCATGTTGCTCGTGCTAGCTATGGCTTTTTTTGATCGTATGTTTTGATTTTTGTCAGCTTTACTAAAAGCTTTCATCTCAATAGAATAACACTATGAAGTGTAATATCGCTGCGTGTTAAATTTTGCATGATATTAACGATCTAGTCTGTTTAACTAATTCAGGTGAAGTTCTGTTTAAGTAAAGGAATATTCTATGAATTGACGATAAAATTTATAAATATTAAAATGTTCACTTAGTTTTATGCAAGTGTGATGGCATCTCAAAATAGTGTTTTGTCTGTTTTTTAAGCAATTATTTATTAAAAATTTGATTTGTTTAACAAAGCTAAGAGAACGCAAGAGATAATCTGGTTTTCATGTTGTTTGGTTCATAATTAGTGCGAATGGTTCTATATTGGGAGTATAGTGTATCATGTCATGATACGGTTGTTGTAGCGAGGTTTTCTTTTGCTCAAGGTCAGGCCTGTGGTTCACTTAATACTAGGCCACTAGTTAAATAATGATTAGATCGTGCACGCTACAGTATCATTACTTTTACTCATCTTTAAATATATTTTATAGAGCATCAACGAGTATATGGCTGATTGAATGAATAATTTTTGAGGGCATTTGAATTTTTCAACGCATCAATGAGGGAGTATTCTTTCATTGCATTCACTTTAAAAATTTTCCTCAATCAATAGTGGAGATATGGTAGAGATAGTTTCTAGTAGCATACCTGTGGGTAACGCAAGATAATTAAAGTTGGTCGATATCCTGGTTTTTGGATTATTAATGAATATTTATTGTTATGCCTTCGGCATTGTGATATTAAAGAGTGATTTCATTTAATTTATGCTATTTTTCAGGTGGTCGTTGGCTATTGTTGCGTATTTTCTCCCAGCAGCAGATGACTTGAGAGATCTTTAGTGCTTAACGAAAGTGTTAGTAACTGAATTATATAAATTAAGTAAAAATTTATATTGCAAACTTAGTTTGTCAGAAGTGTCAATCATACTAAATTTTAGATGTTGATAAAACTATATGGATAGTTTGATAGTTGATAGGGCGTTTAATGCATATTATGATGCACAGAGGTAGTAATTTTTGGTCCTAGGGCGCTACTGTACAGTTATATGTTCTTCACTCATTGATGAGTAATCTTTCGGACTAAAGTTTATCTGAGGTAGGAGATCGGGGTGGGTTTAAAACCTAATGGGATAAATAAAATATAGCGTAGTGTTATATCCATGGAAATTTAAGTGTATAGTAAAGAAATATATTATAATGGTAATATGGTTGCAGCTTTTAAAGGAATGGAGGCAGCGTTTATAGATCCAAAGCAATCTCATAGTAAAGTTTTTTATCAGATAATTATATGAAAATATATACGGCTTTTACTTATATCTGGCATTTTGCCACGTGCCATCTTTGTTGGGCATGTGCTTATCTCCTGTGTTCAATTGAATCGTTATGAATGTGCTCTACAGACGGTTGGTTTGATCTACCGGTAAAATATCCATGGTATTAAATTGGGGAACTGCAATCTTGATGGCAGATAGCATCTAATTGGTAAAGCAATATTTTGAAACACATAGTTAGAAAATACCGTATCGGTAGTGGATGCCATGATCCATGCAAGCATCGTTTTGACCTATCGCTGAGTAATGTAACAGGTGTCGAAGTATTGGACTTTTGTAGAATATACAAAAAATAGAAAGCATCACCGACGGTGCTAATATAATATGTATGATAGTCAAGTTTAGCTTCTGTTTAAAAGAAAAACAGTTACTAAATAAGCCATTTAATGAATAAAATGGATGATCAGCAAACTTCTGAGGTTATTATATTCATATTTAAGGATGGCCTAATATGGGAATACTTATAGGATGAGTATTCCCTTATTTGAATTTTTTATAAACGCTATTTTTTGATAAATATTTGCGTGGTTTTCCTTTATTTCTTTGTTTGTAGGAAGCAGTAAAATGAACACCAAGATTTCAGTCTAGTATTTCTCACTGATAGGTCGCAGTGAGTTACCATTCCATCACTGCATGTTATACAATAGCGATATTGAGGTTTTGATATCGGCATGTTTTGGTGTGCTTTTGAGAGGATTTTCGTTCCAGATTATGTTGTAAGCCAATTTTAATGCAAAATGACCGCTGATAGATACGGTCAACCCAGTTTCAGAGTTAACTATCGTGTTATCATTGGCTAATAGCGATAAAGCTTGGATAATCTTGGTATTGTCGGTTAGTTGATAGTAGTAGTATGATGCACCATAAGCTAGTGTTTTGATTGTATTGCCACCGTTTTTGTACTTGGCATGACGTATACTGGGACCGCATTCCACTCGAAGAATATGAATTGGTCCGTTGAAGATCTGTCGACCGTAACCAGCAGTGAAGGTGTTGCGTGAGCGATAACTGTTGTAACGGTCGCTTAACCAGCTAGTTTGGGCAAACAGAAAATTTTCAGTGCTCAGATTATAACGAGCGCGGGTACCGACTTGATATTTTTCTGAGCTGCGTTGATCGGCTGATGAGTTATTGGCGGCTTCACCCCAGAAGCTGTAGGCATTGGTTTGCTGAAACCAGGTCATGGTGGTACCGGCTGTTAAATTAGAGTTGCGTGTGTGTCCGCTTTGGGCGTTATAATTTGCCTGGATATTACCTTCAAAATTTTTGTTAGTCGTGGACGGATCATCTAGTGCGGTGAAGATATCAGTATCGGCGAAAGTATTTAAATTAGCCAGCGATATACCTAAGGTGGTCAACAGTAATAATGCTTGTAAGAGTTTATTGCATAACATTTAGATACCTACTAAATTAGCGAAAAAGGTAAATGTATATTATTAAATTCATATGTATGGAGAAACATATGTTACATCTATACCGGTACTGATAATGATGTTTGAGAAAAGATTAAAGAAATATATATCAGTATAAGCACTCTAAATTATTATTTTATCTAGCTTAATAATAATAAATAATTTAGTAAAATGCAGCTATTTTTTGCTTGAGGTAATTTTATTCATAACAATCTCACATCGCTTATTCAGAGAGATGGCGTATCTATAATAGCGATTTAGTTCTATAACAGGTCGTGGTCATTTTTATATCCATGTCAGTAACTTGATTGAATGACTTAGGCAGTCGGTAAAATGGCACGAATGGTGTGCCTTAGTATTCTGGTCCGACGGTTGAGCATCGATCATTAGACGCATGTGTCTCCTAATTTGAGGAGTGCAATAATGATAAACTTTGCCCCGTAGTTGGCTTACTTGTATTGATAGTCATTCTCTCTAGCAGAGAGAGCTATATTACGAATAAAACGGCTATCGGCCGGCAATTAACATTACCAAATTACAATCGTCCATAGGGAGCGCCCTGCCGATGGAATGATCTATTGAATAAAATAATGTATTTTAGGTATGAGAACGTCATCAGACGAAAATGATTTAGATTTATTCAATAAATCCCTTTGTATGTTATATGCCCTTGCGATACGCAATTGCCCTTGCGATATACAATTGTTGAGTCATAATAATTTTAATAATTAGTGATATTATTGAACTACCTTGAATGTTTATAGTTATCTCTTTAGTCATCATTAATACTGGTATTATTCTAATTATATTAATTTAAAATTGTTTAATGCAAAGATGCTTTAATTGTTAAAGAATAGGACAAAAAAGTGCGCTGATATCGGCGGTGTCGGTAGAAAAACATCTTAGCCGAGTACTGGGTGTTGTTGTTAATATAGTTTACAGTTATGCTTTAGCTATAACACTGCTGATTAATATGTTTGATCTGCGAGAGCGTAGTTGTTCATTTAAGGACTATTTACTACCATGCAAGAGTTTTATCGCCCAGAAGAGATAGAATCTAACGTCCAGAAATACTGGCATGACAACCAAACTTTCAAGATAACCGAAGACCATGATAAAAAGAAATATTATTGCCTGTCCATGCTGCCTTATCCCTCTGGTCGTCTACATATGGGACATGTACGTAATTATACTATTGGCGATGTAATCTCCCGTTATCAACGCATGTTGGGTAAAAACGTATTACAGCCTATAGGTTGGGATGCCTTTGGTTTGCCTGCGGAAAGAGCTGCTGTTAAAAACAATACCTCTCCAGCGTCCTGGATCTATGCCAATATTGATTACATGAAGAAGCAGCTAAAAATACTGGGTTTTGGGTATGATTGGAGTCGAGAAGTTGCCACCTGTCGGCCAGAATATTATCGCTGGGAACAGTGGTTTTTCATCCACCTGTATGAAAAGGGATTGGTTTACAAGAAAACTTCAGCGGTTAACTGGTGTCCGTACGATCAGACGGTGCTAGCTAATGAACAAGTAATTAATGGTTGTTGCTGGCGCTGCGATACTCGCGTAAAGCGCAAAGAGCTCCCGCAGTGGTTTATAAAAATCACCGACTATGCTGATCAATTACTGTATGATCTTGATAAGCTGAAGAGCTGGCCAGAACAGGTTAAAACCATGCAGCGCAATTGGATTGGTCGTTCGGAAGGGCTAGAGATCACTTGTAATATTGCTGGTAGCAAAGGGACTCTGACAGTTTATATCACACGTATGGATACTTTCATGGGTGCCACGTATATTGCAGTGGCTGCGGATCATCCGCTATCGTTGCAGGCGGCTTTCGGACTTCCATCATTGGCTGATTTTATTCAGGAGTGTCGCAATACCAAGGTAGCAGAAGCCGATATGGTCACCATAAAAAAGAAAGGCATGGCCATCGATATGTATGCCATTCATCCATTGACCGGTGAAAATCTCTCGATTTGGGTGGTCAATTTTGTGTTTATGGATTACGGTACTGGTGCTGTGATGGGGGTACCAGGTCATAATCAGCGTGACTGGGAGTTCGCGCGTAAATATAATCTACCGATCAAACCGGTTATCCGCAATGTCGATGGCAGCGTACCGGACCTTAGCACTCAGGCAATGACCGGTAAAGGTCTGCTATTCAATTCTGGCGCTTTTGATGGACTGGATTACCAAGCTAGCTTTAATGCTATCACTGAGACGTTAGTTGCGCGTGGTATTGGTGAGCGTAAGGTGAAGTACCGTTTGCGCGACTGGGGCATTTCTCGCCAGCGATACTGGGGTGCACCAATTCCGATGATAACTTTGAAAGACGGCACCGTGGTGCCGACGCCGTCTGACCAGCTGCCGGTGATCTTGCCGGAGGATGTGGTGATGCACGGCATTTTTAGCCCTCTGAAGGCTGACCCAGAGTGGGCTAAGACCACTTACAACGGTCAGCCAGCGCTGCGTGAAACCGATACCTTCGATACCTTTATGGAATCTTCTTGGTACTACGCGCGTTATACTTGTCCGAATTATGACAATGGTATGCTCGATCCTACCGCAGCCAATTACTGGCTGCCGGTAGATCAATATGTTGGCGGGATTGAACATGCTATTATGCACTTAATGTATTTCCGTTTTTATCACAAATTATTGCGTGACGCAGGTCTAGTGACCTCTAATGAGCCGGTCAATCGCCTATTGTGTCAGGGTATGGTATTGGCCGACGCGTTTTACTATATGACCAGCAGCGGCGAGCACATCTGGGTACCACCAGTGGATGTCAGCATCGAGCGCGACGAAAAAGGTCGCATTATTAAGGCTACCGACTCGCAGGAGCGGGAATTGGTCTACGCCGGCATGAGCAAGATGTCGAAATCGAAAAATAATGGCGTCGATCCGCAAATGATGGTAGAAAAATACGGAGCTGACACTGTACGTTTGTTCATTATGTTTGCTGCCCCTGCAGAAACGACGTTAGAATGGCAAGAATCCGGTGTTGAGGGTGCCAATCGCTTCCTAAAACGGGTCTGGAAATTGGTTTATGAACATCTTCAACAGGGTCCAGTGACCACGTTAGATTTGTATGCCTTAAGCGAAAAACAAAAAATATTACGCCGTGAGGTGTACAAAACTATTAGCAAAGTGACCGATGACATCGGTCGCCGTCAAACATTTAATACTGCCATCGCTGCCATCATGGCATTGATGAATAAATTGGCACGTGCGTCACAAGAAGGCACGCAGGATCGGGCTTTGTTGCAGGAAGCGCTGTTAGCTGTGGTACGGATGCTTTATCCTTTCACCCCGCATGCCAGTTTCACGTTATGGCATGCATTGGGTGGCGAGGGGGATATCGATAATGCACCATGGCCGGTAGAGGACAACGTGGCCATGGTGGAAGATGCTAAGCTTGTGGTCGTTCAGGTCAACGGTAAGCTGCGTGGTAAAATTACCGTGCCGTCGGACGCTGATGAGGTGCTAGTCCGTGAGCGCGCTTTCCAGGAACATTTGGTGGTAAAATGTTTGGAAGGGACTACGGTGCACAAAGTGATTTATGTGCCAGGTAAATTGCTTAACTTGGTCGTGAGTTAACAAAAGGAAGCGTTGTGCGATATTGGACTTTTGTACTCATAATAGGTGTCGAGTTTCTCATCGTCGCAATCGCAGGTTGCGGTTTTCATTTGCATTGCAATGTACATGTACCAGACGAAATGCAAACTATGATTCTTAATAGTTACGACCCTTATAGTCCGCTTACCCGTGCTATCCGGGTAAAGTTACTTTTGAACGGTATCACTCTTATCGATGACGCGGATTCGTCCAATGCGTCACTGCCGTTGTTGCGCATTATTAACGCGTCGGAGAGCCAGGGGATAACATCGGTGTTTCAAAATGGCAAACCAGCCGAACGTCAGTTAATACTGACAGTGCAAGCTCAGGTCTTCATGCCTGGTAAATACTACTATCCAATTGAGATAATTGTCTCCCGTTCCTTCTTTGATCATCCTCTAATAGTGTTGGCGAAAGATGCGGAAGAAAACATTATCCGTCAAGAAATGCACCAACAGGCGGCGCAGCAGTTGGTGTGTAAACTGTTGTCAGCGCATGCTGTCGAACAAATTGATAATGCAGTGTTGCTTGAGGTACCTGTGACGCAATGATGCGACTTTATCCGGAACAGTTGGCGGCACAGTTACAGAAAAAATTATACCCTTGTTATATGCTGTTTGGCAATGATCCACTACTATTGCAAGAGTGCCAGGATTGCATTCGTGCTCGTGCCGAAGTCTTGCAGTTCAGTGAACATGTTAATATTACGTTGGATGCTAATACTGACTGGGAGGTCATATTTGGGATATGTCAATCGTTGAGTTTATTCGCCTGCCGGCAAACTTTACTGTTAGTTTTGCCAGAAAAAGGTGTCAATTCTAGCTATAATAAAAAATTATCTATGTTGGCGTTGTTATTGCATGAGGATCTGTTATTTATCTTGCGTGGCAATCAGCTGGCTCGCTCCTTGGAGAATAGCACTTGGTTCAAAACGTTGAGTCAAAATGCAGTGCTGGTCAATTGTGTTACCCCTGAACATACTAAATTGTCGAGTTGGGTGGTGGCTCGCGCAAAAAATATGCACCTTGTGTTAGATGGGCTATCCTGTCAGCTTCTGTGCTACTGCTATGAAGGTAATTTGTTGGCATTGGATCAGGCGTTAGAGCGGCTATCGTTGGTTTATCCTGATGGCAGGCTGACTTTGCCGCGCGTCGAGGCAGCAGTGAATAATGCCTCTTATTTTACTCCGTTGCACTGGGTTGATGCCGTGCTGGCTGGTAAAAGCAAACGTGCCGCTCATATCCTGCAGCAACTGCGGTTGAAGACTAGCCCGTCCGTAGTCCTGCTGCGCTGCATTCAGCGCGAAGTGTTGTTGTTATTGACGCTCAAGCGTCAAATGGTCGACACGTCGGTGCAGGTGCTGTTTGAGCAGCATAAAGTATGGCACAATCGCCGAACGCTGCTAATCCAGATACTACAGCGTCTGAGCTTACAGAAATTGCATCAGGCGGTGATATTAATGTATAACATTGAACTAACGCTCAAGCAAGACTATGATTATCCCGTTTGGTCCGATCTTAATGCACTAGCGCTTTTGCTGTGTGGTAAATCACTGCCCGCGGTGATGATTGATGAGTAAAGGTCTCCTTACCGCCTTCTATGGTGGTACCTTCGATCCAATTCATTACGGACATCTGTACCCAGTCATCGGCTTGTCGCGCCTTATTAACTTGCCGCAGGTGATTTTATTGCCAAATAATGTACCTCTCTATCGTTCCCGGCCCGAAGCTACGCCCAACCAGCGGCTGGCGATGGCACAGTTGGCGCAGGCTGATATACCGAACAATTTACTTACTATTGATGAACGCGAGCTGCGGCGAGATACTCCTTCCTGGACGGTAGAGACCTTTGAAGAGTTACGCCGTGAGTACGGTCCTATAGCCCCTTTAGGATTTATTATTGGTCAAGATTCTTTATTGACACTGCCGCAATGGCATCGTGGGCGAGAATTGCTGAATTTATGTCATATCTTGGTTTGTGCCAGGCCTGACTATGCTTGTGGTCTTGCCAGCAATCAGAGTAGCCGCTGGTTGCTCAGCCGATTGACCACCAATCCGGCAGCTTTGCATCGCCATCCCGTCGGACTTATTTATTGTGCTGCCACTCCGCAATTAGCCATTTCGGCTAGTGAAATCCGCAGACGCTATCGTGAAGGTCTATCTTGCTGTGGACTGCTTCCCCACGCAGTGCAAAGTTATATTGACGAACAGGGTTTATATCGTTAATAATTTTATTAAATGAATAAGATTGTTTTAATAAATGTTTTTTAACCTTGCTAGTATACTTATACTATATTTTTGTATCAGTACATGGGTTAAAAACGTTAATGTAATGATAAAAACTTTAAGATTGTTTGGTGCAAGCACCATGTGGCGGGTGATGCTACAGGTATATGAAATAATTGTCTTTAATCTATTGCTGAATAATCTAATGGATGTGGAAGCACAAGCTGGATGCTTACAGAACATGATCAAAAATTTAAAATAGCTATTTTCGACGGGTTTGTATACGGCCTGGTAGCGAGGGATATTCTGCCGGCTAAAATTAAAGCTATACCCTCTGAGTTGCCATTGATTTGGCGAAATGCTGAGTAAAAATTAGACGCTGATCGGTTAATATTTAATAGAAAATCATGATTAAATAAAAGTTTAATACCATTAACGTGCTTTGGGATAGATAGCCATATTACGAATAAAACAGCTCTTTGGTTAACTTTTGATTTTAATTAGATTACCAGCTCTAGCTCGGTAATTCATGTTTCGCACTTTTAGTGATGACTCTGTTAGGTATGTTTAATGAATGCGCTTGCATAACTTAATACATAAGTAAGGAAAAGGCTTGTCGGCTGTTAAATTTGTTCAACAAAGCACACCGTCAATATGAGCTTCATGTTATGCTACGCACTTTCGCGTAAGCACACACTGAGAAAAACTTCTATACAATATAACGCTCAAAATTTTTGTGTAAATATGGATGATTTATAAAGGTCAGAACATCATTTCGCTTGATGTTCGTTGTAAATTCAGTATTACTGATTGCATGGTAATCAGTATCGGTAGGGGAAGTTCAGCTATCATGTGGTAGCTATCGTCGCTTTTTCTATATTTTTTTAGATTGTGGAAATACCCCGGTAGGTAAATACAGCAGAAATAAATATTGATATCTTTAACCTGGATATTAAAATATAAAAAATGCGGTATAGGGGGTAATAATTAAAGGTAACTACCGTATCTTTTGTATTGCCAGTGCGCTCCGGCAATATTCTGCAAATGGCGCAGTAGCTTGAGCACTAAGAATTGGATAGACGATCTATACATTATTTTTTGCTACTCAGTAGCGCTATTCCAGCCACAAAGATGTTGGCTAGCGAATCACCTTACTTACTTATCATGGTCAGGTGATGAAGATGGTCAACATGAAATAATTTCTCTGAATGAAAATAGAACGTAACCCCTTTCGCGACTATTCAGCTGAATCTGCGCTGTTTGTGCGCCGCGCTTTAGTAGCGCTTGCTGGTATTTTGTTGCTTACCGGTATCCTTATTGGCAATCTTTATCATTTGCAGATCATTCGTTTTGAAGATTATCGTACTCGCTCTAATGAAAATCGCATTAAGCTGGTACCCATTGCGCCAAGCCGAGGTATTATCTATGATCGCAACGGTATACCTCTGGCGCTAAACCGCACTATTTACCAGTTGGAGCTGGTACCGGAAAAAGTGGATAATTTAAAGCAAACCATCGACGCTTTGGGCTCAATTGTTGGTTTGACAGATGACGATATCGTTAATTTTAAAAAAGAGCTTAAACGTTCTCGTCGTTTTACTTCGTTGCCAATTAAGATTGATTTGACCGAATTGCAGTTGGCTCGTTTTGCTGTCAACCAATTTCGTTTCCCTGGTGTTGAGGTCAAAGGATACCAGCGCCGATATTATCCTTATGGTTCTGCGTTGACCCATGTCATCGGTTATGTCTCTAAAATCAATGATTGCGATGTGGAACATCTGAATAAAGAGGGAATTCTGTCTAATTATGCTGCTACCCATGATATCGGTAAATTAGGCATCGAGCGCTATTATGAAAGTATTTTGCACGGTAAAACTGGTTATGTAAAAATTGAAGTTAACAATCGTGGCCGAGTTATTCGTCAATTGCATGAGCAGCATCCACAAGCAGGAAAAGATATCACTTTGACGCTGGATCTCAGCTTGCAGCAATACATTGAAAAGCTTTTGGCCGGCCGTCGCGCTGCAGTGGTAGTTGTGGATCCGCGCGATGGCGGGATTCGTTCCCTAGTATCTAATCCTAGCTATGATCCCAATATGTTTGTTGATGGTATTTCCAGTAAGGATTACCATAATTTACTAAAAGATGAGAATCGGCCGATGATTAACCGTGCTACCCAGGGGATTTACCCTCCTGCCTCCACCGTCAAACCCTATATCTCAGTGTCAGCTTTAACGCTTGGTATTATTGATAAAAATTTTTCACTGTTTGATCCCGGCTGGTGGCAGTTGCCCGGTTCGAAGAAACGCTACCGAGATTGGAAACGCTGGGGGCATGGCCAGTTGAATATAACTAAAGCGCTGGAAGAGTCAGCTGATACCTTCTTCTATAAGGTGGCCTATGATATGGGTATCGACCGACTATCTGAGTGGATGACCAAATTTGGCTATGGCCAGTATACCGGTATCGATTTGTCTGAGGAACGGACCGGTGTAATGCCAACTCGCGAGTGGAAAATGAAACGCTTCAAAAAACCCTGGTATCAGGGGGACACGATACCAGTGGGTATTGGTCAAGGTTACTGGACTGCCACGCCGGTTCAGATGTCAAAAGCGTTGATGACTCTTATCAACGACGGTACGGTGCGGACGCCCCATTTGCTCAATAGTACGCGGGGAAATAATGGCCGGATGGTGCCCTATAGACAAATAGAACATATCCAGATAGGTGATCCCCACTCCGAATTTTGGGAAATAGCTAAAGATGGGATGTTTGGAGTCGCCAATCGTCTGAATGGCACAGCGTGTAATAATTTTGCTGATGCGACTTATAAGGCAGCGGCCAAATCCGGTACAGCGCAAGTGTATAGCTTGAAAGGCAATGAAATTTATAACGCGCATAAAATTGTCGAACACTTGCGTGATCATAAACTTATGACCGCTTTTGCTCCGTATGATAAATCTACAGTGGCTGTGGTGGTAATTTTAGAAAACGGCGGTGTAGGTTCGGCGGTAGGCACGATTACCCGTCAAATCCTAGATCATATTTTGTTGGGCGATATACGATAAATTTGCCTGAAGAGATCGTCAGTGACTATCGGCAGCGAGGGGATGTAAGCAATTATGACTGATAATAAGCAGCAAATATCATTTTGGAATAAATTGCACGTTGATGTAATGCTTTTCTTTTTTGTCATCCTGCTTCTGATTTACAGCACCTTTGTGGTATGGAGTGCTAGCGGCCAAGATGTCGGAATGATAGAGCGCAGAATTGTTCAAATTATCATGGGTCTGTTGGTGATGTTGTTATTGGCTCAGGTTCCGCCCCGGGTCTATGAAGCCTGGGCGCCTTACCTGTATCTCTTTTGTGTATTTCTTCTGGTGCTGGTAAATTCCTTCGGACAGATTAGTAAAGGAGCACAGCGCTGGTTAGATCTCGTTTTTGTCCGTTTCCAGCCATCGGAGATTGCCAAGATCGCCGTACCACTCATGGTAGCACGTTACATTAACCGGGATAGCTGTCCGCCATCTTTAAAAAATACTAGCATTGCGCTGCTATTAATTGTTATCCCCACCCTATTGGTGGCGGTGCAGCCAGATCTAGGTACTGCAATTTTGATTGCTGGCTCCGGCTTGTTTGTGTTGTTCCTAGCTGGAATGAGCTGGAAACTGATTACGTTAGCGGTGCTGTTAGTGACGGCGTTTATCCCAGTGCTTTGGTTCTTTTTAATGCATAATTATCAACGGGACCGGGTTGTGATGCTACTGGCTCCTGAAACTGATCCGTTAGGTGCCGGTTACCAGATTATCCAGTCGAAAATTGCTATTGGTTCCGGAGGTTTGACTGGAAAAGGTTGGTTGCACGGCACTCAGTCACAGCTGGAGTTTATACCGGAACGTCATACTGATTTTATTTTCGCGGTTTTGGGCGAGGAACTGGGGCTTATCGGTGTATTGGTTCTGTTCATTCTCTACCTCGGTGTAATTATTCGTGGATTGGTCATTGCTGCCAGCGCCCAAAATGCCTTCGGCCGGGTTATGGTAGGCGGCTTGATGCTGATTTTATTCGTTTATGTGTTTGTGAATATCGGTATGGTTAGTGGTATCTTACCGGTGGTTGGAGTTCCGCTTCCACTAGTTAGCTATGGTGGGTCAGCATTGATAGTACTGATGATGGGATTTGGTATCATCATGTCGATACATACTCATCGAAAAATGTTATCTAAAATTTTATAAGTTTTGTTAAATAATCTAGCAGTCACCGAGCCTTTCCTATTTAGGTCATGAAGACACTCTTCGATAACCTAGCGGAGTTTCAATGTGCATTCATTGCCATGGATTTCTATTGGGCTTTTATAATATTAAGAATGATCCGAATAGCCATTTTATGCGTGATTTGATTGATCAGCGCCTAATCCTTATAAGGTATTATGGCATGTTTGCTTGCACCAGCCCAGGTAGTGCTTCCATACCTATTATATTATTCCAAATAGGGTGAGAGACGATGATGTGATCTGTCGTGATATCGTAGTGCCCGTCATAATGAAGTTTGTGCAACTATGGGTATTTTTTGACCTAGTATTCTGATTTTGTATTCACCTTAATTTTAGCTAATAATGTCAATAGTAAGTAAGAATATCATAATATTAATTTATTAGTCCGTTTGTTGATCGTGAATTTTTGGAAACTAAATATTTATTAATTAAAAATGGAGTCCATAAAACTTTGTAATGCTTGCCGTATTAGACAACATTTGTTTCAACATTCATCATAGTTAGGATAGCCATTTTGCCAAAATGTATTGGATAGTTTTTTGTGCGACTTTTTATTCTCTCATACTTAGATGCAAGAGCTGAGTTATTTAACTGTTAAGATTAGTCGAGTTTGATGAAAGTTTTTTGTTACTCGTTGAGTGAGTTATTTAATGCCTATTAGGAAGATTTTTTAGAAAAGTTAGTGATTCCTACCTCTTTATATTTGAGAATTTTTCTATTTAATAAAGCCCTGCGAATGGTAAACAATTTGACCTCAACGTCTTGACTGTTGCACTGGTGATGGATACGGTGTTTATACTTACATTAATTAATTTGTATCGAATCGAGTACATCTTGGTCCTTTCTAACATCATTAACAGGCGGAGGAGTTACAACATCTCTTTAGCACAGGATTATATCCTATAAAACATTACTATAGCTTAGTTGTAAATGAATATATAGACCAGTCTGATTTGTTGAAATTATGATAGAATTGCGGATCATGACATATCTCTTTCTTTGTCCTACTATATTTTAGTGTTGTTGAGTTTTGCTAGAAGCAGCTGTACAACGTGCTTGTGTTTAGTAGGCTCTATTGTCGTTGTTTAATATGGAAAAAATATAATTGTCGCTCAATTATTCAAAGGAATATTCATGAGCGCTGTGGTGCTTCTGAGCAATATTTCCGCAAGCTTTGCTGACGATGTTAATTTTTAAATTATGATTTTAGAAATACCGCAAATTGATGCCTAATTCTATATTCTAATAGATTAGAATTCCAGCAAAGTGTTAGTGGAAATGAATGCCAATACTCGTCGTGACCCAGCTAGTTTTACCAAAATAATGACCAGTTATGTCATCGGTCAAGCTATCAAAGTTGGTACAATTACTCCAAACGACGTAGTAACCATCAATAAAGACCTTTTGAACTCGGTATTTAAAGACTCCTCGCTAATGTTCCTGAAGCAGGGCGATCATATATCGGTTTTAGATCTTAATGGTGGCATCATATTACAGTCTGGAAATGATGCTTGTGTAGTGATGGTGGCTTATGTCGCTGGTAGCCAGGATGCATTTGTCTGGCTCATGAACAACTACGTGAGAAAATTAGGTTTGCAAAACACTCATTTTGAAACTGTGCACGGCCTTGATGCATCTGGGCCGTTTAGCTCTGCCCGAGATATGGCAATGATTGGCAAAGCGTTGATCCGAGATGTGCCAACTGAGTACTCTATTTATAAAGGAAAAGAATTCATTTATGATAATATCTATCAGATAAACCGCAATGGTCTATTGTGGGATATTAATCTGAACATTTATGGCATTAAAACTGGCTGCACTAAATCTGCAGGCTATTATAATCTAGGTGACGGCCGCCACTTAGGGACAGGTGCTCCTGATATCTACGGTGCTCGGCGGTTACACGATGAAAAGCAGGGAAAATGAAAATCGTAAGCTACCGGATTGGGGTTTTCAACAGTTTTACCGCTGAAAGCTGGTAAAAATTAGCTGCCAAGCTTGTTTGGTTTGACGATAGCGTGTCAAAGACTGATTTGATTGTAGATATCATTTATCTTTTCTCGATTCGTCTGGATCGTCAGCGTTGATTTACCCGCCGTTGATTATTGGGAGTCATTATGAAAACCAAACTGAACGAATTGCTTGAATGCCCCTGCAGCTTTACCTATAAGCTCATGGAAATTGCCCAACTTGGGTTAGTGTACGAAGTAATAGAAGTAGTGCAGTGCCATGCGCTAGGGGACTACCTGCCCCAGATAAAATCAAGCAATAAAGAAAATTACTATTCGATCTCCATCATAATTACTGGCACTTATCTCGAACAGGTAGAAATTTTATACGAAGAACAAGGCAATACTGATAACGTTTGCATGGTTCTTTAGTGTAGATGGCGCTCGTGTTAGATCACCTCATTATCCGCCAGCTAGGCTTGCAGCCTTATGAGCAAGTATCTCTAGAGATGCATAGATTTACCGATCGCCGCACCTTTACCAGCGCTGATGAAATCTGGCTAGTGCAGCACCAGCAAGTCTTTACTCAGGGTTATGCTGGTAAAGCTGAACATCTGCTGATGCCTGGCGATATTCCTGTTGTTCAGAGTGATCGCGGAGGTCAGGTCACGTTTCACGGTCCTGGTCAGCAAGTGATGTATGTCATGCTGGATTTACGTCGCCGAAAGCTTATGGTGCATGATTTAGTAACTCTTTTGGAACAAACAGTGGTCGATACCCTTTCTCACTTTGCCATCGATGCTCATACGCGAGTGAATGCGCCAGGGGTATATGTTGGAGACAACAAAATTTGCTCGCTCGGCTTGCGCATCCGCAAAGGTTGCTCATTCCATGGGTTAGCGCTAAATATTGCTATGGATTTGACACCTTTTTTATGTATCAATCCTTGTGGTTATGTCGGCTTGCGTATGACTCAGGTCAGTGATTTGACGCCAGGCACTCGATTGGATGAAGTGGCGCCGATATTGGTAGCTAAATTTTTGGCTTTATTGGGTGCTAGTGCTGGCGAAAAATTGCTGTAGAACCATGATAAGTGCTTGCATATTCCGCTGGAGTGAATGTTTGTCATCGCTTCATTCAAGTTCTTTTTTGTATTCACCCCGCTGTGGTTAATATGTTATAATGCTTAGAAGTTTTTATGATTAGATTTGATGTCATTAATCTGATGAGCAGCAGGTTATAGATAAAGATGATGGTCACTAATGGTGTGGTGGGTATCATATGGTCTTGCAGTGATTTTCCAATACTATTTTGATCCATTAAGCGTTTGATAGTTGATACTGTTCTGGCAGTAGTTTGTATTTAAAACTGTGTTGTAATTGATCTCTAACTTTTAAGATAGCAGTAACGCTTGTTGCCAAGTGACACAGTCAGCTATAGATTAGGCTGAAATTGGATAATGCTGTAAGCCATGGTAATTTTCTAGTAATTACTTCTTTTGAGTATCTTGCAAGCTTTGGGAGTATAGTTGTCAAATATGTAAATATGTAAATAAGAATGGAATTTAAATTGAATTGCCCTTCAGGCTATCTATATTTAGGACTTTATCTATATAATCTATGAATAAATCGATACAAGAAGTCGGTGTTAAGTGTGATGCTGATAAAATGGCGTTAATCCCGATTAAGACCGTTGAGGTTGAACGTCAGGCAATTTTGCGTAAGCCATCTTGGATGAAAATCAAATTGCCAGTGGATTTGACTCGTATTCAGGGGATTAAAGCCGCCATACACAAAAATGGCCTGCATTCAGTATGCGAGGAAGCCTCTTGTCCTAACTTATCGGAATGTTTCAACCATGGCAATGCTACTTTTATGATCCTCGGTGCTATTTGTACTCGTCGTTGCCCGTTTTGCGATGTTACCCATGGGCGTCCGGTAAAGCCGGATGCCCATGAACCAGAAAAATTGGCACAAACTATCGCAGATATGGAGTTGCGTTATGTGGTAGTCACCTCTGTGGATCGAGATGATCTGTATGATGGTGGTGCCCAGCATTTTGCCAATTGTATTCGTGCTATTCGCGCTAAGTCCCCCTCTATACTGATTGAAACCTTGGTGCCGGACTTCCGAGGTCGGATGGATCGGGCGTTAGGAATCATTAACGCTGCACCACCTGATGTGTTTAACCATAATTTAGAAAATGTACCACGCCTTTATAGGCAAGTTCGTCCTGGTGCTGATTATAACTGGTCTTTAAAATTGCTTGAGCGTTTTAAAGAAGCCAATCCCAGTTTGCCTACCAAGTCGGGTTTGATGATGGGCTTGGGAGAAACCAATGAAGAAATTATTGATGTTATGCGCAATTTACGTAGCCATGGTGTGACAATACTGACGCTTGGCCAATATATGCAGCCAAGCCGTTACCATCTGCCGGTAAAACGTTATGTCAGCCCTCAGGAATTTGATGAAATGAAGGCAGAAGCGCAGGCAATGGGTTTTTCCCATGCTGCCTGCGGCCCTTTTGTTCGTTCTTCTTACTACGCGGACTTGCAATTTAAGAGCATTGATGTATAATAATAAGTTTTGTTGAATAACTCTATCTGTTAACGAGGCTTCTCTTAAATTAAAGATTTTTATTATAAACTTATTCAATAACACTTAATTAGTGACAATTGGCTACACAGTAGAGCTACTTTATTCAGCGATAGGTCAGAGCGTATGATTTTATTTGTGGTGTAATGTTACATTTGGATTTTGGTGACAGATTAGCTCTTTTTTGATATATTCATCGAAAAAAGTTTCAGTACAAACTGTCTAAGATAGTCAACCATAATGTCAGTGAATAGCATTTGATTATTAAAGTTATTGTGGCTTTTCAAATTAGTTTTGTTCATATTAGAGACTTTTTTTAGAAAAATTGATGATCTATTCTTCCTTAATTAAAAATAAATTCGGTTTATTCAACAAAGCCTTGTAGTGGCCACTATCATCTGTGCCTAAGCGGTATTTATTTTGTTGCTGTTGGGAAATTAGCTTTGGTGCGCGATTGGTGAATGGCAAAAAAATTGGTATCAACCATGAACTCAATGATTACGCACTTTATCAAGTAGTTGCGTTTATCATGATGATGAGTGAACATAATAATGACAACAAGATGTAATATTATTTATACGCTTACTGATGAAGCACCGGCACTGGCAACCTATTCCCTGCTTCCTATAATTCGTGTGTTCACACAATTCCTCGGTATTGACGTCGAAACGCGAGATCTTTCGCTTGCCGGCCGTATCATTGCTAATTTTTCTGAATATCTTCAACCAGAGCAGCGTATCGCGGATCATTTAGCTGAATTGGGCCAAATGGTGGTGACACCAAATGTTAATATCATCAAATTACCCAATATCAGTGCATCATTGCCACAACTAAAAGCCGCTATCAAAGAGCTGCAGGAACAGGGGTATGCCGTACCAGATTATTTGGATGAGCCTAAAACTGAGGTGAAAAAAGAGGCGAAGATTCGTTACGATAAAATCAAAGGCAGCGCGGTCAACCCAATTTTGCGTGAAGGCAACTGCGATCGTCGTGTGCCGCTATCGGTAAAAAGCTATGCCCGTCGACATCCGCACTACATGGGGAGGTGGGCTGCTTCGTCGAAATCTCATGTTGCCCATATGCAGGATGGTGATTTTTATAGCATTGAAAAATCAGTTTTGATTGATAATGATGGGAAGGTTCAGATTACTCTGATCACCAGAGATGGTGATCAGCAGGTATTAAAAACAAAAACTTTGGTCAAAACCGGTGAAATTATAGATGCCTCAGTCATGAGCAAGAAAGCCTTGAGTTGCTTTATCGCTGAACAGATTCAGGACGCTAAGCAGCAGCGTGTGTTGTTGTCTTTGCATTTAAAAGCTACCATGATGAAAGTTTCTGATTCGATCATGTTCGGTATTGCGGTCACAGAATTTTATAAAGACGTATTAATCCGTTACAGAGATCAGTTAAAAACGCTCGGGGTGAATGTTAACAATGGCATTGGCGACCTTTACGAGAAAATCAAAATGTTATCTATACAGCAGCAGGCTTCTATCATCCATGATATCGAAGAGTTGCACGCGCAGCGGCCTCAGTTGGCGATGGTCAATTTTGATAAAAGTATTAGCAATCTGCATGTACCGAGCGATGTCATTATCGATGCCTCAATGCCGGCAATGATTCGTGATTCGGGAAAAATGTGGGGTCCTGATGGTCAGCTGCATGATACCAAAGCGATAATTCCCGATCGTTGTTACGCTGGTGTTTACCAGGCGGTAATCGAAGACTGCAAACAAAACGGTGCTTTTGATCCCACGACTATGGGCAGTGTGTCTAACGTTGGTTTAATGGCGCAGAAAGCGGAAGAGTATGGTTCTCACGACAAAACGTTCCAAATCCAAGTTGACGGTGTGGTGCAGGTTACCGATTATGCTGGTAATATATTGCTAGAGCATTTGGTGGAAGCCGGCGATATCTGGCGTATGTGCCAAACTAAAGATGCTCCGATCCAGGACTGGGTGAAATTAGCTGTTAATCGTGCCCGTGAATCTAATGCTCCAGCGATCTTTTGGCTGGATTTAGATCGCCCTCATGATGCGCGCATAATTGAAAAAGTGCAGCGGTATTTAAAGGATCACGACACCCAAGGTTTGGATATCCGCATTATGTCTCCAGTGAAGGCTACCCGTTTCTCGCTTGAGCGTATCCGCAATGGTCAGGATACTATCTCGGTCACAGGTAACGTACTGCGTGACTACCTGACGGATCTTTTTCCAGTTATGGAACTTGGTACTAGCGCTAAGATGCTTTCCATTGTACCACTTATGGCCGGTGGTGGTCTATTTGAAACTGGAGCTGGTGGCTCTGCGCCGAAACACGTTCAGCAGTTTGTAAAGGAAAATCATCTGCGCTGGGATTCGCTGGGAGAATTTCTTGCCCTAGCTGCATCGTTGGAATTTGTAGGTATTTTTAACCGCAATACAAAAGCTAAAATTTTAGCGAAAACACTGGATCAGGCTAACGGTAAATTCCTTGACGATAATAAATCGCCGTTTCGTAATGTGGGGGAGCTAGACACCCGTGGTAGCCATTTCTACCTAGCGCTTTATTGGGCGCGGGCTTTAGCGGAGCAAAATGAAGATCAGACGATGAAACAGCAATTTACGGTGCTGGCTAAAATATTGACCGATAATGAACAGCAAATTGTTAACGAGCTGAACCAGGTGCAGGGTAACAGCGTGGATATCGGTGGTTATTACCATCCTAACCCTAAATTGCTCAGCAAAGTCATGCGCCCCAGTGCGATTCTAAATAAAGCGCTGCTAATATGACAATAGCGATAATTAGTAAAGATATATGATACGGCGTTTACTGGCTATTACAATACAGGATTTTAATAGCCAGTAAACGCCAGTCCATTTTTTATTTTTCTTCATAGTTTGTATTTTAATGTGTGGGGTTTGATCCGAATTCAAAAAATATTATATTGCGTGGTTGTTACTCAGGCAGTTAATTTTTTAACCCACTGAATAGAATTTTGATTCGATTGTAGATACAACTTGCCTAGCTACTCGCTAGCCTGACGCAACATGTGTCCCAGTTGGTTATTTTCCAGAATACAGATTGTCTTCATTCCTATTTTTTCGTATTTTGGTGGTTAAGCACTTCATTTGTTTGATGTTGTTAACCATTGACTAAGCAATTAACCAGTAGTGTGTATTGTGTGGTGTTAGGATCTGTGTGGTCAGCAGGGTAACGTTAGTTACATCAGCTTTGCTTTTGAGGGTATGGTTTGATAGCATTTATGTCGTGTTTCTGTATTGATAAACCTTGAATGGTACAGTTCTATAAATTTAAACCGAGCGTAGAGCATAATGGGTATTGGGCGAAAAAAGTTTTGCGTAACGCGGTAATGCGGAAATATTTTTGTAAAATAAATCGTATCCCGTCCCTAGGTATATTGAATGAGGTTGTTTAGTTGATGATGATATAATGCCTGTAATGCGAGGGCAATAGTTGCGATATCCTAGATGTGTGGAAAGAGATAAATTATGGACGAAATATTTTGGTTTTTTCAGCTTTAACAATATTTGCAGATGTAGGTGAGCTGAGGTAAGCTATTATAGTAGTTGATAAAATAGTCTTCTATTATCTATTACATGTTCCAAGATTATTAGTAGGAGGAGAATTACCACAAAAAATTGGTAACTAAAAATGGGATTCTCGATAGTCGGAAAATATCGATAGTGGCGTAATCATTCAGATTACTAGTCTACGACGTTACGGTTTAATATAGCGGTTAATAAAGGGGGAAAAACTTAGCCGTTCCTACTGAAATGGGGATAAATATTATGTATTTTTTTTCGGCTCTATTCTACCAGGCTTAAGCTTTATTCTGTAGCTGGTACGGTGCTTATAGGTAAGTTAATTATTGGTATTAAAATCGAAAGGAAACTCGATCAGTGCTTCTCCTGTTGTGTTAAGCTCAATGATTGATCCATGTTTGTGCCAGGCGCCCAGCACGGCACGGCGACATACCTTAGCAGTGCCGATAATCTGATGAATAGCTGGTCTGTGAGTATGGCCATGAATGATAATCGCTGCTTGGGTCTGGGTCAACACTGCTGTTACTGTTTGCGGATTCACATCCATGATATTTACGGTTTTGCTAGCGTTGCTATGTATACTGTTGGTGTGCATTATATCGGCAATTCGTAGCCGTACAGATAACGGCAGCAGTAAAAATTGCCGCTGAAGCCATCGCTGATGCACCCAGCGGCGAAAACGTTGATAATAGATATCATTAGTACAAAGGGTATCACCATGCAGAATAACCACCCGATGTCCAGCTAATTCCAGTATTTGTTGCGTTGGTAATAGTGTTATGCCGCATGTGGCAGCATAACGTTGCCCAAGCAAAAAATCACGGTTTCCATGAATGAAATAACAATGAATGCCACGCTGATTCAACATCTTTAGTGCTGTGGCGATTTTATGATGCAGTGGATTGGGATCGTCATCGCCTATCCATACTTCAAATAGATCTCCGAGGATATACAGTGCTTTGGCGTTGATCGCGCGATAGCGCAAAAAATTGAGAAAACCAGCGGTAATAGCCGGTTTCTGAACGCAGAGATGAACATCCGCAACAAACAACGTGGTCATGATTTTGCAGCACTATTCCGTAACGGTCACTGCGGTGAGCATACAATAGCCCAGTCGTTAGCTGGTTCGTGATGAAAATTGAGTAATCCTTTATACTATCATGTTAATAAAAAATTGCGAGATGGTATAATAAGGATCGTTGTTGATGTCCCTTGCTAGGATGCCGCAATTATTTTTTAACCGGTTATTGATTTTGTTTTTACCGGCGCCTTTGTGTTTTTTGATCCATGCCAGATTTAAAATCTTCGCCCTGGATGATGAAACCCTTAATCACATAATAAAAATGGTGTTGTTATAAAAGTCGTTGCAGCAATAATTAAGAAAATGATTTACGGTTAATAAAGCTTTTTTTCGCAAATGTTTTGGTAGTCATATCGCTGTGATTGGTATGTAAAGTAACTACATTTAGTATTCTTAAAGTTAAGTTGAATTGTATTTATTATAAAATATACTGACAAAGGGTTCTATAACATAATTTAGGAGAATTAGCATAGTCTCAGTTGATCGCGTTAGATTTTTTATGACAAAGGGAGATATTTCAACTATTTATTATTATCTTTTAATTCGTTGATGGTGGAATTAAACGGCTTTGTCCTTGTAATAACTATAGCTGTAGGGTTCAATATCTCGTTAATTTTATCATTTGGCCTGGTCGCTGCTCTAAATGCATAATTCATAAATATTTATTATGGAATAATTTTCAATGCTTAAGATTTTTAATACCATGACACGACAAAAAGAGGAATTTAAACCTATTCATGGTTGCAAAGTTGGTCTATACGTGTGTGGTATTACCGTGTATGACTTGTGCCATATTGGTCATGGGCGCACCTTTGTGGCTTTCGACTTCATTATCCGTTATCTGCGTTACTGTGGTTATGTGGTCAATTATGTACGAAATATCACTGATATTGATGATAAAATTATCGAATGTGCCTTCAAGAATAGTGAGACCATCCAACACTTGACTGATCGTATGATTGCTGAAATGCACCGCGATTTTGATGCTTTGAATATCTTGCGCCCTGACCAGGAACCTCGTGCTACTCAATATATGGTTGCTATAATCGAACTTATTAGTCAGCTCATCGATAAAGGGCATGCATATGTAGCGTCCAATGGCGATGTGGTATTTGCTGTGGATAGCGATAGAAGTTATGGTGTGCTATCTCGTCAGAATTTAAAACAATTGCAAAGCGGTGTACGTGTAGAAGTAGTGGGCGCAAAACGTAATTCTATGGATTTTGTACTGTGGAAAATGTCCAAACCAGGCGAACCTAACTGGCCTTCTCCTTGGGGCTTTGGTCGTCCCGGCTGGCATATTGAATGTTCTGCCATGAACTTTACCTTGTTAGGTAAACATTTTGACATTCATGGTGGCGGATCAGATCTGATGTTTCCCCATCATGAAAACGAAATTGCTCAGTCTATTTGTGCCCATGATGGTCCTTATGTTAATTATTGGATGCATGCAGGTATGGTTATGGTTGATAGTGCGAAGATGTCTAAATCGCTGAGCAATTTTTTCACCCTGCGCGATGTGTTAGAATCTTATGGTTCTAAAACAGTTCGCTATTTTTTGATGTCGGCTCACTATCGTAGTCAGCTGAATTATAGTGAGGAAAATCTCGAACAGGCGCATGCGTCGTTGGTGCGTCTTTATACTGCTCTGCGCGGCACTGATGCGTCGGCCGCGCCCTCCGGCGGCGAGCATTTTGTAACGCAATTCATTGCTGCGATGGATGATGATTTTAATACACCTGAAGCTTATGCAGTGTTATTTGAGATAGCTCGTGAAGTTAATCGCCTGAAGGCTAAAAATCTTCAGGTGGTGCAAGGTATGGCGGCCACGCTTCGTTATTTAATTGGTGTTATGGGTTTGCAGGAACAAGATTCGGAGACATGTTTGCAAAATACAGCAGTGGGTGAGGAGGATGAGCAGACCAGAAAAATTAAAATACTAATTCAGCAACGCAATGCTGCGCGCAAAACACATCAATGGGTGTTGGCGGACCAAGCGCGGGATAAGTTGACTGAAATGGGGGTCGTGCTGGAAGACAGCACACAGGGGACTATTTGGCGCCGGGGTGACTAAAACAGTTCTTGGGTAGTGGTAGAGTAAGTCGGTTGTGCATGAGTGTTTAATAAAGCGTTAAGTGCAAAGATTTAAAAGGCGTTTTAATCTCACCTTAGCTTTAGGAAGTAAGTGCTATAAATGATAGTCAAGATTTTATCATTTATGCTAGGTAATATTTTAAAAGCACTATTATAGCATTCACCAATACCTTTCCGTTATAATAATTTTAGCTATCGTGTTGTTTTTGTATCATCCCTGAAACTTAAGCATATCACACAACGTTGTTTTATATGAAAAAGTATCGCATTGTTATGCTAGAATGAATTAAAATTGTAATAATTTTCATAGGCCTGTAAGGTATTCTGGAGAAGTGTAGCCACCGTCATTGGTCCTACACCGCCTGGAACAGGCGTAATATAAGCAGCTCTTTCGGAAGCGCTAGCGAAATCTACATCGCCTACTACTTTACCATTTTTTAAACGATTGATGCCTACATCTATGACTATCGCTCCTGGTTTAATCCAACTGCCGTGAATGAAGTTCGCTTTACCGACTGCCATGACTAATAGATCGGCGTTTTCAATGTGTCGTTGCAAATCTCTGGTGAAGCGATGAGTCACAGTTACAGTACAGCCAGCCAGTAATAACTCCATACTCATTGGTCGGCCAACGATATTTGATGCACCAACCACGACCGCGTTCAGATCGAAAGTATCTATGTGATATCGCTCAAGTAATGTGACGATGCCGCGTGGGGTACAAGGACGCAGCAGAGGGGCGCGCTGGCACAGCCGGCCGACGTTATAGGGATGGAAACCATCTACGTCTTTGTGTGGGGAGATTCGCTCCAGTACGCTGATACTGTCAATACCAGCTGGCAGAGGCAGCTGCACGAGAATACCGTCAATGCGGCTGTCGACGTTCAGCGTGTCAATCAGAGCTAATAATTTTGCTTCGCTGACAGTGTTGGGCAAATTGTGGGAAAAGGAAATAAAGCCTACATCTTCACAGGCCTTGCGTTTATTGGCGATATAAATTTGCGAAGCCGGATCGTTGCCTACCAGCACCACCGCCAAACCAGGAGCGCGTTTACCAGGTTGCCCGCGTGCTTGAACCCGTGCGATCACTTCATTTTTGACCTGTTGGGCAATAGTTTTACCATCAATTATTTTTGCAATCATCTGAATTAAAAATCCGTCGTAAACATGCAGAAGAAGAAATTATTTCGTCAGAAGCGCGTCTTACTGTCAGGTATTGAATGAAGACGTTTTTGTTTGACACTGAGTATGGGGCAGAGAAGCTATTGACTCAATCGTTTGCTTTCGTATAATTCAAATCGCGTTCGGCACCATCGTTGTTGTATGCGTCCTTAGCTCAGTTGGACAGAGCAACGGCCTTCTAAGCCGTAGGTCACAGGTTCGAAGCCTGTAGGACGTACTATTTAAAATAAATGCATTGTTAGGATAATTATCTCCCCTGTAAATGCATGAAGATATAGATTATCAACTTTTCAAGAAATACTAATATATGCTGATCGACAAATGAGACATTCATCAAATGTAAACCACTGATATTATAATTAGATAGATTTACTGCTAATCATTACAAGGTTTGAATAGATTTCATTTTAGTTTAATGCATGTTTCCTCTACCCGGTTGCCTTAAAAGCGTTAATGAATTTCTTATGTTCGATACGCGACAAGATTGTTCATATTGCTACTAACGTTATTGGGTGAAGGTTTTTAAAGGTAAATAAAAAGTTAGAGAGAACACACGGTCAGAAAAGCATCGTCGTTTGGCGAAAGCCAGTGGTGGTCGATACCAAGTAAAGTCATTCACTTTAACCTGTCGTTCAATAGTATAACGGATGCTGGCCGCACTTGTCGCTTACAGAAATATACCAAAAATTAAAGAAGAACCAAACAAAGATTTTAATACGCATTCCTAGCTCTATGATAGATAACTGACAAAATTAGACCGCTTATACTGCTCCGAACAAGGAGCTTTCTAATTGGTCGGGTAATGCTGATAGAAATTAGTCATTTGTTAGTCAAGGTTTAACAGAAGATAATAAATATGGTAAATAAAAGTTGGTGAGCATCAACGCGTTTTGGGAGATACTTCCACGTTACCAGACTTATAGTTTTGAAGATTTTAATAGTATGAAGAAAATGCTTAACATCAAATAAATTTATTCAGTAAAGCTCTAAGGCTAAAATTTTTGCAAAAAATGGCGGATGGTCGTCTTAAGTATTTAAAGCTGCTTTTACGTCTGAGACAAAAGCTAGATACTGAACAATTGCCTATCTATGTTCCTCATCGATGATATTTTTGTCAAATTGCATATCAACGATGGCATTGTAATCAGTCAAATATGATGTAAAGCAACGCTTTATGACTAGTTATTTTATCATGAAAATTTATAAACGCTAGGATGTGAGTACTCGTTTTCGCAATGTTCGGTCAATAGTAATTGACCGCTCTCCCTAATTGCTGAGAGTGAGATGGGACACAGGAGGTGTGTCAATGTAGAAATTGATCTATATTTTGTTTTATCGGATAAGCACGTTTTATGTGCAAGTCTTTACCGTTTTTAGTAGGGTGATTTATTATTAATATAAAATTATGTTGATTTGGAATTTATCTAAGAAACATAATTAGATGAGTATGAATCGCAGAGATTACAAGGCTGGAGTGTATTTAACCAGTATTACAGGTTAGTCTTCAGCTAATTCTACCTTTCTGGAATATTTAATGAGTATTTTTTGCTATGGATTTTAGTTCATTTTTATTTATAGTCAATTTAACGTATAAATGTTCATTATAAGTTAAAATCCCTTAAGCTGAATATGTAACCATTTGTATCAATTGATGGCAAAAGGAATTCGGATGCATCATACCACAGGCTCGTCAGTACCATTGTCGGAGAATTAGTTTTAGCGTTTTGCTGATGCTTCTGGTGAATCGGTTTTGTATCTCTCTTCTGGTGGAGAGTAGTTTACCATTGGATTTATCGCCTATACTTCGCTACTGTCATAATTGGACGAAGTTGGGGAAGGGAATAATTCTTTTGAAGTTTGGCGTAAGTATCTCTCCATTCTTGGAGAGATCGCGCAAATTTGCGGTTTGCCAGCGTTTAAGTATGCTCTTTTTCAAAGTCATGGGTGGCTCATCGAATATGTCTTTGAGCTTATATCTCTTAACTGCGAATATGGTCGTGCTGTTGCGTGTGTTAGAGTACAGATAACTGATTCAACAGTATCCCGCGGTCATATCTCTGTGGTCTAGGGATTGGCACCTTTTTCGGCGCGTAAGGTTGTTTGGAGTCTCTTTCGAACCTCGGTGCTTTTTTTATCGGTATGGTGCTTAACAAATTTGAGCGTTAATTCATTGCGTGGTGCACGATAGCCGCCAGCTGCGTGATGCTTTTGCGGTATTATTTTTTGTGGGGGGAAATTATATTCGATCTCACGATTTTGCTACGCAAACCCGTTGCTAGTATTTAGCTACACTTGCCATCATTTTGTTGGCAAATCATCGGCGGTTTTTGCTCTGATTAGGCTATTTGGCTTGTCGTAACGCACCTCATTAACAATCGCTATCATCTTGGTAAAAACTGGTTAAATTTGCTTTCATTTGGCCAGGTCTGGGTGTTGTGTAAAGTATGTTGGGATATAAAGACGACATTTTATTTTGGCCGATGCGATTTTGTTAATTATTATTAATTATAGGAATGTTTTCTTGATGAAGCGATATTTGTCGCGTTTTGATCACGAAAGCTACATCTATAAGCCGCAATAACAAGTAGAAATATGGAAATGCCGCAGAAAATATGTCAACATATGCTGTTGTGCTGGTGTCAGTGCATGTATCGAGATGCATCGTGAACAGGGACAAAATTATTGCCCTTGATAACGAAGGGCAATATATCCTGAACACAGCGTTCATCAGCTGTCGTCTAATTAAGATATTCGGTGGTTTGCTCGGTCTGATGAAATTGGTAATGACATTTGTAGACTGGTGTAACGTTAGTTTAATGCTTCTCTCTCCTTAGCCATACAGTTGTTAAATTTGTGGGGTCGATCATCACTTAATGTCTGGCTTTTCTTTAACTTATCGCCCTTTAGCTTCCACAGACTTTAGATAGTGTATACAAATGGAGACGCTAAGCAGGATGAATATCTCCATGATATGGTTCATCTGGCTGTAGTTGCCTTATGTATTGGCGGTATAGTACAGGTTAAATTGATATTTAAATTTGTACAGATAGTAGCGCAGAATGATATATTAACCATTAATGGCTTAGAAGTTGTCATTGATAAATTTTTTGATATCAGGAGTATCGGAATTTAAAGGCTGGATCCTTGGCACTACTGGGTCCTGTGCGAGATTGGTGAGTTGTATCTCATGATGATAGTTGTTTGTATACCTGAAAAATTGATAAAGTCAATTGATCACTCATAGTATGTGTGTCTAGAGGTCCACCTCTACGGATGACACGATGATTTGGTTACAGCCAGTATAAAAATTTTTATTGAACTCAACTGGAGGAGTTTATAGTTTCCTTTATTTTCTATTATTAATAGAAATTATGGTGCCAAATAAACACTGATTAGTAGCGTTGTATTCTTATTATTTCATCTATTTTTCTCCTATTAGCGCGTCGTTGGTTTTATAAGTTTCAGTTCAGCACCGATTAAATTATTAATGATAGGTCAGAGTCGGATTGTTATCTATTGCCTTTTTAGTATCCGTCAATGTGGTGCTTGGTTCAGGTATCATGCTTTTTTTGACTGTATGTTTTTATTTTTGATTCATGTTTCCAGTAGCTGTATAGCAATTGAGCAATTTTGTTTTGAATCTAGGATTTTATTATGAGATATTAGTTAATATTTGAGTATATAAAATCTTGAATGTTCTCAGCGTTAGGTGAAATATTGTTTTAATTGATACAATTGTGAATACGTTTGTATCAATATCTCCGAATAGCGTATTAGCTGCTTTCTTTGAGCGTTTTTTTGATATCAGGATAGGAATGGTGAGGTATCCAACCATAACGTCAGTATTTTGCGTTTGATGATGGCGTTGCTGTGGCGTGCTGTAATAGTGTTTATAGAAAAGTTTGTGATCTATATTTATTTTTTTCTAAATTTAATTTATCAATAAATGGTATTATGAATAATAATTATTTTTATTTTTAGGCTATAATAGCTTATTTGGAAGGTCGTTTATTATAATAAATTTAAAGTGTGAATAGATAGCAAAACTTAATAAGGATAGTCGAATGTATCAGAAAAAATACGGTGTATTGATGGTCAATCAAGGAACGCCTGAGGCACCTACAACGAAGGCGGTTAAACGTTATTTGGCTGAATTTTTAGCGATCGGCGGGTGATTGATGCACCGCGTTGGTTTTGGTTACCTTTGTTATATGGTATCATTCTGCCGCTGCGTTCACCACAGGTGGCTAAGCTTTATCAGAGTATTTGGATGGAGGAAGGATCGCCATTGTTGGTTTATAGCCGTCTCCAGCAACAAGCGTTGGCCTCCTGTTTGACGGGAGTCGTGGTTGAGTTAGCGATGAGCTATGGCGAACCTATGTTGCATGACGCTATTAAACGTCTTATAGTCCAGGATATCACTAAACTGGTGATATTGCCGCTCTATCCGCAATATTCTTGTGCTACTAGTGCCGCTATTTGGGATGCGGTAGCGAGGATTCTGACTTGTTATCGCCGTCTGCCGTCGATCACTTTTATTCGTGATTACGCGCAACATCCTATCTATATCATGGCGCTTAAAGCGAGTATTGAACGCTCTTTTGCTCAGAATGGTAAGCCGGACAGATTGATAATTTCGTTTCATGGCATACCTCAGCGTTACGTCCATGAAGGGGACGATTACCCACGGCGATGTGAAGCTACCAGTTGCGCACTAGTGTCTGCGCTAGATTATCCAGCGAAGCAAGTCATGGTAACTTTTCAGTCGCGTTTCGGTCGGGATCCTTGGTTGCTGCCTGCTACCGATGAAACTATGAAGATGTTGCCATCCCAGGGAGTGCGGTATGTGCAGTTAATTTGTCCTGGATTCTCCTCCGATTGCTTGGAGACGCTGGAAGAAATTCAGGTAGAGAGCTGTAGAATTTTTAAGCAAGCTGGTGGTGAGAGGTTTTATTATATCCCTGCACTGAACGATGACGCGGTCCATATTGATCTATTGCGTCAGCTGATCATTGCTGAGCTAAAATGATGGCAGTATAAACATCATTACTAACAATTGAGCTGAAAGCTGGATAAGGTATAGGTTGTGCTTTTAACGTTTATTCCTGAATGTACACTTTTAGGAAATGCCGCTATGGTTTGCAACTTGGTTTACTTTCTCCTGTTTGGTCGATGCCACTGCCTTGTTTATTGCGTATACCGTATACCTTACTGTAGGATATCGCACGGCTTTGAGGTATATATAACTACGTTTAAAATAACTAATGTGGTAAGTTGCAACAACGCTATCATCAAAAGCGGATCATTGATGTTGAAGTTATTTTTTATCTGCATGCTTAATAGATATTTAGGTTGTTTGACTATATTAACATCAGAATGGTTTAAAACATTACTTTCATAATAAAATCTTCGATATGTATTGCTATTAACGCTGTTGGGCTGAAGATTTTTAGTGAAAAGAAATAAAAAGTTAGGTATAAAATTATAAAGAAGCTACAAACGACTATTTCTTTCAGAAAGGCATCATTTCATTAATAAAACAGTTATTCAGAACACCCTATATTATGAAATCATGATGCCCAGGTGGGAATGATTTAACTGGATGTAATCTGTCATTAGATGAGTACTTTGAAGACCTTTAAATAAAAATGTTCGGTGTTGGTTTGGATTATTTAATAAATTTCCAGAAAATAAATGTCAGATTGGGTCACAATAATGCCATGGCAATACACTGGTTCTACGTTATTTAGTATTGATTATAGGAAAATATTAGCCAAGAATGCTGGTCAATTCCGCGCTAATATCGGCTATTTTACGGTTACCGTCAATGGTGAAATAGCGTGTTTCATTTGTATTGGTTTTTTTACGGTAGTAATTAATCAATGGCACGGTCTGCTGATGGTATTCTACCAGACGCTTACGTACGATTTTTTCTTGGTCATCTTTGCGAGTGGTCAGCGGTGTCCCAGTAATGTCATCTTTACCTTCGTATTTGGGCGGATTAAATTTGACATGATAGATACGTCCCGAAGGAGCATGTACTCGTCGTCCGATAATACGGTCAATGATCAGTTCATCCGGTACAGTGAACTCTAGGATAAAATTTATTTCGATGCCGGCTTCTTTCATGGCATTAGCTTGCGGGATTGTGCGGGGGAAGCCATCTAGCAAAAATCCGTTACGGCAGTCATTCTGTTTAATCCTTTCTTTGGTCAGCGCGATGACCAATTCATCGGTTACTAAATTGCCTGTGTTCATGATCGCTTTGGCTTTTTTACCTAAAGCTGATTGCGTTTTTATTATGGAACGCAGCATATCACCGGTAGAAATTTGCGGAATGCCGTATTTCTCCATGATAAATTGTGCCTGAGTGCCTTTACCAACTCCTGGAGCACCTAGCAAAATTATGCGCATTTTTTAACTCCTAATCTTGAAATATTTTAAAATTTAAAAAATGCTGAATAGATAACACTTGTTATGGTACCTTAATCAACTGCGTCTATTGTACAGAGATCACCAATGGTTATCAGATTTGCTTAGGATTTGTTGTCTAAATTTAGATCGATAAGTCTTTTTTTTAAAGTTAGTTATGTGGTAGTTGCAATATGTTGCATTGGTTAAAAATCATGTAGCTGAATATAAAAACATTGTTATTGCATGCAGGGCTCTTAGAGAGTTATGTCATGGAACGAGCTGTTTAAATAACTTCAAAGGAAAAGAATCATAGTGCTATTTAATAAAGTTATTTATGATGAATAATAAATTACTGTTAACATGGTGTAACCATAACATAAGATTGATTTGGCAGCATGCGAATATTTTAATGTTAATAAGATAAATTCGAGATTGTGATAGCTCTTAAGTGCTCCTATAGTTTATGCACAAACCTATTTTGAATTTTATCTTCACTAATTAAGTGACAGATTGGGAAGTTTTGTGACGATGCGTCGTCATGTTACCGGCAATTTTATGCTGCTCAGGCACTCAGCAATTGATTCATCCGGCGGATAAATTGGTTAGGATCGTCCAGTGTCCCACGTTCAACCAATAGAGCTTGATCCAACAGCAATTCTATCCAATCGCCGAATTGGCCGTCATCACTGATATTAGCGATGTGTTTAACCAGATTGTGATCTGGGTTAAGTTCAAATATATATTTTATCTCTGGCGCCGACTGGCCGGCGGCGGCAAACAATTTTGCCATCTGCGTGGTCATTGCATTGGCGTCGGTTGTTACAACCGACGGGGTATAGGTTAGGCGATGAGTCAGCCGTACTTCTTTAATTCGTTCACCTAAGTATTCTTTTACCCGCTGTACAAAAGGCTCCAGTGTTTTTTCGGTATCTTGCTGTTCTTTGGTTTCTTCATCTACCAGTTTATCCAGCTCGGCATCGGTTTTGCTCACTGACTGGAATGATTTACCGTTATATTCAGTTAGGTAACTCATCATCCATTCATCGATACGATCTGAAAGCATTAATACCTCAATGCCTTTTTTGCGCAGTAGTTCTAGATGCGGGCTGCTTTTAGCAGCGGCATAACTGTCAGCTGTGATATAATAGATCTTCTCCTGTTCTTTTACCATGCGGCTAATATAATCGTCTAATGAGACGGTCTGTGCTGCGCTATCATTATATGTTGAGGCGAAGCGAAGTAATTTAGCGATAATTTCGCCGTTGGTGGTGTTTTCAGATGATCCCTCTTTTAATACCAACCCAAAATTTTGCCAAAATGTTTGATATTGTTCGTTATTATCTTTAGCTAATTTTTCTAGCATCGATAGCGCTCGTTTGGTAAGAGCCCCCTTCAAATTTTGAGTTAAGCGGCTATCTTGCAAAATTTCACGGGAGATGTTAAGCGGCAGATCGTTAGAATCAATAAGTCCTTTTACAAAGCGCAGATAATTGGGAATGAATTGTTCGGCATTGTCCATGATAAACACGCGTTGCACGTAAAGTTTTAGGCCGTGCTTACGATCGCGTTCCCAGATATCGCATGGGGCCTGGGTTGGAATATACAATAAACTAGTATACTCTTGTTTTCCTTCCACGTGGTTATGACTCCATTGCAACGGGTCGTTAAAGTCGTGGGATAGATGTTTGTAAAACGCTTTATATTCATCATCGCTAATATCAGCTTTATTACGGGTCCACAGTGCTTGTGCTTTATTGATCTGTTCCCAACTTGTACGCTCTTTGTTGCTGATATCTTCTGTGTGCTTGCTGTGTGTTGCAATTTCGACTGGTAGTGCGATATGATCAGAGTATTTGCCAATTATGCTCTTAAGCCGCCAGTCGTCAAGGAATTCATCTTCCCCTTTGCGCAAATGTAGGGTGATGTCAGTTCCGCGTGATGGTTTGTTAATATCGGCTATGATGTAATCCCCTTCACCAGTAGACTCCCAGTACACTCCTTTATCGGCGTTATCTCCTGCAGCTCGTGTGTGTACAGTGACTTTATCGGCCACTATGAAGGTTGAATAAAAGCCAACCCCGAATTGGCCAATGAGCTGGTTGTTTTTTAGTTGATCAGAATCCATAGATTCCAGAAAATTTCTGGTACCAGATTTAGCAATCGTTCCTAGATTGTCAATTACTTCTTCACGGCGCATACCGATACCGTTATCGCCTATGGTAAGGGTGCGCTTTTTCTTATCGTAAGAAAGGCGTACATGCAGCTCGCAATCATCTTCATATAGATCAGGTTGCGATAGCGCATGAAAACGCAATTTATCCGCTGCATCCGATGCGTTGGATATCAGTTCACGCAAAAAAATTTCCTTATTGGAATAAAGTGAATGTATCATCAAATTAAGCAGTTGCTTTACTTCCGATTGGAATACGCGGATTTCTTGTTTTTTCATGTTTATTACCTCAACCCAAATAACTACCAAGCATAGCTAAAGACAATGATGATGAACAGATGGGGATAAGTTAGGGATGTTTCAAGCAGTTAATGATGAAAAGGATATAATCTAGCTGCAAAAGAAGCAGTCCTCCTGCTTATAATATGATTTTTAGTATATCCTAAAAGCGAGTATTAGACGTGGTACGATCCATTTCTAACCGCTCTTGCAACCGTTTAAGAGCGATTATAGTTCGGTCCATGGGTTTTTGAATAAATTTAATTTTTTCTAAAAATAAAGTGTTGATCACTAATTTTTTAGAAAAATTTTCTATTTCAAAGCAAAAATTTAAATTATTAATTGGTAAGCTCACCGAAGCCGTTTATCAAGTATGACTTACTGATGTTCGGTGGAGTTTTAGTCTTGCTGCCTGGTATTTCAATTGTATTGACATATCAAGCAAATTTTTTGCCTGATGTTGCGAGCATTACAAGATTTTAAATTTTTAGCCAATCTGTAGCTACAATCGACATTGTGAGCTTTACGGGCGAAGGGGTAAATACGTGGTTAAAGCCTAGTGAGATAAATATTGATCTGCAGTGTAAAAATTGACGGGGTATCATCGTTATAGCTGTTTAATGCTAGCATTTAAATAAGAATAAAAAAGGAAGATAAAATGACTATAAGTGAGATATGGCTAAAAGCGATCTCTTATTTGTTGATGTTTTTATTTATTGCCTTAATTATTCCATTGCATCTATTTCCCTGTTTTATCGCGGGGTTTTTGGCTTATGAAGTGATTATTTCGCTTACGCCATGGTTCGAGCGTTTTGTCGGCAGCGGTCGTGCTCGTTGGGTGGTTGTTACTCTGATTGCCGCATTTGTCGTAATTGCTATGACGCTTTGTATCGTTAGTCTAATAAGTTTTCTTACATCGGACATCCATTGGGATATCGATATTACTACTGAAACCAACCGTATTTTCTCCGATATGAAGAGTCGCCTTCCTGATTTTCTTCCCCCTTTTCTGCCGGAAAGCGCGGAGGAGCTGAAAGATCAAATTGTTGCTTTGGTTGAGTCTAATTTAATTCTTATTCGTAATATGGGTCGCACCTTTTTGCACGGGCTTATCACCCTTTTTATCGGCCTTATCATTGGTGGGACGATATCGCTCAATAAATCTTCAGGCTGTAACACCTATTTCATTGGTCAGTTGTTGGAGCGTATGCACTATCTTTCTCAGGCATTTCGTAATATCGTGTTTGCTCAAATCAAAGTGGCGTTGGTGAATACGTTGCTTACTGCCATCATGATTTTGGTGTTATTCCCGATGTTTGGGGTACATCTGCCGTTGGGCAAGACGCTGATTGTTGCTACTTTTATTTTTGGCCTGATGCCAATTATTGGCAATTTGTTCTCTAACTTTATGATCATTGTTTCGGCCCTTTCTATTTCTCTGACGATAGGTGGAATCATGATATCATACTTAATCCTGATTCATAAACTTGAGTATTTTCTTAATGCGGAAATTATCGGTAGCCGTATCAAGGCGAAATCTTGGGAGTTGCTTTTAGCAATGTTAGTGTTCGAGGCCGCATTTGGACTTGAGGGATTGGTTGCGGCGCCTATTTTTTATGCTTATCTAAAACTCGAGTTACGAGCTCAGAATTTGATTTGATCGACGTCGTATAAGCAACATTTTTGATGTTGTCATTCGATTCGAGTCTGATGATATACCGTAGCATAATTATTATCAAATGATTAGCTTTGTTAAATAAATCAAACTTTTTTAAATGCAGGGTAATTATTAACTTTAATTTTAAAGCAAAATTTAAAAAAATTAGGAGAGTAGATGATAATGCTTTTATCAAACTCGGTTCACTGATTTTTAGTTTTGTTAATTACTCATAGTTGCTTGGTATAAGAGAATAAATCGCTTAAAGTACGAGCAGCATACATTGTTTGTAGATTGCTATCATAGTACTGATGTTGAGATAAAAATTTTAATACTGTGAGTAGTCAGAAAAATTTGTATTTGGTGCTATCTGCATGTGATGCTCAATGCATGAACTCATTGTGTTTTTAATCTCTTTTGGTCGGAATTAATTTGATTTATTTGTAGCTATCTAATAAAGAAAGAGAAATTTTTCGATAAACTATACATTTAGTGCTGGCGTTTTTTGTTACGATTACTTGATTAAATCTGTATTGTATATACAGCCATGAGTGTTGATTCACTATCCATTTTTTGGCTCAATTATCTTCGAATATCATGGGATAATTTTTAATTGCTCACAGCATCTGTTTGTGCTGTGAGTCTGAACTGTTAGCTGCCTTTGTATATTTAATAAAAAAGTAGACTATTTACTTTCTAAATAAATTTTCTCTAAGGTAAAGCAGAAATTTAAAATCATTAAAATTGGATGAATGATATAAGTCTCTTATCCAGGTCCAGGTTATTTACCTTATAGTCGAAGATTTTACTCAAGGTTGTCTGGATCCGAGCTGATAATATCGTTTAGAAAAGATCTACAGTACATTATTTATATATGGCCATGATAACAGTATTCTACATTCCATTTTTTTAGTTAAATGAATGTTTCCTACACTTGCATTAGTAAACAAGCAATATGCGGACGACATTGCTCATACGTGCTATTGAGGATACTGGGTTGAAGTTTTTTAGTAAAAGTAAATAAACAATCATAACACAAAGTCAGAAAATATGTTGTATCTAGAGCAATCATCATGCAAAAATATGCTAAAAAGTTTAAAATAATCACTAATTAGTTAGTAGTTACATTCTATTTTTTGTTTTAAAGAAATCAGCTTGTTGACCACTTCCTTGAGGTGGTCTGCGGCAAGAAAGCTAATGCTGATAAAATCAGGTGCTGGCCAATTAAATTTTAACATAACAAGAAATAATAAGTATTAAATTGGGTAGCAGCAATAAGCTTTTGGTAAGATAGACGCTATGTCACGAATAAAGTGACGGCTAACTATGTTCAGCTATGGAACAACTGGGCCTATGTGAGGAACATTGAAACTCAGCTAGATTGTTTACCAGACGAGTGGTGTGAACAACCTTTAAATAATGACCGTCTATTATCTACTATCTAGTAGTATACTAATAAGAAATAAGGATCGGCGCCGTGTAGAAATTTATTCAGTGAAGTTTGAATTCGAGGTTGTTGGCCATAGATGTAATTGCAGGTTTGATTAATTTGTGAATTCTGAGTATATCCCATAGATACTAGAGTATGGAAAAACTTGTAATACCATTGCCGGATGAGGGGGCAACTATTGCTCTAGGTGCGAGCCTGGCCGCCACTTGCTGGCAGGTTTGTGTGATTTATCTTTACGGGGATCTCGGTGCTGGTAAAACTACTTTTTGCCGGGGATTTCTGCGGGGTTTGGGGTATATGGGAAACGTGAAAAGTCCCACTTACACTTTGGTCGAGTCGTACGTGTTACCGCATTGGATCGTTTATCATTTTGATTGTTATCGTCTGACTAATGCGGAGGAATTAGAGTTTATCGGGACGCGTGATTATTTTGATGGCCATGCTTTTTGTTTGGTGGAGTGGCCTCAGCTCGGGGCAGGTTTCTTGCCGGCCGCCGATATTGCGGTGATTTTGAATTATCAAGATGAAGGGCGGCAGGCAGAGGCAAAAGCTTTTAGCACCCTTGGTGCACGGATTCTGGTTGAGCTATAAGCACTACAAGGATCTCATTGATGCTGAAATCGAAAATAATTTTAGTGTTGTTAATGTATTTAATTATGGGAGATGCATCGTCGGCAACGCTCAGTGATATTAATGTGGTTAACAGCGTCGGTAGATCAATAGTGACATTAGGCTTTGATACTGTGCCGATATATGCTTTTTTTTTGTTGCATAATCCAGAGCGGGTGGTGATGGATATTCACCAAAGTGATCCAGTGCAGGGATTACCGATCAATTTTAGCGGCGGAAATTTAATCAAACGCATCCGTACCAGTACGCCAGTAGATAAGCGAAGTGTACGTATAGTCTTCGAGCTGACAGGTAAATCGCGTGTCCAGGCTATGACACAGCAGGTTGTCAGGGGTTACAATGTGGTGATAACCGCTACGGAGCAACAGCTTATCTATACACATGCAATAGGGAGATCGTTTGCTGCCGAGCAGGCATTTAATGCGGCATCGTTTCCCGACTCGAAAATAAAAAATTCTTTTACCAATACAGTGAGGATGGCGAAGAACTCGGCTTCTGTACCTGTGTTACGCAAGCATATTCCGGCGGTCACCGAGACGGTGGTGGTTGCTATCGACGCCGGTCATGGCGGCAAAGATCCGGGAGCCACAGGCCCGAATGGATTGCATGAAAAAAATGTTACAATTGCCATAGCCAGGCAGTTGAAAGAGTTGCTTGACGTCGATCCTATGTTCAAAGCGGTTCTGACCCGTGACGGCGACTATTTCATTTCTGTGATGGGACGGTCTGATGTGGCACGTAAAAAAGGTGCCAGGGTGTTGGTGTCTATCCATGCCGATGCTGCGCCCAACCGCCGCGTTAGCGGCGCTTCGGTCTGGGTATTGTCCAATCGGCGTGCTTATAGCGAAATGGCTAATTGGCTAGAACAGCATGAAAAACAGTCAGAATTGCTCGGGGGGGCGGGCGATCTGCTGGCCAATAGCCAGGCCGATCTTTATTTAAGTCAGGCGGTGCTGGATCTGCAGTTTGGGCATTCTCAGCGTGTGGGTTATGACATTGCGCTGAAGGTGCTGTGTCAGTTGCAAAATATCGGTGCGCTGCATAAACGCCTGCCAGAACACGCTAGTCTAGGCGTATTGCGTTCGCCTGATATTCCGTCGCTACTGGTGGAAACAGGTTTTATCAGTAATATACAGGAGGCTCGGTTACTAGGTAATAGCGCCTACCAAAAAAAAATTGCTAACGCCATATATCTGGGATTGCGTGCTTATTTTCTAGCGCATCCTCTGCAACTTAGCCCCAAGCTGGAAAAACATGGCATTTGGAGCGGCCAGCGGTTGCGTATTCCAGCGAATTGCACCACGTTAGCTCGGACGTATGCAGCTGTAAAACCGTATTGTCATAAAGTGGTGCGCGGCGATACATTGAGCGCCATTTCTTCCCATTACGGAGTATCTGCCATTTCTATAATGCGTGCCAATAATATGAAGTCTGGCAACGTTATACTGGGGCAGACGTTGATCATTCCGACCGTTTAACTACAGAGAAACTTAGCATTATGCGGATTCAGGTACTGCCGCTACAATTAGCAAATCAGATCGCAGCCGGAGAAGTGGTGGAACGTCCTGTATCTGTGGTCAAGGAGCTAGTAGAAAATAGCCTCGATGCTGGCGCAACCCGCATCGATATCGAGATTGAGCATGGTGGGGCCAAAATGATTCGTATTCGCGATAATGGTTGTGGCATTGATAAAGAGGAACTATCGTTGGCACTAGCCCGCCATGCTACCAGCAAAATTGCTTGTATCGACGATCTTGAATGTATTACTAAAATGGGATTTCGTGGTGAAGCGTTGGCCAGCATCAGTTCAGTCTCGCGTTTGACCCTGACTTCGCTGCCCTGCAAGCAGAGTGAAGCTTGGCAGGTTTATGTTGAGGGGCGCGATATGACTGTTACGCTGAAGCCGGCAGCCCATCCGGTGGGCACCACTGTGGAAGTGTTAGATCTATTTTATAATAGGCCAGCGCGCCGTAAATTTATGCGTACAGAAAAGACTGAGTTCGGCCATATCGCCGAACTCATTCGTCGTATTGCCCTGGCATTCTTCGACATTACGTTTATCCTGGAGCACAATGGTAAGACTGTGCGTCAATATCGGGCTGTGAACCAGCAAAATCAATATTTAAGGCGGCTAAGCAGCCTATGTGGGCGGGCATTTGTTGAACGGGCGCTAGCGATTTCTTGGCAGCACGGAGATTTAGCTATTCGTGGTTGGGTTGCGGATCCTGTCGGCGGTAATTTACCTGATATGCAGTATAGCTATGTTAATCAGCGTATGGTGCGCGATAAACTTATCAATCACGCTATTCGTCAAGCTTATCAGAAGGAGTTGACGGGAAGGCAGCAACCAGTTTTTGTTTTGTTTTTGGATGTAGATCCACATCAAGTTGATGTTAATGTGCATCCAACCAAGCATGCTGTCCGTTTCCACCAAGCGCGGTTAGTGCATGATTTTGTTTATCAGGCGGTGATTGCTGCTTTGCAGCAAAGCGTTGCACCACGACTGTTTAATGATGAGCCAGCGGCGGTTAAACGGACGCTGACAAATCGCCAAGCGTCTGGGTGCAATCACTTTTTACTGTCGGCTACCGTTGGTCATGAGGCCGCGTTCAGAGATGCCTTGGGTGTATGTGATCATTATAAAAAGGATGATATATATAGGCAAGTCATACAGTCTGATTCCTTGCAAATTTCTGCGTCGGAGCAGCGTGATATTTGTGCTCAGCATCCGCCAGTGAAGAGCAGCTGTCCGGTAATCGCTGGCTGCGGTGATAGTGAAAAAAAGAAAAAAGTGGGCATATTGGCGTCGCCTGATGGTAACGTCGTTTTTGCAGTCAAAGCTCAGGGGTCATTAAGCACACCGCTGGGGACGGAGTCTGATGTTCCGCATAGTTTTGGTCGAGTGCTAACTCTCTGCCCTCCTTGCTATGCGTTGTTGGAGTCGTCTGGGCGCTTGGCCTTACTTTCGTTGCCGGTAGCAGAGCGCTACTTGACCGAACGTCAACTAACGCCTGCTGGTGATATCTTGTGCGCTCAGCCTCTTCTAATTCCGTTGCGCATGATGTTAAACAGGGAGGAAGTCGTCGCACTGAAAAGCCACCAAGGTTTGTTGCAGGAGATGGGGATTGTTTTACAGGCCCGTCAACATCAGGCGATACTGAGTGCAGTACCTTTACTATTACGCGAACAAAATTTACAAAACTTAATTCCAAAACTATTAGGCTACCTGTACGATAGAGTGCATGTAACGCACCGTCAGGTTGCTGCATGGCTTGCTTATCGATTGAACCGTGAGTCGAGCGCTTGGAGCCATGATCGGGCGATACAATTGCTTGCCGAGGTGGAGCGGTTTTGTCCGCAGTGGGTAAAAACTCCACCCGATGATCTTTTAGTCATACTTAATTTAGAGGTCGCGATAAAGGCTTTAAATCATGACTGAGTCGACAAAATACCTCTGTCCTCCGGTCATTTTTCTGATGGGGGCTACTACCTCTGGTAAAACCGCGTTAACAATGGCATTGTGTCAGAAGTTACCGCTGGAGGTTATCAGCGTTGATTCTGCATTGATTTACCGTGGTATGGATATCGGTACGGCTAAGCCCAGCGCTGAAGAACTAGCTATATCACCGCATCGATTAATAAATATCCGCGATCCGGCTGAGGTTTATTCAGCAGCAAATTTTTGTCGTGATGCAATTAATGCAATTGCAGAAATTACCGCGGCTGGTCGTATACCGTTGCTGGTAGGAGGAACTATGTTCTATTTTAAGGCATTGCTAGAAGGATTATCCCCCTTGCCTTCAGCAGATCCTGAAGTGCGCACGCGTATTGAACGAAAGGCAGCGGTAATTGGATGGGGAGGGCTGCACCGGAAATTGCAACAAATTGATCCAATTGCGGCAAAGCGTATTCATCCTCATGATCTACAGAGATTGTTGAGGGCACTGGAAGTTTTTTTTGTTTCAGGTAACACTTTAACGGAATTAATAAAAATATCTGGTGAGGCTCTAGCGTATCGGGTGCATCAATTCGCTATCGCTCCTTTGGAGCGTGCACTGTTGCATCATCGTATTGAACAGCGCTTTCATCAAATATTGGCCGCAGGTTTTGAGCACGAAGTTGGTATGCTTTTCTCCCGTGTTGATCTTCACAAGGACATGCCATCCATCCGTTGCGTCGGTTATCGCCAAATGTGGTCATATATAGCCGGCGAGATCGATTATGATGACATGGTGTTTCGTGGGATTTGCACTACACGACAGCTTGCCAAACGTCAGATTACCTGGTTGCGGTGTTGGCCAGGTATTCACTGGCTGGATAGTAATCTTACCGTCGCTCTTAATAGCATATTACAGGTTCTTAGTGTATAGAATGAGTGATATTGTGTACAATTGATAGGACTGAATGCGCTTTTTTTTACATCAATTATATTTATTTAGAGCCATATGGTTCTTGTCATAAACAACAAGCACATTAAGGAAAATATAGAGATGGCTAAGGGGCAATCTTTACAAGATCCGTTTTTGAACGCATTGCGTCGGGAACGTGTTCCTGTTTTTATTTACTTGGTGAATGGTATTAAACTCCAGGGTCAGATTGAATCTTTTGATCAGTTTGTCATTTTGCTAAAAAACACGGTCAACCAGATGGTCTACAAGCACGCCATCTCTACTGTTGTACCGTCTCGTACCGTGTTGCATCATAATAACAATTCAAGTGGCAGTGGCCCCAATAATTATCATCATGGGAGCACTCCTGTTTCGCAATCGTCGTAGCTGGTAAAGTGATGATGCTGAGTGGTGCGTATCCATGTTGACTATTTCTAGTTTATATTTTCGTAAGGTAAAGATATGAAAATCTGTAGAAGTTTGCATTTCTGGTTTCTTGCACCTAGGCACGGTTGTTTTGCAAGTTGTCAACTGCATGCAGTATCAGCGCTTAAAATATTTTATTGTGATGAGAAATAACTTGGCCCTCTAAGGCGGAAAAACCGTATGGTGTCGGTGCTTTTTTAATCATGCTTTATCTTCTGGGATTGTATCGTGAGTGCCTGTGCAGGTTGTTATTGTGTATTAGGCGGTTAAACATCATTGATATTTTCGCTTAAGTTTGCTTGTACACATTGGGGTAAGTTGCATTGGTTCAGCTGCATAATTTTATACTCAGTTATTTCGTTGGTGGGATATATCAACGTTGGTAAACTTACATTGTTTAATTTCATGACCGTGAAGTTGGTATTATTCGGCAGATCATTTTTTGCCATTTTCGATTCAACGCTTAGAGGTATCAGTATCAGTGATACTGGTATGGTATTGGCGGATACGGTGAATTCTATTCACCATGGGCCCAGGATCTGATTGTAGCATTTGTTTAAAGCATCGCTGCTGGTAATCAATAAAATTGACTAGTTGAAAAATGTTATATCGCGCATTGATCGCGATAAAGTAAGGAGAATCGGATCGGTGGTGAGGGTATAGCCTTTCCCGCTAAATAGGCGAAAGTAGTATCCGCGATGAATAATGTTAGCAGTTAACTGGAATCGCCCTATACTAGCTGGGTTTTTTAGTTCTTGCTATCAGTCAGCTGACTATTATTTTTGTTAGTTTTAAAGTCTATGAAAGAAGATGTATTGAGGACGATAGCATAGTTGGGTTAGTCATTAGTTTAGCCATTGCTGATTGATATCGTTTATATAAATTAGGAAATAGCGTTGGTAGACTATAATTTTTTGCCTGACGTCCTTTGGGAATTCAAAGCCCGAAGAATATTTAATGAAAATAAAATATGGAGCTAAAACATGGCGTGGAATCATCCCGGTAATAACGGACATGAGCGCGACCCGTGGGGGAGCAGCAATAATAACAGCGGTAGTTTTGGAGGAAATAATAAAGGTAGACGTGAACACAGTCCTCCCGATTTGGATGATATTTTCCGTAAGCTTAGCTGTAAGCTAAGCTGGTTTGGCAGTAAAGGTGGTAGAGGAGGTGGTACAGGCTCGTTGGGTAAAAGTGGTCGTTATATTGTACCAGCGGTAGCAGTTATCGTGATCATTTGGGCAGGTAGTGGTTTTTATACTATTAAAGAGGCTGAACGTGGTGTGGTGCTCCGCTTCGGAAAATTTAATCATTTGGTGCAGCCTGGCCTAAACTGGAAGCCTACCTTCATTGATACTGTGATTGCGGTTAACGTGGAATCGGTGCGGGAACTGGCAGCTTCCGGTGTGATGCTAACCTCTGATGAGAACGTGGTTCGCGTGGAAATGAATGTGCAGTATCGCGTGACTGATCCAGAACGTTACCTTTTTAGCGTCACCAACGCCGATGGTAGTCTGCGGCAAGCTACGGACAGTGCCCTTCGCGGGGTCATCGGTAAATACACTATGGATCGTATTTTGACAGAAGGCCGTACGGTTGTGCGCAGTGATACCCAGCGAGTGTTAGAAGATATTATCCATCCTTACAATATGGGAATTACTTTGCTGGATGTAAACTTTCAGGCGGCGCGACCGCCGGAAGAGGTAAAGGCAGCATTTGATGATGCCATTGCTGCGCGTGAGAATGAACAGCAATATATCCGCGAAGCTGAAGCTTACGCCAACGAGGTGCAGCCGCGTTCCAATGGTCAGGCGCAGCGCATTCTAGAGGAAGGGCGCGCCTACAAGGCGCGCACTGTATTGGAAGCACAGGGTGAAGTGCAACGCTTCGCCAAGGTGCTGCCGGAGTATAAAGTGGCGCCGGAAATTACCCGCGAACGTCTCTACATTGACTCAATGGAACGTGTTTTGAGCAATACACGCAAAGTTTTAGTTAATGAAAAAGGTGGAAATAATTTGATGGTACTGCCGTTCGATCAAATGCTGCGGAATCAATACGTCGACAATCATAAAAATCGTCATAGTAGTGATGCCCTTAGTTTCTTGCGGTTGCCTGCTGTTGGCGGTAATAGTAGTTCTGGTACTGCTGCCACGCCCGTAGGTAACACCTGTGGGACAATAGATCAACGTCGGGCTAACGCACAGCGTGACGATACTACTCGCAAAGGGAGGGAGTAAGATGCGTAAGCCTTTAATGCTTATTGCGATCATGGTGATGATGGTACTGTACGCGTCATTATTCGTTGTGCAGGAAGGCCAGCGTGGTATCGTATTGCGTTTTGGTAAAGTATTGCGTGATATTGATAATAAGCCGTTGATTTATAATCCTGGGCTGCATATGAAAATTCCGTTTATCGAAACAGTAAAAAATCTTGATGTGCGTATTCAGACCATGGAAAATCAAGCCGATCGCTTTGTCACTATGGAAAAAAAAGATTTAATTGTTGACTCCTATATTAAGTGGCGTATCAGTGATTTTAGCCGCTATTATCTGGCAACCGGCGGTGGAGATGTGTCGCAGGCTGAGATATTGTTGAAACGTAAATTTTCCGATCGTCTGCGTTCGGAGCTGGGGAGGTTGGACGTGAAAGGAATTGTCACTGATTCCCGCAATCAACTGATGACCGATGTTCGTGAGGCGCTGAATAATGGTACTTCAGGAGGGGATGATGAGCCTACAGCGACTGCGGCAGATAACGTTATCGCATCTGTTGCTGCCCGCGTGGAACGTGAAACCAATGGCCCGCAGCTGGCGGTAAATCCGAACAGTATGGCAGCGTTAGGTATCAGAGTTGTGGATGTTCGAATAAAGCAGATCAACCTGCCGACTGAAGTTTCGGATGCTATTTATCAACGCATGCGTGCGGAGCGTGAAGCGGTTGCCCGCCGTCACCGTTCGCAGGGTCAGGAAGAGGCTGAAAAGCTGCGTGCCGCAGCAGATTATAAAGTAACGCGCACTCTGGCTGAGGCAGAGCGTCAGTCCTTGATTATTCGCGGTGATGCAGATGCGGAAACCGCTAAGCTGTATGCTGACGCATTTAGTGAAGATCCGTCGTTTTACGCCTTTATCCGCAGCTTGCGTGCTTACGAAAATAGTTTCAGTGGTAACAACGATATTATGGTATTAAGTCCGGAAAGTGACTTCTTCCGCTTCATGAAATCACCGGGAGATACCGTAGTTGGCCGTTGTTATCGACAGTCGGGTAAATGAGATACCATCACGCTAGTTGCCTTTTTTATGTTAAGCACTACATTTAAATTTGGTGCTGTTTCTTGAATGGCTTGGGCTAAATGTTGTATCTCGTCGGCTGGCTGATCAAAATTATTGACGAGATTGCAATAATCGAAAATATTATTGCAATGCTACTCTGGTGGGGATGTTTATTGGTTACCTATAGTATTATCTATGATTAATGATGTTGCTTAATAGGTATATGATCCTGATCATGGTGTAAAAAACAATGCTAATCCGCGCGAAAAGTACTGAAAGCCGTGGATTGAGATGGTAGAATCCATTTTTAAGCAATTTGGTTGAATTTAATAGATGGGTAAAAACGTCGTTGTACTGGGCACCCAATGGGGTGACGAAGGTAAAGGAAAGGTCGTTGACCTGCTAACCGAGCGAGCTAAATATGTTGTTCGTTATCAAGGCGGACACAATGCCGGTCATACTTTAGTTATCAATGGTGAAAAAACTGTTCTTCATTTGATACCATCTGGTGTTTTGCGTGAAAGCGTTATCAGTATCATTGCTAATGGTGTGGTGTTATCGCCTGTCGCTTTAATAAAAGAAATGGGTGAATTAGAATCTCGGGGTATCCCGGTACGCAAGCGTATGTTGATTTCAGAAGCCTGTCCGCTTATTCTTTCTTATCATATTGCGATGGACGTAGCACGCGAGAAGGCGTGCGGGGCTAAAGCTGTTGGCACTACAGGACGCGGTATCGGCCCGGCTTATGAAGATAAAGCGGCGCGGCGGGCACTGCGTGTCGGTGACCTGTTTGACAAAGAAACTTTTGCCGTCAAGTTAAAGGAAGTGATGGGCTACTATAATTTTCAGTTAGTGCACTATTATAAAGCTGAAGCAATTGATTATCAGACTGTGCTAAAGGATACCATGGCAGTGGCGGATACTCTGACGGATATGGTGGTTGACGTTACTGAATTGCTGGACCGCGCTCGTAAACGAGGTGATCTGATCATGTTTGAAGGTGCTCAAGGCACTTTGTTGGATATTGATCATGGGACCTATCCTTACGTGACATCCTCCAATACGACTGCAGGGGGGGTAGCTACCGGTTCTGGTCTAGGGCCGCGCCATGTGAACTATGTGCTAGGCATTGTCAAGGCTTATTCCACCCGCGTCGGTGCTGGTCCGTTTCCCACTGAACTATTTGACGATACCGGCGAATTTCTGTGTGCTAAGGGGAATGAGTTCGGCGCTACGACTGGTCGTCGCCGACGTATTGGTTGGCTGGATGCGGTAGCGGTGCGCCGTGCGGTACAAATTAACTCCCTTTCTGGTTTTTGCTTGACCAAGCTAGATGTGCTGGATGGCCTGAAAGAGGTAAAAATTTGCACCGCTTATCGCATGGCCGATGGCCGTGTAGTTCAAATTACGCCTCTTGTGGCGGAAAATTGGGAAGGTATTGATCCGGTCTATGAAATTTTACCGGGTTGGAGTGAACGCACTTTTGGTGTCAAAGTTTTCGATAAACTGACGGAAGCTGCTCGTCGTTATATTAAGCGCATTGAAGAGGTCACCGGAGTGCCAGTAAATATTATTTCAACGGGTCCGGATCGTAGCGAAACTATAATTTTACGTGATCCATTTGATGTTTAAACGTGGTAGGAAGATAGAAAAATAAAAAGCGGAGTAAACCGGGCTACGTCCGGTTTATTTTTTATTTTTTAATAAGTAAAGTTATCTTGCTTTCATCAAGATTATCCTTAAAGTTGCTAGATAAGTTTGATAGTCTTTTTGTGTTCTCAAGGATTACTCTATTATTAATATTTTTTTTATTTATAGGGGCTTCTATTCGTAGCATGAAGTTCTTGCCAGATAACGATATTGAAGCAGTTACTCAAGAGCGGAAAAATTGTAATACGTAACAAGGCGTATTAATTTTCCCTGCTGTTTGAAACAGGTGTTGCCGCAGTTGTAGGTCTTGTTTATAGCATCACGCTATAAATTAATGTGGTGGGCATGATTGCTGAAACGCCGTTCTAGAAATTTTTGCTAGTATAATATATCAGTATAAGCATATCTGTTTCAGACATTTATGGAGATAACACAATGTTAAAAGATCCCTTTCTGAAACGAGAGGCAGAAAAATATGAATTTCCGGTCCCAAGCCGTGAATTTATCCTTGCTCATCTAGCAAAAAGAGAAACGCCAGCTAGTTGTGAAGAGTTGGTACAGGAACTAGATATTTGCGGAAAGGAGCAATTAGAAGGACTGCGTCGCCGCATGCGCGCCATGGAGCGGGACGGACAGTTGATTTTTATGCGTCGACAATGCTATGCGTTACCAGAACGTTTGGATTTGTTGCGCGGGACGGTTATCGGCCACCGTGACGGCTTTGGTTTTCTGCGGGTTGAAGGCAGTAAAGACGATTATTATCTTTCCACGGATCAAATGAAAATGGTCATCCACGGTGATGTAGTGATGGCGCAGCCACAGGGAGCGTACCGTAAAGGCCGTAGAGAGGCGCGCATCGTGCGGGTGCTGGTACCTAAGACCAGTCAGATCGTCGGTCGTTTTTTTATCGATGTGGATAGCGCCTTTGTCGTTCCGAACGATAGCCGCCTCAGTTTTCATATTCTGATCCCGTTTGAAGCAACCCAGGGTGCGCATATAGGTTTCGTGGTTGTAGTTGCTCTTACCCAGCGACCTAGCCGTCGCACGAAAGCAATGGGTAAAGTGGTGGAGGTGCTCGGGGATAATATGGGCACTGGTATGGCGGTGGATATTGCGCTACGTACTCATAATATTCCTTACGTCTGGCCACCAAAAATCAAACGTCAGCTTGGTGGACTAAAAAAAGAGGTGCTGGAACAGGATAAAAGTGGGCGTATCGATTTACGTTCGTTGCCTCTAGTCACCATAGATGGTGAGGATGCGCACGATTTTGATGATGCGGTTTACTGTGAAAAAAAAAGCGGAAGCGGTTGGCGCTTATGGGTGGCCATTGCTGACGTCAGTTATTATGTGCGTCCTTATACAGCGTTGGACAACGAAGCGAGCAACCGGGGCACCTCAGTTTATTTTCCTACCCAAGTGATTTCGATGTTGCCGGAAGTCCTTTCTAACGGTCTATGTTCATTAAATCCGCAGGTGGATAGATTATGCATGGTGTGTGAGATGACTATCTCCGCTCAGGGTCGTCTTTCTTCCTATAAATTCTATGAAGCGGTGATGAATTCGCGGTCGCGCCTGACTTATAGCAAGGTCTGGCAGATTTTGCAGGGAAATAAAGCGCTGAGCGATCATTATGCTCCGCTTATAAAGTCGTTGACTCATTTGCATGAAATGTATAAAGCACTGGAGCAAGCGCGGGATCAACGCGGCGGTATTGTGTTTGAAACAGAAGAAGCTAAGTTTATTTTTAATGTAGAGCATCGTATCGAACGTATAGAGTCGATAACGCGTAACGATGCGCATAAGCTGATTGAAGAATGCATGATTTTGGCGAATATATCCGCAGCGCGTTTTGTCGAAAAAAATCAAGAACCGGCTCTGTATCGCGTTCACGATCGGCCAAGTAACGACCATATTATTTCATTGCGCACTGTGTTAAGCAAGCTGGGTCTGACCCTGGGCGGTGGTAGTAAGCCGGAGCCTAGGGATTATGCCGATATGATGAACCAAGTTGCCGGGCGGCCTGATCATGAAATGTTGCAATCTATGCTGTTGCGTTCCATGAAGCAGGCGATCTACGATCCAGAAAATCGCGGTCATTTTGGCCTGGCGTTGCAAGCCTATGCTCACTTCACATCGCCTATCCGTCGTTATCCAGATTTGATACTGCACCGAGCGATAAAATATTTGCTCGGTCGGCAAAAAAGCGAAGCGGATTGCCGTACTTTTACCCTCACTGGTGGCTGGCATTATAAACTAGAAGAGATGCTAAAATTTGGTCAGCAGTGTTCAATGAGTGAACGCCGCGCTGATGAAGCAACCCGCGATGTGGCCGACTGGTTGAAGTGTGACTTTATGCAGGATCATGTCAGAGAGGTATTTAGCGGTATAATTACCAGCGTCACCGGTTTTGGCTTCTTTGTTAGGCTTGACGGATTGTTTATAGATGGATTGGTGCATGTTTCATCATTGGATAATGATTATTATCAATATGATAATGTTGGTCAGCGATTGATTGGTGAATCTGGCGGTAGGGTTTATCGATTGGGCGATGCTGTGCAAATCCGTGTTGAAAAAGTGCATATGGATGAACGTAAGATCGATTTTTCGCTGATTTCAAACCGTCATCAGCCATGTGGCGCCAGAAAAATTGAGCGTAATCGTCAAAAACAGATGGCACGAAGTGGTAATGACGGTAAAGCGCTGGGTCGCCATGGTGGCTGAAAGTCGTCGGTTAATTTTGAATTGAGCAGTGCATTCCATTCAGCAAAAGACAAAGGATGCGATAAGTCGACGCATCGATGTCAGCGCGGTATTGTTCAAAACAGTCCACAGGGAGGAAAGGGTAGTTTGGCAGAACAAACGTTCTCGAAATCGGTTGCACCGGCCGAGGAGGATCGTCATCCAAAAAAACTCTGGCGCCAAAACACGCTGTAGGTGAAAAAGTTGATGCGATAGGGTAATGTGAGTGATTAGTTTCTGTGGCGATTATGAAATTCATCAGCTAGCAAGAATAATTGATGTCGTTACAGCCTATTTAAAAGATAATCTTTATGAGTGAAATTATTTACGGTATCCACGCTTTGCAGGCTTTGCTAGCGTGTGATCCTCAACGTTTTCTTAATGTTTATATTCTTAAAGGGCACGCAGCCCGACGCTTGCAGTCAATGATTAAGCAGCTGGAGCAGGCAGGTATCGCCATTCAGCTTGTCAACCGTCAGTGGTTGGATCAAAAAGTCGAGGGTGCGGTGCATCAAGGGATTGTTGCATGGGTGCGCAAAGGACGTCAATTCCAGGAAAACGATCTACCGTCCTTGCTAATGCAACATGCTACGCCATTATTGTTAGTGCTGGATGGCGTTACAGATCCGCATAATTTGGGGGCCTGTCTGCGTTGTGCTGATGCTGCAGGCGTGCATGCAGTGATTGTGCCTCGGGATCGATCTGCGCATCTAAATTCTATTGCTAAAAAGGTTGCCAGTGGTGCGGCAGAAACGGTATCGTTAGTTCGCGTCACTAATTTGGCGCGCACATTGCGTTTGTTGCAAGAGCACAATGTGTGGGTTGTTGGTATTGCTGGTGAGGCGTCTCACCAGCTTTTTCAAAGCAAATTGACTGGTCCATTGGTGCTGGTGATGGGCGCCGAAGGTGAAGGGATGCGACGGTTGACCAAGGAGTATTGCGATGAGCTTATTAGCATTCCCATGCTTGGCTATGTCTCTTCTCTCAATGTATCGGTAGCCGTTGGGGTTTGTCTATTCGAAGCTATGCGGCAGCGTATTAAAAAAATTAAATGCATATCTTGAGTACACGTTGCTATTTCCTTGCATCGCCTCAGTGGGTTTTAATCGCAAGGTTGGCGTATACCTATATGTTATCGCTAGATTATGATTGATAAGTGAGCTGTTTCTGCGTAGGTCAGTGGGAGGGTCGTTTGTGATCCGAGTATGCTTGTGAGTGACTATGAACGTCATTACGTTGTTGTAATAAGTTTTTTTGGATAAGGCATTAGCCTACTTGAGAACATCGTGAGCTAGTCTATATACTATAGCTGTTTTATTCATGATATAGCTATATCTGCGCAAAAGAGCTTTGACGTAGTCAGTTTTTTCCTGGTCATTATTTTTTATTAAAGATTAATTAGGTACTGCTTAATTTTTTGTATGTTTATAAACTACCAGGTAGTGTATTTGTATCTGTTACATTACTTCTTATAGGAAGTAATGAGCGGTTGATGTCATGTGTTATGGTATATAACCGTTACATGGAGTTTGCGCTTTAGATACAAAAGCTTTCTTAATAGTGTGTTTTGTTACTTAATTCATCTTCACTAATGCCCTATAGTTTAGTAGTGTCAATAGCAAATATAAGAATGATGTCTTTGTGAATCGAATTTCTATCATGACATTAAGAGTTTTATTCCTTTTAATAATGCAAGCATACTGATATCTACATGTCTACGCCTTTTTGGCTAAGGAGATAAATCTAACACTGATTGAATTTCTATGTAAGCTAAGATTATTACCGTGGGATTTTTATTAAAAGACGGCAGTGATGATACTTTATTTAGCATGGATATGCTAGTTTTTTCAAGTGCGATAGAGATATCAGCGCTTTAAAATTATGGGGCTATCTGCAGCGTCGGTACGCCATGTATGGCAGTTAAAAATAAAAAATGAAATATCGTACTCGATGCTAACGGGTGCGTAAGTTGGGTAATTTAAGGGTGTATATGGGGACATTCCATAGTGAGCAGGACTTTAACGATAATCGCATGCCGTACCAAGGGCATTCGTCCTTGAATATCCTGCAGCGTTGTTCAGGGGGACTTATGTTTCCCTTTGTGGGATAATAGTAAATTACAATAGCGACACCTTAAAACCATGATTCAGGGATGATTCGCGCGGCGTGTAGTCTAAAGGTTGCCCTTGCCAGTCGTTGACTTGGGCACCTGCCGCCATTGCAATCGCATGGCCTGCGGCGGTATCCCAAGTATTAGTAGGGGCGAAACGTGGATAAAGTTGCGCGCTTCCTTCTGCGATCAAACAAAATTTTAATGATGAGCCTATTTTGATGGTTTGATGCTTGCCTAGTTTCGTTAGATAATCATGCAGTTTCTGATTATCGTTATGGGATCGGCTGACTACCACGAGCGGTGTTCGTGATTTTTTCACTACGATATCCAGCTTTTTACCATTAGAGTCAACTTTCCATGCCTTGCCATCTGCTGCAGCATACAGCAGATCGGTGGCCGGTGCGTATACCACACCAATTATTGGTTTGCCGTCTTTAATTAGGGCGATATTGACTGTGAACTCGCCATTATGGCGCAAAAATTCTTTAGTGCCATCCAGTGGGTCTACTAGCCAGTAGCAATGCCAATTTTGACGAACTGTCCAATCTGGGGGATTTTCTTCAGATAAAATTGGGATCTTTGGCATCAGCGCCTGGAGGCCAGTTACAATCACCCGGTGGGCGGCCAGATCAGCGGCTGTCACTGGGGAGTTATCCTGTTTTTGCTTTAGTTTTAGTTGCTGTTTGCCGGCATAGACCTGCATGATCTCTATCCCGGCATCACGGGAAAGTTTACTGATATGTTCAATCATTTTATACTTTTGAATTTATTCTTACCTTTAAAAAGATAAGGTCATACTAACTATTTTCATAGAAGATTTCTTTAATATAAGAAAAAATTTGAAATCACTAATTGGTCAAGCCACAATTAAGCTCTCCTCAAAGGTCTGTTTTTATAGTCAATAATGTACTGTGACTAATATGTGTATTATGGTCTCCATCATTTATAGCGTATTAATTTCCCAGCATATTTCTTCTTGCGCCTAAGAAGTGTTTCTGTTTCGGATTATTTTATTATGATATTAAAGTTTTTTAGCCCGTTTACTAATGCAGCTAGCCCGAATCTGTCGTACAAAACAGCAATAGCTGAATTATCCAATCAGAGCGTGAATTAGTACCTTATTATCTATTTATTGCATAATAATTAAACTTTATTGGTCGAGATGGGGTTTTAATTTGGACTTGGCACTAATATTTTCTTTATTTTTAGCCGAAAATCCCGTAGTGACTCACCGCAAAATTTTCTAGCGAAAATACTATATACGTCATTAAGTTGTTAAGCAATCTGCAGGTTCGGTTAAAAGTTCATATAATTTTATGATGATGTTTTAGCTACCACAATAACATTTAGTTTGGCGAAAAATTTTTGGTGAACCTGGACGCTAATTTCATGCTCACCAGTGGTACGCAGAACGCCATTCGGTAGATGAATTTTGTTTTTGACTACGTTAATACCTGCGTCGGTGATGGCGTTAGCAATATCGCGGGCGCCAATAGAACCGAACAGTTTACCTTTATCACCGGCTTTAGATGTAATAGTAATACTGCCTAGTTCATTGATTTTTTTAGTAAAATTTTCGGCCGCAGCTTGAATATCAGCTAGTTTAGCTTCTAATTCAGCGTGACATGCGGCGAAATATTCCATGTTTTTTTTGGTGGCTGGCACTGCTTTGCCCTGGGGTACTAAAAAGTTACGGGCGTATCCAGCTTTTACGTTAACTTGTTCACCCAAACTACCTAAATTGGCTATTTTATCAATCAAAATGACTTGCATTACTTTAATCCTTGTTAAAAACTTAATGAACAATGGTAACAATTACTGATGACGATCAGTATATGGTAATAGAGAAAGGTAGCGTGCACGCTTGATCGCACGGGATAGCTGACGTTGGTATTTTGCACGAGTACCGGTTATACGGCTTGGAACAATTTTACCGCTTTCGGTGATGTAATTTTTCAGCATAGCAATGTCTTTGTAGTCGATCTCAACAATGCCTTCCGCGGTGAAACGGCAGAATTTACGACGACGGAAGTAACGTGCCATTATAACTAGCCTCTAGAATCCATTAAATCAATCTGCTCGGCATGCAATACCATTTTACTGAGTCCATTGGATCCTTGATGATTGCTAATGAACCCTTGTACAGTAATTTGCGCACCGATCGTTATATGGTGAATAATATTAGGTAAATGTTTTCCACTAACTACCACAGGTACCCGACACCATGCCTTTCGTGAAAACCCTGCTTCCTGCTGCACAGAATGATGTTCAAGCATGAACTGGCAATGCGGAACACCTGATGGGCTAACCTTGCGAGTAGGTGTTCTACATACGATGCCTGACAGCATCAGTCGGTTCGCCGTTATCATTTATTAGTCTTCAGAATCCCTAGTATCAAAATCATCGTTGGTTTCAGTGGTAAAATTTTCACTACGCTCGCGGCGTTCGTTTTTTGCCTTCACCATAGGGGATGTTTCAGTTATCGCGTGTTTAACGCGCATAATCATACTGCGGATAACGGCGTCATTGAAGCGGAAAGATGTTTCCAACTCATCGATAACTTCCTGCGAAGATTCTACGTTCAGTAGAACATAGTGGGCTTTATGTAGTTTGTTGATCGGGTAAGCTAACTGACGTCGTCCCCAATCTTCCAGGCGATGAATCTGACCTTCAGCACCGGTGATAATAGCACTATAGCGTTCGATCATGCCGGCAACTTGTTCACTTTGGTCAGGATGAACCATAAAAACGATTTCATAATGACGCATAACATGCTCCTTACGGATTATTTAGCCTCCTAATTATAGCCACTATGGCCCATGGAAGCAAGGAACTATGATTAATAATTTGTGCATTTAATACATAGATTGTACTTATCAGGTTAAATAAACACAAGGAGCACTATGGATTATTCTTTTGTTGCCGCGATTCACAATGACTAGAGGGTGTTGTGGAAAAGAACTGCCAATCAGAGTATTGCTGGTAATTTTATGCTCTACATTTAGCTTAAATATTGCTCTCAGTAAAATGGGTGCTTTTCGCAGTCAGCACTATACTGGGGGCAATATACGTTTTATTTTGCCCATAGCTCTTATAAAATTACGCTCGTCCAGGTAAGCGGTGATGTTTTATGGAATGTGCCTTAAATAAAATGACTTAGCATAGATATGTTTATCACTAGAGAATGTGAATAAATTTCGAATAATAACTTTACAGGGAGTCACTCAATGACAGATAAATTAATTTAAGAATATTTTAGTAATAATTATTTGTATTAAATGTAACTGGCCATCGCCAGATTTTTATCAGGAATTACTTGGTTTATCGCAGTACTTCCTTCAAAGAATTAATAACTATTTATTGTATCGTAATATACCATCGTAAATCCCTATCGGCGATAGTTGTTTAATGTGTTTGCTACAAGGATGTAGGTAGTGCTTCATCATCCGTTAGAATTACTCTGTGAGAGGTCAGAGTGTATGGCGTCATATTATGGTATTATCCCACGTAGTGCTTTTACTTTCATTTTTTTATTAAATGATTTCAGTCCAGTAGCATCAGAACAAGTATGAGCGATATTGCTTGTTTGTTTAACGTTTTTATTCCGTTTATTGAGAGAACGTGGAAAAATATTTATTAATTGAAAATAAAATCTATATTTTTAACATCAATATAGGTTCTGATGGCCATCTTGGATATAATGCATTTAACGCCTTTTTTTAATGTTTTGCTTTTGATGAGGTCCTGTTTGTAATACACTAAATTAGTGATTTATTCGTTATTAAAATAAATTCTGTTTATTCAATAAAGTTAATCATGTCATTCGTGTTATTTCAGCATGGGTTTTTTGATCGCTGCACATTTCTCGATAGATAGGCGCTCTTGTGCCTAAACAGGGCTATGCCCTCAAAGCAGCTTATTAAAAATATTGCTACTTTCATCTCATCAAAGATATGGATCATGGAGTGATTAAGCATTTGATGTGGTGTGATACTTACCGCGCGCCATTCGTTTTATTAGCCTTTCAGTTTGTGAAGTGTACACGTTTTGTCAAATTTCTTATTTAAGCTAATAAGCCATTCAGTGGTTGTTTAACTGGCAAGCTTTTCCGACAATAAAACACAATATTACCTGATGCTATTTATAATATACGTTAAGTAATTTTTATGTAAAAAAAATAAAATAATAATACATACTTGGTGCTGATTCATCGCCGATGAAGAGACTTTGTTAGGAAAGAACTAATTTCAGAGGTCATCAATGTGAAAGTACGGTACGGCTATAAGCACTTCTTTCTCAGCGCTCTGCTGCTTATGCCGGCAGCATACGCTAGTCTACGCCTGCAGGTAGAAGGGCTAAGCGGCGAACTACATCGTAATGTGCGTGCCCGCCTATCCACTATTAATACTGATGAGGTTAATGCTGACGCCCATTTTCAAACCCGGGTGGATAATGCAGTACGTGAAGGATTACGATCATTAGGTTACTATTCACCGACCATTGATTTTTTTTTCCATCCGGCGATCAATAGCGGTTGTAACGTACTGATTACCTGTGTCGATCCTGGTAAACCAGTAAAGATCGCTGATGTGAGTATTATTTTACGTGGTGATGCCTGCCAGGATAGTGACTATCAACAGATGATAACGCGCGGAAAATCTTTATTGGGCAATATGCTTAATCACGGTGATTATGATAAGTTTAAAAGTAGTTTTTTTAATTTAGCGCTGCTTAAAGGGTATTTTGACGCCAGCTTTCGTAAAAGTCAGCTTGGTGTCTCGCTGTCTCGTTATCAGGCTTTTTGGGATATCGATTTTGACAGTGGTAAGCGTTATCGCTTCGGCAAGGTATGTTTTCATGGTGCGCAAATCTGTGAAGATTATCTGCAAAATTTGTCTAAGGTGCATGAAGGAATGCCTTATAGCGCTGAGATATTAGCGGAGCTAAATCGCCGGTTGGAATCTACTAATTGGTTCAATTCGGTGGTGATCTCGCCGGATTTTATTCATGGTAAACAGAGCAAAATTTTACCATTGAACGTTGTGGTAACACCACGTATTCGCAATAGTATTGAAATTGGGGTCGGCTACGCCACCGATGTGGGAGTTCGGGTGAAAACTACTTGGAATAAGCCATGCCTTAATGCACGTGGGCACAGTATGGAAACCAGACTCAGCCTGTCTGCACTGGAGCAGACTGTCGATTTGAGCTATAAAATCCCGCGGCTTAAGGATCCATCCGAGCAATATTATTTGTTGCAGGGAGGGGTTAAACATGAGGATATCAACGGCAAACAATCCGATTCTACCACTTTAAATGTTGCGCGCTATTGGGATCTTTTTAGCGGTTGGCATCGGGCCGTCAATTTACGTTGGAATTTGGATCATTTTACCCAGGATAATATCACTAACGCCACAATGTTGATTTATCCTGGTATAAGCATTAACCGCACCCGGCAGTGCGGTGGGTTGATGCCCAGATGGGGTGATAGCCAGCGCTATTCGGTTGATGTATCCAATATTTCCTGGGGATCGGATGTAAATTTCATTATCCTGCAAGCACAGAATATCTGGATTCGCACTTTGGCAGAGAAACACCGATTATTAGCGCGTGTTAACCTGGGCTGGATCGAGGCCAATGATTTTGAACGCGTGCCACCGTCGTTGCGTTTTTTTGCCGGTGGTGATCGCAGTATTCGTGGTTATAAATACAAATCTTTGTCGCCGTTGGATGGCACCAGAAAACTTACTGGAGCCTCTAAATTAGCTACGAGCTCGCTGGAGTATCAATACAATGCGACTGGAAAATGGTGGGTAGCGGTGTTTATCGACGACGGTGAAGCGGTAAATGATATCAAGCAGAGCAATTTTAAAACTGGTGCTGGGTTCGGCGTGCGCTGGCAATCAGTGGTAGGGTCTATTAAGCTCGATTTTGCCACTCCTATTGCTGATAAGAGCGAGCATGGGTTGCAGTTTTATGTTGGGTGGGGGCCTGAACTATGAGCCTTTTAAAAAAATGTTTCTTGGTTTTTTTACTGTTATTCTCTACGCTGGTATTTTTATTTTGTACTGCCACCGGGCTTCATTTAGTTCTGAATGGCGTCACCCATTTGGTGCCAGGACTAGAGATTGCTTTGATCAGTGGTGGTTGGCGTGATTTAACACTGAAGCAACTGAGTTACCAAATGCCTGGCATCACGATTGATGCAGGTGAGTTCCATTTATCTCTGGATTGGGGTTGTTTGTGGCATCGCCAGTTTTGTGTTAATGATCTTTCGCTGCGCGATGTTTCGGTGAAAGTTAAAACCTCTAAATTGGGTTCGCTGGCGTCCGTAGTCCAGCGAAAATCCAAGGCTTATAGCTTTATTTCCACGTTTTATCCGCTGATTCTGCGTCGTTTAGTTATTAATAATATTCAGGTCAAGGTGAATAACACCGCGGTCATGCTCAATCAATTTAGCAGCGGCTTAACGTTCCGCGATAACTCATTGGTGGTGACACCAACGCGTATCGCCGGATTGCTTGTGGTGCTTCCCACCGCGACACAGTTTGTAGCGGATCATAGGGGTAATGCTGGGTCGCAAGCGATTAAATTTGGTACCGGTAGCAGCCGTTCGTCGCAAAACAGCACGCAGGCAGAGGCAGAATGGGCAGGGGTTCGCGCTCAGCCATCGCTTGCTCAAACACTGGAAGCTTTTTTTGCTAAACCGTTGTTGCCACTGGTCCCAACCTTTACCATGCCGTTTAGTCTGACTCTAGAAAGGATTGATGGGGAAAATTTGTGTGTAACTGGAGAGAGCAATCTACCGATTACCAGGTTACGCATGCAGGCGTCGGCACACTATCAGCATGCTGAATTGACATTGCTGGATATCAACTCGCCACATGGGCTGTTTAACGCATCAGGCAGCGCGCAGTTGAACGGTAAGTGGCCGGTGAATCTAATGATCAACACCATTCTGCATATAGATCCATTGAAGGAAGAAAAGATTAAAATGATCCTAAGCGGTGGTTTACGCGATGAATTGTGTATCAATCTCAATCTCTCTGGCCCCATTAGTGCGCAGTTGGTGCTGAAGACTAGATTATCGCAGGTAGGTTTGCCTTTGATGCTGGTACTGGACAGCGAAGACATACAGTGGCCGCTGGCTGGTAAGGCGCAATACCGGGTGCAGGGTATGACTTTAAGATTGGATGGTAGGGCACGAGATTATAGGATGACGATGAAAGCGGTGCTGAGCGGGGAGAGCTCACCGCTGGTTAATATCGCTATGGAAGCCAAGGGTAATACCGACGGCTTTATTTTGTCGCGGTTAAGACTGTCGGTATTGGAGGGATATACCGATTTAACAGCGGTGGTCGATTGGCAACGTGCCATCAGTTGGCGTAGCGAGTTGACCTTGAGCGGTTTGAATACATCGGGGCAATGGCCTGCGTGGCCTGCACGGTTAGTGGGGAAAATGACTATTCTTGGCAGCTTATATTCTGGTAACTGGCAGTTACAGGTCCCGTCGCTAGATCTTCGCGGTAACATTGAGCAAAGTGTGTTTACCATCCGTGGTTCATTGAGCGGTAATTCAGCTGGAAGGTGGCAAGTGCCCGAACTTTTACTGGCGCTAGGAGATAATACTCTGGAGGTTAAAGGGGATATAAAAGATAAGTTCGCGCTTGACGCCACGCTTCATGCGCCGGTGCTTACCGGGGCAGTTCCTGGGCTCGGCGGTAGTGCCCAAGGTAGTATTAAACTGCGTGGCGATTTAAAAGCACCGCAGCTGCTGGTAGATTTCAATGCCAGCGCTTTGCGCTGGGATAATTTGATGCTCCGCCGGGTAGCCCTGAAAGGAGAGGTTCATCAGTGCAGCGATATCATACGTGGTGATGTTCAGTTGCACATGGATCAGTTGCAGCAAGGCATGTTGTCGGTTCGTCAGTTAATTTTATCAGTCACTGGCGATGAAAAGCAGCACCAATTGAAGTTGGTGATGCAGGGTAAGCCGGTGGCAGGTCAGTTGCAGCTGAACGGGAGTTTTGACCGTGCTCATCAAAGTTGGTACGGTGCTTTAAGTCAGACTAGTTTGGCTACATTGCTAGGGGAGTGGCATCTGACACGAAATATGGTGGTAGATTATCAAAACCTGCAACGGAGAATTATCATTGGTCCCCATTGCTGGAAAAACTCCAATGCCCAGATTTGCATGCCTCATAATATAGAGGCTGGGGCATGTGGGCAGGTGAGTGCGGTGATGAATCATTTTGACCTGGCGATTCTTAAACCGTTGCTGCCTGCTGATACGCAGGTCAGCGGAGTCTTCACCGGTCGCGCCGATTTGCGTTGGGCCGCTGGTGGCGGGTTGCCTAATGGTAAAGTATCGCTAGTTGGTAATAGGGTAAAAATTAATCAGACTTTGCAAAGTAAAACTTTGTCATTGGTGTTTGATACTATTACGTTGAACATTGGGCTGTACAAGAGGCTGGCCATCCTTGATTGGTTGATCAAGATCGCCGACAACGGGCAGTTTAATGGACAAGTACAGATGTTAGATCCAGAAAACCGGCGCAATCTTTTAGGTAATGTGAATATTAACGGGATGTCACTTATGTTGCTTAAGCCATTGCTATCGCGCGGTGAGTGTGTTAGCGGTTTGCTTCACGCCAATTTGCAGCTTGGTGGGAATGTCCAGAGGCCACGGCTTTATGGTCAATTGGGGCTGGAGCGTCTGGTCATTCAGGGGGGGGGTATGCCGTTCGCTATGACTGACGATAGTCGACTGTCCTTAAATTTTACCGGCACTAGTTCTGCACTACAGGCGGTGATTGGCACGTCCAATGGGCAAATACATTTATCAGGAAACGCCGATTGGAGTTGTATGGAAGCATGGTGCGTACATATTGGCGCTAGGGGGAATAAAGTGCGAATCACCGTCCCGTCACTAGTGCGTTTGGATATATCGCCCGACATTATTTTTGAGGCTACACCTGCGTTATTTGCGTTTAATGGCAAGGTTGATATTCCTTGGGGGAGTATAGAAGTAAAAGATTTGCCGTCAAGCGTGGTAGGGATCTCCCCCGACGAGGTTCTGTTTGACGATAAGCTGTTACCAGACATCGTTGAAAGCTCTGCTATTCCCATCAGTACCAATTTATTGGTTCATGTCGGGGATGATGTGCATATTAGCGCTTTCGGTTTGCAAGCCAAGCTTAAAGGTGATTTGAAAATAGTTCAGGATAAGCAAGGACTGGGTTTGAACGGTCAAATTGATATTCCATCAGGTCGTTTCCATGCTTATGGTCAGGATTTAGTCGTTAGCAAAGGGCAATTATTGTTCTCTGGTCCGGTGGATCGACCTTATCTCAATGTTGAAGCTATCCGTAATCCTGCTGCCACTGAAGATGACGTTACTGCTGGTGTGCGGGTAACTGGGATGGCTGATAAGCCGAAATTAGAGGTATTTTCTGATCCGATAAAATCGCAACAGGAAGCGTTATCCTACTTATTGCGCGGTCAGGGATTAGAGGGATCCGGTGCCGACAATAATATGATGACTTCAATGTTAATTGGGATGGGTGTTGCACAAAGCGGACAACTTGTAGGTAAAATCGGGGAAGCTTTCGGGGTCAGCAATCTAGCGTTGGATACCCAGGGGGTTGGCGATAGTTCTCAGGTGGTGGTCAGTGGCTATATTGCCCGCGGTCTGCAGGTCAAATATGGTGTTGGTATTTTTGACTCACTGGCAACGTTAACTTTACGTTACCGTTTAATGCCAAAACTTTATTTGGAAGCTGTATCTGGTCTTGATCAAGCACTTGCTTTGTTTTATCGGTTTGAATTTTAACTATACGAATTATTTTTTATTGTAATTTGCGATGCAATCAGAGAAAGAGTTACTGGATAATGGTTTGCTAGGTTACCATATCTTGGGCTAAGAATTTATGTAGCTATTATCCATACGTTATCTTTGTCAGTGCTATAAGTTTATGATGAGTTGTAGCGCATCGGTTTTACTGCTCTTTGGGAATTAGATCTATGTGCAAACCTAGAGTGATGAATAACAAATGTATATTACGGGCAGTTCTTAGTTATATTTTATCAGTCGATAGCTGGTCTGAAATCGTAGTTAGGGATGGGTATAGAGATGTAAAAATTTTGGTTTAGTTTGGTGTTGATGCATAGAATCGCTTAAAGCGGTTTTATGGCTTTAAGTTTTGTTAAGTAAATTGAGTTTTTTTGCCTTATGCCGCGAGCATTACAAGTTTTTTATAAATTCTATTTTTAGTTAAATATTTCCTATTTGTTACTAGTAGTTAATCTGCATTAGTAAATTGGATAAATTGATATACTGTAAAACGGCCATTCTTTGGACTCTTGGCAAATAGTTGATGGTAGAGCAAATTTTATTTAACAAAGCTTTTTTTATGAAACGCATTTGATTTTTTTTGCACGCTCGAATGAGGAAAGTATTTCAATTTTAGCAGCCTGGGCGTTATCCCAGGCATCTATTTTTACCCATTTTCCTGCTTCCAGATCTTTATAGTGCTTAAAAAAATGGGTAATTTGTTCTCGCAGTAGCAGCGGGAGATTTTCTACATCTTTGATGTTATCGTACTCTTTCGACAGCTTTGTATGTGGCACTGCGACCAGCTTGATATCTTCGCCAGATTCGTCGGTCATTTTCAACATGCCCACTGGACGGCAACGTACCACGGAGCCCGGTTGTAGTGGATACGGAGTCGGTACCAGAACGTCTACTGGATCGCCGTCCAGCGAGAGGGTATTATTGATATAGCCGTAGTTGCAAGGGTAGAACATGGTGGTGGACATAAAGCGATCGACAAGCAAGGCGCCGGTTTTCTTGTCAACTTCATATTTGATGGGATCTGTATTCGTCGAAATTTCAATAATAACGTAAATATCTTCCGGAAGATCTTTTCCCGCCGGTACCAAATTTAAACTCATCTCGTTTTCCTTATACTTTTCAATAAAAGTGTGACGGCTATTATAGCTAATCTTATCCATAATCGCGGATAAAGCACTTTACACTCGTTGATGCAATTGCTGCGGTTTAATTGCAATTTTGTTATCTTGGTTTTATGACCTAATTGGTTATAAAGGTGATAGTTAAATTATAGCTCAGGAATTTGTTTCTTCACCACAGCTGGAAGAAGTAGCGGCGAAGAAGCGCTATCTTTTAAAACTTGATTGTAAGTAAAGTATGTGTTGGTTTGACCCCTATTGCCTACCTGTAACAGATAGATTAAAGATGCTACATTAATGAGACATTTATTCGGTGTTATAGGAAGCACAGAGAGGGACATCAATACTAATATTTGCTATTTTTATTCGAAAAATAAGGATTATATCCTTTTCTTCTGAGTAAGCTGATGTCATCAATTGTCTGTAAACTTTGAGGTTGCTCTTAGTTTTGCGAACATGTTGTGCTTTTTTGTACTTCAATTTTGCGCACTTTCAATGCTGATAATGGTAAAATATATACCAATCTTGTTTTATTAATATCACGGTGAATTATTTTGCTCTGAGCTTTATTGTTGTATAGTACAACTACTGAACTGATTTTACTATAATGTTTATCTTTTTTGTTTAATTTAAACAGATTTTTATTACGTTTAAGTATGGTTTCTATTAATTGGACTAGAATATTAAAATGTAGGTAGTTAACAGTTAAAAAATAGAAAGAATTATGCATATTTATATCTTGCGATCTGCGATATTTTATGGGCGGTTTGGCAATGTTGGTGTATTTTAATTCAGGTAGAGAATCTATGGCAGTTTAATCTATAGAGCAATTGGGGTGATTCCAGAGAAGAAAGTTGGGCATCTGGGCTTGGATCCTGTGGATTTAAAATTATGAGCTAATTTTAAACGCCGCAACTTGCAATGTTATGCAGTTAGGTATTAAGGATAGTTTCATCGAATAAAATTAAAGGCGTTGTTTGCCAGAAATAACTATAATGATCACTCTCACCCTATGTTAGGTCCTTTGGACGCGTAAATAAAGTCGGTGGTATCATTTCTGTTGGGTATATCGAGGAAGTCTTTATTGTTTCAGCCATAACTTTCCTGCTGTGCTAGCGCATTTGCTGCAGTCTATGTACAGACTATGCACTATCTTGCTACTACGTGGATAGTGTGGTGTAAATAGTCAAAAAGTTGCAACAGGAGATTCTATCTGGGTAATGAGCAACAGCGGTTGACGGTCAATTTCTGTCTGATAAACGTCAAAAAGAGCCGCAAGGGAGGTATTATTTTTATAGTGATATTGATGCTTAGGTTAACTATTTTAGCTTTATTGAATCAATTAAATCTTTTTAATTAATAATAAAGGGGATGAATCATAAAATTTTTAAATCAATCTCTTTAATGGTAAAATATTTTTAAATTATTAATTTGACGTGTGATAACAATACTCTGATTAAACACGATTAATTGATATTTTGATTGTATATTTCTCTTTAAGCAATTATAAAATTTTATAGACATTATTTTTTAGTTAGTGCATATTCCTTTGTGTTAAACGCTAGTTCTATATGCATCAGCAGATATGTTAAAACTTTAATATTATGATAAAAAATGCGATATACGGTAGCATTTCTCATATTTCTATTGATGATATTAGGCCAAAAGATCTTTGAGTGAATATGAAGGAAAAATTAGAACACATATATCAGGAAAAGCGCTTTGTTTTGTGCAATCCTTGATGATACATTACATCTTATTTCTGCTCTGTAGTAATGTAACAGATGCAAAAGTACGACTGCAGGTTGTAAAAATGTCTTAAAAATTAAATAGATATCTCCGACGTACGCTTGGAGGTTAGGATATAGGTCACTAGGTCACTGACCTAAAATCAAATCTGTGATCTTCCTGAAAAGGAGCTTTTTTACTGTTCTAATAATTCTGATTCAAATCAACCAATAAAAGTAATAAACATTAAAATAAATTTTCAGCTATTGTTATTATGAGTTTATGATATATAGAGAAGGTATGTCATGATAGAACCCGTATCGAATTAGATATTCTGTCACCAAACGAGTGATTTGAACAATTGTAATAACGATTTTTAACAAGCCGTTGTATGTATCACTACTATTGACTGATTATAGTTTACATCGAGTCCCAAATATTTTAAAGAGCTGCTGATGGTCAGCAGCCTCCAGTTTCGTTGGCAGGCAATAGATTATTTTCATTTTGGCGCTGCGGGTCCATACTGCAGCGAATTTGGTCAGCATGCGCGATACTTTTGATTAATTAATATTTCCAAAACCTTTTTCTTGCAAATTTAGTACAATCTCGCTTTGAGAGCTGCACTTTTCTTTTTTTTTTTAGTAACGCCTTGAAAGCTTTAATCAATTCTTCTTGTCTTGATTGATTTTGCATGATTTACTGCAAAATGAGCCAAAATTTAATGAATGATTATGTATAAACATAATTTTTTATGTAATAAAATTACTATCATCTATTTCTCCCTCATACTCCGTGGGGCTAAGGAATCACTATGCTGTTAATCAGATCCCGATCGAATGTTGTATCCTTTTATTGAAGCTTAAGGCATAATATTTGTTTTTTAATGGGTAGATATCAAAAATTTGCATATTATACTTTGTGTAGTGGTTGATATGCGTATTTGATAAAGATCAAATTGTTTGTGATTAGGAGCAGCCACACTTTGGAATTACTACTAATTGTGGTTAGTAGTACTGTAGCAATTGACACTGGCGGATTACAGCAAGTGACTATTTATCAGTCTCATTTGGTTATATTAAAGTAATTTAGTTGTTTTTTATCTTTTTTCTAATCGAAATTTTTTCCTAATTAATAATTATAGGTTGTTTGTGGGGCGAATATCCTTAGCATACATCTCAACTACCATGTGCATCTAAGTTTTGATAGTTTTTTAATTTTTTTTGTATATTTTTACAAGCGTACAGTGTTTCTATTTCGTGGTATCGTCGATCATATGAATCTCGATTGCATGCTTGCTACGAAGCATGGCGTGCTTGATTTGTTTATAGGCAAAAGCTCTTTTACGCGTTTTATGAGTCACGCTGTACCGTTAGGTGTGCTAAACTTTCTAGCGCATAGCGGTAAGGCGATGGGGATAGACAGTCGAGACAGGCGATGGCTTTATTCGCTTTTTCCTCTGCGCATTGTCTGGTATATTCCAGCGAACCATATTGGTGCATAGCTTCCAAGACTGTTTCTAGCAAATGACGGCCGTTGCCTTGCTTGATAGCCTGGCGAATAAGTGATACCTGGATTGGTGTACCGTTGTGCATGGCGTGTAGCAGGGGTAAGGTAGGTTTTCCTTCGTTAAGATCGTCTCCGATATTTTTACCGAGTGTTTTGCCATCGGAGCCATAGTCCAGTAAATCGTCAATCAACTGAAAAGCGGTCCCGAGATAGCGGCCGTAATTACGTAAGTCCGTTTCTTGATCAACACAGGCGCCAGCTAGTATTGCAGAGGATTGAGCCGCTGCCTCAAACAGCCGTGCGGTTTTGCTGTAAATTACTCGCATATAACTCTCGATGGTGATGTCCGGATCGTTACAGTTCATCAATTGCAGAACTTCACCTTCGGCGATAACGTTAACTGCTTCAGACATCAAAGAGAGCACCCGCAATGATTTTAGCTCAGTCATCATTTGAAAGGCGCGAGTGTAAATGAAATCCCCGACCAGCACACTTGCGGCATTTCCAAATGCCGCATTAGCCGTCGCCTTACCACGGCGCATTCCTGATTCATCCACTACATCGTCATGCAAAAGTGTTGCGGTGTGAATAAATTCTATCAATGTTGCAACCGTAACATGTTGTTTGCCCTGGTAGTTTAGCGCTCTTGCTACCAGCACCGCAATCATTGGTCGGAAGCGCTTGCCGCCGCTGCTGATGATGTAGTGGCCGAGCTGATTGATCAGGGTAATCTCAGAAGTCAGCTGCTCAAGAATCGCCGTGTTGACATCAATCATGTCTTGTGCGGTCAATTCAGTAATTTGCTTAAGGTTCATTTGTTTTTATGCGGCTTAATGGGTACTATATATATAAGGTTGCACATGTGGTTGAGATGGTAAAAATAGTGTTACTGATTGTACTTGAAAAACGTGAGAGATAAATAATGATGAAGAAATTGCTATTTCTTCTATTTTTATAACGATTCTGCACTGTTTTTAATTAGGTTTGTCGTAAAATTTTAATGTGTTTTGATATTTTAGGTTGCTTCCAATTAATGACAGTATTGAGTGTGTGGGATATGTACGCAGTTTTCCAAAGTGGTGGTAAACAACACCGAGTAAGCAAAGGTCAGATTATTCGTCTTGAAAAGTTGAATATAGCAACAGGTGAAACTATTGAATTTGACCAGATCATGATGATCGTTAATGGACGTGATATACAGATAGGATGTCCATTTATTAATAGTTGTACAATTAGGGCCGAGGTTATTGTTCATGGTCGTGGTGAAAAGGTGATGATCGCTAAATTTCATCGCCGTAAACATTCTCGTAAGCATCAAGGACATCGTCAATGGTTTACTGATGTTAAAATTATCGGTATTGGTGCTTAACAGGAGAATAGACTTATGGCACATAAAAAAGCTGGCGGCTCCACTCGCAATGGTCGTGATTCAGAAAGTAAACGTCTAGGAGTGAAATGCTTCGGTGGTGAGACCGTTAGCGCAGGTAGTATTATAGTTCGTCAACGTGGAACTAAATTTCACCCGGGAAGCAACGTAGGTTGCGGTAAAGATCACACTCTGTTCGCTCTGAGGATGGGAAAAGTTCAGTTTGTAGTGAAAGGCTTAAAGAATCGGAGATTTGTTAAGGTAGTTGCAAAATAAATTTTTATTTCAGGAATTTGCCTTTCCGCACCTGGTTGTTTTAAAGATATTTATCTTTCTCGTATATAGTTATACTTATATTGTAGATTATAACACAAAAACGAAATATGAGCGAAAGGAATATAGATTGGTAGCTTGTAAATATTATTAGTTGTACTGTGAAACGTAGTAATCTCTCGCTGGGTACAAGCGAATGATGCATTAATGATGTGCTGTAGTTATATTTAGTTCTGGCTTAAAACTCTTAAAATTTTCAGCTTTAACACAACAGCTATGCGCCGGAGCGATGATCGTGATCGTGCGCCCCGGCGCGTTTTTCATGCCGACCTCGTTTCATTGACTAGTTCGTCTGGACAGTCTAGACGCTTTAGCAAATTCAGTACTCCTTCACGTACGATAAAGGAAACGATAAAATCGCGTTCTGCATCGGAAAGTTGCCGATGGATTTCGTTCCAGGTGGCGGCTGTTTCCTGTGTGGAAAGTTGATACTCTGCTGTGTTTATTCTTAGAGAAAGTGTCCTTTTTACCATATCTGGCAGACTGTGCCATGCGTACTCTACTGCTTTGCCGCGGGCACCTTCACGTCGCCTTTTTTGCCATCCTTCCTCTCTGGCCCGCCGATTCAATCCTTGTCGTGTTTTAGGTAGTCCTCCTACTCCAATTAATTCGTGCGTTGCAATCCATTCTTTTTTTATTTCCATCTTCAGTTCCCCTTCTTGTCATGGTGACAAGTCTGGCGCTATCGCCCTCGCACGGCTTGGGCAGGTGCTGAAAAGTGCAATGCACCTGATTCCAGTTTTGCTTACAACAACATTTAATGTATAGCATTAAAGACTTGTCGTAACGCTAATTACAACATAAAAAAGCGCATTGGTTCAAAGATGGCATTATAAAAATAAGATTAACCAGCCATTATAATAAAAATTAATAAAAATTTTATTGGTAATTTAATATCATGATAACATTTATTTTATATTTAACTATTGTAATAAAATTATTTATGTTTTCAAGGAAAGAAGATAAAATAGTCTGAAGGAATATTTTTCGACCACGCTCAAAAGAAAAAGAAATATTGCTTGAAAGATATGTAGCTTATGCTACGAGCAGAAACATGAAATGGTCACATAGGGGTATCTAACAGCGCCATCATAAATATCTATTGGCTTATATGCGTGGCTGAGTTTAATTAATGGCAGTGTAAGGTAATCATGCCGGGGCGGCCTACTACAGTGTAGTCACAGTTTGAATAAAGTTAGATTAGCAATTTTCCAATAAAAATTTAAAAAATTTATGGTATGAATCATTAATTAGGTGCATTACAGCCAAGGGCTGCATTAAAAGTTGTTCATGGACGTTTTCAAGCAAATAAAATAGTTTAAAGGAAGAGTAGCTAATCAGTTATTTGGAATGGCTGTTATATATAGTGTTGGTGATAAATAAGCTGTTTTTCTAATGTGTAAGCATTATAAAGCCTTGAAAATTTTATTTTTAATTAATGAATGTTCCTGACATCGCTTGGACTGTACTGCATTGATAAAGTAGGTTAAATGAAGGTTAATGTCATGAGAGAAAATTTTTACTTTTGACGATATTGCTATTAATCTATCGAGTTAAAAGATAAGTATCGTAACTGGTGCAATCAGCGTGCGGCCAGATCTGAATACCACGAAAATCGAGCCTATAAAATCTTGTAATATGTACAATTAGGCAAGTATATTATTTAATATCAATATTATTAAGATATCCATCTTTAAATAACGGATAGACTAATTTTTTCATTTGAGCAGTTCATCTAAATCGCTGTTGCTAGATCTTTTTTATCTTCATGCTTATTTTAGTTGATCATGATGGTAATCGTCCCACATGAACACGATTTTTTCTGAGCTGTCTTTGTTCACTGTCTGCTCTTTCGGATGGGCGTTGATAAACGCCATCAAGTCCCAGCACAGCTCTTTGACGCCATTGCGATTAGCTGCCGAGATTAAGTAGTAATTTTTTTTCCATCCTAGGGACTTTGCTATGGCATTGGCTCGTGTCATCGTTTCGTCAGCGTCTAGCAAATCTATTTTGTTGAAAACTAGCCAGCGAGGTTTTGTAGCTAGTTTCTTGCTATAGCGTTCTAATTCATTGACGATAACCTGGGCGTTCTTCACCGAATTGGAATCATCCACTGGTGCTAGATCGATAAGGTGCAGCAATATGCGGCAACGTTCCAGATGCTTTAGGAAACGAATGCCAAGACCCGCGCCATCCGCGGCCCCTTCAATTAAACCGGGAATGTCTGCGACGACGAAACTTTGCTTGTTGTCTATACGTACCACCCCGAGGCTTGGTACTAACGTGGTAAACGGATAATCTGCCACTTTTGGCTTGGCAGCCGATATGGAGCGGATAAAAGTAGATTTACCGGCGTTGGGTAGGCCGAGCATTCCTACATCCGCCAGTAATAGTAATTCCAGATGAATCTCGCGTTTCTCGCCTTTAGTTCCATCGGTTTTTTGACGTGGGGACCGGTTGACTGAGGATTTAAAGCTGGTATTTCCTAGGCCGTGAAAACCGCCTTTAGCTACCATTAGACGCTGTTGGTGGTGGGTCATGTCTCCCATGATTTCGTTGGTAATCTGATTGCGTACTTGAGTGCCTACTGGCACTTTGATTATGATATCTTTACCGCGTTTACCGGTACAGTCACGGTTTTGGCCATTTTGGCCGTTTTCGGCACAGAAGTTTTTTTCAAAGCGATAATCAATCAAGGTGTTTAGGTTCTCATCAGCCAATAACCAAACATCGCCTCCATCACCACCATCGCCGCCATCAGGCCCCCCTTTAGGGATGTATTTTTCTCGTCGAAAACTGGCATAACCGTTGCCTCCGTGGCCCGCCGCCACCTGAATTATGGCTTCATCAACAAATTTCATTTTAACTCTCCGTAATTCATTTGCTTGGCTAGGAGTGCAATTCAAAAAGAGCAAAGTAAAATCAAAGTGGTGTTAGGATGACTATGGTCCATGTTTGTGACTACTTGTCAGCTATTCAATGCGCGTTCGATGTCATAGTTTACTTCACTTAATGAGTATAGTACTCTAATGATGATCAGGGGGGTCGTCAAATAGTTATTTCATTCATTAGTTTTTTCACTGTCATGTCGATATTATCCGATTTTATATTATTTACAGTAAATCATTATTTCCTATTAATGAAGGTGTAAATTCCGTTTAATTTTTATTAGTGTTACTAATCAGTAACATAAAATTGTTTTTTGGGTAATATCAGTTGGCATGTTTCTGCAAATGTCGGATAGTTATTTAGTATTAGTTATATTACTTTAAGGTAGGTTGAAGTGGATGATATCATGTGTGGTGCGACTTATACGGCTGCCATTATGAAATTTGGGCTAGTTTGGACGCTTTTTGGCTGAGTATTCTGGTTTTTCATCACCTTCATCAAAGATGTTTAGTAGCGTGGAATAGTGATATGAGCAATATTGCCGCAAGTTAATATGAAATAAATATTTTATCCTAACTTCATTGATGCAGATAGATACAGTTGAGGTAGAGGGAAATTATATTAACTGAAAATGGGATTTATAAAACTTTGTAGTACTCAGTTCGCTCTATGAGTTGATAAATTTATTTGGTATTAATACTGTATTATTTGATATAGCTGAATAGCGTTATAGAGCACTTTTAATGAGCATTTTTATTTTGTTATATTGTGGAAATAACGACAAGGCACCCCCCCATCAAAACGTGAAAAAATTTTGTTTGATGTTGGCGTTGTTGTAGCATGCCTAATTAGTAATTTTAAATTGGTGAGTTACCCTTAAATTCCCTTCATTTTATTTAATACCCTTAATCACATGTAGATAATCATGCAACAGCGCCGAAGGACATTGGGTCAGTTGCCAGAATCCCTCTTTGCTGAATGAGTTGGGGTTTGTGCAAATGGTGTTGTCAGTTTTGATGTTTGCTTATTTTGATTCACCGTCTAGGTTGTTGCTAGGTTATGTAAAATCGGTCAAGGTAAAGCTGTTCAGCTCGTATATTAGGAAATATCCAGCCGTAATATTGAGCATCGTTATCGCGATGCATAGGGGTTAGTACTTGGTTAAACATACTTGCGTCAGTTTGAATAAGAATTTTTGCGACGTGCAGTGTGCTGAAGCACCGAGTGAGATAAAATTCATTTGTGATCTGTATGTTTAATTTTTTAACATTGTATGTTAGCGCTGGCAAGTTAAAGTTAGATCCTATTAAAATGCGTAGTAGCAGCTTCATGGTACTGGCCGGACAGCGCTTGTTAATAATTTATTATAATCGATCGTGGGTTATGTTCTCCTATATTTTTGAACCATCATTGCATTAGAGTTGGTGTTCTCTCAGGTAAAGAGTAGTTATAATTTTTAATCGGTGTTGCCGCGGAAGCATAAAAATGCGTAATTATAGGCACCGGATAAAGTAACTAGTTGTCATACTACGGTGTAACAGGGATAAAGTAAACGATGATCCATACCGGACTCTGCGGTAAAATATGTATAGAAATGTCAAATTAAGGTTGATCTAGAAAACAGTTATGAGGGTGTTTTCTTTAAAGTGCTTTGCGTTTGGTGAGAGTCGTATTGAAATCACACATGGGGCCAATGATTGTCACGTTAGGACGGTGATTAGGTAATTTTTAGTAAAAATTTACTTTAGAGGTATAATTATGAAACAGATTCCGATGACCATGCGCGGGGCTCAAAAACTGCGAGAAGAGCTAGATTATCTAAAAAATGTGCGCCGCCCAGAAATTATCAGAGATATCGCTGAAGCTCGTGAATATGGTGATTTAAAAGAAAATTCTGAATATCATGCTGCTCGTGAACAGCAGGGCTTTTGCGAAGGACGGATTCAAAAAATAGAAGCTAAACTTGCTAATGCCCAGGTGATTGACGTGACCAAAGTGTCCCCCAGCAGTCGGGTTATTTTCGGTGCTACGATTAGTATTAAGAACTTGGATACGGAGGATGAACAAACATACCGTATAGTGGGTGATGATGAAGCCGATTTTAAGCAGAATCTAATTTCCATTAACTCGCCTATTGCTCGTGGGCTTGTGGGCAAAGAGGAAGGGGATATCGTGATGATTAAAACGCCTGGCGGTGACGTAGAGTATGAAATCCTTAAGGTGCAATATCTTTGAATAATTATATCTGTCTGTGGGCCAAAACCACATAGAGTCGCTGTCTATTTTAAAAGCAATAAAAGGCGGCGATTGATTTTTGCTTTCAGGTGGTCACTATCGTATTAGAATATGTGATGACCTTGTATATCGATTCTCTGATTTTAAGCACGATAACATAGACATAAGCGTTTTGGTTTTTTGATCAGTTTATACTTTTCCAGTATTTGTCCAATTTTGGTTAGCTCATCTTCCCGCTAGGGCGGGTATTTGCCAGAGCTATTACCATGTATTTCAGCGGAAGATGAGGTTTTTGGAATGCTGTTTTTGTTTGTTATTTAAATTGATTTGTCTTTTTTGCTTAAATTGGGATTGAAAATAGTGCATTTTACCGCCATTTCATATATATCGGTCCAATCACTCTTTTAGTAGATTATGATGCAAAGGTAGCCTAAATCTTCTACACTGCTGTATTTATTCAGGATAATTAAGAATATAATAAGATGGTAACCCAAAAGAGTTCTACAAGCTCTAGCCGGTGGCTGCAGGAACACTTTAGCGATAAATATGTTCAACAGGCACAAAAAAAGGGACTGAGGTCGCGCGCTTGGTTTAAACTTGATGAAATCCAATGCCGTGACAAGATGTTTCATCGTGGCATAACTGTTGTAGATCTTGGTGCTGCGCCTGGCGGTTGGTCCCAATACGCAGCTAAGCAAATCGGTGAGAAAGGACGTATTATAGCTTGTGATATCTTGCCTATGCAGCCTATGGTAGGTGTAGAATTTCTGCAAGGAGATTTTCGTGAAATTCAGGTGCTGCATACGTTGCTTGAGCAAATAGGCAAGCAGAAAGTTCAAGTAATTTTATCCGATATGGCACCTAGCATGAGTGGTATTCCGGAGGTAGATATTCCCAAGTCTATTTATCTTGTAGAACTGGCATTGGATCTGTGTAGGGCTATTTTAATACAGGGTGGTTGTTTTCTGGTTAAAGTTTTTCAGGGAGAAGGTTTTGATAAATATTTGCGGGAATTATGCTCTTTGTTTACCAAAGTAAAAATTCGTAAGCCAAGAGCTTCTCGAGCCAGTTCCCGCGAAGTGTACATTGTGGCGACAGGGCGCAAATTATAGTACCTTAGGCTAATTGTTAACACTGTTGTAATATGAGGTTAATTTCTTGAGTGACATGGCGAAAAACCTGATTCTTTGGTTAATTATCGCAGTAGTATTGATGTCGGTATTCCAGAGCTTTGGGCCCAGCGATTCAAATGGCCGTAAGGTGGATTATTCCACGTTTATGTCCGAATTACATCAAGATCAAGTTAGAGAAGCCCATATTAACGGTCGTGAAATCATCGTGATTAAAAAAAATAGTAACCGCTATACCACCTATATTCCGGTTAACGATCCTAAGCTGCTCGATATCCTTTTGACTAAAAATGTTAAAGTGGTTGGTGAGCCACCGGAAGAACCTAGTTTATTGGCGTCAATCTTTATTTCCTGGTTCCCGATGTTGTTGTTGATTGGGGTCTGGATTTTCTTTATGCGGCAAATGCAAGGCGGCGGCGGTAAAGGGGCTATGTCTTTTGGCAAAAGTAAAGCGCGTATGTTGACTGAAGACCAAATTAAAACTACTTTCACCGATGTTGCTGGTTGTGATGAAGCTAAGGAAGAGGTTAGCGAATTGGTGGATTACCTGCGAGAGTCTAGCCGTTTTCAGAAATTGGGTGGTAAAATCCCTAAAGGTGTGTTGATGGTTGGACCGCCAGGTACTGGTAAAACCTTGTTGGCTAAAGCTATCGCAGGTGAAGCTAAAGTGCCGTTCTTTACCATTTCTGGTTCCGACTTTGTGGAAATGTTTGTCGGTGTTGGTGCTTCTCGTGTGCGTGATATGTTTGAGCAGGCTAAAAAGGCTGCGCCGTGTATTATCTTTATCGATGAAATTGACGCCGTTGGTCGTCAACGTGGTGCTGGTTTGGGAGGTGGTCACGATGAGCGTGAACAGACACTGAACCAGATGCTGGTAGAAATGGACGGCTTTGAAGGTAACGAAGGTATTATTGTTATTGCTGCTACTAACCGGCCAGATGTGCTTGATCCGGCGCTTTTGCGCCCAGGTCGTTTTGACCGTCAGGTGGTCGTAGGTTTGCCAGATGTCCGTGGCCGAGAACAGATATTAAAGGTACACATGCGCCGTGTTCCGCTGTCATCTGGTATGGATGCGTCGGTAATTGCCCGTGGCACCCCGGGTTTTTCAGGTGCTGATTTGGCTAATCTGGTGAATGAAGCGGCTCTGTGTGCGGCTCGTAGCAGCAAACGTGTGGTATCGATGGTAGAATTTGAAAAGGCCAAAGATAAAATCATGATGGGTGCTGAACGCCGCTCCATGGTGATGACTGAATCACAAAAAGAATCTACTGCTTATCATGAAGCTGGCCATGCGATTGTTGGCCGTTTGGTACCGGAACACGATCCGGTGCATAAAGTGACTATTATTCCTCGTGGCCGAGCTTTGGGTGTTACTTTTTTTCTGCCGGAAGGTGATGCTATCAGTGTTAGTCGCCAGAAATTGGAAAGCCAGATATCGACGCTTTATGGTGGTCGTCTCGCAGAAGAAATCATTTATGGCCAAGCAAAAGTTTCTACTGGTGCGTCTAATGACATCAAAGTTGCCACTTCTATTGCTCGTAATATGGTGGCCCAATGGGGATTCTCGGAAAAACTTGGTCCGTTACTCTATGCTGAAGAAGAAGGAGAAGTGTTCCTTGGTCGTTCAGTGGCTAAGGCAAAACACATGTCTGACGAGACGGCTCGCATCATTGATCAAGAAGTAAAATCGTTAATTGAGCGTAATTATTTGCGTGCTCGCACGTTGCTGATGGAAAATATGGATATCCTTCATGCTATGAAGGATGCATTGATGAAATATGAAACTATTGATGCACCGCAGATCGATGATTTGATGGAGCGTAAATTAGTACGCTTGCCTGCTGGATGGCAAGATACTTCCAGTAGTAGCGACGGAGACGGTACCTGTATGGTGCCGTCTCCGGTGGATCAGACGTGTACCACAACTCCCGGTAATACTATGTCGAAACAGATCGACAACCATTAAAATGGGTTATGCTATTTAACAGATGTTCAGTTCAAATTTATTTTAGCATTAATTTAAAGTGATGATGCTATTTCCAAATAGTCTACTTGCTGCTGTTTCTTTTGAGCGATTTTATTTTACATGCCAAAAGCAAGGATTGAGAATTTAATCGATCAAGTGAATCTTGTTGTAACGCGCCTGATTAATAAATTGTAAAGTTCAGCTTTAGCAATAAAGAAATTTTTACAAAAGTTTTTGATCTACATCTTCTAGTTAGTGAGCCCAATGGGCAATCGATGTGTATTGTGGAAAAGTGACGCGAATAAAGCCAGTTATTTTAGTGCTTCATTACACAGTATTTTACTGTCGTATGGAATTCGGATAGTGAAATACTGGGATGAAATTGAATATGGTTTGCGTATCCCAATGACGGAATTTTTGGCAAATATTTTCCTTTCTAGCAGTGAATGCTAAAATAAATTCACCTTGATATTTTAGCACTATTAAGGACGCCCACCATAATGGAACTTACCGTGAATCAGCGTACTCTCGATCTTTCCATTCCTCGGATAATGGGCATTTTGAATGTTACTCCTGATTCATTTTCCGACGGCGGCCAATATAACTGTCTTGCTGCTGCCATTGATCATGCCGCTGTTATGATTATCGCAGGTGCCACCATTATTGATATCGGTGGTGAATCCACTCGCCCCGGTGCCGATGTTGTCAGCGACGATGAGGAAGCTGCTCGGGTTATCCCCGTGGTGACAGCGCTAGCTCAGCGTTTCGATACTTTTATTTCAGTAGATACCTCCAAAGCGCTGGTGATGCGTGAAAGTGCTGCTGTTGGAGCGCATTTGATCAATGATATCCGGGGGCTAAGTGAACCAGGTGCTCTAGAAGCCGCCAGCGCTAGCCAGTTACTTGTGTGTCTGATGCATATGCAGGGTGAACCGAGGACTATGCAGCAGGCACCGTATTATCAGGATGTGCTGTCCGCGGTGGATGCTTTTTTTGTGCAGCAGATTGCCCGCTGCGAAGCAGCAGGGATTAAAAAAAATCAACTTTTGCTCGATCCTGGTTTTGGATTCGGTAAAAATTTAGCTCATAATTATCGACTTCTGGCCAGGCTTGCAGATTTTCATCATTTTTGCTTGCCTCTGCTTGTCGGGTTGTCTCGAAAAGCAATGATCGGTCAGGATGTGCCCCCTGAACAGCGGGTGGCCGGCAGTATTGCCTGCGCGGTAATCGCGGCCATGCAAGGCGTGCAGATTATTCGTGTTCATGACGTCAGGGAAAGCATGGAAGCATTGCGTGTAGTTAAAGCTACTCTTTCAGCGAAAGAAGCAAATTTTGTATGAATAATCATAAATACTTTGGGACAGATGGCATCCGAGGCAAGGTTGGTAATTCACCTATTACACCTGATTTTGTTCTTAAGCTAGGCTGGGCCGCCGGTAAGGTTTTAGCCCGCCATGGTTCGCGTAAAATTATCATCGGCAAGGATACCCGTATTTCCGGCTATATGCTGGAGTCGGCGCTGGAAGCAGGATTGGCGGCTGCAGGTCTCTCGGCTGCTTTTACCGGGCCAATGCCCACGCCTGCCATAGCATATTTAACCCGTACTTTCCGTGCTGAAGCTGGTATCGTCATTTCCGCTTCCCATAATCTGTTTTATGATAATGGTATTAAATTTTTTTCCATCGATGGCACTAAGCTGCCAGATGAAGTGGAAGAGGCCATCGAGGTGGAGCTAAAAAAATCTTTAACTTGTGTTGAGTCGTCGGAATTGGGTAAAGCTAGCCGTATTGTCGATGCGGCGGGCCGTTACATCGAATTCTGCAAGGGGACTTTTCCGAGTAATCTCAGTCTCAAAAGGCTGAAAATCGTAGTGGATTGCGCCAACGGCGCCACTTATCATATTGCTCCTTGTGTGCTGTGCGAACTGGGTGCTGAAGTGGTGGCTATCGGTTGCCATCCGAATGGCATGAACATAAATAAAGAATGTGGCGCAACCGATGTTCGTCAGTTACAGAGCCGGGTATTGAAGGAGGAGGCCGATTTAGGGATCGCCTACGATGGCGATGGTGACCGATTGATAATGGTGGATCATCTAGGACATAAAATAGACGGTGATCAAATCCTTTATGTTATCGCGCGTGAAAAACTACGCCAGGGTAGGTTGTCTGGTGGCGTGGTTGGGACACTCATGAGCAACATGGGTTTGGCGCTGGCGCTAAAGCAGTTGGGGATCCCCTTTGTTCGCGCACATATCGGTGACCGATATGTTCTGGAGATGATGCAAGAGAAGGGCTGGAGTATCGGCGCTGAAAATTCTGGTCATATCATTTTATTGGATAAAACGACCACTGGCGACGGTATTATCGCTGGTCTGCAGGTGTTATCGGCGATGATTGGCAATCACATGAACTTGCATGATCTCTGTAGTGGCATGCGCTTGCTGCCTCAGAGCTTAGTTAATGTTTGTTTTGCCGGTGAAAACGATCCTTTGGAATCGACTGAGGTAAAACAGGCTAGCGAAGACGTGGAACAGGAACTGTCCGGGCGCGGACGGATTTTATTACGTAAATCTGGGACTGAGCCACTTATCCGTGTTATGGTAGAAGGGGAAGATGCAGGGCAGGTGACACGGTTGGCGCATCAAATCGCCGATGCGGTAAAAGCCGCGGATCGTGCCTGACTGGTTTGCAGTGCCAGCTAATATTTGTATGATATTGGCAAACAGCATCGCTGTACTGGTGTTTTTTTTCGAAAACTATAGTTAGAGCTACAAAATTTTCTTGTGTGATAAGTGGGCTTTAGTTAGTATTCTTACTTCTTTTCACTCTCTTACTTCTTTTCACTCAAAGATTGGCATCTTTGCAGACCGAACTAAAGCCTGATTTAGCTCAATGCGTGATGGATGTCGTAAAGGATACTTGAAAGATTATGTATCAAGCACTGTTAGTGATGTTACTGTTGGTAGCGGTAGGACTTGTAGCACTGATAATGATGCAGCAAGGTAACAATGTTGTTATGGGATCCTCTTCAGGCGTAAGCGCTGCCCGTGTCCTATTTTGTTCAAGTAGCTCCAGTAACTTTATGACCTGGATGACGTCTGTGCTGGCAATACTATTTTTCGTTCTCAGTCTAGTTTTGGGCAATATGAGTTGTAATTATAGTCAAAAGGGTAGCTTGTGGGATGATTTAAATGAATCTCAGCAAGTTGATAAAGCACTATTGAAAGATCCGGCTAAACCGATTAATGATATCCCGCGGTAATAAAAGGATTAAGAATCGAATTTATGCCGAGGTGGTGGAATTGGTAAACACGCTACCTTGAGGTGGTAGTGCCCAGGTAGGCTTACGGGTTCAAGTCCCGTCCTCGGTAGAAATCCCAGAGATAACTTGATTTTTTATGGTTATTAGGTTAATGTTTTTTAGGTTTTTAGACGCGGGGTGGAGCAGTCTGGTAGCTCGTCGGGCTCATAACCCGAAGGTCGTCGGTTCAAATCCGGCCCCCGCAACCATATTTCTTAGCGAGACTTTCAAATGTATTGTCGGTAAGAATTAAGTTCTTATTGCAAATGTTTGAAAAATAATTCTTCTAGTATAGTAAAATAGCTTATAGTCTACAGGGTATATTAATTAACGCCCCGATTTTCGGGGTTTTTCTTATTTAATAACAATATTATTATGGGCTCATAAGCCCTTTTTTTGTATTTAGGAGGGGTGGTGGGATTTGTTCACATCAAAATAAATAATTGATAAAGATAATTATCGCATCGGTGAAATCCATGGTCTTTGAGATGGTTGAATTGAATGTATTCGTGACCGTCAATCAACTCTGTATATCCTATGTAGGCAATGAACGAGGTGTGATCTCGATGATTGTGTTGATATTAGCCACTAGTTTGCGTAGTTTTGGATATCGAAGATTCTATCTCGGTCGTACAGCCTTGAAATTTTTTTACTGAGTTTTAATCGTTCGTTGTTCTCTGTAGTCAATTTTACCCAGTTTATCAGTGCGAAAGTCAGTGTGGTATAGTGCACTGTGGTGCAGAATCGCTATAAATGGAAATGGATTAATTATTAAGATAGTGGCGGTAAAATGATGATAGTGATGGTGGATGGTAATGATGAAGTGTTCGCTTTAACGACATTCAGAAAGCGAACCAGGTACCCACTCTTAACGTTTTACTGAGGCAAGTAGAATGAATAAAGAAATTCTTGCTGTTGTTGAGGCAGTTTCCAACGAGAAAGGTGTTCCTCGGGAAAAGATTGTCGCAGCGCTCGAAACGGCACTGGCTACGGCAACAAAAAAGAAATACGAACAAGAAATCGAGGTTCGGGTTAATATCGATCGTAAATCTGGCGATTTTGAGACGTTTCGCCGATGGCTTATCGTGGCAAACGTCACCCAGCCCACTCGTGAAATTACTCTGGAAGCGGCTCAGTTTGAAGATCCTCAGGCGCAGCTTGGTGATTATATTGAAGATGAAATAAAATCTGTGGTGTTCGATCGGATTACCACTCAGACGGCTAAACAGGTTATAGTACAAAAAGTGCGTGAAGCTGAACGTGCAATGGTGGTGGAACAGTTTCGTAGCCATGAAGGTGAAATTGTCACCGGCGTAGTAAAAAAAGTGAGCCGAGATAGCATCAGTTTGGATCTTGGAAACAATGCTGAAGCGGTAATTAGTCGTGAAGATATGTTACCGCGTGAAAATCTTCGCCCTGGTGACCGTATTCGCGGCGTGCTTTACTCGGTCCGTCCGGAAGCACGCGGTGCTCAGCTGTTCGTCAGTCGTTCCCGTCCGGAGATGCTGGTAGAGCTATTTCGTATTGAAGTACCGGAAATCGGCGAAGAAGTTATTGAAATTAAGGCTGCCGCTCGTGATCCAAGTTCCCGAGCCAAAATCGCGGTGAAAACCAACGATAAGCGCATTGACCCAGTTGGTGCCTGCGTTGGCATGCGTGGTGCGCGTGTTCAGGTGGTCTCTAAAGAGCTTGGAGGAGAACGTATCGATATCGTCCTATGGGACGATAACCCAGCCCAGTTTGTGATTAACGCTATGGCCCCCGCTGATGTAGCTTCTATTGTTGTAGACGAAGACAATCATACCATGGATATTGCGGTAGAAGAGGATAATTTTGCTCAGGCTATTGGTCGCAACGGACAAAATGTCAGGCTGGCTTCTCAGCTTAGTGGCTGGGAGTTGAATGTAATGACGGTAGATGAGCTGCAAGAAAAACATCAAGCTGAAGTTCATTTCGCTATCAAAATTTTTACCAGTAACTTAGATATCGATGAAGAATTTGCCACGATGTTGGTGGAAGAAGGTTTTTCATCTCTTGAAGAGCTGGTCTATGTACCGATAAATGAACTACTAGAAATCAAAGGGATTGATAAAGAAACAGTGGAAACACTGCGCAAACGGGCGAAAAGTGCTTTGACCATGCTGGCTTTGGCACAGGAAGAAAATTGCGGTGCGGGCAAGCCAGCTGAAGACCTGTTGGGTTTGCCTGAACTTGAGCGCGAGATGGCGTTTAAATTAGCGGCGCGTAGTGTTTGTACACTGGAAGATCTTGCCGAACAGGGTGTAGACGACTTGTTAGATATTGAAGGGCTGAGCAGTGAAAAAGCTGGTAATCTGATTATGGCCGCACGCAATATTTGCTGGTTTGATGACAACACGTAATAAAACTATAGCAGAAAAGGAACAGCATGACAGATGTAACTGTAAAATCGCTTGCCGCAGAATTTCAGACTCCGGTCGACCGTTTGGTACAGCAGTTTGCTGGTGCAGGCATTGATAAAACTGCGATGGATTTTGTGACTCAGCGGGAAAAAGAAACCTTATTGGCGCATTTGAGTTGTGATAGAAGCAATGCGCCGAATAAATTAACTTTGCAACGCAAAACGCGTAGCATTTTGAATATTCCGAGCTTTGGTGGTAAAAGCAAGTCGGTACAAATTGAAGTGCGTAAAAAGCGCACTTATGTGCAACGTATCCCGCAAGTTCTTGAGCAGGTTAAAGCGGAAGAACAGGTCAAACGCGAAGCTAAACAACAGGCTCATCGTGAGGTGGTTGAACAAGTGAAACGTGTGTCCGCAAAAAATAAAAAATTGATTAATCAGCATACTAATACCAATTTGCTACTGGCGGCTGAAAAAGCCCGACGTGCCGCCGAATCAGCAGCGCTGAAACGCAAAGCGGAAGAGGAAATGCGTCGCAAGATTGAAGAAAAGGCTTGTCAAGTTGAAGAAGAAGCACGCCGGATGGCTGAGGAAAATGGTGCTAATTGGGATACTATGTTAGATTCGGTGGATGAAGATGCTAATGATTATCATGTCACTACTTCTCACCATGCCCGAGAAGCGGAAGACGAAAATGACCGAAAAGTAGAAGGCGAACGACGTTTCCGTGGTGGTAAGCTGACCAAACAAAAAAAAGCTAGCCGTCTATCAGAGTCTAAAGCCGATCGTGAAGAAGCACGCTCTGTAGGTCGTGGTGGAAAAAGTAAGCGAAGATTCAGCACCCTGATGCAGGGATTCAACAAGCCTGTTCAGGTGGTTAACCGAGATGTGATTATCGGCGAAACGATCACTGTGGCGGAATTGGCCAATAAAATGGCGGTGAAAGGTTCTCAGGTTATCAAAGCTATGATGAAGCTGGGTGCCATGGTTACCATTAATCAGGTGATCGATCAAGAGGTAGCTCACTTGGTAGCGGAAGAGCTGGGGCACAAGGTTATCCTGCGTCGTGAAAACGAATTGGAGGTATTGGTCATGAGTGACCGCGATACGGGAGGTTTTGCCGCAACTGAAGCCCGTGCACCGGTAGTGACCATCATGGGCCACGTTGATCATGGTAAAACTTCGCTACTAGATTATATCCGCTCTACTAAAGTGGCAGCCTGTGAAGTGGGCGGTATTACCCAACATATCGGTGCCTATCATGTGGAAACCGATAATGGCATGATAACCTTCCTCGACACACCTGGTCATGCGGCCTTTACTGCCATGCGCGCCCGAGGTGCTCAAGCAACGGATATTGTCGTGTTGGTGGTTGCCGCTGATGACGGAGTCATGCCCCAAACTATTGAAGCAATTCAACACGCCAAAGCCGCCAAAGTACCGGTAGTGGTCGCGGTAAATAAAATTGATAAACCGGAAGCTGATCCCAATTTGGTTAAAAATGAATTGATTCATTATGGTGTAATCCCGGGAGAGTGGGGCGGTGAAAGTCAGTTCATCAATGTTTCAGCTAAATCTGGCGAAGGTATCGACGATCTTTTGGACGCTATACTGTTGCAGGCAGAAGTGCTGGAGTTAAAAGCTATCCGCAACGGTATGGCTAGCGGCGTGGTGATTGAATCTTTCCTGGATAAAGGTCGTGGTCCAGTTGCTACCGTGTTGGTACGTGAAGGCACCCTGAATCGTGGCGATATCGTGCTATGTGGTTTTGAATATGGTCGAGTACGCGCTATGCGTGATGAAATGGGTCGTGATGTTACTCAGGCTTGCCCGTCTATTCCGGTTGAAATCCTAGGTTTATCCGGTGTACCTGCTGCTGGGGATAAAGCTACTGTTGTGCGTGATGAAAAAAAAGCCCGTGAAGTAGCGTTTTATCGTCAAGGAAAATTTCGCGAAGTTAAGCTCGCGCGTCAACAGAAATCCAAGCTGGAAAACATGTTCGCTAACATGGCCGAAGGAGAAATGTCCGAGTTAAACATTGTGCTGAAGTCTGACGTCCAGGGTTCTTCCGAAGCTATCAGCGATGCATTGGAGAAGTTGTCCACTGACGAAGTGAAAGTGAAGATTATTGGCTCTGGTGTAGGTGGAATTACCGAAACTGATGCTACCTTGGCAGCAGCATCTAACGCGATCCTACTGGGTTTCAATGTTCGTGCCGATGCTGCTGCTCGCTGTGTGATTGAGGCAGAAAGTTTGGATCTTCGTTACCATTCGGTAATCTATGATTTGATTGATGAGGTCAAACATGCGATGAGCGGTATGCTGGCGCCGGAATATAAGCAAGAAATTATTGGTTTGGCTGAAGTGCGTAATGTGTTTCGTTCACCAAAATTTGGCGCTATCGCTGGCTGTATGGTTACGGAAGGCATGGTTAAACGTCATAACAAGATTAGTGTGTTGCGTGAAAACGTAGTGATTTACAAAGGAGATCTTGAATCGCTGCGCCGTTTTAAAGATGACGTTAACGAAGTGCGTAAAGGCATGGTATGCGGTATTGGTGTGAAGAACTATAATGATGTTCGCGTCGGTGATGTGATTGAAGTGTTTGAAACCATTGCAATTCAACGTATCATTACTTGATAATTTATTATCAGAGCGTATCTCAAGAGGTAACATGTCCCCTGCTTGTCTGGAGAATAAAGAATGGCTAAAGAATATAATAGCCGCATTCAACGTGTCGCTGAGGAGATGAAAAAAGAGATTTCCATCATCTTGCAGCATGAAATCAAAGATCCTCGTATAGGTATGGCCACGGTTTCAGGGGTGGAATTATCCCGAGGCCTGGCGTATGCTAAAGTTTTTGTCAGTTTCTTAAATGATAATACCTTAGAACAGGTAAAAACCAGCGTAAAGGTATTACAGGACGCTACGGGCTTTATTAGGAGTCTACTGGGCAAAGCTATGCGCCTGCGTTTGGTGCCGGCGTTGACCTTTGCTTATGACAACTCACTGGTGGAAGGAATGCGGATGTCTAACTTGCTCAGTCAGGTGGTGCAGCATGACCTCCAGCGTCGCCGCGAGAGCGAGCTGGAAGCTAATTGCAAAAAATAATATACGGAAGATTGATGAGTGGTCTAAATCAGGGTGGAGACAATGTTGACCAACGATTAATAAGGTTGCGATTGTCTTGCATCAATAAATTTAGGTTATAGTTGCCCGCTGGATAGCAGATCCAGCGATCTGTTGCCCAATCTCTTTTGGGCTATAACGTTAACAGTTAACTACTAGGATAGGCTAGTGTACAGATATTTCCGATACTGAACCAATTGTTTTGTCGTCCGGTAAAGGTGATCACGTTTACGATATGCATGTAGCTAATTCATTTCAATTAGGCGAGCATCTATCTGGAAATTCCAGTATTTTAAAATAATCTATTGTACCAACGTGCTTTGGTACATCTCGGGTGCGATGCGTAGGCATCGTGTAAGTTTCTGTTGTCAGTGTTTAATACTTTAGGTAGGTGAGTTGTTGAGGTGTTTATCGCCGCGTAGTTTGATATTAGCGAAATTATTGGCTTCATGTAATTGCCTTGCGATCGAGATGGGCTGCGAGTAGAATAGAAAGGATTTACTAAAGCCTGGTGGCTGAATTATAGAGCGGCGTTCTCTACTTCACATTAAATTTGGAGTGTTATAATGTCTCTAAGTGTTAAAGGAAAAACAAAAATTATTTTTGATTGTGGTGTTGATGCCAAAGACAGTGGTTCCACTGAAGTTCAGATTGCTCTTTTAACCGCTCAGATTAGCCATTTGCAGGGTCATTTTATGAAACATAAGAAAGATCATCATAGCCGTCGAGGTCTGCTGCGTATGGTTTCACAGCGTCGTAAACTGCTGGATTACCTGAAGGGCAGAGATGTGGCGCATTATACTAACCTTATCAAACGCCTTGGTTTGCGTCGCTAAGCAAGATTAGTTTCAGAAGTAAAAGGGGCCACATAAGGCCCCTTTCTTCTAGGCAGTGATACTTTTGTGGCGGCCGTCATTGCTCACGCGGTCAGTCGTTAAATATAGATTCTTCCATTGCTTAGGAATGCGCGGCTAACGACAATATTTATATAATCTGGATAAATATTGTCGTTAGCCGCGAGGATGTGATGAGAAGGTTATCAGTCAACGGTGAACGGTTTTATTGAAAGAGCCGAGCACCCTGAAAAAGGATATCATTTTGTTAAATCCGATTATTCGCAAGTTTCAATACGGTCAGCATACCGTAACGCTGGAAACCGGTATGATGGCCCGTCAAGCGAACGCTGCAGTCATGGTAAACATGGACGATACAGCAGTATTTGTTACCGTTGTGAGTACCAAACAAGTGAAACCAGGACAGAATTTTTTCCCTCTTACTGTTAACTATCAAGAACGTACTTATGCTGCCGGTCGTTTCCCAGGGGGATTCTTTCGCCGAGAAGGCCGTCCTAGCGAAGGTGAAACGTTGACGTCGCGTTTGATCGATCGTCCTATACGCCCGTTGTTCCCAGACGGTTTTTTGAATGAAGTTCAGGTGATCGCTACCGTAGTGTCAGTTAACCCGCAGGTGAGCTCGGATATTGTGGCGATGATCGGTGCCTCATCGGCACTGAGCTTGTCCAGCATTCCATTTAGCGGTCCTATTGGTGCGGCCCGCGTTGGTTATATTAACGATCAGTATGTTCTTAATCCGACGCTGGCCGAGGTTACGAAGAGCCGCCTGGATTTAGTGGTGGCAGGCACAGCCAATGCTGTATTGATGGTGGAATCAGAAGCTCAGTTGTTAAGTGAAGATCAGATGTTGGATGCTGTGGTGTTTGGTCACGAACAGCAGCAAGTGGTAATTCAAAATATAAACGCGCTGGTGGTTGAAGCCGGAAAACAGAAATATCAATGGCAAGTGCAGGCTAACGCTTACCTGCAGGCGCGTGTAGCAGAGCTAGCTGAATCCCGTTTGGATGATGCTTATTGCATCACTCAGAAGCAGGAACGTTATGCTCAGATTTCCGCTATCAAAACTGATGTGATAAGTGTCTTGATTGAGCAGAACGTAACGCTGGACGATAATGAAATCAAAGAGATCTTTGGCAGTCTGGAGAAAGAAGTTGTGCGTAAACGTGTGCTGCGTGGTGCGTCACGTATCGATGGTCGTGAAAAAGATATGATCCGTGGCCTGGATGTGCGCACTGGCGTGCTGCCGCGTACCCATGGTTCGGCATTATTCACTCGTGGAGAAACTCAGGCGCTGGTGACTGCAACCCTCGGTACCGAGCGTGACGCACAGAATATTGATGAGCTGACCGGTGAACGTACTGATCGTTTTTTGCTACATTATAATTTTCCGCCGTACTGTGTCGGTGAAATTGGCATGGTAGGCTCGCCGAAGCGTCGAGAAATCGGCCATGGTCGTTTGGCGAAACGAGGTTTACTGGCAGTCATGCCAAAAGCTAGCGAATTTCCCTACACGGTACGTGTGGTATCGGAAATTACCGAGTCCAACGGCTCCTCATCCATGGCTTCTGTTTGTGGAGCGTCTTTAGCATTGATGGATGCCGGGGTGCCTATCAAGGCGGCGGTTGCCGGGATTGCGATGGGCTTAGTAAAAGAAGGCGATAACTTTGTTGTGCTTTCCGATATTTTGGGTGACGAAGATCATTTTGGCGATATGGATTTTAAAGTAGCCGGTAGTCGAGAAGGTGTTACCGCGCTGCAAATGGATATCAAAATTGAAGGTATCACCCGTGAAATCATGCAAGTAGCGCTTAATCAGGCCAAAGGTGCGCGCATGTATATCTTGAGCGTAATGGAGCAGGCGTTAAGCCTGCCGCGTGGCGATATTTCTAAATTTGCGCCGCGGATTCATACTATCAAAATTAGTCCAGATAAAATTAAAGATGTGATTGGTAAAGGTGGCTCGGTCATCCGAGCGTTAACGGAAGAGACCGGCACGACCATTGAAATTGAAGATGATGGTACGGTAAAAGTGGCGGCCACCGATGGTGAGAAAGCCCGTCATGCAATTCGCCGCATTGAAGAGATTACTGCGGAAATCGAAGTTAGTCGCATTTATAATGGTAAAGTGACCCGTATCGTTGATTTCGGAGCTTTTGTTGCTATTAGTGGAGGTAAAGAGGGGTTGGTTCATATTTCTCAAATAGCTGATAAGCGTGTAGAAAAAATCTCTGATTATTTGAAGTTGGGTCAAGAAATTTTGGTTAAAGTACTGGAAGTGGATCGTCAGGGACGTATCCGCTTAAGCATTAAGGAAGCTAGTGCTTCAATTCAGAATGCTGTGTTTCTCAAAACAGATTAGCCTAAGGTCATTAACGCACTTGACAGCTCCTTGCCGTGATGGATGGGCTATTTTTATTACATGGGCGTAATGGCTTGTGTTAAGCCGATGGCAGACAGGACTTTCATTTAATATTTTTCGGAAGTAGGAAATGAAATTGTATTGCGCTAATGCTTCGTTGTAATAGTGATAAAATTATCAGGATGTAATAACATAGGTTGATCTAAAATAGCTTATTGGCTATTGCATGAAATAGGTACTGGCAGTCCTGCTCCTTATTGATGATGAACGAGCATAGTTGTTATATGAATATGGAGTGTTGTATGATAACCTTAATCTTGAGAGTGATGGCCTACTGATAGCTACGCTGGTAATACATTACGAGCAGATATATCGGTAGTTTTAATTACCTTAGCATAGAATTAACACAGGCAAGCAATTATGCTGCTGTTATATGAAGCATTTGGTTCTGTATTAGAGATTGATCCAACGTACAATTATTAAACAGCGGCATCGCATTGTATTATGGCGGTCGCTATCGTTTATCGCGGGATGATTTGCAGGTATTTTATTGCGATTATCCATAATGATCCCTCTAGTTTGTTGTAGTTTGACTTGGTAGAGAACTATAATTGGTTCTGGCAAAGCATGTAACAAACTAAAAAGTCGTTACCAGAAAGCGAACAAAGGACAGTAGGATGGAATATTGTTGAGTTGTATTTTGGTAAATACTATCTATATATCGGGGATAAAAATTTCTTTTCGGCGTTGTTTAAATTGGTAGTTGCTAATAACGTTCATAATTTTGATTGAGCATCGCTATGCACTGTTAGATTTAGTATTATTGTGCCAAGGGCAAGATGATCTATCGGAATCGGGCCATCGATAGCCTAGGAATAAAACATAAGAAGTCTGCATTCTCTTTTTTCATCTGTGATGTAGGTTTTATTTTTTTCGTTTTCAAATTTAATTTAAGCTGGTTCACACTTTTGATGAAAATGAATATAAGTTTTCATAATGAAGTATCTAGACTGGCCGCCGTTAAGATAATGAGGCACGTGTACATGTCTGAAGTTGAAACTTCTTTTTCTGATTTAGGGCTGAATGCTCTTATTCTCAATGCATTGACTGATCTCGGTTATGAAAAACCATCACCTATCCAGGTGGAATGCATTCCGCGTTTGTTGGCAGGCCATGATGTTCTTGGTATGGCGCAAACTGGAAGTGGTAAAACTGCGGCCTTCGCTTTGCCGTTACTGCATAATATTGATCCTGAATTAACTGCCCCGCAGGTGTTGGTTTTGGTTCCAACCCGTGAGTTAGCGGTACAGGTTGGGGAAGCCTACTCTAATTTTTCTAAATATATGAAAGGAGTTAATGTTGCCGCTTTGTATGGCGGTCAGCGCTATGACGTGCAGCGATATGCTTTGCGTCAAGGACCGCAAGTTATAGTAGGAACACCCGGTCGTTTATTAGATCATCTGAAACGCGGCATGCTGGATCTGTCTAGCTTGAACGGACTGGTACTAGACGAAGCTGATGAAATGTTACGGATGGGCTTTATCGAAGATGTTGAAAATATTTTAGAGCAAATTCCGGCAAAACATCAGACTGCGTTGTTTTCTGCAACTATGCCAGAAGTAATTCGTTGCATTACCCATCGTTTTATGAATAACCCGCAGGAAGTGCGTATTCAGTCTAGCATCACCACACGTCCCGACATTAATCAGAGCTATTGGATAGTGTACGGCATGCGTAAAAACGAAGCGTTGGTGCGTTTTTTAGAAGCTGAAAATTTTGATGCGGCTATTATTTTTGTGCGTACTAAAAATGCGACACTGGAAGTGGCTGATGCGTTGGAGCGTAGCGGTTATAATAGCGCCGCTCTGAATGGTGACATGAACCAGACTCTGCGTGAGCAAACGTTGGACCGTTTAAAAGATGGCCGTTTAGATATCCTTATTGCTACAGATGTCGCTGCTCGTGGTTTAGACGTGGATCGTATTAGCCTAGTGATAAACTATGATATTCCAATGGATTCAGAATCTTATGTGCATCGTATTGGCCGTACCGGCCGCGCGGGTCGCCGTGGGCGCGCGTTGTTATTTGTGGAAAACCGTGAACGCCGTCTTTTGCGTAATATTGAACGCATAATGAAGCTGACCATTCCACAAGTAGAACCGCCGACCGCTGAGGTGCTTTGTGCCCGCCGCGTGGCTAAATTCGCCGCTAAGGTGCAGAATCAGTTGGAAAGCAGCGATTTGGATATGTACCGTGCATTGTTGGCTAAATTGCAGCCAGAAAAAGAGTTGGATATGCAAACCCTTGCTGCGGTCCTGCTGAAAATGGCGCAGGGCGAACGTCCGCTAATCTTGCCGTCAGATCTGCTCGAACGTCGTCAGCGTCGTGGGCGCGATGTTTACGGTGAGCGTTTGGCCAGTCGTGAACATCGTGACGTAAGTAAAATGGATCTTTATCATATTGAAGTGGGGCGTGATGATGGCGTTGAAGTGCGTCATATAGTCGGCGCTATTGCCAACGAAGGAGATATTAGCAGTCGTTATATTGGTAATATTAAATTATTTGCTTCCTATTCAACGATTGAGCTACCCAAAGGTATGCGAAGAGAGATACTATCGCATTTCACCCGTACTCGTATTCTAAATAAGCCCATTAATATGCAATTTTTAGGCGTAGAGCAGGCGTGCCGAGGCAGTCGTAGCAGCGAATGCCGTGGTGGTAATGGCAGTGACCATCGTCATTTTAATGATCGTCGTAAAAACAGTGCTCACTGTGAACGTCGTTTTAGCCGTGACAGTCAGCGTTCTACGCGCTGGAATAGCAATGCAGCATCAAGCGGTCGGCGTTATCGTTACGGTGGGGATGTATAATTCGCTATGTAATTGATGCTGTAACATTAATAACGCCTCAAATGGCTGTATTCCAGATATCCAGAAGTTTTCTATAGTTTGCAAAACTTATAGCGATCGTAAAAGCTTTTGCCTTGTTTTGTTGTGTTCCAAGGTTACTTCAAGTTATTTAATCTGGTGATAAATATTCTGATGTTGGTCAGTGTAATTTAGTAATGTATCCGGGGAAGAGCTGTTTTATTTGTGCTAATAGTTATTTTATGCGTAATAGACATTTTATTTTTAAAAGTTTAGGTGCTTTAACCTGATTACATGGCCATGGTATCAATACTTATATAGACTTGTGACATTTTATTTTTTTATTTTTTGATTTACTAAAAATTTTAGTACTATATCACATAAGCCAATTTACCTGGATTTTATTGGCCTCTATGCAGTGGAGTTGTTTCTTCGTAAGTTTATTAATTGGTTTTTAAGTAATTTTATTGTGTCATGCTCATCAAAAAATAGTCAATCATATAACATCATTGAGTCACATTTGATGATTTATCTTTTTATTATTTAAAAGCTTCTAGCCCTTTGGCTTTAATGATCCTGAATGTTAGCGCCAACGCATCTTACGCGGGACAACACTGCTTGTCGATATTACTTACTGCTGATAATATTCACGGTACCAATCAACAAAATGTTTAACCCCTTCAATTACTGGGAACTGTGGTTTGAAACCAATCACTTGGTATAACGCATCTGTATTAGCGTTGGACTCCAAAATATCTCCGGGTTGCATTGGTAATAAATTCTTTTTGACGTTGAAAATGCCGAGAGCTATTTCCAGAGCTTGGATATAATCCATGAGCTTTATCGGCTGGTTATTGCCAATATTATAAATGCGATATGGTGCGGAACTGGCCGCCTTTAAACCGGTTTCCACGGTCCAGTTAGTATCTACGGTAGGTATTACTCCTTGTAGACGAATGATCGCTTCCGTAATATCGTCAATATAAGTGAAGTCGCGTTGCATGTTACCCCAGTTATAAACGTCAATGTTTTGTCCATAAAGCATTGCCTTAATAAATTTAAATAGTGCCATGTCCGGTCGTCCCCATGGGCCATAAACGGTAAAGAAGCGCAGGCCGGTAGTAGGCAGATGGTAGAGATGAGAATAGGTGTGTGCCATGAGTTCGTTAGCTTTTTTAGTCGCGGCGTACAGCGATACTGGATGATCTACGGAATCTTCAGTGGAGAACGGCAATTTGCGGTTTAGGCCATATACTGAACTAGAAGAAGCATAAAGCAGATGTCCGACATGGTGATGTCGACACCCCTCAAGGATATTTAAGTAGCCGATAAGGTTAGCGTCAGCGTAGGCCAGCGGATTTTTCAATGAGTAACGTACACCGGCCTGCGCTCCCAAATGGATTACTCGCTCGAATTGTTCATGGGCAAATAGAGCAGCAGTGCGTTTTCGATCTGCTAGGTCTTGTTTATAAAAAGTAAATGTATCATACGGGGTCAGCTGATCGAGGCGAGATTGTTTCAGCGAAACGTTATAATAATCGTTTAAATTATCGAGACCGATAACTTGATGTCCGTCAGCTAGTAAACGCCTGCTGACATGATAACCAATAAATCCTGCAGTACCTGTTACTAGAAATTTCATCGTAATTTTTATTGAGCGATAGCAAGTGACGCGCCGCGACCAATGCCGTAATAGATAAAACCGCGATTAGCCAGGCGTTTTGGATCATATAGATTGCGCCCATCAAAAATTACTGGTTGTTTCAGCGCGGCTTTGATTATATCAAAGTCTGGCGCCCGAAAATTTTGCCACTCGGTACAAATGACTAATGCATCAGCGCCATCCAAGGCAGCTTCTTTAGTGCACATCAATAGCAGATCGTCGCGATGACTATAAATACGCTGTGTTTCATTCATTGCTTCAGGATCGTAGGCTTGTATTTTAGCTCCTGCCTGCCATAACGCTTCCATTAATACTCGGCTAGAGGCTTCACGCATATCGTTAGTATTTGGTTTAAATGATAATCCCCATAATGCGAACATTTTTCCATGTAGATTATCACCAAAATGACGGTAAATAAATTTTGGTAATTTATCTTTTTGTCGGTAATTGACTTCTTCCACCGCTTGCAACAATTTTGGTTGGTAGCCAATTTGATTTGCGGTATGGATAAGCGCTTGTATATCCTTTGGGAAGCAGGATCCGCCGTAGCCACATCCTGGATAAATAAAGGCGTAGCCAATGCGGGAATCGGAACCGATTCCCTGGCGAACTTTTTCAGCATCCGCGCCTAGGATTTCTGATAAGTTAGAAATTTCGTTCATAAAGCTGATTTTTGTAGCTAGCATGCAGTTGGCGGCATATTTCGTCATTTCGGCGCTGCGGATGTCCATTAAGATTATGCGATCATGATTGCGGTTAAATGGCTCATAAAGTTCGCGAAGCAAGTTAATGACCTCTTCGTTATCAGTACCTAGCACAATACGTTCAGGACGCATGCAATCAGCTACGGCTGCTCCTTCTTTCAGAAATTCCGGATTGGATACGACATCAAAAGTTAATTGACTGCTGCGTTCTTGTAAGGTTTCTTGCATGATGGCGCGCACTTTATCTGCCGTTCCAACCGGTACAGTAGATTTATCCAGCACCACTTTATAAATGTTCATATATTGTGCAATGGTGCGGGCTACTGCAGTTACATATTTTAGATCTGCGGAACCATCTTGATTCGGCGGGGTGCCTACTGAAATAAATTGCATTATGCCATGTTCGACGCCAGCTTTTGCATCTATGGTAAAATTTAGTCTACCTGCTGCGTAATTTTGTTTTACCAGCGTCGTTAATCCTGGCTCGTAGATTGGTATAACTCCCTTTTTAAGGTTTGTGATCTTGTTCTCATCCACATCGACACATAGGACATCATGTCCTACTTCGGCCAATACTGCGGCCTGTACTAAACCAACATAGCCGATACCAAAAACCGTTACTTTCATTTGGAAATATCCTGGTTTAAACGTAAACCATAAAAATTTTTTCAGTGTGTTTACTATGCTAAATAATAGCTTTTAGCCAAATTTTAAATTCTTCCCCTAGACTTTCGTGATGAAGGCCGTATTCTACAAATGCTTGCATGTAGCCCAGTTTATTACCACAGTCATGGCTAAATCCTTTCAAATGGTAAGCTTCTACGGTCTTTTTTTTTATCAGCATCGCGATAGCATCGGTCAATTGGATTTCATTACCGGTTCCTGGCGGCGTTTTTTCTAGTAGCTCCCAGATATCGGCAGACAGTACGTAACGTCCAACCACTGATAGATTGGACGGAGCTTGATTCGCATTCGGTTTTTCCACTACACCTACCATCTCTACACTATCACCCGGCTTTAAATTTTTTCCCTGGCAATCCACTACGCCATAATTTGTAACATCTTCCACTGGCTCTACCAGTATCTGGCTGCGGCCGGTTTTTGAAAAACGTTTAAACATGGCGGCAAGGTTATCGGTGAAAAGATTGGACTGATATTTATCAATAATCACGTCCGGTAAAATTATCGCAACTGGTTCGTCGCCTACTAAAGGATGGGCGCACAGTACCGCATGGCCTAGTCCTTTGGCCAACCCTTGACGAACTTGCATAATCGTGACATGCGGTGGGCAAATCGCTTGAATTTCAGCTAATAGCTGACGCTTAACCCGTTTTTCCAACATAGCTTCTAGTTCAAAACTGGTATCAAAATGATTTTCAATAGAATTTTTAGAAGAATGTGTAACCAATATGATTTCATTGATGCCTGCGGCGATACATTCATTGACCACGAACTGAATCATAGGCTTATCCACCAAGGGAAGCATTTCCTTAGGAATAGCTTTGGTTGCCGGCAACATTCGTGTGCCCAATCCTGCAACCGGAATTACAGCTTTTTTTACTTTTGTTGTAGTAGCATACATGAAGCATCTCCTATTTGAGATAAAATTTTTATTTCTCTAATATGTTTAGCTTTTCGAATATATCAGTTTCAACATGCGATACCTGAGTAATAATTTGGATTTTAGTCTAAAATTAAAACAATTACCTATTCACAGTGTATTAACCTGATTATTATCTTTACGAAAGTAAGGTAATTGCAGTATTGATAATGAACGCAATAGTCTTGTATCCATACGTGGTTGAATGCTGACTCACTTTGGTTTAAATGCACTCACCTATCGAGCCGAGTGATCGAGTTGCTGTCAACTAAATTTGCTTGTATTATGCATTAGGATTCAGGATGGTATGGAGTGCTGTGCAAATCAGAATTAAATTATTGAATTACCAGGGATAATATTCTATAACATAGAAGAACATTGTCTTTTTAGATTGACTTTTGTATTAGTTTGTTTATTAAGGATATGTTGAATAAATTAGATTTTTTAATAATATAAAGGTATACCACAAATTTTTCTATAAAATTTTTTATGGCGAGCCATAGTTCAAACTATTAATTAAAAAAACTATCAAGTCTTTCATCAGATGTGTTTTGCTAAGATTTGGTTGGAGATCAGCCCTTGCTGATCGATATGGAGAGAATAAAAGCATTTAAGTATTATTCTATTCAGAGATGGCTATTATTGATATTAAATCAATTTTAGCTTGATGTTGCAAGTATTATAATAGTTTTAAAAACTATGTTTTTAGTTTATGAAGCTCTTTTATTTTATCGGAATTTAATTTGAAAAATTTGCGATACTCAGCGAGATTGTCAATATTGCTATTGACATTAACTGGTTGAAAGTTTTAGTGAAGGTGAATAAAAATTAGAACACATGGTTATAAAGAGCTATACTTGCCGAAGTAGCATTTGGTGGTCGATGATACGATACATGAAAGTTTTGACCTGTCTCAGAATAATATAATGGATGTAAAAACTTCTAGTTATTCTTTTTACAGAAAAGATGCTAACAAATTAAAAAATTTATGGTCTTTAGCTAAAGAAATCAGATATTAGCGAACAAATATTCGATAGAAAATAATAATTATTGAAAACAATGGATTCTATAGACGCATTTGTAATAAAAAATAGCCATATCACGAATAAAATGATAATTTAACATATGAGATTATCATACTAAGGTAAAGAAAGCCATTTGGGAACGAATCTTGAAATAAAATCATTTAGCTAAATATGTTGTCACGATATGAATGATTTGCGATTTTTATAAAAAAGATATCGATAGCTAGATTTTAATAAGGTCGTTTTATTCTGCTAATTAGGTTAAGGGATCAAGGGTATCCAACCATTAAGGTTAGTGATCATCGTTTGATGATAGTATTGTTATGGTTAATTAACTCTTGTCATAAAGAGATTGATCCTAAAAACTATTGATCTCCATTTTATTTATAAAATAAATAGATGGGCAATAACCAATCTGAATGATAAGTGTTTCCGCAGATGAAAAGCCTGCTGTAATCAGCAGACTTTTCGTAGCTTAACTCAGCTTAAACATTATAGTAGGAAATCTTTTAATACTTTTCCTTTTTCATCGATAGCTTTTTTGATTATTGCAGGTGTCCTTCCCTGCCCGGTCCAAGTTTTAATATCACCGTTTTCATCGATGTATTGATATTTTGCCGGACGAGCGGCACGCTTGGTTTTACCCGCAGATTTAGACGAGCTCATGGATTGCAGCAATTCGTTAGGATCGATGCCGTCGGCAATCAACATTTCACAATATTGCTGTAATTTACGGGTACGCTCTTCAATTTCAGCTTGGGCCTGACTATCTTCTTCTCGGCGTTCATTGACAACGACCTCTAATTTTTCCAACATTTCTTCCAAAGTCTCAAGAGTGCATTCTCTGGCTTGGGCGCGCAGAGTACGTATGTGATTAAGAATTTTTAGTGCTTCGCTCATTGATTTATATCTCAAATGTTATAAATAAAAGACCCCAACTAATAGTAAAGTGCTAGTTTCTTTTCTGCAATACCCAAATTGTCATTTATCAAAAATATTCTTTATAAATTCCAGTAAACAGTTAACTGTAATATATTAGTTTTGTTAAAAATCTAGCCGTGACGAATTTTCTTAATTAAATTTTGATTGGTGCTTGGTTGATTTCTATTGGTATAATTTGGTAAATTTTGGATTGTTTTCGTAATATCAGCAGTTTATTTTAGTTATCAGTGTATAGTTGCTACTATGTGTTTTATGATCTCTGTTATTGGTGGTTGTTTAATTTTTTGGTATATTTGTTGTAAACTAAGTCGTGCTTTAGTATCAATTATATTAGTCAGCGATAGGTCAAAGTGGATGATATCATGTGTTGTAGTATCAATCGCTGCATAAGAGTTTGCGCCAGCTAGGGTATTTTCTTGACCTTGTGTTTTAAATTTTTGTTCATCTTCATCTAACATCTTTAGTTTAGTAGTGTGATATAGCAATATGAACGTCGTCACGTATTGAATTCTTCATCATGACATTAGATGTTTTAGCTTGTTTACTGATGCATGTGAAATCCAGGTAAGATAGAAAATATTGACGAACTAAAATGGAGGCTATAAAATTTTGTAATTCTTGTAACGTCAGGATAAAATTAGTTTTAATATCAATAGTAAAGGATGTTTTCGAAGAGTCTGTTAAATTTTTTATGTTAAATAGTAATAGCTGAGGTATCTAATCAAAACATCAGTGATCAGCGTTTGATGATGGCGTGTTGGGTAATTCCACCTGATTTATGATTTTAAATTTTAGTCTTGCCATATAGATATTATGCCTTGAGAAAGTTGGTAAGATTTTTTATTATATAATTAAAAAATTTAACTTATTTAAGAAAACTAAATACATTGTGTTCACCAGGTCATCAAAATTGATTCATCAAGTTTCGTTTTTTAGGATGTTTTATAATTGTATAAAACACTGCTGATTTCATTATTAAAATATTTATATGACCAACTACTCGGGAGGTTATAATTAGTACTGTCATTCATTTAGTTAGTTTATTAAAATTTAACACTCTAGTCTTATTAGACTACGGCGGAGGACTGATAATTTGCACCCTAAATGCGGTAAATACATCTCATCTAGTGGTTGTTGCTCAACATTATGAAGCAAGGGAAAATATTTATGCTATCCGTTTGGTAAGAAATATTTAGCTGAGTTATTTTATCCAGTACGCGTTTCTCATAACCATGGTTTATTCGTACCTTGAATCTGTTAAGGTTAGGAGAATCCAGTCAATCACAGGTTATTTTGGGAATATCAATGATGTGATTTTGATCATCAGCGTATAGTGGTTAACTATGCTTATTATTATAAGCTCCGTTATTGGTGGCTTTTTTAATTTTGGTATATTTGCTGCAACCTTCTAGGTTGTGCTGCGGCATTTGTTTATTAGTTATCGATAGGTAAAGTATAGGGATAGCATGTGTTTGTGGTATTTATTGTATAGAATTTGCGTCATATGTGCGATCTTTTTGATCGTATATTTTTATTTTTGTTCATTTTTATTAAAGATCTTGAGTGTTAGTAGGGTGATATAGTAAAATAAGTAAAATTGTTATGTATCTAGTTTTGAGTTATTTGTGTTGTGTTAAACAGCAATAGTTGAGGTCTCTAATCAAACCATCAGTGATCTTTGTTTGATAATTCACCTAATTTATGATTTTAAATTTTTAGTCTTGTTATAGAGAGATTTTTCTGGGGAATTATGATTCCCTTCCTCATTAATTAGTTAGAGAAATCAATTTATTCAACAAAACTCCATACTAAATAAAATAAGTATTTATGCTATTTACTTTTTGATATGTGACACACAGACATAGCAAACCCAGTAGGATCCAGATCAGTAAAGCACTATATATACTCCATGCTTAAAGTTTATTGAGGAGCCTTTGTTGCATGTCTGCATTAACACCTGCCAGTGAAGTCATACTTCGTCATCAAAATAGGTTTTTAGATAAATGGGTATTGTTTGCTGGCGATATTCAGGATTTGCTGCCAACCTTGTTCTATGCCCGAGAAGTGCGTGTACATACTGCTTGGTTTCATCGTGAACAAGTGCTTGCTAAAGTGATGGGCAATAAAGCGGTCCAATTTAGTTTGGTGGCTGATGCCGTTTTAACCGACGGCTGCGATGCATTAATTTACTACTGGCCAAAAAATAAGCCGGAAGCCCTGTTTCAGTTGACTAACCTACTGTCGTTGTTGCCTATGGGTTGCGACGTTTTTGTGGTCGGAGAAAATCGTAGCGGCGTGCGTAGCGCCGAACAGATGCTGGCACAGTGGTGTCTGCTTAGAAAAATCGATAGTGCACGGCGTTGTGGTTTGTATCATGGTCAGCTGATGAACCGCCCGCTCTTCAATATCAACGATTATTGGGAAGAATATCAGGTGGATGATGTAGTTGTGAAAACGCTGCCTGGGGTCTTCAGCCGCGATAGATTGGACAACGGCAGTCAATTGCTACTTTCTACATTTGAACATCCGTTAAATGGCGATTTGGCGGATATCGGCTGTGGTGCTGGCGGTCTATCAGCGATATTGGCGAAAGACAATTCTGAATTGGCGCTAACTTTGAGCGATGTGCACGCATCGGCGTTGGCGGCCAGCTTTGCCACGTTAGCGGCAAACAATATACAAGGAAAAGTTTTGGCCAGCGATCTCTATTCGGCCATTAATGATCGTTTCGATATAATTGTGTCTAACCCCCCGTTTCACGACGGTATACAAACCAATTTGAAAGTGGTAGAAAATCTGATTCGCAGCGCCTTGGGCTATTTGCATATTAGCGGTGAATTGCGTATTGTCGTTAACGCCTTTTTGCCCTATTCAGCTCTGCTGGATTCGGTGTTTGGCAACCATCAGGTGCTGGCGCAAAACAACCACTTTAAAGTTTATCAGGCGATACATCTCAGAACTACACCCAAGAAAAAATTGACAAACGTTTCTAATGTGGTGCACAGTTATTGTCATTGGGTTTATTCTTAACTGCAGTGCATATGTTACTGTTTTATGAAGTAAAGATTCGAGAAATCATAAAAATCATTAACTTTAATTTCATCGATTGCCCTATGAAAATATCAAATTTAGTAAAAATGTTAATTTTAAGCTTTAGTGTTTAGCAGAGACATGAAGGTTCAAAATTTTGCTTCGTTCTATATTCACATTTCCTCAAGTTTGTTGAATAAATTTGAATTGTAGCAGAGTTTTTTCTTATGCACCAATTTTTAGCATAACCTGTCAGGTAGGCTCCTTTTCAGATATGTCAGTAGTCTAGTAGTTAGTACCATGCGTATCATAATTGTCGTTGTTGGTGGCTTCTTTAATTTCCTGTAAGAAGTCGAGAAGTGCTTTTGTATCCATTATATTATTTAACGATAGGTCAGTAATAAATGATTTCATGTGTTGTAGTATCGAACTGCAGTTTGTTTTCACTAAAGATTTTCAATCTAGCATTGCAATATAAGTGATATTGCCGTGTTTTGAGTTTTATTAAAATATTATCTTTATCTTGTTTATAGATGTAGTTTAGTTCTATAGCAACGTAGAGGAATATAAATTAACTGAGTCGTAGTGTCATGCTGAAATTAATTTCAATATTAATACAGTGATGATGGTTATCTATGAATAGTGTATTGTATGCTCTTTTTATGAGAGGTTTTTTCTCTTATACCAGGCAGCAAGGATTGAGTATTTAACCATAATATCAGTGCATTGTGTTTAATGAAGTTCTTGCGTAACGCAGATTCATTAGTGCTTAGAATTTTTGTTGCCTAGAATATTTTTTTGCAAAGTTAGTAATCTTTCCTTCATTATTAGGAAGTAAGTATGATGTATTCAATAAAGCCGTTATTGCGCTGAAGGTTTTTGGTGAAGGTAAATGAGAACACTGATAGTCTTTTGGAATTGGGGATATTGATTGGTTGGATAATTCTGATAGAGATCAGGGGTATCAAATTAACGTTTAAATGAATATTGGGAATAAAAGGTTTGTTATTAGCGACGTGCTCTTGTAGAGACAGTCGTTATGTCACGAATAAAACAGTTGTTTTGCAGACTTTCTGGTATCACAAGATTACGATATCCAGTTTAAAGGAAAACCATGGTGATGGGACAGTGTATTGAATAAAATAACTTAGGGCTTGACAATTTTACAAGTATCATCAGTTAGCTTTATTTAATATTTAAAAAGCTTATTTTTGTATTATTATTGTAACATATATCCATTTATTTATTTTGGAACTCTAGCCTTCATAATCAGCTTTCCCTGTGCCAATAGTTATTGGCGTAAAAGGACGGCCCAGCATCAGTAGCTTACTCACTTTTTTTTCGTTTATTTGACACCGAGGCTTTAATCCCCTTTCATTTAAATTTAACTTGCAGCGGTGGGGTTGATAAGCGCATTTATCACTTACATTTCATTGATTTAATATTTCTGTTAATATCATCTGATATTTAGTGATATAGTGTAAAAAATGACATTTGTTTCTTTCAACATTAATGGATTACGCGCACATTTTCATCAACTTGAAGCGATTATCGACCAGTTTCATCCCGATGTTATTGGTTTGCAGGAAACTAAGGTTCATGATTATATGTTTCCACTGAAAGAGCTTTCGCGCTATGGTTACCATGTGTACTACCATGGCCAAAAAAATCATTATGGTGTCGCGTTTCTTTGTTGTGATCAGCCGCTGGTTATTAGGCGGGGCTTCAGCACTGATAGTGCTGAAGCCCCGCGACGCATAATTATGGCTGATTTCATGACTGCGTATGGCGTACTTACGGTGGTTAATGGTTATTTCCCCCAGGGAGAAAATCGTGATCATCCAGTGAAATTTTTGGCTAAGCAACGTTTTTATCAGGATTTACAAAATTATGTGGAGCAAAATCATCGTAGCAATACGATGCTGTTAATCATGGGCGATATGAACATAAGCCCTACTGATCTAGATATCGGTATCGGCGAAGAAAGTCGCAAACGCTGGCTGCGCACCGGAAAATGTTCTTTTCTTCCGGAAGAAAGGAAATGGATAGCTTGCCTGCTGAATTGGGGTCTTGTGGACATTTATCGTCATGCTCATCCTCAAGGTGAGCAGCGTTATTCCTGGTTTGACTATCGTTCATCCAGCTTCGATAAAAATCGTGGGTTGCGTATTGATCTGTTGCTTGCGTCATGCACGTTAACAGCACGCTTTTGCGCTACTGGTATTGACTATGATATCCGTGCTATGGAGAAACCTTCTGACCATGCACCAGTTTGGGCGGTTTTCGATCTATGAGTCAGCTGTGTCACAAGTTGTATAAGAAAATTGCCTTAGTTCAGGTTTGTGACGTTGCATTGCCATCAACCCCATGCAATGGGGCTCGCAAAATTTTACTTTGGCTAGCATGCGGTAGCCAGCGATTTTAGTGCTACTTTTACGTTATACGATCATAGTGAGCTGTATGCATTGTATTATATCTAGGCTTTGTTGAATAAATTTAGTCGTATGCGCTCCTTTTTTAATCTTGTTCAAATCATTCGTTTGTTAACATGCATAATTAGTCGAGTCATTTTCATGTTATTACCATGACTATGTTTTAAAGATTATGATACCATGGCAGCCATATGCTAATGATTAAAATTAGATCGTGATACTTCTAAAAGGAGTATGGAGGTGACTTGGTAGCTGATAGAAATGAAGTACTTATAAATCAATTAACTTTTAATAGAAAATAAAAGTTAGTTATTATCAACGCTCTCTGGCTAAAGAGAGCCATATCATAAAATAATTATTCGTTAAATTTCTGATATCCAAGTAGGAACAGCTTGGAATGCTCGTACTTCAGATTAAGTATTTATTTTAATCATACAGTGGGTGATGATTATCTCTGAATAACGTACGAGCGCTCTTTGAGCGTTTTGATTCTTTTATATTAGGCAATAATTGCTTAGATGTTTAACTAAAATTATTTTAAAGACTTTTTTGAAAAAATTTGGTTTCTATCATGATTAGAAAAAATTTAATTTGTTCAACAAATTCTATATTTTACTGCCATGGTTACGTCAACTTAATTTACTGACTTCAGACACGCAAACACTCAGTTTGCGTGTCTGAAGTCAGGTTTTTGTTATAAAAGTGGTTTGTATGCCAATCGTCAGTGTTAGATAAAATATTGGTGATGAAAGAAGATTTTCTTTAATTGGTAATTAAAGTGTGATGGTTAGAAATTTAATGTCATTAAAGTAAAATTAGAATTTTTTCAGGTTACTTTCGTGTAAGTGGAACAATTGATAATAAATGGAAGGAAATCGATTAGATATGTAATTTTTGCTCGTTGCCAGATTATTTGTTCACTTTGTAGCGTTATATTTCATGGCGATATACAGAGTTATGGCATGAATCTTGGAAATGAATTTTATAGGCTTTTGCCTATTTTGATAATCGCATCGGAGTTTCTACTAGTAATGGTCACGGGTAGGCGTTGGTGCTTTTGTGGGTTATTAGGTGAATGGTATTCTGGGTTTTAAGTTGGGTCTATGACTGTCTGATCTGTATGGTTTATAAGGCAGATATGAACGACGATGATTTCAAAGTTTAATACATGTCTTTGGATGCCAAAGTTGCGCTATCACTGACTTAGTGATTTGGTTTTTTAATTATATTTTCGATAATATTTTTGCATGTGGTATGGGTAAATCCAATTTTGTTACTGCAGTATCTAAACAGTATGAAAGACTTTATGGCAGTCATCATTTGTCATTAGCGTCGCGTAGAGATCGAAGTGAAGGATATTAAAGATGTAATTATTATAGCCGTAAGCTATAGACTATTCCAATCCGCCTAAATATCGTTAATAGTAAACAGACACATGCTTAGCGAATAGGAGGTCGAGCGAACGTCAGTCAATAGTTGAGCAAGTGATCGAAATGATCACTGTATTGAGAGTGTTGGCTGGTTTTCTTCATTGACGGATCGATTTTGCCGTTAGGGCATCATCAATATTGGCTGTGTGACAACCTGCAATTGATGATGATATCGTAGCTGTTATATGTTGTGAGGAAACGCAAATAGCTACTTTTTCTGTTCACTTAGAATGGTCTGCAAATCGTGTCGTAGCCATGATATAGTTTTATTATATTTTTCTTTACATTCCGCATCTTCCAGCAAGCTGATGATGGTTTCCGATAGGGTAAAACCCCGCCGTATTGCCAGTGCTGACAGTTGTTGCCAAACTAGGTATTCCAAATCGATGGATTTTTTTCGTGTGTGTTGATGTTTGGCGTTAAAGTGTCGCTTACGTCGTGCACGTATGGTTTGCTTCATACGGTTTGCAAGTCCTGGATGCATAAACTCATGGATCCATTTTAGGATCTTTTCTGGCTGGTGTTGGTAACTGATTAATGTTGCGATAGACTTTTCCGCCGCGCTCTTTTTTTCGTGCCAGGTGATCTTATCTCCTTCATGGTATTTTTTGATCAGGTATTTCCATTTCCAATCAGTTTCAAGATTTTTAAGCTGCCAGTATTTCATGGAAAGCTTGTACCTTTGACCGTATAACTTACAGGCTATCATAGCATTATTATTTGTTAATTTGCTAATTTTATCAGTATTGCATTTTGTTTTTAGATGCTATAACGACGCGTTTTATAAAAAAGAGGCCGAGACAAATCACTTCTTCTTGTATAATCAGCGTTTCCCTGAACAGTGATATTATTTATCGTTTTGATTAATAAAAAATTAGAATGGAAATATTTACTGCCCGATTTGGCTGAATTTGTGTCGGTATTTAAGCAGTCCCACCTGCCTTTATCTGCATCTTTAGTTATGTTGCAAACTCGTTTGATGGATGGCCTAACGCAATTTTGCCACTGCCACTCTCCTAGTCGTTTTATGCTGCTGAAGGCGCAAGAGGATGAAGCATATTTCCAGCTAATTGCCGATATGGTCAAACAAATTTTACCGGAACCCTCTCAGCCATTTGGCAGCTGCTATATTATTACCGATATTGGTGTGACTTTGCGGCCAGCTTCTAGTCCCGAGGATAACTTTGCCGCTTGTAGTAATAGCGTTTGGCAGATATGGGTCGAATATGAGCAATTGTTTGGTGCGTTGCGCTTTTACCGTGATGTTATTAATCTGCAGTCTGGTTTGATACATCGTGCCAATGGCGGTGTATTGGTACTCGGTGCACACGCATTAGTCAGCCAGCCTTTGCTATGGTTACGTCTAAAGCAGATGGTTATGCAACAGAGATTTGATTGGTTGTCTGCGGACGAAAAACGCCCGTTGCCGATCGCGGTTCCGTCAATGCCGCTGGATTTGCGGTTGATAATGGTGGGTGATCGTGAATCTTTGGCGAGTTTTAACGATTTGGATCTGGGACTTACCAAGTTGGCTTTGTATGGGGAATTTGAATCCGATTTACGCATTGATGGAACAGGACAGATAGTGCAATGGTGCGCTTGGGTGAGTATGTTGGCGGAGCGCCAGGGATTGCCTCAGCTAGATACCACCGCTTGGCCGGCACTGATTAAACAATCAGTCCGCTATAGCGGAGATCAATATCAATTGCCGCTTTGTCCCAGATGGTTGATGCGTCGGTTGAAAGAGGCAGCGCTGTATAGCGGCCAACAGGTGATAACCGCCGAGGCGCTCTTAGATAGCGATCGCACTCGCATTTGGCACGAAAGTTATCTCAGTGAGCGAATGCATGGAGAAATTGCTGAAGGACAGGTTATGGTAGAGACTGAAGGTCTAGTCATTGGCCAGGTGAATGCGCTATCAGTGCTAGATTTTCCTGGCCATCCGTTGCCATTTGGTGAACCGTTGCGAATTAGTTGTGTGGTGCATTTGGGGGACGGTGAGATTCACGATGTAGATCGCAAAGCGGAACTCGGCGGCAATATTCACGCTAAGAGCATGATGATCATGCAGGCGTTTCTCATATCTGCGCTGAAGTTGGAGCAACATTTTCCGTTCTCCGCCTCGCTGGTGTTTGAGCAGTCATATGGCGAGGTAGATGGCGATAGTGCCTCGCTGGCGGAGTTGGTGGCTCTTATCAGTGCACTGGCAGCTAAACCAGTAGATCAACAAATTGCCGTGACAGGCTCTGTGGATCAGTTTGGTCGCGTTCAGCCTATCGGGGGTGTTAATGAGAAAATTGAAAGTTTTTTTGCTCTGTGTCGGACACGTGGGCTAACGGGCATGCAAGGGGTGATTATTCCTTCCACCAATATGCGTCATCTATGTTTGAATGATGAAGTGATCGAGGCGGTGCGTGGTGGACAATTCTCTCTATGGCCTGTGGCTACTATCGATGAAGCGTTAACAATCCTTACTGCAATGCCCTTTAATCACGATAAGCGTCCAAGTCTTACTGCTTCCATACGTGAGCGTATCGCAAATATTAATAATTTGCATGAACGACAACGTCTACCCTGGGGTTTTCGTTGGTTAAACTGGTTTAACTAGGTTAACGGTATATAGGTAACTGGCATGTTGGGTAATGCGTCTGATTCATTAATAAAAGGTTTAGAGAGATTATGGTAGATAAACGCAAATCTTATATAAAAGAGGACTTGCTGGCGTCTAGCCGCGGTGAACTATTCGGCAAAGATGGTCCTCAGCTGCCAGCACCAAATATGCTGATGATGGACCGGGTGACCAAAATGACCGAGGATGGCGGTAACTATAATAAAGGTTTGGTGGAAGCGGAACTGGATATTCAACCGGATATGTGGTTTTTTGGTTGCCATTTTATCGGCGACCCTGTGATGCCAGGTTGCCTAGGACTGGATGCCATGTGGCAATTGGTGGGATTTTACCTTGGTTGGCTGGGCGGTGAAGGTAAAGGTCGTGCTCTTGGGGTGGGTGAAGTAAAATTCACTGGACAGATTCTGCCAAGCGATAAAAAAATTATCTACCGCGTTCATTTTCGCCGCGTAATCAAACGCACATTGGTAATGGGTATGGCTGACGGTGAAGTGCTTTGCGAGGGTAAAGTGATTTATACTGCAAGTGATTTAAAAGTTGGATTGTTTAAGAACACAGTAACGTTTTAGAGAAAATTTCTTAACTATGATAATATTTATTAATAATAAGTATTAGGTTTATTTGTAATACAGCAAATGATGAATTATGATTCTTGTGTCATAGTGTCCGGTAATGCTTCGTTGAACAAATTTACTCTCTATGGCAAGAAAAAGTTTAAGATAATTAATGTATAGTGATAGCAACTACTTCATCGAACATGGATCACTGATATTCTGGTTAAATGCTTTTAGCCCTTGCTAATTAGCATCAAGAAAATAAATTTTCTGAAAAGATCGTAGCCAATACTTTATTTTAGATAGCTATTACAACTTTATTGAATTTGAAATAAGTCTTTCGCATGACGTTGCGAGCGTTCAAAACGTTTTATAGACTCCAATTGTATATTCCTCTATGTCCATTTTACCTGCATTAGTAAACGGTCTAAAAACGTTAATGTTATGATAAAATTTAATATATGACGATATTATTCGTTTTGCTATTAACGTTACTGGCTGCTGGTTTAAATAATTAGGCAGTTATCACATGTTTAAAAGGAAATAATGATTATTGAAAGCTATAATATTGATTACTAGATGTGCTTTGGAATAGAACAGCTATGTAGCTGGAATAGGCATTCAATAAATACTTTAGGTTTATTTATATATCAGATGAATTATTTGATGGCCTTTTAATAAGAAAATTTCTTGATAGTTAGATTTATTTAATATCTTCGTATAGATTATCTTTTATAAAGATAGCTTTCAGTGAATCGTTGCTTGCCAGGTAGTGCATAAAAGAATAAGAATACATAAGATTAGAATAATCATTCATAGAGGCTTGGTCGTGAAGGAACGTAGTACAGAGTTGGTTCAAGGTTTTCGTAATGCTGTCCCTTACATTGACGCGCACAGGGGTAAAATATTTGTGGTGATGCTAAGCGGTGAAGCTATTGAACATAAGAATTTTACCAATATTATCAATGATATTGGTCTGCTGCATAGACTCGGTATCTATGTGGTGTTGGTTTACGGAGCTCGGCCGCAGATTGACGCTAATCTAGCGATGCACCACCTCGAACCGCTTTATCATAAAAACATTCGTGTCACCGACGCTTTAACTTTGGAGCGAGTGAAGAAAATAGTTGGTCAGCTTCAGTTGGATATTACCGCGCAGCTATCAATGAGTCTTAGCAATACGTCGTTGCAGGGAACGCATATTAATGTGGTGAGTGGCAACTTTATTATTGCCCAACCACTCGGGGTGGATGACGGTGTAGACTATTGCCATAGCGGTCGTATTCGTCGCATCGACGATGATGCGATTCATAGTCAGCTGGCCGGAGGTTCCATCGTTTTGCTCGGCCCTGTGGCGGTATCGGTGACTGGTGAAAGTTTTAACCTCACGTCGGAAGAAGTAGCGACGTTGTTGGCCATTAAGCTCAAGGCTAAGAAGATCATCGGTTTTTGTTCGTCAGAGGGTATAATTGATGAAGAAGGTAGTATCTTCTCGGAGCTGTTTCCCAACGATGCCCAGCGTTGTATTGAGCAGTTGGAGGAGTGCGGTGATTATCGTTCCGGAACTGTACGCTTTTTGCGTGGTGCGGTTAAAGCCTGCCGTAGTGGTGTGCGGCGCTGTCATCTGATCAATTATCAGGAGGACAGCGCTTTGCTACAGGAATTATTTTCCCGTGACGGTATTGGCACCCAAATTGTGATGGAGAGCGCTGAGCAGATACGAGGAGCTACCATTAATGATATCGATGGCATTTTAGATTTAATTAGGCCACTGGAGCAGCAAGGGATCTTAGTTCGACGTTCGCGCGAGAAGCTAGAAATGGAAATTGATAAATTTATCCTTATTGAACGGGATAACCTGACCATCGCTTGTGCGGCTCTTTATCCGTTTCCAGAAGAGAAGATGGGAGAGATGGCCTGCGTTGCGGTGCATCCTAATTATTGTAGTTCTTCACGCGGTGAAGTTTTATTGAAACGTATCGTCCAGCAAGCGCGGCAAATGGGATTGAAAAAACTTTTTGTTTTGACTACACGTAGCATTCACTGGTTCCAGGAACGTGGTTTTACGCCGGTAGGCATAGATATGCTACCACACCATAAGAAGGTGTTGTACAACTATCAGCGCCGATCCAAAATTTTATTGGCAGATCTTGAGGAGCAGTATAGTCGTTAAGACATTCCGTTTAGCGTGTGTTTGTTGTCATTAGCCTATCAACCAGGCCGCTACGACGCTTGGTCGTAGTGGTAATCGCTTGGGTTATTACGCTGTGTGTGGCGTATAGTGATAGTCGGTGACGGGCGCGGGTCACGGCAGTATACAGTAGCTCGCGTGTCAATATCGGTAGCGATGGCTGATTGGGTAAAACTAGCGCAATATGGCTAAACTCTGATCCTTGTGATTTATGCACAGTCATGGCGAAGGCGGTTTCATATTCTGGCAGACGACTTAGTGGGACTGTCCTGATGGTGCCATGCGGCAGCATAAAGTGAGCACGCAGCAGTTGTTGCGCTGCCGGCAGTAGGATACCGATATCTCCGTTGGATAGCTCTAACGTTGGTTCATTGCGTAAAAGCATTACCGGCTGGCCTATGTAGTTACGATTGCTGGTGGGTTGAATTAATCCAGCTTGGCTTAGTGCCTGTTCAATATGGTTATTCAGTCCGTCAATGCCGAAGGGGCCTTCACGTAGTGCGCACAGTATCCTGTAATGGTTGAAAGCATTAAGAATGGCTATTGGGTTTTCTTTATTACTAGTGCGTTGCAAATAATCGCGGTAGCCGGCGACACAGTCGGAAATCATTTGCTGATAATCTTTCTTTTTTTGTAGCGAAGTATAGTTAAGATCTTTACTGATGCCTGTGTTAAGCAGTGCGAGAGCGCCGTCTCTATCACCGGCATTGATGGCATTGGCTAGCTGGCCAATGCCAGAATGATTGTCAAAGCGATAGCTTTGACGTAGTAGACATAAGCTATCAGCGATACTATTGCTGCTGTTGGTACTGACGGGCAGTTTGTATCCAGTCAGTCGGTCAAGCTCTTGGCGACGTGGATCGCTATAGCCGGTTTTGGCAAATTGACAGATATCCCCTAGTATAGCTCCAGGGGCCACTGACGATAGTTGGTGGTGATCGCCGAGAAAGATCACTTGTGCCTGAGGTGGCAGAGCCTCGATAATATTGGCCATCATCGGCAAATCGATCATTGATGCTTCATCGATAATTAAAATATCCACGTGCAACGGATTGGTGCGATGGTAGCCCAGCCGCTGGCTATTGGGCTGCGCCCTGAGCAATCGGTGCAAGGTAATTGCTTTCTGGGGCAGCTGTTTTTGACTGTCTATCAGCTCCGTATACTGCACTAACGGACCGAGAGACTCACTCAAGCGTGCCGCTGCTTTCCCTGTCGGGGCAGCCATTATTACACTCAGGCGTGCGCCTTTGCTGAGCAATAGCAACGCTGCTAGTAGTTTAGTAACCGTCGAAGTTTTCCCAGTGCCTGGACCGCCAGAAATTATCACTACCGGATGGGTGATCGCTATCGCTACAGCAATTTTTTGCCAGTCGATTTCTTTGTTATTGCTGGGAAATAGATAATTTAGAACTTCAGTAATGCGTTTTTCTTTACTGCCAAGCAGCCGTCTTGTTTGGCAAAAAAATTGCGCCACCATGCACTCATGTTGCCACATGCGGTGCAGGTAGAGTCGCTGGTTATCTAGCACCAGTGGCGTAGGGCGAGAGCCATCACTGACCGCCGTTGACGTCAGCAGTAATCGCTGCCAGTCATCAAGGGAGGGCCTGCCAGCTCTTTGCCACGCCTGTCTCGCCAAATTGGGATAACGCCCGTCAAATAGTCGTGCTGGTGTCAATAGAGCTAGCGGAAGGCAAACATGTCCAGCGCCTGCATCTGCGCTTAAGCAGGCGCTTGCTAGCATTATTGCCAGCTGCGATGGCGCAGCCAGCATACGGGAAAATTGTATGTCTAGGGGGCGCCAGAGACGCAACATCTGTGCCTGGGCAATAATTCTTTCCATCACTTGCCTCTTGTCACGGGAAAATCAAAGTCATATAATGTACTATATCTTGTACTGTAGTAGTCCGGTCGGTAGCCATAACGTTGAGCCGGCATCCTATTTTGCTCGCTATAGCACTTTAATTTACCTATTGGGACATAACCTGTCTGATTGTTGTGTTCGGTCTATCTTTTTCTTAGAATATCAGGGAAGAGCCAGCCTATCAGACGTGCAGTAGACGGCATCCCCAGCAAGCAGGCTATCAATCCCGTCAATCAACGTCAAGTTCGGCCGGCATGAGTAGATGCCGTTACCTGGCTGCTTGGGGTCGATACCCCGCAGAAAAAGATAAAATATCCCTCCAAAATCTCGCTGATAGTCATAATTCACCTGTCGGTGGCGTAGAAATCGGTGAAGCGCCAGGGTATAAAGTTGGTACTGCAGTTCATAACGGTGGTCGATCATCGCTTGCTCCAGCGATGGCCAAGTATAGTCAGAGGTATTTTCTCCTAGCCAGTTAGATTTATAATCTAGCAGGTAGTAGCGCCCTTGCCAGCGAAAGACAAGATCGATGAAACCTTTCAGCATTCCCTTAACTTTTGGGAAATCTAGAGGTAGACAGCGTGCCGATAGTGGATCATAGTGTTTGCAAAGCCTGTCTAGGTCCTGTGCTGATAGTGTGGCGTCAATGGACAGATAAAACTGCAGTTCGGTGAGTCGGTTATCGGGAGATAGATGCGAGAGCGATAGCGTCTCTCCGTCTAGCGGCATATGGATTATCGATGCTATCCATTGTTGAACTATCGGCAGCCATATTGCTTCGATATTATTTTGCTTCAGCTGGGAACTTAACCATTGACTATTCAGTGGCCTGGTAAAATCTAACGTTTCAAACAAGTGATGCAAAAAAGTGCCTGGCAACGCGCCGCGAGGAAAGGTGTGCGGAGTTAATAGCACCACCTCTTGTTGATTGTTCTTCCCCACTGTATCCACATCCAGCTGTGGTTGCAAATCCATCATCACTGAAGTGCTTTGCTGATGCAGGCCAGTGTAGCTGGTGACCATCCAGGGATCGTGCATCGGCGTTTTCCAATGCCGGGCAGCTAAAGGTTTGTTTGTTGCTGTGGTCGGCGCTAGTGGCAAGGTCTGCGTATTTAGGATAAGGCAAAACGCTATATCATCTCCAGCGCGTGCTTGGAGCGCCTCTAGCTGGTTATACAGTAGTCCGGCATTGCTGGCTTTGCCCTGCTGAATTAGATAACCAGGCGCACTTAAATGTAGATCACTATTGCCGGCTTTTTTACGATTTCCATGAAATAGAGGGGCAATACCGATACTGCAGTGGTAAATAGAACGCGTTACTGCGACATAAAATAGCCGCAGATCTTCCGCCAAGCGCTCCTCTTCTGCGAATTTAAGGCTCTGCGGAGCTGCACTGAGATCAAGCCAAGCTTTATATTGCTGTCGGTCGTGAAACAGCGGACGTTTTTGCTGGCGAAAATTAGCGGCGAATGGCAAAAATACCAGTGGAAATTCTAGCCCCTTGGATTTATGCACTGTAGTAATTTGCACTAGATGACGATCGCTTTCCAATCGCAACTGTTGATTAGTGCCTCGAAGATTAGGGGATTCAATTTGTAGCGCTAGCCAGCGGACCAGCGCATACTCGTTTTTTAACTGCGTCGAAGCCTCTTGCAGCAACTCGCCTAAATGTAGTAAGTCTGTTAGTCGACGCTTACCATCGCTACTGGCTAGCAGGTTTTCCGCTATACGGTGATGAATTATCATTTGACGTAACATAGGTAGCACCCCGCGATTTTGCCAGCAAAGACGGTAGTCGGCAAATTCTTTAATTCGGTTTTCCCAGCTTTGTTCATCGGTATTAAGGAACTCAAGCGACACCGCATCGAAACCTAGTAGACTAGTCGCCAGTGCGCAGCGTAGAGCATTATCTTGCTCAGGCGTTACAACCGCCTGTAATAACCAAAGTATTTCACGTGCTTCAGGAGTTTTAAAAACATTATTGCGGTTGGAGAGATAAACCGTCGGGATTGCAAGTGTTGCAAGTGCATCATGCACGAGCGCTGCTTCGTTGTGGTTACGTACTAGCACTGTTATATCCGAAGCCTGTAGCGGCTGTCTCTGTTTGCCTTCAAGCCAGGCATCACCATTTAGGGAGGCACTCAGCCAATTGCGAATAGTGGTGGCGCACTGCTGAGCCATTAATTGTTGGTATTCATTAACCCCTACTGCGGCGCCTGGTTGGAGCCAGAAACACATTGCTGGTTGAGGCTGATGCTGCAGAACCAGCCTCAGTCCGGCGTTGCTATCGGCAGCCGCGACTGACGAAAATGGAATTTCGTTAAAAATAAACGGTGCAGGTAGGCATTGAAACAGTTGGTTAACAGCATTAACCATGCCTGGTGAAGAACGCCAATTGGTGTTAAGAGTATAGCGAACGTCCATTTCTTTGCGTATGCGCATATAGGTGAAGATATCAGCGCCTCTAAAAGCATAAATCGATTGTTTGGGATCACCGATTAGCAGTAATCCGTAGTTGGGCTGCGCACGGTATAGTCGGCGAAAAATACGGTATTGTCGAGGATCTGTATCCTGAAATTCATCGATCATCGCCACAGGGTAGCGGACTCGCACTGATTGTGCCAGTGTTTCCCCATCGTTACTAGCTAGTGCGTGATCAAAGCGGCTGAGTAGATCGTCAAACCCTATTTCTGCCCGCGTATCTTTTTCCTTTTCCAGATCATGACGCATTTCATCCAGTGCCATGATAAATACAAGTTCTCGCAGCGACTGCGCGTGTTGGTAATATGTTTCCACCGCCTTAAACAATGTATGTTGTAGCGGCTTGCCTTGGGTAGTCTTTTCCTCCAGCACAGAACTTCTAAATCGTTCCAGTTCTTTTGGTACCTGATAGTCCGTGGTCGGCTTCCTGGCCCACTGGTAGATTTTTTTCAGCCATGCCAACAAGTTTTTAGAGCTGTAGATACGGTGATTGAGTCTGTGGGTATCAATTATCTCCTGTAATTCACTTTCTGCTTCACGCCATCGCTGTTTTAGCTCATCAATGCAGGCGATAATACGCTTATGACGATCGATGATGGTATCTTCTTTATATGGGCGATTGCAGATCTCCGGTTCGTCGCCTTGCAAATAGGGCAAGATCTCCGCCAACAGGGCTTCTGGCCCGTTCCAATATTGCTGAATTATGTTCGCCACTGCTATCGGTAGTGACGAACAGTGCCGGCGCCAAAAGTCATAGCTTACCTGATGATGTAGGAACGATTCATCCTCTATCAGTGTTTGTTGGAACAACGTGTCCGATTCTATCGGGTTTTGTATTAGCATGCGTTGGCAAAAACCATGAATGGTGAAGATAGACGCTTCGTCCATCTGACGCTCTGCTATCAGTAGCTGGCTGGCTGCCAGATCAATATTGCTTAACTGAGCCAGTATCGCTGCCAGCATAGGATCCTCGCTGCTACCACATACGCAAGCTAACCGCAATCGATAAATATTGTCTCGGATGCGATAGCGTAGCTCTTTGGTGGCTGCCTCGGTAAAAGTTACTACTAAAATTTCTTCCACGCTCAATGGTCGTGGATAGTGTGCTTCACCACCTAGCCCAAGTAGCAAGCGCAGATAGATCGTCACTAGGGTATAAGTTTTACCGGTGCCCGCCGATGCTTCAATCAGGCTGCAGCCCTGAAGCGGTATTTTCATCGGGTTAAAGTTTTGTGTATTTTTAATTTTATTGGTTTCCTTTTGTTGCATGAATAGCGTCTGCAGGTTGTTTATAACGATTTGAAAACTGTTTCATGGGTATTGAAATATATACTATCATGCTTCTAATCGGTATATAGCCCCAGTTTTTGCCTAGCGTCTTGGTTGCTTTCTAACTGGCGTACAAGCCTCTTGGTCAAAGGATTTTAACCGCGGAATGGTGTTTAAAAATGCTAGTAACGCCGATAAAAAATATCGGTTGTATAGTGGGCGCTTTGCAGCATAAACCAGGTTTATTGAATTAAGTTTAGTCGTTGCTAGCCCTTTTTTAGTGGTTATTTTAATTAAACGTTGAGTTTAGTGTTGATTCCTATCAGCATTATCTGGCTAATAGCAGGATCCTTTTCTGGGGAGCTCTGATTTTGGTAGTGATTATGCATCAGTTATATTACTATATATACTTCACTATAATGAGGATGTTATGTGTCGCGATATCGATTGCTATATGGTGCTTTTTTTGATCATCATTTTCCTTTACCTTTTTCAAATAGCTTTGGATCCATAGTGTCAAATATGATCGATGTTGCCATGTGTTAAGAGTTTTATCATGACCATTAATTATTAGTCAGTTTACTGATGTTAGGGATCTTAAATAGTGGTAAGTGTATATTAATATTAATTAAAAATGGAGTCTATAAGACCTTGTAATGCTCTGCTCGCGCTGTTAGGTGAAAGGTTCATGTTAATCAAGATTTTATTCAAATAGTGTACTGAACGTCTTCTTTTAAATATTTTTATTTTTTCATACAAGGGTTGGGCTATCCAAGTAGTGAGCTGCGTTATGCTGTGAGGTCTTTTTTATGTTTTGCTATTTTTATGTTTTGCTAAGTAGTGATTAAAATTTTTTGTTTTATAGGTATTTGCCCTTGGTAAAAATATTCTATATTATTCAACAAAGCCTAGTAAATAATGACCATAAAGAAATAGAAGCTGGGTTTTCATTTTGAGGTTCTTTGGTAGAGCAACTATGTTACAAGTTACAAAGAAACGGCTATTTTGTAGGATGCTGACGTTACTAAATTGCAATGCGTAATTTAAAATTATGGTTGGATGTGCATTGAATTAAAGCCTTGCTTAAATATGCTTATCACCTAGAGTGGTTTGACCGACTTGATAGGCTCTATTGCATAAATAAAGACACTGGTGATTTTTTTTTCTTATTATTTAAGATCGTTCAAGCCACTGGTTCTGGTAATAGTATAAAAAGTTTTAGGATATGTCGGTTGCTTATCACTGTAATAGAAAGCATTAGCGTTATTAATGATTAAGTGCTGGCAGTGTTAGTGGAATTTATTGTAACTACTGTCCGTGGGCTATCTACGCCGCCGATTATTTATCCACTAAAGAGATTGAGTAAGCGTTTATTATTGTGCGGTGCATGTAGATTGATAAACCTAATGTGAGCGTTTTTCAGCGTTATGGTATCTAAGTATATTAATGTAGTAGAGAAAGACTGTCAGATTCTAAGAATTTTACATATGTTTGACCAGCACTTGAGCATAGTGTTAAACTATTCAATTATAGTTCATTTAAAGTACTAGTCCGATAAGTGTCGAATTCTATAAAATATTGGTAGCTGCTCTTTTCATTTTATATAAGATATGTAGCCTATATAATCCCCTCCGGTTGTGGTGTCGATAAGATTTACAATCTCTATTTTGGATAGAGTGCTGCTGTTGTAATTTATTAGATAGCTTATAATTATTTATTTTACTGAAAGATGCTAGGTACCGACCGTTATCTGATGGTTAGCGCGATCTCGGCACAAGATTGCGGAGATTAAATTCGCGAATTCTGACAACTGCTGATTGCTTATGATTACCGCTATCCAAATTGGTACAGTAATAGCTTGTAAAAGTTTGGTAACATATCATACAATTTTTCTGTTTAGCTTACTTTATCGCGGAGAAGCGTGAGCCACGGTATATAATGGCTTCATGGCTTTAAAACAAATTTGCGCCTGCACAAATTATTGTTGGTACGCGCAAAGGTAGCGTAGTATTTTCCGTGTGTTGCTTTTTATCGGCGTAAAATCCAGTAGCGTCGGTGTACCGATCGGTAACTTAGATGCAGTTTGTATTATTTTTACTTCAATAATTATTGAGGAAGAAATCGGTGCTGGGTAGTAATACTTTCCTGCTATAATTTTCTTGATAATGGCGCGAATTTATCAAATTATATGTTCCAGAGATGGAAAGTTAGTCTTAGTTGATTGTAGTGTCTAGCGACCTTTTTTTGGGTATTGCTTTACACCAACTACCTTCTCACCAAAGGTACATCATGTTGTTGAATAATCCTAATGTACGAGGATCTGATTCTTTTAGGATTTTTTGTACCGTGGTTTATCCTGCCTGTATAAGTCAGTGCATAATACATGAACAATTCTATTAAATTTTAATATTAGGTTTTTCGATATTTGCTTTGCGTTATATTTTTTGTGTTTCATCTAGCTTTTCTGTGCTACATTAAGTATGAAAGGTGGTAGGAAATAGCGTTGTGCTGCCAAAATGATGCCCTCAATATGTGTTTTATCAAGTTGTCGTATTAGCCTTTGCATATATGGATCATTGTTTTCTCCGGTGACATACCCATCCCCCTGCCAGGCTTTTATCAATTTATCACGCGCTTGTTGTTGTCGGCTTTCCTCCCAATCAATGTTTTGTATTTGTCGATCGAAGCAGTGGGCCAGCCATGCGCTACCTGAACGGTTCAGCAACAATGGTGTTGTCATGCCTTGATAGTAGCCAGAAATCATAGAGAGTAAATACTCTTTCGCCTTATCTGAAGATAAGGATGTGAAATGCCACTCACCACTGCTACCAAATATCCGGCTTTCTCCGCTGCCGCCTATGGCGCAGTAAATTAGATGTTCTAGCCACAGCAGCAAACCATCTTTCGTTGAAAGCGCCCCTGGTCGCCAGCGCAGTAGGCCATTATCCTGCACCTGAGGCAGCCAGCCGATCAGTTTGGTATCTCCAAGTGTTAGGATTATTTCTATACTGTAGTTTTTAGGTAAAAGCCATGTCTGTATCTTCTCTACCAGTATCGCCATTTCCAGGCACTGCTTAGTCCAATAAAGTTCACCGAATGCGCCATAAGGTAAAAGACCTGACGCGTATACTTGGCGATAAAGCATATCAGTATTTTGTTTATTAATGATGGCATTCACCAGCCGTTCATTAAGCTTGTAACGAGTACAACCGTCGATTATAAAAGGTTCATCAGCTGCGAGTTTTAGCGTATCCTGAGGAAACGATACTGCCAGACGTTGTTGAAACCAGGCGCGTACTGGATGGTTATAAAAGCGACGTAGCTCTTCGAACGACAAGATATCTACAGGTAGATTATTCAGCGGCTGGACGAAATCAGGATGCGGTTTTCCCATGGCTCTTGCGGCCGGCAGCCATTCTTCGGAGAAACTTTGGCTTTCGCTGCCTGGGATGAAATTCTCGGGCGCAAAGGGCATGCGGCTATGCCATTGCCATAGATGGGCTCGCACCCGTTCGACACTTATTTCTGTTTCGGTAAGTTCGTCACCGGGCAGATAAAAGCTCCGGGTGATATACTCGCAAAGCTCGCTTACTAGCACCGAGGGATAGTGTGGGGTGTTGTCTTGGATATCACGGCCGATAAAGCTGATGTACAACCTTTGCTGAGCTGATAGCAGTGTTTCTAAAAACAGATAACGGTCCTCGTCACGTTTGTTGCGATCTCCGCGATGTATTTGTTTCGCCATCAAATCGAAATTTACCGTAAGTAGTGTTCGTGGGTAGACTCCATCGTTCATCCCCAGCAAGCATATCACTTTGAAAGGAATGGGACGTCCTGGTGTCAAATTGCAAAAATTGATAGCGCCAGTTAGAAACTGTTGACTGATTCGTTCCTGATCTAATAGGTCAGACAGTTTATCGTGCAGTAATCTTACTGGTACTAGTTGGTCATAACCTGCTTCCAGTCCGCACTGTAGTAACTGTTGCCAGTAGCTTTCCAGCAACGCTAGCGCCGCATCTGCATCGATATCCGGAGAAAAAAAATCATCAATGATTTCGCGAGCGCATGAGAGCCAATTCTCTAAAGTGCGGGGATGAGCGCAACGATCGCGCCAGTATCGCAGTAGCATTAGAAATTCAGCTAAATGGCCGGCTAGGCTGGCTATTTGGCCACTGGATTCATCATAGGGCATAATCCCTTGCCAGTCTCCTTTTTGGCTATCCATTGCGTAGCCTAGCAACATGCGGGTCAGGCCGAAGCTCCAGGTGTGTTGCCCTGTGATCGGTAACTTTAGCTCTCGCAGAGTATCGTCATCAAGCCCCCAGCGGATGCCAGACTCTGCTACCCAATGACGCAGCAGCTTAAAGCTTTTCTCGTTAATGCTGAAGCGTGCTGCTAGCGCCGGTACTTCCAGAAGAGCTAGCCCTTGTTCGGCGGTAAACCGGTTTTGCGGCAATTCGAGCAGGTTGAGAAATGCCGATAAAACCGGATGAATATGCCGAGCCTGGCGATCAGAAATGGCGAATGGCAAATAACAGCTTGCTGCGGTGTTGCCAAATACCGTCTGGATTGCCGGTGTGTAGCGATCGATATTTGCTGCCATCACGATCACTTCGTGCGGCGCCAGCGACGGATCGTCTGCCATCATCGCTAGCAGATTGTCGTGTAGCACTTCTATTTCGCGTTGTGGACTGTGGCAGATGTGTAGGCATAGTGAGCGGTCCTCTGGTCTAAGCAGTCGTTTGCATTGGTTATTTTTTAGCGTATCGTAGCTCACACCGACTACAGTATGGTCTTCCAGCTCAAGGATATCCCGTTGCAGCAGACTGAGCAGACAATCGCCTGCTGGATCAACGAAGGCATCCACCTCTTGAATGTTTGCTAGCTGGTATAGTAGATAAAGGTTATCCCGTCCTAGCTTACCCCAAGAAGTAAGAAGTGGGTTGCCTACCTGTAGCTCGCCTTGGTCATTGAACAGGTCATCTGTCTGTTCCGTCACCCGGAATAGTTTTGGCTTCAACTGTTTTTGATAATGCCGTCGGGTTTTATGCTTCAGTTGCGTTAGGAAGCTGTAGTCACGAATATCCCCCCAGTAATAGCGGCAGGGGTTGATGAACAGTAGATGAATATCAATATGGCATCCCAGCGCTTGGAGCGCTTGTAAATAGGTGGGTGGTAGTGCAGAACTACAAATAAACACCCGTTCTGGTAATCCAGGTGGCCGTATATGGCTACTATTAAGGGTTTTGATAAAGCACTGATAAAGGTTAGTGTGGTGCCACAATGGCTGTTCAGTACGTTTTATGTCCTCTATAAGCGCTTTCCATAGCGGAGCTTGCCAACGTTGGGAATCTTCTAATTTTTCTACCATCTCACCGCGCTGCCAAATATCCAACCATTCGGGACGATAGACTAGATATTGATTGAACAGATCCGCTAATCGTTCAGCAAACTGAAAACATTTGCGTTTATCGTCGTCTTCGTGCAGATATTGGTAGATAATATCAAAATTCTTTTGTTGGCATAGGCGTGGTAATATAGCCATCAGTTTCCAAGTGATCGCCAGTTTTGAAAAGGTGTTCTCAATGGGGATATTTGGCAGCACGCTAGTAAACATTTTCCAGATAAATTTGGCTGGCAGGAGAAATTCGATATTGGCTGCAATGCCAAACTGTGCTGCTAGTTCTATTTGCATCCATTGCGCCATGCCGATATTCTGCACCTGAATTACTTCAGGCTGGAAAGGATCACGCAACGGCTGACCAGCGATCACTGTGGCGGCCAGGCGTTTGAGCACATTTAGTTGATTAGAATGATAAACTGTAAACATCATGCCTCGTTGCGCATTACTAGCTCGATTGGTTCAGTATAAATTTTAAGCCTGCATAACACTGTAACGCAATTTACGTGGAATACAAGCGTTCGCAGAATGCTGTTACCTTGGTAGGTGCCATTGAGTAATTCGATAGGTCAATAAAGATTCCGTTTGATGAATGAAGATACAGATTATTTTGTTGGTCCGAAGCAGTTTTAACGTATTTCAGCTCGCTTTTACCAATCGATATCAGCAAAATCAATAGATTGTTGCTAATTTGCTATGAATTTATAGCGTCTCTTTGTCACAATTTACGTTAAGTAGTAACCCCGTGTGTTTGCTAATATTTTGAGGTTGCGGCCAATAGTGATAACGGTGTCAAGTAGGTAGGTGAAAAATGCAATTGGTTAGCGCAAGATCACAGTTGTTATGCAATTTTCTTAACGTGGTCTGGGATCTTTATTCATGATGAGCTGAGTCTCAACGCCCCCCTTGCGCAAGTGATAGCTGAAAGATAGTAAATTAAATGATTTGTGGATCATGTCGGGAATGACTCTATACAGCTTCAGGGAAAACAAGATGATAAGTGGGTGTCAAAAACCAGCGTGCCCCAGGTTTTTAACCATCGGCAGGGGTGTTGATATTTAGTGCATTACGCTATGTAATGCTCCATGCATCGGCTGCAAAAGTTCTAGTGCCCACTTTCCTAACAGGAGCAAAGGGTCTATAGCTAGCGTACATAACATCTGCGGAAAGTTTCAACTCTAACTAAATGGCCGCTTGAAATCTAGTCATTGTTCGTGCTACTTGTTCGTTGCAGTGTCCCACCCCTCCTAATTGGGTGTATTTTGCTTGGGTAAAAATAGTGCCACGAATTATGCCTTACCTTACCTGTATTTACTGGATATTCCATCAGCTATGGAAAGCTATGCACAAAGTTTACTTTGTGCATAGCCAAAACCTGTCCTCGTACGTGAGAAGAATGTATCTGTCCTAATTGGATTGATAAGAAATAAGATGCGCTGAAAAAATAGTATTATATGAGCCCCTTAACTCGTATCATTTGACATCTATAGTGAAACAGACCAAAAATGCGTTATACAGGTTTTACGCTTAGTCTAATCGGGCGGTGTCATTAATTATGGGTCCATTAGTTGCCAGTATGCACAGTTTTCACTCCGATCTGGCACCGTATATTGCCCCAGGGTGACATATTAAATCCATAACAACAGTTGTTGATATAATAAAGTTGGTGAGATATTGGGTATATTAAGAATAGAGGGTTTGCCTTGGCCAGGTTATGTCCTGCACTTTGTTCGGGACACGGAAGCGATTAAGATGATTAATAGGAGTAAGTAAACAAATTTTAGGAGGAGATTGCAAAAGCATACAGGCGGGGGGCAGGTTGCTTAGGCAATTAATGCGGCCATAGAAACGTTACACTGCTATAGGTGCTTTGATGGCCGGATGGGGATTATAGCCGCGTAACTCAAAATCTTCGAAGCGGTAATGAAACAGCGACTTGGGTTGGCGGGTAATCACTAGCTGTGGTAGTGGCCGCGGGTCGCGGGTCAGCTGCAGGTCTACTTGCTGCTGATGGTTGCTGTACAGATGGGTGTCACCGCCTGTCCAAATGAAATCTCCTACCTGCAGCTCGCATTGTTGCGCGAGCATATGTACCAGTAGAGCATAGCTGGAGATATTAAAAGGTAGTCCGAGAAAAATATCGCAAGAGCGCTGATATAGTTGACATGACAGAGTGCTGTTGGCGACATAAAATTGGAAAAGAGCGTGGCATGGCGCCAGCATCATTTTATCCAACTCACCGACGTTCCAAGAAGATACTATAATGCGGCGTGAATCAGGATTTTGCTTTAGTTGATTAACGACCTCACTGAGTTGATCGATCTTGCGTCCATCGCTGGTGCCCCAGGCACGCCACTGGCGGCCATAAATTGGTCCTAAATCACCATTTTCATCTGCCCATTTATCCCAAATGGAGACTTTGTTTTTTTTCAAATAGCCGATATTGGTATCACCATTAAGGAACCATAGCAATTCATGGATGATCGAACGTACATGGCAACGTTTGGTTGTGACTAACGGAAAGCCATGATTTAAGTTCAAGCGCATTTGATGACCAAAAATCGACTGAGTACCGGTACCGGTACGATCTGCTTTTGGCGTACCTTGCGCGCGCACCATGCGCATTAAATCCAAATACTGTTTCATTCATATAAACCTTTGGTCATTTTATTTATTGCTTGGGGAGCCTCTGGTAAGCCCAAATCATCATAATTACGCCGACAAGGATCATCGGCAGTGATAAAATTTGTCCCATGCTAATATTTCCGCTGAACAAGCCTAATTGGGCATCAGGTTGGCGAAAAAATTCCACCAGAATACGAAAAAAGCCGTAGCAAATCAGGAATAGGCTGGAAACGCTGCCTATTGGGCGATTCTTACGGATAAACAGGTTAAGAATGATAAATAATACTACCCCTTCCAGGAACATTTCATACAACTGAGAGGGGTGCCGGGGCAACAAGCCATAGCGATCAAATAGTGATTGCCATTGGGGATTATCCAGTAAAAACGTCAAATCTTCATCCCTGGATCTGGGGAATAGGATGGCCCAGGGAAGATGCGTGGTAACCCTCCCCCACAGTTCACCGTTGATAAAGTTGCCTAGCCGGCCAGTTCCCAGGCCGAATGGCACGATTGGTGCAATAAAATCAGTCAGTTGGAAAAAGCTGCGTTTTGTGCGATGGGCGCACCATAACATTACAAAAATAACGCCTATTAAGCCGCCATGAAACGACATGCCGCCGTCCGAAACTTTAAACAAGTACAATGGGTTATCGAAAAATATAGGCAAATTATAAAACAGTACATAACCAATGCGACCACCGAAAAAAATTCCAAGAAAACCGGCATAGAGTAAAGTTTCTACTTCCTTTTTTGTCCAATCGCTGCCAGGCATATTGGCACGACGCATCGCTAACCACATAGCAAATACAAAACCAGCTAAATACATCATACCGTACCAGTGCAGGGAAATCGGACCTAAGGTAAAGATCACTGGATCAAATTTAGGAAAGGCTAAATAATTTGTTGTCATTCTTCACCATAGTATAGGTTTTTATTTAGCTGTTGTAGGGAGAGGTGCTAGCAGCGCCAAGGTTGTCCAACAATGGACTCGATCCTGTATGTATTTACAGGGATGTATTATAGCATAAATAAAAATGCACTATAGTTCGTAATTTTATGGACTACAGTTAATACATTAGATTTTTCTAATTAATGATAGGTACATCAATTTTTTAAAAATTTAAATTTGCTAATTTGGTAAGGCATAACAAGTCCTTGATCAAACGCAGATTACTGATGTTTTGGATAGATATCCTTTTTTAGTTATAGTTGTTTTATACGACAGAATAGGACGATTTAAAGAGGGCTGTTTTTCGCTATTCAGCGATGACCATCATACTTGTATTAATATTAGAACTGATCTTTTATCTGATGTTATGAATTTTATCATTTTATTTTTAGTTAATGAATGTTCTATTAAACTAACTTCTGGTTTTGAACCTGCATAAGTACAATGGTTAAATAAGGTAAAAGTCATCATAAAAATTAGATATGTCTATGTTGCTCATACTTTTTATTGATTAGATTAAAAGATTTTGGTGAATGTGTAGTGAAAAATAAAAAACATAGTTAGAAAAGAGCAGTGTTTTGATGTAAATTTATATGATGGTATGGTATATTGTCATACGTATTAACTTTAGTGTATTATACGCATGGGTAGACATATCATAATCAAACGCTATTCAGCAGATTCCGGACACTAAAAAGAAGATTACAATGTCCACATAGGGGGAGCGATAGACATAATAAAATGACTTTGCTTACATTCTCTTCCACCATAAAATAAATAATTTTTCATAACGATCTTTAATTGCAGTGAAAAGTATTGGAGAGGTTAGATTCATTAAATAAATCTAATGTGAGTAATGATCTGTTTGTTTGATAACATTATAAAGTAAAAATTTTGTGCGGTATAGTTAATGGCTATCCGCCATTGCCGAGGTGCTCATTTTATCTGCCATTAGCACAAGATGCGATGGACTTTGGTATCACTGCTACGGTTGCTCGTTCAGGTAGTTATAGTTAAACATGGAAAACATTTCGACGAGGATTTGAAATTGTGCTGGGTTGGGCAGTGCGCCTAGTTAAGCAATTTTGAGAAGCATTTTACCAACCGACTATAATCTTGATTGATAGTCAAGATTATAGTCTGCTCGCATTGATTTAAAACTTCTGGTGCTATCAGGAAATAGCAGCGCGGATTATTACCTGCTAGATATACTGAGCTATATCTGGGTTTATAATCAGCAGGTTTTATTAACCACAATCTAAAACGGATATAATATATTTGGCTTGTTTGCTGATTTAAACAAATAGTATTAATTTTTATAACTTATCTTCTTTTTCTTCTATAAATCGGAGATGAAGGTTGTGCTGTAAATTTCTGAAGCGGCACTATCACACCTGAAAATTCTTTTATGACCCGGCGATAAACATCTTTTTTAAAGAAAACAACTTGACGAATTGGGTACCAAAAGCTGACCCAACGCCAGCCGTCAAATTCAGGTATGCCTTCGCTCTGCATATTGATATCTGTATCTTGACACATGAGCTGGAGCAAAAACCATTTTTGTTTCTGACCAATACAGACGGGTTTGGCATCCCAGCGTACCAGTCGCTTAGGAAGTTTATAACGTAACCAATGACGTGTCGAAGTCAGGATATGCACATCTTTTTGTCTTAAACCGACCTCTTCGAAAAGTTCGCGGTACATTGCTTGTTCAGTGGTTTCACCGACGTTAATACCACCTTGGGGAAATTGCCAGGAATGCTGGCCATATCGTTTGGCCCATAATACCTGCCCGTCGATATTACAAATTATAATACCAACATTCGGGCGGTAGCCATCATCATCGATCACCGGACTACCCTCGATTACAAAATGTGTAAGATATTCCGATTGTTTCATATTTGCACAGTTCGGTAAACTACTCCTTTTTTTGACCGGTATTTTTTCATTTTTAGCAAAGAATTTTAGTGTAGCATCATGCAATGTGAGCAAAGATGCTAGAAGGTAGTGTTATTACGATATTAATTTTTAAATCTGTTTGCTTAGTCAAGTAGCAGTTTAGGGAAGATAATGTAGTTTATAAAAACTTTAGCTTGGTTCGTAGTGTTTAAAGAAAATTTATTTTTACATCAATACAGTTGAAATAGTCATTTTGATTTAGAATATTGTACGCTTTTTTGATTGATTTGATTCTATATTTCAGGTGCTATATTAGGGTATCTAACTACAAAATATAGTAAATCCTGTTTTGATTAGAGTCTTTTTGTATTCTGTGCAATTTATGATTTGAAAACTTTTTTGCCATAAAAATTTTTCTGGAAAGTTGGTCATCTTTCCTTTATTGTTTAGAAAATTTATTTATTTAATAAAGTCGTACAAGTTTAAATAATCCAAGAATAATTTTTATGATTAATCTTAGCATACTTTCCACTTCATTAGGACCACCTGTTAATAAAAGGGAACTATTGAACCGCGCTAATGCACTGACTAATTTTAAACTGGGTGAACTAGCTGGCCATGCGGATTTGGTAATGCCCGCCAATCTCAAACGGGATAAAGGCTGGATCGGCATGTTGCTGGAACGTTACCTGGGAGCTAGTGCAGGTAATAAATCTGAACAGGATTTTGCTGCTATTGGCGTCGAGTTAAAAACTATTCCGGTTGATAGGCGAGGGTGGCCGCTGGAGAGCACCTTTGTCTGTATGGCACCGCTGACCGGTAACAGCGGTGTTACTTGGGAAACCAGTTACATTCGATATAAATTGAAGCAGGTTTTATGGATACCGGTGGAAGGACAGGGAGAAATACCTCTTTCCCAGCGACGTATCGGAGCGCCACTGTTATGGCGCCCGAATTCGGAGGAAGAACTGCAGTTGCGGCTTGATTGGGAGGAATTGATGGATTTGATCGTGTTGGGGAACGTCGAACATATTACAGCACGCAATGGTGATGTGTTGCAGTTACGGCCAAAGGCCGCCAATAGTCGAATGCGCACCGACGCTATTGGTGAATTCGGCCAGTCAATTCTTACCGTGCCGCGCGGTTTTTATTTGAAACAAAAATTTACTAGCCAATTGCTGTCGCGTCATTTTCTAGTATAAACAGCAGTTCTTTGCTAGTTCACCAAAGTTCGTTGTGTATAATTATCGTTTATATTATTGTTTAGATAAATTAAAGAGAGTGGTGTTTAGTTAAATTGCTTATAATGAACGCATGACTAGCATTGAAAATCTTGATCATTTTAAAAATTATCATGGGTATTGATAATATTATTGATACGTCGTGATGTGTTATAACTTTCCCCTTACCTATATAATGGTCCTAATTAGGAATTTTGCAGGGCCTGATGCCTGAACGTGCATAGCTGTCGTCCGGGTTCTTTGTTGAATTAAAGTTAGCTGGAGTTAAAGGTTATACGCTACTTGGTGAGGGGTATTTACCTAAACTGAGTCATTTTATTTAATGACGTATCATGTCTTTAGTTGGGTATTATAATTTTGTATTTTGTAATGTAGGAGTCCTCCTCTATCTTTTGCCAGAGGAGATCGATGGCAGCTGATTTTAATTATTTTTAATATTCATTATTTTTGTTCAACATTTATTGACCAGCATATGATTTCTACCGGTTAGTATTAGATTGTTTTTCGAAGTATATCTTTAATTTTGCGTGTGCTTGGTTAGCGAGTGGATTCATACTCCTGATTGCTAGGTGGCTCAATTTTGGCATGTTTGCTGCAACAGTTCAGGTAAGTGCTTATGTATCTATTAGATACTATTCGACAGATCAAAACCTTTATGTGTTATGGTATGGATGTGACATGAAGATTGTGTCAGGTAAGGCGCTTTTTTGACTTTGTATTTTATCCTTGACCTTTATCCAGTAACTCCAATGTTAATAGCAATATAAGGATTTTGCTATGTGTTGAAGTTTTATATTATTAACGTTTTTATCTCGTTTACTGATTCAGGTATAGTAATAGGATATAATAAAATTTATAAAAACATTCTGATGCGGTGATTTGTAGTATCAAGAAAAATTCAATTTTAACATCAATAATACTAAATTTTTTCGCCAAATAAGAACTATTTTTAGAAAATAGATAATCTACTTTTTGGAATAAAAGTTCTATTTATTCAACAAAACTCAGAATCTATGAATTTTCTCCTGATTGTTCTCGTCAATTTGTTTAGGTACCGCACTGCCAGCTCTGTTAAAACAGAGTGGTTCTGGCGCACAAATCGCACAATCCTGGCAGCAAACGGTAGCAGGTGGGCGTTTTGGCTGCGTTATATTTGTTAATCGGTGTAGGCATTGTGTTGATCAGGGGAATCTGTAATGGGCTATGGATAAAAAGATATAGTATTTGCTAAATAGTTACTGATGAAATGGGCGCTTGGTTATTAGGATCTAGTTTTATTTTGGCGATATCGGCCTGCGGGTTGTGGCCTATGCTTGGGCCATACTGTATCGTTTCTGGCGTTACGTTATTTACCCTGCGTAAGGTCTGATTGCTCAGCTTGAGTTATGTGCTAATTACCGGTTTAGCGCTAATGATTCTTGTGTTTTAATTAGTAATTTATTTTCTTTTATTTCTTGGTATAGGCCTGCATTTGTAATGGTATTGTTAATTTTGCTGCCTCTAGCAAAACAGGTGTGTGCACCCATCGGTTCAGCTATGGTCACTATGGGGTGATGAGCGCTAAGCATGGTGTTGCGTGACGTTAGTACAAATTTTTACCGCTAATTTAAAGCTGGTAGTGGGTGGTTTTTCGTCCAGGGGAGCGGTAGGATAATGCAATGTCTTTCCTTCGCAATATTCTTTATTATTTTCATTTGTTTTGGGGTTAAATAACGGTGTATGGCATGACAATATTTTCTCCGTTATTAGAATATTTTAACTTAAGCTTATTTCAGTTAATCAACGCTCCTGCAGGGATCAGCGTAGGCATGTTGGAGCTGGGAATTTTTTTTGCCCGTGATGCCGTGGCATTTTTTCCGTTGGTTTTAATATTGAACTGGTTTTTTTGCAATATAGAGACAAAGAAAGTGGTGCTGCATGCCATCCTTAGCATGCTGATGGCGTTGGCGATCAACGTTGTCATTGGTAGTTTCTGGCAGCATCCTCGCCCTTTTATGATGCCGTATGGGCATACTTTTCTCGATCATAGCGCTAATAATTCCTTTCCGAGCGATCATATGTCGTTGGTGAGCGCGATAAGCTTTAGCTTGATTGTTAGCGGAATTTTATGCCTACAGGGGATGGTACTATTTGTCCTCAGCCTGATGATAGCATGGGGTAGGATCTATCTGGGCGTTCATTTCCCGTTGGATATGTTGGCTTCATTGATGGTAGCGGCTATAAGCACGACGGCTAGTCAGCGCTGTAATAAGCTAGTTGATAAAGTGTTTGCGGATTTATCCGCTGTATATTGTGTTGTTCGCTACAGGCATAAAAAAGGCTGATCAGATAATCTAGTGGCGTTGCAATCTTATGCGTCCATAAGCTGTACCCACTGGTATCACTTCGCATCGAAATTACTCAGATACGGCACGATCTCAAACGAATATTTTAGGTATAGCGTAGTAAAAGTTGGTTGTGCTTTAAGATGTTTTCACCTTTGCTTAGTATCCACTAAGCTGGTGTTGAAAAAGATACGCTGATAGTTACCACCCTTTTGTGTTTATTTTCCTCATACTATTTCGCAGGCCAATAATACCGTTGCTTTTAGATCAATCTCATATTTGTTGCTAAATAAATAATAGACATTAATGGAATTTAAAATTATTGACTATATTCAGTGACAAGCTTGACCAGTGATGTGTCCCAGTCTAAATGCATATAATTCGTCATTTTACGATGTCGTGTTCTAAGAATACAGGATTGTATGATGTGACCTTGTAATCTAGGGAATTTTTCTCCTGAGTAGACGTTGTTGGATAAAATTATATTTTTCTTTAAACATGCAGGGAGATCATCAACTTTTCCAATAGAACATTTTTAATGACAAGACAAGATATAAAATATTAATTGAACTCATTATAATAATACTCAAAATGGTTTATTAATATTGCGGTTCTATGCTTCAGATGTTGTTTAGACTTTATATTGATTAATAAATGGGCTAAAGTTAATGTAATATAAAATTCGAGACGCAGCGACATTGTTCATATTTGCTTTGTTGACTCTTCTTGACTAAAGATCTTTAGTCAAGATTAATGGAATCAGAACATAATACGGTTAGGAAAAGCGTCGTAATTGGCGTAAGCAGTAACAGTTAGATAGAACAACACATGAAATCATTTACTCTAAGCTGTTAAGAAGTAATATAATAGGTAAAAAGTATCTTGGAGCTTTGCAAAACATGTTGACAAATTAAAAAGCTTCCCAGTTGTGGTTATGAAACGCATGGTTACGCCGATAGGTTGTTGGCAAGGAATATCAGGAGGTGATATATAGCAATCTGCTTTCTGGTTGTGCAGACATGTCACGAATAAACATTATTTTTTGATATTACGAGATTATAATTTCTAGGTCGATCAGCCATAGCTATAAATTATAATAAACGTACTAATAAATGACTTAGATAGGTATACTTTTGTAACCAAACAAGTATTTTGAACGATATTACAAGGCCTGTTAATAGTTGAAGTGACACAGCTTAATATTTTTTACCAGTCATCTAGCCGGTGTGACCATGTGTATCATAACTTGATTGCGGTGGCTTTTAATTTTGACATGTTTTGCAAACTTCCAAGATATTTCTTACCTGTTATATTACTTCTTAACAGCTTAGAGTAAATGATTTCGTGTGTTATTTTATTTAACTGTATGATGTAATCTAAAAAACTCTAATGCGGCGTCTAGCAGTGTAGTGATAAATTTATTTAAATACTAGCATTGTATGCTGTTATACAGATAACAATACATGAATCATTCAACCATAATAATTTTAGATTATATCTTGCTAAAAATAATTTTAGATGAAAGTTGTATTAGAAAAAATTTGAATTTAAGGATAACAAATACAAAAGATAGTGCCAGAAATCTATTTTTGTCAAGCGTATAGCCATCATCTTTCGTTAAATTTAAATAATATCAAGGTATCGATATCGGTGTTGTTAGCGATACTTTGTTCTATATTTGGTCACAATGAGTGTGTGTCCCTCCGCCGTTATTAGCCGTTAATACAATAACGCACTGAGTGTAAGGAGTAGTGCCGAAACGTATGGCAAAATTGTTGTGCTTAAACATATTTGATTATTCATCAGTAGCAACTATAGATTTAATCATTGGTTTATGTTTACAAGTTATGACAATTAACTCAGTTGTCTGCCGTAAAATAATTCCGCTGTGTTGTTGTTTGATAACGATAAGCTTAGGTGTGCTACACTTGTAGAGTCAGGGCTGTAGGTCAGTTCATACACGGTGGAGGAATGACCGAATCACGACTGTTTGACGACAGCTGATATGCTTTTGGTCAGTCAGTGTTAGAACAGGATGTTCCAGCCATACATTGAACCTCTATCTAGGATGCTTCCAGGGAGAACCCAGCGTTTTGTCGAGAATCTGTTTTATTTGCACTTGTTGGTGTCTAACTCAGTAAGCGTTTGGTATTGGGATGTTAAGTTGCGTGCTTTACTGGATTTAAGATTAATTAGGTGATGGGTGTGAGCTACATAATATGCGCAATATTTAGGTTGTCGAACTGTGTGGTTCCATTTAGTTGAACGATCGGAACAGTAGTGAACCGCAGCTTTCTTTTTTTATATGCCTAAAGTACATGGGTCATCAGATGTTTCTATACCGAATAGATCGCGTTGCGTATTAATTGGGCAGACGATCATTTGAAAGATTATTTTCGTTAAATAGGGAGATAATTCATGCTCTACATTCTTCCAAGATTGACAGAAAAATAATGTGTTTTAATATTTCACGCAATGGTACACAATTGACGCCTAGGATTAGTACTCGTATGCGATGTAGTAAGGCTATTATCAAAAGCTTAGTTGGGGATAGAACATGTTGGGCTTAGGTGCTATTAGGCTACATCTGCGCTTTCTAAATGATGCATTATTTCGTCCCAACATAGAAAGCTCTTGGCCACAGATAAATCACGGTGAATTATTGGTTGATTCTAGTTGATACGGCTATCTTCTGTGTGCAGAAGTTACTTAGTTGGTGTCGATATCGTTTTGCGATGTTTCTCTAAAACGGTTAATTGATGATGAGCAGCGTATTTTGTAGCATGTTTGTTGCTGTGTCGCATAGTTTCGTAGCAGCGTCATGGCACCGGATGCGGCCAAAATAGCCATTTTTGCTGTGATACGCTTCAGCATCAGCTGCGAGAATACGCTGAGGTCACCGATTTTCTGTTCGCTGTGGGCCAGCACCCAGTGTAGTGGTGTGTGACCTATATAAATGGTAATAACTATCGTACAAGTTAAAAGCTATTATCCAGAATGCTTAGAATTTCTTTATTGAGCAATTTTCGGTAATAAAAATCACCTGTTTTTTTAATTTACCAAAGCGGTCTTGTTACCTTGCAAAGTTATTAAGTTATATCTTTGCGATACAAACTGAACAAGTAAGGATATAAATGGTTATGTTTTTGATATTCTTGTTAGGTTATAGTTATTAACATGTCGTGGGAGTATTATTTATATGTAATGAAGTATTAAGTGTTTATATTTAAATTAAGTAATTTACGCATTAATAAAATTAATGCGTTTGCTCTAAAATATTAATTTTATATAGGGGTCTATGTATATCTTTATGCATCTTATCTAATTATGAGCTTTGTATAGCTAGGTTGTTTTCCGCTAAGTTGTGCGTATAAAAGATTTCTGTTATTATAGCGGCTATGGCTCATCCATTATTAGGTTTTGTTGAAAATTATAGTTTTTTAATAATCTAATGTGTGATAAATCACTCATACAAGGTTATATACACTTTGATATTTAAACATGGTGATCATAATTATATTTATAAGCATTACAAGGTTTTATAGATTTTATTTTCTAAAATTTATTGTATTATACGGATTATTTGCATTAGTAAAGCACTAAAAACGTTAATATGAAAACTTGATATGAAATGATATTATTGCCAATAATGCTATTGAGCGACAATTGTCTTTGCTAAATGTTGACAGCATCGTATTTGGTGTAAGCACTATATGACGGTCGATAGCACATGACATTATCCATTCTGGCCTGTCGCTAAGTAGCGTAACATAAAGAAAATAGTCTTTAGACCTCTTTAGTACAAACGCAAAATTACCTTTTATGAGCATATGGTATGCAGGTAGTCACGATACAATAGTCTATTGGTTAAAGCAAATCAGGCGGGCCTGATCAACGTTTAACATGAATAAGGTTGATTACTATAATTAATCTTTGGTAAAGGTTACCATGTTCCGAATAAAATAATTCAGCTATGTATGGTCATACAAGTGGTTTGAAGGATAGATTTATTCGACAAAACCGAATGGAGCAATGTTGAAGTTCAATATTTAATTTCTGAGATTGTCCAGGTCAGCACTGTAATAAATGTATTCCGTCACTGCGATTGCAGTCCAGCAATTGAAGGGTTTTTGTTAGTTAAATCTATAAGCAGAATATTGGTTTTATCAAAAGGTATTTTTAAGTCAGGAAACAGTTGCTATTTTTTTGAATAGTGTGCTTTGGGATGCGTTAGTGGTATTAAGCAGCGTGGTGCGACTGATTAAACGGGACGGATACTGTCTTCGTTCAGTTCAGCATCAAAAAAACGTTGCAACATTTGAATATGTGTATCTGCGGTAATCGTTTCTTTGGCTTGTAAGAGTTTCTCTTCATAAATGGCTTGACGCCATTCAAGCGGCGTTTTCACCGCTGGGTTATCGTCTTCTATGATTGTTAACTTCACCGGCAGTCCTAGATCGGCGCTAAGCGCTTCACGTAGCAGATTTTGCGTTAGTGCAGAGTTCAAATAACGTTGGTTAGAACGTAAGTGCAGGCATATTTTGCTCGGCGCTAAATCTTCCTTCCAGGAGTTTAGAGCTAATTGTTGCACTATCTTAGGCATCGCAAGCCGCTGCACCTGTGCTGCCCAGGGATCGCGTTGAAAAGATTCTTTTGCTAACCGCGTAGCTAAATGCAGGGGTATATTTTTTAACGTCGCGCTCTGCGTTTTTAGCGTGGTTACCCTTTCTGGGTGTTGTTCAGCCTGCTGGCTAGCCGGCAGGGGATTGCGAGAAACTTCAGATTGTAAAGCTTGCAGTGGTTTTTCCTGGCAGACCTCAGGTTGTAGCGGTGCACGTTTGTTTATAATGGCAAGACGTTCCAGTGCATTGATCGTTGTTTTCTGACGTTTTAGTGCCAACTCCGGTTTGCCTTTTTTTATTTTTTTGTTTTCTTGATGTTGCAATAAGGTTGCACGCGCTTGCAATAATTGAGCGATAGTATTATCAGGCAATGTGTCAGGCGTAGAAACTGATGGCATAATCGGTTCAGCATCTGGTGTCTTAATCGTGACATCGTCTAGCTTTGGCATCTGGATTATTTCCTGCCAGTTATTTTTTTTGTTGTCATTAGAGAATTTACGAGTGGCTTGAGCCTGTATCAAATTTTTATCAGCGGCGTTGATATCGGGCTGCTGAGGAAAATCAGGTTTGCCAGACGCGGCTGAATGGCTATGAAGTGTCTTTGGGTTAACCTGGGTTATCCCCCCCCGTGGTGCTAAAGATGTGCTGGTTTCGTCGATCAACCTATCGCCTATGGTGTTATGGTGAGCCGATTTAGTGCGTGTTGATCCACGTTTGGTATCAATGTTGATCGTAGGTGTAGTTTCTTTTAATGAATCGTATTCATCCATTTTTTGTTCTGCGTTATCGATTGTGGATGAGGAATGTACCACTGTTGAAGGATGAAAAGCCAGCGCTCGCAATAGCGTCATCTCGACACCCATTCGACGGTTCGGCGCATAAGGTAACTCTTTACGTCCCACCAGCAGAATTTGATAATATAATTGTAGATCCGCTGGGGGAATATTCTTAGCCAGTTCGTACAAACGCGTCAATATACCTTGTTCTTCGTCGTCGTTTAACTGATCCGGCAGTAATTGGTGCATGGCCACTCTGTGTAACAGAGACAACATCTCCACCAGTAGGTTTTCCCAGTCTACACCATGCGAGGCACACTGTGCGATCTGCTCCATTATGGCATTACCGTTGGTATTAACCAGCGCTTCAATAAGCGCTATCGGTTGTTCGGTATTCAGCGTACCGAGCATCAAGCTGACCGAATCGGTGCTTATTTTGCCCTGCCCCAGTGCGATGGCTTGTTCTGTCAAACTTAGGGCATCACGCATGCTGCCGTCGGCAGCTCGAGCTAGCAGTTGTAACGCGGATGGTTCAGCGTCAATTTGCTCTTGCTGCAGGATGTGAGCCAATTGACCGCGGATTTGAGCAACATCCAGTGCTTTTAGATGGAATTGGATACAACGGGAAAGAATGGTCATCGGAAGCTTTTGAGGATCAGTAGTAGCCAAAAGAAATTTAACGTGTGCCGGTGGTTCTTCCAGCGTTTTCAGCAGAGCGTTAAAACTATGGCGGGATAACATATGCACTTCATCTATTAAGTAGACCTTGAAGCGTCCACGGGATGGTGAGTACTGGATATTATCTAGCAATTCTCTGGTATCTTCGACTTTAGTGCGTGAGGCGGCGTCTAAATCGAGCAGATCGACAAAAAGGCCCAGCTCTATTTCGCGACAATTTTCACACTTGCCGCATGGAGTAGCGGTAATGCCTATTTTACAATTTAGTCCTTTTGCCAGTAGGCGTGCGATGGTGGTTTTTCCTACACCGCGGGTACCTGATAATAGATAGGCATGATGCATCTTGCCCAGTGAAAGACTGTTGGCCAGTGCTGTCAAAATATGTTTTTGACCTACTACATCGACAAATGTCTGTGGACGCCACTTACGGGCAAGAACCTGATAGCTCATAGATTGCGAGTTATTGCGTTTAAAGATAGCTATGCTATCATAGTTCGTCACCTTAGCACGAGGTGTATGTCATCAGTGACCGGAAAAGATCACTAAGCTGTAACTCTTGACGCCTAGTTTGGTTAGCAATGTTTCGCCGCCGAGGTCCGCTAAATTTATCACGAACGCTGCATCTTGCACCTCTCCGCCCAGACGGCGAATAAGTTTTACCGTTGCGCCAATCGTACCGCCAGTTGCAAGCAAATCATCTACCACCAGTACTTTATCACCGGGTATTATGACGTCTTTGTGCATTTCAAGTCTATCGGTACCATATTCCAGTACATAACTTTCGCTGACGGTATCTCGCGGTAACTTTCCGGGTTTACGCACGGGTACAAAGCCCAGCCCTAGTTCCAGTGCGACCGGTGCACCGAATAAAAAACCTCGTGCTTCGGTGCCTACTACCTTGGCTAGCTTGAAGTTTCGGTAATGATCTGCCAAAAGTGCAATACTGGTAGCATAGGCGCGAGGATTTTCCAGCAGGCTAGTGACATCGCGAAATAAAATGCCTGGTTTGGGGTAATTTGGGACGGATTTAATGCTTCGTTCGATAAATGCTAACTGTTGGTCCATAGCGGTCATAAATTGTATACCTGGAAAAGCCTTGAATTATCATCAACGCGGACTCTATGTCCTTGCCTTATTTCTAGGCTGACCCCATGCCCGAAAATGCTCAAATCTATGCAAACTATCAATAAAATGCAACCATCCATCCACGTAGATTTAATAATTTATTATCGGGAGCTACTAACCTGTGCCAGCAGGCGATTTCCGTGTTTAATGTTATGCATTTGTAGAATGGTTTTATTGAATAAATCAGACCTATATCTATAATAAAAATAGATCACCACTTTTCAGAGAAGAATTTTGTAGGGAAGCAAAAGTTTAAAATACCCATTAGTCTAGCGATAAGAATGCATCATTAAATGTGGTTCACTGAGGTTATGGTGTATACCGTAGTTGTTGCTGCTTGGTATGAAAGAAAAATAAAACAGCTTAAAATGAGTGGTAGTCATGATGCATGAAATCATTGTTTTTGACTTTTTGTCTAAGTAATGTACACCATCTGCAAAAGCACGATCTATCAGCTAAAATATGTCAAAAAGTTAACAAAGCTACTGTCAACGGAATTTATTGATTATGCTCATAGTAGCAGTAGCCAACTATAGACGTTTCTTTTGAAAATTAAACTGTGGTCCCTTTAAAAAATGAACATTAAAAATAAAAGCTTGGAAGCGTCAATATTCTTTGGTAAATGGTAGAAATAGCTATGTTACAAATAAAACTACTATTTGGTTAACTCCTGAAATTATAAAATTACCAGTTTAGATTAGGGGAGAAGTTCATAATTATGCGCATAAAATAAAATGACTCATTTAGATATGCTTAACATACCAAGCAAATGGTTTGAACAATTTTTAATAATAATGATTATTGTTGTATTTATATTTATTTAATAAAACTTAGTTCGGAGAAAATCATTTGGTTATAAGTCATATAATGCTATGTTCTTAGAATACCTAATGACAATGTAGAATTACGGACTATATGCATTTCGATTGATTGTGGTCACCTTCATACTTCGGGATTAACTGGTTTGCTACTCGGAGGTATATTCTGAGAAAATATAATCGCTGTTAAGCTGGCCACGCTCCGAGTCGTAAAAATAGCCGGGTGACTTATGCGTTGACAGAAGTAATATGACTTATTTTATCACTCAAACAAGTGCATTGTGCAAAGGCGGACTAACCTTTGTGCCAATTAGACCTTCTAATATGATTGCTATGTATAGCGATGAGTAACACGGTTTATTTGTTTAGCTTAGTTTATAAAATTATGTACATTATTTGTCGTCTAATAAAATTAGAATCGAGCAATTTATGGCAATTGTTGCATATTAGGATAAATAATTGTTCATATTAAGTATAATTAAGAAATTTATTAACTGAATTGTTGACTGCTTTTGGTGCCTCTGTTTCCGAAATTTCGTTGTGTTATTAAATAGTGTCAGCGGAAACGTGGGATTATAGCCATACAAGTGACTTCCATGTGGTTTGCTATCAAGCGATAGTAGTTTGATGTTTAAGTTTTGCTTTGCGCCACCGGCTTCAGCGGTGGCGCAAAGCACTAAGACGGTGGACACGTTAAAGGTGGCAAGCGGTGGTATATTTAGTGAAAGTTTAGTGAAAGATGTATTATGTCCATAATGTCTTTGATTGTGAAGTTGGTGCAGCTTGCATTTGACTGCTGGTTTACGTGTTCGTACTTGTTGCCAGCGCGTCAGGGTGGGTAGATCGCCTAATCACTAGTTCAGCATTTGGACTCAGACAGGGCTGGTGTAGTACTTGACCGGACATCAGCGCAAATAGTTGTTCGATAACCAGTTTTGCTACTACATCCAGATGTAAATTCACTGCCGTCAATCCAGGCCAAGTTTCCCTGACGCGAATACCATCGTAGCGTGTAGCGATACGCATATCACCGGGGATAGACACTTTTAGTTGGTCGAAGGCGCGTACTGCACCGACGGCGAAGGTATCAACCAAAATTAGTACGCCATTTACTTGTGGATAATCGCGATGCAACGTTATGGCGGCTTGATAACCAGCATTTTCTCCATCGATTTCATCTAGATGGTAGATGCGCGGTATCATTCCGCGCGTCGCGGCGTAGCGTTGATAGTATTGTTCAGTCTCTTGGTAAGCGCTGCGCCCGGTGTTACCGATAAATAAAGCAATGTCTTGTGCTCCACAGGTAGTGAGATGTGCGAGTAGCAGTGCCGTGATACGTTCCGATTGCATATCTATATAGGGCACCTCTTCCTCCAGCCCTGGAGGCCTACCAATGGATACCACCGGTAAGTTACGCCGGCGCAGACCCCCAAGAAAAGGATCGTTTATACGGGGCTCAATCACTAGCGCGCCGTCTACTTCTAGATTTTCGACACTTAGACTCTGAGGCGGCACCAGTATTAGCGCTAGTTTTTTTTCTAGCGCTGCCATGGCGGCAGTTATTGCTACCTCCATCATAAATCCTAGTTTGGATGGTCCAGAAGATACCGCAAAAGGCATTGAGGAGAGCAGCGCTATGGTGTTGGCTTTACCAGTACGTAATCTTCGTGCGTGCAAATTGGGAATATAGTCGAGTTTTGCAATGGCAGCTTCAATGCGTAGGCGGGTGCTGGTTTCTACATAACGTCGCCTGTTTATGGCATTGGATACTGTCGCTGGTGATACACCTGCATGGCGGGCAACATCGATCAGGGTAGCTTTCTTGGCAATGACTGTTGAGGGTGGCTGAAAATTGGACATGATAGTTTTCCTAATATTGTCATTTATTTATGCATTAAATAATATTTAATTGTACTAAACATTCATTCAATGGCGAATTGACATAATAAATAGTAGATTTTTCTAAATATACTTAATGGTACTTTGTATAAGTACGCGGGCAAATCTCTGAACTACACCGAAAGACAATGTTAGCTAAGTTTATCGATGCCTGAGTAGCTTTTCCCAGCCTATCTATAGCCTGCGCTTGCGAAGTTTTATCAGTGCCACTTTGCCTAATCATCTCCGTGCTTTTTTATTTATAAGATTGTTTGAAGCCATTTAATTTGGTGAAATGGATACTCGAGCAGAGTCACTGTGAATTTAATGTTAACGTATGTTTTATTTTTATGACCTTACCCTCTACCTGTGCATCGCGTAATTTGGTGATGTCAGCATTCATCGTATGGCTATTTTTGTTAAATTTTGTTAGATTTATGGTCGATAGTACCTGAGTTTTTATTTTCAGTTGTCATTATTTTTATTAAAGAACACTTTTAGCTGGCCGATGGTCTAAGTAGCTTGTAGGAATAAATTTCAGCATTGTTAGAGTGGATGCAGGCGTTAATTTATCCTTCTATGCACTGGTTAAAGGTATAGCATGTTATGATCAATGTTCTTTGCAATATGTATTAACATGGTGATGCCCTATTTGGTGAGCATTGAGACTAAGATCTTATTAAGTAGTTTTGTTGTTAACTGTGTAACTATTGACAAAAGATAGGGTACCCTGCAGTATTTAGCAAATTTTTAACACAAGAGCCGATAATGATGACTTTTAATCCATCAAAGCACTTTTTGGTAATTGATGCGGTGTGGCTGCAAAGCTCAGTGCTAATGGTTCGCTTCTTGTATTCTTTGTTTTCATGAAAGTCATCTTTGAAGGATGATATGGTTGGCCATTTGGTCGAGAAACTACGATCATCAGAACCATAGCGCATCGAATAATTTAAACAGGGGATTTCTAGTTGCATGAAATGGTTCCATGTATAGGTCATTCGTTTTGTTCATCCAGAAGCAACATATTGTCTACCCTCGCAATAATGTAGACAAATGAACACGGTTGCGTTTACCGCCAAATAATTCACTGGTACTGTTTTACCTTATCTATAAAATGGTCTATTATAGACACAGTTTAGCAGTTTGAGGTTGCCGCTGCGCATTAATATTTTGATCACCAAAATTTTTCTCAAATGGTTTTGCTGTTATTGCTGCTATAGCAGCATGGATGTACTTAGGAAAATTGCATGGTATTGCCGAAATTGATAAGGTTGTTTCATTTTGACTAGCATGTATAATATAGACATCGATCAGTAATCGGTCGCCATAAAATTGCGTAGATAAAGGACTTCTAATACTTTAATCGGCCCAGCCGGGGATCGAGCGGGATAATTATTCGCTAGTTTCTTTATTCTTTTGGTACTCCACATTACTTGAGTTTTGAATTGAGCTAATTGATTTTTTTTCAAGCTAGGGAGGAGAATTGCTTTCTAAGGAAAGCCCTACTATAATCTAGTTCTTCGAAGATCCAGTCGGAGACGTTATAAGGAAATAGCTGGCATAGTTATTCGGGGCCCGGTCGATTATAGTCTCATTAGCAGACGTAGTGCATAAGAGGCGTAGCACCTCGTCCAGCGGTTGCTGTGCTTATTTCACTTTTTCCCACCTTATTTTCATAATTTTAATATCCAATTGCAGTTCTTGGAGCAGATAACCGATTTGATGTTGTGTTGTGGTTATTTTTCGCCTTCAATATCCGGTATCGATGCCTGCCATAATGCTTAGCATGGTGGATTTTACCACACCATTAATGCCCACATTATAGATGGAACTATTTTCTGGATGTGGTGCATGGTAAAAGGTGTTGAGCTACGTAACTTTAAGCTTTATGTATTGGGTTTATAAATGTCGCGTATAATGGTTGTAGGCAGAAAAATGGCCTGTGCTAACTCTATGTACGGACTGAAATAGTTTAGCCAGCTTTCGGCGCGTAATTGCACAGTGTGACGAAGAGCAAATTGGATTGCAAAGCTTAAAGTGTCCGCACAATCGCTGCATTGCAACCTATTAAACCAGATGGCAAGGCTATACGCTTAAAAACATTAATAGGATAGCTATAACTAATCACTTAGTTCGACTAGCAATTGCTGCTTATATAAAAATATAACATTGCTTAGTGAAAGAGAGATTCTAATCTGTTATTTAAAGATGGCGATTACAACTATATTTATTAATGTTAATGTCTTGTTTGACAGGTTAATGATTGCAATATTTCATTTTTTAATTAATAAATATTTTAATAGGTTGCTTTGGTTTTACTTGCATCGATGAATGTGCTAATGAATACCATGATAAAAAACTCAATTCGTGGTAAAAGTACTCAATAATATTGTTGATATTATTAGAATGTAAACTTTTCGTTACGCTGATGGAAAGTCAGAATACAGTCAGGAAAAGTGCCGCAGTTGATGCAAGCAACAGTGATGATTATATCACGATACATGAAATTATGGTATTTGACCTGTTATGAAGTAATGTAAGTGATGCAGACGTATCACCTGGAATTTTGCAGCAAGTACGCCAAAATTAAAGAAGTTCCCGATATTGGAAATTATGATACATACGCCTGATGGTGCCGATGTGCGCTAGTTAAAGTAATTTTGCAAACAGGAATAATGATCACTAGAAATATAAAGATTGATTATCGGCAAAATTTAGGCAAATAGTTATTTCATTAATAAAACGGCTATTCAGTTAATTTTTGATATTTTAAATTTGGGTAGAAATAACCACGGGTATGTCACGTGCATTACATGCATTAAATAAAATCACTCAACAGTTATATATTCTTGTGACAGCTAGATTTATTTAATAGATCTGTTCTTCTGTAGCAATGTTCGAAAAACTTGGGTGAAGACGAACGTATTACTAAAATTGGATTAAGTTTCTGAATATGGTGGTAAGTCTTTTGGCCAATACTTCCTTTTAATGCCGTTCATATTTATACTACAACTTAGCTGTATAAAAGTAAGTAATCGGGAAGGAATAATTGTGTAAACACTTTCGTCTGTTGTCAATATTTTCTATTTTAATCACGCGTTTTTTCGTATTAATAATTTATTGTCTCGATTCCAGGAAGACTATCTGTTGGTTGAAGATATTTATGAGGAAGTATTTATTTTGCTAATTTCAGAGCGGCTCTCAGTCAAGATGAGCACAGCCGTATATAACGATTATTGAAATAGGTCCTATAATACCTTGGAACATTTACCGCAAGTAAAACGCCTCCGTGTGTGGTTAACTTTATTCATACGTCATAATTGAATGTGCATAGTGGCAGCAACTGATTGCGGTCAAACAAATAGATGTATTGCGCATGGTTGCCGTTGCTTTGGAAGCTATTAATGTATCTATTAGCTTGGCGCTGGAACCGGATAAAATTAACTGTCTTTTTGATATCTTTACCAGTTTGTACTAGTTTGAAACGTAATCTTAGCGATTTGGAATTTTATATGTTCACCTAGGATAACTCGAACATTGTCAGCACAGGATTTTAATGCCGATGGGGGTGATCGATGGTTACCTACAGCAAAAATCGTTGATTCAGATGATTAAAATACTTACCTGCATACGTCGGATCATGTATTGTTCGCTTACAAAGATAATGCCGCGGTGATAGAAGGGTCAGTGGTAGGTTGCTTTTTCGCTGACATGCAGCAGCGCTACGATTAAAATCAGTAAGCTACGCATATTTTGATGAAGGTGGAGATAATAACAATCCGATCGCTATATCGCCTTGGCCTGAGACGGCAATCGGTTCCGGCGGAGAAATCCGTGATTAAGGTGCCACATCCCCGGGTTGCAAGCCGAAAGTCGGTCAATAGGCCTTTCAGTTTCCAATCTGTGCATTCTTGGCTTTGATAGCCATGGGAAGAAAATTTTGGATATCATGATTGAAGATCCGGTTGTGGCAGTGCGAAGTTCAATAACGAATTCTTTTGGCTCGCCTTACCTATTCCGCACTTATGAAGAGCAGTCCGATAGTCATAACGGCGTGGAATTGCGTAGCTATCATAAACCTATCATGTTGTCCGGAGGTATCGGTAATATCCAGAAAGTTGTTCTAAGCGTGGAGACTAGAACTGATTGTGTTGGGCGGTCCTGGAATGAACATCTGGTTAGCGGTGGTGCTAATGTCATGCATTTGCTTCCGGTCCAAGATTTCGCTGACTTATATTTTTCGTTGATTTAGCGCAATAATCTGGAAATAGAGCGGCGCTGTCAGTAAGTGATGACTGTTTTTTGGCAGCAGGGAGTTAAAACCCATTCCTGTTTTATCCATGACGGCGGCGTGATGGCCTATTCAACGCTATGCCGTCGCTGGTCAGTTCGGCAAGTGCAGCGGTTGTTTTCAGTTATGTGCCCTCATAATGATCAGGGCATGAATCCACTGGAAATTCGTGCAATGAATCTCAGGAACGCTATGTGTTGATGGTTGCTCCGGCGAAGCTGGTGATTTTTAAGAGTCTAATCACCGCGTGTGCCGTACGCGGTGATTAGCGAAGCAATCAAAGCCTTGCCTCAGTCTGGAGGATAGCTATTTTAACGCTCTACCGATTGATTTGCCGCCTTGATATTTTGCTCGGCAAAACGCGAAAGATGCAGCGTGGTGTTGTCCGTATGGCCAGTAGGTCATAATGCTGAACGGTGAGTCCATCATGTTAGCTGAGGCTATGTCGCTGTGTGAGTCTGCATGTAGGTTGCACTATTAAACTTTTTGCTTCCGGCTTATTTTGGCAGTATCGGCGACGCTGATGAACTGAGCAGCTACCAGAATCATCGATATTAATCGAGTAAAATTTTTGTTAATTGTATGGGCAGGATCGGCTATACTCGCGAATATGTTGGTTTGTACGAAGCGGTGAAAGCGGTGGGTAAATAGCTTTGCCCTGTACTTGTATTGGGGTTAACCACCCTGAGGGTAATGTTTCAATATCGAGGAATACTTTTGGTAGCAGGGAGTGGAGGCATGAAAATGGTCTCGCTACTATCAATGGGATTATTGGCCCTCTGCCTATATCGAAGATATCAGCGTTATCTTGACTCCTGATGTGGCTCGATGTAGATTAAATATGCTATTGCTTATCGATTTGGATAAGCATGTCATTATGCGCTATGCATCATCGTGCACGTACAGATTTCCTGTTAGGAGATAAAATTGCAAAAGTCCGCGATGCAGGTCAATTAGTTAGCTTTTACGCCATGCAGGAGTTGGTGATTGAAAGCAAAGTAGTGGCCTATATCACAATCGCTCTGATGGCGTGCTTCGTGGTTACCTTGGCGGAAATTGCCTTGCTGGTCATGCGGTATTGATATGTCTATTGATGCATGGGAGCGATAGACATTGGATCGCCATTGTAATGTATAGTTGTGGTGTTTATTTAGATGGCTTTGGTAAAATAGGACACGGTGGTACAGTTTTCAGTTAGCATGGTTAGGGGGATTGGATGCACTTTCCTCGGCAAGCGCATATGGGTGCGCCCTATATTTGTCAAAGGCGCACACCCAAAGCTCGTGGTGTTGCATGTACAGGGGAGCAATTCTCATGTGTAATTGGCTGCGGTTTTTCAATGAGCTAGTTTTGACGCTATTGATATCCATGTGCGCGATTTGCTATCTGGTTTTCTTCTGGTGATGTGTGTTGGGTACCGTGAAGGGCTGGTTATGAGGTGTCCTATGCTGCATATTTAGTTGCAATCAAAAATGAAAGTTTGGTGGTTTTAAGTTATGCAATCAAAAATGAAAGTTTGGTGGTTTTAAGTTATGTTGATCACTATGATAAGATAACTTAAATTTGTCCATCCAACCCTAACGTTTCATTGAACAACATCACCTTTAGAATTCGCTCAGCGGCCCGTGTGACATTGATCAAGCTTCATCCTGTATTTCGCACTGTATAGTAATTCTTAACTCCCGGCAGAATTTAAATGCACATTAGCAACTCCGTTGTATTAACGCTGTAGCGCCGCAGATATCTGGCGACTTGCTGTAATATTCGATAGGTCAAAAATATTTTTTCTAAATCCCCTTTTTCCATTTTAGACAATGTATAAATGGTTTTTAATTTTACATATATTGAGAGGTGTTGAAGATCACTTCTTTGACAATTAAGAGGGTAGTAATAATTTGAGTCTAATAGAATTTAATTTTTAAATTATAAATATATAATATTTATTGAATTAGTACGGTTATTACTAGTTTTATTTTATAGTAGCTCATCTAACCAAATATGAGCCGCATTCCGAAGGGAATAATTATAACCACTTAATAACTAAAATAATATCACTTAACGGTGTCTACCATCCAAGTTACCGTTAAGTAGCTCTCTAATCTTTAACACTAAAAACACTGTAACCGTTAACAAGCTTTTTTATTTTCTGTTAAAGGTTAAAGTTTAGGTATATAAGTTTTAGCATGCATTTTTTAGGCATCCTATAGATTTCTACAGGATGCATTGTGGTATTGATCGCACATGCTTACAACGTTTTCTTGGATATGTTTCTAGTTTTCTATGGGTCTTTTGTCTTCACGTAAAGACCTTCAGCCTGTAGCGTTAATAACATAGTTAGCAATGGTATTGCGTATCATGATTTCATTATATAACGTTTTTAGCCTATTTTTTTGATGAAGAGGAGTTTTAAATTATACCTATTAGAGTGCATGTGTGCGCCGTGCCTGCATGCATCATTTAGGCGTAGACTGGATAACGAGCGCAGATATTTAATACTTTATTTTTGGTATGCTCAATCACCGCTTCATCATGAATATTTTCTAGCACATCACATATCCAGCCTGCCAGCTTCCGTACATCGGTTTCATTAAAGCCGCGGCGCGTGATCGCGGGGGTACCAATACGTACCCCGGAAGTGATGAACGGACTTTTCGGATCGTTCGGTAAGCTATTTTTGTTTACGGTAATATTAGCGCTGCTTAGCGCAGCATCTGCTTCTTTACCGGTCAAATTTTTATCGATTAGATCCAGCAGAAAAAGGTGGTTATCGGTAGCGCCGGATACCACTTTAAAACCGCGGGATAAAAATACTTCCACCATTACTTTGGCGTTTTTTACTACTTGCTGTTGATAGATTTTGAACGCCGGCTCCATCGCTTCTTTCAACGCTACTGCTTTACCAGCAATGACATGCATTAACGGGCCGCCCTGGGTACCAGGGAATACTGCGGAATTGAGTTTTTTATACAATTCTTTGCTTCCATTATTAGCTAAGATCAAGCCGCCGCGAGGCCCAGCCAGCGTTTTGTGAGTAGTAGTGGTCACAACATGGGCATGAGGCACTGGATTCGGATAGACCCCTGCGGCAATAAGGCCAGCAACATGCGCCATATCGACAAACAAATAGGCGCCGATGCTGTCGGCGATCTGACGCATTTTGGCCCAATCCACAATGCCGGAGTAGGCGGAAAATCCGCCGATAATCATTTTGGGCCGATGGATTTTCGCGAGTGCGGCTAGTTCTTTATAATTGATCTGGCCGTTTTCATCGATGCCGTAAGGTACGATATTATACATTTTCCCAGAAAAATTTACCGGTGAGCCGTGGGTCAGATGGCCGCCATGGGTTAAGTTCATACCCAGTACGGTATCTCCTAGTTGTAATAAGGTGGTATAGACGGCAAAGTTAGCCTGTGAGCCGGAATGCGGCTGTACGTTGGCGTAATCAGCGCTAAACAGCGTTTTAGCGCGATCGATCGTCAATTGCTCTACCATATCGATAAATTCACACCCGCCGTAGTAACGTTTGCCTGGATATCCTTCGGCATATTTATTGGTCAGTTGCGATCCTTGCGCCTGCAGGACGCAGGGGCTGGTATAGTTCTCAGATGCAATCAATTCAATGTGTTCTTCTTGGCGCACTATTTCTTGTTCCATTGCGTGCCATAAGTCGGCGTCATAATCCGCAATATTCATTTTACGCTTTAACATCTGATTCTCCTGACTTAGCTATAAACTTTTTAAAATGGGGGTATAGATTCTTTACCATCAGTGTAGTTTTTTGTCTCTGTTTTGATACTAGGGTACAAGCATGTTTTTTTTGCGGAAACTATATACCTTATTGATAGCATGAGTAATGCTGTGCCCGGGATCATCAACACCACATATTATTTTTATCATGTTTACCAAATGACGTACATTAACCCGGTTATCAGTTTTTTGATAACATTGACAGAAAATTGCGTACAAATGGTTTATCATTCTATTTTCAGACAGTTTTGTTAAAAACTTAAAGTTTTCTAATTTAATGAATAGTAGATGACTACTTTTTAAGAAAAATTTATTTAGCATGTAGCAAAGTAACAGTTTAAAAATACTAATTGATACCAGACGTGTATCACTTGGAATTGTATGCTTCCAGCCATAGCTACTATAATTACAGAATAAAATCGCTCAAGGGGGTATCTAGTTTGCTATTCAGAGATGTTTATCACTACTGTATTGATATTAAATGAATCTTTCATTTGATGTTGTGCAAAGTTTTATGACAAAGAATTAAAATTTGCTTCAAATTTGGTTTATCATATGATAGCGATGATATGTTGCTGATTAAAAATCAGACCGAAATAAGTTGAGCTAGCTGGGAATGTTGATAAAATTAAGCGCTAGCAAATTAATGTTTAATAGGAAATAATAAATATTGGAATTAATGGGTTACGTATCGATAGGCTTTAGGAAACCAATAATGTTACGAATAAAATGGCTATTTTGGCATTACTGAAATTATGAAATTGTAATGTTTTTCCGGGGGGGAGAGAGGTGCAATAAAATGATTCAAATTAGGTATATTTATCACTAAATGAGTGGTTTGAACAATTTAATAATGACTTTTCATATCACGAAGTAGATAGCAAATCATTGGTGAGAATTTTTATTTGCTAGACCCAATTTTATAGTGCGACCTGAATGGAATGAGCATTCAAATTGCCTGCACGGCTTTTAATTTAAAGGAAATATGTTGTAATCGGAAAAATTATGAGCGATGTATATTTCGATTGAAATAAGGCCGGAGTCGTTTAAGGGAGTAGGAAAACATTGTGAATATATGCTTGCTTGTTAAGCATAAAGCACTACAACTTAAACTATGGCTTTATCTGTAGCTGTTGTCAATATTTTTGCTGTTGGCTATGATTTTTATAATGTGTTATCGGCTGCTGGTATCCGTCCGTTTATCTTCTAGAAACGACGTCTTATGTCGCGATAGATAAAAAGCAGTTGGCCGTTGATGAAAATTATAGTACAGGGAAGCAAATAATCTTGCTGTATTCTGTGGGGTCGTGTTGAAACAGCCACTGATAAAAGGTTCATCTTCAACCAATGCTATATTCATCTCGATCCTGGAATATCCTGGATCTATATACTGGTGTTATGGATAGCAAATTTGGTGCATATGCAGTATTTCATCATTTTACTGAAATGCGGTAGTAGCTATAGCTTTTGTCCTTAATTTTTTTGTTGCTTTTCAGCATTAGTGGTGAAAAGCGTGCTAATGATCATGTAGGTGCCATAACTACTCAGGCCGTTGGCGGGCAAATATCTGATTCTTGCATGTGCCGTCGATTAAGTAGCAGTTTTATATGCAAATCAGATTGTTCATTATGACTATCCTGTTGAGTAACTAGTTCATTTTGTATATCGATACTTGCTTGCATGCATGAAGTAGCCTCTTAGGTAGGCAATGCTTGCGGCTCTGTGCTTGGCAAGCAGCTTTGCAAAATTGACGCGGAACCTTCCAGCATTGGCAGGAAGGTTCCGCTGCATGATCCGTGAACGTTTGCGGCCGTAGTTAGGCAAATTAAAATCAAAGAAGATGAGGGGAGTAACAGTCGTATATCGGGGATGTCATATATTATGCCTCGTGAGGATAGTTGGGTTAAACGGACAGATATTCTGCAAGCCTCCGTATGGTAAAACTCTACAAAGCTTCATCCTTTCATCTCCTCGCTCAGCTTATCACGTATCACTGACAGCATGGCTTTTACCATACGGGGGTTGCCAGACACTAAATTACCGGATAATAGATAATTATGACCGCCTTTAAAATCGGTAACCAGCCCCCCTGCTTCACGCACAAGAAGTTCACCTCCGAAGCAATCCCATGGTTTCAGGATAATTTTAAAGAAACCGTCGATGCGGCCGGCTGCTATATATGCCAGATCTAGCGCGTTGGAACCGCTACAGCGAAAATCTGCGCACTGTATGAACAATTTGCTCAATAGCATAATATAGCTAGGGGAATCTTGTTTTTGTTTAAAGGGAAAGTTTATCGCTAGAATAGCGTTATTTAAATCACGTGCAGTGCTGCCGCGTAAGCGATAACCATTCAGTTGAGCACCTTGGCCGCGATTAGCGCTGAACAGTTCATTGCGGATGGGGTCATAAATAACTGCAATTTCGGTGTGTCCTTTAATGCGCACGGCAATGGATACGGCAAAGTGGGGGAAGCGTTTGATAAAGTTGATGGTGCCATCCAATGGGATGATAATCCATTTTACATCGTGATTCTCATCGATTAGTTCACCGTATTTTTTACCGATGATGGTGTGCAGAGGATAAAATTTATGAATTATTTCAATGATTAATCGTTCTGCTTCGCGCTCGATATTGGCGCCAGTGAAGTCGTTATTACCTTTTGGGCTACCATCGACGCCATCAGGCGTTTCATAATATTTAGCAATTAAATCACCTGCTTTTCGTGCTGCGCGTATGGCGATGTTGAGCATCGGATGCATGGATATAGTCCACTAGTAATTTTCAATAACTAAAACGATTCAGAGTATACTAAAGCGATAGCAAAAAACCTACTATTGTGATGAAATTTAACTTATTTTTTCTTTGCTTTGTAAGACTATGTGCTGCATTATAATTAATAATCTTGGAATATTGGCGATCGGTATGTATCAGTTTTCCAACTAGGGCGATGAATCTATGTAATTGAGGAATTTTTATCTGGTTATAGAAAGTATAAAGTTCAGCGCTAAGATCATCACATTGTTTATCAGCGGCAATGATGTTATCATTTTAACATCACCATCTATAATGTAGAGCACTATTCAGTGTATGTTATTATAGGGATTGTTGATGGTTAAGAAGGACGCTATATGGTCATTTCTATGTTTGATGTTGCATTGTATTCCGCAATTAGGGGTGTAGTTTTGTTGGTTAAAATTTCTGACTCGGTCAGGTTACCTCTATTTCTTACTTTGGAACAGTTGTTTTTACGTTTGCGCAAAAAATGAATTCATGGCGAATATGCGGTGATTTTGGTGTTCGCATTAGTGAGTTGCTTTATAACCAACGGCTGTTCGGAGGAAGCAATTAACGTTAACTTGCACGCTAGTAAGGGCATTAATCTTTTTTCATGTCCCGGAGTGAATTCTCATGAAATTACCGATATATCTTGATTACTCAGCTACCACCCCGGTCGATGTTCGGGTAGCAGAGAAGATTATGCAGCATCTTACGCTGGATGGGATTTTTGGTAATCCTTCTTCCCGATTTCACCGTTATGGATGGCAGGCAGAGGAAGCAGTTGATATTGCCCGTAATTATGTCGCATCTTTGGTGGGGGCCGATCCACGTGAAATTGTTTTTACTTCAGGTGCTACCGAATCCAACAATTTAGCTATTAAAGGGGCCGTCCAGGCTAACTTTGAGAAAGGTCGTCACATCATCACCAGCGCGACTGAGCATAAGTCAGTATTGGATACATGCCAGCAACTTGAATACCAGGGATTTGAAATTACACGTCTGGTGCCGCAGGCCAATGGTTTGATTTTTTTGCAGCAGCTTAATGATGCGCTGCGTGATGATACTATTTTGATGTCTTTGATGCACGTCAACAATGAAATTGGTGTAATTCAGGATATTGCGGCGTTTGGCGACCTGTGTCATGAGCGTGATGTATTATTGCATGTGGACGCTACGCAAAGCATCGGTAAAATCCCTATCAATTTAGCAATCTTGCCGGTGGATCTGATGTCTTTCAGCGGCCATAAGCTATATGGTCCGAAGGGTATCGGTGGTCTGTATGTACGACGCAAACCACGAGTATGCATACAGGCTCAGATTCACGGTGGTGGCCATGAGCATAACATGCGTTCTGGCACTCTGCCGGTACATCAGATTGTTGGCATGGGCGAGGCCTACCGTATAGCTACGGAGGAGATGGAGATGGAAATACCACGCCTGCGCGCATTGCGTGATCGGCTGTGGCTAGGATTGCAGCATATTGATGGCGTGACACTGAATGGTGATTTGCAGCATGGAGTGGCAACGTTGCTAAATCTTAGTTTCAACCATGTGGATGGTGAATCTCTGATTCTGGCGTTAAAGGATTTAGCGGTTTCTTCTGGATCTGCCTGTAGCTCTGCAAGCTTTGAGCCCTCCTATGTGTTGCGTGCACTGGGGTTGGGTGATGAACTAGCTCACAGCTCAATTCGTTTTTCTATCGGCCGCTTCACGACAGATGAAGAAATCGATTACGCCATTACCCAAATTAGGATTGCTATCTCGCGCTTACGGGTGATGGAGCCAGAGTGGCAGCAATCCAATCAGGGTGCCTCGAGTGCTGATATCGGTTGGATACAACGCTGAATTTCAATTCTGTTAATTTTCTCTATCAAAGCATGTATTGATACTTGTAGGCGTGGTATTTGGGGATAAGTCTGCAGCGGGTCAAATTAGCTGGATATCTATTTATTATGCCTGCATAGGCTTTGTTAAATAAATTTATCCGGCGCCTAATTTTAAAGTTTAAGTTATATTATCTATTGAGCATCGTAATTTGATAATATGCAGATAGTTTTATCAGTTTAAGAGCTTAGCCGTAAGCTCTTTTTATGATGAATATAAACCGTCTGATTTTTAGATAGCAATTTGCTTATATTTATCTGCATATCATAAATCTCCATTTTTGGTGGTTTTGTCAATTTTTGGCATTGTGTTGTAAATCCGTCCAGGTAGTGCTTTTACATCCATTAGTTTCAACAGGTTAGAACCGATGATTTCATGCATCGTGAAGATCTCAAATATGCTGTTCGTACTATCAGGCAGTGAAGAATTTGTTTTCATGTTAGTAGAAATCGGTATGTCATTTCGGTGATATATTTGAGCATTCACCTGCCTCTTTAATTAAGAGATGTATTGCTAGCTGAATGGCTGGTCATAATGGTAGTAAGCTACCATTGAGAAGGCCCTTAAGGTTATTGAATCATTTTAAATTTTATCTTGCCTATAGATAAATTTTTTATTAAAAAGATAATGATTTTCTTTAAAAAATGTCATGTTATACAACAAGCTGTATTTTTTAATAAAACATTATTTATTTTTACGGCAGGGGGTATGTTTATATGCCTTATAATCTGCGTCACTTGTATCTGCTGGCGTAACAGTGAATTAACGCAGACCTAATTAAAGATTACTAGGAGGTTCCTATGGCTATCGAACGTACTTGTTCTATTATAAAGCCTAACGCCGTCGCTAAAAACGTGATAGGTGCCATTATTAATCGTTTCGAAAATACTGGCCTTATCATTGTCGGTTCTAAAATGTTGCAGTTGACCCGCGAACAGTCTGAAGGTTTTTATGCTGAACACAAAGGCAAATCTTTTTTCGATGGTTTGGTTGACTTCATGATCTCTGGTCCGATTATGGTACAGATCTTGGAAGGAGAAAACGCTGTGTGCCGTAACCGTGAAATCATGGGCGCACCTAATCCTGCTAATGCACTTGCAGGAACCTTGCGCGCCGACTATGCTGATAGCTTGATCAAAAATGCAGTTCATGGTTCTGATTCCTCGGAAGCGGCTGATCGTGAAATCGCTTATTTTTTCGTCAACGATGAAGTTTTTGCACGTATTTGTTAATCATTACCACATGAGTTTTTATTGAACAAATCGGATTTAAGGGAGTAAAGATCGCCAACTTTTTCAGAAAAAATTTTCCTATAAAATAGCGATTTCTATTTAACGTGGCTTGCTGTCATTATGGTTAGTGACTTGATACATAGTCATAAGTATATATATAATAAAATTGCTCATTAAAGAAGAGAGGTGGTGTGTACGTTGTTCGGGGATGGCTATGAACATCTATATTAACGTGCAAATAAATTTTTCTTTTGGCTGATGATTATAAAATTTTATGGGCTATATTTTTAGTAAATCAATATTTCTATATAAGTTGTCCAAACTTTACCTGCATTAGTAGTCGGGTATTAAGGTCAATGTTATGATTAAAATTTAATATGTGGCAACATTGCTTGTATTGTGATTGATGCTATTGGGTTAGCAGGTTTTTGGTAAAAGGTGATGTGAAAATTAGAATCTATATGGTCAGAAAAACGCCGTTTTTAGCGCCAGCAGGATCTTGTGGATATCCACGATGCATGGTCGGTTCTAATCTATCGTAGTAATAATAGATGCATAAGCATTATCTAGGCGGATTTGCAGTAAATATGCTGCAAATTAATGAAACGATCATAATAGAGATTATGATATACATGGTAATTATCATAAATTATATTAAAGATAATTAAGATGCCAATATCGTCCAAGACGAAAAGAAAATTGCTAAAAAGAAAATTGCTATGCTGGACTGATTATGCTAATGGAGATTAAGTTCTAAGCAAATCGACGTTTAACATAAAATAATGATCGCTGAAAAAAATCAGTATACCATTTGACACACTTTAAGAAGACAATAGACTTTTGACATTATCAAATTATGATGCGTACCGGTTAGGGGAATATGTCTATATCATACGCATTATAAAATGATTTACTGTTAGGTATTCCTCTACACTATAGTAGTTACACTGGTGTCTTAAAATTTTTTATTGAAGAAAAAGCTTGATAATTTTTGGATTTATTCAAACAAATCTTGCACAATAGAGAAAAGTTCGGCTGCATCTTTTATGCTGGACGATTATGCGCTAAAATTAACTTTCGGTATTGTTTTGAACAATAATACCTGCGTGACTGAGGTATTTTTATTTATTTCAGGCTGAAATATGTAAAAAATGAATGAGGATTACAATAATGATGTTTGAGCGGATCTTATCCGATTCATTGCCTATTGCGGTAATAACCGCTCCTCCTACTCATGCAATTCATAAAAAATTTAACTTACTTGATATGAACCGTCAGCAGTTGCGTGATTTTTTTTCCGAATTGGGTGAAAAATCTTTCCGTGCAGATCAAGTAATGAAATGGATTTATCATTATTGTTGTGATGATTTTGATCAGATGACGAATATTAATAAGCCTCTGCGCGCCAGGTTAAAAGAGTTGGCGGAAATTCGTGCTCCGGCAGTCGTTGAGGAGCATCGTTCAGATGATGGTACCATCAAATGGGCCGTTCAGGTAGACGATCAGCAGGTTGAAACGGTTTATATTCCCGAGGGTAATCGGGCTACTCTGTGCGTATCCTCCCAAGTGGGTTGTGCACTTCAGTGCACTTTCTGTTCCACCGCTCAGCAAGGGTTTAACCGAAATCTTCGTGTATCGGAAATTATTGGCCAGGTTTGGCGCACGGCAAAGATAATCGGTACTACTAAGGTTAGCGGCCAGCGTCCTATTACTAACGTGGTGATGATGGGCATGGGCGAGCCGTTGCTGAATTTGTCTAACGTAGTGCCAGCTATGGAAATCATGCTGGATGATTTTGGTTTTGGTTTGTCGAAACGCCGAATAACCCTTTCAACTTCCGGTGTGGTTCCTGCGTTGGATAAGCTTGGCGATATGATCGACGTATCGTTGGCGATTTCTCTTCATGCGCCCAACGATATGATTCGCGACAAAATTGTGCCTATCAATCGCAAGTATAATATAGAGACTTGCTTATCGGCGATACGTCGCTACCTGAATAAATCTAATGCGAATCAGGGCAAGGTGACGGTGGAGTATGTAATGTTATACCATATTAACGACGAGACGGAACATGCCCATCAATTGGCGGAATGTTTGAAGGATACACCGTGTAAAATTAACCTTATCCCCTGGAATCATTTTCCAGGTGCACAGTATAGTCGTAGTTCTAACACCCGTGTGGATCACTTTGCCAAAGTGCTGATGGGATATGGATTCACTACCATTGTGCGCAAAATGCGTGGGGATGACATTAATGCTGCATGCGGACAGTTGGCTGGTAAGGTAATTGATCGTACTAAGCGCACCATACGCAAGCAGATAAACGAATAACATATCACGGTTAAGGGTATTTTTGATGGTTTATTGCACGCGCTTACTTCTCTTCAAAGTGTTTAATGTAAAAACAGTATGAGATTGTTGGGAATCAATGTGTGTTCATTTTGGCTATTATTCGACTGCAGGTAAAGGATTATCGTGGTCTATTAAATCTGCAAAACGTTTTTGCAGCTGACATTATTGCTTATCTGTCAGCAAGCAAGCTGAATGCATTCGCTGAAATTTTGATTCGGAGCTACATATCGCTATTATCGCACTCAGTTGTAAATCGAGGTTCTACGATGAACAGGTCGGTCAAGAGGATATATTGTAACAGCAAATATCAGCATGTGTTAAATTTAGTAATAATAGAATAATATGGTTATAAATAATTATGTTAAGTTTTTATTGGTTTAAGGCAGCAAGGAGTCCCAGTATAAAACATTTTGCTATTGAAATATTGTGCTATTGCTGTGCATTTCGAGGCCGAGAACAATGCCCAATGACATGCAATGTTATAATGTATGGTTTACGAAAATTTTTTCACAATTTAAACAGTACTAGCAGTTTTTTTGTTAATGAATACTGAAGTCCTACAAGATCAAACAGTACCAATAACCACGGGGGGTCGTTTGCGTGAAGCCCGTGAAAATATGGGATTCAGCCAGCAGGAAGTGGCCAAGCGACTGTGCCTAAAAGTTTCTACTGTACGGGATATTGAGGAAGATTACGCCAACCCAAATCTTGCTTTGACCTTTTTGCGTGGTTATATCCGCTCTTATGCGCGTTTGGTCCATATCTCTGAAGAAGGACTGATGCCAATCATAGTCAAACAAACGTCCATCAAAGCGTCGAAAGTGACTTCGATGCAAAAAATTTCGTTAGGGAAGATCAACAAAAAAGGAGATAGTTGGTTGATGGAATTTACGGGGCTTATTCTGTTTGTGGTTGTTGGATTGACCGGTGCTTGGTGGTGGCAAAATCATAAGGGGCAACAGCAGGATATCGCCGATATGGCAGCTCAGTCTGCAGCCCAGCTTTTACAGGGGGACGATATGATGTCGGTGCCACTCATTGATGGAGACGTAGATGATCTTGGCCATCTATCGGCGGATCAATTGATTGACGCAAATGCTAACGTCAGTGTTCTGGCAACTACACCGTTGATCAGTTCCTCCGTGCTCGAAAATATGTTGGCGGCGCCTTCCAAAGTCGGCGACAGCGATACTACTAGTCCCAATGGCAATGTGTTGGTGATAAATTTCACTGCTGATTGCTGGTTGGAAGTTTTCGATAGCAGCGGTAAAAAACTTTATAGCGGTACCAAACGTAACGGCGGCACGCTGAATGTAGTGGGCCAGGCGCCCTATAAACTTAAAATCGGCGCTCCATCGGCAGTAGATATTCAGTATCAAGGTAAATCGGTGGATTTAAGCCGGTTCATCAGGTCGAACCAGATTGCGCGACTGACTGTAGCTGCACAGTGATAAAGTAATGCCAGTTGGTAAGATTGGAGAATATAGTCATGCATAATGCTGTACCCATCATTCGTCGAAAATCTAAACGCATTTACGTCGGAAAGGTACCAGTAGGGAATGGTGCACCCATTGCGGTGCAATCAATGACCAATACCCGCACCACGGATATTTCGGCGACGGTGAATCAGATTCAGGCGCTGGAACGTATCGGCGTTGATATCGTACGCGTTGCGGTACCTACTATGGATGCTGCTGAATCCTTTAAACTTATCAAGCAACAGGTGAATGTTCCGTTGGTAGCAGATATCCATTTCGATTATCGCATCGCACTAAAAGTGGCTGAATATGGCGTGGATTGTCTACGTATTAATCCTGGTAATATTGGCAACGAGGCGCGCATTCGTTCAGTGGTGGATTGTGCTCGTGACAAAAATATTCCTATTCGTATCGGTGTCAATGCTGGTTCCCTTGAGCGTGATCTGCAAAAAAAATACGGGAAACCGACTCCAGAAGCTCTATTGGAATCCTCTATGCGCCATGTAGATATCCTTGATAGGCTTAATTTCGATCAGTTCAAGGTCAGCGTTAAAGCCTCCGATGTGTTCCTTACGGTGCAGTCCTATCGCCTATTGGCGTCGCGTATTGATCAACCTCTGCATTTGGGTATCACCGAAGCCGGTAGCGCCCGCAGTGGTGCAGTAAAATCGGCCATTGGTTTGGGCCTGTTGCTGAGTGAAGGCATTGGTGATACCCTTCGCATTTCGTTGGCAGCGGATCCGTTGGAAGAGGTGAAGGTAGGCTTCGATATTCTGAAATCTATGCACATCCGTGCTCGCGGTATCAATTTTATCGTCTGTCCCACCTGCTCTCGCCAAGAATTCGATGTCATAGGTACGGTTAATGCCCTTGAACAACGTTTGGAGGATATTGTAATGCCGATGGATGTTTCCATCATTGGCTGCGTGGTGAATGGGCCCGGCGAAGCATTAGTGTCGACTCTGGGGGTTACCGGTGGCCATAACAAGAGCAGTTTCTATGAAGACGGCGTCAGACAGCCGGATCGTGTCAATAATGAATTGATGGTTGACCAGTTGGAAGCACGTATTCGCGCTAAAGCAGCTGTGCTGGATAAAAGAAATCGTATCGCGGTCAATTTGATATAAAATAATCCAGTATATAAGGTTCAACATGGCAAAGAACATCCAGGCTATTCGCGGCATGAACGACTATCTACCTGAGGGTACGGTACTTTGGCAGCGCATAGAGGAGATACTTAAAAATGTTTTGACCAGTTACGGTTACAGTGAAATACGTTTACCGATCGTCGAGCAGACGACGCTGTTTAAACGAGCGCTTGGTGAAGTGATCGATGTAGTAAAAAAAGAGATGTATAGTTTCGAGGATCGCAACGGTGATAGTCTGGCACTGCGTCCGGAAGGTACTGCTAGCTGTGTGCGCGCCGGCATCGAGCATAATCTGTTATACAATCAGGCTCAGCGTTTATGGTATATTGGGCCTATGTTTCGCCATGAACGTCCGCAAAAAGGACGCTATCGTCAATTTCATCAATTGGGTGCCGAGGTATTCGGCCAACAGGGACCGGACATTGACGCAGAACTGATTATGCTTACTGCACGCGAGTGGCGAGCATTGGGTGTAAGCGAGTATGTATCGCTGGAGCTGAACTCTATCGGTTCGTTGAATGCACGAGTCCGCTATTGCGAAGCACTTGTCTCCTTTTTGACGCGTCATATGGACCATCTGGATGAAAATTGTCGTCGCCTATTGTATACCAATCCGATACGGGTGCTGGATACCAAGAACGCCGATATTCAAGCGCTGCTTAACGATGCCCCTTTGCTGACTGACTACCTGGATGACGGTTCTCTCAAGCACTTTTCGGGTTTGTGTAAATTTTTAAAATTGGCTGGTATCCCATATTTGGTTAATCCCCGTTTGGTGCGGGGCTTAGATTATTATAACCGCACGGTGTTCGAATGGGTTACTAGCAGTTTAGGTGCACAGGGCACCGTTTGTGCCGGCGGCCGTTATGACGGATTGGTGAAACAGTTGGGAGGCCGTGCTACGCCCGCAGTAGGGTTTGCCATAGGACTAGAGCGCTTAGTGCTGCTGGTGCAGGCGGTTAATTCTGAATGCGCTATTACCTTGCGTGTTGATGCCTATTTAATCGCTGCAGGAGATGATGTGCAAGGAGCGGCAATGTTGCTGGCTGAACGAGTTCGTGATGCGTTACCGTCATTGCGACTGATGACCAATTACGGTGGGGGTAGCTTCAAAAAGCAATTCGCTCGTGCTAATACATATGGCGCACGGGTCGCCCTAGTTTTAGGTAAAAGAGAAGCGGAGGCAAAACAGGTAGTTGTAAAAGATTTAGCCACGGGTAACCAGGAAACGCTGGCACAGGACGGTGTCGTTGCGCGTCTGATATCAATTTTAGGTTAGTGAGTAAAGATACATAAAAGTTATATATATACATTCAACCTGAATGATGCAGGGCGTTTCATACGGCAAAATCTTGCAGATTTATGTGGGGGGGTACTTAGATCTTGAAGTATCATAGTTATAGTATCGAGAACGAACATTGCAAAGGAAAGCAGCGCAGTTTTATTACCTATAACAGCAAAAAGCTGGTGATAATAGGGATGATAGGTATTAGTTTACTGGTGGGTTGGCGTTACTGGTCTAATCATCATAACGATGTAATGATAGTTGCATCTGCTGTTTGGGAACATGTGAACTCTGTACTAACAGACGATGCCGATCAGCAGCAGCTAGATTTAGCGCAACATTTTAGCGATAGTAATGATAATAACTACGGTGTATTGGCCTCCTTGGGGCTGACCCATAATTATATCAATAAGGGCGATTTTGCTACCGCAGAAAAGCAGCTGCAAAAAACTCTGAACAAAACCCATGAAAAAAATCTGCAGACGTTGATTAATTTGCGTTTGGCGCAGCTGCAACTGCAGCAAAAGAATGTGGATGGAGCATTAAAAACCCTCAATGTTATTAAACAGAAAAAGTGGATGGCTTTAGTGGAGAGCATACGCGGCGATGCTCAGGTGTTTAAAGATGATCATCAGGCTGCTCGTGCCGCTTATGAAAAAGCACTGAAAGCTAATCCACCGCAGGCATTACAGGAGTTGGTGCATATAAAACTGAATAATCTATCCAGCTAAAGGGGATAGGCTCGCCCCATGAGACTGAGTAAAAAAATATTTTTAGGACTGTTATCCGCCATTTTGCTTAACGGATGTGCCTTATTTAGCGGTGAACTAGACATGATGATCATATCGCCATTGCCGCAAGTGGATAATCAGTTTCAACCGATGATGGTATGGAGACGGTCGGTCGGCAATGGTACCGGTAAATATTATTCACTGTTGCATCCGGTCTTGGCAAGATGGTCGAGTGTTCGCAGCTGATCGTCACGGAGTGGTGAAAGCACTGGACTCTGATAGCGGCAAAGAGGTTTAGTCAATGGACCTTTCCATTTATACTGGTTGCTTGTCACGTAATCGTGCGGCGTTGTTATCTGGCGGCGTAACGGCAACTGGTAATCGTGTCTATGTCGGTAGCGAGCTGGCCAAGGTATACGCATTAAGCACGGAAGATGGTCGCATTATCTGGCAAATGATTGTTGCCGGCGAAGTTTTATCTTCGCCGGTGGTCAGTGACGGTATGGTGTTAGTGCATACCAGCAATGGTATGTTGCAGGCGCTTGCTGAATCCGATGGTGTCGTCAAATGGACTATTAATCTAGATATCCCGCCATTGACCTTGCGTGGCGGATCATCGCTGGTCACCGCTTTTGGTGTAGCGATTGTTGGTGGAGGTAACGGTCTGGTTAGCGCAGTGTTAATTAATCAAGGTCGATTGATTTGGCAACAGCGCATTTCTCAGCTGAGTGGTGAGATAAAAATTGCAAGCCTGAATGACGTTCAGACGCCTGTAGTGGTGAACGGAGTAGTATATGCGCTGGCTTACAACGGTCATTTAGCATCCCTGGATTTGCTCTCAGGTCAAATCATGTGGTCGCAAAAAATTAGCTCGGTCACCGACATATTAGTGGATGGTGGCCGTATTTACTTAGTGGATCAAGATGATCGGGTAATTGCTCTCGAGAGCCAGGGTGGTGTGATTCTTTGGTGTCAGGGTGGATTGTTGCATCGCAATCTGACCTCGCCGGTACTGCATGATGGTTATATCGTTACCGGTGATTCAGAAGGTTATCTGCACTGGATCAATACCAATGATGGACGTTTTGTCGCACAACAAAAAGTGGATGGCGTTGTGCTATTCAGCAAACCCGTCGTTGCTGGTGATAAGTTTATCGTGCAGGCAAAAAATGGCGAGATCTATGCATTTATCCGTTGAAATGTGCTATATCTCGACTTCCGATATCCGGACAGAGTCTCTCTCGCAATGAACGGTTCTTGACATGTTCAGGAGCCGTTTTATTTTATATAATTTATCCAAATATTGTTTTAAGCATTTATATTTAATGAGGTTGTAACAATGATCCCTGTTGTTGCGTTGATTGGGCGCTCTAATGTAGGAAAATCCACACTTTTTAATCAACTGACGCGAACTCGAGATGCGTTAGTGACGGATTTTCCAGGGCTGACGCGTGACCGCAAGTATGGTCGAGCCAAATGGAAAGGCCATGAATTTATTGTTATCGATACTGCTGGTATCGATGGGTCTAAGGAAGGTGGAGTGGAAACTCGTATGGTTGGTCAATCGCTGGTAGCGATTGAAGAAGCCGATATTGTGTTATTTATGGTGGATGGTAGTGCTGGACTGATGGCGGCTGATCATGGTATCGCTAAACATCTGCGTATCCTCAAAAAATTCACTGTTATTGTAGCTAATAAAACCGATGGTATCGACATCGATAGTGCAATAGGGGAATTTTACTCCCTCGGCCTGGGGGAAATTATCCCTATCGCCGCCTCCCATCTACGAGGTATCAATAGTTTGCTAAAAAAAATATTGCTGCCCTTGGCGCTGGAAGGCGGCTCTGGTACGCTGTATGGCTTTAAACCTTGTCTGGATGATACATCCTCGGCGTTGACGAAAGATCCCCAAAAAGTATTTTTTGACCCACAGTCGTTGCCGATTAAGCTGGCCATCGTCGGTCGTCCAAATGTAGGTAAATCCACGCTTATTAATTGCATTCTGGGTAAAGATCGTGTGGTGGTGTACGATATTCCAGGAACCACTCGCGATAGCATTTATATACCGATGATGCGCTGTGACCGGGAATATGTGTTGCTGGATACTGCTGGTGTGCGTAAGCGCTGCAAGGTGATGGAGGCAGTAGAAAAGTTTTCTGTTATCAAAACTTTTCAGGCTATAGAAGACGCCAATGTGGTGCTACTAATGATCGATGCTAAGGAAGGTATCTCTGATCAAGATTTATCGCTGTTGGGGTTTATCTTGAACAGCGGCCGTGCTTTATTGATTGTGGTCAATAAGTGGGATGGTGTGTCAAGTGAGATGCGTGACAAGGTAAAGGAGATACTGGATCATCGCCTGGGATTTATCAATTTTGCCCGGGTACATTTTATCTCGGCATTGCATGGTAGAGGCGTTGCTAACATGTTTGAGTCCGTCAATGAAGCCTATCAATGCTCAACAAACCGTATCAGTACAGCGCTGTTGACCCGTATTATGCACATGGCGGTAGATGAACATAAGCCACCGTTGGTACGTGGACGTAGGGTAAAGCCGAAGTATGCCCATGCAGGTGGTTATAATCCGCCGATCGTGGTGATACATGGTACTCAGGTGAAGGATTTACCTGAGGCGTATAAGCGTTATTTGATGAACTATTTCCGCCGTTCGCTTGAAATTATGGGTACGCCAATCCGAATTCAGTTTAATGAAACGGCTAATTTATTCGCTGGACAACGCAAGATTCTAACGCCGTTGCAATTGCGTAAACGCAAACGTTTAATGGATCATTTTAAGAAAAATAACAAATAAACATCGGGAGAGCTATGGCGTCCTAGTAACAACTGGTGGCGCAAGGAAAAGAGTCTGTCCTTTTACCCTGCTTGGGGTGATTACCTACAATAGGAGGTATGTTGGATATATTTTGGCCAATCGCTCTTAAGATTAAGATATTGATTATACTTGTGGTGTCGTGAATTATTTTCAGCATCGAGCTCGTTTCATTGCTAAAAAGCAGGTTTTATTTCGCTAGCTAGAAGTAAAGTGTTGGTTACGTTTTTTGGACGTAGTTTTAAATTTAAATAGTCTACGCAGATGATCTTGATGGTGTGGTAGGATGCTTTTTATATAAGTAACAAGCATACAATACATGGGCTGTTTCTGTACGTTAAGAGTCCATTCTAGATATTGTGTAGTGCTTGTTTGCCTTTAAGTTGTACGACTTTAGTAGGGATAGTGTGATGCGTAGCAGCGTGTGCTATGTTATTTGAAATGGTTATATAGGAATTAAGCGACAACTTAATGACCGTAGTATATGGTTATCGAAAGTCAACCTATCCATTGTTATTTTATGAGAATGCCAACGTCATATGGTGACTACCGAGCATAATATACCGACGTTATGCTTATATTGCTACGCTAAGAATGCTATTTTCAAGCATATTGAAAATTTATGGATTCATAGTAAAAACAGATCGGGAAGATATTCTTATCTGTATTTAGCATTCATGGGGTCTTAGAGGTATCCACCTCATGATGAACCATAACCTAAATCAGGCAATTGCGGCTAAGTACTAGTCCTTGAAACGAAGGCGGTTGATTTTAAGTTAGTGGTTGTGGAGATACTTCCATATCGATCATGAATTCTGCATATGTCATTGCTTCTTATGCTCCTGCTGTAAGATCTCATGCATATAATTTGTTCTTTAACGTCAAAATTAGTAATTAGCTCTTTGTTGGTAGTAAGTTATAAGATAGATTAAGATTATAAGCAGACAGTTATCCTGATTCCTTGCTCGATCACTGATATTGCTCGTCCCTTATATAGTGTCAACATATCCTTAGTATATTGGGCATATTGTTTATTTTTCCACGCATCTATAAGGCAATAATAGGAATGCTTTGCACCTGTAGTGGATCTTTCCTGGTATCAGGATTATTTCTGTAAAATAACTTACCTTAGTTTTAATATGCGTGTCTGCACGCTTTCGTCTTTTTATTGAGTGATTAGTTGAAATTTTTGGTAGTTGGGCCGATGGCTTTCTGCTGGCGGCTTAGATAATTGCCTGGCAATAACATAGATGCGTGGGTCAAAAGCGTGTTCCCGGTTTTTTGATATCGGCGAAGGGGTTGAATTACTATAAAAACTTAGATTGGCTTTATAAGAATAAATAAATACAACGCATGTTTGTTGATGTAAACGTGGCCGTAATCTGAGTCTGTATCAATATATCATTCTCTTTATACTGAGACATTGGTGTTTGCTAATTTGTGTAAGTGAGTCGCCTATTTGCAGACAGACGGTTAGGCTATGACATAGCTGGTTGTAGTTGCTTGGTTAGAATGTTTGTGCGATTTTATAAATCATACATCTGTTGTAGGCCAAAAGATTTTTAAGCAAGTCTGAAAGACAATCTTTTGATTGGAAAGTGAGCTTTATCAATGGGCTCCTTGCTAATTTAGTCGCCTGAATCGTGGTAATTTTATAGGTTTAAAATGGCATGGGTTTGTTAGTTTATTTAATAACTCTTAGGAAAGCTGTTTTCTTTCAGGGGAATATTTTAAATTAAACAAGACTAAATATATTAGAATTTCTCAATGTTCTGACTGCTTATATTTACGCGAAGAGATTTCGTTGGCGTAAAAGTAAACTAATAATTTTATCTTATTGTCTATATATATTTGCTGAAAAGCGGTCGATGGATTATTAGGTGGTTTGAGCTAGTCAAGGCGTATAAAAATTGTGTAACTTTAGCCAGCTGTTGCGGGTTGGATTGACGTAGTCATTCTGACAACGTTTTGGTGATATGTTCAGCTATACATGTAAATGCCACATTATCGGCCATTCCCCGTAGTTACGTTTAAAATGGATAGTGATTGAAGTCATATTCATTGATAATAATCCTACGCTTCATACTCACTGTGGAACTAGGTGGTTTTTCTGACATGTTAGCTGTCAAATTGATCGGCACCTATACCAAAATGGTAGTGATGATATACAGATGATGGGTTTAAGCAACTTAAATAATGGCTGTTAATTAAGTAAGCAACGGTTCGATGAAGGTTATATTTTTAATAAAATCTTTTTTTATTAATGTTTTTTATCAGTTCATTTAATAGTGGGTGCAATGTGACACATATTGTAACCTGAGCGCTATGTTGTCCAACTTTTCTGTAAGCTTATTTCTATCTAACGCTCCATGGCAAATAAAATTGTAGTTAAATAAATTTTATTAATTTAATTAACTATTAATGTAAGTTACTATAAGTAACTTACATGTTCAGAATAAATCATTAACTTAAAAAACAGAAGTAAGAATTTAAGAATTTTTCTGGCGTGGCAGTGTTATCATGATAGCCCGATGTGCGGGGGAAATTATATCTATCTGTTTCGTGCAGAGATAGAAGCGGGTTAATGTTCACGAATTTGATGGAACTTGATTTCTGGATAACGTTTCTGAGTCAGATTTAATTTTACCATGCTTGATGTAGTATAACAAAGGTTATTGCTGCCATCGAGCGCTAAATTTAGTTCATTTTTGCGTTTGAACTCTTCGAGCTTTTTGGTATCACCACATTTTACCCAGCGTGCGGTTACGATATTCACTGATTCATACAGTGTTTCTACGTTGTATTCGCTTTCCAACCTCGCTACTACCATGTCAAACTGTAGTATCCCGATCACGCCGACGATAAGGTAGTTGTTGGATAGTGGTCGGAACACCTGTACCATTCCTTCTTCCGATAGCTGTACAAGCCCCTTAAGTAGTTGTTTTTGCTTAAGGGAATCGCGCAGGCGGATACGGCGGAATAGTTCTGGCGCAAAGTTGGGGATGCCGGTGAATTGTAGGTTTTCTCCCTGGGTGAAGGTATCGCCTATCTTAATGGTGCCATGATTATGCAATCCAATAATATCGCCAGCATAGGCTTCTTTGACATGGGATCGATCGCCAGCCATAAAACTTAGCGCGTTGACAATAATTAGATCCTTGCCGGTACGCACTTGGCGCAATTTCATATTCTTCTCATAGCGGCCTGAGACCACGCGCAAAAAAGCAATACGGTCGCGGTGACGGGCGTCCATGTTAGCTTGGATTTTAAACACGAAGCCGGTGAATTTATCTTCATCGGCAGTGACCATTCGCACATCACTTTTACGCGGCATTGGGCTTGGTGCCCATGATACCAAGCCTTCGAGCATATGATCGATACCAAAGTTACCCAGCGCGGTACCAAAAAATACTGGAGTTAGCTTGCCAGCGAGAAATGCTTGTTCATCAAACGGATTGCATGCACCCTGTATCAGCTCTAGTTCTTCACGCAACTGCGTTGCTAACTCCTCTCCTAACGTTTTGTCTAGTTCTGGGTTATCCAGCGCTTTTATTACCCGTGCTGGCTGAATGGTATGGCCCTGGCCGCTTTGGTAAATATAGGTTTTATTTTTTGCTAGATGGTAGATGCCTTTAAACAACTTGCCGCAGCCGATGGGCCAGGTGATGGGCGAGCAGGTTATGCTTAATTCGTTTTCAACTTCGTCGAGCAATTTTATTGGGTCAATGATATCGCGGTCTGTTTTATTCATAAAGATTAGAATCGGTGTGTCGCGCAGGCGAATTACTTCCATCAGTTTGCGTGTTCGTTCTTCTATTCCTTTAGCGGCGTCGATTACCATCAGACAGCAATCTACTGCCGTCAAAGTACGGTAAGCATCCTCAGAAAAATCCTCATGCCCTGGGGTATCTAGCAAATTAATCAGCGTGTCGCGGTAAGAAAACTGCATCACTGATGTAGTAATGGATATACCTCGTTGTTTTTCCATTTCCATCCAATCGGATTTGGTATACTGATTCGCTCCGCGCCTCATGACGGTACCAGCGGTTTGCATTACTTGTCCGAACAGAAGCACTTTTTCTGTAATGGTAGTTTTTCCGGCGTCTGGATGTGAAATAATTGCAAAGGTGCGCCGTGCTGCAATTTTAGCGGCGTAAGAGGTATTTTTCATTTTCATGTATCCCTGCTGGGATTGGTGGTCATGTGCTGCAAAATTATCCATTAACTGCATTCGCTGGTCGTAGATTCTACAAGGAGTTGCTAAGCATTAATAGCTGCCCGTTTGATAGAACTTCATCTACAGCATCAGCCTATTAATTTATGTCGTCCACGCGCTAGGAGGCGTTGTTGGCCGATGCACTTTTAGCTATGGCATTTATATCGCTGTGATAGCTAGGCTCCTAAATGGTTGAGCGGTGGTCTGCCGTGGTGCAGGCTTTGAGTTATAAATCAGGAGAAACGGCATTGTTTAACAGTGCTGTGTTGTTTAGCTGCTTGGGTAACCGCAAGCACTGAGATATGTCACGTTCATAGGTGCATTGTTTGAAATTTAGATAACGTTTGCTTTGGTTGGGGCAAATATTTTCTTACTTTAGGAAAAGTAGTACTAGCTTGTTCTTTGCCAGTATTCACTTAGATCAGCTGGCGGTAGGGGTTAAATGCTGTTATTTATAGTGACTTATTTGGCGCCAAAGTGCGCGTTTGGCCATGGGGTCCTTCTGAAGTATCGATAGTGTAGGAGTGCTTAAACATATGCCGTTAAAATTGCGCGTTGCCTTAAGACCGAGCCACCAGCAGTGGCAGCGGACTTGACTCGGTAACATTAACGCTTGATTGATCGTTAACGCAAGTAGTTGTTCAGATCTCAGCGCCATGCTACGCACTACATCGTCCACCAGAGGATGACCCGGTGGTGGCAATGGGTCCGTTACTAACAGTAAGCGGATATGAGCTGGTAAGTATACCGTGCTTTTGCCTTGCGATACTGTGGAGCGTCTCAGCGTCCATTGCGTAATGCCCATTTGTTGTAAAAGCCAGTCGCGTTTTATCGTCATCGTTTATCTTGCAGACGGCAATAATTTTGAGTTGATATGGTTATAGGAGCTCTTATCGTTATAAAATTTAACAACGTCTCCGTTATGCTGGTGCTCGAAAAAATGTCGTAGGTTTGTAGAATAGCACATTTAATATTTTATCATCTATCAGTTGATTATCCAAATTCATCATCATCCCATTATTAGTGGAGTCGGCATATAGCATGATATTTATCAGAATTACAGTAATGGACTAAAAAAATAGAAGAGCCGCTCAACAATACGTTGCCAGTAAGGACGTTGTGACCATTTTTGAGAATAGATTGGGTATGAACGGGCGATATAGTCTTTTTGTATATGTGCCAAATCTCTACCGAAATCGTCATCGTCAATGACCAAAGTGATTTCAAAATTAAGCCATAAACTGCGCATGTCTAAATTGACCGTTCCTATTAAGCTTAACTGTCCGTCAATCAGCACGCTTTTAGTATGCAACAAGCCCCCTTCGAACTGATGTATCAGAACGCCGGCTTCTAGTAATTCGGTGAAAAACGCTCTACTAGCCCAACCGACCAGCATAGAGTCATTGTTTCTTGGAACGATAATATGTACTTCAACGCCGCGTTGTGCCGCTGTGCAGATAGCATGCAAAAGATCGTCACTAGGCACTAGATAGGGTGTGGTCATGACTACCTGTTTGCGTGCAGCATAGAGAGAGGTGAGCAATGCTTGATGAATCATTCCTTCTGGAAAACCGGGACCGGAAGCGATGATATGGATGGTATGACCGGAAGCTTGCTCGAACGGAATAATATTGACGTCTGGCGGCGGTGGTAGAATGCGTTCACCTGTCTCAATTTCCCAATCGCAAGAAAAAATGATTCCCATGGCAGGTGTAACCGGTCCTTCCATGCGCGCCATCATGTCAACCCACGGTCCGATTCCTGTGTCCTGTTTAAAAAAACGAGGATCTACCATATTCATACTTCCGGCATAGGAGATGTGATTGTCAATCAATATCATCTTGCGGTGTTGCCTCAGATCCATGCGGCGCAGGAAAACGCGTAGCAGGCTAACATGTAGCGCTTCTACTACATTTACCCCAGCTTCACGCATTAAAGTGGGGTAGAGACTGCGGAAAAAATTGACGCTACCAGCGGAGTCAAGCATGAGTCGACAACGGATACCGCGGCGTGCTGCTATCATCAGCGCTTCCGTAACCTTATCTACTAATCCTCCACTCTCCCAAATATAAAATACCATATCGATGGTATTTTTCGCTAGTCCGATATCACGGATTAACATCTCCATGGCATCATCGGTATTGGTCAGCAATTCTATCTGATTACCTTTCAGGCCACGCATACCCTGACGATGTTTACATAGTTGAAACAGCGAGCGGGCGACTTCACTATTTTCGGTGGCAAAGATACGCCTACAACCTTTAATATCCTCAATCCACTGGGTGGTGGAAGACCACATGGCTTTACTGCGTTCGGCGCGACGTTTTCCGAGGTTTAATTCGCCGAATAGGAGATAAGTAATGATACCCACCAGAGGTAGAATATAAATCACTAGTAGCCAGGCCATAGCGGCAGGTACAGTTCGCCGTTTCATCAATACTCGCAAAGTAACACCTGCGATCAGTAACCAATAGCCAAACAGCATCAGCCAGTTGATTATGGTATAAAGCGTTGTCATAATGGCGAAAAATCCTGTTCGTGGAGCGTTCGCCTGAGTTTACGCATAAGGTTGGCAAAGGGGAAATTGTTTCCGGAGCCGGTGACCCCACCAAGTCATCACTTGCATTTATTACAGAGGTAGGTAAGATAATTAGTAATAGTATCTTGCTAAAATTGGTTGATTGATGATGGCAGTATGCAAAGTCCTGTATGGCGTAGATGCAGTCAATGGATAGAAGCACAGTCCTAATTTACCGTAATTTGACTTGTTTGCATCATTTGTATCTTAAGCAATAAACAGCAAAAGCGTTTTATTTTTTATCATATGTAACCGCTAAGTTGGTCAGTATTTTGGACAGGTGTTCACGCTACTTAAAAGTGATTTATTTCAAGTTTATTATCGAAGGTGATGGTGCGGGGTTACTGCGTAGCGGTAGTGGTATAATGAAGTTTGAAATAAAGTTTATATAGCTGTTATTGGTGGTGTTTGCTATGTCAGTCATAAAGCTGCGTTATTATCGATAGCATGTGCACCATTAGCTGCATTATGATTTTTTAAATAAATTTAGTTATCGCCAATTCTTTCCTTAAAATTAAAGGTCGTTCAAGCCATTTGTTTGGTGATAGATGTACCTAATTGGGTAGAAGGTAGCCATTTTTTCGTGTTCAGTATCTTCTATTAAATATTGATTGGCCTCTACCTGATTTTTATCAGCAATCCTTCTTTCCAGATTTATTAATAAATTAAATTTTAAAAGTTTTATATACTCCATTTTAATATTCCTCACCTTGTTCCTGAACTATACATGCATTAGTAAATGTGCTAAAATGCTAGAATAAAAATTCTAATATGTAGCGATATTGCTCATAAATGCATTCAGTAAGGATTGAAAGTCTTTAGTGAAGGTAAATGGAAATATGCGGTCAGCAAAGCGGTAGTAATTAGGGTCAGCGCCATGTGACTTATGATACCATAATACATTAATGGAAATCACTAAAATCAATCTTATAATGTACCATAGTCATGATGCTATGGATACTGATTAAAATTAGTATTGTTGATCCTTAAATTTTTCGAATAAACGGTAACTGCCTAAGTGATGCAAGTTGATAGAAATTAAGTGTAAAATGAATATTTGAAGGATCGGCTATCATCGACGCACTTTAACAGCAAATAGATATGTCACAAATAAAATAATATTTTACATGTAACCACGATCAATGGTTTGAAAGCTTTTAATGAATAAAGGAAAAAACTTGATGATTGCTAGGCTTATTCAAGAACAACTTTTCAACTAGGAATCTTGATGATATAACATTAAGTTAATATTTTTTAATATGTTGAATCAGATACGTTGCTTTTCTTGGTCGTTTATTGTATCTGCCTGGTTACACACCTTATTGGTTGTATGCTTATTTTATGCCAGAGTCTCGACGTTTAGTAAATCAGTAGGAGTTGAGAAACCAATGTCTGTCATGCTGGTTACACTAGAGCTGCAACAAGTGCCACCGACTGAACCATACTTCAAAGCGGAATTCGTTCATGAACCTCCGGTTCAGGTGCAGCGGCCGAAAACTTTGTTAAAATCTAAGTCCGCGCCTTACCAAGAGGTAAATACTAGGCTGCAGAAGGCTATGACGCTTCCGGAGAAGCATATTTTTTGCTCGCCGATGATCAGTCCTGCAAGACATTGCGTTAAAAGCGTCATGAATGCGCCGCGGGCCATAAGCCGCGTAGATCCCATTTACCCGGAACGTGCCAGAGCAATGGGTATGGAGGGAAGCCTCGTCGTGATGTACGATGTTGATGGTGCAGGTCGGGTAAAAAATGTGCGTATTTTGTCGGCGCAGCCACGTAATATGTTCGAGCGTGATGTTCGCTTGGCGATGCGTAGTTGGATCTACGAAACTAGTAAGCCAGCGGATAATTTAACGTTGACCTTTAAGTTTAATCTCAGAGGTGTGATGAGTTCAGAAGAATAATAGGCCATTCCCACAGGTGCTAATCGACAACTGAAAAACAGACTGTCTGGCATCCAAAGGTTAATGTTTGGGTATCGATAAGTTGAGTCCAACGGTAGTAAAGTACTCATGGTGCTCTTCTTCGGTAATCAGTATAATCTTAGCCGGTTTGCAACTATTTTGCGTAGTAGCGTGTCACACTCTTTAATGCCTCTGGTTTAAGTAGGTAATTCTTTCTATTTTGCCTGTTGCTTAAACTTTATTTACTCAGTAAAAAAGCTTAAAATATTCAATGATAAAAACCTTGAGTTATTGTGGAAACTATATTGCTAACGCAAGCAGCGTGGCTGTATAGCACGCATGACATCATCGGTTTGTGACCCCTATCGCTAAGAGATGTAACGTATGCACAAGTACGTCCGGAGGCTTGCAGAAATATGCCAAAAAATTATAAATAAGTCACCACTGCTAGGTGATGGATGTGGTGCTATGGTACCATATGCTGTGGGTTAAAATCAGATGATCTATCCTAAAGGATTCTCGGGCTTACCTAGTAAGACCGATTTAAAATTTGGTGTTGATCATGGTTGATGGAAGGCGTATTGAATAATTCAGCCAAGTCTGATGTTAATTAGACGGGTTGTTTTAACAACTTTAATCAATGGACCTTAATCTTAATAATTAAGAAAAGACTGGCCAATGGATAAATTTATTTAAAAAATTTAATAATATTTATTTTGATGCTAAAGTATTCTATCTGAAATAATAGTTTTTGTGTCAATACAAAAATTATTTTGTTTGGTGAGTTTTTGTTTTAAAGCGTTTTGATTAGCGTTCGAATAGATCATGACGTGTCGCATATAAATACTGGAACATAGACCAGTAGGTCAGTACCGCGGCAATATATAGCGCGATAATGCCTACTTCTGTCATTAGTTCACCTGTGCGCCACAGCAACGCTACCATCGCCAGCATTTGTGCAGTGGTTTTGATTTTACCTGTCCAGGAAACAGCAATGTTGCTATGCTTACCGATTTCTGCCATCCACTCACGTAACGCTAATATGATGATTTCACGCGCAATAATAGTGGCTGCGGGTAATGTTATCCACCATGCGTGGAAATGTTCAACTATCAGCACTAGCGTTATGGCAATCATTACTTTATCCGCTACTGGATCAAGAAAGGTTCCAAAGCGGGTGATCTGTTTCCAACGTCGGGCTAGAAAACCATCAAGCCAGTCTGTCACCGCCGCAATGATAAAAATTATCGTACAAATCAACGGCCCCCATTGAAAAGGCATATAGAACGCCATAACAAAGAACGGCATCGTGATAACACGTAACAGGCTAAGCCAAGTCGGTATATTCAATTGCATATTGCTCTTTGGTAACTATTTGGCTGTAGATAGGAATTGTAAGTATGTTGCTATATTGCTGCTAGTGTTTCAATGCATTAAATATTTTTTCTGCTAACACGCTAGAAATTCCTGGTATTTGAGCAATTTCTTCAATGCTGGCATTAAGTAAGTGCTGCCTACCGCCCATATATTTTAAAAGCAATTGCCGACGACGTGGTCCGACCCCTTTGATGAGCTCTAGTGAGCTGGTATTTTTCACTTTAGCACGTTTGTTTCGATGGCCGGTAATGGCATGGTTATGGGAGACATCGCGAATATGCTGGATCATATGCAGCGCCGGAGAATCTGGTAATAGGGTAATCCCTTCCCCATAGGGTTCCAAATAAATGGTTTCGAGCCCCACTTTACGGTTTACCCCTTTTGCTATCGCCATTAGTATAATTCGTGATGTGTTCCAGGACACTCGAAGTTGTTTAAATACCTTTTTTGCTATGCTCAATTGTCCTTTACCGCCATCGATGATTACCACATCTGGAATTTTTTGTTCTTCTAGTTCCTTATTATAACGACGGCGTAACACCTGATCTATAGCGGCGTAGTCATTCCCAGGCGTAATATCCTCAATATTATAGCGGCGGTATTCAGCACGTATCGGTCCATTGTTATCAAATACCGCGCATGATGCGATGGTCTGTTCCCCCATGATATGGCTAATGTCAAAGCATTCCACGCGATCAATCTTTTTAATATTTAGCAATTCGGCGACTGAAGCTAAGCGTTGGTGCACTATTGATTGCTGTGATATTTTTGTTACTAAAGCAGTAGCTGCATTGATGCGTGCTAGCTTCAGATAACAAGCTAGTGTGCCGCGTGGATACTCATGAATTTGAACTTTTTTTCCTGATTGCTCGCTTAAAGACTGCGCCAATAGATCCTTTCCCGGCAGAGTAAAGTCTAATAAAATTTTATCAGGCAGTGTACGCATTTGGTTGCCTTGAAGATAAAATTGACCGACAAAAGTTTGTATCACTTCGCCTAATTTCGTGCCAGATGGCATTTTAGGAAAATAGCTTCGGCTACCCAGTACTTTACCTTGACGAATAAACAGGATATGAACACAGGTTATGTCAGCGTCTAAAGAAATGCCAATGACGTCTAAATCTTGTTGGGCGCCGGAGACAAATTGTTTTTCCGTTATTCTGCGTACAGCTCGGATTTGATCGCGAATGCGCGCTGCCTCTTCAAAGTTTAGTTTGCGACTGGTTAGCTCCATACGTTCCACCAGTTGGTTGAGCACTTGCTGATCCTTACCAGCCAAGAATAACCGTACATATTTTACCTGTTGCATGTAAGCTTTATCGCTTACCAACCCTTTAACGCAGGGGCCTAGGCAGCGACCGATTTGATATTGAATGCAGGGACGAGAGCGATTGCGATATATGCTATTATCGCATTGGCGTATAGGAAATAGCTTTTTTAGAAGCTCAAGAGTTTCTTTCACAGTATAGCTATTGGGAAAAGGACCGAAATAGTCCCCTTTAGCATGTTTCGCTCCACGATGGGAAGCGATACGCGGATGGCTGTCATTGCTAATAAAAATAAATGGGTAGGACTTATCATCACGCAACAATACGTTATAGCGTGGTTGATAGAGTTTTATGTAATTATGCTCAAGCAATAATGCTTCAGTTTCCGTATGGGTAATTGTGACATCGATATGATTTATGCACTTAACTAAAGCTTCTGTTTTACGGCAGGATACTTGGTAAAAATAACTAACCAAGCGTTTTTTCAGATTTTTAGCCTTTCCGACATATATCACTCTTCCAGATCTATCATACATGCGATAGACGCCAGTTTGGCTTGTGACAGTGTTCAAAAATTGTTTGGCGTTAAAGATGTTAATCACTACTTAATAAAATCTCCGTGCTGAATAAACTCATGGCGAGTCGTTAAGATGGGTGAGTCACTGCTAGTATTTATTTATTAAATGTTCGGTAGCAATTTGTTAATAGTTTAGGAAAGTAAGCTTCTTAAAAATATCGATCACTTTATTATTATTATTAGATAATCATTGACATTATCTGTAACTCATGCTCGGACAAACGTTCAAAAGTATTTTTGACTTACGGATGCAGTTTATCTTAGTTTATTTGTTTGGAGGAGGACAATCCTATACAGCATAGTGTTGTTTTGATAGCGCCGATAGTACAAATAACCTCGTGGAAAGGTTGCTTGTTAATATAGTACATTATACTAAACCTGCATAATTTTAGTAGGTAATGTTTTTTTGTATGATATTATGAATTTAGTAACATTAGTCATCTAATGAAAAGCACATGTTTACGCCTATCTTCTAAATTGCCGAAGGTCAGGTCTATTATTTCCATAATAGGATGTTGCTGCAATTATTACACCACCACTGTACTGTATTTTCGAGCAGTACAGCGGTAAAATCTAGTACGAGTTAAGCTCTATTCAAGCTAAGCTGGCAATAGTGCACTTATATTTCCTACCGCTATAATAACTGCAGTTTGCCAATTTTTGCTGAGCGTCTAGCTATTAATCATAAGGCTCATTTACCCCTGGTATCCATGGTTGGTCCAGAGTTAAGAACGGCTTTTGGTATTGCGATTTGAGGTGTAAATTGTGACATAGTGGGGGAGGTCAAGTACAAGATCATGTCGGTTATGCTTAAGTACAACTAAAGCGAGATACTTGCTGGCCTGTCAACATCGATCAATCTTGATCCTGTGCGATGAACGGACGGGAAATATTCATGAGGAGTACCCCGTCTGGTTTTTCGCTTGTGTCGAATGAAGTTTTGCTAAATCGAGCTCGGTGCTGGCATCAGGGTATGCAAAGAAAAAAGCGAAGTCATCGACAGGAATTGGAAATACCAAGACGCCATCTTGTTTCTGAGGTTGCGTTAGCAGATCTTTTTTGCGTTTTGTCATAAATTTTAGCTTGGTCATAACTCCGGCACATCTACAGATTTTAGTGTCAAGCCAGCGCGCAGAACATTGTCTAAATTTGCCATAACTTCTAGTGTCACGCCTTTTGAGCTAGGCATGTGGAGTTTTAGCGAACAGAATTTTCCTGGCCTTGTTGTAGGCTTATGAAGTTATAAGCATCAGGGTAAGAAGTAAGCTACTATAGTTAGTGTTAGGATCCCGAGATCATGTGCATGGTAATCCCAGGGTTTGTTATGCTGATGTGCTAGGGATGTTTTCAGGATATCTAGAGTTAAAGATTTTTGCTTTCCTTCCATCGATAAAAAATTGCTGAACAATTGTGCCAAATGTTGCGTATCAATATGGGCAAGAAAGGCCGCAATGGAGGGATGGGCGCCGGCTATCGGTTGGAGGAGTGAAAACATATATGGTCTATAGTTCACGAAAGTCGTTCATGGCCAGGAGGGGCTCAGTGCAAAGACTAATTTCAATTTATGATTGGATCTTTATAGTTGCGATTGGGCGCATCTAGCGCAATCCTTGCTTGGTTTTTTTTGCGAAGCCGCCCCCGAGCGGCGCTGATGCTGGGATGAACTTGGATCGAAAGCGGTGTTTCCGCACACAGCACTTTAAACAAAAATGGTAATTCGCCGGAGTGGCGGCTACTTTTGCTCTCAGTATCCCGGTTCACGATCAATCAATGTGTGTAGCGATACATCATTGCCCTGGGTATCAGCGATCGCGAGCTGCTTTTAGGATGTGTCCCCATCCACAATTTTGCCATCATCTGGTCGTGCTGATTAGTGATGTCATATAGCTTGGTAAGGCATTCTTGCTACTCTAGGCGTAATGTTGAAGGGTATTGATCATTTTTTGCATAGATTTTATTTTGTTAATAATTTGTTGATTTGCATTGTAGTAGTCATGCTAGGTTAGGCATAATGGTATTTGTTTGCGTGGTACGTAGTTATATATTCAAATGCCTCTAAGATTTAGTATTGTGAATCATACAGTGTTAATCTTTCATATAAATATCAAGAGGTTGTGATGGGAATCACTCGTATAGAAAAAGATTCTATGGGGTCTATTGAAGTATCCTTGGAATGTCTTTGGGGAGCTCAAACGCAACGATCATTGGAAAATTTTCGCATTTCCAGAGAAAAGATGCCACTTGAATTTATTAGAGCGCTGGCGCAGACCAAATGTGCGGCAGCGCAGGTCAACAACGATTTAGGGTTGTTGGATGAAAAATGCGCACAAGCCATCATCCATGCCGCTGAAGAAGTGTTATCCGGTGAGCACTTCGGCGAATTTCCGCTGGTCATTTGGCAGACCGGTTCTGGTACCCAGAGCAATATGAATATGAACGAAGTTCTTGCCAATCGCGCAAGCGAACTGCTGGGCGGTGAGCGTGGCGAAAGACGTTTGGTACATCCCAATGATGATGTCAATAAAAGTCAAAGTTCTAACGATGTATTTCCGACCGCAATGCATGTCGCAGCGGTGGTGGCGGTGTGCGAACATCTTATTCCGCAGATTAAGCTGCTTAAGCAGACGCTGTTTGATAAGTCCATGGTATTCAGCGATATAGTTAAAATCGGCCGTACTCATTTACAGGATGCTACGCCGCTGACTTTAGGTCAAGAAATTTCTGGCTGGGTGACGATGTTGGAACATAGTTTGACACATATCGAACATAGTATTCCGCACCTTTGCGAGCTGGCGTTGGGTGGTACCTCGGTTGGTACTGGCCTTAACACTCATCCAGAGTATGCGGTGCGTGTGGCTAAAGCTCTGGCGACGCGCACCGGTCATCCATTTGTCACCGCGCCAAACAAATTTGAATCACTGGCTACCTGTGATGCCTTGGTGCATAGTCATGGTGCATTGAAAGGTTTGACGGCTTCCATGATGAAAATCGCCAATGACGTACGCTGGTTGGCTTCCGGTCCGCGTTGCGGAATCGGTGAACTAAGTATTCCGGAAAACGAGCCAGGCAGTTCTATAATGCCTGGTAAGGTCAATCCGACTCAGTGCGAAGCCATGACCATGCTATGCTGCCAGGTCTTTGGTAACGATGTCACGGTAAATATCGGTGGCGCATCCGGTAATTTCGAATTAAACGTTTATCGACCGCTGATCATTCATAATTTTCTGCAGTCGGTACGCTTATTGGCTGATGGTATCAATAGTTTTAACCACCACTGTGCGGTAGGGATTGAGCCAAAACGCGATCGTATTGAGCAACTGCTTAATAAATCGTTGATGCTGGTTACTGCGCTCAACCCATATATTGGTTATGACAAAGCGGCGGAAATTGCTAAAAAAGCCCATAAAGAGGGGCTAACGTTGAAAGCGTCTGCGCTGGAACTTGGCTATGTTGATGAACAGAAGTTTGATGAATTGGTACGGCCGGAAAATATGGTCGGTAGCATGAAAAGTTAATGCAATGTCTATCTCCTGTAACCAAGCAACGGAGCCAGCGGAACAACTGCAGTGTCGATATGTTGTTTGTAAATTAGGTTATACAGCAATGAGTTCAATTAGCAGATATGCTAGTAACGTTAAATTAGGTAGTTTACGCGTCCTAAATGGTAGAAGTGTATTTCACACTTGTACAGTACTCAATACTGTACAAGTGTGAGCTGTATACTTTTTATCGGCTTTTTGAAAATTTCTACATTTAAATAGATTAATTTTTTACTCTGCACCTTGCTAGCTATTGTTTGTGGCTTGTAAGGTACAATTGTGTATTCGTCTAAAAGTTTTTGTAATAAATTTAGTTTACTTACGTGTAATTCTAATAATGTTTATTTTTCAGAGCTAAAACGCTAATTATTATGGTTGGTTATAACCGTAGTTCCAGGGATTTAGGGTCTTCAGTCTGCGCAGAGTATAGTAGTATGAATAAAGTTAAAACGCTATTCAGACAGTAGTTGTGATTCGATGTTAATTAAGCAGTGAGCCAGCGTTTGGCTTTAAATGTTATTCTAAATAATTGCATAATTATTTTAGGGGTAATTTTCTAATGGTGGATATACTGCTCTGAATATGCTGAAATTTTGTACTGAGCATAGTTATAATTTTATATTTGGTTATAGTTGTTCTATTGCAGCTCAAAGAGTTTAGTTTGCAGATACTAAAGCATTGTTTTAATCGTTTAACCAACCAATAAGTGGTTTTGTTGAATAAATAGAATTTTTTACTTAATGTATTATAGATCATAAATTTTTAGAAAAAATTTATGGCATAGCAAAAATTTAAAGAATTTATTCGGCGAGCTACACAAATAAGGACTTCATCAAGTACTGCTAACTGATATTCAAGTTGGATACTTCAATCGTAGTTAATGGGGAAAAATAATACAATCTTTTTATTATCGAAGATGGTCATCGAACTGTACTCAAATAAATTTTAAAACTAATATAATTAGCGAGGATTACAAGATTTTATAAGATTCCATGTTTAGTTGATCAATATTTTACTTAGTATATTTGCATCAATAAACAATATAAAGCGTTTATACCTTAAAGTGTTGACACGTATCGACATTTTCCATATGACGTTACTGAGTTGAAATTGGTAAATGGATAAGATTATACACGGGGTGGGGAAAGCGCTGTATCTGGCATGTAATTTCATAATGGCGGTCAATATCATAACACATGAAATCATCTGTTGTGATTTTTCTTTGAATAGGGGTGTAGAAGCATGATCGTAAGTTTACATCAAATATGCTGAAAAGTTAAAGAAGCCACCAAACTGCTGGATTTACTAGTGGATTTTGAGAGTTTAATGCATACTAGTAGAAACTATGGCGGTAGAACCGCACTTAAATAAAATAACTTATAGATATTCATGTCACCAGACAACTAGGAAACCATCTTTAATTAAGGATAAACTGTCAATGATTAAATTTATTCGACAAAGCCATTGAAAATAGAACTTATAAAACATTTTAATGTAGTACAATGGTTAGGCGAAAGATTCGTTTTAATATCAATACGGTTGTAGTGATCATATCATTTTTTATAATTGAACGTTTTCTTTTTTTAATTTTTCATATTATACAGCGGGCTATACAACCATAATTTCAGTATGATCTTCTGTTTTTATCGCTGCAGACTGGTTTATATCGAATCGTGGAGGAAAGAATAAAATTTATTATAAAAATAGTGTATTGATAGTAAATTTAAAAAAATTTTGGGTTCTGCCAGTAGGTGGGATAAGAAACTGGCAGATTTGATGAGTGTGTCGTAATATAAAAAAGGGGTATGTACAATAAGTTATGGGGTTGGTGCATAAAACTTTTTATTGAAAAATCATTCAGGTAAATGTAAAAATGGTTAAATCTCTCGTTATTGTCGAATCGCCAGCCAAAGCCAAAACGATTAATAAATATTTAGGCAGTCACTACGTAGTTAAGTCTAGCGTAGGTCACGTCCGTGATTTGCCTACCAGCAGTTCAGCCAGTCACAATAGTGGTTATTCAAGTAGTAAAAAGAAAAGAGCTAAATTTGATCCGCAGAGTGCGCTGGTAAAACGTATGGGTATCGATCCTTATCACGGGTGGAAGGCTGAATATAAAATTTTGCCTGGTAAAGAAAAAGTTATTACCGAGCTAAAAGCCCTTGCAGAAAAAGCCGATCATATCTATCTTGCAACCGACCTTGATCGAGAAGGTGAGGCCATCGCTTGGCACCTGCGGGAAGTGATTGGCGGTGAAGATAAACAATTTAGCCGAGTAATTTTTAACGAAATTACTCGTAACGCTATTATTCATGCGTTTAAAAAACCCGGTGAATTGAATATAGATCGTGTCAATGCTCAGCAAGCTCGGCGTTTTATGGATCGCATTGTGGGTTATATGGTTTCGTCCTTGTTATGGAAAAAAATCGCCAGGGGTCTTTCCGCTGGGCGCGTGCAATCTGTGGTCGTACGTCTTGTAGTGGAGCGTGAAAGGGAAATTAAAGCCTTTGTGCCGGCTGAATATTGGGAGCTGCATGTTGCCTTGAAAACCGTCAAGGAGGAGCCGTTGACGATGCAGGTAACTCATCGGGGTGATAAGCTATTTAAACCGGTCAATCAGCGCCAGGTACAGGCTGCTTTGGCATTATTGGAAAATGCTTGCTATGTGATTAGCTATCGAAAAAATAAGTATACCAGCAGCAAGCCAAGCGCACCCTTTACTACTTCTACTTTGCAGCAAGCGGCGAGTTCTCATTTGGACTACGGAGTGAAAAAAACCATGCTGCTAGCGCAGCGATTGTATGAGGCTGGGTATATCACCTATATGCGTACCGATTCTAGCAACCTGAGCCAGGATGCTCTAAATATGGCCCGTGGTTATATTAGCGATGCTTTCGGTGGTAACTATCTACCAAAGCAGCCAAATCAATATAGGAATAAAGGGAATTCCCAGAATGCTCATGAAGCGATTCGTCCTTCCGACGTCAATGTACTGATGGAACACTTGAAGGATATGGACCCCAATGCTCAGAAGCTTTATAAGCTGATTTGGTGTCAATTCATCGCTTGTCAAATGGCGCCTGCGCAGTACGACTCTACCACCTTGGTTGTGACTGCAGGTGAGTTTCAACTGCGCGCCCGTGGACGTATCTTGCGCTTCGATGGATGGAAAAAAGTGATGCCAATGCTGCGCAACGACGAAGAAGATCACATACTGCCGGTGGTCGAGGTAGGTCAAACGTTGACGCTGGAAAAACATTTGTTCAGCCAGCATTTTACCAAGCCGCCCGCTCGTTATAGCGAAGCATCTTTGGTCAAAGATTTGGAGAAACGTGGGATTGGTCGTCCATCAACTTACGTTTCTATAATCTCCACTATCCAGCATCGTGGTTATGTGCATGTGGAAGATCGACGCTTTTATGCTGAAAAAATGGGTGAAATTGTGACCGACCGTTTAGCGGAGAATTTCCGTGAGCTGATGAATTATAAGTTCACCGCTGATATGGAAGATATCCTCGATCAGGTTGCCGCAAATCAGCAAGAATGGAGGAGCGTATTGGATTCTTTTTTTTGTAAATTCAGCCAACAGATGGCTGCCGCAGAAAAGGATCCACAAGAGGGGGGTATGCGACCTAATTTGATGGTGATGACTCATATTGACTGTTTGGTATGTGGCCGTAAAATGGGTATCCGTATCGCCAGCACTGGCGTATTTCTCGGTTGCGCTGGTTATGCTATGAGGCCGAAAGAGCGTTGTAAAAATACTATCAATTTGATTCCACAGTCGAAAACTATGACTGTATTGGAGGGCGATGAGGCGGAAATCAATGCGCTACGTATTCGTCGTCGTTGTGACAAATGCGGCACCGCCATGGATAGCTATTTAATCGATAATGAAAGTAAGTTGCATATCTGTGGTAATAATCCACAGTGCGGTGGTTATAAGATCGAACTGGGTGAATTTCGCATCAAGGGTTATGATGGTCCGGTGGTGGAGTGTGAGAAGTGCGGTTCTGATATGCATTTGAAGCTTGGTCGTTTCGGCAAATACATGGCTTGCACTAACAAAGTTTGTAAAAATACTCGCAAGATTTTGCGCAATGGTGACATCGCGCTACCGAAAGAGGATGCGGTGGCTCTGCCAGAGCTTCTGTGTGAGGCATCAGACGCTTATTTTGTCCTGCGTGATGGCATGTCAGGGATATTTTTAGCTGCTAGCACGTTTCCTAAATCCCACGAAACGCGTGCACCGTTGGTTGAAGAACTAGCCAGGTTTCGCGACCGTCTGCCAGAGAAACTACGCTATCTGGCAGACGCACCGGTGCAAGATGATGACGGAAATAAGACTTTGGTGCATTTTAGCCGCAAAAACAAACAGCAATACGTTTCCTCAAAGAGGGACGACAAGATTACAGGTTGGACTGCTTTCTTCATTGATGGACACTGGCAGGTAAGCAAAAAAAAATAGATTTGCCATTTCCTGTACGCTACCTATTAGGTTAGTTTTTTTGTATTTAAGTTATATAAAATTTTTATGATTAAATAATAGTTATGTATAATGTTTAATTCCTATTAAATGTTTATTTTTACTATAAATTAATGTTCATGTGTATGAATAATAAATTCACTTAACCTAAAAATTTTGTCACTTTAAGTACAGTATAAAAACAGTCATCACTGTTTCCGCAATATGAATTAGATTTATTTTGTTTATTTTTGCTAAGAAAATGGGTGGAATTAGTGCATAGCTCACTATAAACATGTTTGTTTAGTATTGTACGTAAATATTGTTTTTTTGCCAAACGTTATAATGTAACTGATCTTTAGTTGAATACATCGAATTTTTATAATAAAAAGGTGAATTATAAATTTTTCAAGACAAAATTTTTATAGACTGCATTTTTCTGAATATGCCGCTACATTGCATGGTTATACCTGCATCAATAAATATGATAATAATATGTTAATATTATTATCATAGGTACTGATTGACATTGCTTATGTTGCTCTTGATTTTACTTGGCCTCAAGATATTTGGGTAAAGATGAGGATACGTGATAGGAGAATTGCTGTAGTTATTGCAAGCAGCAATGGTGGTAGAAATATATAACCATCGTCTCTAACTTCTAGCGGAGTAATGTAATAGATACAACAATACGATGTTAGAGACGATGCGTATCTGGCTAACGGCACCAGATCATTTATCTTTTCCCCTAATAGAGCCATCGACTGGTTGGTTAATGTTGATGGAAATCAGGCGATGATCACATGTTTAATATAAAATAATGAACACTAAAAACAAAAAATCAGCTACCATTAACGCCCTCTGGTATAAAGATCTTTAATCACGAAACTAGTGCTTGAAGGATCTTTGATTGGTAGTTGTGGAAAGTAATAGATGAGCATATCAGTAATAACTGATACTTCCTAACGTCATAATCATGCTGGAGTATGGATAAAACAGTGTAGATATTACCATTGGTTAAACTCGTTATCTTGTCGTCTAAACGATGATTTTTAGATTCTAAAATCTGTGCATTTATGTTAATTGAGTAAACTTCTTCGTTTAAGCTTTTTCTAAAGCTGGTTGCCACTACTTTGTTTACCTGCCCGGAGAGGATCTTTCCAGTACGCCAAGTTTAGGTATTAAGCTAGGACAATCCGATGAAATTGCAGCAACTTCGTTATATCGTGGAAGTGGTCAACCATAACCTGAATGTTTCTTCTACCGCAGAGGGGCTTTATACCTCTCAGCCAGGCATTAGCAAGCAGGTGCGGATGCTGGAAGATGAACTGGGAGTTCAAATTTTTGCTCGCCGCGGTAAGCATCTAAGTCAGGTGACACCGGTCGGTCAAGAAATTATCCGCATTGCCCGTAAGGTATTGTCCAAGATTGATGCTATCAAGGCGGTCGCTGGTGAGCACACCTATCCTGATAAAGGATCTCTTTATGTGGCCACTAGCAATACGCAGGCCCGTTATGCGCTGCCGGAAGTTATCAAAGGCTTTCTTGAGCGCTATCCGCGTGTTTCATTGCATATGCATCAGGGATCGCCGATGCAAATCGCCGAAGCAGTTTCTAAAGGGATAGTGGACTTCGTGATTGCTACTGAAGCGCTGCATTTGTATGATGATCTGGTTATGCTACCCTGTTATCATTGGAATCGGGCTATCGTTATGCTACCGGGTCATCCGTTGGCAAGCAAAAAAGTCATTAGTATTGAAGAGCTAGCTGCTTATCCACTGGTAACTTATACCTTTGGTTTTACCGTCCACTCTGAGCTAGATACAGCTTTTAACAGAGCCGGGTTAATCCCTCAAATCGTATTTACCGCTACCGACGCCGATGTTATCAAAACTTATGTGCGTATGGGGTTGGGTGTAGGCGTTATAGCTAATATGGCAGTTAATCCGGAATTAGATTCAGATTTGGTGAAGATAAGTGCTGATGCTCTGTTTGCTGAAAGTACCACTAAAATCGGTTTTCGTCGTAGCACGTTTTTGCGCAGCTATATGTATGATTTTATTCAGCGTTTCGTCCCGCATTTGACCCGTGACGTGGTGGATATGGCGGTGTCCTTACGCTCCAATGAAGAGATCGAAGCGATGTTTAAAGATATCAAACTTCCGTTAAAGTAACGGTTTAGCATTTGGGCATTGACGTTGTAATGGCTATCCGCTATGGATGACATGTTTGTGCTAGCATCCATGGTCTGGCTTAGTTAGTTCAGACTTGGCATGATTGTTTGTAGTACCGCCCATACTCTTATTCTCCAGTGGATATCGATTGTATCCTGTGTTTTTGCAGCGGGCATTGATGTTTAAAACCTCAGGCGTACGCTTCTGTCCATATCATCAAGTTCCAGATGGCGCGTCGAGCATTTTTAAGACCACTTTTTCTTTCAGGCAATTTGGTACATAAATTATTTTTTAATTGTTTAATCCCTTAGTTATAGAGGTAAAAGCAGCGAGCAATGTGCTTGACGGCAAAAGTAGCTGATTTTGTCAATCGCAGTAATATTTCATAAAGATTATTAAAAGCTTGCCATTTGCTTGTATGTTTTTTTAATCGATAACATTAACTCGAACAGAATTATGACAATAATGATTTAGTATGGAGGAATTGTGTCATCAACCATTAAGCAAGCAAGCAGGGATATCCTCATTGCCCATAACAAAACCTACCATATTTACAGCCTTGCTCGAGCAGCGCAGTACCTGGGACCTATAGAAAAATTGCCTAAATCGATGAAGATACTATTGGAAAATTTATTGCGTAATCAAGACGACGTGATTGTGACAGAAACGCATTTACGTAAAGTTGTGGGTTGGCTAAGTAATGCTCATGCAGAAGGGGAGATTGTTTATCGGCCAGTTCGTGTATTAATGCAAGATTTTACTGGCGTTCCAGCCGTAGTAGATTTAGCGGCCATGCGTGAGGCGGTGAAGCGCTTGGGTGGAAATATAGATAAGGTTAATCCATTATTGCCGGTAGATTTGGTGGTTGATCATTCTATCACCGTTGACGCTTATGGTAATGATAACGCTTATGCACAAAATAACTATTTAGAAATGAAACGTAATATGGAACGTTATACGTTTTTGCGTTGGGGACAAAATGCTTTTAGTAACTTCCGTGTAGTGCCTCCAGAAAATGGTATTTGCCATCAGGTAAACCTGGAATATTTGGCGCAGACTGTGTGGAATGAAGAGCAAAATGGCATAACAGTTGCCTATCCCGATACGTTAGTAGGTACTGACTCACATACCACTATGGTTAACGGTCTTGGCGTGCTTGGTTGGGGTGTGGGGGGTATTGAGGCGGAAGCAGCAATGCTGGGACAGCCGGTATCGATGTTGATTCCAGACGTCGTAGGTTTTAAGCTTACCGGTAAACTGAACGAGGGGATCACCGCTACTGACCTGGTGTTAACCGTCACTCAGATGCTGCGTAATCACGGAGTGGTGGGTAAATTTGTTGAATTTTATGGTGATGGGTTGGATATGCTGCCGTTGGCAGATCGTGCGACGATCGCTAATATGGCGCCCGAATATGGAGCCACCTGTGGCTTTTTTCCGGTAGACGCTATCACGCTGGATTATTTGCGCTTGACAGGACGTAAAGAAACACAAATTGCTTTAGTGGATGTCTATAGTAAACACCAAGGATTATGGCGTCACACCGGCGATGAGCCGGTGTTTACGAGTAACCTGGAACTGGATATGGCGACAGTGGTGGCAAGCCTAGCCGGACCAAAGCGCCCACAGGATAGAGTGTCACTGCCATTGGTGCCGGACGCCTTTAAGGATAGCGATGAATTAGAGTTGAATAAATGCGTTGTTACGCCAGTCTCCCAGTTGTTTGATCTGGACGGAGAGATGTATCAGCTGGATCATGGAGCTGTGGTGCTTGCTGCCATTACTTCTTGTACCAATACTTCCAACGCTAATATTTTAATGGCCGCTGGCCTTCTGGCACGCAACGCCGTAAAAAAGGGTTTACGGACTAAACCTTGGGTCAAAAGCTCTCTGGCTCCTGGTTCAAAAGTGGTGACTGATTATCTCAACGCAGCTGGTCTCACCCCTTATCTTAATCAGCTAAATTTTAACTTAGTGGGCTATGGTTGCACCACTTGTATCGGGAACTCTGGGCCGCTGAAACCAAGTATCGAGGCGGCGATCAAAGCCGGCAATTTGACCGTCGGCGCTGTGCTGTCTGGTAATCGTAACTTTGAGGGGCGAATCCATCCGCTGATTAAAAGCAACTGGTTGGCGTCGCCGCCGCTAGTCGTAGCATATGCGCTGGCGGGCAATATGTTAATTAACATCAGCAAAGATCCGCTCGGAATCAGCAGGGACGGCAAACCGGTCTATCTTAAAGATATTTGGCCGAGTTCGGTGGAGATTGCCCGGGTGGTGGAACTAGTTAATAGTAGCATGTTCCATAAGGAGTATCGGGAAGTGTTTATCGGTAACCAAGACTGGCGCAATATCGAAATCAATTGCACCCCGACTTATAATTGGCAGTCGGATTCTACTTATATTCGTCTCACACCATTTTTTGAAGATATGATGCAGCAGCCTAATCCCTTAAAAAATATCCATGGTGCGCGTATTTTAGCCATGCTTGGTGATTCGGTCACTACTGATCATATTTCGCCAGCTGGTAATATTAAAGTGAGTAGCCCAGCTGGGCGCTATCTACAAAAGCATGGAGTCCTGGTGGAAGATTTCAACTCTTATGGTTCAAGGCGTGGCAATCATGAGGTAATGATGCACGGTACTTTTGCTAATATTCATCTCCGTAATGAAATGCTGTCAACAATTAAAGGGGGTTATACCAGACATATTCCTTCCGGCGATGAGTTGTCGATCTACGACGCTGCGATGCGTTATGCTGCGGAGCAGGTACCTCTGGTGATTATCGCTGGCAAAGAGTATGGTTCCGGATCCAGCCGCGACTGGGCGGCTAAGGGACCACGGTTGTTGGGGATTCGAGTGGTGATAGTGGAAAGTTTTGAACGTATTCATCGTTCCAATCTTATCGGGATGGGCATTTTGCCGCTGGAATTTTCCTATGGGGAAACCCGCAAGACTCTGGGATTGAGTGGTGATGAAACGCTACACATCCTTGATTTGGATCGTCTTAAACCAGGTTGTCAGGTGCCTGTGACTTTTAGTTATCTTGATGGGAGTACCCGCACTATCAATGCTCTGTGTCGTATCGATACCTGTAATGAATTGACTTATTATCGGCATGACGGTATTCTACATTATGTGATCCGTAGTATTCTGAATGAGCCGATCGGCTGTTAGATGTAAGATTTGATTGGGACATAATATAAGGAGAGCATATATTTGGGTGTATGTCACAGTTGGTTGTGTGTTTAGTAGTTGGTTTGCGTGTTTAATCGGGATCTTGTAGGTATTACTCATTATATTATGTGTCATTTAGCAGATGGCCCATTTTAATTGCTTTGGTATTCAGATAATGAGTATTGTTTGGATTTCGGCCAACTATAAGTGGCACACGTTCAGTGATGTTAATACCCATTTTTCTTAGAATTTTTATTTTTTTTGGATTGTTTGTCAGTAGGCGTAATGCCTTCACGCCTAGCAGTGTAAACATATCGGCGCATAGAGTAAAATCTCTCTCGTCGGCGGCAAATCCCAATTGGTGATTTGCTTCGACGGTATCAGCGCCCTTATCCTGCAGCGCATAAGCGCGAATTTTATTCGATAGGCCTATGTTACGTCCTTCCTGACGATGATAAATCAGCATGCCGCGTCCTTCTTCTGCGATATGGTTCATCGCCGCTTCCAATTGAAAACCACAATCGCAGCGTAAACTAAAAAGGGCGTCACCAGTTAGGCATTCGGAGTGGACTCGCGCTAATATAGGCGTTAAGCCAGTAATATCACCATGTACTAGCGCTACATGATCTTGTCTAGTGGTAATTTCTTCGAAGCCTATTACTAGAAAATCGCCCCATGGTGTCGGCAATTTAGCTTCTGCCACACGTTTAAGCTGCATGATACTCTCCAAAAACCAAATAATGACGCGTATTTACTATTTGCGGCGTGGTTTGACTATAGTTTCTGTAGTTTCCGTAGGAAAATGTATGCTGATCGGAAATATTCCAGCGATATTTTGTCATAAATTTACCATATAATAAGATTAATTGCTTAATCGGTGACAAATTAGTTGCCTGTTAATATACTTTTTTAGGCTATATTAAATAGCTTTTAGTGTAGTTTTTCTTACGGAAGCGCTTATTTGCTCGTGTCTAATAAAATGGAAATAAATAGGCAAGATAATAAATAATTGCCTATTTTCTAAGAAAAATCTTTCTAATAGCAAATTAAAATCTAAAACATTATATTAAATTGGGTGAGCGATAATAACGCTCTTAAAGAGGCAATTTGCGTTATTCGGAAATGGCTATCACCACTGTATTTACGGCTCCTGGTTTTACCTTCATCAGTAATTGTGATAGAAATGTTAATGTCATGACAAAATTTCGACACATGGCGAAATTGCTCATAATTGTATATTGACATTTGACGTTATCAGGCTATAAGGTTTTTAGTGGTAATTAAATGGAAAATTAGAACATCAGGTCAAAAAAATGCCGTAGCGAGCTCAAGTTCTAATATGGTAATTTGTTTGATAACACGAGATATGCAATCATCGTCTTTGATCTATCGTTGAGTAACGTAACGGATGCAGAATATGATCTGGATGCTTGCGCAGCATGTCAAAAAATTAAAGAAGTAACTTCGTGGCGATGAAAAATTTATTCAACAAAGCTCTAACGGCTGGCCTTTCTTCGATCCGGAATTATAATATTTTATAAGGGATCTGGAATAGAGGTTTGCTTAGCTATTATCTAAGTAAATTTTCGCAGAAACTTTCCTTCATCCTGCAGGAAATCATGTGAAATATGTTCTGGTAAATTTTGTTGGTGCTGGTGATATTTATCATTTCTGTCACTTTAGGTATGCATAACGATCAAGTTCTTACTTTTAACTTGTTTGGCTCAGGGTCAATTTCTAGTATGGACCTTACTTATAGACCTGATATGCATCTCGATTTGCTATTGGCGGATGGATTTTGCAGTTTGTTCTGGTTGCGTATCCCCTTGGTGCTCCTGCTCGCGACAGGATAAAACAGTTTGAATAGCCACTTGCCAGCTTAACAGAGCATTTATACCTTAGCGTTTAAGGAATCGCTATGTTAGAGCTGTTATTTTTATTGTTGCCCGTAGCTGCTGTTTACGGCTGGTATATGGGGCGTAGAAGCGCACGGCAGGATAAGCGGCAAGAAACCAACCGGCTATCCAGAGAATATATGGCGGCGGGGATGAGCTTTTTATTATATAATCATCAGGACAAAGCAGTGGACTTATTCCTTGGAATGCTTAAAAAGGACAGTAACGCTGTCGAGGCTAATATTACCCTGGGCAATCTTTTTCGCTCAGGAGGTGAGATGGATCGCGCTATACGTATCCATCAGGCGCTAATGCAAAGCACTTATTTGACTTTTGAGCAGAGGTTGCTAACTATTCAGCAATTGGGTCGTGATTATATGGCGGCCGGTTTTTACGATCGTGCAGAGGATATGTTCAGCCAACTGGTGGATGAAGAGGATTTTCGAGCAGGTGCGCTTAACCAATTGCTGCAGATTTATCAGGCCACTAGTGAATGGTCTAAGGCCATCTATGTGGCAGAACGGCTAGTCAAGCTCGGCGATGCGCAACGGCGGGTTGAGATAGCGCATTTTTATTGTGAATTAGCTCTGCAGGCAATGGGCAGTGATGATTTTGAGCGCGCTATTTTGCTGTTGAAAAAAGCAGCTGGAATAGATAACAAGGGCGCGAGAGTATCAATTATGCACGCTCGTATTTTAATGTTGCAAAAAGATTATGCTGGTGCGGTTCTCGAATTAATGAGGGTGTTGGATCAGGATAGGGATATGGTCAGTGAAACTCTGCCGATGATGCAGGAGTGTTATCAGTTATTGGGTCAGCCAGAGGCGTGGGCGTCGTTCTTGAAACGTTGTGTGGAGGACAACATCGGCTCAACGGCTGAGTTGCTGCTAACTGATATTATCGAACGCGGCGCGGGCCCGCAAGTAGCCCAGAACTACATTAATCAACAGTTGCGTCAGCATCCCACGATGATCATGTTTCATCGTTTGATGGATTTTCACCTCAATGAATCGGAGGAGAGCCGAGATAAGGAAAGCCTGCAAACTTTACGGGATATGGTCGGAGAACAAATACGTACTAAGCCTCGCTATCGTTGCGGGAAGTGCGGTTTCACTTCGCATAGTCTCTATTGGCATTGCCCTTCTTGCAAATACTGGGCTTCGGTTAAACCCATTCGTGGGCTGGATGGTCAGTGAATCTGAGGTTATATTTTTGCTGTGGTGGAAGATAAAATGCTGTTAAGCAAAGAGGTTATCAGTTCGATTGCTGATAATGCGAGTTTGTCATGACACGCGATGCTTTATTTTCTCATTCTTCTCTACAAACCAACCGCTCGCCGGTGATTGTGGCGCTCGACTATGCTGAGGCTAGTCAAGCTCTGGATTTTGCCGATCGAATTTCCCCGCAGCAGTGCCGGTTGAAAATCGGTAAAGAAATGTTCACTCATTTTGGGCCGGTGCTGGTACGAGATTTGCAACAGCGAGGGTTTGAAATTTTTCTTGATTTAAAATTCCACGATATTCCTAATACGGTTGCCAGGGCGGTTAGAGCGGCGGCTGATTTAGGCGTGTGGATGGTTAATGTGCACGCTAGCGGGGGTGAACGGATGATGGTGGCTGCGCATGAAGCCTTGGCTGCATTTGGTTGCCAGGCGCCGCAGTTAATTGCTGTCACGGTGCTGACCAGCATAACTGACGCGGATTTGCAGAATTTAGGAATTCCGGCTAGCGCATTAGACTTTGTTGTCAGGCTAGCGCGGCTAGCCAAATATTGTTGCCTGGATGGTGTAGTATGTGCTGCTCAAGAGGTTGTGCGGATGAAAGCTGAATTCGGTAATGATTTTACATTAGTGACACCAGGTATTCGCCTTTCCAATAACGATTTCGGTGATCAGCGTCGGGTTATGACACCTGTCCAAGCGCGGCAGGCAGGAGTGGATTATCTTGTGATTGGTCGTCCCATCACCATGGCGTCTGATCCAGCCGCCGCGCTGGCTGCGATCTTGCATTCACTGTAATCCTAGTGAACATATCTGCTTTTATAAAGTTGCTCTTTTTGATGAAGCTCAGTTGTAATGAGCCACTGCCAGTCGCTGCGCGTCTAAAAAGAAGGCTGTTGTAGTATATTTAAAGGTTAAAGCAGCAGTGGAAGTGTAGATATTTGTTGCTCATCGAGCTGAATTTAGATGTAGTTACGTCAATGGTTTCCAGCAAATAGAAAGAAAATAAGTCACTAAGGAAGGTGGGGGATGCTAAAGCATTACATCATAAAAATACACATAATATTGGTATAAGCTAATAGCAATTACTGAAATTACATAGGATTAAGGTTGAGTTAGCAGGCAGTTAATTGGTGTTGTTTTGCGTTAAATATGCTTCACGGGCAATACATCAAATTTTTTCATTAATAAATATTGATACAACTGTTCTAGAAAATTTCTCTATGAACAAGTTTATACAATAGGTTTACAGACGTTTTGGTTTTATATTTTCCTTGTGTTTGGTATAAGGGGAAATTCGTCCAATATACCATTCCGCAGTGCGTTAATCACTATCTTACTTCATGCTACAGTAAAAATTGTAGCCTTATACTGTAGATTACAAAAATTTTTAGATTACAAAAATTTTTATATACGAGAAAATTCCTTTATGTTTCCCGCACTAGCGATACGAGTGCTTATATTAACATTGGTGGAATAAATGTATTTATGTTAAAATTAGAATACATGGTCAAAAGACACTTGTCTGGCATAAGTGTGTATGTGCATCAATCATCGATTTTGACCTGGTGGTATTATCTAACGAATGTCTAGCTTTAGCCAGAAATGATAGTACTCAATACCGAAGAGTATCAATGTCGGTAAAATGGTTTATCCAGTGCTTATGTTGGTTGTGGCGCAAGCTGATGACGTCATGCTTATTCAGCGCGTTAATTAGCAGATCATCGCTGGTGCCAATTGCATCCACCAGCCCTAGTTCCTGCGCTTGTTCACCATACCAGTGTTCACCCGTCGCCACTGCCTCGATATATAAAGAGGGGCGCATACGTTGTACAAAAGTTTTAAACAGCTGATGTGTTTCATTTAATTCCTGTTGGAATTTTTCTCGACCTTCCGGCGAATTTTCACCAAATAACGTGAGGGTACGTTTGTAGGCGCCAGCGGTGTATAGCTCCATATCGATATAGTTATGTTTTAATAATCGATTAAAATTTGGGAGTTGTGCTACTACACCAATAGAGCCAATAATGGCAAAGGGCGCTGCGACAATATGATCAGCAACGCAGGCCATCATATAACCGCCGCTGGCCGCGATTTTGTCTACCGCTACCGTTAAAGGAATCCCCTTATCGCGTAGGCGATGTAATTGAGACGCTGCCAAACCGTAACCATGCACTACCCCGCCCTGGCTCTCGAGCCGTAGCAGCACTTCATCTCCGGTATTAGCGACTGCCAATACTGCGGTAATTTCCTCACGCAGCGAATTAACCTCGCTAGCATCCATGCTTCCTTTGAAATCCAATACATACAGGCAAGACTTCGCTGGCGATTTATCGCCCTGTTTGGCTAATGTTTTGGCTTGTTTTGATTCCTTCTTATCCTGTTTTTTATGCCGTTTGTGCCAAATGCCTAGCTCCGATTCGTTCATCCGTGCCAGCTTCATCTCGCGTTGCATTTCGCGATACTGTTTACCAAGATCAAGGATTTGTATCTGCCTTTTACGTTGACGCGTGCGTTGACGCATGTTGAGAAATAATACGAACAACGCGCAAATAGCCAGCGCAACGGTAAGAATTTTGGCCAAAAAAAGTCCGTATAACGCGATGAATTCCACAAAACCGCCTTGCTAATTAATGAATACAATTATCATCTATTCTATCCAAGGATCACGCTCGCGTCGCCTAAAAAATAAATTTATTAAATAAATCTAGCCGTGGATGCTCCTTTTTTTAATATAAAGGTCGTTATTAAAGATTATGTTCAAGCTACTCGTTCGATGATAGTACAACAGTTGGATCATTTTATTTAATGCGCGTTTTATGGCTATGATTTTTAGTTTGGCATCGTAATCTGATAATATCAGGAGTTTGCTGAATAATCGTTTTATTTGTGGTATGACTGTCTCTCTTGGAATGCTTTGAGAGTACTCGACTTTTTATTAGTTCATTATTTCCTGTTAAATATTGATTGGTTAGTATGCCTGTATCATCATGTTGTGCTTCGCCATCTGTTGAATTTTATCATGATATGGACATTTTTTAGCCTATTTTTTGATGCACTAGAGTCAGTGTGACATATGAAGAATATTATATTAACTAAAATAAGGGTGTCTATAAAACTTTAGTAATGCTTATAGCATTAAGCAAAAAATTTATTGTAACATCAATATAATTGCAATCTCTATAACTTCCATAAATAGAGTATGTTCGGTCTTTTTATAGTGTTTTTATTTTCTTATATTATGCTAAGAGGGTTGAGTTATCCACCAGAATGTCAGTGAATCGTGTTTGATGATGAATTAGTTCGTCGCTCACCCAATTAGTGATGTATTTTGCCATAGTATAGAAAGATTTTAAATTTGATTACTTCCGATTGAATCCATAATTGAGGCCTGATCATTTTAGTAAGTGGGGAAGCTATTGATCTAATATGGTTTTTTTGACCAAAAAACTCACGAGTTGTTATAGGTGTGTTCTCAAGGGATAGGGCACATCTCTCTATTTTAATGTTAAGTTTTTAAAGGCTGAGGGGTCATTCTTGTTAGCTAGTTTGGTGGTATCCTGCCATGGTCGATGCCCTATTCGTTGGGAGTCTTCGTGTTGATTTCACATGCTGCAATAATCTTTAGGTGTCTTATATCCTAAGAAACTATGCTTATTTATATTAATGGAATATGATTATAAATCATATAGATTGCTAGTAATCTATATTAAAATTTAGGAAAACGCTTTGGTTCAAATTAGTGCGACTGATGCGATGAGTTTAAATATTATTAAAGATTAATAATTAACTTATTTATAATAAATACAATTTTAAAAATGCCGCGGGTGAGCTATGCAGCACCCGCCTTGATTACGATGATCACGCCCAACCGTTTTTGATCGTCTACCATGCCTGAGCAGCTTACGTTGGGTCGAGGTTGGTTGTTTGAATATCAATACTTCCGGTCTATTGCTATTTACTACTGACGGAGAACTGGCAAATCGTTTGATGTACCCAGGTTATGAAATAGAACGAGAATACGTCGAGCGCGTGTTTGGTGAAGTGAGTAAAGCAAGCAGCGTTAGCTGATCCATGGTGTTCAATTAGAGGATGGTCCTGTTGCTTTTCGCAGTTTAAAATTTCAGGTGGGAGAAGGTCTTAACCAGTGGTATAACGTCACCCTGACCCAAGGGATTGCCACGTGGCGGATGGACAGAATTGTCTCTAGAATAGATTAACTATTTGCGTGAAAAGGTGCAGCTTTCGGAGGTGTTGTTACTAAATTATCAGTAGAGGATGCTTGTCGTAGGTTAAAGGCCACACAAATTCGTCGAGCGATTAAATACCGTAATCAAGTTACGCCGCCCGCCGTTGCGGTACATAACATCACACGAAATAATTGTACTAGTAGACGGATGGATAATTCTTAACACAAGGGATGTTGTTGCCTCATAGATATAAAATGATCGGTGGCAGTATTATGACTATAAGGTCAGTAATCGATATTTGCTGTGCTATAATGCTGGATCGAAATTGTGTTTCATCAAGCAATGTATAGATTAAGATTGGTGTCTGGTAGCGTGCCTCAGACATACTATCAAGTACCATGTGCGGTGGTGGGAAGTGTCGCTATTAGCTTTTCAATTTTGTGCGCTCAGATAACCTAGCTATAACGACCATGAGATTTGACGCTATAATGTTCCAAATGATTTGTGTTCTTTATTGGAGCATTGGTTTTATAAAATTAAATTCCTAGGTTTAAAATATTATTGAATGGCATGAGCGGCTAAATCTATCGTATGGTTTTGCCGTTGTTGTGGAATCAAAATACTATGCTGTTCGGTTGTTGTGGTGTAAGTATTGTTTTTTTCAGCTATTGTTGATGCAGTTCGTGTATAGGCACTTTTTTAAGGTCTGTCCTCTCGTAATCTTTTACGAGAGATCGTAAGGAGAGCAATAAGGTCGGATGGTATTAGACCTTTTGTTTTCTATTTTTAATTAGATATTGATGGGCATTCGCTTGATTTCTATCAACATAATCCGGATAGCAATATTGTTGGCTAGCATGTTAGCATAATCGCGGTTGTTGGTAGCTTCGTTAATTTTTCGGCATGTTTCTGCATGCATTCAGGATATTGATTATCATTAGTTGCATTATTATTTGAGATAGAATCATAATATCGTGTGTTGCGATATCCGACTTACAAATATTGCTTGTGTGTTAGATACGGCAATTTTTTTGACCATGTACTTTCCTTTCTATTCGTTTTGACTAAAGAGTATCATCCAGTAACTATAATAGCAATCTGAGCAATGTTGCCCAGAATTGCAGTTTTTCATTATGACATTAACTTTTTGTTCTGTTCACTAATGCAGGTATATTAAGGAAATATATTATGATGTTTGCATTCAAACATGATGATGATCATTTCTTATATGCTTATATTAGAGGATTTGAGTAGTTTTGTTCTATTAACAAGTAGGTATAAAATATCTAATTTATTAAATTAGAACGTTAGTGAGTCTAGTTTGATGTAGTGGTATTGTTTTCGCTCAACCAATTAATGATTTAAAACTTTTATTCTATTTATAATATAGGTATTTATAAAGAGAGTTTTTCTAAGAAAATTGGTGATCTATACCTTTAATTAGATGAAATGGTCTGATCTATTCTCAATAATAGTTGATATTTGGTAGAGGTGTCTAAAGGCGAATAAAAATAGGAATACTCTGTAAAATAAAGTCTCGTATCTAGCGTAAAGCAGCATGTTTAGGTTGATAACTATGATATATAAATTATCTGCTTTGATTTGTTTTGGAGCAAGTCTTGTAGAAAACATGCTGAAATCAGGGGTCCGTTAATCAACGTTTAATAAAATAATTATCATTGAAAACGAAAGCTTGAATATTATCGCCATTTTGGGAAAATGGTTCACGAATAAAATAGTTTTTCATCAGATTTCTGATATATAGCACAATGCTTAACTGGGAAAGCCAGTGGCCATTAGTACACAATGACTCAGCTAAGTATGCTTGTTTAGCAGAAGAATGGTGAATTTAAGGAAAATGATCTTCACCTGTTAGATGTATTCGACAAAGATTCTGAAATTTAGAAGAACTTGATCAAATGTATTCTTTGCAGCCACAAAAAGATCGGTAGGAGGAATAATACCAGGAGTGTCATATGAGCTTATCTTGGCAGGGGATCTTAGAGGTTTTGCGGTAGTGGTGTAGGAGCGAATTTATACGCCGATCGTACTGCCTGTTATTGTTGGATTTGTCAAGATATTCAGTTCAATGATATAAATTTCGTGATTTTGCCAGCTGGTGCAAATTTTTATTATGGACTAGCTTAGAGCTAATTTGACAAAGTGTATAATGGATTGTGCACGACAAGTGAGGTTGCAAGGTTATTGCAGTCGGTAATGGCTAGTACTGTAGGGTTACAGAATGGGCGTGATGGGTATCACTATCACTAGCTTCCAGGTGTTACGTACTACCGGAGGCGGGTAGCTCGCTCTGTGCATTATACGGCTTTGACCAAACCGTGACGTGCAGGCATTGACTGCCAACGACGCTGCGCTGCTGCCGTTGCTGTATGCAGGGTTGTCGCCAGAAGTGATGGTTTGTAGCTACATCAATTACCGCGTGCTTACTTTCCATCAACAGAAGTGGTGATGGATGAGGATACTCGTTTGAGTTCGTTATCGGTATTTTATTGTCTGCGTTTGGAGCTAACAGACGTTGGATAACCGGTACATGCGCCGAGAGCGATATTTCTGGGAGGTTTGTTTTTCTACGATCTAGTAACCGGTTTTGAACCCTTGCTTTTTTTACGCCATAGGTCGCGTTGTCCGGATTATTATTTTTATTTAGCCGAAACGTTCTTGATCCTAGATCATCAACGGCAAACCTGTAAATTACAGGTCAGTTTATTCAGCACCAACCCTGCGCTGCAAGAAATACTTGAGCAGTTACAGTTTCAGCTCAGCGAGGCACCTAGCCCTCTTCTTCATAAAGTGATGACACCATGACTCTCATTTGCAGTCAAAGAGTATGACCAAATTATGCGCCATATGCAGCAGGCTATTCGCGATGGAGAGATTTTTCAAGGTACCATCGAGGCGTTTTTTCCCTACCTTGTCCGTTATCGCTAACCGCTTATCAGACGTTGAAAATTAGCAACCCTAGTCCCATATGTTCTTTATGCAGGATGATTAATATACACTGTTTGGTGCCTCGCCGGAAAGCTCATTGAAATATGATGTTAACAATCGGCAAATTAAAATTTATCCTGTCGCCGGTACCCGGCCACGCGGTCGCCGCGCCGATGGTTCCCTGGATGCAGATCTTGACAGTCGCATTGAGTTGGCGGAGCATTTGATGCTGGTGGATCTGTGCGTATTTGCGAACCGGATAGTCTTTACGTTGTCGATCTAAGCGAAGTGGATCGTTACTCCTTTGTAATGCATCTGGTCTCTAGGGTTGAGGGTCGATTGCGCGCCGATCTTGATGTGTTGCACGTTTATTGCGCTTGCATGAATATGGGTATACTGAGCGGGGCTTCGAAAGTTCGGGCCATGTAACTGATTAACAAGGCGTGTGCTATCGCTACAGCACATTCTTCCAGGGAGTTGTTTTGATGGCCGATATCTTGTTACTCGACGAGATCGATTGCTTTACTTATAACCTTGGTGAATCAGTTGCGTGCGAATAATCATCGGGTAGTCATTTATTGTAATTAGCTACCGGCTTCGACGATAATGTAAGACGTTATCCGAGATGGAACATCCAATCCTAATGTTTTCACCGGGCCTGGTGTTCCTGTCAATGCTGGTGTATGCCCCAGTTGCTAAAAAATTGCCCAGACAGATGCCGATAATCGGCATCTGTCTGGGTCATCAGGCTATTATTGAAGCTTATGGCGTTCATGTTAGTGCAGGCGAGAGAAATTTTGCACGGGAAAGCCTCGCCTGCCCTTGACGGTTAATGCCTACTTTAATGACATGGGTAATGGCGATGCTAATGATGTCGATTGGGTCTGTGGTTTCCAGTTGTATCCCTAATCTATTTTAACCACCCAAGGGGCACGTCTACTCCGACCCTAGACTGGGCACTGGTTTAAACCATAAGGAATAGATTATGCAAGCAAGCTATTTTAGAATATCTTTACCATGGAGGTAGGATCAGCTGTGACAAAGTGAACATCTGTTTAGTTCCATTATCCAGGGGTAATTATCGCCGGAGCAACTAGTGGCAGTGCTTATCAGCATGAAGGTGCGTGGCGAATATCCATAGGAGATCGCCCGGCGCTTCTGGTGCGTTGTTGGCAGCCGCTAAGCTTTTTCTCCGCCCAACTAGCTATTTGCTGACATAGTAGGTACGGGCGGGGGTCAGAAACAGCATTAATATTTCTACAGCAAGCGCGCTTGCTGTTGCCAGTTGTGGCGCGCGGGTAGCCAAAAGCATGGCAACAGCAGAGTTTCCAGTGATAGCAGCGTTCTATAAATTTGGATATGTCTGCTGAGCAGACCACTGCAGGCCCTCACTGGGTATGTATTTTTTGTTTGCACTGCAATATCACACCTATTTTCAGTATGCAATATCGATTCGCCAACAATTGAAAACTCATACTCTATTTAATGTGCTGGTCCGTTGATTGACCCGTCGCGTCCGCCGCTAGCGCTGATCGGTGTCTACAGTCCAAAATTAGTATTGCCTATGGCTCAGACTTTAGGGATGCTGGGCTTATCAGCGCGCAGCGATGGTGCTAGCAAGCAGCATTGGATGAAGTAGCCCTGCATGGCTTCCCCATCACTCATGTGGTGATGGGGAAAACTACTCGTTGATTCCTGCGGGCTTTGGCCTACGATTCCAGCCAGAGTGCGCGTTACGCGGTGGATTATCTGAAGAAAATCGTGATACTTTGGCGCGGTTGTTGCAAGGTAAAGGTAAACGAACACACGAGTTTTTGGTTGCTGTTAATGTAACACTGTTACTAAAACTGTTTGGTCATGAAGATCTTCGTGAAAATACTTGCTTGGGCGTTGAATGAGATTCATAGGGGCACTCCTTATGCACGTGTGACGGCTTTAGCTGCAGAAGGATAAGAAAAATGCAGGATACGGTGTTGACGAAAATTGTTACAGATAAGAAAATTTGAATATCTGCCCAAAAACAGCAGCAGTTGGCCAGCTTCTGACATCAGCTGCAACCAAGTAGCGCAGCTTTTATGATTCTTTGTCAAGCGATCACCCGTCGCTTGTCTTCGAATGCAAAAAGGCCTCGCCCTCCAGAGGAATTATAGGTAAAATTTCGATCTTACCGTTATCACTTGCGTTTACGAACATTACGTCTCTGCCCTTTTGGTTCTAAACGACGAAAATATTTTCAGGGTAGCTTCAATTTTTTGCGTCAGGTAAGCCAGTCGTTGCTATGCAAAGATTTTATTAAGATCCCTGGCAAATTTACTTCGCACGTTTATATCAAGCTGATGCGATTTTATTGATGTCATCGCTGCTTGACGGTAATGTTTACCGCGAGCTGGTAGCTGTAGCCCACAACTTGAACATGGATACGTTAACGGAAATCATAAGCGAAGAGGAGCAGCAACGCGCTATCACACTGGAAGCTAAAATAGTGGGTATCAACAACCCTGATTTGCGCGATCTCTCTATCAATTTGAATCGTACCCCCATTCTTGCTCCGAAATTACCGTTCGATGTGACGGTGATCAGTAAATCAGATATTAATTATCACCAGCAAATACGTGAATTACGTCATTATGTCAACGGTTTTCCAATTGGCAGCTAGCTAATGTTGGAGCTATATCTGGGCATGGCGATACGACAGGCGCTGCATTGCGTTACGTCGGCATTTTTCGTGATAGCCCGCTCGATGATGTTGCCGAAACAGCAGCCGCGTTGAATCTGGCGGCGGTATAGCTGCATGGTGTGGAAGATTGTCGGCAGATAATTGCGTGGCCACTGCCTGCTTAGGTTGCGTTGGACTAAATTCCGGCGTTAAAAGTGCGAGTATCAAAGATCATCACAAACTTGCTATGGTATTTCTGAGTCTGCGTGCCTACCTAGACCGACGGCATGGAACATTGAGAGAATTATCAAGCGATGACAAGGCTTAACCATTATTTTAGAAAATTCTGCTGGTATGTACGTGTCGCAAATTTTGGTACCAGCTCTGGCCTAGCTAGACGATGCCTTTATTAGCGCCCAGCTAGTTCTGGCCTTTCAGACAGAATTTAAAGATCTACTTACTCACTATGCAGTGACGGCCAACGCCGTTGACGTTATGTTGCAACCTAACCGCTGGGACCCGCAGTAAACTATATTTGATACGTGAGTATTTGTTGACGGTGGTGCCCATAAAACCAATCAGGTATTATATGGGCAGGTATTACTCTAGCGAAACGCATGGGCAAAACTGAAATCATAGCCGAAACTAGGGCTGTCAGCATGGGTGACTTCCGCCCTCGCTTGAGCGCTATTGGGATTGAAATGTCGTATTTATATGGGAGCAAAAGACATAGCACGCCAGTCTCCTAACGTTTTTCGTATGCAGCTGATAAGCGCTGGGGTGATCCCCGTGCATAGCGGTTCTTCTACTCTAAAAGATGCCTATAACTAAAAGCTGCGCGATTGGTCAGACAGTTACGAACGAGCTCATTATATGCTCTCGGCTCTGCCGCCGGTACTTATCCCTTTCCACAACCATTGTGCGTGAATTTCAGCGGATGATAGGCGAGGAGACCCGCGGAGCAAGTGCAGGCGTACGAAACAATGTCTGCTAGATGCGGTGATCGCCTGTGTCGGAGGCGATTCCAATGCTATTGGCATATTTGTCGATTTTATCGATGAACTATCCGTGCAGTTGATAGGCGTTGAGCCGGGTGGTTTGGGTATCGAGACAGGTTAACATGGCGCTTCCTTTAAACACGGCCGTTTGGGGATTTATTTAGGTATGAAGTCGTTGGTGATGCAGTCCGCTTAGGGTCAGATTGAAAAGTTCTACTCTATTTCTGCTGGCCTCGATTTTACGTCGGTTGGGCCGCAGCATGCCTACCTTGATAGTATCTGGTGGGCGCAATGTGTTTCGGTTACCGATTATGAAGCGTTAGAAGCATTCAAGAGTTTATCGAGTTATGAAGAGGCATTATCCCGGCTCTAGAATCTTCTCACTAGCTGGCTCATGCGCTGAAGATGGTTAAAGCAGAATTAAAAAACCGTAGAGCTTGGTGATTAATCTCTTCGGGCGCGGTGATAAAGATATTTTTACTATTCATGGTATTTCATGATATTTTAAAAGCGCTAAGAGAGATTTAATGGAGCGTTATCAGCAGTTATTCAGCCAGCTGGCGACTAGTAACGCAGGATCGTTCGTGCCTTTTGTTATCCTGGGCGATCATAATCCCATTCTTTCCCTGCAAATTATCGATACTCTTGTCGGTGCCGGTGCTGATGCGTTGGAATTAGGTATTCCGTTTTTCGATCCGATGGTCCCACGATAGAGAACGCTATTTTGCGTGTCTTTGCTGCTGGTATGACGCTAGACCATTGTTTTGAAATGCTGGCTGCTATTCGTCAGAAATGCCCGACGATTCCCATCTGGTTTATTGATGACGTATGCCAATTGGCATTCAATAAGGGCATCGACGCGTTTTACGCACGTTGTGTACAAGTTGGTGTTAGTAGCTTATGTTCTTCTGGAAGAAGGTATGCTATTTCACAGCGCCGCGAAGTGGTATGTAGTGACGCCAACGCGATCTTATTATTGATGATATGTTTGTTGGGGATTGCGGTTGCGATTATACTTACCTGCTAATCTTGTTCTGGTGTGAATGGTAGTGAAAAAATTGCTCACACCACATGGACTCATGTGGTGCAAACCCTAATCAGATGCCATACGGCACCGGCACTGCAGGGATTTGGTATCTCAGAGCCCTCCCAAGTTTATGATGCTCTAGTGCTGATGGTGTTATTTCTGGTTCGGCTATAGTGCGCATTATTGAAAAAATATGGATGTAGTAGCATTTTTATCAGTGACACTTTAGTTTCGGAGGCTATAAAATCAATAGTGTATGTATGTTAACAATTCGATAATTACTATTAAAGTACAAATCTAAGTTTGCTGCATGATAGCAGGTGAAAGCCATAAAATCAACGTAGAAAGTTTTTAATAGTTTTCTTATCAGTGAAAGGGTGTAGAAGCGCAGTGCTGAGTTAGCCGCGTCTTTCATACGAATCGTAACTGATGGAAAGAGCATAGAAACCAATAGTATTAGAGGTACACACAATAAGTTGACTGTGTTTGGCTTCCTAGTAATTAATCACTGCACGCAGGATAAAAATTTATGTACTGGCCTTTCAGATGAATTAACAACGGTAAGATAAAGTGGGTGTAAGAAAGACAACCGATGTAAAACATAAAGGTCGATATATTGTGATGGGATGTATAATATGGATTGTTGTTGGCTTATTGCCTTGAAACGCAGATCGGTATTGATTTCACCATAATACTAATTGCTATGTTGACGTTATAATTTAGATCTACCAGCCTGTCAGATCTCAGGTAGTTTTAACTCAAATTATTTTTATTTAATAAATAGAACTTTTTTAATTAAGTAAGGGTATATATATATCTTTATTGCAAAGCGAAGGTTTAAAATCACTAAAGCGATCTATAACAACATCTTTGTCAAACGCAGATCATTGATATTAATAAAATCCTTTTCTTGATGTTATGAGCATCACAATATTTTTTATACACTTAAATCCTATATGTTGTGAGATCTACTACATCAGTAAATGTGATAAATTTATTAACGATATTATAAAACCTAGATACTTGTCTAGATTGCTTATTATGTTGTTATCAATTCTATTAGGCTAAAGGTTTTGATGAAAATAAATGAAAAGTCAAAGAATATGGTTAGAAAAACGCTATAATTATCGATTTTGACCTATCGCTGAGTAATATAATACTCTAGAAGCACGGCTGGGGCTTGCAGAAATAAGTTGAAAGATTAAAAAAGTCACTAGGAGTAATCATAGTGGTTGGCCCCTAGAGGGGCCGACGGCTGGATAATGTTGATCAGAGTTAGGGCAGTGGTTCATTTAATGTTTAACATGATATTAGGAGATGTCTGAAAATTAGTGAATGGCGCAGCGCTTATTTTTTTCTATTTGTATTATCGGTAGGCTTCATCAATTTTGATGAGTCTGGAATACTTTAGTTCTGTTTTGCGATCGATATGATAGGCAGGTCTTATGTTTTTATTTCCAAACATATGTTATAGCTAACACACAACACGTAATACAGCGATAATGCTGATAGGTAGGTGTGTTTAATTGAAAGAAAGTATCGTCGGTGAGGTAAGTTTTAATTGCAGCGAGCTTAGACAGTACTGGCTGATTTGCGAGACCAAGCGATTTATTGAACAGCTTTGCTCAAGAATAAATACAGTTGGCGATAAAAATAGCTAAAATTATAGGTGGTGTAGACCATGTGTGGTACCTCTATTCCTGTAAATATTTCTCAGTATCAGTCTTTTGCGTAGCTGTACAATAAGTAATTAGGATTGTAACTATAAATTCGAGTTCTATGGAGTTAGTGTATAACATTATGAGTGTAAATGGTAATCTTTGCATGAGTCTTTGGTGTTTGTTACATTGATTTGTTGCATTGAGTTTTATTTGTCATAAGACAAAAAAGGTTAATCTGTGATGGTAGTATTAGAATTTCTGATCACTTTTTTTGCCGCATATTATGCAGTTATCATCCATAGAAGCCGCGTTGCCGCGTATCGATCAATGAAATTGGGTTTCTGCTGTATGAGTTGGAGCGTCTATGCGTCACGTCCTTAGTTTTAAAAAATTTTAGATAAATACGTTATTAATCTTACCAGCGTGTATTAATTGCATGTTCCACCTATGCTGTCAATTTCTGGTACGCTTTAGAGGGAGATGACGTGTGGGGGGTGCCAAGCCGTCAAGTAATAAGGTAGAATTAGGATATATTTTTAAATGTTATTCCAAGGAGCTCCCCCCTGTGCCAATTATGGTGAGTACTTTATACCGTGATATGCGAAACTTCTTTCGTAACCAATTCGGCAGCATCATCTTGCTGGCGTTGTTGACGGCGCTGATAAGCGTCGTGTTGGGCCATGTGTTATCGCCGGAAAACGAGCAGTCGATTGCTCTTGGCGGCAGTGCTGAAATGGGCAACACCGCCGGCATGACTTTTCAGCAAATCGTTGGACAGATGTCTGTGGATCAACAGCGAATTCTGTTAAAAGCTTCAGTGGCTGGCACTTTTGCAAGTTTGGTGGGTAATGTACTGTTAGCTAGCGGTCTATTGACAATGATTCGTCTTGTCTCGAATCATCAGCCTGTTAGTGTGCTGCTCTCTATTGGTTTGTCGGCGCCTTTATTGCCGCGCCTATTGCTGCTGATCTTTCTTACTACGTTGCTGGTACAATTGGGGTTGCTGTTGCTGTTACCAGGCGTATTGTTGGCTATTGCTTTTAGTCTGGCGCCGATTATAGCCACCAGCGATAATCTAGGAGCCATAAAATCTATGCGTCTCAGTTCAAAGCTAGCTTACGCCAATATACGTTTGATTGCACCAGCAGTATTATTTTGGTTGTTGGCAAAAGCGGTGGTACTGCTGTTGGCAATGCAGTTTACCATGGTCTCTAACCTAGTATCGGCGGTGTTATTGAGCGTATTAAGCAATTTGATTTCTGCTCTGTTATTAATTTATCTTTATCGCTTATATATGTTGCTTCGCGAAGATTGATGATTAATTGATGTGTATCCTTTTTTTAATCACGGATTTTATTATGAAGCAATTTCTCGATTTTGTTTCGTTATGGTCTTTTTTATTATTTATAAGTTGTACGATATTTTTTACGCTTCAGGAGCTATGATTTTTACTTCTGCACTGGTGATATTTTACACCTGGCTACGCTATCGCAGGGTAGAAAACGTTGCTCTAATTACGTTTGTGCTAGTAGCTATTTTTTTTGGCTCTCTGACGCTGTATTACCACAATGCAGCATTTATTAAATGGAAGGTTACAATCATCTATGTATTGTTTGCTTTAGTGCTGCTCCTCAGTCAGTTTGTATTTGGTAAAACCTTAATTCAGAAGATGCTGGATAAAAATTTATCTTCCTGCCAGGGTATGGGGCAATTTAAATATTACCTAGGCAATATTTTTTGATTTGTGGCGGGGTAAATATTTATATTGCTTTTTTATTATCTCAAAGTGTTTGGGTATATTTCAAAGTTTTTGGCTTTACAGGCTTGACGCTAATTTTTATATTATTTAACGGAATTTATCTTTATTTTCATATGGCAAAATAATATCCATTAATTTATTTTTTTTATAATGATGGGGAGATTACTTATTTCCCAGAAAACATCTCTTTATAGTAAAGTAAGGATTTAAAATTATTAAGTGAGCGAGCTATAATAAATGTTAATAAATGCAGATCACTGATGTTTTGATTGGATAGCTCAGCTTTTGGCCATATAATGGAATGAAATTTATAAGGTTTATTATGCGCGATTTATAAATAGTTATTATATCTGTTGATGATGTTAAAGTTAATTTTTGCTTTAACACGGTAAATGTTACAAAGTTTTATGATTCCACTTATAGTTAATAAAAGTTCTTTTACCTTGTCCTGGATTCTATACAATAAACGAGTAATTATTAATGTAACCTCTATACTTAGCGTGAAAAAATCAGAATAAATGGTAAAAGCGTCATAATTTGCAACTCAGTCGACCTGTTGTGTAGTTAATGTAACGGAGATATAGAAGTATTATTCAAAACGATTGCAATAAACAAACATGTTGAAAATAAAGATGCTAGCTTTTAAGATTATGATACGCGTGAAATATAGTATTCGTTTAGTTTATTTAAAGAAATAAGATGATTGACTATATCACTCAGAAAAGAAGCCTTTAATTTTAGCGGGGTAATCTAAATAGAAATCAGGTGAATGTTCCATTCAAGTAATGAAATAATGATTTTACTAAAACTAAAAGGTTAGTCATCCGTCAAGGTATTCTGGGGTAACGCAATGCCACGAATAAAACGGCAATTCAATAGATTTCTGACATTATTAGATAAGATATCTAGCTGGAAACTAATGATTATCTAGTTATGTCAGACACCGTAGAGTGGTGTGAGATTTTTAATGAAGGACAGGATCGTGTTGTTTATATTTATTCAATAAATTCATCAGTGCTTTAAGTGGTTACTATGCGTATCAGATCTCTATCTGGTGTAGCTGTTTTAATGTTTTATAAGTTGCTATAGTGTTCTCATTCTTGTTATATGAATCTGCGATAGATTAAAGTCGCTGATCCCTATGTTTTTTGATGATGTATTCTATGGCTTTTACTTTACTTTCCTTAAAATTTTTAGCGCAGTAGTGTGAAGTAATATGAGCGATTTTGCTGTGGCAGAAGTTTTACGTTAACTTTTAATTACTCGTATTGATGTAGGTTAAATTTAGGTAATGTAGAGGAATATTTTATTAATAAAAATGGAGTCATAAAACTTTTTAATGCTTGGCCGTGTAAGCGTAAAGATTGGCTTTTTTGTTTTTTTAATAGATCTTTACTGGCAATAACTACATCAACGGTTGCTAAGCTAGCCTTGTTTAATTTTTATTTATTAGAGAAAGAAGTCTCTTTGTACTATCAGAATCGTTTAAAGAGATACGGTTAAATTATGTCGCGGTATTCTTTTGTTTTTTAAAATTGGTCAAGGCATTAGTAAACAGATATGATATTTACTATTTAATTATGTCATGCATGTATTAGCCCATTAACTGTAATGGTTACGATAGTGTGGAGCTATCTATATTACATTCAAAAAAGAGGAAAATCTCACGGCGCTGCGTATAAAATGCTATATAAAGAATATGTTGAATATCTATTCATTGAATCAGCTAATGAGTTGTGCATTGAAGCTGCATGGTACGGTTGTGTGTGTTTTTTTAAATTAATGCTCGCAGAGCCTATTTTTTAATTCTTCACCTTTTTCTTTCTGAACTGTGGAAATGGCATGATTGCTTCTGTAACCAATATAGCTGCCATCGCCTATTTTGCTTCTTAGCTTCACCTTTTTGGGTTATAAATACACCTAATACGGCAATGAGCGTCTGATTATAAAATAATAGCGGTGTTCTTCTGCGTAGCCATGGTGGGATCTTTAGCTCTTGCCAGAGCTTTTTAAGCGATCGGCCGCGGTGCCGCCCTACAATGTGCTGTAAACCACTTACACTGCCAAATCTTACTGAGACCTGCTCATCAAATAGAGGCGCACGGATCACGCAACGCGCTGCTACCTTGAAAACCTCGCTGGTATCGGGAGATAGGTTCTCTGGCAGCGAGTCCTGTTCATCTATTACTATAGTGCTAGTAGGCACCAAATGACGAATTAGCACCCCTAATTCTTGTGGTAGAGAAAGCACTGTTTTGACTGATGGCCAGGGTAGTACCATCTTATCTAGGGGGTAGGCTACTTGAATCGGTAACAAGTAGAGCCGATCACAGAAACGACGCAGCAGCAGATCATCTAGTTGTAGCTGTGAAGCGGAGTCTCGTCTGCTAAGGACCACTTCCTGCCAGATATGATCTAGCTTTTTGCGTGAGGCCATTCTAGCACCACTGTTAGCCAACCAGCGGCGCAGAAGTGCACGGCGTCGTGGTGCGCTCATTGGTATTAATTCCATGAGTTGCAGCGATCCGTCTGGTTGCGTTAATGTTGCCAAAGTGTCTGCCAATAATTCATCCAGCAGAGCCTCCTGTTCTGCACATAGTTGCGCGCTGCGCGCAACAGCCTCACTAAACCATGGCCAGCGTTGCCGCATCGGCGGTAGAATATGTGAGCGTATAAAGCTACGGTCGTAATGAATATCTTTGTTACTGTCATCTTCAATCCAATTGAGATGGTGCTCATGAGCATACATTTCAAGTTGTGTCTGATGACAGGCCAACAAGGGCCTTAATAGGCGATGGCCATAATAGGGTGCATTTGCCGCCATCGCTGCAAGACCAGCTGGGCCACTGCCGCGTTTCAGTGCCAGAAGCAGCGTTTCAGCCTGATCATCCAGATGCTGGGCTGTCACTAGTACTTCATGGGGAAGTAGATTGTCACGCAATACTTGGTAGCGCGTATGTCGAGCAGCAGATTCAATGCCGTCTGGCGCATTTTTATCAAGGTTAATAAAAATGACGTTAAACGGCACTCCACGTAGCTGGCATTGTTGCGCACAATGTTCAGCCCAATGATCGGCGTGCTGACAGATTCCATGGTGCACATGGATGGCTCGCAGCTTTAGCGGAAACTTTGTATCCGCCGAAGTTACCTCGGAGTTACGCCACGCCGTTAGTACATCAAGCAGTACCGTGGAGTCGAGTCCACCGCTGAATGCTAATAAAAGCCGTCGGTGACCGACTATGCAGGCCTCGGCTTGCTGGCGCAGCGAAAATACTCTGGTAGGTGCATCAAATTCAGGATTCATACAAGCTCCTAGTAACAATTCGTCAGGTTCACTAAAGTAAGAAAAACTTTTTTTGGCTGCTTTGTTGAATAAATTTGATGTCAGCAAGCTTTTTCTTTATTAAGTTTAAAGTAGTTAAACTATGCGTTTGTTGACAGGTCCTTAGCTGGGCATTATAACCTCGTAATATAAGTATCTATCAAATTACCTATTTTATTCGTGACATAGCTATCTATGCCAAAGAGCATAAATATTATTCCAGTATTTATCTACTAGCTTCCCTATGTTAGCATATAATTAATTAGTCGCAGGCTTTTTTAGGATAGTTTTAGTAGTTTAATTTCTTTAGTTTGCTGCAATAGATATTTAAAGGCTTCTGTATCCGTTATATGTCAGTCGATAGGTCAGAGAGGATTATTTCATGTTGTGTGGTATCGTCCGTCACATGGTGTTAGCGCTATCTACGGCATTTTTTTAATCATGTATTTTGACTTTCCATGTGTCTTCATCTCAGTATCGCTAGCGTCAATAGTAAGTATGAGCAATATTGTTACGTGTTAAGTTTTTTATGATATTAATGTTTTATCGTGTTTATTTATGCTGATGTAGAGGAACTCTCATAATTGAAAAATATGAAATTTATAAAAACTTGTATTATTTGCAGAGTTAGGCGGAAGATTGATTTTTAATATTGATATAGTTTTGATGGCTATCTTCTAAAATAGTTTGTTGAATTGGTTTTTATTTTTTTCGTACCAGGTAGTGTCAATGACTGAGGATGCAATCTGAATATCTCAGCAATCCGCGTTTTGATTAGGGCTTTATTGTGCTTGCCCAAGTAGTGATTTCAAAATTTTATTTATTCAAAAAAGCTTATATAGATAGTATATTAATAGATATGTTAGTTGATATTCTAAGTTTTATTCAAGCCATACTTAAAAAGTAAAGCTTCATGCTGTATAAATTTTAGTCAAAGATGATGCTGGTGATGCGCTTCTTTTTTAAAAGCTGAATTACGCTTATAGCTGCCATGGTGGTGGCTATAGCGTCGCAGTATGAAATTTGCTAGTTGAAAGTCTCAAAATTGCAATTAAGTCTTGATCAATTGAGACGAACAGTAAGTGTGCAAGTTCGTAGTAGCCTTTTTCCTTCAGACGCGCGCGGCATAGTTAGGGAGGATGATGATAAGATAAAACGGTTTCAGCGATTTCTTAGCAATATCCGTAGTTCATCAGCCGGTGGTAACGACGGTTCAGTAGTTCTTTTTCATTTAAGTTATTTAGTTCAGCAAGATCTGATAGCAGCTGTGCTTTCAACGAAGCGGCAATGGCAGGTAAATCCCGGTGGGCACCGCCCAGAGGTTCTGGCACGATGCTATCAATGAGCTCAAGTTCTTTTAAGCGCGGCGCGATAATTCCCATTGCTTCTGCGGCTGTTGGCGCTTTTTTTGCATTTTTCCACAAAATAGAAGCACAACCTTCCGGAGAAATCACTGAGTAAGTGCTGTATTCCAGCATATTAACTTTATCACCGACGCCAATAGCTAATGCTCCCCCAGATCCACCTTCTCCGATTACGATACAGACTATTGGTATACGTAGGCCAGACATTTCACGCAGGTTTTTAGCAATAGCTTCAGACTGGCCGCGTTCTTCGGCGCCGACTCCGGGATAAGCCCCTGGGGTGTCTATAAAGGTAATTAAAGGTATTTTAAATCGCTCAGCCATTTCCATCAGACGCAGTGCTTTGCGGTAGCCTTCCGGTGCTGGCATGCCGAAGTTGCGGCGGATCTTTTCTTTGGTTTCTCGCCCTTTCTGATGGCCGATGATCATCACGGGTCGTGAGTCAAGACGCGCAACTCCGCCAACAATGGCTTTATCATCTGCATAAGATCGATCGCCTGATAGTTCGTCGAAGTCGGTGAAGATATGCTGTACATAATCCAGTGTATAGGGACGACACGGATGTCTGGCTAACTGAGCAATCTGCCAGGCTCCCAGATCGGAGAAAATTTTACGGATCAGATCGATTCTTTTTTCGCGCAAGCGCTGCACTTCTTCATCTAGATTTATATCTAATGTTTCATTTTGACGGCTGACCGTGGTCAGCAAGTCAATTTTTGCTTCCAGCTCTGCAATCGGTTGTTCAAAATCAAGAAAATTTAGACTCATAGTGTTCCTATATTAGTCAAATTCGAGTTCCACTTGTTCATTACCGATAAGTGTACGCAAGTCATTCAGTAAGCGATTAGTGGGGGTTACCCGCCATGTTTCGCCAAATCGTAGTCGTGCGCACATATCTTTTCGTTGATAGTAAAGATATACTGGAACTATCCCTGATCGATGTGGTTCCAAAGATAAACGGAGACGATTTAAAAGCTGTTCATCAATTTGTTTGTCAGTCAGGGAGATAGCAATTCCGCGCACATATTTTTCACGTGCTTCGCTGATATCCATCAGTTTGCGTGCTGTCATTTTAAGACTACTGTTGAAATCATCGAAACTGACCGGTCCCTGAGCGATAAGAATACGGTCTTTTTTCAGCAAATGCTGGTATTTTCTTAGCGTATCCGTAAATAATATGACATCTAGACGTCCAGATTGATCATCGAGCGTGCACACGCCGATGCGGTTACCCCGCTTGGTGATCATTATTTGGGCTGAAAGCACCAGGCCGACCGCGGTGACTATTTTGCCACGATCCGTGGGATGCATATCTTTTAATCGCATCCCACCTGCATAACGTTCGATTTCTCCCAGATATTGGGTAATTGGATGGCCAGTTAAATAAAGACCTAGGCTCTCCCGCTCTGCTTCTAGTAGCACCTGTTCTGGCCATGGTGGTACGTTTTTATAGAAAGCTTGCACAGTTTCCTGTTTTTCCGACAGCACTCCGAACATATCTCCCTGTCCGATAGCTTCTGCTTTGGCGTGCTGATCTGCAGCCTTAAGGGCATCGTCTAGCGAGTGCATTAACGCGGCCCTGTGTGGTCCGAGACGGTCGAAGGCGCCGGACATGATTAACTTTTCTAGCACACGGCGGTTTAACTTTTTAATATCAGCGCGTGCACAAAGATCGAATAGCTCGCGGAAATTGCCATATTGATTGCGTGCCTCGATAATCGTTTCTATAGGTTTTTCCCCTACGCCTTTTATGGCTCCGATGCCGTAAACGATTTCTTCTGCATCATTGACACCAAAGTGGGACTGACCGCTATTTATATCAGGCGGTAGCACTTTTAGTCCCATGCGCCAGCATTCGTTCACCAGCCTCACTATCTTTTCGGTATTATCCATATCAGCTGTCATCACTGCCGCCATAAACTCGGCGGGATAGTGAGTTTTTAACCATAGTGTTTGATAGGAGACCAGCGCATAAGCGGCGGAGTGGGATTTGTTAAAACCATAACTTGCAAACTTTTCTACTAAGTCGAAAATTTTCATCGATAGTTCGCCGTCAATGCCGAGACGCTTAGCACCGTTCTTAAAAACAGAACGCTGCTTGGCCATTTCCAGTGGTTTTTTTTTCCCCATGGCGCGGCGCAATATATCCGCGCCGCCAAGAGTATAGCCTGCCAGCACCTGGGCTATCTGTATTACCTGCTCCTGATAGAGGATAATGCCATAGGTTGGTTTAAGTACTGGCTGCAACGATTCATGCTGCCACTGAATATCGGGATAAGAGATCGCTTCACGTCCATGTTTACGGTTGATAAAGTTGTCTACCATGCCAGATTGCAGTGGACCAGGGCGAAACAGTGCCACTAACGCGATCATATCTTCAAAGCAATCAGGTTGCAGACGCTTGATGAGATCTTTCATGCCGCGGGATTCCAGTTGAAACACGGCTGTTGTCTCCGAACGCTGCAGCATATCGAAGCTTTTTTTATCATCCAGGGAAATAGTGGTGATATTGATAGCCGGTAGTTTCTGGCGCTCGCGACGCGAATTAATCATTTCTAGGGCCCAGTTGATGATAGTCAGGGTTCTAAGGCCAAGAAAATCAAATTTTACCAGGCCGGCGTGCTCGACATCGTTCTTGTCGAACTGGGTCACTGGATAGTTACCTTCAGCGTCGCAGTACAGCGGTGCGAAGTCAGTAATTTTGGTCGGCGCAATGACCACGCCACCGGCGTGTTTACCGGCATTACGGGTTACACCTTCTAGCTTGCGCGCCATGTCAATTAGTGCCCTAATTTCTTTGTCGTTATCGTAAAGCTCCTGCAGTTGTGGCTCAGCGACAAAGGCTTTTTTGAGCGTTATTCCCGGATCAATCGGCACTAATTTGGATATGCGATCGACAAAGCTGTAGGGGTGTCCCAACACCCGGCCTACGTCGCGAATGACCGCCTTAGCCGTCATAGTACCAAAAGTGATGATCTGTGACACCGCGTGGCGGCCATAGGTATCTGCCACGTGGTCAATTACCAAATCGCGTTTTTCCATACAAAAATCGACGTCAAAATCGGGCATAGATACACGTTCGGGATTCAGAAATCGTTCAAACAGTAAATCAAACGCCAACGGATTTAGATCGGTAATTTTTAGCGCATAGGCTACCAGCGAACCAGTGCCGGAACCTCGTCCAGGACCTACTGGTATACCGTTATCTTTTGCCCATTGTATAAATTCCATCACGATGAGAAAATAGCCAGGAAAACCCATTTGGTTTATTACCTGTAGCTCGAAATTTAACCGTTCATCGTAGAGCGGACGTTTGGATAGACGTTTTTCAGAATTTGGGAATAGAAAGGCAAGTCGCTCTTCTAGCCCTTCGTGTGAGCGCATGATGAGATAATCCTCAGTGGACATTTCACCGGTAGGAAACTGTGGCAGAAAATATTTGCCGAGAAAAATAGTGACATTGCAGCGCCGTGCGATTTCCACACTGTTTGCTAGAGCTTCCGGTAGATCTGTAAATAGTTCGCACATCTCCTGTTCGCTGCGCATAAATTGCTGCGGACTATAGTGAGATTGCCGTTTGACGTCGTCGAGAATAAAACCGTCATGGATCGCCACGCGGATTTCATGGGCGTTAAAATCTTCTGGGCTGACGAAACGTATGTCGTTGTTGGCAACTACTGGAAGCCCTTTGAGCATAGCCAGTGTCACCGCCGCTTGCAGGTAACTTTCTTCGTTCTGGCGACCAGTACGAATAAGCTCTAGGTAGTAGCGATCAGGGAAATAGCATTCGTAAAACTCTAGACATTGCTCTACTTGGGGCATATTGCCGCGTATCAAGTATTTGCCGACATCCCCGTTGCGCCCCCCGGAGAGAATAATCAATCCATCATGATGGTCAATCAGCCAATCGCGATCAATAATCGGACCTCTGACACCATAGCCTCGCTGGTATGCCTGAGAAATCAGTAGCGTCAGATGCTGGTAGCCGACATTATTGGCAGCTAGTATGGTCAACTCGGCCAGTTCATTGCCAAGCATTGCGCTGCGTACCAAAAAATCAGCGCCGATAATCGGCTTGATGCCAGCGCTATGGGCGGCATCGTAAAATTTTATCAGTCCGCAGAGGTTGGTAAAATCGGTAAGGGCCAGCGCTGGCATCTGCATAACTGCGGCTTTTTTGACTAACGGACCGATTTTGACTAGCCCATCGATCATGGAGTAGTCACTGTGTACGCGAAGGTGAATAAAACGTGGTTCAGTCATTTTTTTGTACCAGAAATTGAATGGTGGTGCGTCAGCAGTCTGAGCTTCGTATCGGTGAAGAGATGGTTGTTTTATTACCTGTTTGACCGGGTTAGTGTTCCTACTGATGTTTCACAGTTGTATCGTGAATCGAAAACGAAAAACGGTTGAATAGTCCTTATGCTGGGCAAAACCATATTTTGGAGATTATAGATGCAGAGCGGCCATCTCCTATATTGATTTATTTTTGTCATTATAGAAACGGTGCTTCTCTCCGTGCCCTGACTATCTCCTTGAATGACCGCCTGCGCTGGTCTCGGCAGCACTGGACAAAGGCGGTGCCATCCAATAGCACAAAATCTGGCGTGACCGCCATTCCGGCTACTGCCTGCTGCATTGCCAGCATGGTCGCTTGGAATATATTGAAGCGGTCAATTTCTTGTGCTTTGGCGAGCTGAATGCTCCAGGCCAGCGTGTAGCGGGTGATATTTTTATACAGCGCAAATCGTTGTTTTTTATTTAGTTTGTTGGAGTTAGTTAGCCTCGTGATTGGTTGCGTAGGATCCTGCAGGATTACCGCTGCTGTCACCACCGCTCCCACTAGTGCTCCGCGTCCTACTTCATCCCAGCAATTAACTTCGCCCGTTGGATAGGTAAATAGTTTTGTCATGCGTGTCCTTCATAAGGGAAAATTAGTGCTTGATTAACGCCAGTACTGCGTGCGCTGCTTGTTCATTGGCGTTGCAACGGATTTGTTGATGCAGCATGCGAAAGGTATCTTGCAATGCTGCACGCTGATGGCTGTCGCTCAGCAAAGGGAGCAATGCTTGCGCTAGACTTTCTGGCTTGCATGCCTCTTGTAGCAATTCTTTAACCAATTCTCGTCCGGCTAGCAAATTAGGTAGGGATACCCAAGGCGTTTTTACCAACCGACGCGCCAGCGCAAAGGTCAGGGGCTTCATACGATAACCCACTACCATCGGACATTTTGCTAGCATACATTCTAGCGCGGCAGTGCCGGAGGCTAGCAGTGTGGCGTCAGCGGCAATCATCGCTTGGTGGGACTGATTGTCCAGCAGCCTTAGGCGTGCCGTTAGCGCGATCTCTGTTTGGATGCATTGAAACTGTTCACGCCGTGCTTGATTGACCAGTGGGACTAGGATCTCAAGCCCATGGAAGCGTTGGCTCAACAGTTTTGCGCAGCGCAAAAAATCAGCGCTCAGCATCTCGACTTCACTATTGCGGCTGCCGGGCAACAGTGCTAGGCAGCGTACATTGTCGGCGATGCCTAATGCGCTACGTGCCGCCCCTTTATCTGGGTCAAGGGGCATTGCGTCAGCTAGGGTATGACCTATGAACTGACATGGTACATTAAACCGGTCGTAAAACGCTTTTTCAAAAGGCAAAAAAGCTAATAGATTATCGGTGACTCGGTTGATTTTGAATACTCGTTTTTGTCGCCAGGCCCATATCGAAGGACTGACGTAGTGAATAGTGCGGGTACCGCGCTTTTTTAGGCTTCCTTCCAGTGTCAGATTAAAATCTGGCGCATCTATACCGACAAAGACATCAAGCTTAAGTGCGGTGAAGCGTCGGGTTAGATCGCGACGGATGTGCAGCAACCGCGGTAGGCGCGTCATCACTTCGACGCAGCCCATCACCGACAGTGCCTCCAATTCGTACCAAGTCTCCATTCCTTCCGCTTGCATGCGTGGACCAGCAACGCCAACGAAGCGTACATTGGGTAGCTGGCCCCGTAGCGCGCGGATAAGCCCGGCGCCAAGAATATCGCCAGAGGTTTCTCCGGCCACCAAACCGATGATAATGGGACGAGGCGACATAATCAGCGAATAATACCGCGCTGCGATCGGGTTAAAAAATCGATAAAGGTATTTACTACCGGATGTTCTATTGCTAATGCTGCTAGCGCTATCTTAGCCTCTTCGAGGGTTTTATGGCTGCGGTAAAGAATCTTATAGGCGTCGCGAATCGCATGCAGTGCAACGCGATTAAAACCTCGTCGCTTTAATCCTTTGATATTCATGCCGAATGGCGTTGCATGGTTACCCTGTGCGATAATAAACGGCGGGACATCTTGGACGACGCCGGAACATCCTCCTACCATTACATGGGCACCGATGATGCAAAATTGATGCACAGCAGTCAGACCACCGATTATAGCGTAATCATCTACTACTACATGGCCGCCGAGGGTTGCATTGTTAGCCATGATGCACTGATCGCCAACCACGCAGTCGTGGGCAACGTGCACATTGATCATTAGAAGGTTATCACTACCAACTCGAGTGACTTTGCCTCCTTCTACTGTGCCACGATGGATGGTCACGCTTTCCCTGATGCGGTTACGGTGACCAATCTCTACCCGCGTTGATTCCCCAGAATATTTTAAATCTTGATTGATTTCACCGAGAGAGGCAAACTGATATATTTGGTTATCTTCACCGATGAAGGTTATGCCATTGACTACGACATGAGATTTGAGCACTGTACGTGCGCCAATCTCGACCTGTGGCCCAATAAAACAGAATGGGCCAATATACACATCGGCATGGATAATAGCTCCTTCTTCAACGATTGCATTAGGGTGTATAAAGGAGGATTGATCAATCACGGATTTTAAGCCTCTCTGCGACGTGCGCACATCATTGACGCTTGGCAAGCTATTTCGCCATCAACTTTAGTAGTACCTTTGAAACGCGCTACGCCACGTCTCTCTTTAATGAATTCAACTTCGAGGATCATTTGGTCGCCTGGTTCTACTGGACGTTTAAAACGGGCTTTATCGATGGCAGCGAAATAGTAAAGTTCGTCCGGTGCTAGTTTACCGGCGCTTTTAAACGCGAGAATGCCTGTTGCTTGTGCCATTGCTTCCAGAATCAGCACGCCAGGGAAAATAGGTTTGCCTGGAAAGTGGCCTTGGAAAAACGGCTCATTAAAGGAGACGTTTTTTACCGCGCGTAGAAATTTTCCTTTGTCAAAATCTAGTACGAGGTCCACCAGTAGAAACGGAAAACGATGGGGTAAAAGTTCCAATATCTCTTCAATATGCAGAGCATGAGTGTCGGTAATCAAAATCTGTTCCTGTCTCAAAAAAACGTTGCATTAACAGCAGGGCTGTGTGCCAATCTCGGTAGGGCAAAATGAGCAAGCTGTTATAAAAAAGATACTAGCCAAGTGAAAGTTTCTGTACTTGCATTATCCTCTTTAAGAGGCGGGAGCGATTAGTTTTTTGCTAATTTTCGCTCTATAGCTTTCATCCGCTTGCTCATCTCTCTGATATTCATCACCAATACGGCAGTTTTGCGCCATATTTTATTCGGTTGTAACGGAATACCAGAGGAGTAAACACCAGGTTTGGTTATTGGTTGCATCACCATGCCCATGCCGGTCACTGTCACTTTATCGCAGATTTCCATGTGGCCATTGATTACGCTGGCGCCTCCAATCATACAGTAACGGCCAATGGTTAAGCTGCCGGCCATAATAACGCCACCGGCAACTGCGGTATTGTCACCAATGATGACGTTATGCGCAATCTGGCATTGATTATCAATAATTACTCCATTACCGATTCTGGTATCGTCTAGAGCGCCGCGATCGATTGTAGTACAGGCGCCGATCTCGACTCGATCGCCGATGATCACCCGTCCCAATTGAGGAATTTTAATCCAGTTGCCGCGATCATTGGCGTAACCGAATCCGTCGGCGCCAATTACCGCTCCAGACTGGATTATGCAGTTCTCGCCGATTTCGATTTCATGGTAGACAGTGACATTGGCCCATAAGTGCGTACCAGCACCGATTTTTGTATTTTTGCCGATAAAACTACCTGGTCCAACCATTACGTCATCGCCTAACACTACACCGGATTCAATGACTGCGTTAGCTCCAATTGCCACCCGTTGGCCGAGGATCGCATCTGTAGCAATTACCGCGCTAGCTCCGATATTTTGGGCTGATTTAGGAGTTGTGTCCATCAATTGCGCCATTCTGGCGTAAGTGAGATAAGGATTTTTAACCACTAGCGCGGAGCGTGTGCAAAAAGGCAGGTTATCTTCAGTGAGCACCACCGCAGACGCCTGACAGGAAGAAAGTTTATCGCGAAAATGACTGTCCGCAAGAAAGGTAATATAGCCTGCTCGCGCGCTTCCTATGGAGGCAATGCCGGTGATTATGGTATCGCCATCACCGTGCAATTGTGCATCCAACTGCTGTGCCAAATCAGCCAGTCGAATTGAAAACATGATTTATTTAACCTGCTTCACTACATCGTCAGTAATGTCTTTAGCGTTGCTGGCATAAGCCACAGCGTTTGCATCAATCACCACATCATAACCTTCTTTGCTAGCAATATTTCTTACTGCGTCCTGGATACGGCTTAGAATTTTATTACGTTCTTCCGTTTGACGTCGGTGGTTGTCTTGCTCGAAAGCCTGAGCCTTGTTGGAGAAATCTTCACGTTGTGTCATCACTAATTTTTCCAGCGCACTACGTTCATTGTCTTTCATAGAGGGTCCAGCAAGCTGCAGACGTTGCATTTTAGTTTGCAAATCACGTTTTATCGATTGGAGTTCGGTAGCTCGATCCTTGAATTCATTTTCGAGTTCTTTAGCTACTATGGCTGTTTGCGGAGACTGCTCGAAAATATTAGAAACATTAACCACAGCGATTTTATCGGCAGCCAGTGCGCTGGTAGGGGATGGTTGTACTAAACTCAAAACTGCGGCATATAACCACTTTTTCACTATAAACTCCTTAGACACTACTATTATTTTAAAACATTGAAAAGTTAGTTAACAATGAAAACATTCTTTCACGTTGTACGTGATCAAAGGTTTCAATGCCACTACCGCTTTGCTCCTTGTTTGCATGTAATTCTGTGCCAAATACTACCATGTTTTGCCAATATTAAATTGGAACTGCTCTGACTTGTCGCTGGTATATTTTTTTATTGGTTTTGCATAGGAGAACACCAGAGGTCCGAGTGGCGATATCCATTGTAGGGCAATGCCGCTAGAAATGCGGAGATTGCTCAGATCACTATAATCCGGAATATCAGCAGCGCGAGTAGCCTCAGTATTTTTCCAAGATGTATCCCATATTGTACCAGCGTCGACGAATAGCGAGGTACGCACCGAGTTAGCGTATTTTTCGTTTAAAAACGGCACTATCAGACCAGCGCTGGCTATCACCATCGCGTTACCGCCTACAGCGTCGCTGGAATGTTCCACTGGACATGTACTATAGCTATTATCGTCAAAATTACACCGGTAATAAGCAGCTTTTGGCCCGATAGTATTGGATCGAAAGCCCCGCACTGTATTGAATCCACCGGCATAGAAGTTGTCATAAAAGGGCATTTCTTTGTTGCTTAGCCCGTTAGCGTAACCGACACGGACGTGTCCCATTAACACCCAGTTAGCGTTTTTGTTCAACGGTATATAGTGGCTAGTGTCGAAGGTAATTTTGTAATACTCGTTATCAGAGCCGGGTACTGTGATTTTACCAGACAGATTAGCGCGTGAACCGACGGTGGGGAAGTAGCCGCGATCTAGGTTGTTGTAGTTCCAGCCAAGGCTTAGGAAAAAATCATCGGCGCTGAAGTCCGCGTCTTTGTCTGCTTTCTTGGTGGTTACCACTTTGGGGTAGATGCCATTGAATTTTAGGTAGCGCCACATTGCCACCTGTGGCTCCATATTGGTCAAATCGTCATGCAGATATTCCAGGCTTAGGTTCAGTGAGTGGTCTTCGCTTATCGGGAAGCCAAGGGTGGTGCTCAGCCCATAACTTTTTAAATCGTAATCGGACAGATCTGCGTTATCGGCGTTAAAGTCATTATATAATACTCTGCCGCCTAGGCTGATTCTATCCACTGTAAAATAGGGGTCGGTCATCGATAGCTCGGCATAGCTTTGGTAATCGTTTTTGGTGCTGATAAAGCTGACAGAATTCCCTGTACCTAGCCAATTATCCTGTTGGATGCCAAATTGAAAACTGATGCCGCTTTCAGTACCAAAACCTATGCTGACGTTGATATTGCCGGTATTGCGTTCTTTGACCTTGTAAATCACATCCACTTGATCCGGTAAATCAGGCACGGGTTCAGTTTGGGTCTCTACAGTTTCAAAATAACCAATCCGGTTTAGACGTTCTTTACCCTGTTTAACAAGATTGTTGTTAAGCCAGGAACCTTCCATTTGACGTATTTCTCGGCGCAACACTGAATCTTTGGTGATATCGTTGCCTTCAAAACGTACGTAACGGACATATAAACGGTTGCCAGCGTTAACACTGATATGCAATTTTACCGTTTTATTGGCTTCATTGATCTTAAGCTGTGTTGCTACACGGGGATTGGCATAACCATAACGACCTAATAGCTTCTTGATATCATTTTCCATCTTGGTAATTTTAGCGCCGTTATACAGTTCTCCCAACTGAATTTTGACCAATTGTTCAATTCCGGCGGAATGGCCGGCCATATTGCCGTTAACAGCTGAGCCAAATATTTTGTACTTCGTGCCTTCTGTAATGTTCAGAGTAATATAGATGCTCTTTTTATCCGGCGTCAGGCTGACTTGGGTAGAGTCGATGTTGAAGCGAACATAGCCGCGATTCAGATAAAAATTACGTAATGTTTCCAGATCGCTGTACAGTGTTTGTTTTTGGTATTTGCGATTGCCAACCAAGTTCCACCACGGTACTTCATCTCGCAGTTGGAAGCGTGAAATTAATTCAGCAGTGGTAAATGTATGGTTACCAATAATATTGATTTGTTGGATTTTAGCTGATACGCCTTCAGTGAATACCAGGTTCAGGTCAACGCAATTATGCGGTAGCGGCGTAACCACCATTTTGACCGTGGCGCTATATTTGCCAGCGTTATGATAGAAATCCTCTAGTGCTTTTTTGATATTGAAAATGGTGGTTCGATCAAGTGTTTCCCCCACCAGGACACCATGGGCATCTAGGTTTTGCTTGATTATATCCTTTTTTATCGATTTGTTACCGGATAAGGTGATTTTAGCGATTTTTGGACGTTCCTTGACCTGTATGATCAATGAATCTTTCTCACGTAGTACCTGGATATCTTCAAAGTTTTTAGTAGCGAATAAAGTGCGGATAGTATTGCTAATATCTTCATCGGTTACTGTGTCACCGACATGTATTGGTATACTGAGTAATGCCGTATCGACGGCGACCCGTTGCAGTCCTTCGAAATAAATATTCTTCACTGCGAATTCGTCTGCACTGTATACGGGGCTGCTAAGAAATAGCGCCGCTATGAGCAACTTTTTCATCGCCATTGTGGTTATTGTTCTTCCTTACATAATTTCAGGCTATTATAGCCTGGAGAAATCATTGAAAAGGGCCAGACCCATCAATAGCATCATCAAAATAGAGCCTATACGGTAACTGAGGTCTTGTACTCGTTCGGATACCGGCCCTCCCTTTAGTTTTTCTATCACTAGGAAGATCAGGTGACCACCATCTAACACTGGTAATGGGAATAGATTGATAATGCCTAAATTGACGCTTATCAGCGCCAGAAATATCAGATAATGAATTAATCCATATTCTGCTGATATCCCAGCGCCTTGGGCGATGGATATAGGCCCACTCAGGTTGTTCAGCTTGACATCTCCAGTTACCAGTTTGCCCACCATACCGGCCGTGAGTCGCATCAGCTGCCAGGTTTTTTCGCTGGCTTTGGCCAGTGCTGGTAATGGCCCTAATTTGTATACAATTTTATATTCCGTTGATAAAGGGATAACTTTTGGCACCACACCGGCAAAACCTTCTATTTTATTCTTGTTCACTGATTTACTGTCTGGCGTCAGGGTGATGTTTAGTGTGCTAGCTTGTCTTTCTATGGTGACTTGCAACGCTCGTCCGGGATTATCCCTTACTTTAATTACAAACAGCTGCCAGTCATCCATATGTTGTCCATTGACTTTAACGATCCTATCGCCAGGTTGCAAACCGGCTTTCATTGCCGCTGATCCGGCCTGTATTTTAGCTAATATAGGCTCGATGCGTGGCCCAAGCGGGATAATTCCCAGAGCGACAATGGGATCTTGCTTGCTTGGGTCGCAAGACCAGCAGCGCAAATCGATGATTTTTTTCTTGATATTAGAAGAACCAAACTGCGCTACACCGATGCTGATTTCACTGTCACCGATCTTGTTGAGAAGCTGTAAACGAACTGAATCCCAATCAAGTGTTTTGATACCGTCAATAGACTTTAGTTCCATGTTGGGTGAAATGTCTGCTTGTGCAACAATAGAACGAGGGATGATATCACCGATTATTGGCCGGTAGCTCGACATGCCTATCATAAACACTAGCCAGTAAGCTAAGATGGCAAAAAGGAAGTTGAATACTGGTCCAGCGGCGATGATCGCTGCGCGCTGCCAAACTGTTTTATGATTAAAGGCTCCATGACGATGCTCAGTCAGCACAGTATCCATCCATCCATCGAGCATTTTTACATACCCGCCCAAAGGTATGGCGGCTATTATGTATTCAGTACCGCTTTTATCGATCCAGCGCCAAAGTTCGGGCCCGAAACCGATTGAAAAACGTTCCACTGTTACACCGCAGAGGCGTGCCACCCAAAAGTGGCCAAATTCATGCACTGTAATCAATATACCTAACGCAACGATAAACGCGGCAAGACTCCAGAAAAAGTGCAGCATACTCGTTCTCAGTTCCAACTTAGATAGCGTTAAAGATTAGCAGCATTAAACAGGCGAATATTGGCACTGCGGCGGTCAAGCTATCTATACGATCTAAAATACCGCCATGTCCGGGGAGCAAAACTCCGCTGTCTTTAATTCCTGCCTCTCGTTTAAACATACTTTCGGTCAAATCCCCCAACACCGAAGCTAACATTGCTACAATGGAGCTAATGAGCAGTGTAATAGGTGCTGCGTTCAGTTGAGCGTATTTGCTGAATTGCCAGGCGATAACTGCTGATGTAGACAACCCCCCAACTAGTCCTTCCCAGGTTTTACCAGAGGACACTTTAGGCGCTAGCTTATGGTGTCCCAGGGCGCGTCCAAAAATATAGGCCCCGGAATCCAGCCCCCATACCAGCATCATTATATACAATAGCCACCAGGCACCGGTAAAATGGTTATTATCATAATGTTGCTGACGTAAAGAGAGCATTCCCCAAAAAAAAGGCAGAATCGTTAGTATGCCGAATGTTAGCCGTAGCGCGCTGGAGTAGCGCCAAAAAGTGGCGGAGTGGGGATAGCACAATACCAGCAATAGCGCTGTCAACCACCAGATTAGTGCGGCCCACAGGACGTATTTTGTCTGCCAAATGGCGATGAACGGCCGATAATCCGGCACGGTGAACATCATTAGTGTCAGTATCAAACCACACAGTATAGCCAACCAGACCCGCTGTCGACGGGAGGGAAAACCAGCTAGCTTGCCCCACTCCCAGGCACTTAGCATGCAGATCGCCAAAATAATCAGTGCAAACCCTATCAACGGCAGCAAAAATAACGTTGCGGTAACGATAGGTATTAAGATAAAGGCAGTAATTAAGCGATATATTAGCAAAATATCCCTCCTTTAGAATGCATTAGCATTAATTAGGTGTAAATTCCGCCGAAGCGCCGTTCGCGTTGAGCGAAAGCATTGAGTGCACTTTTAAAAACAGTGTCGTTAAAATCCGGCCATAACACATCGGTAAAAAATAACTCAGCGTAGGCTATCTGCCAAAGTAGAAAATTGCTGATACGGTGTTCTCCTCCGGTACGTATTACCAAATCTACCGGGTCTAATTCGTTCATGCAAATGTATTGGTATAATGCATCCTCATTGATTTGATCGGGACTTAAGATGCCTTTTTGCACCTGTGTAGCAAGTTTTCTTACCCCCTGAATAATATCCCAACGTCCGCCATAATTTGCAGCAATATTCAAAGTTAGCCCGTCATTATTACGTGTCAGTTTTTCAGAATGACGAATACGCTCTTGTAACCGTACGCCAAAGCGCCCGATATCCCCGATAATACATAGCCGGACATTATGCTTATGTAGATTTTTGACTTCGCTGTCTAGTGCGTGCACAAACAGTTCCATTAGCCCGGAAACTTCTTGGCTGGGGCGCTTCCAGTTTTCGCTGCTGAACGCATACAGTGTCAGTGCGGCGAAATGGTGGCTGACAGCAAAACTTACCGCGCGTCGTACCGATTTGACGCCAACTTGATGACCGAAGATACGTAATTTTCCTCGGTTTGTTGCCCAGCGCCCGTTACCATCCATAATAATAGCCACATGCCGTGGTAAGGATGATGGTAATTTATTAGCCTCTTGCTGATTGATGGACGATATCACGCTTACTTATCCTCGAAACGCAGAGCTACTACCTGCGCAAAAAATCGTATGTATACCATGTCCTGTAACTTGCACTATCAGGCGTGGCCATCAACAACGGGAAACGTGGCGCATATTATATCATTTTGCCAGTTATCGAACAAATTAGCCATTGATTGGTGCGCTGCTCGATCAGCGCCTAAAATGGTTGATGTTTAGGTGGGCCTTTTCACGTGCTTGGTAGTCGATGGCCAGGACTTCCTCCACGCTTGTAGGTTCTGTCAATGCCAATTGCTCCAGCACTTGTCGATTAACGGTAGCTATTGAGGTAAAGTTAATCTCTCTGCGTAAAAACGCCGCAACTGCAACTTCATTGGCGGCGTTTAGTGCTGTTGTCGCTGCCTGTCCTAGATCACTAGCCTCGATGGCTAGTCGCAAGCAGGGATAACGTTCGCTGTCTGTTTGGTAGAAGTTCAACGTCCCGAAACGTAAAAAGTCCAGCGGTGTCACTCCTGTTTCTATTCGTTCCGGATAGGCCATAGCGTAAGCAATGGGGGTTCGCATATCAGGAGAACCTAGCTGTGCTAACACGCTGCCGTCGATGTAGCGCACCATTGAGTGTATAATCGATTGCGGATGTAGCAACATTTCCATTTGTTCAGCAGACGCATTGAACAACCAGCGCGCTTCGATATACTCTAGCCCTTTGTTCATCATGGTGGCAGAGTCCACTGAAATTTTGCGGCCCATCGACCAATTGGGGTGGGCACAGGCCTGCTCCGGCGTCATGGTAGCCAGCTCAGTCAATGGTATCTGACGGAAGGGTCCTCCAGAACCGGTTAAAATAATGCGTGATACGCCGTGTTCAGTTAAGGAAGTATATCCTAAGCCACGTTGAAGTGGTTCAGGTAAACTCTGAAAGATGGCGTTATGTTCGCTATCCACCGGCAATAAGTGGGCATTGTGCTGCCTGGCTTCGTTCATAAATAACCGCCCACAGGTGACTAACGCTTCTTTATTCGCCAACAAGACTCGTTTGCCTGCGCGTAGGGCCGCCAGTGTTGGAAGAAGACCAGCGGTACCGACGATGGCGGCCATTACGGTATCCACCTCCTCAAGGGCAGCTAGTTCGCAGGCGGCTTGAGCACCGGACAGTACTTTTATATCTCCGGCTTCTAATAGGGCCAAGTTGGCTTTTAGTGCCTGTGTCGCATTTTTACTAGCCATACAGGTGTAGATGGGCCTAAAGGCCATACACTGTTTGGTCATCAAAGCGACATTATTTCCGGCTACAAGTGCGCTTACAGTAAATTTATCAGGATTTTGTTTTATTACAGCAAGTGTACTGATGCCAATGGATCCTGTGCTGCCGAGAATCGTCAAATGCCTCATGAAGTTATTTGAATACCACGTTGAAATGTATGAAATAAATGCCTAGTTTGAGACGGAAATTTTAGCCATTATCATTATAAAGTGATTTAAACGACTCACTTTAACACATATAGTGGTCGTTTTATTCAACACACATTCTACCAGATATCCATTTTATTCGTGACAATAGCATTTATCCCAGAACTCATCGATGGTATTAGAGTTTTTGTATCTACAATGGTTATTATTTTATAATAAATATTGATTGTGTCATCTCCTGATCTTTATTCGTATTATTTTGGCCAGCAGCCTCAACCTATTATGGCTAGTGCTTATCACACCCTGTTGGGTGTGTTTTTTAATTTTTCGACATATTTATGCTACTCCAGGGAAGTACTTCGGCATTCTTTAATATTACTCCTTGTATAGGTCCCTCAAAGCAGATGATGTCATGTATATTGTATCGGAACGTTACATGCTGTTAGCTCGAAATATGGTTTTTCTTGACCGTTTATTTTAATTTGAATTTTTCTTTTTCATCAAAAAGCTTTATTCCAGTATTGTCTACATTATGAGCAATGTTGCTATGTGTTGAGTTTTTTATCATGACATTCATGTTTTTATTCGTTTACTTATGCAGATTGAGTCCGAAAACGTGTAGAGAAACTCTATATCAAGTAGAAATAGAGTTTCTAAACCTTACTTAACGCTTGCAACCTCAGCCCAGAAATAAGTTTTAACTGGTGTGATGATATGTTGTTATTGCCTGCTCGATTAGTGATTTTAAACTTTTGCTTTCTAAAAGTTGGTGAACTTATCCTTTCATAGATTCTAGACTCAAGATCATTAGTGAATTAATGTTCCTCTAAGTTACCTGGACTATATTTGCATCAGTAAATGGGTAGAAATGTTAATGTCATTATAAAAAACTTAACATATGGCAATATTGCTCATAGTGTACGCGGGCAGGTAATGCTAATGAAAGATCAGGCGGTGACAAGTTAACCGTTTAACAGGGATATAAAAAATTAAAAAAGGTCAGTTATCATCGTCGCTGGTAGATGAGTATGTTACGAATAAAACATCTAGTGAACTACTATACTCAGCTAGGGGAATCTATGGTGATGGAAAACGTTTTGATGGAATAAAACGACTCTTAGATATGCATATCACCATGTAGTGTGAATAATCTTTAATCATGACGGTTATATTTATTCAACAAAACCTTTGTTCTGAGGTTTTTTATTTAATTAAAATTCCATTAATTCTGCTTTTTTTTCCGCTAACATGTTATCAAGTTTCTTCACCCAGGCATCGGTCATCTTTTGGATCCGATCCTGAAAGCGACGATCTTCGTCTTCGCTGATTGCTTTGTCTTTTAGAAGAGCCTTTACTTTATCATTGGCGTCGCGCCGCACGTTGCGCACAGCGACTCTGCCTTGCTCTGCTTCAGTGTGTACTATTTTAATTAAATCGCGACGACGTTCTTCAGTCAGCGCCGGCAATGGGACACGAATTACGGTACCGGTAGATGAAGGGTTAAGGCCCAGGTCAGAAGTTATAATGGCTTTTTCTACTGTTTTTGCTAGCGTGTGATCGAAAACAGTAATAATCAGTGTGTGCGCATCTTCAGTGACGATATTAGCTAGCTGACGTAATGGTGTAAGCGCGCCATAATATTCAACTTGAATACCATCAAGCATGCTGGGAGAAGCTGGGCCAGTGCGGACCTTATTGATGTGATTTTTGAACGCTTCGACGCATTTTTTCATGCGTATCTCAGTATTTTTGTGAATTTTATTAATCACGTTACGAATCCTTGAGATTTGGTTGGTTATGCGGCCAAGCAGCAACTTGTGGTCAGTTACGAATTATTGGTAATGAGCGTGCCTTCTTTATCCCCCATGACCACCCGCCGTAGCGCGTTAGGCTTATTTATGTTGAAAACACATATTGGCAGATTATGATCCCGCGCCAATGTAAAGGCCGTAAGATCCATGATTTTGAGTTCTTGCTCTAACACATCTTGATAACTCAGTTGCTCATAAAGTGTAGCATCTGGATATGTTACCGGATCGGCGGAAAATACACCATCGACTTTGGTGGCTTTAAGCACTGCGTCCGCTTTGATTTCGATGCCGCGCAAGCAGGCTGCGGAGTCAGTGGTAAATAAGGGGTTGCCGGTCCCAGCTGCGAAAATAACCACGCGGTTCTTACGCAATAGGCTAACAGCTTCCGGCCAACTGTAACTTTTGCAGAGCTCATTGACTGAAATCGCCGACATCAGACAGGCATTTACATAGGTACGGTGCAACGCATCACGCATAGCTAAACCGTTCATCACTGTTGCTAGCATACCCATATGGTCGCCGACCACGCGGTTCATGCCGGCTTTGGCCAGCCCTGCTCCGCGGAACAAGTTACCGCCACCTATCACTATGCCTACTTGGATACCCAGCTCTACTAATTCTTTTACTTTTTGGGCCATGTTTTCCAAAATGCTGGCGTCGATACCAAAACCTTCGGGACCATGCAGGGTCTCACCGCTTAGTTTTAGCAGGATACGTTGATAGATGGGTTTTGCGTTGATTGCCATTTGATTTATTCCTTAGCAAGTGATTTCATGAAGTGGAATCGACTTGGTGTCGCGCTTACGTTATTTCGGCTTTATTTAAAAGAAATATCCGCCGGCGGCCCCGAAGGATTGTTAAAACTGTTTTTCTATTGCGACCACTTTGGCTGAGAAATCTGCCTCGGCTTTTTCTATACCTTCTCCTACTTCGAATCGTATGAAGTTGTTGACTTTGACATTATGCTCGCACAGCAGTTGACCGACGGTTTTGCTAGGATCCATCACGAAGTGTTGTCCGGTTAATGAAATATCGTCTATGAACTTGCGCATACGGCCTTTAATTATTTTTTTTGCGATTTCTTGCGATTTGGTGGACTGCATGGCGATGTCCAGCTGGATTTGATGTTCACGGGCAACTACGTTGATTGGGACATCTTCCGCGTTGACATATTCAGGTTTGCTAGCGGCGATATGCATGGCAATATGCTTCATCAGTTCTTCGTTTTCACCGTCAGCGGATACTATTACGCCTATGCGAGCACCATGCAAATAGCAACCTAGGAAGTCGCCGGCCAGTACGCCGATGCGGCGGATGTTGATGTTCTCACCTATTTTGGTAATTAGCGCGGTGCGCTGCTCTTCGAATTTGATTTTTAATCTATTCAGATCGGTGATGCGTTCATCCAAAGCTACAGTAATAACTTCATTGCCGAAGGCGTTGAAGTCACTATTTTTGGCTACGAAATCAGTTTCGCAATTTTGTTCAACGATAACGCCATATTTGCTGTCCTGCGTGATTTTGGTCAGAATGATGCCTTCAGCGGTGACGCGTCTTGTTTTTTTTGCGGCTTTTGCCTGGCCTGACTTACGCATATTATCGATAGCTAGCTCTATATCCCCTTGAGCTTTAACCAATGCTTTTTTACATTCCATCATGCCTGCACCGGTACGTTCGCGCAGTTCTTTTATCATGGAAACAGTAATAATATCAGCCATATTATCTTTCCTCATTATCTCGTATTGGAGATAGGTAAAAAAGAGGGCCTGAAAACAGGTCCTCTTCAATATGTTTAAAACTTGGTTTAAGGGCGCTATCACGTGCCTTAATTATTTTTAGCTTCCACAAAGCTTTCTTTGACCTGTTCTACCAGATCCTGAAAACGGCCTTCGCGTACAGCAGTGGCCACAGCGGTTAGATAAAAATTAATGGCACGAATGGCGTCGTCATTACCAGGGATAATGAAGTCTACTCCGTCCGGATCAGAATTGGTATCAACGATAGCGAAAACTGGAATGCCTAATTTATTGACTTCTTTGATAGCTATGTTTTCGTGTTCGGCATCTATAACAAATAGTGCATCCGGGAGGCCGCCCATATCTTTAATGCCACCCAGGCTATTTTCTAGTTTTTCCAATTTGCGAGTGCGCATTAGCGCCTCTTTTTTGGTCAGTTTTTCGAAAGTACCGTCCTGAGATTGGTTTTCTAGGTCTTTTAAACGCTTGATGGACTGACGAACCGTTTTCCAGTTGGTCAACATTCCACCTAACCAGCGATGGTTAACAAAAAACTGATCGCAGCTGTTGGCTGCTTCTTTTACCGCTTTGCTTGCAGCTTTCTTGGTGCCAACAAATAGGATTTTACCTTTACGCGAAGATATTTTATTTAATTCTGCCAAAGCGTCGTTGAACATCGGCACGGTTTGTTCCAAGTTGATGATGTGCACTTTATTACGGGCACCGAAGATAAACGGCTTCATTTTTGGATTCCAGTAACGGGTTTGATGGCCAAAATGGACACCGGCCTGGAGCATGTCACGCATGGAAACAGTTACCATGATAAACCTCTAAGTAAATTTGGGGTTATGCCTCCACATATCCCATACGGCCAACTTCACCATTTCGGTAGAAGTAGCTAGGCGTAGGTACTAATAACTAAATAAGTGTGTAAATAATAAAATTGAGTTCAGTCGATGCGATAAGCTAGTGGTAATAAGATACCATTTATTTTTTGTGCCTACCGTAGGTCCACTTTAATACCATAAACAGTGGTAGGACTCCACCAATGTTTTGCAGATAGCAGTGATAAAAATGATAATTTGGCAGTGCACGGCCGGGCTGATACCATGAATGCAATTTGTTACTCTCTAGACTTAAATATTTATTGTCGATCCTGGGGTATCGACTGGGGATCTTTATATGGTTATTCCTATTAAAACATCTGACGATATTGCAAAGATGCGCGTTGCAGGCATGTTGGCAGCAGAGGTGCTAGAAATCATTGAATCCCATGTCCAGCCCGGTGTTAGCACCGGTGAATTGGATCGCATTTGTCACCGCTATATCACCAAGAAGCAGCAGGCGGTCTCTGCCTCTCTCGGGTATCACGGTTTTCCTAAATCAGTTTGTATTTCGGTTAATGAAGTGGTCTGTCATGGTATACCAAGTGATGAAAAAAAACTAAAAGAGGGTGATATCATCAATATTGATGTTACAGTTATCAAAAATGGATTTTATGGGGATACCTCGAAAATGTTTATCGTTGGCAAGTCCAGTATTCTCGGTGAGCGTCTATGCCGGGTGACCAAAGAGAGCCTTTACCTGGCAATTCGCATGGTCCGTCCTGGTATTCGTTTGCGCACTTTGGGCAAAGCGATTCAAGAATTTGTTGAAGCGAGAAATTTTTCGGTGGTGCGCGAGTATTGCGGTCATGGTATTGGTGTAGGCTTCCATGAAGAACCGCAGGTATTGCATTATGACGCCGATGATGGTTGCGTGGTGTTACAGCCTGGCATGGCATTGACCATTGAACCAATGGTCAATGCTGGTGACTACCGCATCCGTGCCATGAAGGATGGTTGGACGGTAAAGACCAAGGATCGCAGCCTATCAGCACAGTATGAGCATACTATCGTGGTTACTCAGGACGGCTGTGAGATTATGACGCTGCGTTCCGATGATTCCCTGCCGGCAGTGATTCATCATCCGACTTAAATTATTTTTTAGATGTTCAGTTATGTTTACCTAGCAGGAATGAATCGGAATAATATTTATCCGCTGGTGATTGTAGCCGGACACTGACTAAATACTTTAATCTCCCTGTCACCTGGTGATAATGCCTTTGACTTGCATCTTCCTCAAAAGGTGTCTGGGAGATTACGGGCGTGCTGATCTGACGGTTGTCACCAATCTTTAGAGTTGCGGTATTTATGGTGATATTTCTGACACTGAATGAAAAAAGGTGTATCTGTTAGATGTGGAAGAGTTCTAGCGCATAGGTGATCTAAAATATCAAAGGTATCTAATTTAATATAATAATGATCATATTAACTAAAATTAATTCGACCTGTTCACTTCAATACATGCTTGATATTTTAGCTGTAAATTTTCGTCAGATAGCCTATCGCTGTTGCATATTGGTTATGCGTAAGCTATTCGAACGTTTCAGTTCACTGGTAAAATGCAGAGTATTGAAGATCATCTGCACTATGCCTGCCTGCTATGTTGGCAGGTGGAGTGCTATTTGCGCCATTACAGATACGCTGTAGAATAGCTGAAGCAGAGTGAGTTGCGCGAGCCGTTGTTCACAATTGAAAAAAGAACAATACTTTAATAGAGATCGCGATAAAATATTGGGTCTGGTAAGCCTACACTGCCCTTTGCCCGCCGATGACATCTAAATTTTATCTGCGTAACTAGGTTATGTGTTTGAAATTCATTACGGTCCAGCTGGCTTAATTTCAGTGTACATGATGCTCAAATTTTTACCAACCGCGACAGAATTACGCTGGATATGTTTCGTGGTGCTAGAGCCGGGACATATGTTGTGAACTGCCATCTCAAAGCCACCAGGTGATAGCTCTAGATTGTTTAATCAAAACAATTTTATCGGCCCGTGTATCACGTCCCTAACTACAAGCTACGTTATTTCAGTATTCGAGGTGTTCTCATCGTTACTGAGTGTCGTAGTTATCGGAGCTGACGGCATTTGATAACCAGGGGATTGTTAACACGCTTCAGTGAAATTCTTATCGATTTGAGTATTTTGCGGCCTGGCTTATGCATTTTTTTTACTATCGGTGAGTGGGTGGAATATTTATTCATTTTAGCTAGTAGCTATTGTCATGTGTTGCAGCATAGAATGACAGCAACTCGCCTTAAATAGAAGCGTTCAATCCAAATGATAAAATATGATACAAGTAACATCATGATTTTTCTTTAAGCAACGTATAAGTTAACAGAATAGGACAGGTAGATTAGGATGCAACAATTACAGCAGGTCATTGAAACTGCCTTTGAGCACCGTACCAAAATTAGTCCGAGAAGTGTGGACGCCACTACCAGTGAAGCTGTCAAACATGTCATCAACGAGCTTGACAGCGGTGCGCTGCGGGTTGCGGAAAAAATAAACGGCGAATGGGTTACTTACCAGTGGTTAAAAAAAGCTGTGCTGTTATCGTTTCTTATAGCTGATAACCAGTTGATAGAAGGGGCAGAAACTCGTTTTTTCGATAAAATCCCGATGAAGTTCGTTGATTGGGATAGAGAGCGCTTTCAGCGCGAAGGGTTTCGCGTGGTTCCGCCTGCCAGCGTACGACAAGGGGCGTTTATCGCCCGCAACACCGTATTGATGCCCTCTTATGTAAATATTGGTGCTTATATCGATGAGGATACCATGGTTGATACCTGGGCCACTGTGGGATCATGTGCGCAGATTGGTAAAAATGTTCATCTGTCAGGTGGTGTGGGTATTGGCGGAGTACTTGAACCGCTGCAGACCAATCCGACCATTATTGAAGATAGTTGTTTTATAGGTGCTCGTTCTGAAATCGTGGAAGGAGTGATTATCGGGGAGGGATCAGTGATTTCTATGGGTGTTTTTATTAGCCAGAGCACCAAAATCTACGATCGTGAAATTGGTAAAGTTTACTACGGCCGTGTACCTGCTGGCTCTGTAGTAGTTTCTGGAAATTTACCGTCTAAAGACGGTCACTGTAGCATCTATTGCGCTGTAATTGTTAAAAAGATTGACGTAAAAACAAGCGATAAAGTAAAAATAAATAAGTTATTGCGCACCATCGATTAATTTACTGATCTATCGTTAAACTAGGAATAATATTTAATATAATAATAACCTTTATAGGTGTTGACTATTTTAACCTGGTCTAGTAGAGAGGTGGTTAAGTAGATATTTTAAATAATCTAGCCGTTAATAAGTTCTTTTCTTTAGGCAAGCGAAGAGGGTCTTTTATTATGGTTGTCATTGTATCGATAATTAAGGCCTCTGTGAGGATATTTTGTGATATACTGTCTTCTCAGTAGCTAGTTAGACGGTAATAATAGAATGATATCATTCTGAATGATATCATTCTATTATATGGATCCTGTGCTAGAATTAGATACGGAATTTTATTTGCATTCACCTTCACCAGAGATCTTCAACCTAGTAGTGTCAAGCATACTAACTATTAGTAATGTTGCCGTGTGGCGAGTTTTTGTTAGGTATATTTAATAAGTTAGTAAGGAAATTATATTAATTAAAAACTTGTGTATATGTTCACCGTATCAGGATAAAAGTTTATTTTACATTACCACAATAGTGGTATTCTACCTGAATAGCGTATTTGGATGTATTTTTGTTCTTTACATATCAAACAACAATGGCTGAAATATCCAGCCATTGTTATCATTTGTGTCCAATTAATATTAGAGGGATTCTTAAGATAAAATTGGTGATATATTTTATATTGTTAAGAAAACATTCGATTTATTTAACAAAGTTTATTATATTTTTTGCTAAAATTATTAAATTTAAATATGTTGCTAGCAAAAACTATGGTGTTTAACAATGAGGTTAAAGTTTATTTAAAATCAATTAGATAAGCCTTCACGCTATTCAGCGATGGATTTTTGGATATAAAATCCATTTAAACTTGTGTTATCGATGTGAATCGTGGTTTCTAAAAATGTAAGTGAATACCGTAGGCAGGATGTCAACAGTGCAAGGGAGCGGCCCTTGCACTCAAAGTAAAGCTCCCCATTGCTTCGCCCAAGAACAAGCTATAGTTTCTGAATTTGGATGCTCTAAGGTATCAATTTTCAGCAATTCACCTATTCGATTCGCGCCCTGATCTTGCAGCATCGCGTCGAATCTATGTCCTGCGCCACAAAAAGTGTCGTAGCTGCGATCACCTAAGGCAATGATACCATAACGCAGTGCAGGCTGTTGATTCAATTTATTTTTCAATTGTTGGAATAGCGGTATGATATTACTTGGTATTTCACCATGACCAGTGGTGGAGGTAATGAGCAAAATCACTTCTTTGCTATAGGTTTGCCATTGCTCGAAGATACCATTTTTAAATAGCGCAACCTGATGTTCCTGGGCAGCTAGCACTAATTCCACTTCTTTAGCGGTCAATAATGCATTCCCGTATACTGTACCGACAAAAATACCTATTTGCGCCATAGAATTCGACTCCCTTTTCTTACCTCCTGTATGAAGAACGACACTAATCCTGACCTGAAACGTCGGTAAACTCAACTTTTTTACATGCAGATTAGTAGAAGTAATTACAATAGGTCCACTGTTAAAGACCATGATATCCTAACATGCACTATTCTGTATCGTCGGTCAGCGTTTCTTTTAAAGTAAGGCGTTAAAACTAAACGATCCGCATCCGGTGCTGTGTCTTAGGTGCTGGCATGGAAATGAGGTTTGGCCATGTAAATTTGCAAAAAATATCATCAGTGGGATTCGTATTAATTATGGCCTAAATATTGGATCAAGGGTTTGTTGGATACATCGAGTCGTGGATGAGTTTTCTCTAATAAATAAAGGTCGTTATTATGAAAGTTGTTTAAGCTACTAGTTTGGTAATGTCAGGAGCATATGATCGAATATCTGTTTTGTTCGTGAAAGCTTCCTCGTTCAGAGCGAATAGTCATGGACTTTTGTAAGTAGTTATTATTTTTTGTTAAAGGTTAAATCTAAACAAACTCTGTATTCCAGAGTTAAACCCAGATCCAGTAGTTTGTCCAGGATCCTGGATCCAGGATACATGTGATACGTATCATTGGTGTGGTAACTGCAAATTAAAACCTCTCGTATGCGCTACATTGCTCAAATTTTCTAATCCAGTCCGCGATTGCTAAACATTTTCTCGTCTTTTTCGCCGATGATACAGGATCTAAGGAAACACGATACAGCTATCGGTAGTATAATGCTGCAATGCTCCGTTCACGAGTGCTTTTAATATAACGGACGGTAAAATCTTTTAGTGCTCAAATCAGGGTCATTATCTATATTTATTCTGGTTATTACGGCTTTTGGGGTACACTGAATTTATTTTAATAAAGTCCACAGGGTAACAGGAATGACTAATTATGAGCAATATCAATCATTGCAATTATTGATGCTGGGGAAGCCTACCCTGTATTGCGAGCACTATGATCCTTCGTTGCTTCAGGCGGTACCGCGTGCCATTAACCGTGACCCACTTGGACTTTCAGCAGCGGCATTACCGTTTCACGGGGCTGATATATGGACATTGTACGAGCTCTCATGGTTGAATAAAAACGGGCTACCGCAGGTGGCGATTGGGGAAATTATTCTGGATGCGACCAGCATTAATTTAATTGAATCTAAAAGTTTTAAACTTTATCTAAATAGTTTCAATCAAACTAATTTTCCATCTTGGAAAATGGTACATACAACACTGGTAGAAGATCTTGTCTGTTGTTCAGAAGGTATCGTGCAGGTAACGCTCCGACCGCTCAGCGAACTTACTTGTACACCTGTACTGGACTTCGACGGCGAATGTATCGACGATCAGCTAATTCGTATCGATGATTACATATTTACCAATAGTTGGTTAGAGGGTGCTGCTGGTGCTCAGATAGTTAGCGAAACGCTGGTCAGCCATTTGTTGAAGTCCAACTGTCCAATCACGCATCAGCCAGATTGGGGCTCGGTACAAATTCGCTATTGCGGGCCACGCATTGACCGTGAAGCGCTGTTGCGTTATTTGGTGTCATTTCGCCAGCATAATACATTTCATGAACAGTGTGTTGAGCAAATTTTTTACGATCTGATGCGGTTTTGCTGGCCAGCTACTTTATCGGTATACGCGCGCTATGCCCGCCGCGGTGGTTTGGATATTAATCCCTGGCGTAGTAATACGCATTTTTCGCCAATAACCGGACGACTTGCACGCCAATAATTTATCATACTACGCAATTATTGCTCAAGCTTCATCAATCGAGGTGTTAAAAACTTTGGCTAGCTTTCGTGTAGTGGTATCTTTAAAACTCTGTTTTATTTGAGATGTTATCATACTTGGTCGATTGATTTTTTGGTGCTGCTTTTTTACGAATTTACAATGCTTAGTTAGGGAAAGCAATGGTTGTATAATGTGCATTAAATAACAATGAATTAATTAATATACTTATCGTTTCTAACGACCTTATAATAAAAAAGGTTTGTAGGCGGGTAGATTTATCTAATAAATTTAAACCTAAGCGGTTTGAATTAAAAAGTGCTAGCCTTTCTTTCCAGAAATCGCTTCATCATCCATATTTTAAATATATTTTTACCAAATATAGTATCTTTTTAAAGTGAGTAAGTCCCATGTTTGTGTCAGCGATGGAAAAGGATCTGTTCAATATTTATTCGATCGGATATATAGCGATATTTACATCCTGATTTTTGTTAAAGTTTTAATCATGCTAGGAAATATTGTCCTGTTGAATTCTAGGTCAGTATTGTATCAAATTTTCATTTGGGTAGTAGTGTAAGTAAATATCAAATTTTTAAGTAATTTGAGAGCAGAAAGGGTTTAGAGAGATTTCTTGATATTTAATTTGTTTAATTTAATGATATTTTCCATTTACGTGCAAATGTTTATAATTCTAAGTGATTGATATAGTAATTTTATAATGAGGATTAATCCATTTATATGAGTTTTATTCGTAATGGGGTTATGCTAGTTATTTTAATGCTTTTATGTTTTAGAAAAGTGTTTGCTGATGTAATGCGACTGCTTTATTTTTATATCATTGGATGATTTGATTGGTTTTATTTGTCGTTTTCCATTCGCCATAAACATTTTCCGCCTTTTTTTTGCACAAGATCCAACTGATTTTCATGGGTTAGTTTTTCCTTTTCGCTGGCATAAATAACTTTTAGTGGCGATCGGACGCATTGCATCTGTTGAATTTGCGTTGTCTTATCTGCCTCTTGCGGTTTCAACTCCGTTTCTATCGCAAAACGCATTGTGGTTTGACTACTGGTCATGAGCAGGAACACGTTAGCTAAAATTTCAGCATCGAGCAATGCACCGTGTAAAGTGCGCTTACTATTATCAATCAAATAACGATCACAGAGGGCGTCCAGGTTGTTGCGCTTACCGGGAAACATTTTACGTGCCAACTGCAAGCTATCTGTTACCGTGCAAAGAGACTCGGTCTTACCGATAGTACGATTAAGCATATTGAGCTCATAATCTATAAATCCAATATCAAATGGGGCGTTATGAACTATTAGTTCGCTGTTGCGGATAAATGCCAGAAATTCGTCTGCAACTTCTGCAAAAGTCGGTTTGTCTGCCAAAAATTTGTCACTAATACCATGAACATTAAAAGCTTCCGGATCAATCATCCGATCTGGTTTAAGGTAGACGTGGAAATGCCGGCCGGTTAGATGGCGGTTGATTATTTCCACCGCACCGATTTCAATAATTCGGTGCCCTTCGTAATGCACCCCCAGCTTGTTCATACCGGTGGTTTCAGTATCAAGAACGATTTGTCGTGTAATGTTAGAGCTCATAATGTTCTTTTATGTCAGATTTAGCTATTTTTAACAGGGAGTCAGTTTACCAGAGATGCGCAAACAGGTAAAAATTTTCACTGATGGTTCTTGCCTTGGCAATCCCGGTCACGGCGGTTACGGAGTGATATTGCGCTATAACCAGCACGAAAAAGAATTTAGTGCTGGTTATAGACTAACAACCAGTAATCGTATGGAGCTGATGGCGGCGATTATCGCGCTGGAAGCGTTAAAATATCACTGTTCGGTGATCCTTAGCACCGATAGCCAATATGTACGTCAGGGTATCATCAAATGGATCCAAAATTGGAAAAAGCGCTGCTGGAAAACCACCGAGAAAAAATCGGTGAAAAATATTGATTTATGGCAGCGGCTGGATTTAGTCATTCAACCTCATGCGTTGAAGTTGAATTGGGTGAAAGGTCATGCCGGTCATCCGGAAAATGAACGCTGCGATGAACTGGCACGAGCCGCCGCCCACCATCCTACACTTGATGATGTCGGTTATCATGGGCTTTGTTGAATAAATTTAGACGGCGACGAGTATCTTTTCTTTTGTACTTACTTAAGGTTGTTTAACCACGCATCTGGTGATGATCTAGCTAAGTAATTTTATTCACTGCACTGGTTAGTGCCTAGTATTTCTTTTATTGGGCATTGTAATCCTGGTAATGCTAGGAGTCCGTCGTATCACTGTTTTATTCATGATATGGTATTTTTCCAGATAATGCCAATTGAGAGTTGCCCGTCTGTTTTCTGTCAGTCAGGCGTATATCTTAGCTAGTTACATATAGTACGCCCTATCGGCGGAATAAGCTCGTTAATTTTTCGGTGTGTTTGTAAGCTAGTATATAGTGCTTTAGTCTCGGTTATATTACTCAAGACGTAGCTCGAAGTTGATGATTGTTTTTGTAGTGATATTGATGCTACATGAATTCCAACTATCGTCATAGTTTGCCTATTTTTAGGATAATAGAATAACTGCTGCTTAATAAAGCAGCAGTTATTCTATATTTGGAGATGGATATTATAACTTTAAATAAATATTGGAATTTTTCTCCTAACGCTACGAGTATTACAAGGTTTTATAAATTTTATTTCTTAGTTAATAAATGTTTCTTTATGTTTTGTTTCAGATTTTATTTGCATCCATAAACGATGTTAAAGTAAGTTTAATGGTATGGTAGATAATTATATCACTTCATGCTGTCATAACTAAGCATATGTATTGAAGTATTTAATCAGAATACCAGTAAGCTACGTTTGATGATAGCGTTGTTAGCGCTCGCCCAATTGATGATAAATTTTACCTTGCCGAGAGATGATTTTGGAAAAATTGGCAATTATCATTTGTTATTTAGGAAAATTAAATTTGTTTAATAAAGCTGTTATCAATTTGAAAAAACAGACGGATACTGGAGCATATAGCCTGATGTAAGCAGGGCGTAAGCGATCAGTAATTTTCTGGCAGATGACAACTGCCAGAAAGTGTGCTGTGTGGCGCTAACTGGGCGGCGTAATCTCGGCGTATAACTTTTTTTAACGGTGTAAGATTTAAGGGAAAGGTGCGTTTACGTGCTATAATAACGCTCAGACAACCGATGGCGGGGAAATGGGTGCTCAGCAGCCAGCCGCCCTGACGACGCCACGGTAACACCTGCAAATGGGTTCGGTTCAGTACCTCAAAATTAAGCACCTCCAGCCAATCCAATATCTGCATTTGGGTATACATACGACTTCTGAAGGGTTGGCAGCGGAACAAGACAGGGCATAGTTTGCCTAGCCCCAGTATGCTTACTGGATTAAATGTAGTGATCACCAGCCAGCCATCATCGATTAGCACTCGATCTACTTCCCGTAATAAACGATGGGGATCGTTGGTATATGATAAGGTATGGGCTAGTAGGCATGCATCAGCAAATTTATTAGCGAAGGGTAGTTGATAGGGATCGGCCACCACTTGTAATTGTTCGCCCTCGAGTCCCACATTGATCTGATGGGAAATAGCACAACTTCTGGTATCCAGGTCTGCGCTTAATGCGCCAATTTTTAGTAGGTGAAATCCAAATAGTTTGGGCCACCAGAATTTTAGGCCTTGTTCCAGTGCCTGACGATAGTAAGCTCCACGGGGGATTTCATCCCATGAGGCTGGCGCCACGATAGACTTAGTATTTTGCACATGTTTCATGTTTCACTATCTCTAAAGGCTATTAAAAAATACTGAGGTTAAAGATGAATATTATCAGCATTCCAGCTCTGACGGATAATTACATTTGGCTTTTACATAATGATGACAGAGAGTGTATTGTAGTTGATCCAGGAGAAGCCGTGCCGGTATTAAAAATTCTTGTGGCGGGCAAGTTGACCATGAAGGCCATCGTGTTAACTCATCATCATCACGACCATGTTGGTGGTGTACGCGAATTGCTGCGGTACTTTTCGGTGCCGACCTATGGTCCGCAGGAGACCAAGGATAAAGGTGCTGATCGGATTGTGGCGGAAGGTGACAATGTAACGTTACTGGACCATGATTTTAGGATATTAGCTTTACCAGGTCATACTCTCGGACATATAGGCTTTTATAGCGCTCCGTTGCTTTTTTGCGGAGATATAATATTTTCTGCAGGTTGCGGTCAGATTTTTAAAGGCATGGCACAGCAAATGTATGCGTCTTTTCAAAAGATTAATCAACTTCCTCCTGAGACACTGCTCTATGGTGCACATGAGTATACTTTAGCTAATATTACTTTTGCGTCCATACTATTTCCTCAAGATAATGTTATCACCGGTTATCAACATGAGATTAATCAGTTACGGGCGAAAAATCAGCCAACGATGCCCACAACGTTGCGTTTAGAACGACAAATTAATCTTTTTTTGCGTTGTCATGAAATTGATTTACATAATAAATTAAATATTCATCCCATTTCTGGCGAAGAATGGCGTGTTTTTTCTGCATTACGCAAAAAAAAGGATCATTTTAATAAATTTTCCTGATTATGCATTTTTTATAACTACGCTGATCATCGTGTTTTATCTGCTCCGTTAGCCATAAAATCGGTTTTTAAGGGGTTATTAGTGTCATTGCTGCCATTATCTATCCTCATTTCACTATTGCCTCCCTCTTCATGTGACTCAATGTGCTTTATACAACTTGTAAATTATGGGTGAGCTATCAGCTACAAAGCCAATCGTGGAAGTTTAAAATACAGATCATGCCGGTCATGTTAAAGCGCAATCAGGGTTATACTTTCATCTAGCACATTAAATGCTTGGTTGATGAACAAAGAAAAGGGTATGCACGGTGTTCCTGCCCCACTGGTTAGTGCTTATGCGTCCACCTCTGGCGCTACTAAATATATTAGGATACTTTCTTGCCTTTTAGTATTTTTGGGGTAAGAGCTCTGTGTTAGCCATATTTATTGCGTCCTCGGTGGCGGAGTTAGTTATGTCTTGGGTGATGGAATTATTTTAGGCATTGGATGCGTATCCATATCATCATGATAAGTTATGTACCTATTGGTTATCTTGAACTGCTAACTATTAATCCTTAATAATGAGTGAATATTTTGTTGGGCAACGTCGAAAAATTGTTCACTGCACCTACTACACTATTCATAGCTAGATATCTATCCCGCTGATCGAATTTGAATAACTGACTCTATGATTTGGGAGTCACTGATTATTGTAATATCGCCGATGCGATAGCGATGCTGAATTAATTGTGTTGACCATATACGTAATCAGGAGGATTGTTGTAGTACCTTACTAGGTTTCAAAGTACTATTTTTAATAAGTGATTTTGACATTAAGATGAAGACTCATGTTATCTTATTTGCCTTGGTGCTGGCGGAAGTGTGGCAACAAAATACGTTGATCGTAGGTGGCCACGATGTTGAGATCGCTAATTAAACTAAGGCTATATCATTGTTATGGTGTTGTTATGGTGCACCGTAATAGCGTCAACTGTATCGCACTACATGATGTTTTTTAGTTGTGCAATGCTTTTAGCTAAAAGTGATATTGCAGCGGGGTAATGCACGCAATTGGTGAATAACAACATAGTCATAGTTAACAAGTATCAGGTGCAGGATTGATAATACTCATCAGGGTATAGTGAAACGGATAAACGTGGAATATGCTTATTTTTTGTTGAAATAGAACAGGTTGCAACGTTTAAAAAATATTTTTGGCACGTTTTACGCGCAGGCTTAAGTTGACGATGTATTAACTAGTAGTAGGCTTTTTAGACAGCTGCATAAGCGCTAGCAGTAAAGAGCATCTCTCGTGACAATAAAATCATATATAAAATACTACTTTTTTAATTTAATGTCTACCCAATTTTGGTTAATCGAAACCTATGATCTGCGGCGCCGTCAGTTTTAGTTGGTATGTGTGGTACAGGTTGAAACTCGACCAATAACGGGTTATGATCTGATGCTTGTGTCACGAGCACAGATGCCTCAGAGACTTTCATATCACGATAAAAAATAAAATCTAATGGTCTACCGAAGGTCCGTCTACGCTGATCGTCAATAAAAGTGACTTCTCCCAGTCCCATTCGTTCTGTGAATCGATGCAACGCCAGCATTCTTTGTCGACTCCAGGCATTAAAATCTCCTGCGGTAATAACTGGCCCATAATGATGAAGTATTTGTTCACCAATGGGCTCTAACTGCTTGGTGTAAACATCAATACCAAAGCTAAAATTAACAGCATGGATATTAACCACCATCAGCAGTTGCCCGTTATGAATGGGATACACGGTAACTAGCGCCGACTTAGCCAACCGCAATAGTGGTTCACGCTCGCGTAGCGGACAGCAATAAATTGGATGCGTAGCGGATAAAGTCATAACCCCGGAGGGGTGTTGCGGAAAAATTAGCGCGGGTACCTGGTCTGCCGCTAGATAATGAGAGGTGGCATATTTTACTAGTTCCGGCGTGGTCTGAGCCTCTTGCAACAAGATCAGTTGTGCGTTTCTTCCAAATTCTTGCAAGACAGATAGCCAATTAGCGCGTTGTTGTTTAAAAATATTCCATACCATAACCCGCAAAATGCGTGAACCAGGTAAAGGTTTTCCCGATGGCAGTGTCCGTCTTAATTGGCCAGAGGCAAGTGGAGGGGATATACGCTCGACTGGCTGGTCCGCGACATATCTGACTGCATATGTTTCTTTTGGCACGGTCACCGCCTATTAAACTCAATTTTCGCGCCTTCAGGTTAATTCATAGCTATTTTATTCTAGAGATATCAATACAGCCAGTGATATTATATAAACTCTCGATACGAGAGTATTCAATGTTGCATAGTTTTAACCCGCCTGATTTTAAAGTTGAAATGTGATTTATGTAGTAATGTGAACTATTAGGAATTGAGAAATGGTGGTAAATAATAGATTTTGTACCATTGATAGCAATATCAATAAAAGGTGTTGGTCTGCTGGTGCACTGTTGCAGTGATAACAGCAAAGTGCTGTTCAGTGTTTGTTGTTTAGGTAGTAAAATACATCTGTAGATATACTACTTTATAACAGACTATGCTTATTTTATCGGATCACTATAAAAAATGTCTGTTGCGCAATATGGTTATCATAAATTGGGGCTTGGTATTTTGCTTGTTTAGCCGAGGCTTAAGATGGCACATAACCATTTGATGGGTAAAACCATAACCATGATCTATAATTGGGTGCTATCTGAGATAGGTGAAGCGATGTCAAGATGTTTTTATGACCATTGCCTTTTAGCTATCTGTATCTGGCAATATCATGATGTCTGTCGATAGCCGTTTTATTCGTGATACGTCTATCTCTGCAGATAGCATCGATGGTAATCGAGTTTTTTTTGTATATTTGCTGTAATATACAAGTTGTGCTTCGTAATCCGTTAGATTACGCAGCAGTAGGTCATAGTGAATGATGTCATGTGTTGTAGTATTGCGTTCAGCACTGTTGATTATGCAGATAGATATAGCATTTTTCTTGACTTTCTCTTCTATTTTTTATTTCTTTCACCACAAATTTTTAGCCAAGTAACGTCAATAGTAATATGATCGATGTTGCCGCGTGTTGAGTTCTATCATGACATTAAAGTTTTTAGCCCGTTTACTGTTGCAAGGTATAAGTTTGAATAAAATAAAAATATTTATTAACTGTGGTCATTGAATTTATCAAATTTTGTCATCTCAGGGGAATATTAGTTATAAATATGCATACAATTATAATGATAGCATGTGTGATAGATTTTTTTGAGTGCTAATAGGTTTTAGAAATTATTTGATTTATTCAACAAAATTGTTACTGGAATAAATATTTTGGTAATACAAAAATGGAATGTCATGACGGATGGTCAGAAAAGCGCCGTAGTTAGAGTAGTATGCGGATACTACAATATATGATCATCTGGCCTGCCACTATGAAGTAATATGACGGATGCTGAAGCTAGGTCTGGACTATTTTACGACGAAAAATTAAAAAAGCCACCTTAATGGCTTTTTGATACACATGGTAGCAGCATAGGTTGCTGGCTAAAAATTGCGGATAGTCCCTGAATTACTAATAGAAATTAGTCAGTTCGCTTAGGTTTATTTAACATATTTCCTGGTGAATCGATTTATATCGGTAGCGATAATTACTCCATCAATTATGAATTCTGTAGTTAATTGTAGCTAAGTTATCGCTATGTTGCGAACATTAGCCCAGCCTTTGCGATGTCGGGCGATACTGTCAAATATGTGGTTAGTTACCACTGATGTAACCGCAGTAGCGCGGTTATTGTTTACGCTCGTTTAGCCGAAATAGCACTTATTTTCCTGACGTTATCCTTTAATTACCAGTCAGCGGTTGAGTGTTATCACCGTGACCACATCGTTGGGAGTGGTTCGTTTTCAAAAATTTATTTCCATATTAAGCGATGTGGTATGGTTTTATCTAATGGTGTGTGCTGGAAGAGCTGAGCAAGATAGCTTGAACAGTATCAAAATCACATACAGCCTTTTTACAACAGCATATTAATGCCTTTTTGTTGCAGCTGATGCTAACGATTAGCTATATAACGGAACATCGATGGCTAATGCGTGGAGTATGGAGATAATGTTCCGTGATTCGCGCCATTAAAATTCCTTCTCGTTATTGAGCTGTGTCTCCAAGAGAAATTGCCGGTTTTCAACGACCAGATGCTATATAACAGTTGGCTGATGGATAAAATTTAATTGCTAGCTCGCCCCAAGCTCTGGTTGGAAGGTATATTTCCGAGCGCGCTTTAGTCATGGTTAGCCTGATAGATTATGGAAGATAAAGTTTAATCAAGTTTCCTGCAATCGTCGTGCTTCGATCTATAATTAGGAAACGAATTGTAAGTTGCTTGATCTTAGTCTTCTCGAGAATGTGTGTTCTTAGCAATCTTTGGGTAATAATTATCCATTGCTGTACCAATTCCCTAAAACTAAAGCGAATATCTTTCAGTATGTTGTCACTCTCATGACGAGTAATTTATAATTTACACATGCCCCCCTCTTACATTCTGCGTCCGACCAGGTATCCGTTAAGTTGCCATTTGTTTTTCGATAATCAGGACCAAAATGTGAATTACCTTGATATGGATCTCCTGAATGCGATCGGCATAACCAAAATGTGGCACGCGGATCTCCACGTCGGCACTATCGGCCATTTTGCCGCCCTTTTTACCAGTCAACAGGATTACCTTCATACCTTTGGTACGTGCTGATTTTATGGCACGCAGGATATTGGCTGAATTACCGGAAGTAGAGATGCCTACCAGCACGTCGCCTTTATTGCCTACTGCTTCGATATAGCGCGAGAATATTTGCTCATAACCGAAGTCATTGCCAATACAGGAGATATGACTGGGATCGGAAATTGCTATCGCCGGATAACCAGGACGATTGTTACGATAGTGGCCGGTCAACTCTTCTGCGAAATGCATAGCATCGCAGTGTGAACCCCCGTTGCCGCAGGAAAGAACCTTTCCTCCTTCTTTAAAGGTGGTAGATATAATATTCGCTGCGTCTTCGATGGATTGGATGTGACGCTGATTGTTAAGGAATGTATTCAGCGTTTGTGCAGCTTCATTAAGTTCGTTACGAATCAAATCTTGATGCATGGGTTATCCCAAATTAAAGCTGACGATAGTGATAGGCTTTGTTAAATAAATTGGTATTTTAATAGTGAATATAGATCACCAATTTTTCTAGAGAAAATTTCTATGGCAAATAAAAATTTAAATCATTATTTGGTGAGTAACAAAAACGCTTTTATTAAACGCAGGCACTGACGTTTAGAAAATTAAAGCCGCTGAAGATTATAATGTGCATCTTAACGTAGATATACGGCTGATCAGGTGTAATGTTGATAGAGATCAGGCGGGTGTAACGTTTAACAGAAAATAACAAATAAAAATAGGTTACCATTAATGCGCTCTAGTATAGATAGCCATGTCACAAATACAATTGTTATTCAACGAACTCCTGACATTACGAATTGCGATACCTAGCTAGGGGGCGTGGTGGTTCATTGAATGAGATGACTCAATTTGATCTGTTTGTCTAGTGTATTTATCACCAAAATTTGCTTGATAATCGTTAATAATGATTTTAAAGGTTGGATACTGGCTAGTGATATCAGTGCTCCAAAGCCATAGCTGTTGATTACCGATACTTAAAATCAGTCAGGTAAAGCGATATAGATCGTAGCACAAATGGCGTGGTAGGTACCAATCATAGTGTTTTGACGTTGCTTAATAGGAACTTCATTTAAAGGTAGATGTATCACTGGGCAGGATGCCGCTTGTGCGGCAAGTTATGTTAATACTGACCAAGTGAAATGCTTCTTCGGCGCAACTGGAGGCACAGGGGTATTTTTCTTCTTTTCAATAGCGATTGCGGCACTGCATGGGCACTACAATTTCCCGTCTGTTTAGAGTTCAGGTAACGGCATCAATTTCAAAGTACCTGGTGTATCTTGTTTATGTTCGCACATGATCTGCATGCAGCTTGTGTTTGAGCTTCCAAGCTGTATTATAGATCATCCTCAAACTCGTGATGACATACCTCGGATGAATGGCCAGGTGCGTAGCATGAAGAGGATGTCGGCGGAGAGAAGTGTTATGATGGATGGCATTGGTAGCTGCTCTGACTAGAGCAGTTAGTAGGTTGTGTTGGTGATGGTAGATATAACAGAAAAGTTCTATTAGTTCCTTTAGCACGCCCCTGCGTTTTATGTCGTATTTGCATAAAATATTTAGGTGGATTATACATGGGTATATAAGTGAATTGAATTTCAACCACGATGCTATATTCCAGCAAATATTGCCTTTCAGTGTCCATGCAGGATGTTGGTTAATAAGCCATTACATAAAAATTAAGTTTATTGATAATGATGCCATATTCAAGATTTATCATATATATGTGGAGTATACTGGTAACTCTTCTTGTTCTGGCAACGAAGTATGCAAGTTCGTTGATATTGTAATCAACTCACATCCCTCCCAGTACCTACCTGATGCTGCATAGTGCCCTCACTTGCAAGATAATTGCCGGAGTTTTAGGTCAACGGTGTGGTCATTTGATACAGGAACTTAAGCATAGCTAGTGCTAAAGTTATAATTTTCTGCTAGTTTATATATTGATAATATTGCGTTTTGCTAGTAGCTGACCATTTATGTTGGCATGTCAGTTATTTTATTGTTTATATTTATGTATACATGTTGATCAATTTAAATTGATCAACATGTATATTACAGCTTATTTGGATGGATGGTAAAGCCATCTGGTAAATTTTGATTGGCTGCTATAGCAGAAGATAAGCGATTGTGACCTGATGATTGTGTTGCCTAAAACAGGATTTACGTATATCGAAGCACGCCCTGGACATTGCAGTAAATATTTCAAAATTTAAAATAGCCGTTAACAACGGCGATTATGATGTGCAGCAGCCCCAAGCTGCTCTAAATTAGATCTGGTATCTTTGATGATGTTGATAGAAATCAAAGATGGTGGTCAAGGTTTTATCCAGTAATCGTTTGTAGTATGACAGAGCATTGGGCAAAATGCTTGGACGTTAATGTAGGCGGTTGAGTCACAATGACTACTCTTTTAGTGCAAGTAGATCCAGTAGCAAGCTGTTTATTTGAGGTGATACTTTATTATCAACCAGCGAATCGATTATTTCTATGGTTCATGATAATATAATAAGCGTTATTGATGATAGAATGGCCGGTAGTGTTAAGTTTAGTAGGAAAAAGTTGCACGGTATGGTAAGCACTACCATGGGGAGGACCCATTGTAAGGGGTGATAAAATTGACATATTAAGTACATAATGATAGGGAAATTTCCCTTGAAAGGATAAAATTATTAAACAAAATAGTTGGTATGGATGATTTAAGTTAAGAACAATTTTTGCAAAAAATACGTTTAGCAACCTAAAGGAGCAGTGGCTGGCCAAGGTTTATATCCTTAACTGCTATTATAGGTGTTATTATTCAGGGCCGGAGGTGATAAAGATTTTTAGCCCGTCGTGTAATTAATAATGGATATGTAGGTTTTGCAATCTCTTGGTAGTGTGCCATAATATTTTTTTCATAAGGTCATTGTTGTCTCGAATATTTTTATTTGCCGTGGTATTGCGATAGAATTGGTCGAATGCCATTCGGAAATTGTTCGTTAGCAAACGCTACTATTAATCGATAAAAGCTGATAGTACCAATCTGGTAAAGCATAATAAGATAAAATTAAGATTTCCATCTGCCTTTTTTACAAATTAAAGTGTACGTTAAGAAAACATTATCACTTGGCCACAAAAGTATTGAGTTATAGTGAATATTGCTTCTTTAAATTGTATTGCAGCGTAGAGTAGATAAATCTGTCAGAGGTCTTTAGTGCGTGAAATATTTGCATAAATCTTTGACATATAAAGATAATAAAAAATTAAGTAGTATAAATACCTGTAATGTATGAGTTCCAATCACCCGACGATGGTTGACAGAGTTATGCTGTCAGGTTAATTGTATATTTTATAAAATAATATAGAAAATATAATTATTTTATGTTTATTGACGGGGATGAGATCATTTCCCATACGATTCTTTCTTTTAGTTTGGTTTTAGTTTTAAGATTTTGATTTATTATGCGTTTTAAGAGAAACGGTAGTGTACAGGTGTCAACACTGTGGCTTTGACACAAGTGTTTATGAAACATCCCTGTCATGTAAAATGGAATTGAAAGTTTATTTATGCTAGTATAAATACTAGAATTATTAGTATAGAGTATAATAGTACTATATACTATAATAACTTTGTATAATAACTCGCGACTGCATCACTTTAGTCAAAAGTTAGTGATATGCAAAAACTCCGCTTAACAATGACGAACAAGTAATGATTTCTTCCAAAAAATTACAGATTTTTTTAAGCAAGACTACACAGCAAGTTATCACTGATTTTTGGCATAGTATTGCTAATATTATCCATGGTCGCGATCAACCTCAGCATGATGGACTGCCATCAGTTTTTTCGGAATTTTTGGCATGAGTCGCGAGAGCATGGTAGCGAAGCTTACCGACTTAAGAAATAAAATCGATGAGGTGGATAAGTCCCTGTTGGGTTTGTTAGCTAAACGGTTATCGTTAGTTGCTGAAGTAGGTGAAGTGAAAAGTCGCAACGGTTTGCCCATTTATGCGCCTGACCGCGAAGCAGCAATGTTGGCTTCGCGCCGGAAAGAAGCTACTGATTTGGGTGTGCCGCCAGATTTGATCGAAGATGTGCTGCGGCGTGTAATGCGTGAATCCTATTTGAGTGAAAATAATAAAGGTTTTAAAACCCTGTGTCCGCAGTTGCGTACGATAGTGATCGTTGGTGGTCGTGGTCAGATGGGCCGATTGTTTGATAAAATCTTAACGTTATCGGGATATAAAGTGCAGATCTTGGAGCGGGAAGATTGGCCGCGGGCGAAAGCATTACTAGCAGATGCCGGTATGGTGGTGATAAGTGTACCTATTCATCTAACTATTGAGGTTATCAATAGCTTGCCTCGTCTGCCGGATGATTGCATTTTAGTGGATTTAACTTCGGTGAAAAACGCACCGCTGCAAGCGATGCTATCTGTCCATAGTGGGCCAGTGTTAGGGTTACATCCGATGTTCGGATCTGACAGCGGCACTCTGGCGAAGCAGGTGGTGGTCTATTGTGAAGGGCGCCATTCCGAAGCGTATCAGTGGTTATTGGAGCAAATTCGGATTTGGGGGGCGACCTTGTATCGCAGTAGTGCCATAGAGCATGATCAAAATATGTCATTTATTCAGGCACTTCGCCATTTTACTACTTTTGTTTATGGTTTACATTTGGCAGAGGAAAATGTTGATCTTGAACAGTTGCTGGCATTATCATCGCCAATCTACCGATTGGAATTAGTAATGGTAGGGCGTCTGTTTGCACAGGATCCGCAGCTTTATGCAGACATCATCATGGCGTCAAAAAGTAATTTAGCGTTGATCAAACTTTATTACCAGCGATTTGAGGAAGCGATAACATTGTTAGAGCAAGGCGATAAACAAGCATTTATTGATCGTTTTAAAAAAATAGGACGTTGGTTTGGCAGCTATGCTAAGAGCTTTTTGATGGAAAGCAGAGTGTTGTTGCGTCAGGCCAACGATAGACGTAAATGATGTTTGGGACGCTTACAATGGAACCAACATGTATAAAACCGGTATATCTCGTCAAGTATTCTGACGGTGTATGAATACCTTGATCACGCCATCTAGCTTTAACTTCTATTAAGCTAGATTAGCCAGCTGTTCTGTCCTATATGTAATCGTTAATCGTGGATCATCCATCTATACGATATTTTGACTTGGATAACAGCCTAGTATCTTCAGTGAACACGTAAGTCTCTGTATTTCTTGCAGCGCTTTTTGCATTTGTACGCTGCGTAAGTTGGCTTTCACATCGATATAAAACATCTCTTTACATGGCTTGTCGGGTATTGGCCGAGATTTAAGTTGTGTCATCACAATGGCATGGGTGCGTAGCACTAGCAGCGCTTTAACTAGCGCGTGGGACTTTTGTCTTATCGCCATAATCATCATAGTTTTTGCAGGTACCTGCTCTATGACCTCAATGGCGTTGCGTGCCAGCACGATAAAGCGCGTGATATTTTTCTGTTGGTTTGCCAAATTGTGTTTTAACACCTGTAATCCGTAGATTGCTCCACCTTGACCACCGCCTAATGCGGCGGCTGTGGAGCAATTAAGCTGCGCTACTTTTTCCATGGCGGATGCGGTGCTTTCACAATATTCAATGTTCCATTGCGGAAAATTAGTCAAGAACTGACTGCATTGCTGAAAAGGCTGTGGATGACTGTAAATTGTCTCAATTTGATCAAGCCGAAGCTTGCTGTTTGCAAGCAGGCAATGATCGATGGGAATAGTAACTTCGCCTACCAAAGATAAGTGCGTATGCTGCAGTAGATCATAAACCTCGTTGATCGAGCCGGAACTAGAATTTTCAATGGGAAGGATGCCGTATTCCGCTTGTCCGGTTTCCACCAGTTGTGCTATATCGATGAATTTGTGACAGCCACATTCCACTACATGATTGAAATAGCGGGCGCCATACTGTTTAGCGGCCAGGTGAGAGTATGAGCCTTCTGGACCGAGAAAAGCTATGCGCGCTGAATGATCCACCGAATGATTAAGATTCGATTGCAGCGTCGCTTGTTGCATCAGTACTGGGTCTTCAGTGATCATTTGAAACATGCGAGTGACATAGAAGCTATCCAATTTTAATTTTTGACCTTCAGCCATCAAACGTTCTAGCAAGTCATGTTCACGTGTCTTATAGCCTATCGGGCACTGTGAGTTGATTTTGCTGCGAGCGAGATCGAGTGTACGTCTTTTTGCCAGCAAGGATAGCAATTTAAGATCTAGTGCGCTGATTTGTTCACATATTGCTAACAATGAGTTGTCATTCATTTTTTGGTTACCTTGTACACCAATAACCTCGGTATCAGTGTTCCGAAGTCATAGCACGATTTAACCGATATTAAAAACTAGGCCTGGTGTTAGCAGACACATTCTGGCTACGCATAACGGGTAGGTTCCAGTGATGGCGCTTTGAAGCTCCCAAAGGGAGTTCACCTGTAAAATTTGGATGTTGGTACTGTTTTGCCTTTAATCACTTGGTGAAGGATAGCTCATGGTGATAGGGGAAATCGTTGAATACCTGAAAACATAACAATTCATCACTCATGTTATGAGTGATGGCATAGATAGCATTGGTAGATGCCCCATGAGAGCAAGTAATTTTTAGTTTTGTGGTTGCAGATAAAGCCCTGGACTATTGCAGTATCTTTTTAGTAAATGCTTTCTTTCTATATAGAGTGCTGCCAGCTTTATAAAAGCATCATTAGAAATGATGAAAGAATAGAATAATCAAGTTTTGATAGCAATAATAATTTATAATAACCGCTGACTTTTCTCAATATATAATGCTTCTTATGGGAGCTCTGGGTATGCGCTCGCTAAGTGTTAGTTATATAGCATTAGTGTGAATATTCCATTGTGCTAAAATTTAACATGCACATTAGTGCATGTTGTTTTACCAGTTTTGCTAAGTGATTTTATAAATAATCATATTAACTATTGCTTTGCATATTTTTGTTTACATATCTTACTATTTTAATGTGGGTTCTATGGCACATGGCTTCCATTTGTCGTGATTGTAATCAGTCACTAGGGTTAGCTGAATAATTGTTTTATCCTGGCTGGGCATAGATATTATAATCTCCGTCGTTGTTGGTTTTGTTAATGTTTCTGGCATGAAGAGTAATGAATACTAAAAAGCCTCTGGGCACTTTCCATAGGGGGAAAGTGCCCAGAGGCTGAATTGGTGAGCAGGTGTGGAGTAACTAGTTTTTCTATTTTAAATAGGTAAGCGAAGTGTTACTGTGTAAAGACAAAAAATGACAATCCCAGTTATTGTTAGAGCTAATAATTATACATTAGACTTTAAGATGGATTGGCCGCAATAATTTTTGCTACTTTATCCGCCATTCCTATCATCAGCAGTTGTTGATAGGCTTGTTGCATGTAAGGTAGCGCTTGACGGGTGGCCTGAGTATCCGGGAAGTCAATTAGCATTTGTTCGACACGTTTTACAACTGCTACATAGGCCTTTCGTTTATTGTAATATTTTACGATTGAAAGCTCATGTTTTGCCAACCGATTTTTTAAATAAACCAGACGTTTGTTAGCATCCATGGCATATCGGCTGTTTGAATAACTGCGAATTAGTTGCATAAAATCACGGAAAGCAGCACGGGCATGCGCAGGATTGCGATCATAGCGATCTACAAAAAATTCTTGTAATGGGTTGTCATCAAGCGTCATATTGATCAGACCACGCATATAGAGTACGTAGTCAACATTTGGATGGGTAGGATTAAGCCGCAGAAAACGATCGATGGAGGTTTGAGTTAGCGACAGGTTGTCAGATTTATAGTAGGCATAAATTAAATCAAGGTGAACTTGTTGTGCATAGGGACTAAATGGATAACAGTTATCCAGTGTTTCTAGCTCTTTAATAGCTCGATTATAGTTGCCATCCTGCAATTTTTGTTGTGCGGATGCATAAATCTTAGAAGGCTGATTATCAGGCACTGTATTCTTGTTCCTGGAACAACCAATTAGCATAATGCTCAGTGTGGCAGTTGCCATCAAATATTTCATGTAATGCATCATGATGTTTTGCTTATCCTCAGAGTATTAAGCTGGGACTGTCTATTCTGTCGATGTCGCAAGATGAAATAATCTAAAATAACATATATTTTGAACAGTATTCCGTGAAAATCCAATGTTAATGAAGAAACTTTAATATGATACAATGTCAATGCCTCATCGGAATAGTGAATAAATCACAATTTGGGCAACGTTTAGATCGGGTTTTGGTCGAATTATTCCCTGATTATTCACGCTCGCGGGTAAAATCTTGGATCCTTGACGGGAAGGTGAGGATCAACGAACGGGTCACGACTATACCTAAAGAGAAGATGCTCGGCGGGGAAGTAGTGAAAATCAATGCCATTACAGAAGAAGTGCAGTGTTGGGATGCGCAAGATATTGCGCTTGATATATTGCATGAAGATGCTGATATTATCGTAATAAATAAACCGCGCGATCTTGTGGTGCACCCCGGTGCCGGTAATGCCGACGGCACGGTTCTCAACGCTCTGCTGCATTATTATCCATTGATTGCTGATGTACCATGTGCTGGTATTATTCACCGTTTGGACAAAAACACCACTGGTTTGATGATAGTGGCGAAAACCTGTTTGGCTCAGACCAGGTTGGTGAAATCGCTACAGGAAAGGAAAATTATCCGCGAATATGAAGCAGTAGTCCTCGGCACCATGACCTCTGGTGGAACGGTGTCGCAACCGATCGCCCGTCATGCCACGAAACGGATCCATATGGTGGTGCATCCAATGGGTAAACCGGCGGTGACCCATTACCGTATTATGGAGCATTTTCGTGCCCATACTCGGTTGCGTTTGCGGTTGGAGACTGGCCGTACTCACCAGATTCGTGTACACATGGCGCACATCAACCATCCGTTAGTCGGTGATCAGCTGTATGGAAGGCGGCTTCATCCGCTGAAAGGGGCAACTAAATCTTTTGACGAGATATACTGTCATTTTAATCGCCAGGCGCTTCATGCTACTATGCTGAGGTTCCATCATCCCATCACCGCCATTGAAATGGAGTGGCATGCACCATTGCCGAAGGATATGGTAGAGCTGGTCAATGTACTAAAAGTTGACCAAGAAAAATTTAAAAGGGGGATAGATTGGCTGTGAGTCAGCTTAATCTACCTGATTAGTCAGCACCGTTGACGGTGCGAGTTTGTGCGACTACCCGTGATGGTGGTAGTAGTCAGTCGGCATGGTAGTTTCTGATCTTAGCGATTATGTTGGGGATGATCATCCTCGCGGTTGCAAAAAATCGTTGGCTATTTTCTTACTTTTTGGTGCATTTGCCTAAGCACTGCATTGGTTGATACACGTGGTATGGTGCTGTGTGTGATCATGTTTGCTGGTGCACGATCATTATCGTTGCTGAGTGATGCGGTTTATACTTGCCCGCCGGTGCTATTTTGCGATCGAGGGTAGTGAAGTAGTGGCTGCCCATATAGCCCGCAGGCTTTTGAAGTGGGCACTGAGATGAAAGAAGGCTTATTTTTCACGATGTTGAGGCTATTTATGACTTTACGCCTGTGGGTGTAAATATTTGGTGGAGCTTTATCAATTGGCATTTTTGCGGCTCATGGTGTTTGGAATAAGATTCATTTATGGCGGCAGTACTACAGTACAAGAGAACGCTACTTTTCATATCGGACGCGCTTTGTGGGCTCTAGACGGATGGCAATTTTGGTATGGATGATATAATTTTACCTTGTCTATTCAAGACAATTCAGGGAAAGTAATTCCTTTCCAGCTTAATTGGTTAAATATATTTGAATTTTAAAGAAATTACTTTATTTTAATCTCTAGAGTATTAATTTTGACTGAATATTGGAGGCGTGATGCGTTTGAATCGTTTTACCAATAAATACCAGCTAGCCCTTGCCGATGCACAGTCAATGGCTCTTGGGCGCGACAATCAATTCATTGAACCTTTACACGTCATGTTGGCTTTGCTGAAGCAGGAAGGCGGCACTGTACGTCCATTGTTGCAATCCATCGGTGTTAACATCCCTCAATTTATTAGTACAATCGAGCAGGCATGCGAGCGTTTACCTCAGGTAGAGGGCACCGATGGCGATGTCCAACCTTCTCAAGATTTGCTGCGTGTGTTAAATTTGTGCGATAGACTTGCGCAAAAACGCACCGATAATTTCATTTCTTCTGAGCTATTTATTCTTGCGTCGCTTGAATCACGTGGTGTTCTGGCTGACCTGCTAAAATCGTCTGGTGTCACTAAGGCTAGTGTTACCCAGGCGATAGAGCAGATGCGCGGCGGTGAGCAGGTAAACGATCAAGGAGCCGAGGATCAACGTCATGCTCTGAAAAAATTTACTATAGATCTGACTGAGCGTGCCGAAGAGGGAAAACTTGACCCGGTGATAGGGCGTGATGAAGAGATTCGCCGTGCTATTCAGGTGCTTCAACGGCGCACTAAAAATAACCCCGTACTTATTGGTGAACCTGGGGTGGGTAAAACTGCCATCGTTGAAGGGTTGGCACAGCGTATTGTTAACGGCGAAGTGCCGGAAGAGTTAAAAAATAATCGAGTCTTATCTCTGGATATGGGCTCGTTAGTGGCTGGTGCAAAATATCGGGGAGAATTCGAAGAACGGTTAAAAGCTGTATTAAATGATCTTTCGAAACAGGAGGGTAAGATTACTCTTTTTATTGATGAATTGCACACCGTGGTAGGTGCCGGCAAGGCTGATGGAGCTATGGACGCTGGGAACATGCTTAAGCCAGCGTTAGCGCGTGGCGAGCTGCACTGCGTGGGTGCTACGACCCTTGATGAGTATCGCAAATATATTGAAAAGGATGCTGCACTGGAACGGCGTTTTCAGAAAGTATTCGTGGCCGAACCAAGTGTTGAGGCCACCATTGCTATTCTGCGTGGGTTGAAAGAACGTTATGAGCTGCATCATCATGTGCAGATAACTGACCCGGCGATTGTGGCTGCCGCAACCCTTTCCCATCGCTATATTGCCGACCGTCAATTGCCGGATAAGGCTATAGATCTTATTGATGAAGCTGCTTCCAGCATCCGTATACAGATAGATTCAAAGCCAGAAGTGCTAGATCGTTTGGAGCGCCGTATCATTCAGTTAAAGTTGGAACAGCAGGCGTTAAAGAAAGAGCGGGATGAAGCCAGTATCAAGCGTTTGGAGATGTTGAATGACGAATTAGCGCAAAAAGAGAGTTCCTATTTTGAACTGGAAAAGGAGTGGAAAGAAGAAAAAGCTTCTTTGTCCGATACCCAGCATTTGAAGGCTGAATTGGAGCAGGCAAAGATCTCTATTGAACAGGCGCGCCGAGTCGGCGATTTGGCAAAAATGTCCGAGTTGCAATATGGAAAAATTCCCGAGCTAGAAAAACAGTTGGAAGTGGTGGCGCAGTCTGAAGGTAAGAATATGCGTTTATTGCGTAACTGTGTGACCGACGTAGAAATTTCTGAAGTGTTGGCGCGCTGGACTGGTATTCCAGTGTCGAGGATGTTGGAAAGTGAAAAGGAGAAACTGTTGCGGATGGAGCAAGAATTGCATCAGCAGGTTATCGGCCAGAATGAAGCGGTGGAAGCCGTTTCTAATGCCATCCGTCGCAGTCGAGCTGGTTTATCCGATCCTAACCGGCCGATTGGTTCATTTATGTTCCTAGGCCCGACTGGGGTAGGTAAGACCGAGTTGTGTAAAACTCTGGCTACTTTTCTTTTCGACAGTGATGATGCCATAGTGCGTATTGATATGTCCGAATTTATGGAAAAACATTCAGTGTCGCGATTGGTAGGGGCCCCTCCAGGGTATGTTGGTTACGAAGAGGGGGGATATTTGACTGAAAAGGTACGCCGTCGCCCCTATTCGGTGATCTTGTTGGATGAAATTGAAAAAGCGCATCCATGTGTATTCAACATTTTGCTGCAGGTATTGGATGATGGTCGTTTAACCGATGGTCATGGTCGGACAGTGGATTTCCGCAATTCTGTTGTCATAATGACTTCCAATTTAGGGTCAGATATCATCCAGGAACGCTTTGGCCAAATTAATTATCAACAGATGAAGGAAATGGTGCTTGATGTGGTGAGTCACCATTTCCGGCCGGAATTCATCAATAGGGTGGATGAAGTGGTGGTCTTTCATCCATTGAGCCGTGAACATATTACCAAAATTGCGAAGATTCAGTTACAGCGTTTGTACAAACGTCTGGAGGAACGAGGTTATACCATCACTATTAGTGACGAGGCCTTGGTGTTACTTGGTAAGTTTGGTTTTGATCCAGTTTATGGTGCCAGGCCGCTGAAACGCGCTATACAAGAGGAGATCGAAAATCCACTATCTCAGCAGATACTTTCCGGGCATTTGCTACCTGGTAAACATATCACGCTGAAAGTGAAGGACGATTACATTATAGCCAGTCAATAACGGCGCAGGTTATTTAAGATTAATGAAAGCAGGCAACAACAGAGGATGTTTTTGCCGGTAAGTAGCAATAAGTTATTGAAATAGCTGAAGTTATTGCATGATTCACACCAGTTGGAATTTAAATTATCTTGCTTTAATAGAGTCGTCAGTTAGTTTTTACACAATTTAATTATTTAGAGTGGAAAAATGTGTATGTACATGTGAGCAGGATTGAAATAATTGCATGATTGGCTTGGTCACGGTTAATAACCTATAATCTATGTTGGTACTTAAACGATATCTATACAGCTTTAGTGACGATGGTAAGTGGTTTTTTGTTTCTAGTGTTCATTAATTCTTGTTAAGCGTTGATTGATTAATATCTGATTTGCAAACAGATCAGTAGCAGTCTCCCTTTAAAGGGTATCAGCATTTGATTTTTTATCATGTTTGTGCGCGCATCTTCAGATGCAATGCTTCTAAATCCGTTACATTATTAAGAGAGAAGTCAGAGCTATGTGGTATTAATCATTAATGTAGCTTGGTTGGACGTTGTTGGATAGTACGAGCAGGCTATTAAGAATTAGTATGTAAACTAGTTATAAAGTCCAGTAAAATTTATTTTTACATCAATGCAATTATGATGACCATCTTCAATATAGTTTATTTTAAACAATTTTATCATCTATCACCAGGCCGGTTGCAATGGTTGAGGGATTTAACTAGAACATCAATAGTTTGCGTTTGATTATGGTGTTGTTGTAGTTTTTTAATAAAGATGCAAACACAACAAAATATTAAAGAAGCCCCAAGACGGTAGAGTTATGATGCCTGCTTTGATCATTTACGGCTATGGTATGCTAAAAAAGGATTCTTGCTCCTTAGCTCCGGGCGCCTGATCGGTTGATCACTTGCTTTTTCATCTTAATATGTTATTGGGTGTATGTAGTAATTAAGCGTGACTCATTTTCTGCAAGCATACTTTTTTTGGCACGGTCAGCACATTTTTTGACACTACTTAACCCATTTAGTATTATCGGTATCGGTAAAATTCTTGGTAGCTTGAAGGCAGGCAAATATCGATTGTTAAGGACAGGGAGGCTTAAGAATTGTATTAAACGGCCGTGACCTTCAAAAAGTGCGACATACGGAAAGCAATTGGATAATTAACTGTTAATCGACAAAATAATAAATAAATGCTCATTACCTGTTGGGAATAAGCGATGGAGGCTCTGGGTTAAGCTAAGATGTAAGTGAATAAAAGATTGACTTTTTAGCGAAAAAAGTGTAGCTTTTTTAAATTAATTGTTAGCAGTAGAAATATTACACAAGCTAGATATTAAGTTTATGTTGTATTCATATAGTTTGTCTGATACAATACCTACGGTTATGTTGCTCTTTAACAATCTGGAACAAGCTGAGAAGCTATTACACATAATAAATTAACAGCAATTTTTTATAATATATGCGACAGGTGAAGGAAGCTGTTATAGAGTTAACATGGTACTTAAACATAAGGTTTTTTAAGTACCGCGTACGTGTATGCTAAAAATAGCGTGTTGGTAATTGGTATACAGCAGACATTTCAGGGTTGTGAGGTTAAGTGACTAAGCGTATACGGTGGATGCCTTGGCAGTCAGAGGCGATGAAGGACGTGCTAATCTGCGAAAATCGTCGGTGAGCTGATATGAAGCGTTATCAGCCGGCGGTATCCGAATGGGGAAACCTGATGTAATTTGTTGCATCATCGTCACGTGAATTCATAGCTTGACGAAGCAAACCAGGGGAACTGAAACATCTAAATACCCTGAGGAAAATAAATCAACCGAGATTCCCTTAGTAGCGGCGAGCGAACGGGGAGTAGCCCAGAGCCACCATCAACTTGTGCATTAGAAGAACGGTCTGGAAAGTCCGGCAATAAAGGGTGATAGCCCCGTATTTGAAGATGTGCCTGTTGTGAGCTCGATGAGTAGGACGGGACACGTGATATCTTGTCTGAAGATGGGGGGACCATCCTCCAAGGCTAAATACTCCTGACTGACCGATAGTGAACCAGTACCGTGAGGGAAAGGCGAAAAGAACCCCGGCGAGGGGAGTGAAATAGAACCTGAAACCGTGTACGTACAAGCAATAGGAGCACCTTCGGGTGTGACTGTGTACCTTTTGTATAATGGGTCAGCGACTTATATTCTGTAGCAAGGTTAACCGTAGTAGGGGAGCCGCAGGGAAACCGAGTCTTAACTGGGCGTTGAGTTGCAGGGTGTAGACCCGAAACCCGGTGATCTAGCCATGAGCAGGTTGAAAGTTCGATAACACTAACTGGAGGACCGAACCAACTAATGTTGAAAAATTAGTGGATGACTTGTGGCTAGGGGTGAAAGGCCAATCAAACCGGGAGATAGCTGGTTCTCCCCGAAAGCTATTTAGGTAGCGCCTCGTGAATTTATCTTCGGGGGTAGAGCACTGTTTCGACTAGGGGTCCATCCCGGATTACCAATCCGATGCAAACTACGAATACCGAAGAATATTATCACGGGAGACACACGGCGGGTGCTAACGTTCGTCGTGAAAAGGGAAACAACCCAGACCGCCAGCTAAGGTCCCCAAGTTATGGTTAAGTGGGAAACGATGTAGGAAGGCCCAGACAGCCAGGATGTTGGCTTAGAAGCAGCCACCATTTAAAGAAAGCGTAATAGCTCACTGGTCGAGTCGTGCCTGCGCGGAAAATTTAACGGGGCTAAACCATACACCGAAGCTGCGGCAACGGATATACCTTTAAGTGATATATCCGTTGGGTAGGGGAGCGTTCTGTAAGCCTGTGAAGATGTGCTGTGAGGCACATTGGAGGTATCAGAAGTGCGAATGCTGACATGAATAACGATAAAGCGGGTGAAAAGCCCGCTCGCCGGAAGACCAAGGGTTCCTGTCCAACGTTAATCGGGGCAGGGTGAGTCGACGCCTAAGGCGAGGTCGAAAGGCGTAGTCGATGGAGAACAGGTTAATATTCCTGTACTGGGTGTGACTGCGAAGGGGGGACGGAGAAAGTTAGGTTCGCCGGGCGACGGTTGTCCCGGTTCAAGCGTGAAGGTGGAAAAGCAGGTAAATCCGCTTTTTTTTAACACTGAGGCGTGATAACGAGCCATTAAGGTGGTGAAGGAATTGATACTATACTTCCAGGAAAAGCCTCTAAGCTCTAGGTCACATCGAATCGTACCCCAAACCGACACAGGTGGTCAGGTAGAGAATACTGAGGCGCTTGAGAGAACTCGGGTGAAGGAACTAGGCAAAATGGTGCCGTAACTTCGGGAGAAGGCACGCTAACATGTAGGTGAAGGGACGACATGCTCCCAGAGCTGAAGTTAGTCGCAGATACCAGCTGGCTGCAACTGTTTATTAAAAACACAGCACTGTGCAAACACAAAAGTGGACGTATACGGTGTGACGCCTGCCCGGTGCCGGAAGGTTAATTGATAGGGTTATCGCGAAGCGAGAGGCTCTTGATCGAAGCCCCGGTAAACGGCGGCCGTAACTATAACGGTCCTAAGGTAGCGAAATTCCTTGTCGGGTAAGTTCCGACCTGCACGAATGGCGTAATGATGGCCAGGCTGTCTCCACCCGAGACTCAGTGAAATTGAATTCGCCGTGAAGATGCGGCGTACCCGCGGCAAGACGGAAAGACCCCGTGAACCTTTACTATAGCTTGGCACTGAACATTGAGCCTTGATGTGTAGGATAGGTGGGAGGCTTTGAAATGCAGACGTCAGTTTGCATGGAGCCATTCTTGAAATACCACCCTTTAATGTTTGATATTCTAACTCTAACCCGTCATCCGGGTTGAGGACAGTGTCTGGTGGGTAGTTTGACTGGGGCGGTCTCCTCCCAAAGGGTAACGGAGGAGTGCAAAGGTTAGCTAATCACGGTCGGACATCGTGAGGTTAGTGCAAAGGCATAAGCTAGCTTAACTGCGAGAGTGACGGCTCGAGCAGGTGCGAAAGCAGGTCTTAGTGATCCGGTGGTTCTGAATGGAAGGGCCATCGCTCAACGGATAAAAGGTACTCCGGGGATAACAGGCTGATACCGCCCAAGAGTTCATATCGACGGCGGTGTTTGGCACCTCGATGTCGGCTCATCACATCCTGGGGCTGAAGTAGGTCCCAAGGGTATGGCTGTTCGCCATTTAAAGTGGTACGCGAGCTGGGTTTAGAACGTCGTGAGACAGTTCGGTCCCTATCTGCCGTGGGCGCTGGAGGATTGAGAGGGGCTGCTCCTAGTACGAGAGGACCGGAGTGGACGCACCACTGGTGTTCGGGTTGTCATGCCAATGGCATTGCCCGGTAGCTACGTGCGGAAGAGATAACCGCTGAAAGCATCTAAGCGGGAAACTTGCCTCAAGATGAGTCTTCCCTGAGACCTTGAGTTTCCTAAAGGGACGTTAAAGACGATGACGTTGATAGGTCGGGTGTGTAAGCGCTGTGAGGCGTTGAGCTAACCGATACTAATGACCCGTGAGGCTTAACCTTACAACACCTGAAATGTTTAGAAAACAAGACTATAGCTATAGCGCTGTAGCAATGGTCAATGATAATCACAAAAATTGCGCACAAAGAAACTGTAACAAATCAGTGGTGCGGTAGTTCAGTAGGTTAGAATACCGGCCTGTCACGTCGGGGGTCGCGGGTTCAAGTCCCGTCCGCACCGTCACGCCACTTTGAGGGGCGTAGTTCAATTGGTAGAGCATCGGTCTCCAAAACCGGGTGTTGGGAGTTCGAATCTCTCCGCCCCTGCCAGGGCTTGTTCAATGTAATGTGTCTAAACATAATGTAGAATATATTATGTTGTTCCCGGATTATTATATATCTTAATGGTGCCGATAACAGGATTCGAACCTACGATCTTCGCATTACGAATGCGCTGCTCTACCAACTGAGCTATATCGGCAAAAATTTTAGATAATATATTTTATTGCAAAAAAAGAGTCAAGAAATACTTAGCAATGGTCGTGATATATAATGTGTCTAAAGACAAAGAGATCTTATCATATGTAAGTATTTCGAAGCCCATCGAAACGTATTTAGTTGTTATGGAGGTGAAAACTAAAGCAGTTTATATAGTATTGCTGTTAGGGCTATGAGTCCTACTATCCAAACAAAATAGTTGCTTGCTAAGCCGCGATAGCAAGCCATTGCCTGCACTTTTATAATGGCGTACATAGGCATTAAAAATAATAACATAGCTATAATTGGCCCACCTAGAGTTTCGATCGTGCCAAGGATACTTGGGTTAACAATGGCAACCAGCCAGGCAGTTAGCATCATAAACACCGCGATCCATTTGCTCATTGTGTTAGTAGAAATCTCTTTGCCACAAGAGCGCAACACAGATGATAGCAGGCTGTTAAACCCTTCGCTAGCGCCAAAATAGTGCCCGAGGAAGGATTTAGCTATGGCGACAAAGGCGATGATCGGCCCCAAAGAAGCAATAAATGGGTTATCAAAGTGGTTTCCTAAGTAGGAGAGTATAGAAATATTCTGTTGTTTCGCTTCTTGCATATTTTCAGCAGTTAGGCTGAAGGAACAGCTAAAGACGAAGAACATTACCGTTAAGACCATCATCAGATGGCTGCAGGCTAGGACACGTGAGCATTTAGACTCTGCTTGGTCACCACATTCTTCACGTTTATATATGGCGAAAGAAGAGATGATCGGTGAGTGGTTGAATGAAAATACCATGACTGGTATTAATAGCCATATCGTGCTAAGCAGTCCATTTCCGTTGGCTTGTGGTTGTACTAGCGGCGCATTGAAAATAGCACCGCTCCAGTAAGGAATCAAATAAAACGACAGGAACACTAGCACTGCGATAAAAGGAAAAACTAGAACACTCATTAGTTTAATAATAATATCCTTATCTAACCAGATGATAATCATCAAGCCGACTATCAGCAGCAGCGCCAATAGTGTACGCGGTGGAGCACTGTAACCAAGCTGATGTACAATAAAACTTTCAACGGTGTTAGTAATTGCGACGCTGTAGACTAGTAAGATAGGGTAAATACTGAAAAAATATAATAAGGTGATCAGGTTGCCAATTCGGTAGCCAAAATGCTCCTTAATTACATCGGTAATGTTATTACACTTGCTGTTGCCAGATAACACAAAACGCGTCATTCCTTGGTGAGAAAAAAAAGTCATTGGGAAAGCGATTATCGCCATAATAAGTAGTGGTAGTAATCCGCCTATACCTGCATTTATAGGCAAAAACAGGACTCCTGTGCCGATAGCCGTGCCATAAAGGCCCAACATCCACAAGGTATCTGTTTTGCTCCATGCTGGAGGTGAGGGGATTGCTTGTGCGTCGGTGGAAGCTTTTGTTATCTCCATATGTTCTCCTGATAAAAATTAAGATATAAAGGCTAGTTGGCAATAAATAATTGCCACCGTCATTAAATCTGATTTAAGTAATTAATTAAAGCAAGTTAATTATACTGGATTTATCCGTTGATAGTCCTGATGGCAATAATAAAGTTTTTGGCAAAAGATTTCAGTAGGCTTGGTTAATAGATTAATAGATCTAGTTATCGCTGATCCTTTTTCTTATTAATTAAGGTTCTGCATACCACTCGTCTTACTTCAATGCAGCGGGTACTATCACGATGGTTTCCACCTAGATATTATTTTCTGCAACCAGCATAACAGGCTGGTTATTGGGGTATTAGCCGATTGTGATTTTTTAGTCAATAACATATATTCGCGTGAGTTTTGTTGAATAAATCTAATTTTTTTAATAGTAAAACAAATCATCTTACTAATACTTTTAATATATTTCAGCTCTTGGTGGCATGACGTTAACTTTTCTAGTATTTTTATTGATGCAATTGGAATTCCGGAAACTGTATAAAGTAGAATATTGCAAGAGTGTATGAAAGCCTTGTAGCTCACTCAATGAATGATTTAAAAGTTTTTTGTTACGGAAAGATCTGTTTGAAAAAGTTGTCTATCTATTAGTCAGACAAGCGTTATACTTTGGTGAAAACTCCATGTGATAATTAATCCGAATATACCACAGTAGGTATGAAATCATCGGCTCTGACCTTAAAAACATGCTAAAAACATAAAGAATCCAAACTAGACTAGATTATTGATTTAATTGCTATAGAACGTTTACAGAGGATAGTAACAAGTTTACGCCGTAAATGGTTTTGGATCGGTATATAGCCTCTTCAGATAAAGTACGCGACAAATAACACTATCTACCATGTGCAGCGAGGAATTGATGTGAGAGGTGAAAGAAAAATTAATTAAGGAAATTAGGACAATTTACCGGCATAATGACGATTTATATTCTATTGCTTCTGCCCGCACGACAGACAGACAGCATAGCAATTTTTTGGATCATTCCAATTAAATCCTAAGCTCTCATGCAGTAAATCGCTCACCTGGTTGATAGGTACGGGCAGCCAATACTGCATCAGTGCTAGTATCATAGCATAAACCGATGTACTAGTTTGTGTCAGTAGTATATCCATCAAACTTGGTTTATCCATATACCAATTCAACTGATATTCTTTTAAATTTGCTAGTTTAGCAGCTTTATTCACCGCGTCGTCAAAGTCTCCCAAATTATCCACTAGTCCATTTTTCAATGCATCATTGCCGATCCATACGCGTCCCTGAGCTATTTTATCTATCTCCTCCAGTGTTTTGTGACGGGATTGTGCAACCAAAGTAATAAAGTTTTTATAGCTGTTTTCGACATTGAGCTGCATCATTTGTGCAAACTCAGTTGGCAGTGTCTTAGTCATCGAGACATCTGCCAATGGAGAGGTAGTAACGCCATCGGTATGTACGCCAATACTGCCTAAGGAGTTTTCAACAGTATTGATCATTCCAAAGATACCAATAGAGCCAGTAAGAGTACTCTCACTGGCGATGATTATGTTTGCCGGTGTGGATATCCAGTATCCCCCTGATGCTGCCATGCCACTCATAGATACTACAATTGGCTTACCGTTGTCGCGTGTGGCGGCCAATTCTGAACGGATTAATTCCGAGGCGCTAACACTGCCGCCCGGGCTATTCACCCGTAAGATGATAGCTTTGATATCCGGATCCAAACGAGCATTGCGGATATGGTCTGCGGTATGGTCGCCGCCGGCCGCTCCTGAAGTTTTCGGTCCGTCGATAATGGCACCATTGGCAAAGATCACTGCGATCTGCCCGCCCCGTTGTGGTGGAGAAGTCAGCTGGTAATCATAGATGTTGGTAGCATTGAACGACTTATTCTTTTTGTTCCAACCGAAGGCCTTTATCATCTCCTCCTCAATGACGGAATAGGAAGCTACTTCGTCAACCAATTTGTTATTTAAAGCAAATTTGGCGGTATCGCCGCTGACGGCGCGCAAACCGGCAAGTATCGTTTGAGCTCCAGGGAATAATTGTTGCGGCATTATCTGCCGGTTTGCTGCTGCAGTATTCAGATACTGTTGCCAAAGCTGTCCTACCCATCGCCCGTCTGCATCCCGTGCAGCGTCGGACATATTATCTCGTAGAAAAGGTTCGGCTACAGATTTGTAGGTACCTACGCGAAAAATATGGCTATTAACTTTTAGCTTATCCAGCAATGAATTGTAATAAAATCTATTGGTGGCGATACCATGCAAGTCTACCGAGCCCTGCGGTGTCAAATAAATTTTGTTGGCATAGCTGGCAAGAAAATATTGTGCCTGGCTATAGTTATTTCCGATAGCATAAATTGGTTTATTATTGTCTCGAAATTCACGCAGTGCTTTACCTATGTACTGCAATGAAGCCTGATCAGTACCTGCGAAATCTTTCAGCAATAGCACTAGCCCGGTAATATTGGCATCGTTTTTTGCTTGACGTAGTATGTCCACCACGTCAAACAATGAATTTTCCTGAAATAGGTTGCGAGAGGAACCTAATAATTCATGCTCGAATTGCCGGAATTTATTATGCATCGCTGGCTTATCTACAACTATGCCTGCAAGGTTCATGACTAACGCGCCTTTTGTTAACTTCGGCGTAATGTGATGGAGATGCAGATAAAGGAGTATTATCACGATAATAATTGCGATTAAAAATAAATTTAGGATCAATTCACGGATAAAACTCAGAAAACGCCAACTCCACTTGAAGGGGCTGGAAATAATTCGCCACAATGTGTGCATAAGATCTCCAAAAAGACTGCAAAGTGCAAATTATAATATAAAATTTGCTCGGTTCGGAGTGGTGCAATGACGATGCAACTCAAACTTAGATGGTTATAATGATGATACTACTATTAGCCATCCTTATTTAATATGTTTTATGCTTCGGAAGCGGCCGTTGTGATAAAAATATAGTTTATGTCAATGCTAGGATCATATCCTAGCTCGGGAGTAGACTAATAATAGATATATGAAATATTATTGAATTACGGCTCTATGTCACATTTAACTGAACTGGTAAGGTGCATGGACAGGATGGTCCATGCTGGTATATGAGTTTGAATCATGGCAAATTAGGCGAAAAGAAATCGTAAAGCCATAGGTGTTACTCCACGCTAATTACCTCTTCTAGTATTTCACTGTTATATACAAAAGTAAATGGTTGTACTTTGAACGGAATCTGCATGTCATGTGCAGTGGTATATATAGATAACTGTTCTGGCACACTGATATCTATATCCGGGTAGTAAATACCAGCGCGAAGTTTGTTTCCAGAGAGCATAATGTTTATAAATAATATATTTAATTGAGTTATCCAAATTTAAGAATTGCCTGAGCTCTGCAATAATCAGCGGTATCCTTTAAACTATGAGGACTATCTTCTTGTTTGAAGGTTGATGATATATCCGGCAAAGCACTATTTGTTATAGTGTATCTATTAATGGCGATATCCACTAAAATTGACATGATCAATACCTCTATCGGCCATTTTTTATCAGTGGAGACATTAATTTCTCAAACGGGGTGCCTGAAGTTGTAAACGGATAGATTCGGCCAATGCATCTAGCGTCGGTTGCTCCGGGTGCACTGGAGCAACTTCATAACCTAGTTGGGCTTCCGCCAAATAGGTATGGATCGGTTTGCCATCTGCATCTTCCATAACTACATGATACCAAGGAGATGTGCGAAAGCTAATGTCAACCGTAATTTCATCTAATAAAGGTTTCTCCAAGGAGTATTCTGGATCTACGTCAATGATGACACCCAGATATCCTAGCAATTTATGCCGAACTTGCTGTCCTATGCTAAATTTGCTGGCAATCATGAGACCTCCCGTAAAATACGCCTAGCTTAAATGTGGGGGCATGCAAGGGAAATCAAGGGTGCATCCGATAATTTAATTGATTTAATAGGAAATTCCTGAAAATAAGATAATCAGTCACTTTAATTGGATGATTATTTTGCTCTGATTGTGCTCGAGGATGACTAAACAGACGATCTTGTGATTGATTCTACGGGGAACTAACATTCTTTACTTTAGGTTAGTTTGTGTAAATTTTTAGGTATCAGGTTGTTAATGATAGGTGCTAGCTGAATAAAGAAGTATCGGAGGTAAGTAGAAATCTGATGAGGGCAAGAATGCATTGTGTAGATTTTGCAAATTTGATGGTATTACAGAGCCTGTTAAGAGCTGAAACGTGCAGTATTTGCGTTTCTACCGCCCAGCTCTAAAAATGCTGTTAGCGACAGACAAAGATAAAATTAAATTAGGTTGCTGGCCATGACGGAATCTACTTGGCCAATCATAGCTTTTGAGTGGTCTTCAAATTCATCAGTATAGCTGTACAAATTGAATAATCAGAAAAGATGTTTTATCAAAATAGTTATATGACGAAGGAGTATTTATGAGAGTAGTGTGTAGTAATAGATGGATAGACGTACTATCAAAAAACGCCTGGGTAGTTGAGACGCAAAATTAATTACATATTTTATGATGTAATTGGAAGGGAAGAAATATCACCTACAGAATATACTTTCTTAGTAGCGAGAAAATCAGTATAATGCACTAATAAATTTGGCGGGGGAATAGAGATTCGAACTCTAGAACGCTTATGCACTTCCGATTTTCAAAACCGGTGCTTTCAACCACTCAGCCATTCCCCCAATAACAGGGTGTACTATAGACAGAGTCTATCTAGTTGTAAAGAGCATTTTGCGTTAATCACCTACAAGGTATTGCGCAATACTTATTTTTTGTTCTCTATGGCTCTGTATTTTTCAGCTCTGGCCGCTATTGTTAGCACACTAGTTTACCTGCTGCTTATGACAGATGATTACTAAATTTGCCTGTATATTTCCGCAATGTCACTGGCTATTAGTGTAGTTTTTATTTTTTCTGTAAGAAATATTTTGTGGAAATCATCAATATTATTGATGGTAGTGCAATCAATAATATTCGCAAAATTGTTATTTTTTATTGTATAATATTTTTTAGTTTATTAAATATTTTGGGTTTACGATGGATCGTACGATCATTCATAAATTTGATAAAAATATATGCAAATTAAGCATCTTAGAAATTGCCACCGATACTTCGGGGTATTTGACTAATTACAGGGATTGGAGTGAGGCATTAGCCGTGGAAATTGCTCAACTAGAGGGAATCACACTTAGCGAAGCGCACTGGCAGGTGATTCATTTCATACGCGCTTTTTATTTGAAGTTTAATACTTCGCCTGCGATTCGCATGTTAGTTAAGGCGATGGCTCAGAAGTATGGTAAGGAGAAAAGCCATAGTCGCTATCTTTTTCGCCTATTTCCTCAAGGGCCGGCAAAGCAAGCTGCTAAAATCGCTGGTTTGCCGAAGCCAGTTAAATGTCTCTAGCAGGCGTTAAACATTGAATAAATGTTAGCCTATTATCGCGAGTGAGCAAAAAATGTATGCGTTAATTCAATTGTCATAATTTAAAAAACTGCGAGTGGACAATAGATTTATCATAATACCATACAGTTTCCTAAACTCTTTTGGGTGTTTATGAGTTTGGCCTCCTTGAGCTTACGAATTAAAAACTTTCGTTTTGATCCATATTGTTTTTTTATATTGCAATTGGTAGTCAATATTCTGAGTGACAGGTTGTTTATTTGTAGGAATTTGACGACGCTTCCATTTTTTAATTATTAATACTTCCCCTTTATATAGTTGCTAGGACTCTATATTTTGCATCGATAAACAGGATAAAACGTTAATATTATGAAAACCATCGACTCGTGGCAACATTACTTATTATGATGTTAAGCTGAGAGTTTTTGGCGAAGGTGAATGTAAAGTCAGAACATACAGTTCAAAAAAATAAAGATTAACTATTCACCCCTCTTTGCGTTATGGCAGAAAGAGCTACGATATCACGAGTAAAATAGTTATTTGGTAGAAACTGACATTACCAAATGACTATATTCAAATAAGGTATAAATATGACAATGGTACATGCTTTGAATAAAATGACTCAAGTTGTCACTATACAGAGACTTGAACAATTTTATTCTTTCATAACCAGGGGTGAAAGTATACTGACGATAACGTCAGTGATCCAGATTTGATGATGCAGTTAACATCCGTGAAAATTTTAGATACTACTATACTATATAATCTTAAAATGGTGCTTATCGCTATTAGTATCTTCTGGTATTTGTTGTAGCTTATTTTATTGCTTTTTGTTACGTGTCCTTCACTAATGCATTATGTCTCTAGTTGTTGTAGATGGTCTACATGATCAATAACTCGAACTGCTATTGGCTTAGAGAGGGTTGATTTGTACCTTCACTTTCTTGCTGACAAAATTTTGCATTTAAGCCAAAACATGGGATTCATCAGCCTTTAAGGCTTTTCTCAGCGCTTGCTCTAATTAGTGCAACACCATCTGCTGGTGCTCTTCATTGCTCATATCGATAAAGTCGATAATAATGATACCGCCAAGATTACGTAGCCGAAGTTGGATGATGTCCTGAGTGGTTCAATATTGGTATTGAGATTCTTTCATATACATTACGGTAACCGATGAAAACACCGGTATTAATTATAGATGGTGGTTATCTCTTTAGTCTGATCGCTTTATTTTCGCGTTGCTAAATACTTATATGAGTTGCTCCAGACATAAATACTAAATAGTTAGACGGTAGAGTAATGTGAGTAATGTTAGTGGTTAATCACGCTCTATTGGTTCCAAGTGTATCTTTAATGATTTACTCCATATATATGCAGTCCAATGCGGAGATATCGCGCATTGGGAAATATTTTATTTCTTCACCGATCCAGTGCTCAGTATAAGGCATAATATTCGAGGTGTGTAGGAAAAGTATTTCTCCAGCCTATATCGACGAACGTTGCCTTCATACCAGGTAATATCCCGACGGACTAAGTCTTTGTAGAGATTGCCGAGATTATTAATTCAGCGGTCGTAGATTCCTTTTGCGCTTCTGAGTTAATAACGCATAATAGCAGGCTGCTCTAACCAACGAATTAACTTTTATTTTCAAGTTTGGGACATGCTCCGCGTAGTGCCTAGTTGTGCTACAATATAGTCCACGGTGCTTTGTTGAGTAAATTTAACCGCCGCAGAATTTTTCAACTTAGAAGGTTGCAACCTACTCATATGGTAGCGGATAGATAGTTGAATAATTTTGTTTGAATGAGCGACTAATGGTCATTGTCTTTCCCTAGATAGGCATTGTAATTTGGTAATGTCAGAAGTCAGTCGATAGATTTTTATTTTGACATGGCTAGCTCCGTCAAAGTGAAGTCGGATGGTATCCGAGCTTTTTTATTATTTGTTCTTTCGTGTTAGATGTTAGTGGCTAGATTTTATTGTGATAGTTTAAACAATTGCAGGCATTTTTCAGTGGTGATGAGTGGATTGATTTTTAACTTAAAATTTATTATGGGTAGCATGTGTATCTTAGATGTTCTTAAGTATCTTTTTTAATTTGTTTGGTAAAATTGCAAACTTTAGTAGTGCTTTTGTATTCGGTACATTGCTAAGCGATATATCAGAGTAAGTGATGTTATGTATCGTGCTTATCAACCGTCATATATTGCTTGTGCCAGATGTGGCATTATCTCTTAACCGTGTGTTATTTGATTTGCCAATTCACTTTCACTAAAATTCTTTGGTCTAGTAATATAAGAGTGATAGTGAATATTATTTTGAGTTGAAGTTTTTATATGACATTAATATTTTTAATCTTTTTATTTATGTAGGTGGAGTCCAGGAGCAGTAGAGGGATATTCATTATAAAGCTTTACAATGCTCGTATCGCCAGGGGAAAGATTTATTTCTTCATCAATGCAGTTAATTATATTGGGTTTTGAGTGATTTTATTCTGCTATACTAGTGGGCAGTTATGGCATCGAACCATAATTAGTAAATTTCGTTTGATGAATCCTTATTATAGCTTTATTAATTAGTGATTTTAAACTTTTGTTTTTACAGCTAGAGGGATTTTCTGGGAACATTGTTAACGAAGCTAGTTACGGTCGTTTTTTCCTGTTTGGAGTTGTTCTTTCGACGAAGACGTTAATTATTCAAAAAGACCATATCAAACAATGCGGTTATTATAGTGCTTTGCGTTGGGGAATAAAATGCCTTATAAATCGTGTGTATGGCTATTCCTAACTATAGGGTAAATTGGCGGCGGGTTTTATTCATCAACAAAAATAGCCAAGGCCATAAAACTCCGTCCACCATACTGCTCCAAAATATTTCTGGCCGGAATAAAATATTAGTCACTAGAAATTTTAACCAGAATATGATCACCTGGGTGGTTAATGACAGCAGTATTACAATCAGTGCTTGTTGTCGAAGGGGCATATTACGGAATAACTGTAATTTAAATATCACTAGATATGCGAGAATACTTAGTGCTAGTGCCCGCACGCCAAGCGTTGAACCGAGAATCAAATCCATAATCAGTCCGAGCACGAAACCGGTTCCCACATTGACCCGATGTGGTAGCGCCATAACCCAGTAGATTAGCAGTAGACTACACCAAGAAGGCCGGAATAGATAAAGCGGCGGTGGCCAAGGAATAATTTGTAAAATAATAGCGATAATAAAGGAGATCCAGATAATCCAGCCGCTGTGACAGTAATACCGATTCATTGCTGTGAATCTGCCTCTCCTCCATTGAACAGTAAACATTTTGCTGGCGTGGTCATGGCTAGCTTTGCTGTAATGGTGTTCTGTATATCTCTAGGGATAGATCTGTCAGCCCCAGAATATGGGCGTATGCTGCTCTCTTGGTAGAGATTGACTCTGGGATCAGTCTGCCTACCAATGTTAAGAGCAGTTAGCGTGCTGTTTTTTCGGTTGCTAGTAGCCTTTATATCCGGAAACAGCCAATTGCCCGCCGTAGGCGGGGTAGAGGTAAGCATAGGTGATTCGATGGTAGCTATAGGGGCGGTAATTCTTTTGGCATCCTCTGCATTAGTCGCTCATTGGCCACCCGGTGGACTTCGTGCGGCGGCAACGGCACTTTACCGCGCGTATCAGCGTTCCGTAGTAGCAGCATGTAACGCAAATGAGACAGACCAGCGGTCTGTCGCGCCTGGATTACAGTGTAGGCCCGTTGTGTATCCACTTTAACCGATGATACCACGGCCACTGGGTAACCTTCCGGAAAGCGGCCGCCCAGGCCTGAAGTCACTAACACATCGCCGACGCGGATATCAATATTATTCGGCAAATGCTTTAACTGCAGATCTTTTCTGCAACCATTGCCGACCATGATCACGCGAATATCGTTACGTAGTACTTGGATCGGCAGCGCGTGCGATGCATCACAAAGCAATAATACTCGGCTGGTAAGCTTATTTGTGGCGATCACCTGTCCTACTACGCCTTTGTCGCTGATGACTGGTTGGCCAACATATACGCCGTTGTCAGTTCCCTTGTCTATCACCACTTGATCGCTATAAGGATCAGTACTGGTGGAAATCACCTGAGTAACCATTTTTTTCTCATCCTGACGCAGCGGCGATCCTAAGAGCTCGCGCATCCTAGCGTTTTCTTGTTTATACTGACTTAGCCGCAGTAGCTCGCTGTTTTTTAGCAGCAATTCCTGGCGCAGAACACGGTTTTCCAGCATTAGTTGTTCACGGCTCTTCAGTATCTGTGATACATTGTCCAATATCTGGCGCGGACCATTTGCCAGAAAATAAAATGGGCTGACGGCTGTATCCATGTAAGTGCGAACTTTAACGAATATACTCAGCCAGCTATCAGCTATGATAACAGCAATGGCCATTATCACTGTCAAAAAAAGTCGTAGCTGTAGAGTGGGGGCTCTGCTAAAAATTCGCTTCATAAATTATGCGTTTCCCTCAATAAAAAGAGGTGCGGATCGGAATGATCCATAATCGGCATTTATCGGGATGGATGTTTCCCTTTTAAAGAAAGTTATTCTTCGCTGAATAAATCACCGCCGTGGAGATCAATCATCTCAAGCGCCTTGCCGCCGCCGCGGGCGACGCAGGTCAGTGGATCATCTGCCACTACTACTGGGATACTTGTCTCTTCCATTAACAGACGATCGAGATTACGTAATAATGCACCACCGCCGGTAAGCACCATGCCGCGCTCTGATATATCCGACGCTAGTTCTGGAGGGCACTGTTCCAGCGCGACCATGACCGCGCTGACGATACCGGTCAATGGTTCCTGTAGAGCCTCAAGAATTTCATTGGAGTTCAAGGTAAAACCGCGCGGTATGCCTTCGGCTAGATTTCGTCCACGTACCTCTATCTCATGCTCGTGCATTTCATTGTATGGATAAGCTGAGCCGATGCTGTGTTTAATCCGTTCCGACGTTGCCTCACCAATCAGCGATCCATAGTTACGGCGCACGTAGTTAATAATAGCTTCATCAAAGCGATCACCGCCAATGCGAACTGATGAAGAATATACCACACCGTTTAGCGAAATAACGGCGACTTCCGTGGTCCCGCCGCCGATATCCACTACCATCGAGCCGGTAGCTTCGGAAACTGGCAAGCCTGCGCCAATAGCAGCTGCCATTGGTTCTTCAATCAAAAATACTTCACGGGCTCCTGCACTTTGGGCAGATTCACGAATGGCACGGCGTTCCACCTGGGTTGCCCCCACAGGCACACAGACTAGCACACGGGGACTTGGGCGCATAAAGCTGTTGCTGTGGACCTGTTTGATAAAGTATTGCAGCATTTTTTCCGTTACAAAAAAGTCGGCGATAACGCCATCTTTCATCGGACGGATGGCTGCGATATTGCCAGGTGTACGACCCAGCATCTGTTTTGCTTCATAGCCGACTGCCGCTACGCTTTTCGGTGAGCTGGCGCGGTTTTGACGGATAGCAACCACGGAAGGTTCGTTCAGGACAATGCCCTGTCCTTTTACATAAATAAGGGTATTGGCAGTACCCAAGTCGATGGACAAGTCATTGGAAAACATGCCCCGAAATTTTTTTAACATAACTGAAGGATAATCCTGCAAGATGGGATGAAAAATGAAATCCGTCTATTTTACCAATCACGAAAGATAGCTACAATGCATAAAATTTAGAACTTTTAAAAATATTCCCCGTTAACATTCCGAATAACTGAATAAATTGATTTGTCGTTGAGCTCTTTTTTTAATTAAGTCTTGTTATTAACAGGTTGTTCAAGCCATTCTTTTGGTGATAGGTAGATTTGTCAGTCATTTTATTCAAAGTGCGTACCATGATGCCTTATTTAAAAATTATAATCTTGTATTAGAAGTTTGTTGAATGGTCGTTTTATTCGTAACATGGATGTCTCTGTCAAAATGGATCGGGTAATAGAGTTTTTTATTGGTGATTATTTCCTGTTAACTAAAGTTGATTGGTGACTGTTTGATTTCTATCAAACATAACTGGGTAGCACTCCCCTTTTTGGTCTGGGTAACACTCCCCTTTTTGGTATAAAAGTAGCAGCCGTCTGATTTTTGCGTACATAATCCTTATGGTGATTTTTAATTTTGTTGTCATGTTTTTGCAAACATTCAGGTCGTCATATTTTGCATCTGTCACAACTAAGCGATAGGTCAGAGCAGATGATTGTATGTTATAGTGGTTAATCCACGGTCCATTACATGACATTTGCCCGTTTTTTTGACTGTGTATTATGCTTTTCATGCACCTTTATCAACTTCCTTTAGACCAAAAGATTTAATAATAAGCTATTTGCCAGTTTAGTTTTCATGACATTATAGCATTGTTTCTTGTTTATTGATGTAGATGGAGGGCTAGGCCATATAGAGGAACATTGATAACTAAAATAGATTTTATAAAACTTTATAAATAACGACATTAGGCAAAATTGTTTTAACATCAATACAATTTTGATGACCATATCTAAATGGTGTAAAGCAGTTTTATTAGCTCAACTAGTAGCTATGGTTGAGCTATCTAACCATAACGTCAGTGCTCTATGTTTAATGCTGGAGTTGTGATAGTGCACCTAATTAGAAATTTTGTCTTTGTCATAGATAGATTATTTCCTGGATAAAATTGATTATTTTATTCTTAAATTATAAAAACATTCAATTTATTTAATAAAATCACTGGCAATAAAAATTGTAAACTGCGTTTAGCTACGTTTTCCATTGATTTATGATACGAATTGCTTTGTCTGTTTGTCATACTTTCCTCGCGCGTTAAGGGTAAGTACTAGCTTATACTATTGTGCATTTGATTATCATCATGTAAGTAAAAGTTATGAGGATGGGCATGATGCTGTCTTTGGACGCCAGCTCTGATTTTCTTCTTAGATTGCCATTGAGCATTGTAGCTACGTATGGTGTTTATTATCAGCATAGGGGCTTATCCACAGCGTTTACGCAAGAACGGCATTTTTTATTAGTTGAATGAATTGATATGGAGCTATTTTATCTACCTGGTGTTTTAGCCAATGTTATGTTCCACTAACTGTTTTAATTTTCGAGTTATATCCCTACTTAAGGAAGTTCGTTATTTCAGTTGACACGGTCTCCTGGTTCTATGATGCGACGATAAGCATAGTCTAGATATACAACCGCTTATGGATGATTAGTAAGTTTTTTCGATCAAATATTTATTGATCGGAGATATGGTAAAACTTTTTCGTGTCGTTGTTTGTCAACGGAGATTTGGTTGCTAATCACAGTATCTGGCAGTGAGCTGCTTCACAACCGTGATCACTGCTGCTCTTTATTTTGTATTTTTAGTTTCACTACTCAGGCCGGCGAATGTTTTGACTTTAGTGGTACGTTTCTCTTTTTAATGCAAGGATGGTTTCTGTAAAATTTCTGCATTAGCTGTATAGCTGGTCTGATGCGTTTTGCGTCAAACTGGATTTCCGCTGATCGTTGATTATGTTCAAGCGCCCCATGGAGTGTAGCCGCTTTATATATGCAAAAATTCGTGGTGTATTGTTGAATAACCCATATAAGAGACCCAAAACAATGCTAAATACTGAACTTGAACAACTTATTAATCAGAAACTTAACAGCAACACGATGTCGGATTATGCCCCCAATGGTTTGCAGGTGGAGGGCAGTCAGGAGGTGAAACGTATTATTACCGGCGTTACTGCCTCGCAGGCGTTGCTAGATGTTGCATTGGATCAGAAAGCTGACGCTGTGATAGTGCACCATGGTTATTTTTGGAAAAACGAATCACCGATAATCAATGGTATGAAGCATCGACGGCTGAAAACGTTACTGGTCAACAATATCAACCTTTATGCCTGGCATCTGCCGCTGGATGTCCACCCAGAATTAGGTAATAACGCGCAACTGGCGGCAGCGCTGGATATCCGTGTTACCGGCTTGCTTGAGCCATTGGTGCCTCATGGAGAATTTTCCGCGCCGCTGGATGGTGAAGCTTTGCGTCATCGGCTGGCGCAAAAGCTAAAGCGTTCTGTACTGCATTGCAACGAAAATGCGCCGACACAAATTAAACAGCTAGCCTGGTGCACAGGCGGTGGTCAGGGTTTTATCGAGCTTGCAGCTCGTGCCGGTATGGATGCGTTTATCAGCGGCGAAGTTTCTGAACAGACCATCCACATTTCCCGAGAGATGGGGCTGCATTTTTACGCCGCCGGACATCATGCCACCGAGTGTGGCGGTATTCGCGCCCTCGGTGAGTGGTTGGCACGCCAGCATAATGTTGATGTAACCTTTATCGATATCGCTAACCCTGCTTGACGGCGGATCCAGTAGTCATGAATAGCTTAGGTTAGAAAACTAAGCTTATAAGCAAACTAACGAAATATTTTCCGGTTTTAGGATGCATGGTTTGCAATAAACGCGATATATTTTTGAGAGAGCGAATGGGTGATATTGCTGAAGATGCTCATAAACCTGGAAGAGCAGTGCCGTATTTGGAGTGATGGTGCTGCATATCGGTAGGACTTATTCGTCAGATAGTATAGTGCCATGTGGATACTGAATGTATCTTCCTAAATTTTATCCTGGGTTTCCTTTCTCTAGAGTTGCCTGTGATGAAGTGCTGAGATAACCTTACAGGTTGGGTAGTCAGAGACTGTTGGTCTTAGCCGATGTTGTAAAAATATGTTTATGTTATCATCACATGGGTATCCAGTTTAATGTTTTCCAGCAGGATAGAATGTAAACCTCTAAATAATAAGGAAAATCACTTGGATAGTGCAGCTCACATGTGAAAGTAATGGCCTAAATGCAAATCCCAGCGTCGGCAGTATTCATCACAACCTCCTGAGAAATAGGGAGGTAGATTTCTAAGCAGCTGTTTAATTTATTTAATTTGGCTATGGAAATCACGCTGGGCATAGCCGGTATAGAGTTGGCGTGGCCGGGCGATTTTGAGACCGTTGTCATGCATTTCTTTCCAGTGGGCAATCCAGCCAACTGTTCGGGCCATAGCAAAAATTACGGTAAACATGGTCGATGGAATTCCCATTGCTTTAAGAATAATACCGGAATAAAAATCCACGTTCGGATAAAGTTTGCGTTCGATGAAGTAGGGATCGTGTAGAGCAACATGCTCTAGCTCTATAGCTACTGCTAGCAGGTCGTCTGATAAATTGAGTTCTTTTAGCACTTCATGACAAGTTTCACGCATCACGGTGGCCCGTGGGTCGTAATTTTTATAAACTCGGTGACCAAAGCCCATAAGACGGAACGGATCGTTTTTATCTTTGGCGCGTTTGATGAACTCGGGAATATGTTTTACTTTATTAATTTCTTCCAACATGCGTAGACAGGTCTCGTTAGCGCCGCCGTGTGCTGGTCCCCATAGTGAAGCGATGCCAGCGGCGATACAGGCAAATGGATTAGCCCCTGAGGAGCCAGAGATACGCACTGTTGAGGTAGAAGCGTTTTGCTCATGATCAGCATGCAGGATGAGGATACGATCCATGGCGCGTTCTAATACGGGATTGATTACATAATCTTCACAAGGGGTGGCAAACATCATGTGCAGAAAATTGCCAGCATAGGAGAGATGGTTGCGCGGATAAATGAATGGTTGGTCAAGTGAATATTTGTAGCACATAGCGACAATGGTGGGCATTTTCGATAGTAGGCGAAAAGCAGCAATTTCTCGATGGCGCTCGACGTTGACATCTAGCGAGTCATGGTAGAAAGCTGCCAGTGCGCCGCTTATCCCACACATTACCGCCATTGGGTGCGAATCGTGGCGAAAGCCGTGGAATAAGTAGGTAATTTGCTCATGGAGCATGGTATGACGCGTGACGATCGTGCTGAACTCTTTATACTGTTCACTGGTCGGTGTTTCTCCGTACAGCAAGATATAACACACTTCCAGATAACTGGATTGCAGCGCCAGCTGGTCAATTGGAAAACCTCGATGCAGGAGTATACCTTTTTCACCATTTATATAAGTAATTTTAGACTCACAGGACGCGGTGGAAGTGAAGCCAGGATCGAAGGTGAAATACCCCTGATTCCCCAGGTTGCGTATATCGATTTCTTTCTCGCCCATTGTTCCGGTTAGCACGTCCATGTCGATGGGCGTGTGTTTCTCTGGAGTAGTAAAAGTTACTTTATTGTCATCCATATATTCTCCTTAATTAGCTCTTATTATTAATAAATTTACCATAAGTACCGGAGAGTTCATGGATCGCGGGGGCTTGACACTTTACCATATGCTTTCTCATGCTTATGAAGTGTGCATGGTTGTAGAGCACAAGAGTTATTCTGTAGCCTGAAGTTAGGAGGAACAAACGGTTTGTTCTAGTTGTTAAAGATATATTAATAATATTTTTGCTATTAATAGGCATCTTAAACCAGCATGGTTAGGTTAAAGTGTCTCTCGCATTATTGCATAAACCGAAGTTTATGGAGGAGAGACTGTGACCATCAGAGATAAAGAATTTATAGCGATAATTGTCAATATGGATATATACCGTAGTCCGTAGTATTACAAAATATAATATTAGTGACCGTAGTCACTAAATCGTCCAAATGTTAACAAACTATTTTATATGGTAATTGTAATTACAATGTGAAAGTTATATACTTTTTTTAATGTCTCCTACATTTCCTTATAAATAGGAGAACATTGTGTTATTTAATCACAAAACCGTAAATGTGAAACACATCACGTAGCATATTTTATTACATTAATGCTCTCTGAGTCCAGTCAGGAAAGCCGTTTTCTGGTAAAAGTAGTGAAAAAACAAAGACCTATTAACCTAGATTTGCAAACAATGCAGTTCCCAGTAACTGCGATAGCTTCTATTTTACATCGTGTCTCTGGTATTATTATATTTGTAGTAATCGGTATTTTGCTCTGGGTTCTTGGTCTGTCTCTTTCCTCCGCCGAAGGTTTTTTTCAAGTATCCATTGTGATGGAGAGCTTCATTATCAAGTTGATCTTTTGGGTTATTTTGACAATTATTGCTTATCACACTGTCGGCGGAATTCGTCATATATTGATGGATTTTGGCTATCTGGATAAAACGTTGGCGATGGGTAAAACCACTGCAAATATTGTATTTTTGCTAACTGTAGTGTTATCTATTTTAGCTGGAATTTTCGTATGCTAAGCAATGCCTCGGCACTAGGACGTAATGGGGTACATGAATGGTTATTAGTTCGTGCTTCCGCTATTCTTATTTGCCTGTACGTTATTTATTTGTTGGGTTTTATAATCTTTGCAGATACTATCACTTACGATAGTTGGCATGGTTTTTTTGCTAAATCCATGACAAAAGTTTTTACTATGCTGACCTTATTTTCCATCTTGGTGCATACTTGGATTGGTATGTGGCAAGTATTAACTGATTACATCAAGTCTTTGGCGCTACGCCTATTGCTGCAGCTGACCATCATTATTGTGTTATTGATATATTTATTTTATGGAACCGTCGTGATGTGGAGTGTTTAAATGAACTTGCCTGTGAGAGAGTTTGACGCCGTTGTTATTGGCGCTGGAGGTGCCGGTTTGCGTACTGCTTTGCAGATTTCTCATGTGAAGCTCTCTTGTGCCTTGATTTCTAAAGTTTTTCCTACACGTTCCCATACGATATCGGCGCAGGGCGGTATTACTGTAGCGCTCGGCAATAACCATGAAGATGACTGGCAGTGGCATATGTACGATACTGTGAAGGGATCTGACTATATCGGTGACCAAGATGCCATTGAATACATGTGCAAGATTGGTCCTGAAGCAGTGTTGGAACTGGAGCATATGGGTTTACCGTTTTCTCGGTTGAACGATGGTCGTATTTATCAGCGCCCATTCGGTGGTCAATCGCTAAATTATGGCGGTGCGCAAGCAGCACGCACTGCCGCGGCCGCCGATCGTACTGGTCACGCGTTGCTGCATACGTTGTATCAACAGAACTTGAAGAACCATACTACTATTTTTTCCGAATGGTACGCTCTCGATTTGGTGAAAAATCAGGATGGAGTGATAGTTGGTTGCACAGCTCTATGCATTGAAACCAACGAAGTGGTTTACTTTAAGACGCGCGCCACCATTTTAGCCACTGGCGGAGCTGGGCGTATCTATCAGTCCACCACCAATGCTCATATCAATACCGGTGATGGTATTGGCATGGCGTTACGGGCGGGGGTGCCGGTACAGGATATGGAAATGTGGCAGTTCCACCCAACCGGCATCGCTGGTTCTGGGGTTTTGGTCACCGAGGGCTGCCGTGGTGAGGGAGGTTATTTACTGAACAAGCACGGCGAGCGTTTCATGGAGCGCTATGCGCCGAATGCCAAGGATTTGGCGAGCCGAGATGTACTTGCCCGCTCAATCATGATTGAGATTCGTGAAGGGCGTGGCTGTGAAGGGCCATGGGGTCAGCACGTCAAATTAAAGTTAGATCACTTGGGTAAAGAGGTATTGGAGTCACGTTTGCCAGGTATTTTAGAGCTGTCTCGTACTTTCGCCCATGTGGATCCTGTGAAAGAATCGATTCCGGTTATTCCTACTTGCCATTATATGATGGGTGGCATTCCCACCAAAGTAGGTGGGCAGGCGATTACTGTTAACGTCCAAGGCGAAGATATGGTAGTTCCAGGCTTGTTTGCTGTGGGAGAAATTGCCTGTGTATCGGTGCATGGTGCGAATCGGTTGGGAGGCAATTCGTTGCTTGATCTAATAGTATTCGGTCGTGCCGCCGGAATGCATCTGCAGGAATCTTTGAAAGAACAGGGACCATCGCGTGATGCCAGTGATTCCGATCTTGAGGCGTCGCTGAGGCGCTATAACCGCTGGAATAGCAATCGGACAGGCGAAAATCCGGTAGAAATACGTAAAGCGCTGCAGTCTTGTATGCAGCGTAATTTCTCGGTATTTCGCGAAGGAGATGCGATGGCTAAAGGGTTGGCGGAGTTGAAAGAAATGCGTGAGCGACTACATTATGCATGTTTGGGTGATACTTCCACTGGATTTAACACTCAGCGCATTGAGTGTCTAGAGTTAGATAGTTTGATGGATAGTGCTTATTCTACGGCACAGGCCGCTAATTTTCGTACCGAGAGTCGCGGGGCTCATAGTCGTTTCGATTTTCCGGATCGAGACGATGAAAATTGGTTGTGCCATACGCTGTATCTCCCACAGAGCGATAGCATGACACGCCGTAAGGTGAATATGAAACCGACATTACGACCGGCGTTTTTGCCAAAAATGCGTACCTATTAAGGATGTATGATGAGCCATGAACATTGAATTTTCCATTTATCGCTACAATCCTGATGTAGACGATAAGCCGCGCATGCAGGACTATACCCTCGTTGTGGAAGAGGAGGGAAGAGATATGATGTTGCTGGATGCGCTAACTCAGTTGAAAGAACAAGATCCCAGTCTTTCGTTCCGTCGTTCTTGCCGAGAAGGTGTCTGCGGTTCTGATGGTATGAATATAAATGGTAAAAATGGTTTAGCTTGTATTACTCGATTATCAGTGTTACGCAAAGACAACCATAAAATAGTTGTCCGTCCATTGCCTGGTTTGATGGTGATCCGCGATTTGGTGGTGGACATGGGTGCATTTTATGCACAATATGAAAAAATTAAGCCGTTTTTGATTAATGACGGGCACAATCCACCGATGCGCGAATATCTGCAATCGCCGGATGAGCGCGCTAAACTGGACGGATTGTATGAGTGTATACTTTGTGCCTGCTGTTCTACAGCTTGTCCATCGTTTTGGTGGAATCCGGATAAATTTATTGGCCCGGCGGGCTTGTTAACTTCTTATCGTTTTTTGATAGATAACCGCGATACTCATCAGGAAGCGCGTCTTGATAATTTGAGCGACGCTTTTAGTGTTTTCCGTTGTCACAATATTATGAATTGTGTCAATGTATGTCCTAAAGGTCTTAACCCTACTAAGGCCATTGGCCACATCAAGAGCATGTTAGTAAACCATAGCGCCTGATTAAGGTGCTTTTTTGGTATCGTTCACATGGTGTATGTATGAAGCTGGAAGTTTTTGAAAATCAGTTAGTAGTTATTCGCAGTTGTTTTTCAAACGTTTCTTCGGATCAGATTATTTTATAGGATAGGGCTGAATCGTCTATATAATCTGATAACAGGTTATATTATACCGCAATAACTGACGCTTATTGAGCTTAAGGGATCATAAATGCAGAACAGCGCAATGAAGGTCTGGCTGGATTCTTCCTATCTGGCGGGCGAAAACCAGTCTTATATAGAGCAGCTCTATGAAAATTTTTTAATGGAGCCTGATTCTGTTGATGTCAGCTGGAACGCTATTTTTAAACAGCTACAGCCCGCTGGAGTTGATCCCGATCAACTCCATTCTAAAACGCGGGAATATTTTCGTCGATTAGCCATGAATGCAACGCGTCACACCTCTGCGGTTAACGACCTGGATATCGATTTCAAGCAGTTTAAAGTCCTGCAGTTAATCAACGCCTTCCGGTTTCACGGTCATCTGCTTGCTAACTTGGATCCATTAAAATTATGGAAACAAGAAACTATACCTGATTTAAATCCTACTTTCTATAATTTTACCAAAGCTGATTTTCAAAAAAATTTCAGTGTCGGCTCATTCTCCATTGGTCGGGAGACCATGAAATTAGCAGATTTGTATGGCTCTCTTAAAAAAATCTACTGTGGTGCTATTGGCGTTGAATATATGCATATCACCAACATCGAAGAAAGACATTGGATTCAACATCGTGTTGAGTCGGTAGTTGGTGATGGGAAGTTCAACTTTAGCTCTAAGGAAAAAAAACGTTTTCTCAGAGAATTGACCGCGGCGGAAGGGATTGAGCGCTACTTAGGTGCCAAATTTCCAGGTGCCAAGCGTTTCTCGCTGGAAGGAGGCGACGCTCTAATCCCGATGTTAAAAGAGATGGTTCGATACGCTGGTAGCCACGGTATTCGGGAAGTAGTGCTGGGTATGGCCCACCGTGGTCGCCTGAATGTGTTGATTAACGTATTAGGAAAAAACCCGCAAGATCTATTCGATGAATTCGCTGGCAAGCATAAAGACCATTTGGGTACCGGCGACGTGAAATATCATCAGGGTTTCTCTTCGGATATCGAAACTGAATGCGGCTTGGTGCATTTAGCGCTGGCGTTCAATCCCTCCCATTTGGAAATTGTCAGTCCGGTCGTGATGGGTTCAGTGCGGGCTCGTATTGATCGGTTGGACAAGAATAGCAGCATGGTGCTGCCGATAACTTTGCATGGTGATGCCGCCATCAGCGGCCAGGGGGTGGTTCAGGAAACCCTTAATATGTCCAAGGCACGCGGTTATGACGTTGGCGGTACGGTGCGTATCGTTATCAATAACCAGATAGGTTTTACCTCTAGTCCGCATAATGCTCGTTCTAGTCAGTATTGCACAGATATTGCAAAGATGGTACAAACACCGATTTTTCATGTGAATGCTGACGACCTAGAAGCGGTGGTCTTTGTGACCCGTGTCGTGTTGGATTTTCGCAATATCTTTAAGCGTGACGTTACGATCGATTTGGTATGTTATCGTCGCCATGGCCATAATGAGGCCGATGAGCCAAGTACTACTCAACCGTTGATGTATCAGAAAATTAGAAAACATCCGACGCTGCGTACAATTTACGCGGATCTCCTGTCGGTCGCCGGTGTGGTCACTCTTGCCGAATCCACGAAAATGGTCAATATGTTCCGTGCTGCTCTGGATCAAGGTGAATGCGTGGTAAAAGAGTCGCGGCAAATAAATATGCACTCCTTTATCTGGCAGCGCTATCTTAATCATGATTGGGATGAAGCCTACTCGAATAAGATGGAGAGTAAGCGTCTGCAGGAGCTGGCCTATCGCATGAGCAAAGTGCCAGCCAGTGTGGAGATGCAACCGCGTGTGGCCAAAATTTATCATGACCGTGCAGCCATGGCTCGGGGTGAAAAGCTTTTTGACTGGGGCAGCGCCGAAATTTTGGCCTATGCGACTTTAGTGGATGAGGGTATCCCAATTCGCCTGTCCGGCGAAGATACCGCGCGTGGAACTTTTTTTCATCGGCACGCGGTGGTGCACAATCAGAAAAATGGTACCATTTATATCCCTTTGGCCCATGTTCATAATGATCAGGGCGCTTTCCGTGTTTGGGACTCGGTGTTATCTGAGGAGGCTGTGCTAGCATTTGAGTACGGTTACGCTACCGCGGAGCCACGCACTTTAGTCATTTGGGAGGCGCAATTTGGTGATTTCGCTAATGGTGCGCAGGTAGTAATTGATCAGTTCATCAGCTCCAGTGAGCAGAAATGGGGACGGATGTGCGGTTTGGTGATGCTTTTGCCGCATGGCTATGAAGGTCAGGGCCCGGAGCATTCCTCCGCCCGGCTGGAGCGTTATCTCCAGCTGTGCGCTGAACAGAATATGCAGGTCTGCATTCCTTCTACCCCAGCCCAAGTTTATCACATGCTGCGGCGGCAGGCGCTACGCAATATGCGTAGGCCCCTGATTGTTATGTCGCCAAAATCATTGTTGCGTCATCCGATGGCAATTTCATCGTTGGATGAATTGGCCAACGGCACGTTCCAGCCCACCATAGGGGAAATAGACGATTTTGACGCGCAGGGCGTAAAACGCGTGGTGATGTGCTCCGGCAAAGTTTACTATGATTTATTAGATCAGAGGCGCAAAAACAGGCAGCAAAATGTAGCTATTGTTCGCATTGAACAACTCTATCCCTTCCCACTACAGGTGCTACATGAGGTGCTGGCCCCTTATAGGCATGTGCAAGATTTTGTTTGGTGTCAAGAAGAGCCGCAGAATCAGGGTGCCTGGTATTGCAGCCAGCACTATTTTCGCGAAGTAATCTCTGCTGGCGCTTCATTAAATTATGCGGGCCGGCCAGCTACCGCCTCGCCGGCAGTGGGATATTTGTCTGTACACCAAATTCAGCAAAAAAATTTGGTCGACGATGCGCTGGAGGTTAATTAATGATTAAGAATAGAGAATTGAGTAGTGTAGATATTCTAGTTCCTGAGCTACCTGAATCTGTCGCGGATGCCACCGTTGTCAGTTGGCATAAAAAAGTTGGTGATAGTGTTCAAGTAGATGAAGTGTTGGTCGAAATTGAAACAGATAAAGTAGTGTTAGAAGTGCCGGCTCCCAAAGCCGGTGTGTTGGAAGCTCGACTAAAAGATGAAGGTGCGATCGTGAACACCCGGCAAATTTTGGGGCGTCTGCGTTCTTTTGATATTTCCGGTCAGACGACTACGGAAAAATTTCAGAGCCAGGAGTACACCTCAACTCAACGCCAGACCGCGGTTTCGAAGGAAGAGTGCAATGATGTACTAAGTCCGGCCAGCCGTCGTCTTATCGCTGAGCACAATTTGCAGCCTGAAACCATTAAAGGCAGCGGTGTGGAAGGACGGATTACCCGTAAGGATATAGAAGAATATATACTTAATCAGAAGAGTTTTGATTCCGCTGAGCCAGCCATTGCACTAAAGGGCCGCTGTGAAAAACGCGTACCGATGACTCGTCTGCGTAAGCGTGTCGCAGAACGACTGCTGGAAGCGAAAAACAATACTGCCATGCTGACCACTTTTAACGAAGTAAATATGAAACCTGTGGTGGAGTTGCGTAAGCAGTACGGCGAGACGTTTGAAAAACGTCATGGAGTCCGTCTGGGCTTCATGTCTTTTTACATAAAAGCGGTTTTGGAAGCGCTGAAGCGTTTTCCTGAAATTAATGCTTCTATCGACGGCGAAGATATTGTGTATCACAATTATTTTGATGTTAGCATAGCGGTTGCTACGCCGCGTGGTTTAGTAACGCCGGTCCTTAAAGATATTGATTTGTTGAGCATCGCTAACATCGAGAAGCATATCAAGGAACTGGCTATCAAAGGACGAGATGGGAAGTTGAAAGTCGATGACCTGACAGGTGGTAATTTCACTATCACTAACGGTGGTGTTTTTGGTTCGCTAATATCTACACCTATCATCAATCCGCCGCAAAGTGCAATCCTTGGTATGCATGCCATCAAGGATCGGCCGATGGTGGTTAATGACCAGGTGGTGATTTTGCCGATGATGTATCTGGCGCTTTCTTATGACCACCGTCTAGTTGATGGTAAAGAGTCCGTGAACTTCCTTATCACGGTAAAAGAGATGCTGGAAGACCCAACTCGTCTACTGCTGGATGTATAGCGACTTGCAGTGTTAGTATGAGGCGTCGCCTTTTGATACATTGGGTCTGAATCACGGTAGTGAGTCCATGGCATGTTTTTAGACTAATATGGAATAACATCATGAATTTACATGAATATCAGGCAAAGCAATTATTTGCTCGATATGGTCTGCCCACGCCGACGGGGTTCGTCTGCAACACACCGAATGAAGCGGAAGAGGCGGCCTCGAAAATCGGCGGAGGTCTTTGGGTGGTAAAATGCCAGGTTCATGCTGGTGGCCGAGGTAAATCTGATGGTGTGAAGATCTTGAAATCAAAAAAAGAGGTCCGAGCTTTCACTGAACAGTGGTTAGGAAAACGCCTAGTTACTTACCAGACAGATGTACTGGGACAACCTGTCCACCGAATTTTAGTGGAGGCAGCTACCAATATTATTAAAGAGCTGTATTTGGGTGCGATGGTCGATCGCAGCACTCACCGTGTGGTATTTATGGCTTCCACCGAAGGCGGTATTGAGATTGAAAAGGTTGCGAAAGAAACGCCGTATCTTATTCATAAAGTGGCGCTTGATCCGTTGGTTGGGCCACAGCCCTATCAGGGGAGAGAATTGGCGTTCAAATTGGGTTTGAGTGGCAATCAAATCAATCAGTTTATCAAAATTTTCATAGGTTTAGCGACGCTATTTCTTGAGCGGGATCTAATGTTAGTGGAAATTAACCCATTGGTGATTACTGGTGACGGGGATTTGATTTGTTTAGACGCTAAAATCAGTATTGACGGCAACGCGCTGTTCCGCCAGCCAGAACTGCGCGAAATGCGCGATGATACTCAGGAAGATGAGCGTGAAACACAAGCCACTCAATGGAAGCTGAACTATGTGGCCTTGAATGGTAACATCGGCTGTATGGTAAATGGCGCTGGACTGGCGATGGGAACTATGGACATCGTAAAATTACACGGCGGTGATCCAGCCAACTTTCTGGATGTCGGTGGTGGAGCGACCAAAGAGTGTGTGACTGAAGCTTTTAAAATCATCTTGTCAGATGAAAAAGTAAAAGCGGTGCTAGTCAATATTTTTGGCGGTATCGTGTGTTGCGACTTAATTGCTGAAGGCATCATCGGCGCGATGACTGAGGTCTGCGTCAGTGTACCGATCGTGGTACGTTTGGAAGGCAATAATGCTGAGTTGGGTAGAAAACGTTTGGCCGATAGCAGGTTAAACATCATAGTAGCCACCAGTTTGACTGATGCAGCTCAACAAGTAGTTGCTGCAGTGGAAATTAAGTAAATGTCTATTTTGATTGATAAAAATACTAAAGTTATTTGCCAGGGCTTTACTGGTAACCAGGGAACCTTTCATTCGAAACAGGCATTGGCCTACGGGACACAGATGGTTGGCGGTGTAACTCCGGGCAAGGGTGGCAGCGAGCATCTAGGCCTGCCAGTATTCAATACCGTGCGTGAGGCTGTCGCTAAAACCAGCGCTACCGCGTCGGTGATCTACGTTCCGGCTGCCTTCTGTAAAGACTCGATCTTCGAAGCGATCGATGCTGGTATCGAGCTAATTATCTGTATTACCGAGGGTATCCCGACGCTGGATATGCTAACGGTTAAAGCCAAGCTGGAGCAAAGTAATGCACGTATGATTGGTCCGAACTGTCCGGGTGTCATTACACCGGGCGAATGTAAAATTGGTATCATGCCAAGCTATATACATCAGCCTGGACAGGTGGGTATTGTTTCTCGTTCTGGTACTCTTACTTATGAGGCGGTGAAGCAAATTACCGATATCGGGTTGGGCCAGTCTAGTTGCGTCGGCATTGGCGGTGATCCGATTCTTGGCTCCAACTTCATTGATATCTTGAAGTTGTTTGAACAAGATCCGCAAACAGAAACCGTTGTAATGATTGGTGAAATAGGCGGCAGTGCGGAAGAAGAAGCAGCCGATTATATCAAAGATTGCATCACAAAGCCTGTGATGGGGTATATTGCCGGAGTTACTGCTCCTAGGAATAAACGCATGGGCCATGCTGGTGCTATTATCGCTGGTGGCAGAGGAACGGCAGCTGAGAAATTTGCTGCACTAGAAGCTGCTGGTATAAAAACTGTGCACAGTATGGCAGACATCGGTGAAACTTTGAAGAATAGCATGCTTAATTGATCTTTGAGTTTACCTACCATTAGTGATATTTTCAGCGATAATTCTGGCAAAAGTCATGGGTTAGATGCAAATTGATAAGAAATGGTGCATTACTCGGCCTTCCCTTCCTTAGTTGTCGGTCAAGGAAGTCCATTCATGGCCATTACGACTATTATTGATGTTTAAAATGAATTTTTTAGTTAATGAATATTCCTCTATGATGCGAGAACTTAACCTGCATCAATAAACAGGTATAATATTATGGTAAAAACCTTAATTCGCAGCATTGCCATTAACGTTACTGTGCTTAAAAATGGAAAAATTAGAACACGCAGTCAGAAAAGTATTCTATCTGGCTAAAAATTTATATGAGGTTAAATAATGAAATTAAGGAAGTAGACTGATAATTTTTTATGAAAAAGGGAGCTATTTACAGAATGGGTATAATGGTCGTTTACGATATTCGGTATGAGATAGTGGAGATAAACATGTTACAAATAAAATAGTTATTCTGTATACGTGAATACATTACTAGATTACGATGTCTAAGTATGGAAGATATGGGCTCATGGTGTACGTATTGAACAAAATGACTCCTATATTTATCACTACATGAATGGCTTGAATAATCTTAATAATTAAGGAAAAAGTTTTGGGGTATTCAGGTTTATTCAACAAAGTTTTCATGACACAAGCCCCAAGAAATATTTTATTGCGCAAGAGCTATCCTATTTTTAATGGGATAGCTCTTGCGCATAGTAAGCACTGTTATTTATGAATTTTTGGGTTATATATTATAAATAATGCATTATTTTGATGGTCGATTTGTGTTTACTCGAAGATATATATAATCTAAACATACGCGTTAGATAGTTTTATGAAACAGGCTAGATAGCCAATCATAATTTTTACCAGTGTTCTTTTTTATGAGTGATCAAGTGGTGTTTGTGGTGATATGTATGATTGGTGAATGATTTTGCTTCAGTGCATCTAGACAAATTTGTTACAGACAATAATTATGGCAAGTTAAACTTTTTTCCTTAAACTAGCTATCTCTGACTTCCACGCAATTCATTCTAAAAATGCTAACGGATAGCTGAGCAGCTAGGAGGATATATTATTGTATGTGTTGATACCTAACCAGTAAAATGAAGCCAATTGTGCTTTTCTATTTTATTGTCGCGGAGTTTAATAGTAGTGACTTAAATGAATATCTTGGATCTATTTCTGAAAGCAGGTTTTTTAGTAAAACTGGTTATGCTTGTATTAATATGCTTTTCGATCGTGTCCTGGGCGATAATTATCCAGCGTACCCGTATTCTTAACTACGCCACCCGTGAAGCGGAAATATTTGAAAATAAATTTTGGTCGGGCATCGATTTGTCCCGTCTTTATCAGGAAAGCCTGACCCGTCGCGATAGATTGAGTGGCTCCGAGCAAATTTTTTATGCTGGTTTTAAAGAATTTGCCCGATTGCATCTTGCCAACAGCCACTCCTTTGAAGCAGTGGTAACTGGTACTTCACGTGCCATGCGCATATCGATGAACCGGGAACTGCAAACTTTAGAAACTAATATTCCTTTCCTTGGCACTGTAGGCTCTATTAGTCCATACATCGGCCTGTTTGGTACCGTCTGGGGCATTATGCATGCCTTTATCGGGCTTGGTGCAGTGAAACAAGCTACTTTGCAGATGGTAGCGCCGGGTATAGCGGAAGCGTTAATCGCCACCGCCATTGGTCTGTTTGCTGCTATTCCTGCAAACATGGCGTTCAACCGTCTGAGTCATCGTGTCAACAAACTTGAGCAGAACTACGATAACTTTACCGAAGAGTTCATCGCCATTTTGCATCGTCAGGCCTTCACTAGCGATAACGCTAAAATAAGAACTGGGGCAGAACATGGCCAAAAAACGAGCACGACGAGAAATTAAATCCGAAATTAATATTGTCCCCCTGCTCGATGTACTACTGGTATTGGTGTTAATTTTTATGACAACGGTACCTATTATTACCCAAAGTGTTGAGGTGGATCTGCCGTCCGCGATCGATTCAAAAACTCTTGCTAACGATGATAATCCTTGGGTTATCATTGAGGTATCTGGAGTGTGCAAGTACAGTTTGGTGGTCAATCACGACCGTATTGAACATCTGGCTTCCGAGCAAGTGATCTCAAAGGCGCGCGCTCAAGTTACTTCCAATCCCAAGACAGTATTTTTGATTGGCGGCGCTAAAGACGTGCCTTATGATGAAATCATCAAGGCATTGAACTTACTGCATAAGGCTGGTGTGAAGTCAGTAGGTTTGATGACAAAGTCTATCTGAAGGTTATTTTATTTAAACCAGTGCGTTTTATTTTAGTTTTTAGGGATTGGTTGTATTGAAAGCTATGGAACAGAACGATAAGCTTAAGCATGCAATTATTCTGTCGATTGAGCTGCATTGTGTTCTGATCGCTATACTAATTTGGAGCTCGATCTACCAGTCGCAAAAGATCAGTGTGCTAGATGGTATATCGGTGATTGATGCCGTGATGGTTGAATCTAGCGCTGTGGTGCAACAATATAACCACTCGCCTCAGCAAACAGACGCGCAGCGTGCTCAGTTACAGCATAGTAAGCAATCCCAGCAGCCAGTAACGCAACAGGCGCAGTTAAAAGAGCGCCTGGTCGTGCAAAAAGCGACTAAGGAGCACCAACCGGAGCAGAAACAGGCAAAAACAGTTCAACAGGAAAAATCCAAAGCGGTGCAGGAGGAGAAGCAACAGGCAACTTTTGCTAAGCAGTCTAGCGAAGTGGCCGATTTGCTCGATGGTTTGACTGATGCCAAGAATGCACTAAAATTGAGTGGTAAGCTCAAGTTTAGTAACACTGCATCTACTGGGAAAAGTAAGCAAATGGGGGTTAGCTATGCTGAGATCAACGATTATAAAGCGTTGGTTAGTCAAGCTATTAGTAATAAATTTTATGATGCTTCCAGCTACAGTGGTAAAACTTGTGATCTTCATATCAAGCTGGCTCCGGACGGTACATTGATTTCGGTGATCGCTATCGGTGGCGATCCGATATTGTGTCAGGCGGCAGTGTCTGCGACAAAACTAGCGACGATTCCCAAACCTCCTAGCACGCAGGTTTACGAAGTGTTTAAAAATGCGATGCTTGGGTTTTCGTTTTAATAGATTGTCACCAAAGTCAACGTTTATCAAATAATTCTATTATGATTCAAAATCTATTATACGTTATCTATTGGAGAGGTGTAATTTGGAGAGGTGTAATGTTGTTTAATCGGATAAGTGTATAAATTTTGAAATGATGGCGGAGCCTTGGTGGCGGTTGGGAAATAAAATGAAACAGAGATTTCGAGTAACACTAAGTTTATTAATTTTATGGTCTTCCGTATTGCATGCGGAAATACGTATCGAGGTCACCCAAGGGGTGGATTCAGCACGTCCGGTAGGTATAGTGCCTTTCAAATGGGTTGGTTCTGGAATGGTCCAGGAAGATATCAGCGGCATTGTTGCCGCTGACTTGCGTAATAGTGGAAAATTTACTCCATTGCCTACGTCTAATCTTCCTCAGCAGCCGACTACTGCCTCAGAAGTAACTCCTACCGCTTGGACTGCGTTGGGCATCGATGTTGTCGTGGTAGGTCAAGTGCAGCCTAGCGCCGACGGTAGCTATGTGATTTCCTATCAGTTGGTGGATACCTCAGCTAATCCGGGCGCAATCTTAGCACAAAATCAATACAAGGTAACTAAAAGATGGTTGCGTTATGCAGCTCATACTGCCAGCGATGAAACCTTTGAAAAATTGACTGGTATTAAAGGCGCGTTTCGAACACGTATTGCCTATGTGGTGCATACTAAAAGCAGTCCATATGCTTATGAGTTGCGTATCGCTGATTACGATGGCTATAATCAGACTTCGGTATATCGTTCGATGGAACCACTGATGTCTCCAGCATGGTCTCCCAATGGGAGCAAGTTAGCTTATGTTACTTTTGAACGTGGTCGCTCAGCACTGGTGGTACAGACCTTGGATAGCGGTACTGTAAGTCAAATTGCCAGCTTCCCGCAGCATAATGGTGCTCCGGCTTGGTCTCCAGATGGTAGTAAATTGGCTTTTGCATTATCAAAAACTGGTAGTTTGAACCTATATGTGATGGATTGCGCTTCTGGAAAAATTGACCAGGTGACCGATTGTCGCAGCAGCAATACCGAACCGAGCTGGTTCCCGGATAACCAATCCTTGGCTTATACCTCTGACCAAGGGGGACGTCCGCAGGTGTACAAAATTAATATTAATGGCGGTGGTTCTCAGCGCTTGTCCTGGAAAGGCTTGCAGAATCAAGATGCGGACGTCAGCGCAGATGGCAGCTTTTTGACCATGGTCAGCAGTAGCAATGGCTCGCAGCATATCGCTAAATTGGATCTGGTAACGGGAGTCATTCAAGTATTGACGGATACGTTATTGGATGAAACACCTAGCGTTTCTCCCAATGGCATGATGGTGATCTATAGTGCTTCACAAGAGCTAGGTTCTATATTACATCTGGTTTCGATTGATGGTCGTTTCAAAACGTGTCTTCCGGCAACTGATGGACAGGCTAAATTTCCTGCTTGGTCGCCATATCTATAATTTTGTGTAAATATGTATGTAAATACAAAAGGAACATGAGATGAAACTGAACAATAAAATGTTAAAAGGGATGATGTTGGTAGTACCGGTTATGTCGGTAGCGGCATGTAGTTCTCAAAAAAGTTCTCATAATGCTGATAACTCTGCCATGGGTGCTAGTGCGGGTATTGGGATGGATATAAGCAGCAATAATGTGTCCTCAGATGAAGGATCGCGTCTGCAAATACAGCAGGAACTGCAGCGCAACAATATTGTTTATTTTGATTTAAACAAGTATGATATTCATCCTGAGTTCTTTCAAATGCTGGATGCTCATGCTAATTTCTTGCGCAGTAATCCGTCTTGTAAAGTAACTATTGAAGGTCATGCAGATGAACGTGGTACGCCGGAATACAACATCGCACTGGGGGAACACCGTGCCCATGCTTTGAATATATATCTTCAAAGCATGGGAGTATCATTTGATCAGATTGATATGGTATCTTACGGTAAAGAAAAACCGATTGTATTGGGCCATGACGAGGCAGCTTATTCCAAAAATCGTCGTGCCGTGTTGGTATACTAAGATCTGATATGCGCAATAACTTGAGAGCTTACTTGTTAAGTGTATTGTTGTTAATGTGCATAGCGGTCCAAAGGACTGCTATTGCCCAGGCGTCAATTAGTAATATCGGTTCTGGCGCATTAGATGACCGAATTACTAAACTTGAGCGTATTTCTAATGCTCACAGCCGGATTTTAACCCAACTTCAGCAGTTGCTCTATGATAATCAACGGGATATTGATTTGCTGCGTGGCCAAATCCAGGAAAATCAACATCATCTATCGCAGATGGTCGAGCGGGAAAAAAAGATCTATCAGCAGATAGATAGCCTGAATAATCATATAGTCTCATCCGTCGTTGACTTGGATCAGCCGATAGTTGATAAAATAATACAGAGCGCGCCGGTGCTTCCTCCGGTGCTTCCTATTACTAGCAGTGGAGACCCCAACATCGACTACAATGAAGCGGTGGCTTTAGTGTTGGAGAAAAAACAATATGACCAGGCGATCAGCGCATTTCAGAATTTTGTTAGATGTTACCCTGCTTCTACCTATCAGTCCAATGCTAATTACTGGTTGGGACAATTGAATTATAAAAAAGGTAAAAAAGATGACGCGGTTTACTATTTTGCCCTAGTAGTTAAAAATTACCCCAAATCGTCGAAAGCACCAGATGCGTTGTTAAAAGTCGGTGTAATTATGCAGGAGAAAGGTCAGAAAGATAAAGCTCAGTTGGTTTATAAGCAAGTCGGTAAATTGTACCCTAGCGCTGATGCGGCCAAACAAGCACACAAATATTTGATAAGTTTTTAATACTTTAGGCTTGTAATCATTAATAATGATGTTTAAGCGACTGCGTAAATTATCATTATTCTTAACATACTCGTTGGTTTGAATTGACCCTCAAACTTAGCTAGGGAGGAAAGAGATATCTAGCCACGAATATTATTTCAACACTATAACATTTACTGTCAATGCGAGCAAATAATCGTGATGAGGAATGTGGTGATTTTATTTAGACATTAATCTTTTCGCTGAGCTTCCTTTTGGCTATTTTTGCACCAAACTTTACTCAAGTATTTTATGCTACATTTTTAACAGCAAGCCCACAAAATTAACGCGACAATTGCAGTAAAATTTCGTATGGTATTTAACTTTAACATACGAAATATCTCTGATATCGGCTATTTTCTCTTCATCGGACAGCTGCCAGCGGCAAAGTAGCCTATAAAAGCAGTGAGGAGTGAATTATTGGACATCAATGGTGTCATCTATTCTTTCCCCCCCAAAACCGCGGCGCTAAAGGTGGAGGAAAAAGTTGAATTGCGACACACTATTATCCGCCTGTTGAAGGCGCGTAACGCCGTGATTATTGCCCATTATTATACCGACCCGGAAATTCAGGCATTGGCAGAAACGACAGGCGGTTGTGTGGCTGATTCGCTGGAGATGGCACGGTTTGGTAATCAGCATCATGCTACTACGCTGATAGTGGCTGGCGTACGTTTTATGGGCGAGACTGCTAAAATCCTCAGTCCGGAGAAAGTTGTATTAATGCCGACGCTAAAGGCTGAATGTTCGTTGGATCTAGGTTGCTCACCGGAAGCTTTTAGCGCTTTCTGCGATGATCATCCTGATCGGACTGTTGTGGTTTATGCTAATACTTCAGCAGCGGTCAAAGCGCGCGCTGATTGGGTAGTGACTTCCAGTATCGCGGTGGAACTTATCGATTATCTTGATAGTTTAGGTGAAAAGATTATTTGGGCTCCTGATCGTCACCTTGGCCGTTATGTGCAAAAACAAACTGGTGCAGATATGCAGTGTTGGCAGAGCGCTTGTATTGTTCATGACGAATTTAAAACTCAAGCGCTGTTGCGTATGAAAAGGGTCTATCCTGATGCAGCGGTGCTGGTACATCCCGAGTCACCGCAGGCAATTGTTGATTTAGCCACTGCGGTTGGTTCCACTAGCCAGCTAATCTGTGCGGCCCAGACCTTGCCACACCAGCAGATTATTGTTGCGACCGATCATGGAATTTTTTATAAAATGCAGCAAGCTTGTCCAAAAAAAAGCTTGCTAAAAGCTCCTACCGCTGGTGCAGGAGCAGCTTGCCGCAGTTGTGCACATTGTCCGTGGATGGCGATGAATAACCTTAAAATCATCGCCGAGGGGTTGGAGCATGGTGGTGCGCAACATGAGGTGCGGATTGAAGAATCTGTGCGGCAGCGCGCTTTGATACCACTCAACCGTATGTTATCGTTTGCCGCTGCTCTTCCAAGGCGTTAAAACGCTGGTGATTCTTTAAAATCATTAATGACAATAATACTAATGAATATGTAACTAACTATAATACATCAATGTAATCATAATTTATTATTTTTTTAAATTTGATTACGTACTTTGTATAGTTTGCTCTTATAGAGTTTGAATGAAACTAAAAGGCAGTGTTGGTTAAAATAAGATATGATTATGATCCAACTCTATTCATTTGCATAATCTGTGTAGCCGCTCCGGCCACAATATAGTATTCGCTGTTATCGCGTATAGTAATTAACTAAAACATAGTTTAGATAATATGTGGGTGCGGTTGCTTTCTTTAGTTAGTAACGCTGAGAACTATGTTATATGGGCTTTGTAAATCAATCTAACTATTGACGCACTTTAGTCTTGTTAAATAGGCTTTTAGCCACTTGTCTAGTTGAATAGATTAGACTATGCGGGATTATTTTTGATACGAGTATGGCTACGGAGTCTTTCATTTGGGCAATAGTATTTTGTAATGTCAAGAATTTAAGCTGCATAGTTGTTTTATTCGGGACATCACTGGCTATTTTATATATGTGTCACGATGGTAATCAATTTATTTCCAGCATTTTGGAAAGTAGAATATCTCAATTATAGCGACGTCTCGTAGAAAGCAAATTTTGTCGTACAGTATAAATTATTCTGGATGATAGCAACTAACATTCTAGTTAGTCCGTAGGACTATTTATTTTCCAAGTTTGTTCGTGACACGCTGTAATTGTTTTAGTCAAATAAATTAATTCGCTGGAGATTCTATAGGTAATTGTTGCTTGGCATCGCCAGTCTATATAATTATGGAAAGTTGTCATAAAAATTTAGAACTTTGAGGAATAGTGTAATGACTGTAACTAAATTGGTACTAATACGTCACGGTGAAAGCCAGTGGAATAATGAAAATCGTTTTACCGGCTGGACCGATGTTGATTTGTCAGACAAAGGTCGCACTGAAGCTAAACAGGCGGGCCAGATATTAAAAGAGAGAGGGTTTGTCTTTGATTTCGCTTATACTTCAGTATTGAAGCGCGCTATTCATACTCTTTGGATAATACTGGATGAACTGGACCAAGCTTGGTTACCGGTCGAAAAATCTTGGCGTCTGAACGAGCGCCACTATGGGGCGCTACAGGGCCTGAATAAAGCGGAAACTGCTAAAAAATACGGCGATGAGCAGGTTAAACAATGGCGTCGCGGATTTTTTGTTACCCCACCGGAATTGATCCGAAATGACGCACGTTTTTCGGGATATGACGCACGTTACGCTAATCTAAGAGATGCTGAACTGCCCAGCGCCGAAAGCTTGGCATTAACCATCGATCGGGTAATGCCTTATTGGTATAAGGTTATCTTGCCGCGTATAAAAAGCGGTGAGCTGGTTATTATTACCGCCCATGGTAACTCTATCCGTGCTATGGTAAAAATTCTGGATAATATGAGCGAAGAGGAAATTTTTGAGTTGAATATACCAACTGGTATACCTCTGGTATACCAGTTCGATGACAACATAAAACCGAGTAAGCATTATTATTTGACAATGCCAACGAAAGTACCATAAAACAGCTGCAGTCGCTAAAAATAAACCAAAATTGCAGTTTCTCTGGGCATGAAGTATATGCTTAGACATTTCTGCTATATGGTAGCCAGCAAGCATAGGTGTGGCTTTTATTTATCTGCGACACGCCGGGCACGAACCGCTTGTGCTAATTGTTCTAGCAAGATTTTTGTATCTTCCCAGCCTATACAGGCATCGGTTACGCTCTGACCATATAATAAAGAACTACTATCGGCACTCTGATTTCCCTCTATCAGGTTGCTTTCCACCATTACTCCGATGATACCAGTTTCTCCAGTGCGTAGCTGTTGGCAAACATTTTCCGCTACCGTCATTTGTTTTTTGAATTGTTTGCTGCTGTTGGAGTGGCTGAAGTCAATCACCACTTGCGTTGGCAGTTCTGCTTTGGCCAATGCTTCTTTTACCGCTTTGACATGATGGGCACTGTAGTTAGGCGATCGTCCACCGCGTAATATAATATGACAGTCAGTGTTACCGATGGTATTGACAATAGCGGAATGGCCCCATTTAGTGACTGATAAAAAACAGTGCGGTGTGCTGGCAGCGTTGATGGCGTCGATCGCTACTTTAATGGTGCCATCAGTTCCGTTTTTGAAACCTACCGGACAGGAAAGTCCAGAGGCTAGTTCACGGTGAACCTGTGATTCTGTGGTACGAGCACCGATGGCACCCCAGCTCATCAGGTCAGCCAAATATTGCGGGGTGATCATATCGAGAAATTCTCCTGCGGCCGGCAGTCCGTTATCATTAATCTCTAAGAGTAAACGGCGTGCTATGCGTAGGCCTTCATTAATTTGAAAGCTGCCATTCATATGCGGGTCATTAATCATTCCTTTCCAGCCAACAGTGGTGCGCGGTTTTTCAAAATAAACCCGCATCACCACTTCCAGTTCGCCATTCAGGAATTCACGCAGCGCTAGCAGACGGGAAGCATACTCCATCGCAGCGTTGGGATCATGAATAGAGCAAGGACCGATAACCACCAGTAGACGATCATCATTACCTTTGAGGATATTATGGATTGCGGAACGTGTAGATGAAACGGTGCGTGCGGCGCGATCCGTTGCTGGAAATTTCTCTAATAACGCTACTGGCGGCAGTAGCTCTTTAATTTTGGTAATTCTTAAATCATCGTTGAGGTAATTCATGATAAATCCACTTAGCTCCAGGTACTGCACAATTAAAAAAGCGATTCAATCTATTCCAAGTGATGGAATCTGTAAATCTATTTGGGGCATAACAAATCATAAAATTTTATATCGTCTAAAAGTTTGTTGAATAAATGGGACTTATTTCTAATAATAAAAGGTAAACTATTAATTTTTTCAGGAAAAGTTCTCTCATGGCAAGGATAAAATTTATTAATTAGGCAAACTAAAATACAAGACTCTTATCTCCATACCTAGTATAACAGAATAAAATTGCTCAAAATAGGGCAGTTAGTACGCTTTTTTGTGATGAATATCTGTACTGTATTTAATGTTAAAATAAATCATTCACCTGATTTTCTACCGGCATTACGAGGTCTTATAAGTTTTGTTGAACAAAATTGATTGATCTATGTGAATCATTCTCATGATAAGCTTGTTCAATCTAATCGTCTAGTAAGGACTTATATTTGTATCGTAAGTTTTTCATGTAATGCGTTCATAGAATCGTTATTGTATTTTTTTTGTGAGATGGCTGTCTATGTCAAAGAATGTACGATGGTAGCCAAGCTTTTTTAGTTTTTTTGCATGTTGCAAGAAGGGCATTTATTAATTGTAATGTAGTTTACACAATTTTTATAATGATTTTAGCGTCAGGATTTAATATCAAAACAGTGCGTATGCCCATTTCCAAATAGTGGACTGGTCGTTTTATTTTGAATGATTGTATTTTTTATAAGGTAATGCGTGAAATATCCAATCAGAAGTCAGTGTTTTCACATTTTGATGAAGGGGTCTTGTTGTAGTACACCTCATTAGTGATTTTTAATTTTGCATTGCCATTAGAGAGTTTTTCATGGAAAAATTAATAAGCTCTTTTTCATTATTAGAAGAAGTCAGAATACACGCTCAAGAGCGATATATTTGGTGCAAACAATATGTACCTGATGGATAACGATACATGATATCCATCAGGTATGATTTATTGCTAATAATGTAATGGATTTAGAATCATGGCGCTTGCTTGCAGAAACATACCGGAGGTTATTATAACTAAATTATGTGATACGCACGTTGGCCAGGATGCGTTATTGACTTAAGGAATCAAACCGTTGATACCTCTCCAATAGGAGTCTATGATTAACTTGATGATAGAAACCATGCTGTTGACATTAACGTTTAACAGAATGCTTATCTAAAAGCAAAAAGTTGGTTACCTGATGGTAATCACCATGTCATGAATGCAATGGTGATTCGATTTACCAGATTAGAATACCCACTAGGATAAATACATGAAGGGGTAGTGCTTTAAAAAATAATTTGTCAAGTATTTATCTTACCATATTGATGGTGTGAACAACTTAACGATTAGATGGATTTAACAAAGTAACCTAAAGTAGAAATGTAGGTATGTTTAATTTTTTTGCAAATGTTTTAATTATATGTAACATATCCGCCCTTATTAAAAATTGCTTGCCATTGATTACAGAGTATGTGATAACGCAATTGGGTAAAATGAGGTACAGTTCTGTATATGAGTAGCATTTTCGTAAAGGAGTATTGCGTAAAGACGATATCTTTGCATACCGCTTCTCTGCCGATCCTTATCTTAGTGCCTCAAGCAGTAACGACTCCAATTTGTCTCTGTATCGCCATAGGGCGATTTAAACATTCTAAAGGAAATATGCAAGATGGCAAAGATCAAAGGTCAAGTGAAGTGGTTCAACGAATCTAAAGGTTTTGGTTTCATTACTCCGGCAGATGGCAGTAAAGATGTGTTTGTACATTTTTCCGCTATTCAAGGTAATGGCTTCAAGACCCTGGCCGAAGGTCAGAACGTAGAATTTGAAATCCAGGATGGCCAAAAAGGACCTTCAGCTGTTAATGTAACGGCCCTGTAATATCCGTTACTATAGTTAGTCACGTTGTAGTGATAATATTTATGCCCCCCTATAGAGGCCCTATGCATTTTAGGGGGGATTTAATTATTTAAATTTTTTCTTATTAAGTATACTGCTATATAGTGTAAGCCATGAAAGTCTAAACAATATGTTTAATATTTTTCTGTATCTGAATGACTTGATTTTATTTTTAGGCTGATTATTATTTACTATTCAATGTTAATAAACACATCACTATCATTCACTATACATATCTGATCCGTGTTGTTGTTTTTTAGTTGATTTTTCGACACGCTTGTTGCGACAAAAAGTTCAAGTAATGCTTTTCATCTGTTAGATTATGCAGCGGACAGTCAGATAGGATGATTTCATGTAGTGGTGTATCTAGTACCATCGTCTATCACATACTGCTTGTGCCAGTATCGGTATTCTCTTTTTGTTATTCACTTTCACCACAGTCCTTACCACAGTTAACATAATAGTGGTAACACTAGAAAAATATTCATGAAAATTTGTAATGCTCGTAGCATCAAGTAAAATATTGATGCCAAAGTGTCCTGATCATGATTTTCAGTAAATCGCGTTTACTGATGGTTTTTTAGCTTTGTCAATTAGTGATTTTAAATTTTGGCTATGTTATAAAAAGATTTTTCCTAAAAAAGATGGATACTCTCTATTCTTTTATATGTATTTAACAAATCAACAAAGTTAGTTATTAAAAAAAACAAAAACCAGGGAGCTCCCTGGTTTTTGTTTTTGGACTGTGTAGTTACAGGCCTAATAGACCAACCCAGTAACCAAAAATACCAATAATAAAGAAGCCCATGATGATCCACAATGAGTTTATTTTGCGGCGCAGCAGCCACATACAGCCGAAAGTAAGCATTAGCGGCACTAGTCCAGGCATCAGTTGATCAAGAATGGATTGTACTGTGGTGACGGTGGTTTGACCTTCGCTATTGGTGATACGTGATACTACGAATGGAATATTAACATGGGTCCATTTATTAACAAGTGCGCCCATTACAAACAGCCCTAGAATCGACGAACCTTCTGTTAGTTTTTGCAAAAAACCGCCGCCCATATCATTAACTATATTGATCCCTTTGCGGTAGCCGTAAACCACGCCATAGTAACGTGTTGCCAAACGCACCAGATTGAATAGTATAAAGAATAATAGCGAGCCTAGCAGACTACCATTCATGGCAAGGCCAGCGCCTAAGGCGGCAAATACCGGCCGAACGGTACCCCAAAATACCGGATCACCTACCCCAGCCAGTGGCCCCATTAGACCGATTTTCAGGTTGTTGATAGCTGCATCATCAATTGCTGCACCATTGGCGCGCTGTTCTTCCATCGCCATGGTGACACCTAGTATTGGCGCTGCTACGTAAGGATGAGTATTAAAGAATTCCAAATGTCGTTTGATTGCCTGCTTACGATCGTCATTATTTTTTGGATACAGACGGCGAATCACTGGCACTATGGAGAAACAAAAACCGAGCGCTTGCATACGTTCGAAGTTCCAGGAACCTTGGAAAAGGTTCGAGCGAATGAATACCGCATGTATATCGCCGGTAGTCAGTTTTTTTTGATTTTTAGTTGTAGTATTGACCATTTCTATTACCTATTATTAATTCAATTCATTATCAAGATCGTTAGCACTCTGCTTTGGTGCTTCCTGTCCTGCGCCCTGGTTATAACGCGGACTCAGCTGGATATAGAGAATTGCCATCACCACGCCAATCACACCCAGCGCCACTAGGTTAAAATTGGTAAATGCCGCGGTGACAAAGCCCAGGTAAAAGAACGGGATCAGGTGGCCAGCGCGCATCATATTGATGACCATCGAGTAACCGACGACCACTATCATACCTCCAGCAATGTTTAAGCCGGTGGTCACTATTTCCGGAATTGAACTGAGAATGCTATGAACAGCATCAGTACCCACTGAAATGCCCACGATAACCGCCGGAATGGCGATGCGCATTGCCTGCAGCATCAACGCTGAGACGTGTATCCAGCTCAGAGCTCGGAGGTTGCCGCGATCGGCCGCACTGTCGGCAGCATGCTGGAAAGCGACGGTAATAGTACGTACAATGATGGTCAGCACCTGACCTGCTGCCGCTAGCGGTATCGCTAAGGCGATACCTGCCCCGACGGTTTGATTACCGGCGATAACTAAAATTGTGGAAATAAGCGAGGCTAGAGCAACGTCAGGCGCCACTGCGGCACCGATGTTCATCCAGCCAAGCGCGATCATTTCTAATGTACCACCGATAATGATACCTGTTTTCATATCCCCCAGCACTAAACCAATTAAGGTACAAGTCACCAATGGACGATGAAACTGAAATTCGTCGAGAATCGATCCCATGCCAGCAATACAGGCGATGACAAATATCAGTACAATTTGAAGCGTTGTGATCTCCATTTGCACTTCTCCTCTGACTATACGTTTCTAGGCTAACTTACGTTCTTAATATAAAAGTCCAGAGTGGACGCTATTTGTAGATTTTTTTAATTAAATTCATCATTTTTAGTGGCGAATCTGATGAAACTTTGCGCACTTCCAATTCAATACCGAGCTCATTGAGTTTTTTAAAAGCTTCGATATCTTTTTCATCCACTGATACGGCGTTGTTGACCTGGATTTTTCCTTGACGGAACGCCATACCCCCGATGTTAACTGAGGTAATTACTACACCACCTTCAACCAGTCTCACTACATCGGTGGGGTTAGTGAATAACAGCATGACGCGATCTTTGACGTATTTTGGGTTGTTATAAACGCGTATGGCTTTGGCTACGTCCACGACATGGGCGGTGACACCTGGGGGCGATGCCTGGGTAAGAAGAGTTTTACGCACTGTATCGATAGCTACTTCGTCATTAACCACGATAATACGTTTGACGTTAGTCTCTTTAGTCCATCTGGTCGAAACCTGACCATGGATCAAGCGATCGTCAATACGTGCTAGGCCAATGGTCATATGCTCTCCCTGACCGGTGTCCATAGGGACTAATTCGGTAGATTCCGTGGTTTTTAGAGCTTTCACGCCAACACGTCCCGCCTCCATAGCAATGCTGACCAGTTTTGGGAAAGAGGTATTGTCGTCCCTTGCCATAAAAGTTTCGATAAGCATGGGAATATTAACGCCAGTTATGACCTCATAATTTTCTTTATCGACTACAATACGGCTCGCGGCATTGAACGGACTGCCTCCCCAAGTATCAACCAAAAATAACACGCCTGTCGTAGTATCAAGATTCGCCAGCAACGCAATATATTTTTCAATCAGTGTTTCAGCATTTTCGCCAGGAACGAAATCGACCCAAGCGACGTTTTGTTGTTCTCCTAAAATCATTTCGGCCGTTTTTAGTAGTTGCTTGGCTGCTGACCCGTGAGTGCCAATAATCATAGCAGTATTCACTGAATACCTCCTCATGTTAACGAATTGGATATACCTAGTCCATCGCGCATGATTAGCGCTTAGTGGCATAATTCTCTGTTGATATGACTATAAAAGCCAGGAATAGTACATACCCTGATCGATGCCTGCTACACAGATTGATCTTGATCTGCTTTAGTTATTGCTTCGGATGATCATTAAGTGAAACTCGATTCATTTTAGTATGTAAAAAAATAAAAATTGTGACGGCGCTCAGTAATTTCGCTACCGAAATCTGTAAAGGCGCACAAAAATAGTGTAAATGAGAACCCAAAATTGGTTGATTCAAAAAAAGTTTTATATAAATGGGATATTCCCTGTTATAGTAAAAGGTTTAAATTAAATATTAAGGAGTATACAGCTCTCCGATGAACTATTATCGAAGCTGTTTTCATGGGTTTTTGCCCACCTTAGCGGCAAACATCTCTTTAGCACTGCTGCAGCGCGCCAGATACTTTTTTAGTATGTTTAATCCTATTCATCAAGATAGCTTGTCCCCTGGCAGCTTATTCCCATGTGTAATTTCCGATAAAACGCGGATTAACCCTGCAACAGCTCATGCCTGAATACCTGACGGAGCTTGTGATGGAATTTTTAATGGATCCTGCAATATGGGTGGGATTACTAACCCTGGTGATACTTGAAATTGTCCTCGGCATCGATAATCTGGTATTTATAGCCATCCTGGCGGACAAACTTCCATCGAAAAAGCGTGATCGCGCTCGGGTCATCGGCCTGGCGATTGCGCTGGTAATACGTCTCGTTCTGTTGTCGTTGATCTCCTGGATTGTAACGCTTACTCGGCCATTATTTACTATCTCTTCGTTTTCGTTTTCTGGCCATGATCTGATTTTGTTGCTTGGAGGGATTTTTCTCTTGTTTAAAGCTGCGACTGAATTGCATGAACGGCTAGAAAATAAGAAGGATGACGATCGTAACTGTCGTGGTTATTCTAGTTTTTGGGCAGTTGTGGTGGAGATCGTTATTCTTGATGCGGTATTTTCCCTTGATGCGGTGATAACAGCCGTAGGCATGGTTGACCACTTATCCATAATGATGACAGCTGTCGTCATTGCTATGGCTATTATGCTATTGGCTTCCCGCTCCCTTATTCGTTTTATCAACCGTTATCAAACAGTGATTGTGCTCTGTTTGAGTTTTCTGATGATAATAGGGTTAGGTTTGATTGCCGAAGGGTTTGGTTTTCATATTCCGAAAGGCTATCTGTATGCAGCCATCGGTTTCTCGATCTTAATTGAGTTGTTTAATGAAATAGCCCGTGCTGATGAACACCCCTCATGAATATGGCTACGGTCTGTAGTGGCAAATTCGACCAGTTAGCTACTAGGTTCGATATTGTATTTTCATCCAGGATCTGATGGAGACATATGCATTGGTCGTAAGGGCGGATATGATGCTTTTAGTAAGTTCGGTATTCAGAGGCTGGTGAATATAGTTGTGTTTATGGGAAGCGATTGTAGGTAAGTTCCGCTGATGTTTAGTGCGTGGGAAGCGATTGTAGGTAAGTTCCGCTGATGTTTAGTGCGAAGATGCCATAACTCAAGAGCTTAGGTCATCATTTATGTAGTGCCTACCAATTTTTGCTGTGATATAACCTATTTTGTGGTTATGGCACCCTGCCCATATTTTGTCAAACCAGTGGATTCTTATATGGAATATACGTTCCATACGCTCCTCTAGGATAGTCTGAGGTAAAGTCTTAATACTAATAGTGCCATAAGCGAAGAAGTAGCGCAGCGTTGTGCGATTTTTTAAACTAATAATGTTCCTTTACGTAATATATTCCGGACTATACGTATCAGTACATGAGTTAAAATGTAATGCTATTAAATTTTTTGATAGGTAGCAACATGCTCACATTGTTATCTACGATATGTTGTTGGTTAAAGAAATTATGCGCTGATTAATGAATATTTAAACGGAAAATAAAATCTCAGCTATTTTTGTGTGCTCTGAGATAGATAGTCATTTCACAAATAAAACAGCTATTCAGCTGATTACTGACATAGCAGATGACGATCCTCCAGTTAAGTGATGCTATGGCGATGTAACGCGTCTTGAATAAATGATTCAGTTAGGTATGTTTACAGACCGAGTATCTTAAACAATTTTTAATAACAACCTTTAATTTAAATAAAGGCTTGATGTGCTAAATTTATTCAAATTTTTTTGAATGGAAAAAAGATGTGTCATAGGTGAAATCGTTATTTATTTTATATGGATCCTGTAATTAAGGTTGATCAGCGATATAGAAAAATGGGGCTCCTTTGTAGCCTAAAAGTAATTATTGGGATCACCATCCTATAAGTATTTGCAGAATTCGTGGAAACTTTTTGTGCGTTTATGATAGCTAAGTGGCAAGCTGCGGTGTCAACATCATCGCTTATTGTCTATCTTGTAGCGGATAGTTGGGAGATGGCTCAGGCACGAAGCTGCTCCAGGAGTGGCAGCAAGGTAGAAACTTTAGTCAACGTTTCCTGATATTCTGCCTCTTCGTTGCTGTCAGCAACAATGCCGCTGCCCACCGGACAAAATATATGTTGTTGCTCAACCAGCAGAGTGCGGATAGCGATATTGATATCCATGGTGCCACAAGAGCTTAAATAGCCAATGCTACCGCACCAAGCATTGCGTCGCTGTGGCTCCAGCTGCTCGATAATTTCCATAGCACGCACTTTTGGTACGCCAGTAACGGAGCCGCCTGGAAAGCAGGCGCGCAGTAGATCGCAAGGAGAGCGCTCGTCGTGGAGCGTAGCGGTAATGGTGCTAACCATATGATATACAGCCGGTAATGCCTCGATTGCAAACAGCGTCGGTACCTGCACGCTGCCGGGTTGCGCAACTCGCCCGATATCGTTGCGTAATAAATCTACAATCATCAAATTTTCAGCCCGATCTTTGGCAGATGCGGCAAGGATCGATGCCTGCTCATGATCGGCATCTGCATCTAGAAATCGTGTTATCGTCCCTTTAATAGGCCGGGTTTGAATATTTGTGCCTCGTAAGCGCAAAAAACGCTCCGGCGATAGGCTAAGTATAGATTGATCCGCAAAACGAATAAAGGCGGAGAAGGGAGCTCTATTATGGGTTAGTAAATGGCGGAAGGCCGGCCATTCATCACCGCTGCAGGGAGCTGAGAAGCGTTGCGCCAGGCATATTTGGTAACAATCTCCTGCCTGCAGATATTGTTGTACGCAACGAAACTTCTCACCATATTCAGCACGAGTCATGTTGGCAGACCAGGGGGCATGTAGATGGAATGGTGTCCCATCGGGTGGAGCTTTGTGGGTCAAGCGGTCCAGCAGAGGTGCCGGGTCATCATGGCTTACCAATGTCATTTTGCATAGCCGATGATCGGCTATGATCGCCCAGCGATAGAGGCCCACTGCCATATCCGGCAGATGGATATCTTGTTGTGCAAGCGATGGCAGCGTTTCTATGCACCGTGCTAAATCATAACCAAACAAGCCTACTGCTCCGCCTTGAAACGGCAGCTGGTCATTGGTGCTTGCCGTCATGCCAGTTGCGTTTAGCTGTTGTTGCAATAGCAAAAAGGGATCGACATTGCTAAGATGATAGCAATCACCATGACTAATTTCGGTCATACCATCTCGGGTCACTAGCGTTACGATTGGCGAAGCCACCAATATATCAAAACGGCTGCTCGGATGAGCACTGTGGCCTGAATGCAGCAGCATTGACCAAGGCTGATGGGCCAACGTGGTAAAAATTTTTAGTGCTGCATCAGGATGGTAAGGTAATGCTATCAGTTGTGGTTTCATTTATTAGTAATTATTCCCCCGTTTGCGGTTGGACAACCAAACGCCGGTCAACGATACTACTTTTATCTCAATTATCTTAACATAAATTCCCCGTCATAGCTCAACGGCATGGAAAAAATTGATTGTTGTGAGAAGAGATATTATGCTAAAGACATGCTCGTATTAACCCATGAATAGCAGCTAGGTTATCCTAATTTACCCTAGTATCTCTTTCGCAAAATCCATGAAAGCCAGATCAGCGATGCGTTACCATCCTACTAGGAGATGACTTGGGCTGTAGTTGGATACAATGGTGCCCGCTGTTCCAGCATGACGCTATGGTTTTAATCATGATGAGTAGTCAGCCGCGAATTGCAGAGTGGCAATGATCTTAATTAAGCGGGTGCTTCAGCACCTCCTTTTGCACAATGCGGCATAGGCCTACTGGCTACCACATTGTCGCCATTTGTTAGATCTTACTGGGAGATAACAATGGGTTGCCGCACGATGTGTTTTGGTTTAGTTGCATTAAAAGAGTGCCAATCAAGCTGGTATGCGATATCCAGGATTTTCACTAGTGGTTCGGCCTTTCAGCTTTGCTGAATACTATTGTGAGCACGCTACTCTTTATTCTGCATGATCACGAGTGGAATACGAGCCAGGTTTTATTGTTGGATTAGTGCATGTCTTGTGGTGTTTATATATGTCATATGGTGTGGTGCGATCTTTATTACTCGCAGCATCTTACCGATCTCTCCCCAGCATATTTCCATGTTGGGGAGAGATACGTCAGGTATCAGTTGCTGCAATAATTTATCGACTCCAACACCCCACCTGCTGGGCAAAGTAGCAGGTTTGTAACGGTATAGGTGTGCACAGTATTGAGGATTAGAGTCGTAATTATATTGATTTGTCTGTGATCAGCGTCTTTTAATCGCTCCTATAATAAAATGCCTATTGGCATGCATCATCGACTTTTTTATATCGGCGATTTACATCTGTATCTCTTTATTGCTATGTGATGTGCTATAATATCTACCTATTTTAAGTTTTTCTATGTTTTGCCTTGGCATGTCGACTCGAATTTTAGCCCTTGATACCTCTACCGACGCTTGCTCTGTTGCGTTGATGATTGATCATGTTATTATCAGCGAACGCTTTGCCGTAGCCCCGCGTGAACATATGCAGCGAATATTGCCGATGGTGGATAGTCTGTTAGCCGAAGCGGGCATTGCGCTAAAAAATCTTGACCTGCTAGTATTTGGGCGCGGGCCCGGTAGTTTTACCGGCGTACGCATCGGAATTGGTATTGCTCAGGGGTTAGCGTTGGGTGCTGATCTGCCACTGGTTGGTGTCTCTACTTTGGCGGCATTGGCTCAAGCTGCTTGGCGTCTTACCAGCGCACGCCAAGTATTGACTGCTATTGATGCGCGAATGGGAGAAGTTTACTGGGCGCAGTACCGTCGCCAGGATGACGGCATTTGGCTTAGCGATGATAGCGAAGCGCTTGTAGCGCCTGCAGCGTTGGGGGTAATAACCGATGATCTGGAGGGAAATTGGGCTGTCGCTGGCAACGGCTGGCAAACTTATCCGAAGTTGGTTTGTACTAACCAATTGCGACTGATCCCGGGAGAAACAGTTTTGCCAGCGGCACAAGATATGTTGCCACTGGCACTACAGCAGTGGCGTAACGATGGCGCATGTTCAGTAACGCAGGCAGCTCCCACTTACTTACGCAACGAAGTAGCATGGAAACCTTACCTGCCAAAGGGTTTTGTTAAATAACTAGCTATCATAGAGCCTTTTTTATTAAAGATCGTTGTTGTACAAACCACTGAATTAGTGATAAGACTAGCTGAATTTTAAAAATGCACTTGCCATTATATCATGGTTAACATGTGTACTATAACCTCCATTAGCGGTAAATTTTTAATTCTCTGCATGTTTTTTGTAAGAGTCTAGATGGTTACTTCTGCGTCCGTTACGTTATTTAGTTAACGATAAATCATTGATTGATGATTGCAGCATTGTGGTATCGATCGCCTATATATAATTTTTCAACTATGGATATTTTTTGACCGTGTATTTTAACTTTTTATTTACCTTTACTAAAATTTTTTATCCCAGTGCGTCAATCAATAACAATATGAGTGATTTATTGAGTATCAAAGTTTTATCATAACATTTATCTTTTTTTAGACAGTTTATCGATAAAAGTTGTAACCCGTGGGCCGTAAGAAACATTTATTAACTGAAAATAGAAACTATAAAACCTGTTATGCTCGTTAATTTAGATTTGCAATTATAACGTCAGTGAGTAATGTTTTATGAGTGCCTTATTGTAATTCGCCAAATGAGCACATTTAAAATTTTTAAATTGATGATGTATTCAACATAATATCCAGAATCTGAAAGAGTTAACTCTAAGCGCTGTTATTAATAGGGTAGAATATTGATTTTGTTTATGCTTAGCAGCTTGTGTGATATTTGTGCATCAGTGCGTGGCTGTAGCATGATTTTCAAGTGATAAACGCCACGCAGTTTTATATAGGTCAAGATGTAGTTTTGACAAAAAAGTATTAAAGTGATCATCAATGGTATCTACTAATACCAGACTAGAAATTGCAATTTTGCCGTTTGGACGGTGGGCGAGGTGCAGATGATGCATTAGTTCTCCTAGGAATAAATCATCGTTCTAATCAGATGCATTGGTGGAAACATTGATCTGCTGGGGCAATGCATCACGGTAGTTGATTTGATGAGCGCTAAGATAATTCGATTAGCCGATTCTTTCATGTAACTATGCAGGTGAACTGCTATAAGCGCTAGCATCTTTCAAAAATCTTTTGGTTTTTAGATAATAATCGTTTCGATTTTTTCCTTGTGAGCAGGGCGGTATGGGATGGTTAGGGGTTAATGGAACGGGACTATTGCTTATATAGGTTGTTATTAACAGGGTACAATCTCTTATTGAACGGCGGTGCGAATATGCGGCTAACTCTGTTTATTGTTTACTGTTGTGGTACATAAGCTTATGGTGAACGAAAAGATGATTAATGACCAGGTATGTCAGGAATACGTTGTTAGCAAGCGCTGTTAGGCGGTATATAGTTGGAACTAGCTATTATGTCTAGTTTACTGGCGTAAAGTAACTGCTGGAAGCAGTTTTAGCAATTGGTTTTTACGGCAGTTTCTGATGATCCAGAAAAGTTTGTATTTTGCCGGACGAGTGGTGAACGTTATTGCTCATTCAGCTGTCAATAGATGTGTAAAGTTTTAAAAAGTGTATTCAGCAGGTTTGCTATATTAGGTGTTAGTCTTTAAATGCTGGTTTCCTGACATCATCATCACCAAAAACTGACAGTAGATAGAGGAGCTCAGTTTGCTATAGGCACTGTAAGTAGAAATTCTCCGCGAAATAGGGCGTGCAAGGGTGGTGTAAGTCACAGTAATAGGCTTGGGTGTGGCGTTTATTTTGTGCCTTATTCCTTTTCCGGCATCGTTAAGTTCAACTCAAGGATAGAGATATCGCCATCTTTTTTTTCTAGCTGAATTGAGAGCATCTCAGGAGCTATTTGCTCGTACTTACAGATCACCTCGAGCAAGTCGCGTTTGAGTTGAGGAAAATAATAGGGCTCATTATCGCCTTTGTGCCGTTCAGCGACGATAATTTGTAGACGTTCCTTGGCTATGTTAGCTGTCGTTTTTTTGCGAGAGAGAAAAAAATCTAATAAAGCCATGGTATTATCCCCCCCAGAGGCGTTTCAAAAATCCTTTCTTTGTTTCTTCGATGAAACGAAAAGGACGTTCTTTTCCTAACAGGCGATCAACCACATCTGAATAGGCCTGGCCAGCGTACGATTTTGCATCGAGAATCACTGGTTCGCCCTGGTTGGAGGCCCGCAGGACTGATTGATCCTCAGGGATCACTCCTACCAAAGAAATTCTTAGAATTTCAATTACGTCTTCTATGCTAAGCATATCGCCGCGATTGACGCGACCAGGATTATAGCGGGTTATCAGTAGCTGTTCTTTAATAGGTTCCATGTCATTTTCAGCGCGCTGGGATTTGGAAGACAAGATGCCCAGAATACGGTCGGAGTCACGTACCGACGATACTTCCGGGTTAGTGGTGATAATGGCTTCATCGGCAAAATAGAGCGCCATCAGAGCGCCGGTCTCGATGCCCGCTGGAGAATCACATACCATGAAATCGAAATTCATATCGTTTAGATCATTAAGTACTTTCTCTACACCGTCACGGGTCAATACATCTTTATCACGCGTCTGTGACGCCGGCAGAATATAGAGGTTATCTGTACGCTTATCTTTGATAAGCGACTGATTCAGGGTGGCGTCACCATGAATCACGTTGACGAAATCATAAACTACTCGGCGCTCGCAACCCATAATTAGGTCAAGGTTGCGTAAACCGATATCGAAATCGATCACCACGGTCTTCTTACCTTTACGGGCTAAGCCAGTAGCTATGGCTGCGCTTGATGTAGTTTTGCCAACGCCCCCTTTACCTGAAGTAACAACTATAATGCGTGCCATAATCGATTCCTTAGTTAAGGACTAAATAAAGGTTGAATAGTGAGTCTACCGTTTTGCAAGCTAAGTAGGGCAGTTTTACCCAAGAACTCGTCTGGAATTTGATCGCTTAACCAATATTGACCGCTAATGGATATAATTTCAGGAAAAAAGTGAGTACAAAAAATTTTGCACTCTCCGTCACCAGATGCACCGGCCAGCGCGCGGCCGCGCATCATGCCATAAATATGGATATTACCATCGGCAATGATTTCCGCACCGTCGCTAACGCTGTTGGTGATGATTAAATCACTGTTACGAGCATAAATCTGTTGCCCGGAGCGTACAGGTGTATTTATTAACAAAGTTTTAGCGACCGGTGGTGCTTGCATCAGTGGTTTACCTTCGGTAAGTAAAGGTAGTCCTCTGCTGATAATCGTTTGCTTCAACTTATTGTCGTTGCAGCCGCTGACACCGACCACATACAGCCCGGTGGCTGACACTGCTTGGTACATTTCAAACCAGTCGCTTTCGTGGCTGAGTCTGGCAACGTTAATGACAACCGGCGCATTTTGCAAAAATGAAGGGGCTTGTTTGATTTTTTCTTGTATCGCACGGCGTATTTCCTCTGGTTGCGCATCATGAACATGAATTACAGATAAAGTAAAATTACTGCCTTTTAACTCAATGGGTGTTTGCGACATTTATTTTAACTCAGTCATAGCACATGTATATTCCCGATTAATCACAGAAAGCGATATTCCATACTACAGCATGCATGTTATAGTTACCGCTATATACAGGCAAGATATCCCACTAAGTACACAGAGTAAAAATATGTTTTATGTGATCTAAAGAAATTTAAAACAAGATCAAGCCTTGACCTTTATCGAAAAAAGGATTATTTCTCACACGTTTCGGCCAGCTAACTCGTACATTTCTGCAAATATTTTTTCAATACGGTTGTAAAAGATTTGCGTACGTGGATGTGAAAAAGTAAAGCTAATATTCAATGATCAAGGGAATTTATGAGTAAATTCGACTGATAATCATTATTCCTATATAGAAAAAAGTTTCTCTATAGATAAATCAAAAGTTTAATATCACTTATTGTGCAGGCTACATCATTAAGTGCGGCTTTTCACATTTTGGTTAGATACTTTAACTATTAGGGTTCAGGTATGACAGAGGCTTAAAAAGTAGTGGTTATCCAATTTTTAAAGTGGTAAAGGTTTCGTTTGATGACAAGGCAGACTTACAGTGTTCGTTATTTTTTTGTTAAATATTGATTGGTTAACACCTGATTTCTGTTAGGTGTTAACCGTCTAGGAATTAGCAATATGAGTGATTTTTTCGTATCGATGTTTTATAATTACATTAACTTTTGTATCCCTAGTATAATCTTGGCGACGGTAAAGTAATATCTTTTGATTAGCTGATAAAGGGTAATCGAACCGGTTGGGGTACAGTACTGTTCTCATGTTAAAAAATGTTATCCGGCGATACTACTAAGGGTGGTGTATCGATGTCCATAGACTTATTTAAAGTGTTTAGCACGCCACTTCTTTGTTCGTGAGAACATTATGTCAGTTAACAGTCAGAAAAAAGTGCTCGTCAGTATGTCCGGTGGTGTAGACTCTTCCGTTTCTGCTTGGTTGCTTCAGCAACAAGGCTACCAAGTGGAGGGCTTGTTCATGAAAAATTGGGAAGAGGACGATAACGAGGAATATTGTACCGCGGCCTGTGATCTGGAGGATGCCCAGGCAGTTTGCGATAAGTTAAGGATTGTTCTGCATACCGTCAATTTTGCTACTGAATATTGGGATAATGTCTTCGAGATATTCTTAGCGGAATATCAGGTGGGCAGAACACCCAATCCGGATATATTGTGTAATAAAGAGATTAAATTCAAAGCTTTCTTGGAGTTTGCTATAGAAGATTTAGGGGCTGATTTTATCGCCACTGGTCACTATGTCCGCCGAGCCGACCTTTGTAACCAAAGCCAACTGTTGCGCGCTTTGGATAAAAATAAGGATCAAAGTTATTTTTTGTATACTTTGGGTTATCAGCAAATCAGCCGGTGCCTGTTCCCAGTGGGTGAACTCACTAAATCAGAGGTCAGGCGTATCGCTGTCAAGCTAGGTCTGGCAACCGCTATCAAAAAAGACTCAACCGGTATTTGCTTTATCGGTAAGCGTAAATTTCGAAATTTTCTTGGCCGTTATCTGCCGGAACAACCAGGCGCCATTGTTACTGTAGATGGTCAACCGATCGGCCGTCATCAAGGGCTTATGTACTATACTCTCGGTCAACGCAAAGGAATTGGTATTGGCGGCACGCGTGAAGGCAGCGAGAAGCCTTGGTATGTAGTGGACAAAGATCTGAATAACAACTGGCTTATTGTTGCTCAGGGCCATGAGCATCCCCGTCTAATATCCATAGGTCTTATTGCCGGCCAGTTGAACTGGATTGACGGCGAACCACTGAAGGCACCTCTGCGTTGCACAGTAAAAATCCGTTATCGCCAGCCAGACATCCCTTGCTGGGTTGAACCTCTTTCTGACAGCCGTCTACAGGTTACCTTTGATAATCCGCTGATAGCGTTGACTCCAGGGCAGTCAGCAGTTTTCTATCTGGTAGAACGCTGCCTCGGTGGCGGCATCATAGAAGAGCGTTTGCCGTTAGCAAACTGAATTGCATCTTCACACCCTAGGAGAGGATGTTAAGGCGTGTATTTTATTGGGAGCGTTTTGGAATGTGGTATGGTTCCGGATGATCATCAGTTACTAAAATCAACGGTCTGATGAGACCGAGATATTTTAAATAATACGCTTTCGTCATCACGATCTTTGCTACTGGGTTTGATCGTTATTTATGGCATGATTGTGTAAGCATCGTGGGTCTGTCTCTGCTAACAACGGATCAATCTTTCATCGGACACTAGGTGGATGCCATAACCTCAGGTATGGCAGGAGTCATTTTGGCTAAAAATTATTTTGATATCGCGCTAACGCTGGCTGGCATATGCCAAAGTGCTAGGCTAGTGCAGCAACTGGCGCATCAAAGCCAATACGATGAACAGCCTTTGCGTGTTTCGTTGCAAAGCATATTTGATCTGAATCCACTGTCGGTGCGTGCGGTCTATGGTGATAATTTAGGAAACGTAAAAATGGGGCTGGAAACGCTGCAGGGCGTGCTGAATACCTCATCGCGAGAAGGGCTTGGTGCTGAACTGACTCGCTATATTCTTGGTATGATTGCTCTGGAGCGCAAATTGCACGGCAACCGTTCTGCCCAGGAGGAGCTAAGATGGCGTATTGGTGTTCTCGATCGGCAGCTGATCCATTTTGATTTGTTGTCCGAGACCATCATCAATGTTATAGCTGGTATTTATCTAGATGTAATAAGCCCGCTCGGACCACGCATTCAGGTCACCGGTGCATCAATAATATTACAAAACAACCAAATTCAGGCTAAAGTTCGTGCCACGCTGCTGGCAGGCATCCGTTCCGCCGTGCTATGGCAGCAAGTAGGCGGCGGAAGATTACAACTAATGTTCAGCCGAAATCGGTTATTTATTGAAACTAAGCAAATACTTACACAATGTTAATTGCCATGTCAGGAGTAGCAATTGATGGAGTTATCCTATCTAACCGCCGTTTCTTCCGTTGACGGCCGCTATGGCAAAAAAATCAGCTCGTTGCGCGCTATTTTCAGTGAGTTTGCTTTGCTGAAATTTCGCGTGCAGGTGGAAGTACGCTGGCTGCAAAAATTGGCCGCTTGTGCCGGAGTCAAAGAGGTTCCATTCTTTGAAGACCATGCAAATGCTTACCTGAATGAGATTGTCGCTAATTTTAGTGTTGACAATGCAGAGCGGATCAAAACCATTGAGTGCACCATTAATCATGATGTTAAAGCGGTAGAGTATTTTCTAAAGGAAAAAATTGCGACCGTGCCGGCGCTGAAGAAAGTTAGCGAATTTATTCATTTTGCTTGCACTTCGGAAGATATCAACAACCTATCTCATGCGTTGATGCTTTTCACTGTCCGCCAAGAAGTATTGTTGCCTACCTGGCGACAAATCATCGATGCAGTGAAGACTTTGGCCACCGATTATCGCGATATCTCGTTGCTCTCCCGAACGCATGGACAGCCGGCAACCCCCTCAACCCTTGGTAAAGAGATGGCAAATGTCGCTTATCGTTTAGCACGTCAGTATCGCCAGCTGGAGCAAGTACAGATCTTGGGTAAAATCAATGGCTCGGTCGGTAACTACAACGCTCATATGGTTGCATATCCAGAGGTAGATTGGCATCAATTTAGCAAAGAATTTGTCACAGCTCTCGGTCTTGACTGGAACCCTTACACCACTCAGATCGAACCTCATGATTATATTGCTGAACTGTTCGACTGCGTAGCACGATTCAATACAATATTGATTGATTTTAATCGCGATATTTGGGGATATATTGCTCTCAATCATTTCAAACAGCGCTCGATTACCGGTGAAGTCGGTTCTTCCACTATGCCGCATAAGGTCAATCCTATCGATTTAGAAAATTCTGAAGGTAATCTGGGGTTGGCGAACGCGGTGATGAACCATTTAACAGCTAAATTACCGCTTTCTCGCTGGCAGCGAGATTTAACCGACTCCACGGTGTTACGTAATCTGGGCGTCGGTATCGGATATGCGCTGATCGCTTATCAATCTACTTTGAAAGGGATAAGCAAATTAGAGGTTAATAAAGATCTCCTGTTGGCAGAGTTAGATCAACATTGGGAAGTTTTGGCTGAACCCATCCAGACGGTGATGCGTCGTTACGGGATTGAAAAGCCTTACGAGAAGCTAAAAGCATTCACTCGTGGTCATCGCGTCGACGCACTGGGAATGCAGGCTTTTATCGATAGCTTATCGTTACCGATAGCGGAAAAAATACGATTGAAAGCGATGACGCCGACCAACTATATAGGTCGCGCTGCAGTGATGGTGGATGAATTAAAATAAATATTTAAAACACTGGGAAACATTAGATATGTTCCATTATTGGTACTGACTACCTGTAAAATTGGCAAAATAAGGTAACAAGGCTGAAAGTTAGTTCCGATTATTCACTAAATCATTTGCTATGGAAGAAATAGCTGTGCGTCTGCAGGCATTATCGCAGTAGGGTTATAGCTAACCAAACTTGTTATTCGAATTAGATATTTCGCTTGGGCTGATTTCTATCGGTGAGAAAAACGATTGCATAGAAGTCATTGTGCGCAAATGGTAAAGCGTGCTGTACATTCTCATTGATGATTGCGGCACAGGGATCCTATAGTTAAAGAGTATGCTGATCTTTCAGCGTGGCCAGCGGTGGATACACTATCGCTCGGGCAGTGATTTCACCTCTCGGCACTCGTCATAGATCTACATATTCACTAGTATAAAATGTATTTATAATACATGGGCGATGGCCCAGCGCTGCTGGTGCATTTAGGGATAATATGCCGCGAAAATAGTTTTTGTCCTTATCCATACTTGCTGCTGGAGGTTGAAGTAATATATGTAGTTTGTGGAAGATTATGTGCTGGAAAATACCCTCAATTATCTGATTGGCTTCCGGTAGTTCCTTATGAATTAGTGAACAGTTTTGCCAACTATATGCTAGTAACAGGAGTTATGGTGGACGCGCTATAGCGATCTAAATTAAGTTCCGATTTTATGGTAGAGATTGAGGAACAGCGCGCTATGATGAATCGCTGATGCAGCAATACATATTCGTTCCACTAATGCTTTAGCTTAGCTGTAAGCTGCTAATTAGGCAGGGTGAGGTGTAGGATCCGTTCAAAATAGGTCTTGTTTACATGGGTAGTCTGTGCTGCGAATCAATTTTTATCTGACATTAACATTTTTTTTACTAACACAGGTAGAGGAATATTCATTAATTGGAAGTTGACTCCATCAAAGCCTTGTAATCTAGATTGCAACTTCAGATATCAAATTTATTTTGATAGCAATGTTATAGGCACCTCCGTACTGGACCGATCTCTTTTCAGTAGTTTTATTTTTTATCAGTAAGCAAGAGCTGTGAAGTATCCAGTCAAAACGTGAGTAAGTTGCGTTTGACGAGTGCGTGTTTATTGTTCGTTCAATGATTGATTGCATTATACTTTTATTTTATTATACAATTATTTTTTAGAAAATAATTGTATCTATCATTATTTAAAAGTACGATTTATTCAACAAAGCTTACAAAGAGGGTGAGAAGACTTTTAGCTTAACAGTGTTGGTAATAGATGAAGCACATTGATCAGTACGTGTATTCATTGAGGGACGCAATAACTAGGTAGAAATTTGCTTGCATATTTTGATACCAGATTAAGTTCAATGGTGTGAGCGTCGCTCAAGCGGGCAATATACCCGAAACCTAACAGAATCAATAGATTGTGGCATCTAGATAAATGACGAGGAAGTAGTTTAGGTCGGCCAATAGGCTGGTAAATACCATTTAGTTCAATCAATATATGCTGATCAGATTGGGACGCAACACTGATAGGAACCACACTATCGATGGTATCCTTCGTGCAGATTATCGATGTTATGGGAACTAGTATCGAGTATCTATTCTAGTTTTGCTAATGCCTGAATAAGCGTAATTTAACGGGATATAAACCAATTAATTACTGTTTTAGTAAAATACTATTAATGCTATCTATTCCATTATTAAGCCGTACTCATCAGTACGGATGACCTTTTTATGTTATATTATATTAATTAATTTTATAAAAATAGCTACTCAGTGTTACATATATCACGCGAGTGGGGATAGGAGAGCTGACATAAGGTGGAAGCTAAAACGGGCTCTATAGCGTAACGAGAGCGAAATACCGTTGAGCATGGCTCAACATTCAGCAGTTTGCATTCGTTATTTACACTCATACACTGTGAGTATGAATTTTACTGGTAATAGCCAGGGCATTGTTGATTTGGTTTCACTATAGAAAATTCTTTTTGGCACTAGCCCTGCTATTTAGGGAGAGTATATTTTTTGTCACTTGGTCTAATTTTCGTATCGGTTCAACCAACGCTATGATTTGGTCGACAATACCACCTAGATACTCTACCACTTGCTAAAACTAGCCAAGCTAATATATGTATTAGGTTTACGTTTGCTAAGCAGGATTAATCTGTGATGATTATATGTGCGGCATGTTATTTAACCTATTTTAGAAAATATATTATTGGCTACTTAATATTCGGGCTGGATCAATGCGCCTTACGCGCCGTGCTGGATACCAACTCGCCAATAAACTAAGCAGCAAGGTGGTTACCAAAACACTAGTGACATCCCAAATATGCAGTTCAGTCGGTAAAAAGTCAATAAAATAAATATCGCTGGATAATAATTGATGGCCTAATAGACACTCAATTTTTTTTATCAACGTAGTTAAATTTAAGGTCACTAACACGCCGGTCAGGACCCCGATCATGCAGCCTGTCAAGCCAGTCAGCAGGCCATACCAAATAAAAATAGCACAGGTCAGGCTATTTTTAGCCCCAAGAGTACGTAAAATAGCGATATCGGCGCGTTTATCTTTCACCACCATAACTAAGGTGGATACAATATTGAAGCAGGCGATGCCTATTACCAGCACTATCGCTAAATAGATAATTGCGCGAATTATTTGTATATCGTTATACATGTATCCATAGGTGTTGATCCAACTACGAATATATACATAGGAGTTAGTCACTTGCCCGGCGTTGCGCACCAGTTGGTTGGCGTGGAACACGTCGTTGACCTTGATGCCTATCCCCTCTACGTCCTGACCTTTATCTAGATAAAGCTGTACATCCGCTAGTGGTACTAAGGCTAAGATGTGATCTAGTTGGCCGCTTAATGCCAAAATGCCGCTGACTTGTAAGCGGATACGTTTAGGTTGTGACAGCTTTTTTTGTGAATCATTGTTAGGGATCATCATGGTAAGCCAATCTCCCAGTTTAACTTTTAAAATATCGGCGACTCCTTTGCCGATGATAATTTGATGTTTACCTGCTCTGAAGCTTTGCCAGGTATTATTTTGTACAAAACGTGGCAACGCGCTCAACCGCATTTCTTGCTCTGGATCCACGCCCTTGACCTGAATCGCCTGCATTTTGTCGTTATGCTCGACTAGTCCGGTAAAATTAATATAAGGAGCCGCAGCGATAATACCAGGCACTTGCTCGATGCGTTTTAGCACCTTTTGCCAGTTGGCTAACGGCGGATTGACTGGCACGATCTCTCCATGCGGCACCACCGATAAAATGCGCTGGTTTAACTCGCGCTCAAAACCGTTCATAGAGCTGAGGCCAATGATTAACACTGCTACGCCAAGGGCAATACCGGCGGTGGAGATGATCGAAATCAGTGATACCATACTCTCCTGCCGACGTCCGCGACTAAAGCGCAGTGCAATCTGTAATGGCAACAGCATTCTCATTTATTATCTTCCAGTAGTGCGCTATCTGCTTGCAGCGTACCGTCGTAGATCTTTAGTTGCCGGCGCAAACGTTTCGCTAACTGCAAATCGTGCGTTACAACTAAAAAAGCTGTGCCCTGAAGCATATTCAGTGTCTCCAACAAGTCGAAAATACTATCCGCGTTGTGCTGATCCAGATTGCCGGTCGGTTCATCCGCCAATACCAGCGCCGGATGATTGACCAACGCGCGTGCGATGGATACACGCTGCCGTTCGCCGCCTGAAAGCTCTGCTGGGCGATATTGTTCACGTTTTTCCAACCCTACCGACGCCAACATTCCCCTGGCTGCATCTTTCGCTTGCGCTGATTTAGCTCCACCTATCATCAGCGGCATTGCCACGTTCTCTAGCGCGTTAAAATCCGGCAGCAGATGATGAAACTGGTAGATAAAGCCTAGTCGACTATTGCGCACCCTTGCGCGCGCGGCTTCGGAGAGTTTGTTGAGCTGCTGGCCTTCAAAAATCACTTCACCGCTGGTGGGTTCGTCCAGCCCACCCAATAGGTGCAGTAGAGTGCTTTTCCCAGAGCCAGAGCTGCCTACAATAGCCATCATTTCACCTGGTTGCATAGAAAAATTGATATTGCGCAATACTGGGGTATTGAATTTACTTTCTTGATAGTGCTTATTGAGTTGGAAACAATGTAATAATGGTGCATCATTCATAGCGTAAAGCCTCAGCTGGAGAAATGGCTGCCGCGTGCCAGGAAGGATAAAGTGTAGACAATAGCGCTACCGCCATAGCTAAGAACGCAATTATGGTGACCTGTTGCGGTTCAATGTATACTGGCATATCGACACCTTCCAGTAGTCCCCCGAACGTAAACATAATCCGGTTTAACTGTTTGGCCAGCAGTATGCCGAGACCACTTCCAAGCAAAGTACCAAAAATACCAGCACTGGTACCCTGGGCCATAAATATCAGCATCACTTGACGGCGAGTTAACCCTTGTGTTTGTAAAATCGCCACCTCTGCCTGCTTTTCCATCACCAACATGCCAAGAGAGGTGATGATATTGAATGCCGCTACTGCCACGATCAGGCTTATCAGTAATACCATCATATTCTTCTCCATCTGCATCGCCTGGAATAGATCGCCTTTGCGTTCACGCCAATCTTTCCAAACTAGTCCTTCTGGCAGATGTTGCTGACTGAGACGGTCCACGGTTAGCGGCGCCTGGATCCATAAACGCCAGCCAGTCACATAGCCAATTGGATAGCGCATAAGACGCGAGGCATCTTGTTGATTTACCAGTAGCTGATAGCTATCCACCTCGCTGTTAGCGTCGTAGATACCAGTCACAGTGAATAATCGCTGGCTGGGGATGCGTCCCATCGGGGTAAACTGGCTAGCGCTAGGCACCATCAGCCGCAGCTGATCGCCTATCTTCACACCGAGCTGGTCGGCCAGTTGGTTCCCGATGATCACCCGGTACTGGCCAGCCACCAGCTGATCAATGCTGGTATTTACTAGATAAGAAACAAGCGGTTCAGGATCAGTTGGGTTCACGCCAAGCATTACCCCGATTGTCACACTTTTAGCGCTCTGCAACACTAAATCACTGGTGGTCAAAGGCGCCACATGCGTTACGCCCTGTAATGCGTTTGGAACTGAAGCTGGAATGCGTTTAGGATCAAGACGCCCATCGGGAGTAGTGAGCAGCGCTTGAGGCATGAGGCCAAGGATATTACTTTCCAGTTTGCGCTCGAAACCATTCATTACAGATAATACGATAACCATCGCCATGACGCCAAGTGTGATAGCGATGGTGGAGAGCCATGAGATAAAACGGCCAAAGCGATCTGATGTGCGCCCACGTATATAACGTAGGCTAATATATAATACGATAGGTTGATACATTAATTTCCGTCTGGATGATATTGCATAGTAAAGTGATCAAAAATAATAAAGAGTTATATGCCTACTACGGCTAATTTTTGCCTCAGGCTATGGGTAGAACGAAAAAAATTATAATTAGCCTGTTTCCGATCCTTTTCCCTTGATTATAAGGTTGTTCAAACCACTTATCTCGTGACTGCATATTTAGAAATTATTTTTATGCAGTGTGGGTTGCTCATGGAATTTATTCGTCAGAAGGCGTCAATGGTATCCGACCTTTTGTTTCCAGTGTTAATTATTTCCTGAGTTTTATTGAATAATCGAATTTTTCTAATTAATGCAAAGTAAATTTACCAACATTTTTTAGGAAATAGTGCCTATGGTAAGCAAAAAATTTTAATTACTAATGCGGCTAGCGATAACAACACCATCATCAAACGCGGATCACTGATGTTCTAAATTGGATCTTGTTACGTATAGAATAAGATCTCTAAAAGGAGGATGATATACGCTGTATAGAGATGATCCGGCTGCACCACTGTATGATGAGATGAATTTTTTGATTGAAGCTGTGAATTATAAAGTTTATAGATTGAATTTTTAGTTAATGCATGCTTTCCTCTACCTTGTACTCCCATCTGCATCAGTGATGGGTAATACAAAGCGTATACATGGTCAGAAAAGCGCTCTAATTGGTGCAAGCAACATATGGCAGTCGATAGATATCGATATCATCAACTCTGGCTTTTCGCTAAGTAATCTAACGGATACATAAACATTACCTGGCTCTTTCATAAACATGTAGAAAATTCAGGATCCCACTCTATAGATATCATAGTAGTAACGTATACACTGGTTAAAAATCTGGTGGTTGCTAATGAATATTAATAAAATAATAATTACTGAAAATAAAAGATTAGGTAAGGAATCGCTTTATGACAGCAATTCCTTATTGCACTAAATAAAATGATTTTGTTATGTATGCCTACTTACTGAATCATAGGATTAGCTTAAATAATTTTAAATAAAGGAAAAGACTTGGAGCTGGCCATCTCCAAATAGTCAGCTGGACGTAAAACAGCTTTATTTAAAATATCAGATAAATATGCTTAAGTATTCAGCTATAATGTTAATGAGTCGCGCCTGATGGTAACATTGTTGTATTGGTAAATATAGTGGTTTTAAATTTTTGCTTTGCTATAGAGGAATTATTCCTGAAAAGTTAATGATCTATTTTCGTTAAATTAGATAAATCCTATTTATTCAATAAAGCCTATACAATATCCTATTTGTTATGCATGTTTTGGCAAAACTTAGCTATTTGAAGTATGGTATGCCTTCCACATCGGATAAACAAAGTAAGAATTAAACGTAGCTAATGTATCGCTGTAATGCAGTGTAATGAAATTTTTAATCGAATCGCAATTAATAAAACGCTGTTCTCTATATTATAAAAACTATCTGAAAGATGCCGATTGGTTAAGACCTTCGTTGCGATGATTAGTGAACTATATCTGAAGCAATCGCTTTCTATGTGTATACTATAAATTTATCATTAGCATCCCTGCCTGTGCGCTCCCCTTCAGTTAAGGTAATACTACCATCAGGGGCTGTAGGATGGCCCTACGCATAAGCTTTAACTCCTTTGTGGAGCTGTTTACGACATTAGATATCTCACAGCTTTGCCTGAGGCTATCTATAAAAGGGGGCTTGAAGTCATCTTACAGCAGGGGATTAGAGGAAGATCGTAAATTGTCGCGGCATGTACATCTGGGATAAAACTGCAGCAATGGCACAAAATAGCTAATGATTTCTGAAAATAATGTGGATGCAATTGCTTGTTGAAAATATTGCTAATGATGCCCTGTGCGGCATATATGTGAAGCAAGAGGTTAGGATTAAAACTCAATTTGCATTATGCGCGGAATACAGCATTGTCACTATTTGTGGACAAAATTAGGTGCTGATTAGATGTTAAAGGCGTGCCTTGTCCAGCGTAAGAAATAGCAGTCCATGAGTGTACCCACAGTTTATTGGTGTGCGTATTTTACGTATTAGACAACCGCACTTCACTGTCTTCACCGTCTTTCATTTGCATTTCGGTGATCTGGTGTATTAAATGAGAGAATGCAATGATTAAGTTAGGGATCGTTATGGATCGGATTTCATCCATCGATATCAAAAAAGATACTAGTTTCGGCATACTGCTGGAAGCGCAGAGCCGTGGCTATGATATTCATTACATGGAAATGAGTTCGCTTTATCTACGCAGTGGTGAAGCACGAGCATCCACCCGTCTGTTGGTGGTCAAGCAGGATTACGATGATTGGTATCGCTTTAATGGCGAACAAGATATCACCTTGGGCAATTTGGATGTGATTCTGATGCGTAAGGATCCGCCCTTTAATACCGAATTTATTTACGCTACTTATATCCTGGAACATGCGGAAAAGCAGGGCGCGCTTATCGTCAATAAACCGCAGAGCTTGCGCGACTGTAACGAGAAAATGTTTACTTCTTGGTTTGCCTGCCACACGCCGGATACCTTGGTGAGTCGCTGTGATGATCATATCCGTGCCTTCTGGCGGGAACATGGCGATATCATTATCAAGCCGTTGGATAACATGGGGGGAACGTCGGTCTTCCGTATCAAACAAGATGACCCTAACCTTTCGGTAGTTATCGAGATCCTTACTGGATACGGACAACATTATTGCATGGCGCAAAATTATCTACCGGCCATTAAGGATGGGGATAAGCGAGTGCTAATAGTGGATGGCGAACCCGTTCCGTACTGCTTGGCACGTATTCCTAAAAACGGAGAAATCCGCGGAAACCTGGCGGCTGGAGGCCAGGGAGAAGCAAGGCCCTTGTCCGATAACGATTGGAAAATAGCCCGTGATGTGGGGCCGGTTTTGAAAAAAAAAGGGCTGATTTTTGTAGGCCTGGATATTATCGGTGATCACTTGACCGAAATTAATGTCACTAGTCCTACCTGTGTGCGAGAAATTGAAGCTGCTTTTCCCGTTTCTATCAATGGAATGCTTATGGATGCTATTGAAAAACGTCTGATGGCGGTAAAGCGCTAATTTTTATCAGATCATAATCTAATTTTACTTGCGCCAGTGACTTATCCCTACTTTGTAAACTGAAAGTTATCAATAAATTTATAGCATCATTTTATTATCATTCCTTATGCATGGATGTATCATGCAAACGTTCGATAATAATGATTATAATGGATATTGGCATCTGTTGAGTAGTATTTCTCTGGTTGGTAGCTTTACTTAAATTATAATCGGTATTATTCAGCATAGATTATTGGTGGCACTATCCTTGCGTAATTCTGAATAAATGTGCGAGGATCTAATCAAGCATTAGTGTATTGTTCCAGTGTTATACCAGGCATAAGTTGTGTTGTGTGTTTGGAAACATTTAACTTCCACTGATTAATGCGACGATGTGCTGATATGGTGCTTGGATACTCTCAGTTTGGTAGTAAGTCCAGCTGGATCAAATGGAAAGAAAAACTTATTGCATATTTTCAGCGCCGCCTGTTGATGTGAAGTGGCAAATATTGAGTATTGATATTTTTATCATGTCCCAGATTAAGCATCCATGCCATAATGGCCTCTAGTAGCATTATGGCGTTCGATTTTGGCACCAAAAGTATTGGTGTAGCCATTGGTGGATCTATAACATGTACCGCACAACCGTTGACGGCGTTGAAGGCTCGGGATGGGGTGCCTGACTGGCAGCAGGTAATAAAAATTTTTAATGAATGGCAGCCAAATACCGTCGTGGTAGGATTACCGTTGAATATGGATGGTAGCGAACAGCTATTTACCGCTAGAGCACGCAAATTTGCTAATAGACTGTATGGTCGCTTTAGCGTCGAGGTGGTATTGCACGATGAACGTCTTAGTACTGTTGATGCTCGCGCTGATCTGTTTAAACGATGGGGTTACCGTAAATTGCAAAAAAGTCAGGTAGATGCTGTATCGGCCGTTATTATTTTGGAAAGCTGGCTTGAACAAGCTATACTTTAATGGGTGGTTGCGTCATTTGTCTATGGCAGTGCAGTTATTACCAGCAGTTAAACACCTTCATCTTGATTACTCTGATGATAAGATGCGAGAACCCGTACATTACTTTATGATGTTACCAGGTGCTGGTAAATTTTATGACTTGGCTAGCAAATTTCCCTTAGATGGCATCTCGATATAGTCTCACATAAAAATGTTATGCTGTGTTATTTCATCATTTATACGAATTTTGGTTAGATATCTTGCCACTGATATCCTTGATAAGTATCTTGATTTGCTTGCATAACGAAGATTTTTTGTCGATTATTCTTTTCCTCTCCAAGTTCAACATATCACGACTCGGCATTACATTAAACCGTTTGTCCAGAGCAATAATTAGTTATATAGTTAATTTTTTGCTTTTTACTGCCTATAGAGCATACTTTTACCATCATTTATACCGATTTTTGCATATATCTAAATGATCATATCTTTCAGAAAGATCTTAGATATTTGGTGCTGTTTCGATATGTTTTGCCCTCCAGCAACACAAGTAGTGTGATGTTGTTAGTGCAAAATAAAATTCCGACGAGCTTACTAAGGCCATCTCTAAAAATAATCGTTGAGGTTCATCAAATGATCGACGAAATATCTTTCATGCTGGATGCACCTAAAATATGCATAACTAACGGTGTGTCCAGTTTGCGGTAAAATAGAAAAATACTGCGCCTGTTTGAATTCTAAATCAAAACTGAGGGATGCCCGTGTCCGCCATGAGCAAGGTGAAATAGTCAGCATTCAACAGGACGAAAAGTAGGTCAAATTAAAATTTAGTCCTAGCTTTATATCCCACTAATCGCTACGATTTCAAGTAGATAGCGTGCAAATTAAGAACTGATATTTCTGGTTAAATTTAGATGGTATCGTCTTTACTGACTATTAATACTGTATACAATACAGAGTATCTCGAGTAAAATCGAATGTGACATTATGTTTTAATGTCAATATCGGCCAACGTTGCTTAGTTAATAGCGGTTGTTCAATGGATAGATGCTTTATTGGACTGTAGCAGAAAATAGTAGCTAGCAAGAGTCCGTGGCCAGCAAGTTATTGACATCGTCATCGACGATTTAATTGGGCAGGTGGGGGGCAATGCTAAGATTGGCTCAATTTTAATAAAAAACAACGGCTAACTATCATCATGGATAGTTAATGAAGCGTTGATTATCGCCTATTTGATTTTTTATCGCATTACCTGACTATTCGCAAGATCCTTAAGCAGTTTAACCAATGGTGTATTATGTGTGTTTTGGCATGGCCATCATAATTTTTGTTGGATATATCTCCCTATTCAGCTTCACCAAAACGCATCGCCAATAGCAGCCATTGCAGAGCTGGTATGGTTAATACAGTGCACTAATCCTCGGATGAGTTGCATCTTAAATTAATTGATTGACCAGCTAGGCTCCAGCCGATCAATATTGAAATCACGAGCGGTAAGAAGATGATGCTATTTTTAATAAGCACTATACTAGTTTTTTGTTGATCGACTCTGATAAGTTTGACAGAGATTTATGCTTGGGCTTTCTTTTATCTAGGCTCGATACACGAATTAGGTAATTTATTCAAAGGTGGTAATATACATAATACAAATCTATTAAACAGCATCTTTAATTCATCTAAATGTGGTAACAAATATAACTTTGTGTTTGATAGGCAAAACTTTTTTTACACAACCGATTTCTTTTATGGATGAAACTCATATCTAGCATACAGTTAGCTTCATCTAGCAAAGCACTCCACTTGGAAAGTAGCGATAAGCACGCAGCTGGACCAAATTTAACCTAGGTCTGGCGGGTACCTAAAGATCTACTCACTATGCTTGTTTCATTATTATTTTCAAATTATGCTCACGCCGTCGAATATCACTAGGATACAGGATACACGTGTTTGTATCGGGTGCTAATCTCGGATAATCTTTAATTGCCAAACACCATTAGTTGTCTGTTTTCGTGGGGCAGCTACTACTTGCCAACAGCCTACTCATGTACGTACTCTTTCCATTAACTAACTGCCTAGCTATTTATGGCTGATTTTAGCGGTAAGAATGGTAAGGTTTGAGTCACATCAAAAGTGATGGAGCATTTTAGGCGGTGAACGAATAAAAACATTCGCTCGCCGTGCCACTTATTTAGTATCACTATCATCATTAATGAGTAAGTGATGATGCCTTCTATGCCTCTAATTGCGTTAAATTAAGAACTGTATCCAAGCGATGTTGACTCGGATTCTCCGCGTTTTCGATAGGGTGGGAGAAATATGAATGGTTATATCGCACATGCGTTGCCAGCATGTGCCCGGTGTGTTGCCCTGTCCGAGTTTAGTTGGTAATCAGTGCTATGATTTGGACACATTGATACCGCGATTCTTGGTGGTAGCGTTGAAAACAATGCGATGAAATACTGACCTGTTGAAGCAAGATCATCTTGTATCCTGTAAATAAACGTGATCATTTCTCATAAAGTCATCAACAGCCTGCAATTTGCAGCAAGCGTTATTATGCGACAAAAAATTTATTGAGAAATAATCGGGTGCGTTCATTATTAGGATGAGCAAATAGCTCGTGGGCTGATCCTTGTTCGACAATATTGCCATCTGCCATAAAAATAGCGCGATCAGCCACGTTGCGTGCAAAATTCATCTCATGGGTGACAATAATCATGGTGCTCCGTTCCTCGGCTAGAGAACGGATGGTACTGAGCACTTCTCCGACCAGTGTTGGGTCGAGAGCCGAAGTAGGTTCATCAAACAGGATCACCGCCGGCTGCATCGCCAGGGCGCGCGCGATCGCGACACGCTGCTGTTGACCGCCAGAGAGCCGTTTGGGGAATACGTCTTCTTTGCTGCTTAAGCCAATCTTGGCCAGCAGTGCACGAGCTCGGATCACTGCGGTTAAGCGTAGCTCTTTTTTCACCACGATTGGCCCTTCGATGATATTTTCTAAGACCGTAAGGTGTGGGAACAGGTTGAAGTTTTGAAAGACGAAGCCTACCTGTTGGCGTAAAGCAAGAATTTGGCGCTTCTGACCGCTCAATGAACGGTTGGCATCTATGATGATATCGCCGATCTGGAGAGTGCCACTATTTGGCGTTTCTAGCAGATTAATACTCCGTAATAATGTCGTTTTACCTGAACCGCTAGGACCAACAATCGCCAATACTTCCCCAGCTTGCACCGATAGATTAATTCCTTTTAGTACCGTATTATCATAAAATTTCTTTACTAGATCTTTTACTCTAATAATGCTCATCGTATTTCCGAAAAGAGACGGCGCTGAAGACCGTTGATAAGACTGACCGACCATCTCCTTGCTGGTTATAAACCGGTTTGCAGCAAAAATTTTTCAGGTAGGAGATCAACTGATAGCCGAGCGCTTTTTATTGTTGGTCATGATGCCATAGAGTATATAGTATTCGTCCCAGAAAGTTGTACCTCCATAGTGTGTACATCAGATATATGGCAACTGTATATAGCCACTTGACATGTGGTTCAACGCTGTCGGAGGTAATCTACCAGGCGGGGGTAAGTTGTACCATTTCACACTGATGGGCGATATTGAAGCGCGTGCCCGTACATAGCCCATCAGTGTGAAGCCATTGTGTAGTGACATAAAGATTTGAAACCTACCCCTTCCAAGCTCAGGTTGATTCAGATAATTTTGGTCAATGTAACTCAGAGCGACGCAGATGGATCATCTCGCATTTCAAGAAGCAGACGATTACTATTAATGCGATAGTTTTCGGTGGTATCGATAGAATTTTCCAATAACTCTACAATGCATAACCAGTTTTACATCTAGCGCAATAGTGTGCAACATGTAGTTAACTGACTGGATAACTATTTTGGTGACCAGCGTATCATTTCCTGGGATAGTACGTTTGTAGCCCAAAACTGTAGCTTGTGCAATTTAATGCACAATGTGGCTGAATTGTAACGTTTGATAAAGATATCGAGTATCAAAAAAATCTGATGTTAGGCAAGACGATCCAGTGATGTTTTGTGAGAGCGGATAAAATCCAGTTAGGGAAATAATAGCGGCTAATTATTTTATTTGGGCCAGATCGCTTGTCGGGTAGTCAACCTAGATTTGACGGCGGTTACTGAAGATGTGCGATAGCATTAGCAACATGTTAATAAAGTCCAAATAAAGACCCAGAGATTAACAATGAAATCTTTACGCACTGATCTTTATTTTCCACTGATAGCTGTGTGTCCCTCTGATCATCTTTATCTTCTGTGTGTTATAAGCGATCAGGGTCGACTACCAAGGTCACGGTTCACATCAGTGCTGTGCTTTCAGCTTGGTTGACTAGGGAGATCAATACGATATTGATGAGTGCCATGAATAGCAAATGCCAAAGTTATTTCACACTTAATGGTAGCCATATAGAGTTATGACTCCGGTCATGCCCGGAGGTTACAAATGTTAGCGATAGACGATATGGTGTAAAATAATAAATTATTGCTACAATGGCAACTTGGTTTAGCATCGCATAAAGCATAAATAATGCGGTCACTAAAACTGCTCAGGCGGTTCACCATGCCGAAAATAACAAACTGCTGCGCTAACTAAGCAATAATATATTAAAATGATTTAATTGAAAATATTACTTATCACTACTGGTGTTCGGGAAGTATGTCAGTCCATGAAGGCAGTCATGGGAATCAGTCCAAACTATCATCTTTGCTGGCTAGTTAAATTCGGGGTGCCTCATAATAAATCAATGTACGAGCGTTAGCTGTCACCCAATGCTCTATTAGCAGAAGGTTAGTTTTGATTTCAGATCTAAATTTTTTGCTCATAGTGCAGAAGACGCGACAAAGACAGTTTTGCTAACTCTATGTAACAACGCTACATATCGATAGCGGCGTAGCTTATGCTCTGGACCACGACCAGAGATAATACCAAAAACTTGCCGAATAGCCGTTTTATTCATGACATGGCTATTTCTATCAGAGAGCGTAGATGTTAAACAATTTTTTTATGTTAATTAAATTCCTGTTAAACGTTGATTGGTCACAGCCTAATTTTTATCAGCATATTAACGTAACCTGGTTGGTACAAGTTGCATGATGGACTAATGGAGTGGCGTATTAAGATTTTATCGGTATATTACCGTTTTGAGCTTGTTTATTAACTAACGTGGATTATAGACGATTTATATATAAAAATAAAGTTTATAAAAATTTGTAATGCTTCTCAACATCAGGCCAAACTAGTGTTGATGTTTTTTAAGCTGTTTGATTTTGTCGTGCAGCAAGAAATGAGGTATTCAACCAAAATGTAAGTTATCCTGCGTTTGATGATGTTTTTGTTGTGGCTTCAAGCAGCAAATATGATACATAAATTAACAAGTCTATTTGATGGAAATTATGATATATTTTAATTACCACGCTGGTGACTGTTGGCTACAAATAGAGCGCTGATAACCCTGAAAATAAAGTGCTATTAGCTAAGGAGCAACGTTGATAAAATTCGGCGATCGCCAATCAATATTTAACAGGAAATTAATGTACATTTAGGTTTCATTTACTCTCCCTGGTACTACTAACATTATAAAATTACGAGCCCCGCAATGCGTATTGAATATATTGAATAAAATGTCTTACTAGTATGTCTGTAACGAAACAGCTGGTTTAAACAACCGTTAATAATAATTTAAATTAAAAAAAGGTTCATTGGTGGCTAAATTTTAGATAAAACCTATTGCTACACCATACATACATACAGCACAGCATAAATTTCTAACATTAATATTGTATCTTTCTTTATCCTTTTTCATATAAGAGCAAAAAGCCTGTATTATTTTATTTGATCGATAAATTATCTATTGTATGCCTCATTTACATGAGGCCTTTTTTTGATTATTAGGAATAATATATGCAACCATGCTTTAATTTATTTGGATCTAGTGGTGTTTTCGGACTGTGCCATGGCCTGGAAGGGTTTGGTACCATCAGCACCTTAATACAGTTTATCGCAGAACGCAGCATCGCCGAGGCGATGTTCGAATATCTGTTTGTCGATAAAGGTAGGACTAACTGGCTATAATGTGGACACTTGATGCTTAAAGCGTTGTATAGATTTGAGTGTGCGGTCGCTGCAAGCCGTTTGCTGCGAGTGAAACTGTTTATGCCGAGGGGGGATCATTGATTATTTGGTCAAATAGCGAAGCGCTGAAGGCTATTGGCCGTAAAAATCATCAATTGGTTAGTCATCGGGCGGGATATATGATGATGAAACTTACCATCATCAGCCGAGTCCAATACGTCATCTGCTTGACATGGTTTCTAGGCTGTAACCAGGCTGTTATCGATGGATTGCTTGCGCAAGAGGTGGATTTGGTCTCGTACGCTGGCTGCTTCTTCGAATTCTAAATTTTGCGCGTAGTTTTGCATACTAATTTCTAATTCGCGAATTTTCTGTTTCAGCTCTTTCGGTGTCATATCACCATATTTAGCCATCGATTCCATCGCTTTACGTTTTTTTTGTCTGACATGATTAGACGTCTGCCCTAGTTCCATAATATCGGCAATCTGTTTATTTAATGCCTGTGGTACAATATTATTGGCCTGATTATATGTGCGCTGCTTGTCACGACGCCGCTCAGTTTCTTCAATGGCATGTGCCATGGAAGGAGTTATATGATCGGCGTAGAAGATCGCTTTGCCGTTGAGATTACGCGCCGCCCTGCCGATGGTTTGAATGAGTGAACGCTCCGAACGTAAAAAACCTTCTTTATCTGCGTCTAGTATCGCTACCAACGACACTTCAGGAATATCTAGTCCCTCACGCAACAAGTTGATACCTACCAACACATCAATCTCGCCGAGACGTAAATCGCGGATGATTTCTACACGTTCCACGGTCTCAATATCCGAATGCAAATAGCGTACTCGTTCACCATGTTCTTCTAGATACTCAGTCAAATTCTCGGCCATGCGCTTGGTTAGTGTTGTCACCAATACCCGCTCATTATTTCGTTCGCGCTTACGAATTTCAGATAACAGATTATCCACCTGCGAGGATACTGGGCGTACCTCGATTTCAGGGTCTATCAAACCAGTCGGCCGAACCAATTGTTCGATCACCTCGTTGCCGGACATCTCCAGCTCATATTTACCTGGCGTTGCTGAGACATAAATTGTCTGCGGCGCCCGCGCGGCGAACTCCCCAAATTTCATCGGCCGGTTATCCAGCGCTGACGGCAAACGGAAACCGTATTCCACCAGCGTTTCCTTGCGCGCGCGATCGCCACGGTACATTCCGACTATCTGTGGAATGGTGACGTGAGACTCGTCTACTACTAATAAGCCATTTGCCGGCAGATAATCAAATAAGGTTGGCGGCGCCTCTTCCGCTGTGCGTCCGGATAGATAGCGAGAGTAATTTTCAATTCCTGAACAGTAGCCTAGCTCGTTCATCATCTCCAGGTCAAAAGCAGTACGCTGGAATAGTCTTTGCTCCTCCAGCAATTTATTATTCGCCAGCAGCGTCTGGCGACGATCCGCCAGTTCCAACTTAATGTCTTCTATCGCCTGCACTAGCCGGTCGCGTGGAATAACATAATGAGTCTTCGGGTATATGGTGTAACGGAGCACCTCCTGATTTACTTGGCCGGTCAACGGGTTAAACAGCGCTAAACGTTCCATTTTATCGTCGAATAACTCCATACGCAGCGCCACTTCACCGGACTCTGCAGGAAAAATATCGATCACTTCGCCGCGAACCCGGAAGGTGCCGCGTTGGAATGCTTGATCGTTACGGGTGTATTGCAACTCTGACAATTGGTTCAAAATAGTACGTTGATCGATAATCATGCCACGGATCAAATGCAGCATCATTTTTAAATAAATATCAGGGTCCCCTAGACCATAAATAGCGGAAACTGAGGCTACTACGATGACATCGCGCCGTTCCAACAGCGATTTGGTAGCGGATAAACGCATCTGCTCGATATGTTCGTTAACCGATGCGTCCTTTTCAATAAAGGTATCGGAGCTAGGCACATAGGCTTCTGGTTGATAATAGTCGTAGTAAGAAACGAAATATTCTACCGCATTATCAGGAAAGAAAGCTTTCATTTCACCATATAGCTGAGCTGCCAGAGTCTTGTTGGGAGCTAGCACCATAGTGGGTCGGTTGAGATCGGCGATTACATTCGCTACAGTAAAAGTTTTCCCTGATCCTGTTACGCCGAGAAGAGTTTGGTGGGCCAGGCCATTTTGTAATCCCTCTTCTAGACGGTGAATGGCTTCTGGTTGATCTCCGGATGGTTTGAATGCTGAAACCATTTTAAATGCTTTATTCATTTGCAATTACTACCTATTGAAAAGTGAGCAACGGAAACTCTAGTGGGTATGAAAATGGATGTGTTATATCACCAGTTAACGTTTTGCATCATTATTATAATCATAGTAAATTTAATAATAAAAAATCTGTTGACCTCTTTTAAAAAAAAGTATAACTCACATAGAAGTTAATTTTCCATAAATATTTGTATTGATATGGATAAAAAAGCGTGGAGAATACAAATAAATCTAAGTCCAATTTAGCGCATTCTTGTTTTGACTAATTTTTCTAAATCTTAATAGATACGGTTATTCATAAGAATAGTGAATAACTAAACACTATCCTGCTTGTAATGTACACTAAAAGATAGATAATTAAATGATTTTTTAGTTATTTGTACTCAATGTGTGCATTGCTATAGCCATCCCTTATCTGGGATTATAATTTTGTAATGTTATGAAGTGTACCATATTACCTTTTATGTTTTAGAATAGCTTTTCGCTAAAGCACATCTGATGGTAGCCAAGTGTTTTATTTCCAATAAACAGGTGCCTGTTAACCAACGGTTAACAGGCACCTGTTTCCTACTCAGCATATTTAGTCAGTCGCATATCATGTGGCTATTATGCGTATCATAATTACCCGTATTCGGATGCCTTTATTAATATTGAGGACCTTTTACAAGTATTCGCATCTGTTACTCAGATGTCACATGTTATTTGTATTATTGTCGAGATTTATCATAAGATTAACGTTTTAGCGCGTTTATTGATGCATGTAGAGTACTGGCAATTTAAAACATTTATTAATTAAAATGGATTATATAAAATCTTGTAATTTTTGCATCCTTTAAAAATATTTATTTTAATATCAATGCAGCGGGCATAGTCTTTCCAAAATACCATATGGATATTACTCATTTAAGCAGTTTTATTTTATTATGCCAAGCAGCAACTGAGTTATTTAAACAGAACGTGAATAAACTGTATTTAATGATGGTCATGTTGTAACTTATTTAATATGGTCGGTTAAAGTAATATGTTAAAAATTAAAGAAATCACCAAACTACTAGGATTATGATACGCATGATATCCACGTATGCTACTGATTAAGTTATCGCAGTGGCCCAGATTAATAAAATGACTCTGTTTAAGTCTATCTTTTAATTTTGTTGATAGCTCAATTTATTTAACAAATCTTATCTCACCACCTCTGCCTGGGATAGAATGCTAAAATGGAGCTAATGTTTTGTAGACACAATCTATAATGGTTTGGGCACTGTTTGGTTATCAATATTCCTGCAAACGTGCATATATAGTTTTTGCTGGGATAATCGGCCAGCCTTAGTCGAACGCACTAAGGTTGACTTTAAGTTGCATTTGCATTAGTGCGGGCTGCGCGATACCGTCATCTTTTGTCGAACTATACTAGCCTCTGCCAGAGATAATGTCGTCCAACCAGGACGATGATACACTGATTATAAATCGATAATGCTCACCCACATAGGTCTATGTCCCACAGCATAACGAGATAACAGCGTTAATTCTCCATTGTGCTGATTGATGGCATAGACTGCGATATGATGAGATTTCTGGCCAGCTGCCACTAGATAGCGCCCTCCGGTATCTAAGGCGAAGCTGCGTGGTTGGTTTTCAGTTAGTTTATGGCTAAGAAGACGCAATGCGCCACCGCATTTGTATACCCCAAAACAGCTTATAATGTTGGCGGTACGATCGGAGCAATATAGCCATCGTCCGTCGGGAGTAAGATGAATATCTGCGGCCCAGCGGGTATCGTTAAAGTTAGTCGGCATCATGTCCAGCGTCTGCACAATTTGTGGCCTACCGCTGCCCGTATCGATCGCAAATACATTAACCGTACTATTGAGCTCATTAATTGCATAGGCGTAACGGCCGGAGTGGTGGAAAGCCATATGGCGTGGACCGGAACCGGTCACGATATCCACAGCTTCTGGTTTTTGCGCTGTTAACTTGCCTGCCTCACCAATATTAAACAAACGGATACGATCTTCTTTCAGGCAAGGAATCCACAGCACTTGATTAGTGGTATCCACGTTGGCGGAATGGCAATTAGTCAACCCTTCCAGCGTTTGAAGCGGCGCACCGGTCATACCTTGCTGGTCGAGAGGGATGACGCTAATACTACTATTACTGTAAGAAGCGCAGTATAAAAAATGCCCCTGTAAATCAATCGTCAGATGCGTTGGGCTGCCCGGTACTATGGTTATTCCAGCTTCGCTCAGCAATCTCTGTTTATCGATGAGGTAGCTGACCACACTAAAGGTTGGCCGTACGCCAATATATAAATGGCTTTTTGTCGGATGAATCGCCATAGGTTGTCCCTGTCCAGGCGTGTCCACTACCTGCAGTAATGTTAGCGTGCCCTGATTATCCATTTGCCAAACATGGATTTGCTGACTTTCTTGACTAGCGACGTAAACGATGTGTTTCATGTATTTTCCTGATTTATTACTTATATATGCAATTTGGTAATTTTTAGAACTATTAGGTAACTAAAAGTAATACTTAATTTAGCAGGACACTGTTATCTTTATGATATTTAACGATATTTTACGACTTTGCTTCATAATTTTCGTTGCAGTGTTTAAGGAGTACTATTTTTTGTCTTCTTTAACTTCAGAAATAATATGAATTTTATGAATTATTGCCTTATTAGTGATATGGTTACTCTGTTAAAGAGTATTGATGATAACAGACTGTTTGTTTCAAGTAATCATTATTTCTTATTAAATATTGATTCGCATCGACTATTCCTATCGATGATATTACCAATTAGTTAATAAGTTTTTTTGAAGGATATTAGTAGTCTGATTTTAGCTAGAGTTACGGTGGTTCTCCATAAATATCATAAACTCCGTCGTTGGTAGTTTTTTTAATTTATTGCATGTTTTTTGCAAGCATCCAGATAAGTGCTTATGCTATCGCTACTTCTAACGTAGCGATAGCAAATAATATCATGTGATTCTGACTTTAATCATGCATCTTCACCAAAGACTTTAGTTCCGTAAAGTCAATATGAACAATATTTCTGCGTATAGTTTTTAATATTTATTGATGCAGGTATAGACAAGTTTGAGGAACAGTCATAACTGAAATGGAATCTATAAAACTTCGTTATGTGTCAGGAGAAAGTATTATTTACATTAATACAAGTGTAATAGCTATTCTGAATAGCTTAATTGGATACCGTCTTTGAGTCCTTTTATTTTTTATATCAATCAGCAATGGCAGTGGTATCTAACAAAATATTAATTTGTTTGATCATGGTATTGTAGTTCATTAAATTAATGATTTTAAATGTGTCCTGTTATTAAAATATTTTGTAAAAATTATGAATCTACCTTTACATTAAAGGTGCTGGTTAATAGGCTGTCACTCATCTGACAGCCTGATAACGGCCTGTTTCCCTTAAAAACCGGAATATTGATCAATTGCCATAGCGTGGTTTATGGCAATTGATTTTGCTCTGTTTTATGAGCGTAGCGCTCCATAGCTAACATTATTAGTCGATCCATTAAGGCAGGATAATCCAGATTGCAGGATTTCCATAGTTTTGGATACATACTGATGGAGGTGAATCCCGGCAAGGTATTTACTTCGTTCAGCAGAATCCGACCATCGTCCGTCAGGAAAAAATCTATTCGTGCCATCACGCTGCAGTTTAACGCCAGATAAGCTTGGCGGGCGGTTCGGCGGATTTTCTCCGCCAGAGAGGGATCCAACTGTGCTGGAATGATCAGTCTAGCTTGACTATCCTTAAGATATTTAGTGTTATAGGCATAAAACTCTTTGTTGGTGAATATTTCACCGCATACGCTGACCTCTGGATCGCTGTTGCCGAGTACAGCGGTCTCGATCTCCCGCCCAGTAATGGCTTGCTCCACCAACACTTTGGGATTATGTTTGAATGCCAGCATGAGTGCCTGATCAAAGTCGGTCCGGCCGGTTACTTTGCTAAGTCCTACCGAGGATCCTTGGTTGGCTGGTTTGATAAACAAGGGCAGCCCTAGCAGTGCCACAATAGAATCAAAATCAATCACGGTTAAATCGTTACGTAATAGCGTTATCGACGGTGTTACCAGCACTCCAGCATCTCGTAGTACCCGCTTGGTCATATCCTTATCCATGCAGATCGCTGATCCCAGCACATCAGGTCCAACAAAGGGAATGTTTAGCACCCTAAGCAAACCTTGTACAGAACCATCTTCACCGCAGGCACCATGGAGTACCGAAAACACTACGTCGATGGCTGGCAATTCCTTTCCCGTAGAAACATTGATAAACTGGGTCTGATTGTAGCCTGGCACCATCGCCAGAAAATGTGATTTCGGCGCCAAGCAGATAGCGGCGGGATTATCGGCATTGATCAGATAATTATGCTCATCGAAAAGCATCCATCGTCCCTGCTTATCAACGCCTATGAGGGTCAAATCATATTTTTGCCGATCTATTTCCTGGATGATATTTATTGATGACAGCAACGATACTTCATGTTCAGTGGATTGGCCACCGAACAGTACCGCGACTCGTTTTTTGCCGTTTACCAGTTGTTCCATTAAATCCTCATTGATTTTTAAAACGCTTTTTAAGCGCCCAGTATTCATTAGGTAAAGTGTTCACTAGTTTAAGCTGCAAGGCGGAGTGCTTCAAGAAACACAAAAACTTTAGCTAATATGTATATGGTTCAGACCATTGCAGTAGTTGGCATGGCATCAGCGGTTTTTTTATTGCGTCTAGCAAGATCTTATTAGGCTTCTAAGATGTGTTGTATCTGGTCCTCAACTTATGACAGTATCGATGATAATGACCGGTGTTTCCAAGAGTCATTATCTCTAAACCTTGACTAGCGAAAGTCTGATTTCTATCAGTATAGTCTACCACTTGTAATCTCTTTTTAGGATACATAAGAGGATCTGAGCGGATGATGTCATTGTGTTATGGTTAGCCCGATACATGGATAGCTAATGCTAGATACAGAACTTATCTGATTGTGTATTCTAATTTATTAACACCTTTACCAAAAACCTTCAGCTTAATAACGTCGTTCAATGGCAAACTAAGCAACTCTTAGTTTAGTTACTTGAGAAATTTTCTTATAACATCAACGTTTATACCCCGTTTACTGATGCAGGTAAAGTTCAAGACAGTAGAGGAATATTCATTAATTTAAAAATGAAGTCTATAAATTTTTATAATATTCATAACGTTAAATTTATCTTAACATTAATGATAGTTGAGATCATATATACTATAGTGTCTTGATCGGGTTTTTTAACGACGTTATTCTGGCATATCCTCAATAATGGGTGAAAATATTCAACCATAATCTCAGTGAATTGCGTTTGATGAGAGAATTGTATTGCTTACCCAAATTAGTGAATTTAAATTTTTGACTTGCTATAGGGAAATGTTAAAATTGATGATCAATATTTCATTCTTTAAAGTAGAGTCAAATTTTATTTAAAAGTAGTGCGTAGCATGAAAACAGATGGCGGCGGTGAGTACATTTGATAAGGAAACGATAGACTGGTAGAAGCCCAGCGAAAGCGAAACAACTGAGGTATTTGGCAAACATATGACGATACAAGCCCGTTGGTCAGCGTAATTTGGCAGTATGGCACTTCGTACTGTTTAGAAACTCTGGTAACAACAAATACCACAGGTTAAAGCTGAATGAACTTAGGGATTATTGATTTTAGTTACTGCCTTTCAATATCGTTCAGGCGCTGTTAGCGTAACTGTACAAAAAGTAAGTATCAAGAAACCTTATTTTTAGTAGATATGTTTTCTGCAATGCTATCGCGGTGAAACAGTCAGAGTGAAAATAAGTGATATGGTTCAGTCAGAGTGAAAATAAGTGATATGGTTCAGTCAAAGTTTCATCCTCCACTAGTTCATGGAGTTTGTGTTGAATAGCTGATTTTAGAAATGATATTAATATATTCACTCAACAGGTCATGTCGCTCAAAAATGAGCGACATGACTATAGGAACCGTCAATATCACAGTGGCGCTATGTTTTAAATAATCAAGCATTGTTATTTTTGCCTGTTAGTGCAGTGGCAATTTATTTGGTCGGTGTTCTAGTCAAGTAACTATCAGCGAGTCGCTTGACTGCTATTAGAGCAATAGCAGTGGCCTGTGAGTGAAGGCTGGCTATAGCGGTCAATGTAAAAATTGGACTTGCTTCCGCCCAATTTAAATACTATCCCATAGGGAAACACTTAAAATGCTGCAGAGTTAAGACTTCATGGCGTACCCAAACTTGCTAGCTCTTTTTTTAGATCGATCTGGTGGTCATTTTAATCGAATGCGCAATGTCTTAATACTGTAAAGCAGAAAAGTCTGCTGCCTAGTTGACTCATGCAGAATTTATTGCATTCTTCATGCTGTCGTAATCGATTAGACGACGATTGCCTATTGAGGCCATCGTACAATTTATCACCCTGTGCGACGGTGTGTTTACATATCAATGCTCATCCGGTTTTGCACGTTCTAGACTAAAGGTATGTGGTGTTGGATTAATACTGAAAAAGATTCGAGTTTAACGACGTCGATAAATACATTTTGCTTTTAGTACCAGGCAAGCATCTCCAGGTTTAAAGAAATGGTTTAATCTTGTTCGGCCAACGAGTGGTAAGCGGTGAAACTAGAACATGAAACTACATTGATTATATCAACAGGAATTTGCCTTGCATTTGGATTATCAATGTATGCAATACTCCTTGCTATCCGGTTTGTTCCATTGACGTAAGGTAGACGTTACGTTGATGCACTGAGTAGGCTGTGATACCAACAACTGCTGTTTGTTTTTTAAATCTGTTTTATTGAATAAATCAAATTTTTCTAGTTGAAGCAGGCAGGTAGATCACCAATTTTCTATAAGATTGCTTTAATGGTAAAGTCAAAATTTAAAATTACTAATTGGGCGAGCGCTACTCATAAACGCGGATCACTCATATCCTAATTTGGATAGCTCATCTCTTGCTGGTGGGGTGAGCGAATAAGAACTATTCAAAAAAGTCGTCCATATTCGGAGCTAGCAATCAGAACAGTATTGATGTGAAAGTGAACATTTTGTCTGATATTGTGAGCATTATGAAGTTTTATACTCTAATAAATATTTTCTATATTGTGTACTGTAACCTGCATTAGTCAACGTGCTGACATTTTAATGTCATGATAAAAATCGATACGCGGCAACAGCGCTAATATTGCTATTCACGTTACTTGGCTGAAAGGTTTTGGTAAAGGTGAATGGAAAATTAAAACATATGGTCAGTTAAAGGCTCTATCTGGTATAGAGCACCATGTGACGGTCAAATAATGACTATCATTGCTTCTGACCTATCGCGGAAAAATCTAACGAATGTAGATTTACTCGTTGGCAGTTTTAAAAACATGCAAAAATTCACGAGCCCCCCTTTGATGGGGCTTTTTATGATATGCAGGGGTGGAAATCGTGTCTAAAGAAATCAGGCGTTGGTGAATATGTAACAGAAAATAACGATCACTGGAAACAAAAAATCGATTACCATCGATGCTTTTTAGCAGATAGCCATGCATAATAGCGACAATTCTAGGAATGTTTAATATAGAAGGCATTTCAATGCTACATGCATCAAATAAAATAAACAAGCTAGGTACATGTATGACTAAACGATTAGCTTGAATAAGCTCGTAATGTAAAGAACAGATGTGGTGTTGGCTAAATTTTATTCAATAAAGTTTGGTGGACACTTTGATAAGTGATTCTTACACCTTTGTTTAGCGGCAGTAGTTATTACATCGTCTTGAATGCCGTAGCCGGTGATTGAATATTCCATTGTGTTCTATATTTTTTGTGCCTATTTTATTTGTTTGTTCTATGTGTAACAAACGATCTGATTTTGTCATTGTTATCTGCGAACAGTTTTGCTACATGTAGTAACAACTGTGTCTGTTTGGTAGACATTAGTATGTGTATGGTCGTATTTATGGGTATTATATTGTCTGTACTAGCTCTGTTCTGTTTCAGTAGCCCAATAATTACACATTACTCACCTCAAAGCATAGATTGATTGCTTTGTCATACCTCGACCTATTTTGTACGATTACTAACATCATACATCTTCCAACGTGTGACCGAGAAGATAGTTAATCTGCATGAGACAGGGTTTTGCTTGCTTCCTCGGCCTGCTCACATCGTGGCTGCCACCAGCAAAGTTCTACCAACATGCTCAGATTATTGGCAAGCGGTGCATGTAAGCATAGGCTTGTACGCTGTATTTACTACCAGAGCCAACTACAAATACAGTTAGCTGTGCTCTATTCTTGTACCATGTATCGAGTACGAAATACTTATACAGCGCTTCAGGCAATAGCTAGTAGTTTTAAGCAATCTTATTTCTTCCAGGCTTATACATTAGGATGATGCCTGTGGAACTGAGATAGCTATAGCGTTCCAGACAAAGTATCCTTAAAATGAAGTATCAGCTATATGCCGCATTGGATACATTAGCCTTTTGCTAAACATTTCTTTTATTTTATAGGGCTCATATCAATGGATACTATTCTCAGACATCTTTTAGTCAATCAATGTGTGGGTCTTGCCTTTTCAGGTGGTCTGGATACTAGTGCCGCATTGCTATGGATGCGTCAAAAAGGGGCCGTACCTTACGCTTACACCGCCAATCTCGGCCAACCGGATGAAGAAGATTACGAGACTATCCCGCTCAAAGCACTGACTTATGGAGCTGAAAAAGCCCGTTTGATTGACTGCCGCAAGCAGTTAGTAGTAGAAGGTCTGATTGCCTTGCAATGCGGAGCGTTTCATAATACCACCGCTGGTATACCCTATTTTAATACCACCCCGTTAGGCCGAGCTATCACAGGGACTATGCTGGTCGCAGCAATGAAAGAGGATGGCGTCCATATTTGGAGCGATGGCAGTACCTATAAAGGTAACGATATCGAGCGATTTTACCGCTATGGCCTGCTGATTAACCCCGAGTTAAAAATCTATAAGCCCTGGCTAGACACTGATTTTATCAATGAACTCGGTGGCCGCCAGGAAATGTCGCGATTTATGAATGATGCCGGGTTAGATTATAAAATGTCGGCAAAAAACTCTTACTCTACTGATTCTAATATTCTTGGTGCCACACATGAAGGCAAAGATCTGGAATATCTCAATTCCAGCTTCAAAATCATTAATCCGATCATGGGGGTAAAATTTTGGGATGAAAACGTGCTAATTCCAGCGGAAGAAGTTGTCCTTCGCTTCGAACGCGGTTTGCCGGTCGCGATTAACGACCAGCACTTCAGCGATCAGGTTGAACTGATGCTAGAGGCTAATCGTATCGGTGGCCGCCACGGCCTTGGTATGAGCGATCAGATTGAAAATCGTATTATCGAAGCCAAGAGCCGTGGGATCTACGAAGCGCCGGGAATGGCGTTGCTGCATATTGCCTATGAACGTTTGATAACAGGCATTCATAACGAAGACACCATCGAACAGTATCACAGTCATGGTCGTCAGCTTGGCAGACTTTTGTATCAAGGACGTTGGTTTGATCCGCAGGCGTTGATGTTACGGGATGCCATTCAGCGCTGGGTGGCCAGCGAAATCACTGGCGAGGTGACACTGGAATTGCGGAGCGGTAATGATTATTTCATTCTTAACACCGTTTCAGATAATCTTACTTACATGTCGGAACGTTTAACCATGGAGAAAGGATACTCTACCTTCTCGCCGGAAGATCGTATCGGTCAATTGACTATGTGCAACTTGGATATTACTGATACGCGTGCCAAGTTAATTAACTTTAGTACCCGCCAGCTCTTAGAAACCGATGATAGTGGTGTACCCAAATTTAGAAGGTAACTATGTCTATAGGCAATTCTTTATCACCAGCAGGCGTGCTGTTACTGCTCAGTTGCTTTCGTGTGTCTATTCACGCAATATCCGATTGAATCCTTAGTGCTGATGAACGCATTTGTACGAGTAGGGAACCTGCGTTAGCATATATCTATGATTTATAATTCACTATTTATTTTGCTATTGCTGCCTGGATAACATCGGAATGTTTTTTAAATAATTTATCTGTCGACGAAGATTTCTAGCAAGTCACCTAATTTAAAGTCATTAGTTATTCATGATACGACTGTTTCTGCTAGAAAGCTTTGGTGATGCTCGAGCTTTTATTTTCAGTGTACATTATCTCCTGTTAAATATATGACTCTTGCCTGGTTTCTGTCAGCTAGTGTAACCTAGCTTCACTGGTTGCTTTTTCGGTGCTGGGTGGCTGTACTTTTGACATGTTTTGCTGCAAACCCGTCCAGCTAATGCTTTTGCATCCGTTATATTACTAAGCGACAGGTCAGAATTAATGATTTTATGTTATAGTGTGCACTATACATGCTGTTTGCATTAGCTCCACCATTCTTTTTAAACGTATATTTTACTAAAGATCTTCAGCCCAGTAGCGTCATAGCATATGAGCAATTTTGCTGTAATTGGCGCAAACAATATGTGATGGCGATACCATAATATACGTAAAAGTATTCACTTTGACATATCGCTGAGTCACATAACTGATGCAAAAGCATTAGTTATGTGACTCAGCAAACATGTAAAAAATTATAGGACTATCCTACTACGACAAATTTAATGGCATGCTAGCTTAAATATGTGTCTGGTAAAAAAATGAAACATACGATACTAACTTCCAGAAAGCGACTTTTAAGCTGGCTGATAGAAATCAGGCAATCATCATATCATTATAACAGGATAGCATAAACACTGGAAAAAGGTCGTGCCCAAAGCAAGATTCTATGACGGAGCGAGACGTATAACGATTAAAACGGTTGTTCAGTTGCTTCATGTTATTACTAGATTAACCTAGTATGGGAAGACATACTATCAAGTATAGTACGATCCATGGGACGGGTTTTGAATAATATTGACGCTAGCTGGATATACCATGTGACCAAACTAGTAATTTATAATAGTTTAATAATATATCTATGTTGGTGGATGATGAGGCTTTATTACACTGGTCAGTTATAAGTTCTTAACTATAATGAGCTAAAAGAGGTAAATTGGGCAGGTTTTATCTGCTGCAGGGGTGATATACTTGTAGGTATAAGTATAAAGTGCCTAGTGATACGGTGATTTTAAATCAATTCATGGATGAGCCGATGTGCATACCTTATATCAGTGAAGTGATTGCCTGCAATTATACCAAATAATGCAAATTATATTGCTTATGATCTTGTAGGGAAGCGATGGGAGGGATCGATAACACAAAATGTCAACGCTTCGTTATTAATGATGAAAGTTGTATATAGAGGTAGTAGAGTGGTTCGGTCTGCAAGTTAAGAAGCACCAATTATGCGTAAATTTATCATTAATAATAATTATATAGGGATAGCGTGGTATATGGCGATGCGTAATTAATAATAACGCTAGTTCATGTCTGTGCTGATTGGCACACCCGTTGTAACCAGGAAAATTCATGGAAAAGCAATCTAAGTTGAACAGTAAAGAAGTTATATCCTTTTTGGTAAAGCGATTTCCGCTTTGTTTCGCCAATGTGGGTGAATCTAGACCTTTGAAAATCGGTATTTTTCAGGATCTCGTTGAACGTATTCAGGGCGAAGATAATTTAAGCAAGACGCAATTGCGTTCCGCATTGCGCCTCTATACCTCAAGTTGGCGTTACTTGTATGGAATAAAATTTGGCGCACAACGTGTAGATTTAGATGGCAATCCTTGTGGAGAATTAGACGTGCAACATGTTAAACATGCGCGTAAACAATTAGAAGAAGCAAAAGCTCGTATCCAACAGGACAAAAAACGTGAAAATAATAAAATTATGGTGTTTCGTCGTTCGTCCTCAGCAGGTCAACTATCGGCAAAATCTAAGGGTGTTACCAATTGTAAGCTGCGTCCGATTTCTCACCCCAAACAGGAACGTCCAGCATTCACCGCCAAAGGAGCTGAGTCAGCTGCTAAAGCTGTACCTGTTATGATTGATATTTCTAAACTAAAAATTGGTCAAGCGATAAAAGTTACAGTAGGGAAAGAACCTATGGATGCAACCGTCATAGAAATAGCCAAAGAAGAGGTCCGTGTGCAGCTCTCTTCTGGGATAGCTTTGTTAGTACGCGCAGAACACCTACAGTTATGAGACTGTGGGCGTAATGTTACTGGGTATGAACATATTTGTCAGATTCTTCATGACAGTGTTGTTCCTGACCTCCGCAGCGCTGGCGAAAGATGGCATCATCCATGCCGACCAGATTCCTCAACTCAAAGAAGAAGTACAACAGCAAACGGTTAGTCAGCGGATCCGCGCGCGCTTTATCCGTTCGCATTATCGCCAGTTTGATTTGAACGATGTTTTTGCGGCAAAGATTTTCGACCGTTATCTTAATATGCTTGACTATAGTCACAATGTGTTGCTCGCTTCAGATATCGATCAGTTTGCTTGTAAAAAAATCCAGTTGGCCAATGAATTAAAAAGCGGTAAACTTAATCTGCCTTTTGCAATGTACAATCTAGCAGAAAAACGCCGATTTGAACGTTATCAATATTCCCTGGCGCAATTAAGTAAACCGATAGATTTTAGCGGTAACGACAACATCGCAATTGATCGCAGCAGCGCACCATGGCCGAAAACCACAGCTGAGCTAAATGCTTTATGGGATGCAAAGGTGAAGTATGACGAGCTAAATCTCAAACTTACTGGAAAGGATGATAAAGAAATCCGAGATATTTTAACCAAGCGTTATCAATTCACCATCCGGCGATTAGTCCAGAACCATAGTGAAGATGTATTTCAGCTGATAATGAACGCTTTTGCGCACGAAATCGATCCCCATACCAATTATCTTTCTCCGCGCAATACCGAACAATTTAATACCGAGATGAGCCTTTCGTTGCAAGGGATTGGTGCAGTACTGAAAATGGATGATGACTATACCGTAATCAATTCGCTAGTGCCTGGTGGGCCGGCTGCAAAGAATAAAGTCATCGCCGTTGGCGACCGAGTGGTAGGCGTTGGCCAGACCGATAAATCAATGGTGGACGTCATTGGCTGGCGGTTGGATGATGTAGTATCATTGATCAAAGGTCCGACTGGCAGTAAAGTGTATCTAGAGATCTTGCCTGCCGGCAAGGGAACCAATACTAGTATCGTGACCGTGACTCGCGAGCACATCCATCTAAAAGACCGTGCGGTAAAAGTATCAATGAAAATCATTGATAGCCAAAAAGTGAGTGTGCTTGACATTCCTACCTTCTATTTGGGTTTGACTGATCATGTTAAAGTGCAGCTGCAGAAACTAGAGAAGCAGAACGTACGTTGCGTGATTATTGACTTGCGTGCCAATGGTGGTGGGGTGTTAACCGAAGCAGTTTCGCTGTCTGGGTTGTTTATCCCGCGCGGCCCGATCGTGCAAGTGCGCGATAATAACGGCAAAATACGTAAAAGCAGCGATAACGATGGCATCGTTTATTACAAAGGACCACTAGTTGTGTTAGTAGATCGATTCAGCGCGTCGGCTTCCGAGATTTTCGCGGCGGCAATGCAGGATTATGGCCGGGCTCTAGTGGTAGGTGAACCGACTTTTGGTAAAGGTACCGTACAACAGCACCGCTCGCTCAACCGTATCTATGATCAGATGCTGAGTCCAGATTGGCCGGCGTTAGGTTCGATCCAGTACACTATCCAGAAGTTTTATCGGGTTAACGGTGGCAGCACTCAGCGCAAGGGGGTGGTGCCGGACATTATTATGCCTATCGGCAATAAAACCGTAGAAACCGGAGAAAAATTTCAGGATAATGCGTTACCTTGGGATAGCATTAAGGCGGCAACTTACAGTAAAATCGGCGATTTAAAACCTTTTTCTGCCGAATTACTGGAAGCACATCAAGCACGCATTGCAAAAGATCCGGAATTTAAGTATATCGCTCAAGATATAGCCCGTTTTCAAGCAATGAAGAATAATAGCAAGTTAGTCTCTCTTAATTTTGTCCAGCGTGAGAAAGAGAATCATGAAGATGATGCGATACACTTGCAGCGTACCAATGAGCGTTTAGTACGCCAGGGTAAAAAGCAGGTAAAAAATTTGGAATTCATTCCTAAGGATTATAAGGAGCCAGATCCCTATTTGGATGAGACTGTGCACATCGCGCTGGATTTGGCAAACGCTGAAGCCAGGCTTCATGCCGTATCGCCAGCATGTTGTCTCTCTTATCATGGAACCCATTAAAAACGCTTTTTTATCTTATAGCCTATTGCCTATCCATGCCCGCAACGGTTTGAGATAAAACTTTAATAAGAATGTAAAGTTATGTATTTCTAGTTAATTATTGGCGCGAGAAGCTTGAAAATAACCAGTAAGCCTTTAAATTATCTTTAACGCAATTTAAGCCTGAACTTTTTGAGGAATTTAATATTTTATGATGCGTATAGCTCTCTTTTTGCTTACTAACTTGGCAGTGATGGTGGTGTTCGGCATAGTCCTAAGCGTCACTGGTGTTCAGTCCTCCAGTGCCATTGGGTTGATAATTATGGCCGGACTATTTGGGTTCGGTGGAGCCTTCGTATCATTATTAATGTCAAAATCTATGGCGCTGCATTCGGTGGACGGCGAAGTAATCGAGCAGCCGCGCAACGAAACTGAACGTTGGTTGATGAATATTGTGTATGGACAATCACAGCAGGTGGGCATTGCAATGCCGCAGGTGGCTATTTATCATGCCCCAGATATTAACGCATTTGCTACAGGCGCGCGTCGCGATGCGTCTCTGGTAGCCGTCAGCACAGGCTTATTGCAGAATATGAGTCGTCACGAAGGAGAGGCAGTGATCGCGCACGAAATCAGCCATATCGCCAATGGCGATATGGTGACCATGACTCTGATTCAGGGGATTATTAATACTTTTGTTATCTTCATGTCGCGCATTTTAGCCCAACTTGCCGCGAGCTTTATGTCATCGGATCGCGAGGAAGATGAAAACAATAGTAACGGTAATCCCTTGGTATATTTTGCCGTATCGATGATGCTCGAATTGATGTTTGGCGTGTTAGCTAGCATAATTACACTTTGGTTTTCGCGTTATCGCGAGTTTTATGCCGATGCCGGCTCTGCTAAATTGGTGGGACGTGAAAAAATGATTGCCGCGCTACAACGATTAAAGGATAGCTGTGAGCCACAGGCAGCTAGCAGCATGATGGCTTTTTGTATTAATGGTCGTAATAAATCTTTTAGCGAGCTATTTATGTCCCATCCGCCGCTGGATAAACGCATTGAAGCTCTGCGAGCTGGCACCTATTTGAAATAATTCTGTTGCACAAAAAGTTCAGCGCGTCTGTGGGATAAAATGTTGTGAATGCGTTGTCAATAACGCTTTCTGTGGTTTTGTACGTATAGACTTAACCTGAACAAGGTACATATTCTTGTCGCTTAAGTCTATTCCATTTCATTCGGTAATTAAGAAAATTCTACACAGTTCCGAGCGGTCGGAATTTATCCCTTAAGTGCCATGGGCTATTATATATTCATATTGCGCGGGGCGAGAGCTGTAGCGAGTAGGCGCGCTATAATTGCGATAGGGGAGTTGAAAATTAATTAAAGCATATGCCTCCTCTCTTATTGTTTGCCACCAAAGCATCGGATTATACATGCTGTAATTAAAAAATAATGATAAAGTTTTTTGCAACTTCATTAAGAGAGTGTAAGGATATTTTCGATACTATAAATAAACAGTCAAATTTTATAAGGTGCGTTTAAAATTCGTTGTCTGACAAATGGACTATATATTGTTTTAAATGAATTTAAAGAGCTGCGTTATACAAAATAAAACTTAACAAATGCTTCCTTAAGTGGAAGATATCTAATTTAGATTTACCTATCTCTACTATGCATATCTAAGTCCTGTGAGTGATAGTTTTCTGCCTATTTTGATTGTGTTATCCATCTTCTATAACTAGAAGATTAAACAAACTGAGCAGTTTTTTATTTCCTCGCTGAAGTATCCAACCATATAATGTAAGTGGCTCCATGTTCGAAGAGCCTAATTATATTTCACCCAAATTTATAATTTAAAAATTTTAGCTATGTTTGTAAAAAATTGATGATGTAGCTTTCATTTATTAAAAAATCCGATTTATTTGACAATTCTGTGTTCAGATAAATAGCATGAAGGGAAGGATTATTGTTATGGATAGACTTAAATTGAACTGACTTCAGGCCATATGTACCAGGTAGCAGATATCTCTGCCGATTACAGCGTTATAATAATCCAAACAAATGGCCGTGACTGCGCCAACTGATACAGGGTATCAAATCGAAATTATTTTGCGGAAAATAGTTTACTGGCAAGATCGGATTCAGACCGTTCCGCAGATCGCGGTGGTATTCGTTCGCCAGGGTAAGCTCACCATACTCCTGGTGGCCAGTGACAAACACCAAGCGGTTTATCCTGGCTGACAAAAAATAAGCTTCTGCTTCGTCAGATTTTGCTAGGATTTCCAGATCAGTATGCTGATGGATCACCCTCGTGAGAAAATCCTCATTACGGGAATGCGGTGCCAGGAACGTTTCATCAAATCCTCGAGTCAGCAACGCATGCGATTTCAACGTATGGTGCTGATAAACTCCTGACAGCTTTTGTTTACGGGTCATTTTAGGAATACCATATAAGATATTCAGTGCCGCCTGTACCGCCCAGCAAATAAATAATGTTGAAGTCACATGCTCTTTTGCCCAGGATAATATCCGATCAATCTGAGGCCAGAATATTACGTAAATTTCACCATACCTAGCGGTGCACCAGTTACCACCAGTCTATCAAAACTTTCATGCTGGATATATTCAAAGTTACAGTAAAAGTTATTTAGATGTTCGGCAGGGGTATTCTTTGATTCATGTCTATCGATGCGAAGCATTTGGATATTACAGTGGTGAGTTGGACAATAAACGCAGAAATTGATTTTCTGTTTCTATTTTTTTTGGCATTAAATTGAGGGCGTATTTCCTGAGTGCTGGCGCGAGTGGTTGTCATCACAAAAACATTTTCATTATCCAAAAAATTGATTGCTGGTAATTCGTCTAATACCTGAATTGGCATAACCTTTGATATCCTCAAAGAACATTCAAGGAACATGCTCTAACTTTTAGACGTCTAGATGTATAAAATCTAGGTTTTGACGATTGATGTCAAGTGTTCAACAATTATATAAAATATTTTATGTAAAGATGTAGTGGCAAACTTAATATGGCCTCCAGAAGTAATATTCTTATTTCATTTACATTAGAGATAGTGAGCAAACATTTTAACCCAATGGCTTTGTTGAATAAATCTAACGGTCGAGTCACTTTTCCTACTTAAAAGATTTTTAAGCCACTATTCGGTAATGTGCAGCCTATGTTAAGTCATTTTATTCAATATGGTTCCAAAACCCAGGTTTCCCTACTGTGAATTATAATTTAATAATGTCAGTACCAGTAGCTGTAGCCGTTTTATTCATGACGTGGCTATTTTTTCACTCACTAGTGTATATCGATGATAATAATCAACCTTTTATTTTCAGCGGTTTGATTTTTTAGTTATCAGCGTATGCTTACTAGCATGGATATCATAATCCCCGTTATTGGTAGCTGCTTTAATTTTGACATGTTTACTGCATTTTCAGCTTACGCTTTTGTATCCATTATATTACTTACGATAGGTCATAGCCAAATGGTTTCATGGTCGTGGTATCAAAACACCAAATGTATTTTGCTTCAGCTACTAGAGTGTCAATAGCAACATGAGAAGTATCGTATTTTTATCATGATATAAACATTTTGCCTATTTATTGATGTAGATCAAATCCGGACAATATGATAGCTTCGTCATTAATTAAAAATTAATATTATAAGCTTCAGCGTCAAGTAAAAATTCATTGCATATTAACACATAGTTATAATATGTTATTACTAAATAACATATTGATTGACCTTGTTCATACTAATACATTAGTACTGATAGTATCTGACCAAAATAGTTAGTGATCCACTTTATGTGATGTAGGTGTTATTGTAACTTGTCCTATTAGTGATTTTTTAATTTTTAGTTTATCTATAGAAACATGTTGTTGAAAATTGTTGCTACCGTTCATTTTTAGAAAAATATGTTCTATTCAATAAAGACATATAAATAAATTTGATACGTATCACACATCACAACTTTGTGCATTTGTACTGCTAGATATAACTCTATATATGCAAAAATTGTGCAGCAATATTTTCGCAATAAACGGGCGTTGTATTTAGATGTAAGTGAGGGGATTGGTTTGTAGCAATAATTGACACGATTTTGCTTGACGTTGTGCGATGTTTTTGTAAATTTATAACTAACTTTTTATTCACTATAAATAGCTGGTAAAATCTATGACTATAAAAGTAGGTATTAACGGTTTTGGCCGTATAGGGCGTATTATTTTTCGTGCTGCACAGGAACGTAATGACCTGGAAATTGTCGCCATCAACGACTTGTTAGATGCTGATTATATGGCCTACATGCTAAAGTACGATTCTACTCATGGTCGCTTTAACGGTACAGTAAGCGTGAATAACGGTCATTTGGTGGTTAACGGTAAAACTATCTATTGTGCATCCAAAAAAGATCCGGTTAACCTAAAATGGGGTGACGTTGGCGTTGATGTTGTGGCTGAAGCTACCGGTATTTTTCTGACAGATGAAACTGCCCGTAAACATATCTCCGCCGGCGCTAAAAAAGTGGTGTTGACCGGTCCGTCTAAAGATAATACCCCAATGTTTGTCATGGGTGTTAACCATAATGCCTATGATGGTCAAGATATCGTGTCCAACGCTTCCTGCACCACCAACTGTCTGGCGCCTCTAGCTAAAATTATCAACGATAATTTTGGTATTGTTGAAGGTCTGATGACTACTATTCACGCCACTACATCAACGCAAAAAACCGTTGATGGCTCATCTTACAAAGACTGGCGCTGTGGCCGAGGTGCTTCCCAAAACATTATTCCGTCCTCTACTGGTGCTGCTAAAACTGTTGGAAAAGTGATCCCAGAACTGAATGGTAAATTGACTGGTATGTCCTTCCGTGTTCCGACACCTAATGTTTCGGTTGTCGACTTAACAGCGCGTTTGGAGAAAGCTGCTTCTTATGAAGATATCTGCTCCGTGATCAAGAAAGCTTCTGAAGGCAATCTGAAAGGCGTGATGGGCTACACTAATGAGGATGTGGTCTCCACCGATTTTAACGGCGAGAAGTTGACTTCGGTTTTCGATGCTAAAGCCGGTATCGCTTTGAGCAAAAATTTTGTAAAACTGATAGCTTGGTATGATAACGAAACTGGCTATTCCAATAAAGTACTAGATCTGATCTCCCATATTACTACAAAGTAAGTACTTTAACTTGATGCTGAAAGGGTAGCAATGATGCTTCCCTTTTTCTTTAAATATTATTTGATAGCATACAAACCATTCTGACAATCAGTAGGACATATACGTTTTATTTGTTACATGGCTGTCCTTGCCAAAAGCGTTGAGATAACATTTTTTATTCCAATAGTTATTATTTTCTTCTCAATGTTGATTGTCTATCTTCTGATCTTTATTAGCATTATCTGGTCATCAATGGCCAGGAGTTATCAGTTATATGATTCTTTAGCTAACCGCATGTCGTAATTAATATGCGTATTATAAATTATCGTAGTTGGTAGGTTCTTTGATTGTTAGCATGTTGATCATAGTTTAGGCTATACTTAAATCAAAGAGAGGTAGCCTCAATGATCTCATATATTGGTTATCGACTATACCTTGTGCTAGGTTTTGCTTGTCATGGCCATATATCATGACATGAATCTTAACCTGTTTAATAATGCAGGTAGTCCAAATAACATTTGATAATTTATTAAATGTTTCAAAACTCTCTTTAATGGCAACGTATAATTTTTAAATCACTAACTGAGCTAGTTATACATCAATCAAACGCGGATCATTGATTATTAAGGTTAGATACTTCAAGCTTCAAGAAAATTCTCTGTACGCTATTCAGATATGATTATCAAAAAAACAGTTTATAGTTTGATTTTTAAAAATTTCTTAGTCTAATTATGGCATATAAATGTGCATCTACGTTGCCCCTATTTGACTTGCATTAATAAATAAGTAGGTTCATATCATGACACATGATATCTCTCGAAACTCTCATTGACTAATGTAAAAGGTGCAAGAACACAATCTAGATTATTGCAGTGAACATGCTAATAAGTAGTACAGTTGTTGTTTCTATACTCCTGCTATATTTTTTTGAAAAAGTGCTGTTTATATATCTAATTACAACGATTATTGTGTTGTGATTAATGGTTAAACAAATCTCGTTTATGCGACCGAAAAAGCTGAGCTAAAAGAATAATCCCCGCTAATACCAAATATGCAGTAAAGACAAAGACCATCCACTGCGGCATTTCCATTGATAGGAAGTGCCACTGGCGTTCGGCGCAGTCACCACTAGCGCTGAATACTGTTGGTAGCCACTTATCCAGCGGTAGCCAATGGGGGAAATTGACAAAAAAATCGCAGGTCACAAACGGCGAAGGGTGCAGCTGGATATCTGTGTGTTTTATCGCCAACAATAGTCCTTGCCAGGCGCTATAAATCCAGATAAACAATCCGATGAACCGCAGCAGCGTTGCTGGGAGGATAGCTCCCACCAGACCGGCTACCATAATGCCATACAGTGCACAGCGCTGATATATACACAGTACACAAGGTTCCAATAACATTACGTGCTGGAAATAAAATGCAATTAATTCCAATGCAAAGGCAGTCAGTGACAGTAACAACCACAATCCGCGGTTTCTGGAATAGTGGTTTAAAGAATCAAACATAGAGATTATCCAAGGCCTGTTTAGTGTCATGAAAGAGGTATTCTAAATGAAAAAACAACAGACGCCATAGACTTTTTTGGTTTAATAGTGTGAACTCAACTTCATTATTATTATTAAAATTATACTATTGTTATATAAATAACACAAGCGAAAACTAGATTATAGTTTACAGGAGATGGATCAAGGTAAATATTTAAAGTATTCAAGAAGAGATACACTCTTGCTACCATCCGGTAATAGATGTAAATAAATCTGTGCCATTGTTGAGTTTTTCCTTATATAACTCAGTTACTGGATTCGTGCACTAAAAGTTAAGATAGAAAATTTTTCTTGATCGTGTCTGCTAACTATCCATCAGTAAAGAGCTGCAGTCTAGTTTAATCAATAAATATAAGCTATGATATTAACATTTTAACATGTTGACTAATGTAAGGACGTTTATAAAAATTTGGAATGCTTACAGAGCTAGGTAATTCTGACTGATATATTTAACCAGAACCAAATAATTTATTTTCGTTAAATATATTTATTGAATAAATTTCTTTTTTATGTGTGAATTTAATTCTTCTATAAGAAATTTAAAAGTATAATTAATACTAATTATTTTATTATATTTTTCAGTATAGATATAAGAAACGGTAAATTATTTTTAATCTGTTAGCTTGCATGGTGATTGAAGCAATCAGTTGTTATTAATAAATTATATACTTGATTCACAATTGGTGAATCTTTATAGTAGAAAGCTCTGTTGAACCATTTATGTTATGGTGAGGTGTCTGAGTGGCTGAAGGAGCATGCCTGGAAAGTGTGTATACGCAAAAATGTATCGAGGGTTCGAATCCCTCCCTCACCGCCAGTTTAAGAAAATCACAAATTATTATTCGGTTTTTTTAAATCTATAGGTTACCATTAACCTTAAGCATGCATGGTTCATTGACATATTGCAAATTGTATACAATTTTCACTTGGGCTGTATTAAATATTTTAGCTGTAACTATCTAGTATGCAAAAAGTCATCTAGTTAGTTATTCAGAGATGAATATCACTACTAATTAATAGTGAAATAAATCTTTTTTGACGCAAGAGCATTACAAACTTTATAACCTCTAATAAATATTTCTTTAGGTTGCCTGGATTTTACTTGCATCAATAAACGGCTCAAGATGTTAATATTTTAAATAAGAATCTCTAAATGCGACAACATTGCTCATATTTATTACTATTGGACTGATGGTCTTTGGTAAAAGGAATAAAATATGGTTAAAAAGCGTCTAAGAGATCAATGATATAATATGCATGATAACTATCATATACGATTGGCTAAAGAAATCAAATTAACTAAAAACTGGCTAGTTATGCTGATAAGCATCAGATTCTGGAGCAACATTTAATAAAAATGATGATAATAGAACAGCTATTTGACTTATGAGATACCAAACTACGATGCACGGATAGAAAATTATGGCGATAAAAGTATTGAATAAAATACATCAGCTAGGTGTATTGTTTCCAATGAATGATTTTCAATTTTTACCTTGCCATGCAATGTAGGTGCTAGTTATAGCATTCTTGTATTATTCAGCTAATGTTGTTTCCATTAAAAATCCGGACTGTTAGAATTTAATTTTTTACTACTGGTGAGGTATTGCTCATGATAATTGATGAGGCGTAGTCAAGTTTTTAAAAGGCAAGATGCACCCACTATTCACGAAATGACTGCTGATTGCTATAGTTAGGTTTAGATGATAAGTAATTGACACTGAGATGCCCCGTAAGAGCAGGTTTGTGATAGCAGGGCATAAAATCTGTTCCCACATTGCTATACTCCACATTGCTATACTAATAATTCTTTAAGTATCATTAAAAAAAGATAAGCTGACATACAACAATAGCCACCCGGCAGGCCATGGGCATAGGACGTAGACTACGGAGCATAATGCTTGTTTTTAAATTCACATAGATCTTCAATTAGACAAGTACCACAGAGCGGTTTTCGAGCAGTACAGGTATAGCGGCCATGCAGTATAAGCCAGTGATGGCAGTGAACCTTGAACTTCTTTGGAACAACTTTTAATAGCTTTTGTTCGACGGCCTTCACATCTTTCCCCACCGCAAAATGGGTACGGTTGCAGACGCGAAAAATATGAGTATCAACCGCGATAGTCGGCCAGCCGAAAGCTGTATTGAGCACAACATTGGCGGTCTTGCGGCCAACGCCTGGAAGTGCTGCCAACGAGGTGCGATCTTCTGGCACCTCACCCTGATGGTGCTCCAGCAGTAGGCGGCAGGTTTTAATAATATTTTTCGCTTTGTTGTTGAATAGTCCAATGGATTTGATGTAAGTTTTAACTCCTTCCACCCCTAAGGCTAGCATAGCTAGGGGGTTATTAGCCACCGAAAATAAATTGATGGTAACTTTATTGACATTGATGTCGGTGGTCTGTGCCGAGAGCAGTACCGCGATTAGCAGCTCGAATGACGAATGGTAGATCAGTTCCGTGGTGGGATGCGAATTATTGGCATGCAGGCGGTACAGAATTTTATGACGTTTGATTTTATTCATCAGCTAAAAATTATTCCTGTTTGTGGAATTATTGGCCTGTCTGGTATCGATGTTAGGATTGCTTTAGCGTTGCCTGTTGATGTGGGTGGAAATTATTATTTTAAGCGCGTTGTCTTATCTTGGTTTAAAAGCAAGCTTTTGAGCATATATTGGGATTAGCAATTAACATAAGTCCTTCCTTAGGAGGAAGGAGTGTACACCAGCAGTATCTGCTGGTGTACACTAAGCACTAGCCCCACTTGATACAGTTAAACAGAGGCTTTATTGAATAAACAAAATTTAAAATTATTGGTTAGCCAAGCTACAATTATGCTCTTATCAAATGGCTCGCTAATGTTCTTATTTTATTTTTTGCTGCTGTATTATAAAAATAATACAAGTTAAAAAGATTTTGCTCAGGATATTCACTAAACAAGTAGCATGAATAATAATAGTAAGAAAAAATATTGTTCATGTCTATATTGATTCAACAAAGCTGGTTGATTGCAGAAAATTATGAGACAATCACGGTTTTCTGTACTGCGCAGTTGGTTATAATAAAGCCAGAAGCTATCCCTAACAGATATAGTAAAAAGAAAAGCTGATTTTATACCAGCAATTCAGTGAATTGCACATTACTACGATGGAAAAGATAAATACGTTAGCGTCTAAAATAAGGGGATATTGATCAGCAACAGATTAAAATATGCTTGGTAAGCTAGACGGGAATTGCGTAATCATCATTACGAACGTGGTGATCATATCCATACCTAGGTTCATCTTTACTTTCTGGGATACAGCTAGAAACGAGGCATAAATTAAGAAATTTAATCAGTAAGACAGTACTGATAAGCAATCACTTTACCGATGAACATGAATAAATAATTTTAATACTGCCACAGAATGACTAAGTTGAATATTCTCCAATTATTGGAGAGGCGCTTAACAACTTAGCTACATTCGAACAGACAGCTCCGCCGGAATGGATTCAAATAACTAGAATAAGAGGTTTGAGTAATACATTGTGAGCACTTGAAGAATAAAGAAGCAACAGCACTGCTATCGCGGATAGACAGAATAGCCCTGGCGCAATCTCTAAAAAGGTGAAAGCTCTATATGCATGGTGGTCTATAAAACACGAGCTCGCTGAACGATACACATAGAGATGAGTATGATCGTCTACATGGTAATATACCCTATGACACATAGTCCGAGAGTTAGACTAATTATGGGACAAAGCTGAAGATGGAAAGGTCAAATTACATATCGCCAGACAGCTTTCGGTACTTGTCCTAGATCGAATAAACGCCCGCCGGAGACTAGTTCTGCGCGACGATGATCCGCAGCACGATACATATTGACAATTTCAGCATCATCATTCAAGGAATAATTTAAATGGTCAAACAGCTTTTCCAGACTTTCAAAAGTGTTAACTTTACGAAATTTTAGCAAATAATCATAGGCAGTCATGTTGGTTTTTCTGGGAAAGAAATTTAAAAAAAGTAGTATATGCCGTGCGGCTGAGCTGTCCAGATATTCCTTCAGAAATAAAGTAAAAAACTTTTCTAACTTATGCACTTTGTATAATTAGGCTAGCGGCGTTTGTAATGGAATACTAGCCAGAATTCTGCTTGGTTGAAATCTTACACCATCATTTCAATATGGATCCGTTATTACCTGTGTTTTTCGAGCAATGCTGCAGTGAAACGCAGTGCCCCAGAGCACTGCTCAATTTATGGATAACTCTGTACTGGTTAGACATACAATCACCTAGTGCTCTGCTCGTTGGATCCATCGAAATCGATGAGGCTTTTGCTTAGGGAGTGAGATAAACAAAATTCTGACATGTTGCCATTTTAATGTGAAGAGAGACACTATGCATCTGAAATTGCGTCAGAAAATAATTTTCTTGGGCTTGAATTAACTCGATTTACTTATATTCCTTACCCCTATTGCTGCAGCAGTTATGTCGCGAATGATGGACTATTTTTAGATATTAGATGATACTCCCCTATCACCATGAGTCTTTCCTTCTGGTCAAAGCAGGCGTGTCAATCATCCGCTCTTTAAGCCCCTGCTAGGCATATCAAACATGTCATTCTGGGTACCTACTAACTAATTTATTCGTGGCCAGCATGTGTCCCCCTCTCTATCACTGACATATTTGTTATCAAAATTCCTTACTACTCAAAACATTTTACTATGGCACAAGCACTATAGCCAGGTGGTGGTAAATAATTTTTCTGAACAGTTTGTGCATCGGTTGCTGACCGATAATCACTACTGCCTGCAGGCATTAGTTTAGTACTAAAGATATACGGACCATTGAACGTCAAGTATCAATTACAGATCCCGTGCCCATGTTCTCGCCAGTGAGATGATCAGGGATTCTAAAATGGTACGAGTTGATGTAAGAGTAAGTTCTGCGGCGAAGCTAATTTCGCAGATATTTGAGTTTGGTATAGACATTGATAAAGACTGATTTGTCCAGCTTACAGAAGAATCATAAAATTGACATTACTACATACACATTGCAGATAGGAAAGCTATGGCCATCATAGAACATTGAATAAAATTACTTAACTCTAGAGTCACCAAGAGAGATTCTAACAACTTTAGATGGTCTTACTAGTTTTAGGAATAAGCTGTGCGACAGTTATTTAACAAGCTGTTTTGTTAAAAACCATGCTACAGAAGTTCTTGGTTTAAATCGTATTGATTTACTTTCATCCAATGTTAAATTGGATAAAAAGATTCACTGTGAAGTAACAGTATTTTAGCTAATAAGCTTATGGCAATCTGTAGGATCATCCAATAAACCTAGCGCTATAAAACACAAGATATCCTGTCAAATAAATATTTCTGCGCATCCTATAGGATGCAGTGCAACTGAACATTTATCGTTTAGCTTAGCATAATTTTTAATTGCTAGAGTATTGTATTTATTTAAAGATCTTAAAATTAGTAAGATAACTTTGTCTGAGATTAGCTTGAGCAAGGGCTTAGCACTGATAACAGGTACAAAGACATAATCATCGGCTAATGCAATTGGAGTGGGAGAAATGGTAGTTAGGTGTGTGATCACTCCTGGCTACCATTTACAGAATAAAGATTATTTTATTATGAAAAGCCTGGTATTATTCTCTTTTTGTGGCTATATTTTACTCGCCTCTTATTCTAGATGAGGCGGATGTAGGGCACTCCTTTTACGCCCTGGGCCCACAGTGCTAACTTTCCAACACACTCCGAGTGTTTAGAGTGAAAATCGTATTAAACAAAAGTGACGTGCTGTATTCAAATTATGGCGCCATGTTATCCCAGGGACCACACCGTCAATATCACAAGCAGCTTCTTAACAAGCTGCCTAAATGCACTGCAAAATGCAAGGATCATCTTCAACGGAGCAGGAAGAAACATGTCGTGACCGTGTTTACTGATGTCACATGCGATGATTGCTATAAGCTGTAAGAAAATCAAACACTATAACGCCCTGGGGAATTACTTTACTTATCTAGCATTTTCGTACCAATACCAAGGATTTAGCGCCCAAGCAGAGAAATATGGCCTTGATATATCGTAATCCCGAAGGACGCATTTACCAAAGTGATGGACTACGATGCGTTACCATCCTCCAGCCAAATCGATATTGGCAAGCAATTATACCCTTTTGGGATGTAATATAGTATTCATGCACTCCTGAGCTGTTGTTAAAAAATATATGCTGATTTCAGGTTTATCATAGTCCGCAAGATCTATCAGCGGTGTTGGAATAGCAGTGTAGGTCAGGCTATACACATAAGTTAGTAGTGCAATGAAATGACTATTTGCGATATACTGATGAGTACTAGCCAATATTTTGGCCTCTGCTGAAATATTTACGCAGAACATGTCGTCGCACATCGCTAGACTACCATCAACTATCGGTATCGATCAGTTAGGGCCAGTGACTATATATATAGACGGGGTGATAATCGACATGGTGGACCAAAATAGGGAATCTTTTCTACATGCTATGATGGAGTTTCACGCATCATAAAAGTACCCTAGATATTGCTCACCAGGAGATGAGCGCTCGACAGTTTATTCCATCTGGTTATGATGTTGCATCAAATTCTTGAGGTATAGCGTTTTATTTTACCTGCTGGGCATTGCGTGTCAGACTGAAGAGAGTTGGTTTGATCAGTAGGGGAGCGCTCCATTTTAATTTACTGCCATGCTGAACTCTCTTAACAGGGACTTGATCTGTCAATGATTGTTGACATCATTATAGTAGGATCGGTGTTAGCTGGGCAAAATTATCACTGACCACCGCGGAACTACTGCGTAATGCTGGACCTGGAGGCAGGTAATCTATTGTTTGACAGGAGATTATATGTTTAATTAAAGTATGGTGGATTACAAACACCTTAAGTTAATGCAGAAACCATTAGCAGGTGTGGCAATATAGTTAATGTTATCGCCTTAACATCGATGGTTCTCCTTTCTTTATGAATATCACGCTAATATTGTCCACTGGGAACAAGGGCATTGTTTTGGGTTACCCTGATTATTCCTGCGGAGTACTTGTATAAGAAATTTTATCAAGTTTGTCTCTTTGTTTCTAACGCGAGTCGCGTGCACTAACCGCTACCTAGCGCGTGGCATCAATAATAGCTAGTTGATACGCACACTCTCTCTTTGATGAGAAAATTAATCTATGTTTGAAATTAATTCATTAAAAAACCGTATTAAGAATCTGTCGGAAAGGACAGTCGTTATGAGGGGTTACTTTGATTACGATCTCAAGAAAGAACGCCTTGAAGAAGCAAATGCCGAGCTGGAGCAGCCTGATCTTTGGAACGAACCTGAACGGGCACAGGCGTTGGGTAAAGAGCGCTCATCTTTGGGGGGGATTGTTGCAACTATCGATCAGCTCATACAGTGTATAAAGGACATAAATGGCTTGCTAGAACTGGCTATAGAAGAAAACGATGAAGAGACTTTTTTAGAAAGCCAAACTAAGTTGAATGGCTTGGAATCTCAATTGTCCCAGCTAGAATTACGCCGGATGTTTGCCGGTAAATACGACAGTGCTGATTGCTATGTGGATATCCAAGCTGGTTCTGGTGGCACCGAAGCGCAGGATTGGGCCAGTATGCTTCTGCGTATGTACTTGCGTTGGGCGGAATCTCGCGGGTTTAAAACTGGGATCATCGGGGAATCGGAAGGGGAAGTTGCTGGCATTAAATCTGTCACCATCAAGGTTATCGGTGATTACGCCTACGGTTGGTTGCGTACCGAAACCGGTGTACACCGGTTAGTGCGTAAAAGTCCATTTGACTCCGGTGGCCGTCGACATACTTCGTTCAGTTCAGCGTTCGTTTATCCAGAAGTAGAGGACGATATTGACATCAAAATTAATCCATCGGACCTGCGCATCGACGTTTATCGCGCTTCTGGCGCCGGTGGTCAGCATGTAAACCGAACCGAATCTGCAATACGCATTACCCATTTACCGACAAATATTGTCACTCAATGCCAAAACGATCGTTCGCAGCATAAAAACAAAGACCAGGCAATGAAACAGCTTAAAGCCAAGCTGTATGAATTCATACAGCAAAAAAAGAACGCTGAAAAACAAGCGCTGGAAGACACTAAGTCGGATATTGGCTGGGGTAGCCAGATCCGCTCTTATGTCCTGGATAATTCCCGTATCAAGGACCTGCGTACTGGCGTAGAAACGCGCAATATCCAGGCGGTGCTGGATGGCGATCTGGATAAATTTATTGAAGCTAGTCTTAAAGCAGGTCTATGAAAAATCCATGTCTGAATCACACTCACAAGGCAGTATCTCTCAAGTCCTAGATTTAAACAACGAGCTACGCTTGCGCCGGGAAAAACTGGTGCAACTACGTCAGGAGGGTATTGCGTTCCCGAATGATTTTCGTCGAGACGCCGTTTCTGACCGGCTGTATGCGCAATATGCTGACAAAAGTAATGAAGAACTGGAAGCGTTGAATATCAACGTCAGCATCGCCGGACGCATGATAACCCGTCGAATTATGGGTAAAGCATCGTTTGCCACACTGCAGGATGTAGGGGGGAAAATTCAGCTATATATTGCTAGTGATTACCTGCCAAAAATCCTGTATAATGAGCAGTTTAAAAAATGGGACTTAGGGGATATCCTTGGTGCACGCGGCAAATTATTTAAAACCCGTAGCGGCGAGTTATCTATTTACTGCAGCGAAGTTCGTTTGCTGACCAAAGCAATGCGTCCATTGCCAGATAAATTTCATGGCTTGGTCGATCAGGAAACACGTTATCGTCAGCGTTATTTGGATTTGATCGTCAACGAGAAGTCCCGCCAAATCTTTAAAGTTCGTTCACGTATTATGATAGAAATTCGTCACTTTATGATGGCCCACAACTTTATGGAAGTGGAAACACCAATGATGCAAACTATTCCTGGTGGTGCCATGGCACGCCCGTTTATCACCCACCATAACGCTTTGGATATCGATATGTATTTGCGCATCGCACCGGAGCTTTATCTGAAACGGTTGGTGGTAGGCGGTTTTGAACGGGTATTTGAAATTAATCGTAATTTTCGTAATGAAGGTCTATCGCAATGCCATAATCCTGAGTTCACAATGATGGAACTCTATATGGCTTATGCAGATTACCGTGATTTGATTGTACTCGTGGAAGATCTGTTTCGTACCCTTACCCAACGGGTCCTAGGCAGCAGCATTGTAGAGTATGGCGACCAAACCTTTGATTTTGGAAAGCCATTTACAAAAATGACCATGCAAGAAGCTATCTGCCATTATCGTCCAGAAACGCAACCACAGGATCTGGACGACATAGTAACTGCCATCGCTATCGCGCAATCGTTAGGTTTAAAAGTGGATACAAGGTGGGGTCTGGGGCAAGTGCAGTCGAAAATTTTTGAAAAGACTGTGGAAAGGAATCTGATTCAGCCGACCTTTATCACAACTTATCCAACGGAAGTATCGCCGTTGGCTCGACGTAACGACAAAAATCCCTTTTTCACTGATCGCTTTGAGTTTTTTATCGGCGGCCGCGAGATAGGCAATGGCTTCTCAGAATTAAACGATGCGGAAGATCAGGCGGCACGTTTTGCCGAGCGGGTACAAGCAAAAGACACCGGTGATGATGAAGCAATCTTTTATGATGAAGATTATGTCGTCGCTTTGGAGCATGGTTTGCCTCCTACAGCTGGTTTAGGTATCGGTATCGACCGTCTGATGATGCTATTTACCAATAGCCACACTGTCCGTGATGTAATCCTGTTCCCGGTCCTGCGTCCACAAAAATAAACTCTTGTGCTTTCACGACTATGTATATTATTGAGATACTTAACCAGTTAACATAGCAAGAATTCTCTATTGCTTATTATGACTTAGCTTCACACAGTGCCTTAATGCTTTCACTAGGTAGTTTATGGTCATTGCCCATAAAATCTGATCGGCAGCGCAAAATGTTTGGTCTAAATATTGCTTAAAAAAACTTTATTTTTACATTAAGGTAAACAAATCGTGAATATTGATGCGAATGTTTTAACATTAACTCATCAGTGGCACGACTGCAATATGTTGTATCAGATCTAGATCGTATATCTATTTCAACCTGCGCGCTATTTTAATCTCTTGATTCAAGTAGGTGCTGGCTATACATCCTGCGTGTTAGATGCCAATAATGGGTTTTGATGTTCCTAATTAAGGGCACCAGTTTATTTAATGGCCTGCTTGATTCAAACTATCCATACCACCACTGGTGAAAGAGATGAATGTTCATGTAAGTTGAGAGACGATCACCGGCAAATTGTATCAACGCCGGAGCAGGCAAGTTATATATTCATTTAAGCATACTCTTAAATAGAAATTTATACCCATTTGCTATCTGATCATGATGTACAAATTAGCCGCGATTATTCATAATTAACTGTCTTGAATATGTAAGACGTGATCTCCACGATATCTCTGCAATCTTCTACCATTTGTTTCAGCATGAGCGTCGAGTAATAATATTTTATCGATCACGATCAATAACAAAAAAATTTGTTAATAAGGCCAAAGTTTAAAATCATTAATTAAAATGTGATAACAAGGATTCATCAAACGCGGCTTACTCGCATTCTAGTTAAATATTTCAGCTCTTGCATAGCTAATATGACAAAATAAAACCGCTCAGGGTATCCAGTATGCTTTCGCAAATACACAGGCTTTGTGAATAAATATATTGTCGACGACTATTACTTTCTTACATGAAAGTAAAAATTGTTTAGCCACTTATCTGGTAAGTTAGATACACTTAAATCTGTATCATTTTATTCCAATACACGTTTCAATTATCATTTGCTTTCTTACTACCTTCTTAGCTTGGATGTTATACTTTCGTAATATCAGAGTCTGCCAAAGCAGATCAATGTGGCGATGATTAGTGTACGGTACAACTGAAACAGGCTAAGCATTGTCACTCAGCGGCTATCTAGAAGATTAGCTTCTATAACTTATACCTCTATTAGAATTGCTATTCTGGCTAGACGTAAAAACCGTGTTCTTCTACCGATGGGATATCCACTCTAGCTACAACAGTTTGCTGTTGATGTTCTATCCCGTGCCACTATCTCTCAAAAACTCAACGCCTTGATTGAAAAGATCGCTACTAAGGTAGATATTGGTTTGATTTCAACTGATAGACTTCAGTTATATTTATCTTGCGAAAATGGTATCCGTTATTATAAAATTCTTTTGTCGCCGCCTTGTTATTTAGGCTGCCACTAAAAAGTCTGCTGTTACATTTCAATTGTCGCCCTCTTAGGTTGAGTTTACCTAATCCATTTCCGCCTTACTTCACGGTGCAACAACATGCACACCTACGCGTTGTCGACGAAGCGTAGGTGCTTTATTAACACTTCATCGGCAGTTGAATAATTTATTGCGTCACATACAAGCTAGAGCATTATGCTGATAGTGCTGGGAGATGCTTTATAAAATGATCGTAACGTCGACGGTCAATGGTTGATACTGGCATTATTGCTGGTACTGATTTATACTAACACTAGTTTCATGTGCTTCTCATGTGCACCCCGCTTAATAGGACATCGTATTTGGACTTAGTGAGCTATTAAAGCTGTTGTCAGCAGATGATTACAATGCTTATGATTATTAAAAATACTTGTCTTTTAATAAATTTAGGCATATGGGCGATAAGTCAGTTAAAGTTTGCCAAATTAGGGCCAGGGTCTTCACTAAAAGCTATGGTGCGGTCCATTGTTTAGAGGATATTGATAGGCACCCTGGGCGCCAGTGAGCTCATCAGTTCATACCCCAACGTGCCGGCTCGCGTTGCAACATCATCGATTTTAATATGATTGCCCCAAAACTCTACCGGCGAACCGATACGCGCCTGCGGACAAGGTTGCAGATCCACCATCAGCATATCCATGGAAACGGTACCAAGGGTACGGGTGCAAACACCGTCCACCCATATTGGCGTACCGGTAGGCGCATGGCGCGGATATCCATCGGCATAGCCACAGGCTACTACTCCGATACGCTGTGTCTCTTCGGAGCGATAGTATCCGCCATAGCCGATACGCCCAGCTGCTGGGACCTGCTGCACCGCGATTAATTCACTGTGTAGCGTCATAACCGGCCGCAAACCGCTATCGGCAACATGCTTCCAATCGCCGCTGGGGGAGGCACCATATAGAATAATGCCGGGCCGTATCCATTGCCAATGTGTCGTTGGATGCCACAAGGTGGCGGCGGAGTTGGCGAGACAACGTGGCCCATGTAATCCTTCACCGACGCGGTATACGACTGCCATTTGCTCCGCAATACCTTCTGGTATATCTGCATAAGCAAAATGGGTCATTAACGTCAATGATGCAACTTGTTTTAGTGCGCTCAGCGCCTGCCAAGCAGTATGCAACTGCTGCTCGTTAAATCCTAACCGATTCATGCCGCTATTAAGTTTAAGATAGATATCAAAAGGAGCTAGGGGTATCATTCGCGCCAATGCATCAATTTGCCAAGTACTGTGCACGGTAGTGGTTAATCGGTAACGATCGATTTCCGCCAGATCGGTTGGTTGAAAAAATCCTTCCAGCAATAGAATGGGGCCTTGCCATCCCTCTTCTCGCAACGTTATTGCTTCGTTAAGATCGAGCAGCGCAAAACCGTCTGTTTGTTGTAATTGCTGCCAAACGGCATTCAGCCCGTGACCGTAGGCATTGGCTTTGACAACTGACCACACGCGCGCGTTGGGCGCGTGACGACGGACTACAGCTAAATTTGACGTTAACGCGGCAGTATCCAGTGTTGCAATAATTGGACGAGGCATGAATACGGTTCCTTAAATATCAATAAAAATGATCGCGTGCAATAGTTTTAAAGTTATGCACAGTGGGTGCAATATCAAATTACACCAAAAAAATAATAGCAATTTTTCAGCATCCACTAGTTAACTATATCTGCACGAAAACGATAAAAACCGCAAACCATGATCCGGATAAATGTGCTTACCTATATTTTAGGTAAGTTACTCAGAAGGTAGCATTTTCAGCGAAGCATGTCCGGGCCATTGAACGCATCTTAGTCTAGAAATTTTAGCTGTTCAATCACCACTTGCTGGTGTAATCGCCTACCTTTTTCATGGGTATGCTTGCATATAAACAAAAGATGGTTTAAATATGTTATCCAACATGTTGATATCCATCATGCACTGTTCATCTGCGATAGCAAGGGAAGCATATAGTTTTACAGGATAATAGCTTTATCACCTTAATAAGGTTTCAAGCCGCTATTTGATGACATGTATACTTAGTCAATGCGCTAAAGGAATGATATTTCCTTTATATGAATTGTATTCTGATAATGTCAGGAGAATTTCATCGAAGAGTCATTCTATTTATAACATGGCGGTTCTTCTCAGAGCTAGTCGATAGTCCCAACCTTTTAAGTTATTATTTTCTGTGAAATGTTAATTAACAATCACCCGACTTTTATCAGCATTAACCTGCTCATCAATGGGCCATGTCAGGGGCGGTTCTTCTCAGCGATCTAATTTGTATTAGCAGTGTATTGAATAAATCGAATTTTTCTAATGAGTGAAGGGGCGATCAGTTCGCTATTCTAAGATGAGCATCTTAGTTGTATTGGTGTTAAAATAAATTTTAACTAATACGAGAACATTAAAAATTTGTATAGATTTTATTTTCAATATAGTAGGTTACTCTACGTTGTCGCCTGATACTCTACTGTATCAGTACACAGGCTCAATATTAAAATAATGTCATAAAAAATTCGATTAGTGGTAAAATTGATCATATGTCGCTACGACGTTACTATTGGGCTGAAGTTTTTTAATAAAAGTGCATGGAAAATTAAGAAATCTATCACCGACAGGAATTATGACCAGGGGTATGCTACTGGTTCAAAGAAATCAGATGGTAGGTTAATAACGTTTAACAAAGAACAATCAATCTAAACAATAAGGTTGTTATCACGATGCTCTTTAGGGGGATATATGTAGCTGTACCCAAAATAAAATAATTTCCTCCTTAATGAGAAAATGTGCTATAACTAGCTTTTCAACAAAGCTACTGTACAGACGATGCCGAATCGTGCTTCCATATTCACGATGTGAAAACAACGTTGTTTACATACAAAATAGCGATTGATGTGTTTGTTCCTGCTCAACTCAATTTGTCACGGCCTGGAGGTGGAACAGTATTAAAATGGTGACTATAATGCAAATGAAACAGGCGAAGTAAATTTTTTATTTCATACTAGTATTATATGGTTCAATTTCATACTAGTATTATATGGTTCATAGGTCAATTACATTACTTCTGATGTATCTATTCTTTCACTGAACTCCATATTTTAATGAGATTTAAATAATCGGCTGGTAAAATTGTCCAACTGGCTACTAGGCCATAATAGATACTAGAGAAGGCACGCCTCGTAAGACAACCATCGTCTATTTTGCAATAAAATTGCACTACTTACAGCACAAACAATACAAACTTTTTTAGTAGCACATAAAATGCTTGGGTTAAATAGGTTAAATTATGTTGAAGATTTAGCTGTTTTGACTGATTGTACGTAAAGTGTGGTCCAGTGACCACACCAGTGTAGTTGAAAAACTTATAGGTATTTAGCGCTATATATTGGGGCAGCCTATGTTAGTGCATAAAAACATCATAAAGAAGTTGCTGGTCCCGACCTAAGGAGCAAACTGGAATAAAAAATATTCTTCACTAAAATTTATTTAACACCTTCAAACTTCGATTATTACGAATGATCAGAATGAACTTCATTATTCCCAGTTGATCAGGCAATAATGCTTTTTGCCACGACGCAATAATGTATAGCGACCATACAGCCGATCAGTATTACGGAATACATACTCCACCGCCTCCTGTTTTTCACCATTGACCGTTATCGCTCTGGAGCTAATAGTGGTACGAGCTTGTCCCCGAGAGGGGACTAGTTCAGCTGCAACTAACGCATGCTGCAAATCCGCGCCAGTTTCTAGTATCACCGTCGGTATACCATCTTGAGCAAGTTGTGCGAAATCGCCTTCGGTCAAGTCGGATAGCGCGCCGGTGAAGAGGCTGGTGCTGATGCGCTGTGCTGCCGCTAATCCTTGTTCTCCATGCACCATACGTGTTATCTCTTCTGCTAATATGTATTGAGCACGCGGTTTGCCGCTGTCGCGATCTTCCGCCTCCAATGCGTTGATTGCTGCGATATCCATAAAGGTAAAAAACTTAAAGAAGCGGTAGACATTGTTGTCCGCCGTATTGATCCAGAATTGATAGAACTTATAAGGACTAGTCTTATTGGCATCCAGCCACACCGCGTCTCTTTCTGTTTTACCAAATTTGCTACCATCAGATTTAGTAATCAGTGGCACCGTCAAACCGTAGACGCTGTTTTGATGCATACGGCGCGTTAAATTAATACCGTTGGTGATATTGCCCCACTGGTCAGAGCCACCAATTTGCAATATCACACCATATTGTTTATTCAGGTAGGCAAAATCGTAGCTTTGCAATAAGTTATAAGAGAACTCAGTGAAGGAGATGCCGCTGTCATCACGATTTAAACGCTTTTTTACCGCTTCTTTATTAATCATCTGATTTACGGAAAAATGTTTACCGATATCGCGCAGGAAGGTCAGCACGTTCATAGACCCAAACCAGTCATAATTGTTAGCTATAATGGCACTATTGTTACCGCAATTAAAATCAAGGAATGGTGAGATCTGGTGTTTAATCTTTTCAGACCATTTTTGCACGATCTCTGTGGTATTCAGCTTACGTTCAGTTGTCTTAAAACTGGGATCGCCAATCAGCCCGGTGGCACCACCCATAAGCGCCACCGGGCGATGCCCGGCCAGTTGAAAATGTTTTAGACACAGCAATGGCACTAAATGACCCAAATGTAAGCTGTCGGCGGTAGGATCAAAACCACAATAAAGAACAATCGGTCCTGCGACCAACCGTTCAGCTAACGCTTTTTTATCTGTGACCTGCGCAATGAGGCCCCGCTCCTGTAAATGTTGTATCAAATTATTACTTATCATCAAAAAAACCATTATTGTAGAAGCCCACATCACTACGTAGCCTGTAAGAGGTTAATTAAATAGCAAAAAAATTAAGGCGATAATCGGTCAATGCGCCAGCTGCTTTTTGCACGTTGATAAATGAATCGATCATGCAGTCGGTACTTACCGCCTTGCCAGAATTCCATGGCGTCAATGCTCACTCGATAACCTCCCCAAAAACTGGGCAGAGGCACTGGCCCCTGCAAAAATTTTTGTTTTAATTTAAGAAATTTATTTTCAAGCACACTACGGGCAGAAATGCGGCTCGATTGACGAGAAACCCAGGCACTAATCTGGCTGTCTCGAGGACGGTTATGAAAGTATGTGATCACTTCCGATACTGACAATTGTTGCACCTTCCCCAGTACCATCACCTGTCGCTCCAGTGCATGCCAGGGAAAGTGCAAACTGATACGCGGATTATGCGTCAACTGTTTAGCTTTGCGGCTACTTAAATTGGTATAAAATACCATGCCTTGATTATCGAAATGTTTCAGCAATACCAACCGCTGATAAGGCTGACCAGTATCATCCACAGATGCCACACACATGGCTGTGGCATCTGGAAGCTGGGCTGTACAAGCTTGCTTCAGCCACAGAGCGAATAATTCCATCGGTTCAGCAGTTAAATTTGATCGACTCAAGCCACCTTGAGTATATTCTCGACGCAGTGTGGTAATATCAATTTGCTGTTTTGTCATAATATTAAGTATGCGGCAATCAGTAACGTTATTGTGCACTGAGGTGCTAAAAATCTCAATATTAACCATCAATGCTAACTAGGATGCAGTCGTTAACGATGATCCTATCTTGAAGAACGATAAAGATGCGCGGCCATTTCAAAGAGAATCTATTGTACATATTGGCCATCGTTGTAGCAGAAGCAAAAGGTATAGGTCACACTGAGGCAAGTCAATTGTTGTTCGTAAAATGAAGCGCACTTACCCACTTTATTGATGGATGATATCTGACATCACCGTCAGAGTCCTGTTAACTGCTATGCAGCAATACTCCCGATAACGCAAATTTGCCGCCGGATTGATTGTAAGAAGTAATAAGGCGAGCGCTTGAGAAAAATCAGTGTACATGTCAAAACCATCGATACGCTTTCTTGAATAAAGCTAGCTCGGAGTTTTTTTATTAAGGTTGTTCAGTCATTCGTGTAGTGATAAGCATTCTTAATTTCATTTGGTAGTATCATGCTGCCAATAGTTATTTTATTAGTATATCTCTGTGTCACCCCATAGAGTATCGATGGTAACCGATACTTTTGCTTTCAGTGGTCATAACTTCCTGTTAAATATTGATTGACCACTGTCTAACTGTCTAATTATCTCAGTATTATCCAACCAGTAGTAGGAGCCTTTTGGGTTGAATAACGATATGTTTTTTGTAAGCAGCGATATTATCGCCACCATGCGTATCTCAAGCGACTAAGTAATGATTTTGCATGTGTTACATTCATTCCACGATAAATCAAAGCCGATCATGTTATATATAGTAGTATTAACCGAGGCGACATGACTTATGTCAGCTACGGGGATTTCCTGATTGTGCGATTTAACTTTCCAATATGAGAGATATTGCTGTAAAAATTTTTATCATGACGTTAACGTTAACCACTTTAACTGATGCAGGTAGGATCCGGAGCAACAACGTAGAGGGCGATTATAATTTAAAATGTTGTCTATAAAATCTTGTAATTCTCGCAGCATTAGATACAAATCAATTTGTACATCAATACAGCTATAATTATTATAACTGTAGCCTGAATAGTTTTTCAATGAATATGTGATTTTATCACAATAAGCAAAAAAGGTTGTAGTGTCCAACTGAATGACAGTTAAAGTTATATTTTATGAGAGCGTGTGTAGCTTTTTTAATTAGTAATTTTAAAATTGCTTGTAGTAGACGTTTGCTGTCGTTTCACCAAGATACATCCATAATAAACAGTCTTAGCTTTGGAACAAAATGTGAAGCGGTGTTCAATTGACGAACTGGAGAAAGTATCATCTTGTTTGTCGATACTGTATAGGATCTATTTATTCTAATATTAATTGGAATAAATAGTTATAACGTGGCCGATTTGCGATACGGCATGTGCATCAATGATAAACAGCATAATACGTTTATTTCTATAATTTTCTACTTAAAAAGTGACTAAATGTGTTTAAATTTACTCAGCTTGACCACTAACAAATCATAAAAATACACAATGATTTCAAAAATTATTATTAAATATATAATATATTATAATTAATATTTAATAATTGCAATACCTAATGATCTTGAATTGTTAGTTCGTAGTTTATATTTTTAAATATATATAATTAATTTAATCTTTTGTATTTTGCAATGACCAGCTTATCCATTTCAGCGGTGTATGATGTAATAAGCACAATGCTCTATTTTATCTGGTTTACCTTAAAAAACGACATATTAACTGGAGTTTTTATGATAGAACGTTTGATCATGGTGGTCCTGATGGGTACCATGTTGGTTGGTTGTACCAATAACAGTACGCTTTCCGATGATGTTTACTCTGCATCTCAAGCCAAGCAGGTTCAAAGTGTGACTTACGGTACTTTGGTGGGTGTACGGCCGGTACAAATACAGGGTGGTGAAGATTCGAATGTCATTGGCGCATTAAGTGGCGCAGTGTTGGGGGGGCTGCTGGGTAATACAGTAGGTGGCGGTACGGGTCGAAACCTAACAACTGTGGCAGGTACCATGGCCGGTGGTTGGTCGGTTCAAACGTTGAGAACACGATTAATCGTGTCCATGGCGTTGAAATGGAAATTCGTAAAGACGATGGCAATACCGTTATGCTTGTACAGAAGCAGGGTAATACACATTTTAGCGTTGGGCAGCGAGTACTATTGATTAATAATAGCCGGAGCATTACTGTTTCACCGAGGTAGTGAACAGTAGTAAACAGTGCATACAAAACCGGTCTTTTGGGCCGGTTTTGTATGCATAAGTGACAGTGATCTAATTCATCAAGTTTTATTATAAAGCTCTAGAATATTTTTCTCTAGCTTGGCAATCATATTATTCAATAACTGAATCTCCTTTTGGCTAATGCCATTTAAAATTTCGTCTCGGGTACTGTTGATAACATTATTCACTTTTTTGATAATAGGCTCGGCAGATTCAGTCAGCTTTATTCGCTTCGCCCGCCGGTCATTGGCGCAGATATGCCGGATGATAAGCCCTTTATCTTCGAGCTGATCCAGAGTCCGAACCAAAGATGGCTGTTCGATGCCGATAGCTTTTGCCAATTGAATCTGCGACTGCTCAGGAGGTAACTGACAAATATTATGTAAAGTGATCCAATGCGTTTGTGTGAGTTCTAAGGGCTTTAAACGATGGTCAATTAAAGCGCGCCATACCCGAACAAGTCGCGCTAAATCTGATCCTAATGGCGATTCCAATTCTTTCTCCTTTCATAGATTAAGCTGATGTAAGCTTGCTCTTTGGCCCACACCATCCTAATAGGTGGATGAGTAAATTACAAATATTATACCCATACGTAAGTATTACATAGAGAACGATGTAAGCAGCATATTATTCCTTAATTAAAAGTGGACGTCACACAAAGTATATTGCTTACAGCCTAAACTTTTGACGAGGCTACGAAGCGTTAGAAGCTATATCCTCATTAATTTTATTGTGGTTAAAGCAACAATGGAGTACACAATTGGATCATTTTCGCTGAGGTCTCGTTTATCCGTTTTTATGCTATCGAGCCAAACAGTTTATTTATAAGTGTAACACTATTATTGTCATATACGTAGTTTATTAATAATCTAAAGTACATGAATATGTGATAAATATCAATATTTTATATATATAATAGCTTATTTTAAGTTATTATATATATAATTATTTAAATAATTATTATAGTCATCTTAAATGATATTTCTTCACTGTTTAAACTTTATGCAGTTAAATACACAGAACATTAGGGTCACCAGCAAACGATGATTGAATAAATCTTCAACACAGCTTACCAGTTAGGCATATTATTGAATATCTGATAAACCTTGAATTTAAGCATCCGGCGTATATCTATATATTGCAAGCAAATCTTTTTTGATATGTATGTTCAGTCAGTTTTAACAGCCAGTATGGTATTGGCGGCTTTTTTTAGATCGTGAAATAAAAAAGAGTAGTATCAATGTTTTCAAGCTGTCTATTTGTAACTGGTGAGATAGCGACAATACCGTAGGACATTTTATGCTGTGTTATAACAGTGAAGTATGAGGATCTGTAGTTAATTGTGTAGCATGCAAGAAGGTTATTGTGTGAAGCTTGATGAATGAAGGCAACCGGGGATGGGGTGGCAGCTTTGGCCGCGAGAAATATGGTTAAAATTGAATAAAATTTCAGGGTACGACAGTGGGGTATTTTGGCCAATACTGCCATTCAAACTTTAGCTGGGCTAGTCATCTAGTAACATCAGGGCTCCATTGAATAGTTGTTTTATTCGTGACATGATTGTATCTGCCAGAGTGCCTCGATGATAAACGAGCTTTTCTAGTGGCTATTATTATTTTAAGCTTTGTTGAATAAATCAGATATTTCTTCCAAATAAAGAAAATGGAGCGACTAACCAGGAAAATTTCTATGGCAAAGCCGAATTTTAAAATCACTAATTACAAGCTACAAGAACGCTTGTAATCAAAAGAAGATTATTCACACTATGATTAGATACTTTAAGTTAAAGTACAATATTATTTGATATAATAACATTATTAAAAAAGCTGTCCAATATGTGCTACTTGGAGATAGCGATCACAACTATATTGATGCTAAAATGAATTTTTACTTGACGAGGTGAGCATTCAAAGTTTTATAAATTGAATTTTCAGTTAAAGTAGATCTCCCTACCCTCCTCACGGAGCTTATATGCATCAATAAACGGGACAAAACGGTAATAAAAACCTCGATACACGGAGATATTATTCATATTGCTATTAACGATAATGGATTGAAGGTTTTTAATGAAAGTGATGAAAAGTCAAAACGCATAGTTAGGTTAGGAAAATATCTGAGTTGACTTAAGCTTTATGTGGTGATTGATGATAGAAATTTGACATTAGTTAATCAATGTTTAACATAAAATTATAAACACTAACAAAAAGTTGGTATCACGATGCTCTCTGGGGGGAGAGACAGCCAGATTAAGAATAAACAACTATTCAGCTGGTTTTTGCACTATAAAATTACGATGCCCAGATAGGGGTAGATTGTAACCATAGTACGCGGATTACATGAAATCACTCAGCAAATATCATCGGATGAGTGGCTTGAACGACGACGGCTAGATTTATTCAACAAAGCCAAGGTAATGGAGAAATTATGAGTTCCTTGTGTGTTGAAGACCTGCGCTTTCAAGATAACGTTTGGTATCAGATCCTCCACGAATTAATCGCTGAGGCTGACATCGAAATCAATGGTTCACGTTCTTTTGATATTTGTGTTAAAAACCATAATTTTTTTAAACGCGTGTTACAAGATCGTTCACTAGGTTTGGGTGAAAGCTATATGGATGGTTGGTGGGAATGCGATAGGCTGGACATTTTATTCCAGCGAATCTTGCGTGCTGGATTGGATAGTAAACTTCCCCATCATTTAAAGGATACTTTACGTGCCGCCGCCGCCCGCTTGATCAATTTTCAATCCCGCAAGCGAGCGTGGATTGTCGGTAAAGAACATTATGATTTAGGTAACGATCTGTTTACCTTGATGCTTGATCCTTATATGCAATACTCCTGCGGTTATTGGAATCACGCTACGACCCTCGAACAGGCTCAGCAGAATAAGCTGGAGATGATTTGTCAAAAACTTCAGCTACAACCTCACATGACATTGTTGGATATTGGCTGCGGCTGGGGTGGTTTGGCGCAGTATGCATCAAAAAACTATGGTGTTAAGGTGCACGGGGTTACCATTTCTGCTGAGCAACAAATGCTAGCCCAGCAACGATGTGAAGGCTTGGAAGTCACCATTTTGTTGCAAGACTATCGTGATCTGGATTTACAGTGTGATCGTATCGTTTCAGTCGGCATGTTTGAACATGTGGGGCCAAAAAACTATCCAACCTATTTTGACGTGATTCATCGTAATTTAAAACCTGACGGCTTATTTTTACTACATACCATTGGTGCTAATAAAACTGATATGAATGTCGACCCATGGATCGATAAATATATTTTCCCCAAAGGTTGCCTGCCCTCAGTCCGGCATATCGCAGAGGCGAGTGAATTGCATTTTGTTATGGAAGACTGGCATAACTTTGGTGCGGATTATGACCGTACTCTCATGGCTTGGTATTCACGCTTTATCACTGCTTGGCCGCAGCTACAAGAGCAATATACTGAACGTTTTTTCCGCATGTTCATTTATTACCTGAATGCCTGTGCTGGGGCTTTTCGTGCTCGCAATATTCAATTATGGCAAGTATTGTTTAGCCCGCAAGGTGTGGCTGGTGGTATAAGCGTGCCACGCTAAAGACGCTACGATCTTCCCTCTTAAATCTGGTATTTTTCAGCCTGGTAATCTGAATTTACGGGTCCATACGTTTCTTTTATAAGATATGTGCATTAACGCCAGAGATATAAAATTAGTTAAGTAAGTAAAAGTGCGAACTTTTTTAAGAAAAATCTCTCTATGGTAAAAAACTTAAAATCACTCAAAGGAAACTCCATTTTTTAGTTAAAAAAGTTTCCTACACGTCAGTAATTTTAATCCCATCAATAAATAAGATCAAATTAATGTTATGATAAAACTAGATACACAATACTAACTATTATGTTTAAAATCTTTAATGGAGTCTATTATACTAGACACTATAAATTATCGGCTAAAATTATAACTAGTATGCCTTTTTCCGAGCTTCTTAAATCACTTTTAATCTTTCAAAATAAGAAAGACTTTGTTTATAATTACTTAACAAATGATTAAGTTTGGTGCGTCCGAGTGGACTCGAACCACCGACCCCCACCATGTCGAAGTGAGACTCTAACCAACTGAGCTACGGACGCATTTATTAGTAGCTTATTATGCAATTCTAACTGTTTATTTAACCGTTAACAAGGAGAAACGGGCTTTATTGAATAAATTTGGCAAAAATTAAGCTTCTCTAATTTTCAGCATGGATAGAATGGCGACACTATCTTTGAATAGAGTACGGCGATCGTTATATTGAACAAATTTTTGCTGTCCTCCGAATAGCTTAGATATCTCAGAATATCAGAGACGTGTTTGATGATATCTTTGTTCTAGCTGGCTCAATTAATGATTTTAAATTTTTATTTTTCTATAGAGAAGTTTTTAAAAGTTAGCGATCTATTTTTTATTATTAGAAAAGTTAAATTTATTTAACAAAACATTATTAATTAATATGTAGAAAACAGCATGCGCCACCGATAATAATCAAGCACTTCACATTTCAGTATGTCAGCGTTTGGTTTTCGTTGTATTATGAAATCAACTTAGCGTTGATTATTATCGGTGCCATATAATAAGGAAAATATATGTTCACGGGTATTATCCAGGCCACTGTGCCTATTATCTACATTAACAAAAAAGCAAACTTCTGTACCTATACCGTTAAATTACCGGAACATTTACTGCATGGGCTGGCACTTGGCGCTTCAGTTGCGCATAATGGTTGTTGCCTAACAGTCACCAGCATAACTGGTAATTTGGTGAGCTTTGATCTTATTAAGGAAACTTTGCGGCTTACCAATTTAGGCTTGCTCCAAGTAGACGATCTCATCAACCTAGAGCGAGCCTACAACCTAAAAGCTGAAATTGGTGGTCATTTAATGTCCGGACACATTAGCTGTACCGCCGAGATTAGTAAAATTATTATTTCAGAAAACAACCGGCAGATATGGTTCAGCGTAACGGATAAAACTCTGCAGAAATATATTCTGCATAAAGGATATATCGGCGTCGATGGTATCAGTTTGACAGTAGGTGAGGTGATAAATGATCGCTTCTGTGTTCATTTGATACCGGAAACCTTAACACGGACTACCATTTGCAAAAAATACCTTGGCGATGTAGTAAATATAGAAATCGATCCACAAACTCAAACCATTATCGATACGGTTGAGCGCGTGTTGGCGATGCATGAACGTAAGATTTTATCAAATAAATTTAATTTTCGATAAGTCTAAGGATTAAAGGTTGTTCAAAACAACTTATTTGGTGACAAATACATAACCTTAGCTATTATATTCAATAAGCAGTATTCTATCATGGTCATGTATTTTTTATCTAGTGTAGAGTTATCTAGTAATTTGATGAGTCAGCAACATCGCTCCTTTATTCGTGACATAGTGATCTTTGCTGCTATTTGATTTATATCAGCATAACTGCCAATTACAAATTGTTTAGAAAAGGAATGATCAATAATTTGATTTTTAGCCATAGTTATTATAGCTACCTGCATACTAAAATCCCTGTTTGTTTGAGCATTGTTAATTTTTTAACATATTTCTTAACAAACATCAAAGTAGTACTTTGCATTCTGCATATTAACTCAGTGAGATGTAGTCATGTATCGTAACTACCATAATGCGCTAAATACAGCACTTTTCCTGGCTGTAGTTCTTCTTTTCCATATGAAAAACTTCAGCTCAGTAGAGTCAAAATTTTGTAATGCTCTCAGTGTCAGACAAAAAATTCACTTTAACACAAGTGGTGATGTCTTAATAAATTAACGATATCTTTTGAGCAATTTTCTATCCTGCAGTAACAATTTCTGTTATCCCAGAACGTGCATAATCCAATTTATTCAGAAAACTTAGATGGAGCTTTTTACTAGATTGTCCTGTTAGTGCTAACCAGTTAGCGTTAACATGGTGAACGATTTGTTCGATAAGGTTAAGCAATGCCATTACTGATATTCATGACCAGCATGGTCCGCTACTTGCTCTAATTTGAGTATCGATTTAACCAACGTTATGACTTTGGTAGTACTGATACTGCGGTTTTTGTTAGCAGCGCAAAGAACACAGCGCTGATTTTATACTGGCTATGCAATCAGGCTATAAACCATATACATAATCAAAAAAAGTTTATTTCTATGAATATTTTCTTTAGTCATATCGTAGAAAGTTTTAATATTAAATATTGAGTCTTTTCAAAAATCAGGGAATTAGTCCGCAAATAACCTGAAGTAAGACAATGGTAATTGCTGATATAAATAGCTTTTGATCAATATCAGTATTCAGATGACACACGAATTTCCCCATAGTAAACGTAAAAAATACAAGACCTTAACATAGACGAATTTTCCGATTATCACATTTATAGAATTAATAGGTAAGCCTGATGCAAGCAGACAAGAACAAAGTTGAGATATTTTCCCAGAAGGAAAATATCTGGCACGGACTGACCCTTACTGATGCCGCCATCGAGCAAATCCGTAGCCTAGTGGCGGGCGATACCAGTATGCTGGGTTTGCGCTTAAGCGTTAAACAGTCGGGATGTGCCGGTTTTAGTTATGTGCTGGATAAGGTCATCAAATCCTATCCCAGCGATCTGATTTACGAGCATGACGGTATCAGGCTGTTTGTGCCGATAAAGGCGATGCCCTTTATAGATGGCACTGAACTAGATTATGTACGGGAAGGCCTAAATCATGTCTTTAAGTTTAACAATCCCAAAGCTCAACAAGCTTGTGGGTGTGGTGAAAGTTTTAGCATTTGAGCGACTAATCATTATGTCACAAAATAATATTGACACACCTGAAACAATTAACACCACCCAACAATGGGTGACTAAGGACCGTTATAAAGAGGGTTTTTTTACCCAGCTGGCTACTGAAGAACTGGAGCACGGCATTAATGAAGACGTGGTGCGTGCTATTTCGGCAAAACGCAACGAACCAAAGTGGATGTTGAAGTTTCGTCTTAATGCTTATTATGCCTGGCTGGATATGGAAGAGCCACACTGGTCCAAAGCACACTATCAAAAGCTAGATTATAACAATTATATATATCACTCAACCCCCGCCTGTAGCTCCCAACCAGGTACGGAAAGTACAAAAAACTACTTAACTGATGAAGTAGAAAAAGCCTTTAGTCAGCTTGGCGTGCCGGTGCACGAGGAGGGCGATATAGCTGTGGACGCGATATTTGACTCAGTTTCGGTATCTACCACCTATCGTAATAAATTGGCAAAAAAAGGCATTATATTCTGCTCATTTGGCGAGGCTATCCATCAACATTCAGATTTGGTGCGCCAGTATTTGAGCAGCGTAGTGCCTGTCAACGACAATTTCTTTGCCGCGCTTAACTCGGCAGTCGCTTCCGATGGAACTTTTGTGTATATACCACAGGGCGTGCGTTGTCCGATGGAACTATCGACCTATTTTCGCATCAATGCCGCCAAAACTGGCCAGTTTGAACGCACAATTTTGATAGCTGACGAAGGCAGCTATGTTAGCTATATTGAAGGCTGTTCGGCGCCCGTGCGCGATAGCTATCAGCTTCATGCGGCTGTTGTGGAGGTTATCGTGCTGAAAAATGCCGAAGTAAAATACTCTACAGTGCAAAACTGGTTTTCAGGCAGAGAAACTGCGGGCGGAATTCTAAATTTTGTTACGAAACGCTCGTTATGCGCTGGTGAAAATGCCAAAATGTCCTGGACCCAGTCTGAAACTGGCTCTGCTATTACTTGGAAATACCCGAGTGTGATCTTGCGTGGTAATAATTCAGTCGGAGAGTTCTACTCAGTCGCGCTGACTAATGGCCGGCAGCAAGCGGATACCGGCACCAAAATGATTCACATTGGCAAAAATACCCGTTCAACTATTATTTCGAAAGGCATCTCAGCTGGTAATAGTGAAAATACCTACCGTGGGCTGGTAAAAATTATGCCAACCGCCACCAACGCGCGGAATTTCACCCAATGTGATTCGATGTTGATTGGCAGTGAATGTGGCGCCCATACCTTCCCTTATGTGGAAGTACGCAACAAAAGCGCTCAGTTGGAGCATGAAGCTACTACCTCTCGTATCGGCGAAGATCAGCTGTTTTATTGTCGCCAGCGTGGTATTAGCGAAGAAAACGCTATTTCGATGATCGTCAATGGTTTTTGCAAGGATGTTTTTTCCGAATTGCCGTTAGAGTTTGCTGTGGAAGCGCAAAAATTATTGGCTATAAACCTTAAGCATAGTGTGGGCTAAGATTATGCTCTAACCTTTGCTACTTGGATAATAATAACAGCCCAAGTAAGGAAATTGCATATGTTATCGATTAAAAATTTAAACGTCACCGTGGAAGATAAATTCATACTCAAAGGACTTAACCTGGAGGTTAAATCAGGTGAAGTGCATGCCATTATGGGGCCAAATGGTTCAGGGAAAAGTACGCTAGCCGCTACTCTTGCTGGTAGGGAAGAGTATGCAGTAACCGCCGGTGACGTTCTGTTTAAAGGGCGCGATTTACTTGCTTTGGATCCTGAAGAACGCGCAGATGAAGGAGTTTTTATGGCTTTCCAATATCCGATAGAAATTCCGGGGGTTAGTAACCAGTTATTTTTACAGACAGCAGTGAATTCAGTGCGAAAATACCGCAAACAGCTTCCCCTTGATCGTTTTGATTTTGCTGATTTTATTGAAGCTAAAATCTCTCTGTTAAAAATGCCTTCCGACCTGCTGGCCCGATCGGTTAACGTCGGTTTTTCCGGCGGCGAAAAGAAACGTAATGACATTTTGCAAATGGCCGCGCTAGAACCAGAGTTATGCATTCTTGATGAAACTGATTCCGGTCTGGATATCGATGCACTAAAAATGATCGCCCATGGCATCAATACATTGCGCAATGAAAATCGTTCGTTCATTATTATCACCCATTACCAGCGGATCTTGGATTATATCAAACCTGACTATGTCCATGTGCTTTATCAGGGACGCATTGTAAAATCCGATAATTTTTCGTTGGTAAAGCAACTTGAGGAGCAAGGCTATGGTTGGCTTACCGAACAACAGTAATTCCTGTGTGATGACTCAGTGGCATCAACTGTTTAACAACCAGAGTACCAGCCGTTCCGCCCATGCGTGTGCACACTGGCAGGACGTGGAACGCCTCGGTTTGCCAAACGCTAAACATGAAGACTGGAAATATACTCCGTTGGAAGGATTATGGGCGCACAGTTTCGTAGCAGCGTCTACTCGGCAAGTGAACTCAGCACTGCGCGACAGTCTGAGTTTAACTCTAGACGCCTGGCGGTTGGTGTTCGTCGATGGTTGTTTCGTGCCCTCGTTGAGCGATAGCGATACCGGCCCATGGCAAATTGAGGTTGAGCAAGGTTCAAATCATCATCCGTTGCCAGAGCCGATTCAACCGGAAGTATTTTTACACCTAACGGAAAGTATGAGCTCTGAAATCGCCTACATTCGTTTGCCTGCCGGTAGAGTAGCGGCATCCCCCCTATACCTGCTGCATATCGGTCAAGGCGGTGACAATAAAGAAACTTTGACTAGCCTGCATTACCGTCATCATATCGAGCTGGCGCCTGGTGCACAGGGTCACATAATCGAACATTTCGTCAGCTTGGATCATCAAGGTCACTTTAGTGGCGCACGCACGTCGATTGTAGTGAGCGATAACGCGCGGTTAAGTCATATCAAACTAGCATTTGAGAGCCGTGCTAGCTATCATTTCGCCCATAACGACATCCGCCTGAGCCACAATGCGGAAATGCGCAGCAGCACCTTTATCCTCGGTGCTGGCCTCACGCGTCACCAGACCAGCGTGCAGTTAAACGGCGAGAGGGCCGATCTATCGATCAATAGTTTATTGCTACCATCAGAACAAGATATCAGCGATATCCGTACCTATCTAGAGCATAATAAAGGCTATTGCCTAAGCCATCAGTTGCATAAAGTGATCGCTCGCGGTAGCGGGAAGGGCGTATTTAACGGTTTAATCAAAGTGGCTAAACATGCCCTGAAGACTGATGGACAGATGATCAATAATAATTTATTGTTGGATCAGCTAGCAGAAATCAACACCAAACCCCATTTAGAAATTTACGCAGATGACGTTAAATGTAGTCACGGTGCAACTGTCGGCTATATTGACGATGAGCAGATATTTTATCTGCGTTCACGCGGTATTCCGCGTCAGGACGCTCAGCAAATGCTTCTTTATGCTTTTGCCGCCGAAATAATAGAAGCGATTAACAATAAAACGGTGCGTGATATCGTCTTATCCCGCATCGACAACATTTTACAGGGAACGGTTGTATGACCTATCCTATTGAACGAATTCGGTCTGATTTTCCCATACTGGAGCGGCGGGTGAAGAATCAACCGTTGACCTATCTTGATAGTGCTGCGAGCGCTCAAAAACCCAATGCTGTCATCGACTGTGAAAGTGATTATTATCGTCAAGAATACGCTGCCGTACATCGCGGCATTCATACGCTTAGCAGTGAAGCAACTACCCGTGTGGAAAAGGTTCGCGCCCAGTTGGCGTCTTTTATCAACGCCGCGTCGACAGAGGAGATCGTATTCGTTAAAGGCACCACTGAAGGTATCAATTTGGTGGCTAATAGCTGGGGTAGAAATTTTTTGCAGCCAGGGGATAATATCCTTATTACCGAGATGGAACATCATGCCAATATTGTTCCGTGGCAAATGTTGGCGCAAGAGAAACAGCTAACGTTGAGGTTCATACCGCTATTGCCGAATGGAACACTGGATTTTTCCCAACTGCCGACCCTTATCGATGAATATACCCGTTTATTGGCTATAACTCAGGTTTCGAATGTCCTGGGCACCATTAATCCTTTGCTTGACCTGATTTCCAGGGTGCGTGAGATGGGGAATGCGTTGGTGTTAGTGGATGGAGCTCAGGGTATAATGCATAAAAAGGTGGATGTGCAAGTGCTAGACTGCGATTTTTACGTTTTTTCTGGACACAAAATTTATGGTCCTTCCGGTATCGGTGTACTTTACGGTAAAAAAATACTGCTGGATAGCATGCCCCCTTGGGAAGGGGGGGGTGCAATGATCCGCACTGTTAGCCTTAGCGCGGGCACTACCTTCATCGAGGCTCCATGGAGATTTGAGGCAGGTTCACCTAATACCGCCGGTATGATAGGGCTGGGTGCCGCTATCGACTATATTAACCAGATAGGCTTGGACGCAATCCAAGCCTATGAGCATAACCTGATGCACTATGCGTTAGAAGCCTTGCAGCAAGTTCCGGAATTGATCCTGTACGGCCCTGACGATCGTATTGGAGTAATTGCCTTCAATCTGGGTAAACATCACGCTTATGACGTTGGTAGTTTTCTAGATATGTACGGCATTGCTATTCGCACAGGTCACCATTGCGTTATGCCATTGATGGATTACTTCCAAGTGCCAAGTATGTGCCGTGCGTCGTTAGCAATATATACTACCCATAACGATATTGACAAGTTGGTGAGTGGGCTAGTGCGTGTACAACATTTGCTGCGATAAAAACCAGAGAGTTAGCGACTATGTTAAATTTGCCTGATAAAAATAAATTGCTTCATAATTTTTCTCGGTGTAGAAATTGGGAAGAGAAGTATCTGTATATTATTGAACTAGGTGGTTATTTATCACCTTTGCCGACAGGGATGCGTACCCAAAAATATTTGATCCCAGGATGTCAAAGCTTAGTATGGATTGTTATGGTTATCGATATTAACGGGGATGTTCAACTATACGGGGATAGCGATGCTTCTATTGTAAAGGGACTTATTGCTATGGTATTTATTCTTTATCAGGGATTAACGTTAGCAAAAATTACCGAGCTTGACGTCCATACTTTCTTCGATAAGATGGAGTTGACTCAGCATCTAACTCCATCCCGGTCACATGGATTAGAAGCCATGGTACGGGTGATTCACTCTCAGGCTTTTGCGTTGCTGTAGTCCAGAATGCCACTTTGCTCATTCATTCATTACTAGGGTGGTAATGTTTTAGGTCTTGCTTGAGTCACCATTGCGTTTTCCGCTCTTGACAACAAAAGGGTGACGTTGAACCAAAATCGAATAATTTAAAACTCTTTGAACACTGACGTTGGAGTTAGCAAAGTTCGCTTGATGCATAATAGAGTTGATACAAATTTTCCAGAAAAATCTTTTTATTCAAGCAAAATTTTTTAATCACTAATTCGGTAAGTTACAATAAGGCATTCATGGAATGCGGTTCACTAATTTTTAATTGAATATTAAAATCCTTAGCTGCATGATATGCAAGAATAAAATTGTTCAAAAGATAATATCTAATACATTATTCAAAGATACCTAAATCGTTCACATCGTTATGACGATAGTGGACTGAAAGTCTTTGGTTAAGGTAAATGTTAACAGCATCGACTGTAATATGTATCCGAGTAATATAACGGATGTCGCCGTTTGCTGGAAAGGCATGGTAAATCTGTCTGAAGTTGTCTACACAATTAAACCTCTATGAAATTACGATATTAAGATAAAGGAAAGTAAATCTAAAAATTGTTATTGAATGAAATTGTTTATCTATACTTTGTGTGTCACCAAACAAATAGCTTAAAACCTTTAGCGAGACTTTGCATTAAAAAAGTTCATCAATAACGAATGGGTCAATAAATCTCATTAGCTGCTATTACTGCTGTCAAATAGTGAATATTAATAAAGGCGCATAAAGCTACATACAATGTGCATACAGCTTGTGCACTTACATGATTAATTTTGCTCTAGGTATCCCATGTAAAATACATAGCATCAGAGCTGGTACTTAGCGCGTGATGCCCACTCCTGTAAAGGCCTACGCTGTTAGGTATGGTTGATAGACCCATATCCGTATCATTAGTAAAACAAATGGCGCACTTTTTGCGCCACTTTTCAATCAAAACCAAACTCTTATTTACGATAAGAGGTGGCTTGGTTATCAAGACGTTGGTTAGCACGCACTGCGTCATCTTTAGATTCTTGTACGTCAGAACGCAAAACGTTCACGTCGTTACTGATCTGGTCAACTTTAGCATTTAAAGTCTTGACGTCAGAGGACAACTGATCGATTCTAGCGTTGCTAGAGCAACCAGCCAGGAAAGTAGAACCCCAAATTACCGTGCCCAGTACCAGTTTAGTACAATTCATTATTAATATCCTCTCATTAAGTTAATCTCTATGTAGTAATACAAGTATTACACAAACTATTTTTGAATGAGAATAAATTTTATAAATAAAACGATTAAAATTTTCTTGAATAAATCTAGCCATCCATCAATTTTTTCTTAGTGAAGCTTTTTAAGCTACTCATCAGTTTATAGGCATATTTCACAGATTCATTTTATTCGTGACATGCCGGACACGCTTCCAGAACGTCTCGATAATAACTAAACTTTTAATGGTCATTATACATATATGAACTAAAATGAATCTATTGCCTAATATTATTAGCATAATAAGGTTGTATAGACTTCAATAGTTAATAAAGATCCTCTACGTTACTCGTACTCTATCTGTATCAAACAATAAGTTAAAATATTAATGTTATGATAAAAATCAAGACGCTACTACTATATAGCTCATACTATATTTTACTAAATGCTACTGTACTTAATTTCTTTAAGGTCAGAATCAGGAAAGCGCCATATCTGACCTACAAGCACGAATGGCATTGATACCGTAACGAAAATTATAAACCTACTAGCCAGGGTAATGCTATCCATATCAGGTATTCACCATAGTACCCACCAGGACCATCATGATCAAACGTTCCATCATAATCAATATTTAATCAAAATTAGTTCTACTAAAAACGATCCCTCCGTCTTTCATTAACACGTATCTAAAAAATAAGCACGCTTAATAACATTCAATAACAACTTTTAATTAAGAAAAAGAATCGGAGATGGCTAAACTTATTCAACAAGCACGTAACATAATTACGATAGCCATCGACGCACAGGTATTAAACGCTTTTTTCTAGAAAAGTTTATGTTTTCCACTCTATCATTGAAATAAAATTCAAACTGAAGCATAGTTAAAATAAGGCTGCATTAGGATGCAATTTTATACTAATAAAATATGGAATAGCCTCACCTTAAAAGCAGTGCGTTGGCATAGGTATACCAATTGATATACTTCAATTGGAACGTAGACAGTTATGATCTGGACAAATTCAGCTATATTCCAGTTCGGATGGAGGACGTTGCTGCCATCCTGCCAATACATACGTTAGGACGAAAAATCATTCACGCATCAGCTACTACGTTGACTACTTTTTTCTCTTTACTTAGTTCACTGACATAACTCACGATGCAAGGGACGCCAAAATTTGTCATAATAGCGATTGTATTTGCTGAACATAAGAACTAGCATGGTTGAAAAAAATGATATAAACACCCTCCGCGCCCGCTTTCGTGGGTTTTATCCGGTTGTAATTGATATAGAAACGGCTGGTTTTAGCGCTAATACCGATGCCCTGCTAGAAATTGCAGCAGTTACGCTTAAGATGGATGACCACGGTTGGTTGCAGATCAATAGCACCTTACATTTCCATGTAAAGCCTTTTCCCGGTGCTATTTTACAGCCAGAAGCGTTAGCCTTTAACGGCATTGACCCACACAATCCACTTCGAGGCGCGATAACGGAATACGAAGCCCTGAGCGAAATTTTTAAAATAGTGCGTAAAGGCATTAAAGATGAGGAATGCAATCGGGCCATTATCGTTGCTCATAATGCGGCCTTTGATCATAGTTTCCTTATGGCTGCCGCAGAACGCGCCGACCTCAAGCGCAATCCTTTTCATCCCTTCGCTACTTTTGATACCGCCTCTTTGAGTGGACTAGTGCTGGGACAAACTGTGCTAGCCAGAGCTTGTGTCTACGCCGGTATTGCCTTTGATAGTAATGAGGCTCACTCTGCGCTATACGATACTGAGCGAACTGCCGCATTATTTTGCGCGCTGGTTAATCGCTGGAAACAGCTTGGTGGTTGGCCGCTTTCGGTGACTACATCAGTAGCGCAGATGGATGAAGCAGGATGCTTATCGAAAATCGCGCACTAACCACGAGACTTCGAACCATGCGGTACTCCACCAGGAGTAGAGCTGTATTCACAGCAATTAGGTGTGCCAAAAGTATAACTGAGCGGGAGCAAAAAATAAGACCTGCCCAGATGAGTAGTTTTAGCGATTTTTGCAAGACATGGAGGGTAGCAAATATCTTTTCGCCATGGATTATGATCATCGCGATAATTACTGACTATGATCGGACAGGGCGTTGTACTTGACCACGGTTTTTTTGATAAGCAGTTGCAATTCACCACTTTGATACATTTCAATCACGATATCACAACCGCCTATTAGTTCACCGTCTACCCACAGCTGGGGGAAAGTTGGCCAATTGGCGAATTTCGGTAATTCTGCGCGAATATCTGGATTGATCAGTATGTCAATATAAGCGAAACGCTCACCACAAGCGGATAACGCCTGTACCGCCTGTGCGGAAAATCCACAGTGCGGTAATTTTGGGGAACCTTTCATGTATAAAAGAATGGGATTTTCTGCAATTTGTTGTTGAATTTTTTCAAGAATGAGAGTCATTGTCTTGTTTCCTCAAGCCAGTATAGCTTTAGTTTAGAACTGTACGAATCTGGAATTACTTGCTAATCTAACAAGATTAGAGGAAAATTTAAATGCTTTTCATATCGTCTAGAACTTATTAATATTGAATTAGTAATTCTGACTTATCATCAAGTGAATGTAATGCAAAGGTTACTTCGAAGCGTCAAACTTGCTAAAAAATTTAAAAAACTACACCAAACAGAAATTTATGATACCTACTATACTAATCAGTATACGTTACTATCTAAAGAAATTAGACCTCTGTAAATCCACAAGCCACGACTAGTTAGATAATGCTGATGAAATCAACTTTATTAACAAGAACAATGATTATTAAAAATAAAAACTCTGTTATCATCGATGCACTCCGGTAAGTTATAGACATGTACATGATACTCGTTTATCGAATACAATGATTTTCTAGGAATACTTACAAAGAGTATCTTGAGTAACTTTATTAATAAGAAAAAGGTTAGTTATGCTATGGGTAATTCAACCAAGGCTAAAACCTTCTGCTAATAACAACATAATTTCTGTATGCTGCATGACACGACATAGTTCCGGGCTTGTGGACTCCTGCCCTTGAACGACGGGGCCAGGTCACTACTAGTGTTGGGAAGTTCAATAGCATCTGAAATCTTTTGTACAATCACATTTGTTCGTGATGTCTTCCAGCTCCTGTTGATATGCAAGTAAAAACCGCTGCTGTCGCAGTTTTTGACCATCCATATTATCAATTATAGCAGTATCGCTGTTTGCACCAAAATCTTATGCTGTCTGCTGATATATTCAAACATCACTAGCAGCACTAGGATCAACCAGATCAGTCCGTAATTTTTGATTGAAGTAGGTAACAAATAGTGGGATCAGGATCCCATAGAGCATCAGCAAACACGTTTGGGTATGACAAAACCGTATATCACATTGCCAGAGGGCCACGAGCTTTATGTCGCATTTGAATTATCAAGATGATCTGTTGCAGATCGCAATCGGCTGACTGACCATTATTCATCAACCAATTAAAAAGATCGAAATCGTCGCATTCCAGCAACCGGACAAAGCGCTGCTTATCTTTATCACTGAGGAAGTCAAAATCATGTTCAAAAAAAGGAATTATTGCAATATCTAGTTCACGCATACCACGCCGGCAGGCCCAATGAATCCGCGATTTATTATAAATATCTATATTCATTTTGTATTTCATACCCAATTGAACTGAAGCTAATTTAAACTATTTTATCACGGCACATTAGTGCAAATGACACATTTTGTCATCTTAATGCACGATTTATTATCGTTTGCCAATGACAACAGGCAATATCCGCTTGCAAACTCCAGGAGGTCTTCTATCATTAAGCTATTGTAAGATTTCTTAGGGTTATCCATGTCATTTCAAGATCCTTTTCCTTCCCGTTTACCAGCGCCTTCCCGTCATTTACCATTGACTCTTATCTCCCTGGAGGAGTGGGCGCTGGTTATGCTGAACGGCGTGGATACCATTAAGTATCTCCAAGGACAACTCACCTGCGATGTGGCCACTTTAGGCAAGGACCAGTACAGCTTTGCTGCCCATTGCGATGCTAAAGGTAAAATGCTTAGCAGCATGTGTGTGTTTCATCTTTGCGAAGGAATGGCATTTATCGAACGACGCAACGTGCGTGATAGCCAGTTAGCAGAATTGAAAAAATATGCAGTGTTTTCTAAAACCACTATTGCTACCGACGATCAGGTGATACTGATCGGGGTCGCTGGTTTCCAGGCGCAGGTTGCATTAAGCGGATTGTTCAATACTTTACCTGATGCAAAGAGAACAGTAGTGCACTATCAAGAAACCACTCTGCTTCATTTCAGTCTACCGGCTGAGCGTTTTCTGCTAATTACCACCGAAGCGATACGAGATAATCTATTGCAAAAATTGAAAGGGCAAGCAGAGCTTAATGATAGTCGTCAGTGGCTGGTACTAGATATTGAGGCAGGTTATCCATTAATTGATAATGCCACTAGCGCGCGATTTATTCCGCAGGCAACCAATATTCAGGCGCTGAAAGGTATTAGTTTCAATAAAGGTTGTTATGCCGGCCAAGAAATGGTGGCGCGCGCAAAATATCGCGGCGTCAATAAACGTGCACTTTATTGGTTGGCTGGTAAAGCGAGTTATATGCCGTTGGCCGGCGATAATCTGGAGCTAAAAATAGGCGAAAAATGGCGACGTACCGGCACTGTGCTAGCATCCTGCCAACTAGAGAACAACTGCGTATGGGTGCAGGCTGTATTAAATAATGATCTGGTGATAATAAACAGTCAATTTCGGGTTCTAGATGATAGTACCGGCGCATTGGCTATCTGTCCCCTGCCCTACACACTGGAATAGTAATGCTGTACCCAAAGACTTTTACTTAATCGTTCAAGTGCGGACTGGACCATGACGCCATTTAGAGATGGATCTCATCACCTGTGATTGATGTGAAATAAATATTTCAACGGCCGATGCGAGAATTCAAAATATTCTATAATTTTAGTTAACGAATATTTCTCTATAAAACGTTGCTATTGACGCTTCTAAGCTGGAGTTTTTTTATGAAGGTGAATGAAAAATTAAGACATATGATCAAGACAACTTGGTTGTATTTGGCGCAAGAAGCATAGGGTAGCCCGATACCACGTATACATACTACATCATCATGCTTTGACCGTCGCTAAGTAATGCAAAGTACGAAGAATCACTGTACTTGCCTCTTGCAGAACAACTGACAAACATCAAAAAGCCATTGCCGAGAAATTTAAATTTATGATATACATATAGTTACAATGTGTTGCTAGGCGTCTGGATAGGGGATCCAGCAGGCATCAATCAATGTTTAAAAAGAAATAATGAATATTAAAATAAACTCTGGTCCTATCCATGCACTTTAAAAGAAACAGCAATTCGACAGACATATATGACATGACCAGATCATGCTATCCAGATAGGGAAAGCATGGCAATGGAATGGTAAAATTATAATATTTCAATCAAAAGATTTCGCCGCTAGCCAGGCAGCCATATCATTTAATCCTATGGCTTGACGAATAAACCGTGGTTTTACACCGGGCAGCGTATCTGCCAGTCGTAGCCCAGCGGAGCGCAGCCATTTTTTTAGCGGATGTTTACCGTCAAACAGCGTGCGAAAGACTTGCATGCTTGCAAGCATTAGAGCAGCTCTGTGCTTGCGATTGCGCTCATAGCATCGCAAATAGGGATAGTGCCCGATATCTTTGCCAGCTTTTTGTAGCCTTTTCAGTTCGCCCAACAGCGCTGCCACATCCATAAAGCCAAGATTAGCTCCCTGTCCGGCTAGCGGATGAATAGTATGGGCAGCATCGCCTACCAACACCAAACGATGAGCGGCAAAGTCACGCGCATAACGGGCTCTAAGCGGAAAAATTTGGCGTATACCCTGCAGTTCACACTGCCCTAACGCCAGATTAAAAGCTATCGCTAGCGCGTCGTTAAAACGATCTGTGGATTGGATCAAGCACTGATGCGCTATATCCGGCGCTAGTGACCAAACAATGGAACATAGATGTGGATCTCTTAGCGGTAAAAATGCTAATATGCCGTCGCCATGAAACACCTGACGAGCAATGTTACCATGGTGTTGTTCGGTACGGACGGTGGCCAACAGTGCATGATGCTGGTAATCCCAAAATGTCAGCGGGATATCGGCGTACTGGCGCAACCAAGAATTAGCGCCGTCTGCCGCTACCACTAGCCTGGCAGTTAGCATCCGATCATCATTGAGCGTAATGAACGCTTCATTTTGGCCCCAGGCCACTTGCCGCAGCGATGCATGGTTCATCAGCGTGATACCGGCCAGTTGGCTAGCTCGCCGCCACAGTGCGTAGTGGATCATCGAATTTTCAATAATATACCCCAATTTTAGATAACCTAATTGTGCTCCGTCGAAAGCAATTTTACCAAAGCTATCCTGTTCCCAGATTTCCATAACTTGGTAAGGGTTAGCGTGTTGTTCGATAGTATTATCCCAGACTTGCAAATACTGCAACAGCCGTCGACTAGCTGTATTAATGGTCAAAACGTCCAGTGACGTCCGATTAATCAGCGGGATCGCCTCTGGATCTTTGCGTTCCACTACAGCTACGCGCAGACTGTTAATTTCAAGACCGCAAGCTAATGCCAAGCCAACTATACCTCCGCCATTTATCACTACATCAAATGCTTGCACCGCTTCTTGGCCCCTCCGCTTGCGTATGTAAGTGTTAACGTGCCACCCAACCCAAAGTTTGCCACGCCAATGCATCGCGCAGTAACGGGATATGGGCTATAGCCAACAATCCTAAATTACGACCTATTACCAGCGGTAAATGGCTGTTAGAGAATATATGAATAAGCCCGTCGGTAATATCCACTGTCCCGTTTTGGTCCGATTGACGTCGCTGCTGGTAGCGCCTCAGTACAGCATAATCGCCTATGTCCTCGCCCTGTGCTATCGCCTGTGCTATCGTTTCTGCTAGAGTCATGACATCACGCAGGCTGAGATTAAATCCCTGTCCTGCAATGGGATGCAGGCTCTGTGCTGCATTGCCCACTAAAGCTAGCCGGTGGGCAATATGCCGTTCGGCTGTCTGTAGCCTTAGTGGATAGCAGTGAAGTTCAGAAACGCCAGTTATATGCCCTAACCGCCAGCCAAACGCTTGCTGCAATGCCTGGCAAAACTGTGGTGCGTCCCACTCCGTGATTTCTTGCTGACGCTCAGCTGGAAGGCACCAAACTAATGAACTACGCCCACCGGAGATAGGCAGTAGCGCCAGAGGGCCATGTGATGTAAAACGTTCGAAAGCATTGCCATCATGGGGAAGTGTAGTGCTGATATCGGCGATGACAGCGATCTGCTGATAATCATGTTGCTTCCAGCGGATACTGCAGTGGGCGGCAAGCAGCGAATGAGAACCATCAGCCGCAACTACTAATTGACTGCTTAAATGATAACCGTTATCCAATATAACCAAATTGCCAGTTTTTTCGCGTTTTATCTGCTTTAATGATGCCGGGCAATGCAATTGGATGCCGGGTGTCTTGCGTAGCAAGCTGAAAAGTCTAGTGCCTACATCGTGCAATTTTACCACATAGCCCAGTGCTGGTAGCTGATAGTCACAAGCAGCGATCAATACTTTACTTAGATGGCCGCGATCACTAACCACCACTTGTTGGATAGATGTAGCACAAGAGGCTAAAGCCGACCAAATGCCGATAGCCGTCAATTCACAGCATGTCCCTTGCGCCAACGCGATTGCACGCGCGTCGAAACATGGATGAGCACGGATTTCCGGTGCTTGCATTTCTACTAGATCAATGCTCAGTTGGCCCTGGGTCATATGTGCAAGAGCTAGCGCAAGAGTGGCGCCCGCCATGCCGCCACCGATAATAGTGACTGACATCATTCAACGTGCCGCTCCATCAATCTTTCGATGGCAGCAGCCTCTTTTACTACTGAGGCAGTTAAATTTTCATTACCATCAGCAGTGATGACGATGTTATCTTCAATCCGGATGCCGATACCTCGATAAGGAACTGGCACTTCAGCATCGGCGGTAATATAGATACCAGGTTCGACTGAGAGCACCATACCAGGCTCTAATATTCTGCTGCGCTCAAAAGTGCCATAGTCGCCCACGTCATGAACATCTAGCCCCAACCAATGGATGAGGTCATGCATAAAGAACTGCTTGTGCGCCTGCTCGGCAATTAAAACTTCCACACCCCCTTTCATTATCCCTAGCTTAACTAAACCGGTTACCATAATACGTACCACTTGTTCATTCATTTCGTAAATGCTGCGCCCAGGTGCGCACAGTTTCAGCAAGCGGTTGAGCATAGCTAGCACAATGTCATATACAGCGAGCTGTGCTGATGAAAATTTTCCGTTAACTGGAAAAGTGCGGGTGATATCGCTAGCATAACCGAGATATTCGCAGCCGGCATCTATCAGAACTAAAAAACCGCTCTGCATCACCGATGCATTTTTGGTGTAGTGCAAGATACAACTATTTTCTCCACTACCGATAATGGTATTGTAAGATGAAAGGCGGGCACCATGTTTGTTCAACTCATGCTGAATCTCCCCTTCCAGCTGATATTCATAAATACCAGGACGGCACTGGCGCATAGCACGTATATGGGCCATAGATGTGATTTCACAGGTGCGGCGCATCACCGCCAACTCTTCTTCCGATTTAAAGAGCCGCATATCGTTCACACAGGGACGCCAATCTACCAGCGTCGTCGGTGCCTGCAATTGCTGCCGCTTACCGCGCCGCAATTTATCCAATGCGCTAAACAACATCTGGTCCGCGAAAACATATTCCCCCTGGGCATGATATACCACATCCAGACCGTTTAGTAATATATATAGCTTAGCGTCGATCTCATACCAGGGATACGCCCTATCGACACCTAGACGCTCAAGCGCGTCGTCCTGTCCAAGACGTCGGCCAGTCCAAATTTCATCAAATTTATCGCGCACTTGATTAAACAGTATGCTGTGGTGATGATTCTCGTCGTTTTTTACCAAAATTAATAAAGCATCCGGCTCATTAAAGCCGGTGAAATACCAAAAATTACTGTTTTGACGATAGGGATAGTAGCTGTCGTTGCTACGTCTCGTCTTAGGGGAAGCAAAAATCAACGCGGCACTATTTGATATCATTTTCGTCAATAATCCCTGCCGCCGTCGGATATATTCTTGGTGTGTCATCATTTATCGTCTCTTTTATGGTTATCTGAACGTCAGCCTAAAGCTAGCAGTCAATGCAGTTTTGCATCTACCGACTGGAATACCGTATGTTATACGGATAACTTAAATCATTATGGCAAAGGGATAGCAGCCATATGGACAATTTTCGATTACACCCCACAGGGATTCAGCCAATTTTTCGATCTTCGTTTTTGTCATAGCCCAATTGGTTAATTATTGTGCAGATCCTAGATTACCTCAAGAACCTTTCCATTTACTTTGTCTAGTTTTGATTGCATCAACACCAAAATCTAATAGAAAATAGTTCACTCAGCCGGGGGGCTTCCCCGCGAGCAAATAAAGTACCGCCGGCGCTATCACCCGATAGCAGTAGAGGCTAAAACTAAAACAGATTATTATTCACAGTACATTACCGGTTACTTGGTAAAGTTCACACATAATGAATTGCTAGCGTCTTAGGAAACGCTAGCAATTCATTAATCAATTCATGCACCAAAGTTTGCCAACTGATGTCACGATTACCACTGCCCCACTGCCCCACTGTCCACTGATCAAGTGATGCATTTGGCCGGGGTTAATGCCACTGCTTGTGCCATGAGCAATTGATTTTCATAATTGGGAAGTATATTTGGCAAATTAAGTTCAATGATGCTATCATTAAATATTATCACTGCAAAATAAGTATTATGATTTTTATGCTTTAGATAATTCTACACGCCATAGCTAAAGTAAAGCGCAAGCATAGGTTAGCCTGGTAAAATGCAGGAAGAGTTATATGTCCGCACAACCAGTAGATATTCAAATTTTTGGACGTACACTAAGAGTAAATTGCCCCCCCGAACAAGAAAAAGCATTAAATCAGGCTGCGAAAGATCTTAATCAGCGGTTGCATGATCTCAAAGTTCGATCTAAAGTTACTAACACTGAGCAGTTAGTTTTTATTGCCGCGCTGAACGTATGCCACGAACTGGCGGAAGAAAGGTTAAAAACTCGGGATTATGCAGCCAATATGGAACAACGTATCCGGATGCTTCAACAAGCGATTGAACAGGCGTTAGTTGAGCAGGATCGCATAACTGAACGCCCGGGAGCACAATTTGAATAACACAAGTGCAAGTTCAAATAAAAAACTTCTAAAAATTTTTATGAACTAATTTCTTGAGATAGCATCTCAGAAATTGCTTAGGTGTACCTCGTCCATGAAAACATCACTGAGGCGTCAATCATTACGCAACCATATACGTCTGCAACGGCGAGCTTTGACACCTCAACAGCAGTCCATTGCTGCAAGCAAAGTGGTAAGTCATGTCCTAGCCGATACCCGTATACAGGCGGCGAAAACGCTAGCACTGTTTTTTTCTTTTGATGGTGAGCTAGATACTCGTCCACTAATAGATGTCCTATGGCAGGCTGGCAAACAGGTGTATTTACCGGTGCTGCACCCTTTTACTCCTGGTCATTTGCTTTTTTTACGTTACAGCACTTCATTACCACTGGTGCTCAATCGACTAAGAATCCGCGAACTCCAACTGGATATTACCATATTACTACCACTGGCGCAGTTAGATATCCTGTTTACTCCACTGGTAGCTTTTGATAGCCTTGGCCATCGCCTTGGTATGGGCGGTGGTTTCTATGATCGTACGCTGCAGCACTGGCGCTCTGGAACGAAATGCTTTCCTATTGGGTTGGCTCATGATTGCCAACAAACGGCAGAAGCACTACCGGTAAAGGAATGGGACGTCTCGTTGCCAGAAATTATCACCCCTTCCTGCCACTGGCGATGGTAACAAGAGCGTGGACAGATGGTACCTGGGAGGATGTTATCAGCTGTATTTTTCCGCATCGATTTATATTAGTCACTATGTAAACGATTTCTGGCGTAGTTTGTAAATATTGCGCAGCAAGGTTAATCTTTTTTCTTGCTGAAACATTAGTTGATACAAAGTCAACATTATTAGGATAATTTTCATAAATATGCAATAGGCGATTCACCTGTTAGCTATGTCCGAGCTGTGATATTTTCGAAAAATCTATCGCTGATAAGGTCAGAAACATTATCAGAATATTTGATTAGTTTGCTGCTATCGTCTAAGCTGATTGCGGCGAAAGTTAGATGATTCAATTGGTGTTCTGGATGAACACATTTGTAACCCGTCAGGCTATTTGTTTGCTTATAGATTATGTCGCACAAAACTGGAATACTTTAACCAGTATCGCAAAATGACTTTGCTAGGTTACGACTAGCACCAAACAAAGATATCTTTAACGCCTTGTTCACTCCCAATCAAGGCGATATCGGCGCTGCGACGGGCAAATAATCCAACTGTCACCACGCCCGGAATGTTATTTATCTGCTCTTCCAGTGCTATTGCGTCGAGGATCTTTAAGTTATGTACGTCCAGAATTATATTGAAATTATCGGTGACCACATCTTGACGATATTCTGGTAGACCACCCAAACGGATCAATTCACGCTCTACCCAAGCGCGGGCCATAGGAATTACTTCCACTGGCAGCGGAAAACAACCCAGCACATCAACTTGTTTACTGACATCAGCTATGCAGATAAATTTGCGCGCTACCGCAGCGATGATTTTTTCTCGGGTCAGAGCTGCACCACCACCCTTGATCATCTGTAAATTGCCGTTAATTTCATCAGCACCATCCACATAAATATCTACTGAATCTACGTCGTTGAGATCAAACAAAGGGATCCCTAAGTTTTTCAATTTGGCCGACGAAGCCTCAGAACTGGAGACCGCCCCTTTGATTTTCTGTTTGACGGTGACTAACGCATCGATAAAATGTGCTGTGGTAGATCCTGTGCCTACCCCCACAATGGTTCCTGGTTGGATATATTTTAGCGCTGTCCAACCTACTGTTTTTTTTAGTTCATCCTGTGTCATGATTATGCCTGTAAGCAATGCACTGTGTGCATCAGTATAAATCAATCATTGCATTCAATAGTAGCATTGGCTAATTAAATTTTAGAAATATAAAGAGGGGCGGTCACTAACATTAGCAAACAAATCAGCTGAAATAGAGAGTTTGTACTCTATTCTCAAAATGAATATTTTGCCCATACTACACTTGCATCAGTAACGGGATAATAGGCTAAAAATTTTTGGTGAAGGTAAATAGAAAGTTAAAAACTTTAGCAAAAAAAGCTCAGTGGCTAGTATATATTAGGAATAATAATCACTGGAAATAAAAATTCTTCTACGTCCCGACGTAGTTTTGAAGAAGTATCTATGTCACGAAGAAAACTCGTTGACTCATAACATACCAAATTAGAATTCCTACTATAACTATAAGAGCTATGTAAGCATGAGATGCAATAAACTAACTATATTCCGATTTTGCTGTACTGACGTGACCTGTTGTTAGTTCTGCGCTAAGGCGCAGAAGTTAGTACTATCCAGTTATTATTTATTATCCAGTTATTATTTATGCAGTTTTTTTAATTGGATAGCTTACTGTATTACGCATTTATACAGATACACATCCATTTGTGGATAATGATATGTTGATATTATGTACATCCAATGCCGCTTTGGCTTTTTCCAGCAAATCAAAGGTGGCATTCTGCTGATCGCTGCGCGGTACCCAGGCTCGCACTATAAAATCAAGCGAGGACGGGCTCAAAGCTTTCATACGCACCATAATGCCCATATTTTGTATTATCCGGCTGTCGGCGGCCAGAATATCAGTAATCAGATTCTTCACCAATTCAATATCTGAGTTGTAACTTACGCTAATTATGGTATCAATTAATTGATTTGGCTCCTCAGAAAAATTGGTAATATTACCAGAAAGAATTTTACTGTTAGGCAGTACCACAATCTTGCCGTCATAAGTGCGCAAAGTGGTGGAAAAAAGCTGTATCACTATCACGGTACCGGAAGTACCGGAAAAATCTACATAATCACCAGTTCGAAAATGTCGAAATGTAACCAGCAGCACACCTGCGGCAAAATTGGACAAGGATCCCTGCAAGGCAAGACCTATCGACAAACTGGCAGCACCAATTACAGCGACCAATGAAGCGGTCTGCACACCAATGCAACTCAGAGCAGGAATCAGGGTAAAGATGATAATACCATAACGTAAAATCGTCGAAATAAAATCGGTCACCGTAGCGTCAATATTGTGCATCTTCATCATCTGGTTTATCGCTCGAGCGATAATACGGGAGATCAACAAACCGATGAATAATATAATAAATGCAGCGATAATATTTACTACATAGTTAATTAACAACTCTTGATTAGTTACAAGCCGGCTGCCGATATAATTGATTTTATCAATAATATTTTTTATATTTTCCATTAGGGTTTCCGCCTGTTATCGTCCTGATACCGAGAACAGGATATGATTAAGATCACAACACAATCTATTAGTAAGTTGCTTGGCAATAACAAAAGTTTTTAGAAAAACTACTTATTGGTGTTATTTTTGCTTAATTAGGGTATTATGATAGGATATTTTTTACTGTAAAGATTGTCTGTTATTGCTCCAGTTTTTTCGATAGCATGTCATTAAATATGACATGCATACATTACTTTATACTTATTCTCGCAAATAAGTAATATTTCCTTGTCCACATTACCTTACCAGTGCAATGTTTCAAAATAAGGATAAAGGAATATAAACCCAAACATGATATAAGTATATCATGCCAAACGAATGGGGGCAATACAATGTTGCATTGATTAAAGCACGTCGATGGAATTTAATTCTTGAAAAGCTAATTCTAGACGGGTAACCATTGATACCTGGCCGGCACGGATCCAGGTACGCGGATCGTAAAATTTCTTGTTAGGTTTATCTGGACCTTCCGAATTACCCAGCTGGCTATGAAGAAATTCTTCGTTCTTTTGATAGTACTTCAAAATACCTTCCCAAGTGGCCCACTGGATATCGGTATCTATATTCATTTTGACCACACCATAACTGACGGCTTCCTTGATCTTTTCCGGCGTAGAACCTGAACCACCGTGAAAAACCAAATTTAGGGATTTAGCCGACAGACCAAATTTTTCAGAAACATATTTTTGCGAGTTATCAAGGATTTTTGGTGTTAACTGCACGTTACCATGCTTGTAGACGCCATGTACATTACCAAAGGCAGCCGCGACTATGAAACGCGGGCTGATTACATGCAATTTTTCATAAGCGTAAGCTACATCTTCCGGCTGAGTATACAACGCAGAGTTATCTAAATGGTTGTTATCCACTCCATCTTCTTCACCGCCAGTACAGCCCAGTTCGATTTCTAATGTCATATTTAGCTTATCCATGTGCGCCAGATATTTAGAACTGATTTTAATATTATCTTCCAGTGATTCCTCAGAGAGATCGATCATATGGGAGGAAAATAAAGGCTTGCCGGTAGCGATGAAATGTTTTTCGCCAGTGTCCAGCAATCTGTCAAGCCACGGCAGCAGCTTTTTGGAGCAGTGGTCAGTATGTAAAATAACAGGAATATTGTAATGCTCAGCCATATGGTGCACATGCAGCGCGCCAGAGATTGCTCCCAACACTGAACCAGTCTGCGCTTTGCTTTTTAGGCCTTTCCCGGCCATAAAAGCAGCACCGCTGTTAGAAAACTGCACTATAATCGGAGCACGAACTTTGGCAGCAGCTTCTAATGCAGCATTGATAGAATCCGTACCTACACAATTGACGGCAGGCAGAGCAAAGTTGTTTTCTTTTGCAACAGAAAATACTTTTTGAATGTCATCACCGGTGATGACACCTGGTTTAACACAATCGAAAACTTTAGACATATTTCTTGGTCCTTATTCTCTATAAATAGATTAAAAAGAGTAATTTGTTGCGGTTGCTCAAGCTTTAAATTCTGATAATGACTAAGGGCAGGTGCTCAATTGATCACTTATTGTTTTGCACGTTCTTCGAGTATGACTACTGCAGGAAGTTTCTTTCCTTCAACAAATTCGAGGAAAGCACCACCACCAGTGGAAATATAAGAAATTTGATCGATCATTCCAAATAGCTCTATGGCTGCCAGAGTATCACCGCCGCCGACGATGGAAAATGCGCCACTTTCGGCAATGGCACGAGCTACTACTTCAGTTCCTTGACGGAAATTGAGGAATTCAAACACTCCGATCGGGCCGTTCCAAAGAACGGTTTTGGCGTTTTTTATAATTTTCGCCAAACGTGCAGTAGAATCTTCGCCCAAATCAAGGATTTGCTCGTTATCCTGAATATTACTAACGGATTTCAGGGTAGCTGTAGCGATTTCAGAAAATTCAGTGGCCACACGAACATCGGTAGGTACAGGAATATCACAGCTTTCTAATAAACGTTTGGCTTCCAAAATTAGCTCCGCCTCATAAAGCGATTTTCCGACGTTATTACCCTGGGCTGCCACGAAAGTATTGGCAATGCCGCCTCCCACGATCAGTTGATCAGCAATTTTCGATAGCGAATTTAGAACGGTCAATTTAGTAGATACTTTGGAGCCACCGACAATGGCGACCATGGGACGCGCAGGGTTATCGAGCGCCTTGCTCAGCGCTTCCAGTTCATTGGAAAACAGTGGCCCCGCACAGGCAACTGGGGCGAATTTGCCCACTCCGTAGGAAGAAGCTTGCGCACGATGAGCAGTACCGAATGCATCCATCACGAAAACATCGCACAACGAGGCATATTTTTTAGCCAAGTTTTCATCGTTTTTCTTTTCTCCCTTATTGAAGCGGACGTTTTCTAATACTACCAATTCACCTTCGGTGATATCCACACCATTCAGGTAATCCTTGGTAAGACGTACCGGGATGGAAATTTTTTCTTTCAGATAATCAACTATCGGTTGCAAGGAGAGCTTGGCATCATATTCACCCTCAGTCGGGCGGCCAAGATGCGAGGTCATCATGACGCGCGCTCCCTGTTTCAGTGCGGTTTCTATAGTGGGTAAAGAGGCGAGAAGACGCGTATCGGAAATCACTTTACCGTCTTTAACCGGAATGTTCAGATCGGAACGGATAAAGACACGTTTACCAGCCAGATCTAAATCTGTCATTTTAATTATAGCCATGGTGAACCCTCTTGTTTAATGCTTGTAAAATTGCCTGAATGGCGGGAAAAGAATTTTTCCATTTAAATTAACCAGTAATTACATGCAACCTTGTCCATTATCAACGGCATAGATTTGACCTAGATTTTGAACGCACCGAGTCGTTAGCCGGCCGTACTGCATCTTTGATCATGCACTATGTATTGCGCGGCCTTTCGTCGATAGAGCAGATAACTATACAACTATATCACGAAATAACTCTTGTGCCGCTTTTACCATCTACAATCACTACAGAAACGTAGCCACCAGTCTTCAAGTCATAGCTTCGATTAACCCATATTAAACTCGATCAAATTGTGCGGAGATACACTCTTGTCACCAATGGTATGCTGAGTCCCAGTGATAACATTCCTAATGATGTTATCCATCATGGGTTCCATATTAAGTCGGATAGTTGACTCTACCACTAATAAGCGGCGGCCAATTGTGACATGCTAGTTTTGTTGAATAAATGTAGCAGTCCATGAGACTTTTTTTCAATTATTACAATTAAATTAAAGCTCGTTAATTGAAGTTTATCCAAGCGAATCATCTGGTGATTAAGTTTATCTAGCAGAGTCATTCGATGCGCGGTGTTTTCCACGGCATAACAACTGCCACCTACTTAGCTAGGACATTGTAATTTGGTTAATGTCAGGGAGTTAGCCGAATAGCCATTTATAATTTTTGTTAAATAAATCGAACGTTTTCTAATATAATGAAGGGTAAGTTATCAATTTTCAAAGGGAAATCTTAATTTAAACAACTATTGACTAGCCACAACAAGGATCCCATTGACATTTTGGTTCGATGCTGTAAGCATCGCACATAGCATGAAAAATAAAACTGCTTAAAAAGGAGTTGCCTTTAAGATACTTGACGAAGTATATCATAATAGTATTGATATTAAAAATTTTTTATAACAACTAACTATAGTTATCTCCCAGTTTATATGATATTGAAGAAGTTTGCACCATTCACTGTTATTATTGTCGTTCATAGCTAGTCCGACATTGATCACAAATATTTTTGCAGCGTTGACTGCGTCATATTCTACCACACCATGCTGATCGGATACATCAGCCTTCACCACAGTTTGTTGTAATCATTCTGATTTCATTAATCCAACGTTAATTTTAGCACCGATTTTTTGTAACGTATTTGAAGAACGGATTTATAACTATGAAATTTACAATTGTTCAGTATACCAAAACAGCAATTATAACATATCTTGGTGAACTCGTGCTACGCTATGGCAAAGTCATAGTTAGGACCGCGTGATAGATTTAATGATCTCAATAGATAGTGAATAAGGCAGGCAGTTTGCAAATCACTAGTTTTCTGCGAAACATGCTGTGATAAACTGATAGATCTATTGCCGTAAATCAATTGAAGTAAATTTTTTCTAATTATGCACTTTCAATACGAACCATGCATGCAAAGCATAAATAACATTGAACGCAGTATTGTGCCATGATGAAAAGGATACCCGCCGGCCCGCAATCTCATTCAATTTCAGCCAGGTTTGTCACTGCTCGCTTGAGCATAACCAGAATGACGCTAATGGAAATAGCGGTAGCAGTATCAATAACCTTTACCATTAACTGCTGTTATCACTACTAAAATACTAATTATTCGTGTTAAATACTCACACCTCCAATTGTGTCTGATGAAGAATTTTACTAGAGTTGTGTTTAACTAGATTCATCGAGGAGTCCACGCTAAGATTACAGTCACTCGTGCTACAAGACTTGATTATCTTGTTTCAAAAATTTAAAGACGCCTTCCTCATCACCATCAGTCGCCATTCAGCAATGGCGTCAAGACGTTTTAAACCGGACTTAAGGCAAACTTGGACTACGTCAAAGATATCATCAATAGTCTGCCATCCCTGCGATGCTAGCAGGTATCTGATACCTTAGTTATCAGTTCAACCTACGCTATAACTTGGGTTTACGGATATCGGCGCTTTCATTGCTGATGTCACCACTGGCTGTTTAATAAAGCTGCTGCTATAAACCTATATAGGTTAAGTAATAAAAATTATTAGTGGCGATACTGCTAAGTTTAAAGTTAATTTAAAAATGCGCTCGATTTATATCACTATTAGGCAAAACCAAATAAAATTCATTTAATCACTTTATTGATACTTTTTATCCTCTGATAAAATCAGCTGATATATTTCAGCCCAAAATTACTGGTAATCATGGTAGCCCCTACCTAAAATAGCCACCCAGAAGTTAATCCATCTATAATTGATTAACTGTTTACTGTTGTAGGATAATTCACAGGGGGGATGACTCACACCGTCATCATCGAGGCATCGTTTCTTTCGGATGTCCAATCCCAAGCGCTACGCAGTCATTTCAACCCGCATCTAAAGGCGATGGACCAATGACTAAACACCTATTTACATCTGAATCAGTTTCAGGGGGACACTCGGATAAAATCGCGGACCAGATTTCTGACGCCGTGCTGGACGCTATCCTAATACAGGATCCCAAGGCGCGCGTAGCCTGTGAAACCTATGTTAAAACAGGTATGGTGCTGGTTGGCGGTGAAATCACCACTAGAGCGTGGGTGGATATCGAAGAATTGACCCGCAATACCATCCGCGAGATCGGTTACATTCATTCAGATATGGGATTTGATGCTAATTCTTGCGCAGTGCTTAGCGCCATTGGTAGACAGTCCCCAGATATCAATCAAGGAGTGGACCGTACTGATCCACTGGAACAGGGTGCAGGCGACCAGGGGCTGATGTTTGGTTACGCTACTAATGAAACTGACGTGTTGATGCCTGCGCCAATTACTTATGCACACCGCCTAGTGGCGCATCAGTCGCAAGTGCGTAAAAATGGTACCCTGCCCTGGTTGCGCCCGGATGCCAAAAGCCAGGTGACTTTTGTCTATGACCATGGAAAAGTTATTGGTATCGACTCCGTTGTAATGTCTACCCAGCATTCGCAAGACATCGAGCTAGCGGAACTGCAGGAAGCAGTCATGGAAGAAATTATCAAGCCAGTGTTACCAGCGAAATGGCTCTCTGATCAGACAAAATTTTTCATTAACCCAACAGGCCGTTTCGTCATCGGTGGCCCTATGGGCGATTGTGGTCTTACTGGTCGAAAGATCATTGTTGATACCTATGGCGGTATGGCTCGTCATGGAGGCGGTGCGTTTTCTGGTAAGGATCCGTCCAAGGTTGACCGTTCTGCTGCCTACGCTGCCCGCTACGTAGCGAAAAATATCGTAGCCGCTGGTCTTGCTGATCGTTGTGAACTCCAGGTTTCCTACGCTATTGGTGTGGCGGAACCTACCTCCATAACTATCGAAACCTTTGGTACCGAGAAGATCTCTGCCGAAAACCTGACAGCGCTGGTACGTAAGTTCTTCGATCTACGTCCTTATGGACTTATCACCATGCTGGATTTGTTGCAACCGATTTATCGCGAGACGGCTGCCTATGGTCACTTTGGGCGCGAGCATTTTCCTTGGGAAAAGACCGATAAAGCTGAACTATTGCGTGATGCCGCCGGCCTAAAATAAACGACCATATCGCTAAAAGGGCAAAAATAACAGCATTTAAACAGTATAATTATGTGGCACACCAACATTAGGTTACCTAATATTTTCAGCTATATGCAGCATTGCATCGATTTTTATTTTGGTGACTTTACGGTTGGGGACAAGAGACTCGGAATAGCACGCTAAGGCAGCGTGCACCAATCAGATTCTTCTATACTGGTTGTGGGGGGGGTGTGCCCTGTAAGATCCCCATCCATTGCAACGATGGTCAACCGGTCAAATGTTCGGCACCAAATAGCTCAGCACAGTGCCCACATGAAGTGGGCATGAAAGTAACTGAGGCAGTCAAATGGCACCAATAAATCCAACTAAAGGCAATTGGTGGTGTTGTATAAAGCCCGTTGCAGACATAGTGTTATTGTACAAAGTGTCTCTCAAGGCATATATCCACACTTCGATAAAAAGCTATACTGGATTGATGTTTACAAAAAGTGAGGACTGTTCAGGGGGGCTATTAAACATCGAGAAGATCGACCAACAAAAGTTGACAAATATGTTGCTGAACTCCTTGCATGATGGATAGTATATGCTAATACATAAGCATATACTATCCATCAGAGAAAAATCCTTAATTAAACAAGCGATGCCTTGCGCGCGTATTAAACGTTTGGGGGGGATTGCCGGCAATAATGAATTTACTTTAGTTATGGTACGAACCTAAAAACATTGGTGAACGGTATCTCCAGATATAACTGATTTTAAAAAAGTATTCACCCTGAACTTTAGTTTGTCTTTAGACAAAATCAACCAGGATTAACCAATTTAAAAATTGCCTGCAAAGTTCATCTGTGTCGGCGTACTTGCCCTTAATAACGAATAAATTAGTTCCATCAACCAATATGTCCTTTATTCAGCTCAGCTATTTAGCATATATATTATATACATCCTTAAAAGCTATAACCGTTTCTGTTAACCAATCTTTTCATGCTTGAAGTTATTATATATAATTATACTTAACGTTAGGTACCAGTATACACTCATTGATAACCAATTTAAGATGATTTACTCTATATTTTATAAAAATGAAATTTTGTACGTTTTATAGCATTGTATTAGCACTGACTGTTTACAGTCATGATACCTTCGCCGTTATATATCAGTTGCCCGAAGGCAAAAGTCGACTTGTCGGCAACAACCTGCAAATAATCATCCCAAGGAACAACAAACTTCCCCTTGAATACTTTGCCGCGCAGTTCCAAATAGGTCTTAGCAATATGTTGGAAGCCAATCCAGGCGTTGATGTCTACCTACCAACTGCCGGCATGCAACTTGTCATCCCACAACAGTTGATCTTACCTGATACCCCACATGAAGGTATTGTGGTCAACAGCGCTGAAATGCGTCTGTACTATTATCCTAAAGAAAGTAAAACTGTCATTGTACTACCAATTGGCATTGGAGAATTGGGAAAAGATACACCTTCTAATTGGGTGACCTCGGTCCAACGCAAGAAGGATGGCCCTACCTGGACGCCCACCAAAGCCATGCATGCCGAGTACACAGCGCGGGGAGAAACCCTCCTTAATGTTTTTCCGACAGGTCCGAATAATCCTATGGGATTATATGCTCTTTACGTTGGTCGACTTTACTCCATTCATGGCACCAATGCCAATTTTGGTATTGGATTGCGTGTCAGTCATGGCTGTGTACGTCTACGCGATGACGATGTTAAATATCTTTTTGATCACGTATCGATTGGTACCCCGGTTCAGTTTATCAATGAACCGGTGAAAGCTACTATAGAACCGGATAGCAGACGTTATCTGGAAGTGCATAATCCACTTTCCATCACTGAGGAGCAACTTAACTCTAACGAACCGTTACCGATTGATCTATCGATCAATGTTAATCACGTGCTGATGGATCAGAACGTCAATCAAAGCACGGTGGATCAAGCTTTGCTACGGCGTTCAGGTATGCCAGTAAATATCACTGCTCAGTAATAACAGCAATCAAACTGCTGCTGTCTCTAATTTCTAAGATGTTGCAAAATTCTTAGGTTTCTGAGCAAACTTAGAGTTTCTACTATTTTTTAACAACTAGCTTCTATTTTTTAAAAAATAGAGTCGGAAGCATGCTTCTTTGACTTCAAGGTGATAGGGATACACAAAATGCCAAGTACTGAGCCCTGCCCTTGCGCATATTTTAAGAATATGCTAGGTAGCATCAATACTGTACATTGAAATAAAGCCATATTTATCATCAAAAATTGAGTTAATTAGTGCTCAATAGCGTTGGTTGAACCAAAATACTAAAACTTAGTCGGGATACATATTACGTTTTTGATGTTGTTCAAGCATTCGACTATCATTCATTATAGTTAAATGGTTCACTTACTCTCGCTGGTGCTATCAGTAAGATGCTACTCATATATATAAAGATTAAAGTCGAATACCTACAAATAAAATATCTGTCACCTACCGCCTGTTTGCCAGCAGATGGTATTAAGGACAAAGCAATTCAGGACAATATAGAAATTTCTGAATATCTCCTTAGCGTGATCAACTAAAAGAGTCACAAACATTCAATGAGCCTCAGTTGAGTAAATCATATTTGATGAAACGAAGGGACTAATGTCTCTAAATTTTGGCGAGTGATAACAAAATACTTCATCTAATAACTAGCAGTTAACAAACATTTGTCTTATCAATGGTCTAATCATAGTTGGTGTACTACAACTAGACACGATCGTTGTTTTATTTGTGATATCTCTTTCTCCCATGTAGCAAGATAGTAACCGATCTTTCTGTTTTTAATATTCATTATTTTTATTAAAAGTTGATGTCCAAATGCCTGATTTGATAGCATTACCCGGCCAGCATAATTATGGTGGCTATGAATGCGCATCATTCTCCTCGTTATTGTGGCTGTATTAATTTTTTAGCATATTTCTGCAAGCGGTCAGGTATACTTTTATATCGTTAAATTATTCAGAGCTACTCTGAGTTAGAGGGGATGATACCTATCATGGTATCGACTAGCATATGCTGCTTGCGCTAATGACCCGCTTTCCTAAATTGTGTGTTTTGACTTTATATTTTCACTTTTATAAGTCCTTAAGCCAAGTAATATATAGCACTCTGCAGGTCGCACTTTATCATGAGATTAACATTTTATCCTATTTACTTAAGCAATTTGAATTTTGGCTTCATAGAGAAACTTTTATTAATTGAAAATAGAATCTATAAACTTTGTATCGCCAGCGGAATTCATGATTCTTAATTTTAAGTTACCATTAAAGAAATTTTTAGTAATTTTATTTTTATTATTAAAATTAGATGTATTCAATAAAGCTAACGAAAGACATCCCAATTTAATGATCGACATCCCGTAACGTTTATTGATCTTACAAAGTGACTCAGCTATAGCGATAACGCTATCAAGGAGTATGGGTGACATTTATCGCAGCTGCTGCTGATTTCTTTCGGCGTCAAATAAAAGGCACATGAGCAAATATTTTCTCATGCCTCATAGCGAAAGTAGCTACAGATCTTTTTCCAATTTGACCACACCCCCACCGATGATGGCATCTAGATAACCCGGAATTTGCTGGTGCTATCGTGCACTACGATGCTGCCCAGGTGACACAAACGTTCTACGCATCTGTTGTTGACTGGGGGTGGGTAATAACGTTGTCATGAACAACGTCAATCGACATTTAAGTGTCATACTTACTTCCATTCTCTGAATACCCTTAATATGCTCATAATGGACAACAGCGCCAGTGTTTGACTTATTCGATAAATAAATAATTTATTTACCATATCTTCTTAAGGGATGTAAATATCCCCATAAAGCACGGCATTCCAAATCCAACACGCCGGTAACTGTACAAGATGCAGGAAATCCATCAAAATGTTGAAATTACTATGCTTTCACGCTATTTCGTTTCGTGAAAGCATAACTAGTTAAATTATTTTGCGCATTTCATAGCCTTACCCTACCTAAGTATCGTATTTAGTAATAGTCAAATGCTGAAATTGGGATTGGATCGACCCATCGCGTCCGCCAATCAAGTCTGCAGAGACAAAAATAGGAACAGTAAAATAGTCTTTTTATTTGTGACATTGCTGTTCATGGATGTAGTATCTGAACTTTACATGTTGCTTATGTGATACACAATCCTGTTAATTGTATCTTTTGACTTACATTTACCTCCATCTAAATAACATAAATAGCAATATGAGCAATGTACCACGCGTTACCGACATTGAATATTTAGGCTATTTATTGCTATTATGTAAAGTCCAGTTAAAGTAGGACTAATATTCTCAGTGTCAGGAGAATAATCCTTTTTAATATCAATCAATGAGCTATTCCGATAACTAATCGGAATAGCTCATTGGATGTCACTATTTTGAGTGATATTATTAGCTCATACCATGCAGCACAAGGGATGCAGTATCCAGCACAAAACGTCAGTGAATTGTGTTTAATTAGTATATTTGTTCAATTAATAATTTTAAACTTTTCTTTGCCATAATCTGATTGAAACGTAAGTACTACAACCATCTCAGTAGTCTAATATTCCTCCTGTAGCGAGAACTGTGAGATACATTTCTTCAGTACTGCAGGTGTGTCCAGTCTTACTGTGCACGAAGCATCCAATCACATCTCGGCAAGGGGCTTAGTAGCCATCACGTCTTGCTATTTATAACCACCCTTTCAGATTACATTAAGTTATACTACATTTTAGAGAAGATTTCTATGAATCAACGTTTATTATGCACCAACACCCCAACAGCCATAAAATTACTCTAGTTTCTTGAAGTAACAGTGTGCACCAATCCATTGAATGAATATTGACGCGAATGATCAATTCAAGTCGTAATTTCTCGCCATTTCGCCAAACAACAAAATTCCATTGATTATCGATTGTCGGACGATGGATAGCGATGGGGGAAGAACCACCACCCCGCTAGATTTTTTTCTAATCCAGGAATTGTGGTTTATTTTATCTGGTAAAACTGGCCAGTTATTATAGAGGAACCTAGATAGTATCAATAATGTTAAATCGATATTCCGTCAGGTGGTGGGATTTAGGACAAAGGCTTTATCAGAATCAACACTTTAACCAGCATCTTGAGAGGATGTTTTACGCTATAGCTATACCGACTCAAACCTCCAATGCGTGGAGGGAGCAGATAAACAGCTACAGGAGCACTGTTACATCGCTGGTGAGCATGAAGTATCCGTCTATATCACAATATCCATATTGTTTGTGCCATGATGATAAACATATTAATCTATCGATTATTTTAAGGTACAGCACTGGTTTGGTACCATACAGTATCGCTAGACAATGCAACACACCAGGCGGCAGAATCACAGATAAGCACTAATAACCTGGCTATTAACGTAAAAATATCTCTACATGGAGGTTTTAAGGATAAAGGCATTTTCATACCCTTGAGGTGTAGTAGCTACTACTATCACACTACATCGATCAATACCGGAAATTTAGTATCCAGAAATTATAGAACTGATCAAACAAAATCTAATTAAAACTGCATAGACACCAGGTTTGCTTTACGACCAGACATGCGCTTAACAAGTATTTGAATCTATAAGTTTTAACATCTTTTTGGAGATGTTCTAGCTTATCACGCTAAACCGATGACAAAAAACAAGATCTGCTAAAGCCATTGAACTGACTTTGTTAAAATTTTATCAGTTAAACCGTTAAGTGCCCTGTCATGTCGCGATATATCTATATGAATATAATTCATAGGCATTGAATAGCGTGCCGTACACTCTATATTGAGATGGTGCTATTTTTGCAAAATAAGAGTTAATTATGCTCCAAAGGATCATCATTAACTCTTAATAGAAGTTTGTTTTACGCTATTATTTATCGCACTATTGACACCTGCTTAAGACTAGCTTAGCAGGTCATTGATAAAAAGAATGTTCTCCCGGGGGGCGTGTTTTAAAACGGCGGTGTAGCCACATATATTGATCTGGCGCCAACAAAATCACTTGTTCAACTACCTTATTCATATAGATAGCAGTGGCAATATCACTATCCAGTGGCATCCCGCGCTCATCCGGCAGGATGAGCAATTCATAACCTCGTCCGTCGGGCAGACGACGTGGTACGAAAGGTATCACTGCTGGTTTTGCCATTTTGGTAAGCATATATGTACCGACGGTAGTCGCTGCGTGAGATACTGCAAACAGCGGAGCAAAAACACTGCTCTTGGGACCGTAGTCGTGATCTGGTGCGTACCAGATAATTTCTCCGTTCCTCAGCGCGCGGATCATGCCTTTGATATCCGTACGATCAAACATAAATTTATTGGAGCGTAGACGCCCCCATGTCTGCAGCCAGTCTAACAATGAATTATCATTGGGCCTGTAAACACCGATCCCCGGATTATGTATACCAAAAATTCGCGCTCCCAGCTCAAGGGTAAGAAAATGCAGCCCGATCAATAGCACGCCTTTATGCTCCATACGAGCTTGTAGCATATGTTCCAAACCACTGACTTTAAACCAGCGTTTAATGCGCCAATCAGGCCAAAACCAAGCCATGCTGGTTTCGATAAGTCCCATGCCGACAGATTTAAAATTTTGCCGTAACAGTGCTTCACGCTCTGAAGCAGGCATATCAGGAAAACATAGATGCAGGTTGCAGCGCGCAATTTGTACCCGTCGTGGCATAAAATATTGCGCAAGACAGCCTAGTCGAGTGCCTAACTGATACAGCATGGGGTAAGGCAATAGAACCAGCAGATACAGCAGGCAGATACCTAGCCAGATCAACCAGTAGCGCGGATGCAACAAAGAACGATTAAAGATAGGAAATTTGGTCATAGCCTCTCAATGTTAGAACGTAACAGGTTTGCAAAAAATCAGCCAGGCTTGTTAAAGCCCTAGCATATTGTGACATTTTTTATCAAAGCGGCTTTGTTGAATAAATTGGATTTTTAATGAAAGGGAGATCACCAATTTTCCCAGGAAAAAATTTTCTGATGGGGCAAAAAAATTTTAGATTTCTACTTTGACGAGCAACAACATCCTTATCAAAGATGAATCGCTAATGTTATGGTTGGATACTTCAGCCATAGTTGTTTAGTATGCAAGAATAAAAATCATTCAAAGAGCGGCGTCCAATACACTATTCTAATATATAATTATTATAACTATCATTGATCTTAAAACAAATGTTTGCTTGACATGGGAGGCTTGCTCTTACGTTGTTCGTACTTCATCTGTATCAATCAAGGGGCTAAAAATATTAATGTCAATATTACTGAACTGTAGAAAAGCCATACGTATGACATCATCGGTTTTAATTTGCTTCTGTATGTAACACATGCAAAAACAAGGCGCTATACCGCTTGTAAAAATATGTCGAAAAATTAACAAAGCTACCCTCGACAAAAATTATGATATTCATGCTAGATAATACACTGCTGGCTAAAAAATTAGCAGATTGATTCCCCAACGGGGTCTACAACTTGCAGGTAATATAGGAGTAGTGAATTAACATTTAATAGGAAAAATAAATATTAAAATAAATGGTTGGTTACCGACGCATTATAGGTGAAAATAGCAGATTATGAATAACATAGATATTCAGTGATCCTTGAGATCACCAGATTACAATGTCTGGAGTTAAAGAAAGTTGGATGTGGAATTGCATTAAATAAAAATGACTAACTAAGCATCGGTCCACCGGAGATTGATTTGAAAACCTTTAATCATAAGGGAAAATTCATTGACACATGACACAGTTAGAGTAATCAACAAAGCCTACGATTTGTTCCTAAGCTAGCCATCGCATTCCGATGTTATGGGTTAATAGAAACTCGCGTGCAACGACTTCAATTACTTCAGTGGCGCTTCTCTGCAAAAAAATGCAGAAATGCTCTCTTGCAAATCAATCAATACCAGTGCTCAGCAGGTGAGAGCAAGCTTAAAATTAGATGTCTCCTGGAATAAAAAATAACATGAGTTACGCCTGCGGAGCTTGATCCGATCGGCAAGGAAGCTATAGTTACCCATTGTCCAGGGTAGTGGTAGGATGTCATAGATGTGCAAACAGGGCTATGACTGTGCCTGATTAACGTTTACCTTTATAGCTAGTAAGCTCAGGGGCTTGCTCCGATTCTCCCATTTGGGTGAAAACCATTGGAATAATAGCCATTTCTAATCTGGCATAGGCACCCGCTTACAGGATAAATATTAAGGATATCTTCATGCGTACTGAATATTGCGGACAACTAAATTTGTCACATGTTGGCCAAAAAGTGACGTTGTGCGGTTGGGTGAATAGACGGCGCGACCTTGGCGGTTTGATTTTTATCGACGTGCGTGACCGAGAAGGTTTAGTACAAGTATGTTTTGATCCCGATCATCAGGACGCCTTTGACCTAGCCGCTGATCTGCGTAATGAATTTTGCTTAAAACTAACCGGTGTGGTGCAAGCTCGCCCAAAGAGCCAGGTTAACAATGAGATGGCTACCGGTTTAGTCGAAGTTCTGGCTACTGATTTGACCATCATAAACCGTTCTGAACCGCTACCACTCGACGCCAATCAAAGCAATACTGAAGAACAGCGCCTGAAGTACCGTTATCTAGATTTGCGCCGTCCGGTTATGTCCCAACGCCTGAAGACTCGTTCGCGCATCATCAGTTTTGTTCGTCGCTTTATGGATGCGGAAGGATTTTTGGATATCGAAACTCCAATGTTGACCAAACCCACGCAGGAAGGCGCCCGAGATTACCTTGTGCCCAGCAGGCTGCATAAAGGAAAATTCTATGCATTGCCACAATCACCGCAGTTGTTCAAACAATTGCTGATGATGTCCGGTTTTGATCGTTACTACCAGGTTGTAAAATGCTTCCGTGACGAAGATCTTCGCGCTGATAGACAGCCGGAATTTACCCAACTGGATATGGAAACTTCGTTTATGACCGCATCGGAAGTGCGCGAAATAATGGAACGTTTGGTGCGCGATCTTTGGCGTGAAATCATAGGAGTAAACTTGGGAGTCTTCCCACAGATGACCTATATAGAAGCAATGAATCGATTTGGTTCCGATAAACCTGATTTGCGCAACTCAATAGAAATTGTAGATGTGGCGGATTTGATTAAAGAAGTGGAGTTTAAGGTGTTCTCTGTTCCCGCTAATTATAATAAAGGACGTGTAGCCGCGATGCGGGTGCCCGGTGGCGCGCAATTAAGTCGTAAGCAAATTGAGAAATATGGCAAAGATATTACAATTTATGGCACCAAAGGTCTGTCATGGATCAAGGTAACCCAGCGTAACGGCGGCTCTAGCGGTGTACAAAGTCCGATAACTAAATTTCTCGGTACGCAAGTGATAGACGCGATCCTGACGCGAACTGGTGCCTGTGACGGCGATATGATCTTTTTTGGTGCTGGCCATGCTAAAGTGATTAGCAATGCACTGAGTGCGCTGCGTATACAGCTGGCTAATGATCTGCAACTGACGAAGGAGGGCCATTGGGCTCCTTTGTGGGTGGTGGATTTTCCAATGTTTGAAGAAAATGATGATCGATGCCTTACTTCCATGCATCATCCATTTACCGCGCCTAAGGACATCGACGCGCAAACTCTGGCGGACAACCCGCAGTTAGCTATTGCTAACTCTTATGACATGGTGATTAATGGTTATGAAGTAGGTAGTGGTTCGGTGCGTATTCACTGCAGTGAAATGCAGCAAATAGTATTTAATATTTTACGCATTAACGAGCATGAGCAACAGGAAAAGTTCGGCTTTCTGCTTGATGCTCTAAAATATGGTACTCCGCCACATGCTGGTCTTGCCTTTGGCCTCGATCGTTTAGTGATGCTGCTGCTTGGCACCGATAATATTCGCGATGTTATCGCCTTTCCAAAAACGACCGCAGCAGCAGACTTGATGGTCGCTGCGCCAAGTTTCGGCAAATATCGATGCGTTGGCTGATTTGTCACTTGTTGGCGGCGCTGCGAAGGTAAAAAAACGGCATAAAGCAAACAGCACTAATGGGATATAGACGATGTTAAATAACATTGAATAAATCGCATTTTTCTAATTAATAAAAATTAGATTCTGATGTTTTTGTTGCATACCATGAACTTTTACTTCCATGGTACAAGCAAATAGATAAAATCACTCGAAAACTATATCTAATACGCTATTCCGAGATAGCGATCAATAACTGTATGACATTATTAGATTAAGCTCTCCATATACTCAGAGAAGTAAATTACAATATAGAATAATTGATTATGCTTAACACTAACTTCTGAGAACAGGCGACAATGTTAATTGAACATCTGAGCTAGCTAAGGATCGCCACCAGTCGTTCGGCTTTGCTCAAATATTTGAAAGTTTGTTATTTATCTAGTTTAAAAACTTTTTACGGAGAAAAATATGTCAGGTCATAGTAAATGGGTCGACACCAAGTGTCGTAAAGCAGATCAGGATGCCAAACGTGGTAATATTTTCACGAGAATCATCAATGAATAGTCACCACACCGCTAAACTGGGTGGTGGCGATACTAGCTTTAACCCACGTTTGCGCACTGTGGTGGATAAAGCCCTGTTTAACAATATGACGCGCAGATATAACCATCATTCTATGATGGTTAGGCCCCAAAGCGGCACTGCGGTGATGGTGGAATGCAAGGTGACAATTGCAATCATACCGTTTCATAAATGCGCCATGCTTGTACTAAAATTGGCAGTAATCTTGGAACACACGGGTCGGTCTCTTACTTTTTTTCACAAAAAAAGAGTCATCTCTTTTAAGCCGGGATTGAATAAAGATATGGTCATGGACACGGCATTTAAAGCCGGCGACCGGAATCATTCGATGAAGTAAAAAATGCGCTGGAAGCCGCAAACATGTTAGCAAAATCATCGAAAACCGCCATGATTACCTCTACTTGACCGATCTGGATGAAAAGACTGCACCGAATTATTACGCTTCTTCAATATGCTAGAAGATTCTGACGATGTGCAGAAAATTTATCATACTAGCATATCATTTTATCAAAGCTTGAAAAAAAGCAACATGACCATTATATAAATTGCACTTGTATATAACGACTACATCCAAGACTAAAATGGAAAATCTACCTAGCTACCTCAAGCTGATTTATATGCTATAGTCAGCGAAATCATTAATCAATTTAAACATATTTTTACGGCCTAGTAAGTATTTATGAATAGTTATCGTGGCAGCGATGAATGACTTCATGGTATTCAAAATGCTGTTTGGCAGAACAAGAAAAAATGGTGGTTTATTATTGGATGATGTGAAAAAATATTATCCTATTCATAGTTGATTGCCACGAATAGGATAATCATCACCATTCTATACCGTTATTCAGTCTGTTACCTACAAACCTGGTGCAACTTTATCGCCTTAGATTAGATATTCATCTAACCTTTATTATGCTATAAGTGTATTAACTCGATTAAGGAACGTTAAAGTGATCGGGCGTCTTAGGCGCATTATTATACTTAATAGTTGTTTGGGAAAGATGCCAGTTACTGTTTGTTTTTATCAATATACAGGAATAATACTATTCCACGCGCTGATAAAAGTGAATTATATTGAGGAAACGTTAATGCAGATGATTCTTCTGGATCAACACAACCATTTTTTATTATTTAAAAAATCAATGCGTTGGTCAGTTTAACTATCTTCGATAAAAAACTACTGGCCGAGGTCGAGATGAGGAATCAATCAACCGCACGTAAATGAAGATCTTTACCCAAGCAGCCTAAAATACGCATCGAGGCCTTTGATCACAAGTCTTATTCTTAGTCCAATTAGGTAAAACAACGCTGGCAATATTCGCTATTGCCAACAAGATAAGGGTCAGTCTGCGTATCAAGCATTCTAGCTGGGTAACCTCCCCATCGTATCATAATTGGCAAAAAACGCATTCCTGAAAAGAGTTAACAGCGTGGTCTAACAAACATGTTAATCAAAAACAGTAGCGAAGCGCTCAATACGACCGACGGGCCGGCCGGTGTATCGTAACTAGCGGAAAATGCCAGCCCGGCAGTGACTGCTATCATACCAGCCAGGGTAGCAAATACTGCCATTTGCTCCGGGCTTCGCGAGAGGCACCTGACAGCCGCGGGGAGAATGATCAGCAAAGAGGTAATGATCAATGCACCTACAAATTTCATCGCCAGACCAATGGTTAGTGCTGTCATCAGCATCAGCAGCAGTTTGACACGTGATAAATGGATACCATCCACATGGGCTAATTCGGGACTGATGGTGACGGCTAGCATTGCCTCCCATTGCCAGGTTATCAGTGCCAACACGATAGCTACCACTGCTGCTATTCGCCAGATGTCCCATGGCGTTACTGCCAGCAGATCACCGAACAGATACGCCATCAAATTGACTCGCACTCCACTCATTAGGCTGACCACTACCAATCCTAGAGATAGCGAGCAGTGGGCCATGATACCTAGTAGGGTATCAATGTCCCACTGAGGAAAACGTTCGAGCCATACCACACCCAATGCCAGCAACAAGCTGACCACAATAACTGCATAAAACAGATTAATATTTAGCAGCAAACCGAAAGCTATCCCTAAAAGTGAAGCATGAGCAAGGGTATCGCCAAAATAGGACATTTTGCGCCACACCACGAACGAGCCAAGTGGCCCAGCGGCCAAGGACAGCAAAATACCAGCTAGCCAGCCAGGAAGTAATAATTTAATCATGCTTGACGTTCCTGTGATCGTTCGAATCAAGCACTATTTCGCCTTGCAGGTCATGGCGGTTATTATGTTGATGACGGTAAATAGCTAATTGCTCAGAACCATAATGGCCGAACATGGCGATAAAATCTGGATGTGCCAAAACCGCCTCCGGTGTGCCGGAACAGCAAATATGTTGGTTCAAACATAACACTTCATCCGTTTTGGCCATCACCAAATGCAGATCATGGGAGACCATTAGCACGCTGCAGTCTAGGATATGACGAATCTGGTTGATCAAATCGTAAAGCGCCACCTGACCATTGACATCCATCCCTTGAGTAGGTTCGTCCAGTACTAGTAATTGCGGCTGATTCAGCAAGGCGCGCGCCAGAAGTATACGTTGCATGTCACCTCCAGAGAGTTGCTGCATCGGCAGATCCAGTAGGTGAGATGCTTGAACTTGGCTGAGTGACGTCAGGATCTCGGCTTTTTTTACCCCAGGACGCAGACGCATGAAACGCTCTACTGTGAGTGGTAAAATTGGATCCAGATTAATTTTTTGTGGCACATAGCCAATATGCATCTTTCCCTGCCATAGAATGGTGCCAGAATCTGGGACAATTAGTCCAAGCACAACCCGTACCAAGGTGGATTTACCAGCACCGTTTGGGCCCAACAATGTGAGAATTTGCCCACCCTTTAGGGTGAAGGAGATATCATGGAGTACAGGTTTACGACCGAAGGTCGCGGAAATGTGCTTAAGAATTACCAAATCGGTCATGTGTTGATTACGATTATAAATTATCACATTATTATAACATAATAATCCAGTTTGTCGCTGATGAGAATTTTAGCTATGTCTGTGTTACATCATACTTCCTGCACTCGCTCTACTGTGGTGCGTATATTGAGCCATGCTGCAGTGGGCGCGGCCTTGCTTTTGACTGGAAGCGCCACACCTGCCGCCATAGTTACATCCCTACGGCCGTTAGGTTTTATTGCTGCCGCTATCGCTGACGGCGTTATACCGGTGGAGGTAGTGCTACCTGACGGCGCGTCACCTCATAATTATGCACTGCGGCCATCGGACATAATGCGTGTAAAACAAGCCAATCTTCTGGTATGGATCGGTCCGGAGCTAGAGGCATTCCTAGTTAGCGCAGCATCAACACTACCTGCGGATAAGCGAATTATTTTAGCTAATACTCCCACCATTACGTCTCTATTGATGAAAAGCAACCAAAAATTTCATGGGAAGCTGGATCGTACAGATAAACAGTCTAGTAATACCAAAGAACCAGGGCATCATCACGGCAAATACAACATGCATCTTTGGCTGTCGCCGGTGATCGCTCACCGCACTGCAGTTGCTATCCACGATCGTTTAACGGAATTAATGCCCGAAAAAAAACAACAATTGGATGATAATCTGCAAAATTTTAGCGCCGTCTTGACAAAAAAGAATAAAATTCTAGCTACAATGTTAGCTCCCGTGAGCGGAAAAGGTTACTACGTATTTCATGATGCTTATGGATACTTTGAAAAACACTATGGTCTGACGCCCTTAGGTTATTTCACCATCAATCCTGAAATACAGCCAGGTGCTCAGGCTTTACATAAAATTAGAATACAGTTAATTAAGCAAAAAGCTATTTGTATTTTTGCTGAACCACAATTCAGGCCAGCCATTATCAAGGCTGTCGCCAGGGGGACAGGTGTACATATCGGTACATTAGACTTGTTAGGAAGTTATATCTCTTTGGACAAAGATAGTTACCTTCGCTTCCTGTTGCAATTGACGAACCAGTACCTAAGCTGTCTGGAGAAAAATATATGAGGATAATCATTAATGCCGCGCCGCAGATAGTTCGCTCTATCGCACTGGGATTTAATCATCTACCAAGATCCCACCGTGTTATGCTAGGATCATTAACCATAGTTACCTTGGCCAGTATTGCTTGGCAGCCCTATATTTACTCCCCGATGTTGTTGCAATCCATCAGCGGTATCTTCCCGCTGGAACATCATCCAACACGTCAATTGGCACCCCAGAACAATGGAACTCTGGATCAGATCACCCTGGATGGTGACATCACCAAGAATGAGCGCAATGAAAAAATTAAAAGAAAAGCAGACGTGCATAGGTATATAGTATTAAACGGAGATACCCTCAGCAATATTTTAACTCAGTATGGCATCGATATCTCCGAGGTGACAGCGCTGGCTCAACAACACCCAGCGCTGCGCGATCTAAAAATTGGTCAAACCCTTTCCTGGACGATGACTGCAGAAGGTGATCTGCAGCGCTTGATTTGGAAAATTTCTCGCCATGAAACTCATACTTATGATCGTGTCGACAATGGGTTTAAAAAGAGCGTCGCCACTATGTCCGGTCAGTGGCGCAACATAGCGCTGTCTGGCAAGCTCAACGGTAGCTTTGTTGCTAGTGCCCGCACCGCTGGATTGACCGGTACCGATATCAATGCGGTGATTCAAGCGTTACAGTGGCAGCTGGATTTTCACAAGCTAAAAAAAGGAGACCTGTTCTCAGTTCTCACTTCCCAGGAAATACTTAACGGCAAAAGTGTCCAAAGCCAACTGATAGGGGTACGGTTGAGAACCGGAGGTAAAGATTATTACGCTTTCCGCGCTAATGACGGTAAATTTTACAATCGCGAGGCGGCTGGTTTGGTCCGTGGCTTTATGCGTTTTCCCACAATAAAACAATTTCGTGTTACCTCTAACTTCAATCCGCGCAGATTAAATCCTGTCACTGGACGCATCGCTCCTCATCGCGGCGTTGATTTTGCCGTGCCGGTCGGTACGCCGGTGCTAGCGGTCGGCGATGGCGAAGTAATGGTCAGCAAGAATGGGGGGATCACCGGCAACTATGTGGCGATATGTCATGGGCGACAGTATATGACTCGCTATATGCATCTGAAGAAGCTGCTAGTTAAATCTGGGCAAAAAGTGAAACGCGGCGACTGGATCGCCTTGTCCGGTAATAGTGGTCGCTCTACCGGTCCGCATCTACATTTTGAAGTTTGGATCAACCAGCAGGCTGTTAATCCGCTTACCGCTAAGTTGCCGAGCATTGAGGTATTGACAGGGCGCGAACGCGTGGAGTATCTAGCTCAAGTACATCAAATGCTACCGCAATTACGATTTAACTAATCCTGTGTCCGCTTAATAAAATGAGGATAGATTCCATTCATACTGCACAATCAGTTATAGGTTTCGTGGTGTCTTTAACGAGCACTAGCAAAACTACAATTATAACGCCGATTGAAGCAAGATTTACCTCAGTCAAGTAGCGACATCAAATGGGTAGATACCAGATTAATAGAGTATTGACGTTGCCCAACAGAGTCCGGATCCATTGTAAGCAGGATCGTTGGAAATGACTTTATCTCCTACCTTGGTAAAGTAGCGGGTAGGAGATAACAAACTTTTTAAAATCTCTCTAATCAAGTTAAGCTACAACAATTCTATTAGTAAAATGCAGCTTACTTCTTGTGAGTGCCCATTGCACTCTATTCTATTAACAAGAATTTTACTTTACTCTACACACACTGCATCTACACCAATACACGGGGTAAAAGGTTTAAAAAAATTTCGCTTTGCGACGACATCATATTCGCTATTAGTACTATTGGGTAAATACATGATCTGAAAAAGTCTTGATGCTATCCCCACACCTTACTCGCTAATAAAAATAATGCATCCTAAAAAACTCTAAATATTTCTAGACTGGAACAGTCTATACCATGAATAAAATGGTTATTTTATGACTTTTGTAACAAGTTATACCTTAATCTAGATAAGGTAAGTTATAACCATTGGTACACACATTAAATAATCTGCTTCTATAGCTATGCATTCACCACACGAATCACTAAATGATCTTAGCAATTTTTAATTTAAAAATAGGCTTTTGACGCTCAGATCTTAACAAAGCATGACTGCTATAACAGTCAACTAGTGGGCTTCTAACAAATGGGTCTATAAATCTTATTCTAGCATAGCTGTATTTAGTATTAATCAGGTTTTTATGACCATACAACATCAATACGCAAATTTACTTGTGTGTATACATGATCGCAAAGCTTTTGCCGTATGAAAGCCCCTGCATCTTTAGATTGATAGTATCAGTGAAGTTAGTCGCGGTGCAGTGTTTATGCATTTAACAATCTATAGAGTAAAACATGAAAAATCATAAACAGGGACAGGGCGAATTTATCCCAACTTTCAAAAAGGCATTTTATTTGCCGCGTTATTGGGGAGTATGGCTGGGCATTGGCTGTCTTGCAATCGCGGCTTGGGGCCCGCCACGCTTTAGAGATCCAGTTTTAGGCGCCATTGGTCGTACGATCGGGCGCTTGGCTAAAAAAGCGCGTTTTCGCGCGCAAGTAAATCTGGCCTATTGCCTACCAGAATTAACAGTAGAGCAGAGGGAGCGCATTATCGACGAGATGTTCGCTTGCGTGCCGCAGTCTACAGCCCTAATGGCGGAGCTAAGCTGCCGTAACCCGAAAAGGGTGATGGATCGCGTATGTTGGCATGGAGACGAACTGCTCACGCAATTTCGGGCTCAAGGACGTAACGTCATATTTTTGGTCCCCCATGGCTGGGCGGTTGATGTACCAGCAATGCTTATGGCGGCACGCGGTCAAAAAATAGCGGCAATGTTCCATAATCAGCGTAATGAGTTGGTGGATTATATGTGGAACAAGGTGCGACGGCGCTTCGGCGGACGCATGCACGCCCGTAATGATGGTATTAAACCATTTATCAGCTCAGTGCGCCAAGGGTATTGGGGCTACTATCTACCGGATCAAGATTATGGCGCAGAACAAAGTGAATTTGTATCTTTTTTCGCCACGTATAAGGCAACTCTGCCTGCCATCGGCCGTCTAATGAAAGTCTGCAGAGCGACGATAATTCCATTGTTTCCGGTATATAACGGAAAGACCAGCCAGCTAAATATCCATATTCTACAGCCGATGGATGATTTAATCCGCGCGGATAATGTCACCACAGCGCGCCGGATGAATGAAGAAATGGAGAAGCTGGTCCGTCCCAACCTGGAGCAATATACTTGGGTGCTAAAATTGCTAAAAACTCGCAAACCAGGCGATGCTAACCCTTATAAAATAAAGAAGCGTTGACCTTAGGCTGAGCTCTTGCTATCCACAATAAATGCGTTGCCAGAATTTAAAACCTGATACCCGAACTATATCTTAATTTACTAAACGCTTCTTTCCCCACCGGGCGAGGCATTAGATGTTGTTTGTCAACAGCCGACGTCATTCATTATTCAAAAGTATTCCGAGTGAGCAATAATTTACTAGCCATAACTTTCCCTTATTAAAGGTCTTTAAGTCACTTGTTCGATGCTGCGCATACCTAGCAGGTCATTTTATTTAATCAGCGTTCTCCATCGCCAGGCTTTCTCCGACTTAGCTGGTCATACTTATAATTTGCTAAATAATGAATGGGATCACCAACTTTTTAGGAATATTTCTCTATGACACGGCCAAATTACAATCATTAATTGGTTAACTACAACAAACCCTTATCAACCTTTTGATTGGATAGTACTTTAGCCTTTACTGCTCGATATGAGCAAATAAAATATTCAAAAAAAGAACATCTAATATATTTAGAAAATTAATACACTATTATTTATGTTAAAAATCAATCTTTAACCTGACATACAAACATTAATATAAATTTAATTTTTAATTAATGTTCCTTTACGTTCGTTCTTTGGCTTCTACCTGTATCAGTAAACGGTCTAATAACGTTAATGTTATAATATAGCATATGACAATATAGCCATATTATTAATATGATGTTGTTGATTTATATTATTGGTGAAGGTGAATGAAAAAATCAAAACACATAGTCAAAATAAACGCTGTAGTTAAAATGCAAATTTCATGCGGAGGTTGATACTATGATACATGACATGATTAACATCATCCTTTTTGAACTATCTCATAGTAATATTGATATGGATAAGCACTACCTCGTCTCTGCAGATGAGGTATTCAAAAAACTAATAAATCTTCCAACGACACGGAGATTATAATTATGTGTAGCGATGATAGATTGCTAGCTAAATAAATTAAATTGCTCATCTTGCTCACTGATAAAAGGGCTATTGACGGATAAATGACACTAATAGAAATGATGGATCACCTATCAACTTTTAAATAAGAAATCATGCTTACTTAAAACAAAAAGTCAATTATTACCTAGATTGTCTGGCAGAGATAGACAGGTCAAGAATAAAACATCCATTTGACGAAGATTCTTGACATTACTAGATTAAGGGAATGGTTTAGTGAACGATCCATAATATCCACTTTGCGATAGACTAGGAGACGATGATGAATTGCAAAATTTTTGCATTAAGTTATTCTCTCCTCGTACCAGAAGTTAATAACCTATATCCCCGACACGGAAAAACAGTTAGAAGCAAGAAGGAATTTTTATAATCCAGAGATCGGTTGCCCTGCTTCTTATTTGGGCATTAATCGAATTCAGATCGTCCTGAATCGCTGATCCGCTGAAATTCTTCTGCGTTATCAGCTTACATTGGATACAAAACCGTGACGCTGGAAGTAAGCTGTGCGCATCATGGTATATTGATCTTGCAAGTTAAGCAGCAGATCATCGAACTCTAGCAACGCGCGTGTTTCCAAACTTTCCAACATTCACTTGCCGGCAGTTATTCAACAAGTTAAATAGCTCAGCATAGGATATACATTATCCACCATCCTTACCATATCCTCGCGGAGAGTAAAACTGCCGTAGCCAGGCAACTGAATATAAGTATCGTAACTGACATCATAGATGCCACATCAATAAGACCCCAAATACCTAACAAGGCATTCAAAAAATTTATTAACATGTATCATCGCTTTGTAGGGCTTACCTTGATAAAATAATTCATCATCGTAGCTAGCCCTTCTAGGTTACTAAAAGTTATTCAACGTTATGTGCTGGTTTCGGCATATAATTTCGCCAGACGCCTCCGCCGGACGAACCAGATAAAAATCTAGAACATTGTAGTTGAAATTAAACATGAGTTAAATTTTCTAAATAATATGATTACCCTGATCGTCTTAATTTTGATGAGTAGCTCATCCCCAGAAGCCGGCCGCTGGCACATACTCCACCTAATACAGACGGAAATGCATTATTCAACTCCTTATATTTTTTAATGTTTACTGCTACTATGGATTAGTTAAATGCTTTAGAACTAAAGCATAAATTAATCTTAAATAAATATAATTGTTGATTAGCTTTTTCATAAGCTATTCGTCTTGTGACATAGATAGAGTCTAGGGAAACGTAATTCATTAACTAAAAAATTTAGTTTATAAAATTTGCAATGCTTACAACATCAGTGGGAAATTTATTTTCATATCAATACTGTATGGTAGTCATCTTCGAATAGCCTATTAAACCAAAAACGTCAGTGAACCATGTTTGATCAGTGCCTTGTTATAACTTGCCTAATAGTAATTTTTAAGTTTGCCATTAGAGAGATTTTTCTTAAAAAAATGGTGATCGATCTTTCGTTATTGAATATAATTCAATTTATGCAATAAAGTCAGTATGGTAATAAAATTTTAGTTAGCTCTAACTTAAACTACTATAATGGAAGTATCGTGATCAAAAATAGCTTTATCCTGTCGTTTTGACTTAAAGTTAGTCATGTATAGTCCTTTTATTTTTCCTGTTCCCTTTATCGATAGGCTAGACCTCTTACTAGCCAGCTAAAACGTTTATATTAATGCCCTGCATCTAATTGGAGAAAGTTTTTACCAGCTCGTCAATGGCCTTAACCTGCTGTAAAAATGGTTCAAGTTTATCTAATAATAGCGCAGACGGGCCATCACATTTGGCATGATCTGGATCCGGATGTGCTTCAAGAAATAGCCCGGCGATACCCACAGCTATACCAGCTCGAGCCAATTCGCTGATTTGTGAACGCCGGCCGCCGGATGCGGTACCAAGCGGATCGCGGGTCTGTAGGCTATGAGTGACGTCAAAAATTATCGGGCAACCGCCAGAAACCTTGTTCATCACATTGAACCCCAGCATATCTACCACCAAATTATCATAGCCAAAATTATTACCTCGATCGCATAAAATTACTTGATGATTACCAGCTTCACGAAATTTATTAACAATATTACCTACCTGTACCGGACTAATAAATTGGGGTTTTTTCACGTTGATCACCGCACCGGTGCGCGCCATGGCGTCTACTAGATCTGTTTGGCGCGCTAAAAATGCCGGCAGTTGAATGACGTCTACCACTTCTGCCACAATTTTCACCTGAGAGACTTCATGTACGTCAGTAATGAGCTTTACGTCAAACTGTTTTTTTAGCTCTTGGAAGAGTTTCATACCCTCTTCCAGACCTGGTCCACGATAGGAGTGGATCGAAGAGCGATTGGCTTTATCGAACGATGCCTTGAATACATGAGGTATCCCCAGTTTTTGGGTTATAGTCACATAGTGTTCGCAGATCTGCATTGCTAAATCGCGCGACTCTAACACGTTCATGCCGCCAAATAGAGTGAAAGGTAGATTATTAGCTACCTTGATATCGTCAATGTTGATCACTATTTGTTTCATGTTTTCACCTTATTTGAGAAAAAAGAATCGATCACCAATTAAAAAATCTCTAAAAATTTTTTAAATAATTAATTAGGTACACTATAATAAATAGGTTCCTCAAGTAAACGCTGATCATTAATTCTTAGGTTGAAACCTGGCATTGCTGATTAGCATACCAGAATAACATGTCAGGAAAACCTCCATAATCCAGTATAAGCACTATATGAAAGCCTATACCACGATACAACATGATCTCATCTGCTTTGACATTGTGTCATGGAGTGACATCATGAATAAGGCACGTTCCATCACTACCATGCATCAGCTATGGTAAGCATATAGATTAATTTTTAGGTATATAGGTTATTTTGCAACAAGCAAAAGCAAAGTGTCTGCATCTGTTAAATTAATTTGCAATAAGCCGATGATTCTCATGTGTCGTGGTTATATAGCTGCACATGATGTTTACATCGGATATAGGAGCTTGGTTCCTGGCCGTGTCAGACAAAAAGTCTATTTTAATATCAATATAGTTTTGATAGTTCTCTCCAAATAGCATGTTCTCTGAAGAATTATATTTTATACTAAGCAGCAATATCTGCTTTTTAATCATAAAAAGTTAGTAATCTTCTTTAATGAAAGCTTGTTTGTTCTAGGCGTCCAATTAATAATTCTAAATTTTTCAATGGAATAATTTCTTGACAAAGTGATAATCTATCCTTCCTGAAATTAAAAAAGTCCGATTTATTTAATAACGCCATGCAAAAACAATATCGAATCTTAGCAACAAATCATACAAAAAAATTAGATAAAGATACGCTAACAAAATTTATGATATGCGTAACCACGATACGTTGTTGGTTAAAGGAGAATCAGCCCTATGAAAAGGTCAATTACTGCCATGATGTCACGAATAAAACGGCTATTCGTCGGATTTTTACCAAATTACAATTCTCAAGCTATGGGAAGACATGGCTTGGAACACACATTGATATTGAATTAGATATTCATCTAATTATGCTAATCATAGGATAAACAACTTGAACGACCTTCTAATCTTGTAATTTAAGAAAAAGTACGCAACGTCTAAATTTATTCAATAAAACCGGTAAAATGCAAACTCTTTTGATCTCGGACTGCAAAAAATTACTTTAGTATATGTGGTCTTGAAGAAGAAATGATAATATGCCACATTAAATTATTAACCAGCATCATGAGTTTTTAATGCATCTAGATAAAAGTTGTTATCTAGATGCATTAAAAATTTAAGTTTTACGTATTAGCGTATGATCACCACTGTAAATTAAGGAAAACCGCATGCCAGTTATTACTTTTTCTGATGGTAGTCAGCGTCAGTACGATTACCCTGTATCTCCTTTGGATGTTGCCCGAGATATTGGTCCGATGTTGGCTAAAAACTGTATTGCCGGTCTGGTCAATGGGGAATTAATCGATGCTGTCGATATGATCGAGCAAGATGCACAACTTGCTATCATCACAGAGCAAGATGAAGTGAGTCTAGACATTATTCGTCACTCCTGTGCACAACTTCTGGGACGCGCAATTAAACAGCTTTGGCCCACTACAAAAATGGTCGTTGGGGCAGTGATTGATAAAGGTTTCTATTATGACATTGATCTTGATCATAGCCTGACAAAAGAAGATGTCGACTTACTGGAAAAACGTATGTACGAGTTGGTTGATAAAAATTACGATGTCACCAAAAAAAAGGTTAGTTGGAAGCAAGCACACGACACATTCCTTGCGCGTGGTGAAGTGTATAAGTTAGCGATCCTCAATGAAAACATCAGTCAAGACGAGCGACTGGGGATTTACCATCACGAAGAGTATGTGGACATATGCTCAGGCCCTCATGTGCCCAACATGCATTTCTGTCACCACTTCAAGTTACAGAAAATCTCAGGCGCTTATTGGCGCGGCAATAGCAAAAATAAAATGTTACAGCGTATTTATGGCACTGCTTGGGGCAATAAAAAACAACTAAACACCTATATACAAAATCTGAAAGAAGTTGTTAAGCGCGACCATCGAAAAATTGGTAAGCAACTCGATCTTTATCATATGGAGGAAGAATCGCCAGGTATGGTATTTTGGCACAATGACGGCTGGACCATCTTTCGAGAACTTGAAGCATTTTTGCGTGTTAAGCTCAAAGCTTATCAGTATCAAGAAGTAAAGGGGCCATTTATGATGGACCGCGTGCTATGGGAGAAAACAGAGCATTGGGATAACTATGCCGATCATATGTTCACCACCTTGTCAGAAAACCGCGAGTACTGTATCAAGCCAATGAACTGTCCAGGACATGTGCAGATTTTCAACCAAGGTCTAAAGTCTTACCGTGATCTGCCGTTGCGTATGGCGGAATTCGGGAGTTGTCACCGTAATGAGCTTTCTGGCGCCCTACATGGGCTGATGAGGGTGCGTGGGTTTACCCAGGATGATGCCCATATTTTCTGCACTGAAGATCAGATACGTGATGAAGTTAATAACTGCATCAAAATGATGTATGATGTATACGATACGTTTGGCTTCAAAAAAATCATGGTTAAACTCTCTACTCGTCCGGAAAAGCGCATCGGTAGCGATGAAGTATGGAACCGGGCAGAACAATATTTGGCCAACTCTCTAATCGAAAACGATATCGTCTTTGAATCCCAGCCGGGAGAAGGAGCTTTTTATGGCCCTAAAATTGAATTTACTCTGCTTGATTGTCTGGATCGGTCCTGGCAATGTGGCACGGTGCAATTGGATTTTTCGCTGCCAGGTCGTCTAAACGCCTTTTATGTATGTGAAAATAATGAACGCGCCGTACCAGTGATGATTCATCGGGCCATCCTTGGCTCAATGGAACGTTTTATAGGTATCCTAACAGAAGAATGCGCAGGTTTTTATCCAACATGGCTGGCACCGACGCAAGTAGTTTTGATGAATATTACCGATAGACAGTCAGGATATGTCGCAAAATTAACAGAAAAATTGTCGGCGGCAAGTATTCGGGTGAAAGCAGACTTGAGAAATGAGAAAATAAGTTTTAAAATTCGTGAACATACATTGCGTCGAGTGCCTTACATACTAATCTGTGGAGATAAAGAGATGCAAACAGGTAAAGTTGCTGTGCGTACACGATACGGTAAAAATTTAAACAGGTATGACGTCAATGAGTTTATAGAAAAATTGCAGCAAGAAACCCGTAACCGTAATCTTCATCAATTGGAGGAATAAAGTATTAAAGGTGGAAAAAGAGTTCAATCAGCGCGTCCCTATCGTATTAACCGGGAAATTCGCGCCACAGAAGTTCGTCTGACAGGGATCGATGGCGAGCAGATTGGTATTGTCAGTCTGAATGAAGCTTTTGAAAAAGCTGAAGAAGCAGGTGTTGATTTGGTTGAAATTAGCCCCAATGCCGAACCGCCGGTTTGTCGAATTATGGATTATGGCAAATTTCTTTATGAAAAAAGCAAATCCATCAAAGAACAGAAAAAAAAACAAAGAGTTATTCAAATTAAGGAAATTAAATTTCGTCCTGGTACCGACGAAGGTGATTATCAGGTAAAACTACGTAATCTGATTCGCTTTCTTGAAAGCGGCGATAAAGTCAAAATTACTCTACGGTTTCGTGGACGTGAAATGGCGCATCAGCAAATAGGTATTGAAATGCTTAATCGAGTTCGTAATGATTTAAGTGCATTCTCTGTAGTGGAATCTTTTCCCAGTAAAATTGAAGGACGTCAAATGATAATGGTACTCACACCTAAAAGAAATAGTAAAACCTAACAAAATATATAAGGCATCGTAGAGATACAAATCATGCTAAAAATCAAGACAATGCGTAGTGCTACCAAGCGCTTTAAAAGAACAGCTTTGGGCGGTTTCAAGCGCAAACATGCTAACCTACGTCATATTTTGACTCAAAAATCCACTAAGCGTAAGCGCCATCTACGCCAGAAATCCATGGTTTCAAAGAATGATTTGGGTTTGGTTATAGGTTACCTGCCCTACGCATAAACGTCATTATTAATTAGTTTGAATAAAATTTTATGGAGAGAGAATATGGCTCGCGTGAAACGCGGTGTAGTAGCACGTACTCGTCACAAAAAAATAATAAAACAAGCAAAAGGTTATTATGGTGCCCGTTCGCGAGTTTATCGTGTTGCCTTCCAGGCCGTGGTTAAAGCAAGTCAGTACGCTTACCGAGACCGCCGTCAAAAAAAACGCCAGTTTCGTCAACTATGGATTACGCGTATCAACGCTGCAGCTCGTCAAAACGGCATATCTTACAGTCGTTTTATCAATGGCATGAAGAAAGCTTCTATTGAAATTGACCGTAAAATTTTGTCTGATCTCGCTGTATTCAATAAAGGGGTCTTCGCCGTTCTAGCTGATAAAGCGAAAGGAGCCCAAGCGTAAATTAGTGTTAATAAAAGAGGAAGTTTATTTCCTATTTCATTTTTTAATTACGTAATTTTAGCGGTCTTCAGCAGCTGGTATAGCACAACCTATATTCGTGGCTAGCAAAAACGATAACAGCTATGCTCTAGCCACGAACAGCGAAGTAAGTGCCAATCCGATGGCGTTCCTTGACATTTTCTTTTGGATTTCATTCCTTATAAAACTATGATGTTTAACACTAGCCATTCGCTGACGAAGAATGTGCATTTCTTCAACCACCGCTGAAGGTAGTAAGGGTATCCCCTATCCTGCCCTATTTGGGTTCCAGCATAACTGGCCGTATCTTGCTTGATCTTCCAAACTGCGTTGTAGCTGCAACACCGATATAATGCTAGTTCATTAATCACCATGAATAAGTAGTGAACCATAGGTATAGCATAAAAAATGGTTAGTGAGTGAGGCTTGATTAGAACATTATGTAACGATAAAACTGCTAAAACTAAATAGATTATATGGCATTGATATTATCCTATAGTATTAACATACAGTGCTCTACCAATGTAGCTGTACAAAATCTATATCAGGTTATTTTTATTTTAGTGTCCTGCATTCAAGATACGTGCTAATAAAAAATAAATAAAAATCAGTACTATATTATTGAATAGAGTTTTTTAAATAAATCGTAATGAAGAGTAGATCACTAATTTTTCAGACAATTTTTCTATGACAAAGAAAATTTCTAATCACTCTGACAAAGGACATTTACAATCACTCATTAGACAAACGATAAAAAGCACTTATTAAAAGCATGTTTATTCACGCTCCGATTGGATACCTTATATAAAATAAAACGCTCAAAAGAGGAGGAGCTACTATCCTAGATATTTGGATATGACCATCAAAGATGTTAAAACAAATCTTTTGCTTGACACTACACTAATATTACAAGATTTTATAAATTCCATTTAATGAATATTCCTCATGACATCATCAACTCTTACCTATCATTAAATAAAGTAATGGGATACGGAAGCACTTCTGGATGACTTGCAAAAACATGCTAAAAATTAACGAAGTCATACCAGACGAAACTGATGATGCAACACTTGCTAACCAACGAAATAAATTAAAAAATTAATAGCCCACTCAGAAAAAGTTTTTAATTTGTTGGTTATTCTGATAGGAATCAGACGTTGGCCAATAGACTGAAATAAAATAACTCCAGTTAAGTATGCCTATCACCGGATGAATAGCTTGATAACCTTTATATAGAAAGAAAGACTGAAGGACAGTTAAATTTATTTAACAAAGTCAACCAGACGCTTACTCTGGATCTTAAAGCGATTAGCTATTTACGGCATGAATAAAGAGGAAAGCAATGCCACATATCGCAGATTTAGTTGTGCAAGCTAAAGCAACCATAGAACAGTCCCAGGATATGGATACACTAGAATCGGTACGTGTCGAATATTTAGGTAAAAAAGGGCACTTGACTCAGCAAATGACGACGTTGCGTGATTTGCCGCCAGATAAGCGCCCAAAGGCTGGTGCGGTCATCAATCAGGCTAAACAAGACGTTCAGGTAGCGCTTGCAGATCGCAAGAACACGCTGGAGTCAGCGGCGCTCCAGGCTAGGCTGGCAGCAGAAATCTTGGACGTGTCACTGCCAGGCCGGCGCATGGAAAACGGGAGTTTGCATCCGATAACTCGTACTATCGCCCGCATTGAGCATTTCTTTAATGAGTTGGGGTTTTCGGTAACCATCGGCCTGGAAATAGAAGATGCTTATCATAATTTTGATGCCCTGAATATTCCTATCCACCATCCGGTACGAGCTAACCATGATACCTTCTGGTTCGACGCGACCCGCCTGCTGCGTACTCAGACTTCCGGAGTGCAGATCCGTACCATGAAGGCAGAATCGCCGCCGATACGCGTTATCGCTTCTGGACGTGTATATCGTAACGATTACGACCAAACCCATACTCCGATGTTCCATCAGATGGAAGGACTGATTATTGACAGTGGTATTAATTTTACCAACCTAAAAGGAACATTATATGATTTTTTGCGCCATTTCTTCGAAGATGATCTGCAAGTCCGTTTTCGCCCGTCCTATTTCCCGTTTACAGAACCTTCGGCGGAAGTGGATCTTATTGATAAAAACGGCCGTTGGTTAGAAGTACTGGGCTGTGGCATGGTACATCCAAATGTCCTGCACAATGTCGGCATTGATCCAGAAAAATATTCTGGTTTTGCTTTTGGCATTGGCATGGAACGATTAACGATGCTGCGTTACGGTATCATGGATTTGCGCGCATTTTTCGAAAACGATTTACGTTTTCTGAAACAATTTAAGTAAGGCGGAATTAACATATGAAATTCAGTGAACGCTGGTTGCGTGAGTGGGTCAATCCATCTATTGACAGTGCGACATTGGCCGATCAAATCACCATGGCAGGCTTGGAAGTTGATGCGGTGGAGCCAGTTGCTGGTTCCTTTAGCGGCGTTGTAGTTGGTCGAATCGTGGAATGCCTGCCGCACCCTAATTCCGACAGGCATTTGGTGACCAAAGTGGATATCGGCAGCGAACTTCTATTAAATATCGTTTGTGGAGCGCCTAACTGTCGTGTCGATATCTGTGTTGCAGTCGCCACTATCGGCGCATTACTAGGGGATTTTAAAATCAAAGTCAAGAAACTGCGCGGTGCATCGTCAGAAGGAATGTTGTGTTCATTCTCCGCACTGGGGATTTCCGCCGACCATGGCGATATTATCGAACTCCCAATAGATGCACCAATTGGCCATGATATTCGCGATTATCTACAGCTTGACGATAATACTATAGATATTAGCGTTACTCCCAATCGTGCCGATTGTCTTTGCTTGCTTGGCATTGCTCGTGATATATCAGTCGTTAACCGGCTACCGCTGCAACAGCCACAAATTGATCCGATTGTACCGGTCATCGACAGCTCGCTACCGATCCGTATCGATGCAATCTATGCATGCCCCTGTTACCTAGGACGAGTGGTTAAAAATATAGATGTCAGTGTCACTACGCCGCTATGGATGAAAGAAAAACTACGCCGTTGCGGCATTCGCTCTGTAGATGCAGTGGTGGATATTAACAATTACGTACTGCTGGAATTAGGGCAGCCGATGCATACTTTTGATCTGAATAGTATCGATGGCGGCATCCATGTACGTTTGGCGCAACAGGGTGAGGCCTTAACCTTGCTTGATGGCAGCGAAGCCGTTCTCACGTCAGATACGCTAGTAATTGCCGACCAGAAGAAAGCCCTTGTGATAGCTGGCATTTTTGGCGGTTTTAACTCGGGCATCGGCCCAACTACCCATGATATTATGTTAGAATGCGCCTTCTTTAACCCTTTGGCAATTGCTGGTCAAGCAGGCAGATATGGCTTGCATACCGACGCTTCTCACCGCTATGAACGAGGTGTAGATCCTACGATTCAGCGGCGGGCTATGGAGCGCGCTACCGCATTATTGCTGACGATCTGCGGAGGGCAGCCAGGACCGGTTATTGATGTCACTGCTGCTACAGCACTGCCGCAACCAGCCACTATTACTCTGCGTCGAGCCAAACTTGACCGATTGATTGGTCATATAATTGCGGATCATGAGGTAAACGATATTTTGATCCGTCTTGGTTGCAAAGTAAACCGAACCACTGAAGGATGGCTGGTGCAAGCACCGAGTTGGCGTTTTGATATGGAAATCGAAGAGGATTTGGTGGAAGAAGTAGCACGTTTTTATGGCTACAACACGATTCCGAATATTCCTGTTCATTCTAATTTTAAAATACCTCATCATAGTGAAGCTACACTGCCACTGTCACGAGTGAAAGCTATGCTGGTAGATCGCGGCTATCAAGAAGCTATTACATATAGTTTCGTAGATCCTAAAATTCAGACGCTTTTATATCCCGAACAAGCTTTGCTGCTACCCAGCCCAATTTCAGTGGAAATGTCTGCCATGAGGCTATCGTTATGGACCGGTCTTCTTAGCGTGGTAATTTATAATCAAAATCGTCAGCAGCAACGGATCCGCTTGTTTGAAAGTGGCTTTCGTTTTGTTATTGATAACACTGCTAACCTGGGAATTCGTCAGGATTTTATGCTAGCTGGGGTCATTACTGGCCAACGTTTTGACGAACACTGGGATATGGAGTGCCAGCCAGTGGATTTTTATGATGCCAAAGGTGATCTTGAAGCAATACTTGAGCTTACAGGAAAATTAGACGATATTGAATTCAAAACACAGGCTAACCCAGCGTTACATCCGGGACAGAGCGCAGCAATTTATCTCAAAGAGGAAGCCATTGGATTTATTGGCGTTATCCATCCCGTATTGGAAGAGAAACTAAATTTAAATGGCTGCACGCTGGTGTTTGAATTACTTTGGGAGAAAATTAACGCGCGTAAAGTGCCTGAAGCCACTAATATTTCCCGTTTTCCTGCTAACCGTCGTGATATTGCCGTGGTGGTGGCTGAGGATATTCCTGCAGCCGCTGTTATTGCTGAATGTAAAAAAATTAATATGAATCAATTAATTAGCGTAAATTTATTTGACGTATACCGAGGCAGGAGCATAGCTAAAGGTTTCAAAAGTCTGGCTATCAGCCTGATCTTGCAGGATAGCACTAGTACACTGAAAGAAGAGGAAATTGCCGCAACTGTAGCAAGATGTGTCGCGGTACTGAAGCAGCGATTCCAAGCATCCTTGAGGGATTGAATTTATGGCGCTTACTAAAGCTGAAATGTCAGAATACTTGTCTGAAAAGATTGGGACTAGCAAACAGGATACTAAAGAGATTGTGGAGCTGTTTTTCGAAGAGATCCGCCGGGCGCTAGAAAATGGCGAACAAGTAAAATTATCAGGATTCGGTAATTTTTATTTACGCGATAAAAAACAGCGTCCTGGTCGGAATCCAAAAACCGGGGAAGAGATCCCAATTACTGCTCGCCGTGTGGTAACCTTCCGTCCGGGACAAAAATTGAAAAACCGTGTCGAAAATGCTTTACCGAAATGATGCAGGATCAAGAAAGCTACTCAAGTGCAACCTTCTTGATTTTTATTTAACTACTATATACGGTTAATTAAGTGCTGGTATTGATGACCAAATAATCATAATTAAAATCTTATGTTCAACAACAACAGCTTGTTTTTTCGGCAACCGATAAGAAACATGTTAGGCCAAACAAAGGTTTTATTGATTCAATTGGAATTAGTTCCAATAAATGTAAAAGTAAATTACTAATTGTTTTCATAAAGTGTTTCTATGGTAAGACAAAAGTTTAAAATCACCAATTTTGGCGCACTACAACAAGGGTACACTTAGCAAACGCAGATCACAGATGTTATGATAATTTAACCATAGCTATCTAGCATGACAAATAAAATTGCTAAAATAAAAAAGGCCATCCCATCTATTTGTTGTTCGGAGTATCTACTCATAACTGTATATGAATAGATGATACATGACATCATCAGCTTTGACCAAGCACGCAAAATAATTTAACGTATGCATAAATTACCACCTGGATACTTGCTACCGCAAGTATCCTTAAAAAAGTAAAGAAACCCGCCAACAACTGGGATCATGATACACATGATAGTTATCATAAGCTACTGAACTGCTGATATAAATCAGCAGCAGTCAATCACGTTTAACAGAAAATTAGTGACGATTAAAAATCAAAATAGTTTATCATCGATACGTTTTGGTAGAAACAACTATTCATGAATGAAAAAAAGGCCCATCCATACCTACAATTTTTAATAAAATTGATAGCACAAATAAAGCTAAAGCGTATCGATGAAAATATTTCCGTATATGAAGATACGCTAAAATTGTATTAATATAATTTTTTAATCTATTTTTTTAGATCCTGAATTTCTTTAGGTAAAGGGGTTTCTTGCATCCAAACGAAAATGAGACGCCAGGAGACTGTGAGTATTACCGGTCCAATAAACAGACCGATCATACCGAATGCCAACAACCCGCCCAACACACCGCACAATACCAACAGCATCGGCAGATCCGCGCCTATATGTATGAGTATTGGTCGCAGCACATTATCCAATATCGCCACCATGCAACTCCACACCAGAAGCACTGTAGCCCAGGTGGTATCTCCAATCCAGTACAACCAGATCATGGCGGGGATTAATACCGGCAAAGGACCCAACTGGGCAATACAAAGCATAAACATAGTGACAGTAAGAACACTCGCCAATGGAATGCCAATAATCGCTAGACTAATCCCTCCCAACAAAGCCTGAATAATAGCGGTCAACACCACTCCCAGCGCCACTGCCTGAATTGCTTGCGCAGCCAGCAGCACCGAGGCATCGCCCCGTTCCGCACCAAGACGAATAGCAAAATGCCGTACTACCAGCGCTACCCGTTCACCACGCATATATAACAACACACTGAACAGGATCATCAAACCGCAATGGAGTAGCAAACTGCCCAAATTAGCGACCTGTCCCAACATCCAACTAGCAGATTTGCCAATATAAGGCTGAATCTTATTCATGAGCGGCACAACGCCGCCGGAAATCAGTGATTGCCAGGTAGTATAGAATTTTTTACCCACCATCGGAATATCTTGTAGCCAGGCGAAGTCAGGCAACGTCAACTGGTCTATCTGTGTTGCCCAGGACACCAAAGGAGCACTATTATCCATGATGCTATTAACTAAAATTGAGGCAGGCAAAACAAACAACAGCAACAGCAGCAACGTCATTACTGTTACCGCTAATGAACGCAGACCCCACAAAAATTGCTGAATTTTAATTAGCAATGGCCAGGTGGCGATCACAACCATGGATGCCCAAGAAAAACCGAAAATAAATGGTTGAATTACCAAAAAGCAGCCAATGGTCATCAACACAATAAAGGTAACGTTGAATAAGATTCTCGGTAGATCATAAATCAAATGTGGAAAATCCATGCAAAGAAAATTCTCCTTAAGCGAATAAGGGATAACCAGCCCAAAAATTGCAATGTATGAAAACTGTCGTCGGTCATAGATATAATAATGGAGTATATCGCTCATTTTTTATACTACTGGATGAAAACTTTAGTCAACTTTACATACACTGTTACATCACGCACTCATGCAACAGAGTTATTGTTAATGTTTCCATACCGGCGGTACTGAGACCAAGTATGGCACCGATAACAGTATTTCAACATTATACTAAATGGTTGTCGAATTCTTCCGCTTCTTTAAAGCAGCGCCGTGATTATTAGTCCTACTAGCAAAAAACAGTTAAATATTTATTGCGCTCATATTGACTAGCCTTAGCGAAGCCTAAACTCAGTACCACCCGTCTAGAATCGTGGTATATTGCTTTTCAACTGTATTATGGAGGAATTTGCTGAATTGTTTTTATTTATGACATACTCTTTCCATTAGTAAAGAGTCGATATTTCTAGTGGTCATTATTTTTGTCAAATCTTGATTGGCAAGAATCTAATTCTATTTCTATTATCCCACCTTGTAGATAGACAAGATGCTATCAATGGTTTGTGATTATATTTCTGCAAGCGGCCAGGCCGTATTTCGGCATTCGTTATATTTCTCAGAGATAGCGTCCTCCTAATTGTATGTTTTAGTTTTTTTATTCATTTTCACACCAAAGACTTTTAGTCCAATATGAACTTTCATTTAATTTATTTACTAATGCAGGTAGAGTACAAGCAATAACAGAGAAATATTCATTATTAAAGTTTATAAAATTTTTGCAATTCACACCGTGTCAAGCGATAGATTCATTTTCATTTTAACATCAATATAGTTATGAGTGGCATTTCTGGAATAGCGCACTAAACAGCTTATTTTGAGCAATTATATTTCGTCACCAAGCTATAAAATTTAGTAATACGCGTTTAATGAAGGTATTGTTATGGCTCGCCCAAATTTACATTTTTGTCATACCATAGATTAAAAAAGGCTTGCCATCGCTATTCAGACAAGCCATAATTGTATCCATTTTAAAAAATTAAATTAAATAATTATATTTATAATCAATTAGTTAAAATCCTAAATAAGTTAAGCCACGGCGCGTTAGCAGAGTGGCTATGCAGCGGATTGCAAATCCGTTTACCCCGGTTCGATTCCGGGACGCGCCTTCAGTTTTAATTATTCTAATGCCCGGGTGGTGGAATCGGTAGACACAAAGGATTTAAAATCCTTCGGCCTTTGGCTGTACGAGTTCAAATCTCGTCCCGGGTACCACATAGTTTATAGTTAGTTGTTAACGTTGTGATCTATATGTATGATAATTATTTGTTCCTCTATGTGATTTTAATATCATTATTCCATTAGAATTTATTCTCTAAAATAATAATGTTTATTTTATTCAAAAAATATCTCTATAGCAAGAAAAATTATAATTGGTAGAACTACAACAATACCTTTATTAAATGCGAATCATTGACTTTATGGTTGGCTCCTTAGCCTTGCTAACCCCTGGAATCTAGTCTGCAATTGTATTGGTTTTAAAATAAATTTTTTAATTCCTAAAATGGTAAATATTATAATATTTTTATAAATTCTATCTGAGTTACCCGCCTATCTTGCCCGAACACCTGCATCCATAAATTGGCAAAATATTAAATCATGACAATAATTTTAAGGTAACATTACTCTCATAGTGCTATTGACGGTTACTGGACTATAGGACTGTATGTGAAGGTGAATAAAAAATCAAAACATACGATCAAAGAAAGCACCTAAGTTGATGGAAGGCTTTATATGGAATCAAAACCAAAACACATGACATAATCCGTTTGAGCACCTATCGCGGAGAAGAATATAAAGGATGCAAACATGATCTACCCAAAATTAAAGAAGCCACATCCAACGGGGATGATGATATTCATACTAGCAAGATAGGTAACTGGCTGAATAATCCTGGATAAAATAAAGTGTGTTACCAAGCAACATTTAATAGAAATAATAAAGAAAAATTCGAAGTTGGATGAATTTCTCGTGCTTAAGAAACAGAGCTATATGGAAAAATATTAGTAATACCAGGAAGAAGAATATCGATGCATAAAGCAGTGTTAATTACGGGAACGGCTCACTCATCTTAATTACCCAGCCAGTCACTCATCGTCGTTACCATGCATATCATAATCCCCGTCGGAGTGGAGTTTCTTTAATTTTGGGTAGATCATGTTTGCATTAGTCACATTCTCCGCGAATGTCAGAACGGATGATGTAATGTATTGTCTTATCTATTTAGGGCGCTTGCTTAAGTTATCGCGCTTTTTCTGACCGTATATTTTGGACTATTTACTGATGCAGGTAAAATCCAGGCAAAATAGAGGAATATTCATTTTAATATCAATAATAGTAATAGCTATTTGCGGACTAGATAATCCTACTTTAAACAGTTTCATTCTCCCATATCAGACAAGCAACAACTGAAGTAAACTGAAGTATCTAACCATAATGTTAGTGAATCAAGTTTAATAAGTTGTTATCTCTCACAGAATTAGTAATTTTACTAGAGAAATTTATGTAAAATCAGTGATTTATTTTTATTAATTAGCAAAATTTGCTATTATTTAACAAAGCTTTTGTCATATTATTGCATCGTAATATGATAGTAGTTGACGGATAACTTAGCAAAAAAGGCATGATAGCCAATTACGGATGGTTGGGGAAGAGCTACATTGATAACAAAATAGTTTTATCTTTGCCATTATGCGCCTTGCCAGCGCTGGAAAAAGTCCTGTGGCAAGTCGATATCAAATTGATCCAACATACGGTTGACAGTCTGATTAATAATATCACCAAGGTCAATGGGTCGATGGTAAAAGGCCGGCATAGGCGGCATAATCACAGCACCCATTTTCGTCGCCATGGTCATCAACCGCAAGTGACCGAGATGCAGTGGTGTTTCTCGTACCCCCAGCACCAGTCGACGCCGCTCTTTCAGCACCACATCCGCAGCGCGATTTAATAAGCCATCGCTATAACTATTGACGATACCAGAGAGGGTTTTAATTGAGCAGGGCAAGATTAGCATGCCCACGGTTTTGAACGAACCAGAACTAATACTGGCAGCGATATCGCGGTAATCATACGCTACGTCTGCCAGCCCCTGGACTTCGTGCAGAATACAATCGGTTTCTAGCTTCAGTGCTTGGCACGCTGCTGGACTGATGATCAAATGGGTTTCAATATTTGGCAGTGTACTGAGTAGCTGTAATAGATGTACGCCTAAAATGGTGCCGCTGGCACCGCTGATACCGACAATCAGACGCTTCATGCTATTCTCCAGCCAGAGGAAATGAAAGGTAAAAACCTGGTGCGTATACATCCAGGGGTGATATTGTATTTTTATCATAAAGCACGGGAAAGGAGGCATAGTTTATTGTACCATAATGTTATCGATCAGCTTTCAGTATGCATTTCTAGGTTTTCTATCTCTGTTTGATAGCATCTAGCTCTTTAGCGTTATGATTCGCAATGTAATCTAGATAGTCACTGCTTTACGTCACGTGTGATATGGATGCCGTTTTAAATACTAGAATTTAAATTGCTTTCCACATCGGAATTATCTTCCCGCATAGACCACACAAATTAGCTAAGGCCTGGATTAAGACATCAACACCAAAATGATCTGATGAATTTCATTAATGTCGCACCGTGGGCAATCAACTCGTTAACGTTCAGCATATTGATATCGTAAACGTTGTGAAAACAAACTTGACGAGCATCGGCTTTACGTACATCAAAATTTCGTTCCGAAATGGTGCCACGTACGATAGAATAATCCACTAGCAGCAAATTTTATCGCGGAACTTTGCGCGGTTGGCGTTTAGATTGCGCCACGCAGATTGCGGAGAAATTATTGACCAGGAATAATGAATATTCAATCAGCAGACTTTCACAAAAGCTTGACAATAGTGCTTACGTAGGGGCTAAGCACATAACTACATCAATATCTAGATCGTCTCACTCACGGACAATTCGGATCCGTTCTTGGCGCTGTAGACCAAAATTTGTCAATGAATGAAATCCGGCCAGATAAAATAAACATATTCGCACAAACACGTATGATGCTTCAAATTTCCGGCTCATTGATGAGTAAATAGTTGTTCTTTTCAGTGATATAGATCGCCTCGCCGACGCAATATGTTCGTTGCGGCCATCCACCATAGTACGTTTGCCGATTGCTCACTAGCAGTTAGATGCCATTCAGATCGCGAACGGCAGACATGCTGTAGGCGGTACTCCTGCCGCCACAGGAGTAAGGCATAACGAATTTGTTGATGCGTAGCAGCCACTGCTATAAAAATCTTTAGAAAAATTTTTGAATCTGAGGTGATACTGATATGTCTACTACCATTTTTAAACAATTTCTTGCTTAGTTCATAGGCATTGGTTAGGTTACCGTTGTGTGCCAAAATGATCCAAAATGGAAAATTGATATAAAAAGGCTATGATTGTAAGCAGCTGAACTACTTGCGGTAAAGTTGAAGACATTGCCGATGCCAATATTACTCTGCAGACGCTGCATATCCCACTTTAAATACCTTTAGACCAGTCCATGCGCTTACGCCAGACAAAACAACTTAATCCATCAATATTGACGATGCCAGTGGCACTCTGTCCACGATGCTACAGCATCGTTCTGCTTTACCGACATAAAACTAACTATTTTGACAATACGCACATATTGCCATTTCCTTATCAGAGTTGACGAAACAACTACTGTTTCGGTAAAAAACTAGATGTGTTTTGCAGGTAATTGAAAAACCATCCGATGATACCGCTAAATTGCGGTATCAGTTGGGACTGCTGCCAGTCTTGATTTTGTGAAAAACCCGTGAAAGTATCGAAAAAAAATAGTGCCGCTGAGACAATCAATATACCTCTGAGTGCACCGAAACAAACACCTAATACTCGGTCTGTACCAAGTAAACCGGTCCGATCTATCAGTGAGCTAATTATGTAATTGACGACCGTCCCAACAATCAGAGTTGCCACAAACAGCAGAGCAATCGCGATACCATTTCGAATTATTTGTTCTTCAAAACTAGTGAAGTAAATTGCAAGATAATTGTAGTAGTAGCTGGCTATAAAAAACGCACTAGCCCAAGTTACTAAAGATAATGCCTCACACACAAATCCGCGAATAAAACTCACCAAAGCAGAAAAGATAATGATGCTAATAATAACGTAATCAACCCAAATCATGCATACATCCCTTGATCATTCGCTCTGTCCGCTGATTTGTGGCGCATTCTAACAAAAAAGAAACGCTTTAGTCTTGAGTTTAAATATAAATAACGGCATTAAAAAGTTACTTGCTGAAAGAAGATAGTGCAGGAAGCGGTTTTACCGCTTTTACATGGACGGTGCCACAACATAATCGTGGCCGGGACTGACCATTAAAGCTGCTTAATTCATTAAGCTTATTGAGCGTATTTTGCTGTTTTATTAAAGTTTATCCAGCATTAACAAAGGTGCGGATCCTTTAACCATGAACTGGAGTCAACGATAAAGTATAAAATTGATCTTTGGTTAAAATATCCAAAATTTTTCGCTGATTTCATATGACCAACAACACACCCAACAAGCCTGAATTCCCTCTACGCCGTTGTACTCTCTGCGGCTTTGTAGTTTGGTTCGATCCTGTGCCGTTCTAGCAGCAAGTGCACATACTCATCCTGATAATATTTTTTATCATTAAACAAGCTAGGAAAAATAATAAATACAAAAACGACAATAACAATCTCACCAGACGTTTTTAAAATTTACTCACCATATTAATCTCCCTGCTTATCAGTGCCACTATCGGAGCGACAGTATGAAAAGAGCCAAATACTAGCACGCAATCTTCAGGCCTGGCATCTGCCATAGCCTGATTCCAAGCACTAATCACATCTGTAAATTTTTGCGCGTCGTTACCAAGATAGGCGGCTAGCTGCTCTGCGCTAGCCGCGCGCTGCGCATCTAGCGAAGCACAATACCAAACTGTCACTAAGCCATGCAAGCCTGCCAGCGTAGCGGGAATATCTTTATCCACCAACATACCTACGACCGCCCTAACTTTTCCAGGTAGATACAGTTCTGTTAAACTACGAGCCAGATATCTAGCGGCATGGGAGTTGTGTGCCACGTCTAAAATCACCATTGGCTGCTGACCAACGATCTGAAAACGACCCGGCATCGCAGCAACCTTTAGACCATGGTAAATTGCCATCTCAGATACGTCAAACGGTAATCTGCGGACGACGGCCAACGCGGTGGCGGCATTATCCAGCGGAATTGTAGGCAACGGCAGTGCTTGCAATAAGCATTCTCCATCCCACCAGTGCCAACTCTCTCCTTCCAGATGATACCACCAATCGCGATCGCGAGCGAATAACATGGCTCCGCATTTATCCGCAGCTGCATCGATAGTTGTCGGTCTATCGCATTCACCCACCACCGCCGGCTTGTCGCGTCGGAAGATGCCTGCCTTTTCTCGGGCTATGCTAGCACGGTCATTTCCCAGCCAATCGGTATGATCTAAGGCGATACTGGTAATCACGGACACATCAGCGTCAACGATATTAGTAGCATCCAATCGCCCGCCCAAGCCAACCTCTAGGATTATTACCTCCAACTGCGCCCGTTTAAATAACTGCAACGCCGATAAAGTGCTAAATTCAAAATAACTTAATGAGGTTGCGCCGCGACCAGCTTCAACCACCGACATGGCCTCACTGTGGTCAGCTTCCGATAATTCCTCGCCCTGGATGCACACCCTTTCGGTATAGCGTAGCAAATGAGGAGAACTATAGACACCTACCCTAACACCACTGGCTAGCAAAATAGCTTCCAACAGGCGACAAGTCGTTCCTTTACCATTGGTGCCACCGACGGTGATGATCCATGGTGCCACCCGCAATAGGCCAAGGCATCTGGCTACATAAAGCACCCTATCAAGGCCTAAATCAATGGGTTTGGCGTGCAAACATTCAAGATAATAAAGCCACGTAGATAATGGAGACGTATTTTGCGGTATAGATAGATTTTTCATGCACTTTTTTTCATTGATTTATGATAAATTTTATAATACCTGCTATATTTCAATAAATGATCGCAGTCAAGATTCTGACTAATCCTGATAATTTTTCGACTAAACATCGGAGCGCGGGGCCGTCGACAGCTGATCTTGTGGCAACGGCTGATGGGTCAGTTTAGCTAGTAGACCAGCGAGACGCAGACGCATTTCCGGCCGTCGTATGATTAAATCAATTGCGCCTTTTTCCAGCAAAAATTCGCTACGCTGAAAACCAACCGGCAGTTTCTCACGTACTGTTTGTTCGATCACCCGTGGGCCGGCAAAACCTATCAGCGCTTTCGGTTCAGCCACATTTAAATCACCCAGCATAGCCAGACTGGCAGAAACGCCACCCATGCTCGGATCAGTCAAAACTGAAATATAAGGCAAACGCTGTTCCCGCAATCTGGCCAACGCTGCACTGGTTTTTGCCATCTGCATCAACGATATTAACGCTTCCTGCATTCGGGCGCCGCCGCTGGCAGAAAAGCAAACTAGCGGACATGCATCCTCCAACGACTGCTCAACAGCCCGCACAAAACGCGCGCCTACGACTGATGACATCGATCCGCCGATAAAGGCAAATTCAAAGGAAGCGGCCACCACCGGCATACTATATAGTGCACCTTTCATCACTACTAACGCGTCTTTTTCATTGGTAGCTTTTTGAGCCGCCACTAGGCGATCTTTATATTTTTTTGAGTCCTTAAATTTTAAGATATCTTTCGGCTCCAGTTCACTGCCAAGTTCAAACTCACTTCCTTTATCCAGAAAAGCGTGCAAGCGTGCACGCGCAGTCATGCGCATATGATGGTCACATTTAGGACATACCTCCAGACTACGTTGTAGCTCCGCTCGGTATAATACCTGCCCACAGTGATCACACTTGGTCCACACCCCCTCTGGAATATTCGCTCGGCGCGCCGGAGTGATAGTATTTTTGTTTAAAATTCGTTCAATCCAGCTCATCGATAACCTTTTTATTTGACCTATTATCCGTTAGTATATCTACTTTAACCTATTCAACAGCGTGACATCCACTGTTATACGCTACCCACAGCCAAGGGAATAGCTTACGATAAGCTAATTTAGTTTCTGTTACATCATCCAGTGTACATTACCAAAAAAATAACTGAATAAGGTGCACAACCTAAAAATACACCTAATATTGCACAGGGCAAATTAGCACGTATAAATGCTGGATTTCGTCTACAGCACGGTACAAAGAGCGTACTCTAGAAATGAAACATGCCAGAATAATGGCTTTACCGCCATGAAACTCTATAAGAACTGATAATGTTCAAATATACCTGGCTGTAAGGGGGGGACACCTGGAATCAACATATATTCCACCCAGTAGCACCCTCAAAAGAAAACCTAGAGACTGTTGTCTGCAGCAGCGCTAAACCTGCAGGTAACAATCAAGGAGATGATAACGAATATGGTTAGTGTTAGAAACCATATGTCATAACACTAGATACCATCTTGTACCACCAGTTCAGCTATCCGCACATCAATATGAAAAATAAAACGGATGAATAAATATCACACACTCCATATTTACATCTTGGTCACGCAAAAGGATTTAATGATTATTTTTCCAAAAAAAGCGGCCCTATCGGTGATGACGGCAACGTAAACCGTGACGGATAATCCACCTCAACCAAGTAAAGCCCCACAGCTGGGGCTGTGGATACTGCTAATGTCCGATCGCGTTGAGACAACAGATTGGCAATCCAACTTTCAGGACGGTTACCGCAGCCCACCTCTATCAAACTGCCTACAATATTACGAACCATATGATAAATAAAGGCATTAGCTTTAATATCCACCATAATATACCGGCCCTGGCGCATCACCCACAGATGATGCAAATTACGCCATGGAGAACGTGACTGGCATTGCAGAGCTCGAAATGAGGTGAAATCATTTTCCCCTAGCAAGCACTGACCGGCACGTGCCATCTTCTGAATATTTAGCGACTGATGATAGTGTGTCAAACCGTTGGCTAGTAGAGCCGGCCTTAGCCGGTGATTATAAATCATATAGCGATAACGACGTGCGTTTGCGCTAAAACGTGCATGAAAATCTTTCGTCACCGGTGACATCCATCGTACTGCGATCTTCGATGGCAGATTGGCATTAACCCCCAATGTCCAGGCATCAACCGGACGTCGCGAATGGGTCTCAAAATGGATCACCTGTCCCGTAGCGTGCACACCAGCATCGGTCCGGCCGGCACAGAATACTGTTACTGGCTCGTCGGCTACCTTTGATAGTGCACGCTCGAGATCAGCCTGCACACTAGGTACTTCCAGTTGACGCTGCCAACCATGATAGTCGCTGCCATCATATTCAATGCCCAATGCTATCTTTATTGCACTGTCATTGATCGATGCAGGCAACGGTTTACCCGTCGTAGGTAGCGATGCCATGTTCTTCATCCATCACCAACGTGCCTCAATCATCATCTTTTCTGCGGTCAATAGTAGCATCAGCGCGCCCCCGAAACACACATTATCGGTCACCGACCAAAACTGCAGCAAATCTGGCATACCATAATCATTGCGCAAACAACCAATACTCAGTTCAACACGGCCAGAAATATCCTTGATCGGCGTTGGATACACATGGTCGGCGCTCAAAATAATGCCTTTACGGGTTGATAATACGTTACGCGCCTCTTCGGCGGCCATCGGCCGCAGAGTTTCCAAATGAACTATCTGCGTATGACCATAGAACACCGGAGTTTGCACACTATTCACCGAAATCGGTAGTCTTTCATCGCGCAATATCTTGCGTACTTCGTCTACCAGGCGGCGCTCACTGCACACAGATCCCGTTTCGTCTGGTAGCAACGGCAATAAGTTGAACGCCAATTGACGAGGTCCTGGTTTAGTGGGCAAACCGTTAAGCAGGCGGGCACTTTGTCCGGCTAAATCATTCACCGCTGCTTTACCGTGCGTTGACGCCGACAACATATTGCTGACGTGCAAATACTTAAGACCAGACAAATCCATGAGTGGTTTTACCGCTAATAACAATTGACTCGTCAGACTATCCGCCACCGCCATTATATTGCGCTGGCGATAGTCGGCTAACATATCATCATTCACTCCCGGCACAACTAGTGGAACGTCCGACTCTAGAGCAAAGAGCCCGCTGCCGTCGATAACCAAGCAACCAGCAGCGGTAGCGTCAGCGGCATAAAGCGCCGATGCATGGGGGCCAGCAACAAAAAAAGCTAGCTGCGCCTGAGACCAGTCAAATTGTGCCGCCTCAATGACCTGTAAATTTTGACCGTTTACGCGTATTTTTTTACCGGCACTGCATTCACTGGATAATAAATATAGCTCCCAGAACGGAAATTGACGTTTCTGCATGATTTCCAGCAACGCCGTACCGACTATACCTGTTGCCCCCAATAGAGCAATATTCCAACCTTCAGACATCAATTTATCTCCTAAAAGAACGCTGGCCGGCGCAAAAGGTCAGGCTAGCAGATCTTTCGACCAACATGACAGTAAATGAACACTACTGGGTTATATAGCATTTAATAAACGCAGGCTGACAACTTTCAAAACACGCTGCCTGGAAGATAACTAAACCTGTCAAGACAGGTTATTGCTACAATGGTTTAATCTGAGCAGTGACATGCACTGAAACCGAGCTGTATAAGTTTATCCGCACCGACGCTATCATCGGTTTCAACACATAACGACGACCATTCACGGCGCTCAAAATAATGTTTGCGCAATCGATCGAATTCTCCTGGCTGTCCAGCAGCTGCGCGCAGTGCCGTATCATCGCGTCGCACGTCATACACTAGCTGTACCGGCCAACGTAACGCTTTTTCATCAATGACACCATGCAACCTGATGTGCCCTATTGCTGACCGTGGCGAAAATGATGTTAAATCTGCAGACTCACTGGAAGCAAGAAAATTACTATAGGCATTAAATATCTGAATTGTCCCTCGTGCCTTACCATCAAGAGTATAACCAGCAATATGAGCAGTACCGATGTCTACACGGGCTAGCAGCGATAACAACAACACCGGTTCAGGCTCCCAAACGTCCAGAACCACGCTCAGTTTCTTGCCTCCTTCCAGCGCTTGCAGTAATGCGGCGTTATCCACTACTGCGCCGCGAGAGGTATTAATCAAAATGCGATTAGCCGGCAACGCCGCCAGCAACTCACTATCGACCTCATGCCAGGTGGCATACGGCCCATCGCGGGTTAGCGGCGTATGGAAGGTCAACACGTCCGCCTCGGCTACCAGTTTTTCTAATGGCTGCCAGTTACCAGGTGCCCCAGCCTCCGCCAACGGCGGATCACACAGCAATGTGCGCACGCCAAAAGCATCAAGCCGCTGGTGTAGACGGCTACCAACGTTACCAACTCCAATTATGCCCACGGTTTTATCAAGCAGGGAGAAACCATCGCGCTGGGACAGCCAAAGCAAAGAAGAAAATACATACTCCACCACCGCAATAGCATTACAGCCTGGGGCAGCAGAAAAACCTATGCCTACTTTTGCCAGCCAATCCTGATCGATATGATCAGTACCTGCGGTGGCAGTACCAACAAATTTTATCCGGCTCCCGTCAAGCAAGGCGCTGTCGACCCGAGTCACGGAACGCACCATCAAAGCGTCAGCCTGCATCAGTTGCCTCGTGAGGATCTCACGTCCCGTTATCGCTTTCACCTTTCCTAATCGGCTGAACAACGCCTGAGCATAAGGAATATTTTCATCAACTAATATCTTCACAGGATCGAGCAGGCTACTCCCATCAAAATAAAAAAAGAGGATTAGAGTGCTAAAACACTCTATAAATTATAACAAATAACAGCAGGTAGCACTGCATCAGATACCATACTCAGCTGACCAACGATCAGGTCATTGCTGTAATGTAATATATTTTTACCACCATCCGAATACAGAGCCCCCAGTATCAAATGCTAAACAATCAACTTTGTAACCGGTTACCAATCCGCTTATCGCCGAGCTTCAAACCTAAAAACTAAAAACCCACTTGCCGCTGGCATTTGGTTTGCTTTTTATGTGACGTTCTTCATCATCTAGCTGACCGCAAGCGCAGGTAACGCACTAGCCTGAATCTTGAAATAGGTTGTATTTTCAATATAGGATACCATCAAACTTTTTTTTCAATTAAGTGATTGACCAATAACAACATCATCAAACGCAATTTGCTAACATTATGATTAGCTAATGTTTTAGCTACAGCTAATTATATGACAAATAAAATTATTAAAAAAAAGTGTTCTTAGTACATTATTTAGATAATAGACATCATAAAATTTTAGCATACATCAGTAAATCGGCTAAAACATTGATGCCACCCCAACACTATTCATACTTGCATAATTGCTATGACGCTACTGAATGATGAATGTGATTGGAGAGTCAGGATACAAGATAAAAAAAACGCCAAGTCGTTATACCTGAACGTTTGTAACATATTACCAAAAAATTAATGCAACCACCAACGATAGTGTTTATCGTAACAGCATAACAATGCTAAGCGGGTGGTTAATCAACGTTTAACAGAGAATAATGTAAGAAACCATGTCACGAATGAAATCACATTCGGCGGATTCCTAACATTAGGATGCCTAAGTTAAGAAGAAACCATAACCATATGCACATTAATAAAACGATTTAGCTAAGTACCCATCGAACTAAATGCAGTACTTGAATTAAAGTAACCTAAATTTATTTAACACAGCCCCTCAAAACGCCCAACTGCTCCAATCCTAACTTTGCTCCAGTCAAGCCCCAAAGACATCTCCCGCCGCGAGATAAGTAGAATGTTACTGAGACGATCCTGCCGGATGTCTCTCAGAGGGAGAAATCCAACAAATACCAAAATAAAGCTCTGAAAATAATTGATGTAATGAATGTCGTAATTTGAGCCAATAGTAATAAAACAGCGGGGCAGCACTGAGCAACAGTGGTTAAACCCGAGGCCAAAAGTAAGGCCATTAAATTTACCCTGAGGACATAACTTCCCCGTTCATGCCTGTCTCAATAGACCAAATTTTATACTTAAATTGCCGGCACTGAACTAAGAATTAAACGCTACGCCAAAGGCGTCTAAATAATCAATCTTATTATTTCTAATGTCATTATTTTATTCTAATTTTGATTAGCCAACAGCATGTGCGCTAAAATATTGCGTTTTTGCATTTGTTAGATTACTCACCAATAGATCAGATTTGATAGTGTTATGTGTTATAACATCGCCGCTGCAGGCAGCTCTTACTACATGATACTTTTTGACCCTATATTCTGACTGTTTATTTTCTTCACCAAAGACTTTCAACTCAGTTACATTAATAGCAATATGAGCAATATTGTCGCAAGTCAAAGTTTTTATCATAAAATTAGCTTGCATATTATTTACTGATACATGTAATGTTCAAAATAAAAAATATTTATTTAATTAAAATTTAAAACTACTCACAATATATTAATAATAAATTGATTTAAATAGCATATAGTGCTGATAGCCATTTTTGAGTAGTGGACTGGAAGTGCTCTTTTGAGCGATTGCATTTTATGCTAAGCAGTAACAATAGCTATCCAACCAAACCAAAAAGTTAGACCGAGTTTGATGATAGTGTTGTTGCCGCCTACCCAATTAATGACATTGTTAAAAATACATTCGATTTATTCGCCTGCATAGTATCCAAAGTAAGCATGTATAAAATCGGACTATTTTTAACAGGATACAATGGGGATGTAATAGAAAATTAACGTTTACCGATATTTACGCATCACCAATGTAGCGTTAGTGCCACCGAAACCAAAACTGTTAGTCATCACCGTGGTCAATGCGCGTTTGGTAGGTTCAGTAATAACATTCATGCCTTCTGCTTGCGGATCCAGTTCATCAATATTAATACTCGAGGCAAGAAAACCATGCTCAAGCATCAGCAAAGTAAAGATCGTTTCATGAACCCCTGCCGCGCCCAGAGAATGGCCGGTCATCGCTTTTGTGGAAGAGAATGCAGGATGCTGGTTGCCGAATGTTTCTCGGATAGCCCATAGTTCCTTAACATCACCGACCGGCGTCGAAGTACCGTGAACATTGAGGTAATCCACGGGCGTATCGACATCCTTTAATGCCATTTGCATGCAACGGATCGCTCCTTCGCCAGACGGAGCCACCATGTTGGATCCATCAGAGGTCGCGCCATAACCGATAATTTCTGCATAAATATGAGCACTGCGCGCGAGCGCATGTTTCAACTCTTCAACTACGACAATACCGCCGCCGCCGGCTATAACAAAGCCGTCGCGGTTCACATCATAGGTGCGTGAAGCTTTTTCAGGCATTTCATTATATCGGGTGGAAAGTGCCCCCATGGCGTCAAATTCACAAGCCATTTCCCAACATAGCTCTTCTCCACCGCCAGCGAATACGATATCTTGTTTGCCCAACTGAATCATCTCCAGCGCATTACCGATACAATGGGCGGAGGTCGAACAGGCGGAACTGATCGAGTAATTGACTCCGCGGATTTTAAACGGGGTCGCTAAACATGCAGAGACACCAGAGGCCATCGCCTTAGTTACCATATAAGGGCCGACGCAACGCAGGCCACGGGCACGCATACCATCGGATCCAGCAACCTGATTGCGTGGAGACCCCCCCCCCGAGCCAACGATAAGACCGGTACGATCGTTGGAAACCATCTCTGAAGTAAGTCCTGAATCCGCGATCGCTTGCTCCATGGATAGATAAGCATATATAGAAGCATCACTCATAAAACGCGCAATTTTGCGATCAATTAGCCCAGCGGTATCAAGTTTTACATTGCCCCAAACATGGCTACGCATACCGGAATCTTTCAATTCTTGGGAAAATGTGATCCCTGATCGGCCTTGTTGTAGAGAGGTCAGAACTTCTTTTTGGTTGTTACCGATACTTGATAAGATTCCCAGGCCGGTAATCACAGCACGTTTCATTTAATACCTCTTGTAATAATATTTAAGTTTAAATCATGCACTTTAGCTTACAGATGTAAGCTGAACAAGTCCGATAAATGGAAATTAGCAAAATTTATACCGGAAAACCATCAAGTGAGAATCAAGCTATTTCTTCAAGCAGATGAGACGTTTGCCGTGATACGCTTCGCCATGGAACCTGTCGTATTAAGTTGAAATAATAAAGGTACACTTGGATTCCAAAGTTTAATTATGTTTACTTTTTTATTAGGACGGTCTGGCGGATGATAGGAGAAACCGCCATATTTTTTACACGGCAATGCAAAAAATCGATTCAGGATCGCTGTATTGAATATCAACGACTCATCAAACCTAGCTCACTAAATTTTAGTTGTACAGCTTATCCATAGCTACTTGATACAATAGAATAAGATAGCTATCACAACTATATCATGTTAAAATAAAGTGTTAGTTATAGCATGACGAACATTACAATGTTTTATAAACTCTGTTTTTAGTTAGTGAATGTTCTTCTTACATTATCAGTACTATACATGCCATACATCAGTAAACATTAGGATGTATTTAATACATGTAGCATCAAAAACCTTTTCTTAATCGAAAAGTTTTCACGCCACTTATATATTTCTGACAGGAAATATACTAAAGACATTTTTATTCAATACATAGTCGAATTACCTTTATTATTCATGGCATGGCTCTTGAGAAGAGTACCGATCTTAGTGGTGCTAGTGATATTTGAATATATCCGCAGACAGCACAAGTTATTTTCAATGTTCATGATTTTATGTTAAGCATCTATTGGCGATTACTTAATTTTTATTAAATTAGTATAACCAGGCTATAATCCCAGTATCTTTTCGTGGAGTAAAGCGGCCTGATTCTTTATAGCCAGCAGCATATCTTGGCTATGATGCATATCATCATCTCTCCATCACCAGTCGCTGATGATCTCATGTATCGTGATGTAAATGCCACATTGAAGTTTACGCTAATACAGTGTATTAAAAAACTTTCAGCTTAAGGATGAGTAGATAGAATTCTGCAAGGTAAAATTGAATGTTCAATCAATGCTGTTGTCACTATTTGCGACTAGTTGCCTTGAACACGATTTTGAGCAATTTTATTTATTTTATATAGGCGCAAAGGATTGAATATTCAACTATAATATGAGTGAAACTGCGTTTTATGATGGCATTTTTGTAGATCACCCAATTAATAATTTTAAATTTTTGCTTTGCATAGCAGATAATCCTTCCCTAACAAAAAAGTTAATTATCTTAACTTAACAATATAAGCAACATCAGGCTGTTAAAATTAAGGACTTGTAATGGAAGGAGTATCTCTAGCTAAATTAAACTTATTTAAACTTATATAGTGCAACAAAATCAAACACCGTAAAATTAGAACCTCTATTCATGAACAGCCGTACATCAGGATTAAAAATCACCCCACCCAACTACCTGGGGTACCAATTTTTAACACCGATACATGATATCAACAGAAAATAAAATTATATATAACTATAAAAGAAGCGAACAATTGGTACAGATCCGTTTGTAGGTGCTATGAGGATGATTCTAATGAGGGAGCTAAGAAGGATGCGATATTCAATTTCTGTTCTGTTAAGTGACTATGCCTTAGCAAAATAATGCATGGCCAACGCAGTTGCACATGCTTATGGGTCGAGGACCAAAAGCAGGATTGGACTCTACTGTAACCAATCGATCGCCAGTGTATCAACATGGTAGTTTGTAGTGCACAGACGAAGCAGTAATTACTACACACTTTAGACATAGTAGCTACATCCAAACCAGACATTGATGTGTCCCGGAAGGATTAATGGTTTCTGTAGCTTAGTGCCATTCTTGCCAACAATCACAATAAACCATAATGCATACCGTTACCATATCGGTGCTGCCGCAATCACATTTCCGCATTGCGCTCGTTGCCGTAACAGGTGATCCATCAATACTATCGCCATCATCGCCTCTGCAATAGGCACGGCTCGGATACCGACACAAGGGTCGTGACGGCCATGAGTAACCATCTCCACCGCTTCGTTGCGGATGGTCACAGTTCTACCTGGCACCATGATGCTAGAGGTAGGTTTCAGTGCCAAATGCGCAATTACTGGCTGCCCGCTGCTGATGCCTCCAAAAATACCGCCGGCATGGTTGCTTTGAAAACCGGCGGGAGTTATTTCGTCACGGTTTTCACTTCCACGCTTGGTAATAACCGAGAAGCCATCACCAATTTCAACACCTTTTACCGCATTGATGCTCATCAGCGCATGGGCCAAATCAGCATCAAGACGATCGAATACCGGCTCCCCCAGCCCAGCTGGCAGGTTTTCTGCCACTACTGTCACTTTCGCGCCAATGGAGTTACCGGTTTTTTTCAAATCACGCATTAACGCGTCCAACTCTTCCAATCGGTTAACATCGGGGCAAAAAAACGGATTTTGTTCCACCTGAGCCCAGTCTTTTAGCTTACAATAAACATCACCCATTTGCGCCAGAAAACCCCGCACTTTTACACCGTACTGCTCGGCCAGGTATTTTTTAGCGATAGCGCCGGTTGCAACGCGCACCACTGTTTCGCGCGCCGAAGAACGACCACCGCCACGGTAATCACGTCGGCCATATTTCTGGTCATAGCTATAATCGGCATGACCTGGTCGATAAAGATCCTTAATTGCGTTGTAATCTTGCGAACGTTGATCAGTATTTTCAATTAGCAAACCGATACTAGTACCGGTGGTCAGCCCGTCGAATACGCCGGAAAGAATCTGCACCTGATCTGGCTCGCGACGCTGGGTGGTATAGCGAGAAGTCCCGGGGCGACGGCGGTTAAGATCATGCTGCAAATCCTTTTCACTCAGGGAAATGCCAGGCGGTACACCATCAACAATTCCACCCAACGCCAGCCCATGCGACTCACCAAAAGTAGTAACGCGAAAAAACTGTCCAATACTGTTCCCTGCCATCTGGGGACTCCTTCCCAATGCCTATAAAACACACAGTAACCGTAATAGCTCCTACGTAGCGCACAAGTGTTACGGATAACTGTCGGTATGCTGATCAGTCACGGTACAACTTAAAAATTTCACTGCAATTCACCAATTGACGACGAGTCAGCATAAAAACGCCCTTGCCTCCGTTTGCTAATGCTAGCCAACGGCATGGTACCTGCGGATAAAGTTTCATCAAGTGCACCCTACTATTGCCCACTTCACAAACCAGCACGCCGTCATCGGTAAGATAGTCTGGCGCGCAAGCTAGAATACGACGCACTAGCTTTAATCCATCACTGCCGGCTGCAAAACCTAGCAACGGCTCAGCTTGAAATTCTTCCGGCATATCATTTATATCTTCTTCATCCACATAAGGGGGATTGGTGACGATGATATCATAGGCCAGAGACGGCAAGCCGCGAAATAAATCAGAGCAGATGGGAATTACACGCTGCTCCACGTTATGGTCCTGAATATTGTGTTCGGTCACTGCCAACACATCAGTGGAAATATCAACCGCATCAATTTCGGCTTCTGGATAAATAAACGCACTGGCAATGGCGATACAGCCACTACCGGTACACATATCAAGTATATGTTGCGGTGGATGAGACTGAAAATCGTAAAAATGGTCGTTAATCAGCTCACTAATGGGAGAACGGGGGATGAATACACGCTCATCCACATAAAATTCTAGACCGCAGAACCAGGCTTTATTGATCAGGTAGGACACTGGAATACGCTTGTTTACCCGTAGAATGACCCTCTCTACTATTCGGGCTCGTTCGTCGGAGGTCAGACGCGCGCTATACATTTCAAGTGGCAGATCCAGCGGCAAAAACAGACTAGGTAATACCAATCGTAGCGCTTCATCCCAAGGATTATCCGTACCGTGGCCATAATAAATCTGCGTGGTTTTAAATTGACTGAACGTCCAACGCAACATATCTAGTATAGTATGCATTTCCGCTACTACCTCATCCATAAAAAATTTATTCAATATGATTCTCCGACAATATATATTGCTTATATTCTATAACGTTAGTTTGCCATAAAGTGACAAACAAATTAGCAAGCAACTTACCTTCGGTGAAGATTACGATATTTTCTCCGTCCAAAAAATAAACTGATAAAACAAGCGCGCGTAAAATCAAAAAATGAAAAAGAGATTTAAATTGGCAGAAAAGGAACGGCGATTGTTCCGGCAAACGATGGTAGGTACCAAACTCTTGCAACAGGATACAGTAAAACCGTCTAGGCCATTCCGCAGAACAACTACCATGTTAACCAGCCTCTTGCGCCAGAAGCAGCTGGAAGCTAATTTTTATTTTCCCGATGAATTTCAGCCACTGCTGCAAAAGCAAGGACCGACGCGCTATATACGACCAGGTACCAGATCAGATGAAATGAAAAAGCTTCAGCGCGGCGATTATACCCCAGAGCTATTTCTGGATCTACACGGTTTAACGCAAACAGAAGCTAAACAGGAACTGGGGGCGTTTATTGCCGCCTGCCGGCGTGAACAAGTGTACTGCGCCAGTGTGATGCATGGCCACGGTAAGCATATATTAAAACAGCAAATACCGTGGTGGTTGGCACATCATCCTGATGTGATCGGCTTTCATCAAGCACCTAAAAATTTTGGCGGCAACGCGGCGCTGTTAATTTTGGTGGATTTAAGCGAATAAAGCAATCTCATAGAACGCAAATTATGACGGAGATGGTATGTAACCAGTGATTCTGCTTAAATCGCAATATTTACTCATTTACCCCCATTGCAGGGGTAATTGTAACTACTATAGCTCGTACAAGACTAGAACAAGCTCGAAAGAGCCTTAACTGTCCAACAGGCAGACAGATTCATAACTACCAACCAAAAAGTACCACTTGACAGGTTCAGTTAAGGAAATCCCAGGTGTAATACGCTATTTTCTACATCAACTCCGCCCTGACAAAGCATATAATATGTATTTTTAGAGCCCACGACACCAAGGTTACCGTTTTGATAGTAAGCCAAGCTTTATACCAACGCTTTTAGCAGAATGAATAACAAATACTGTAGAACTATTTTATCACAACGGCGATATGCTAGTCTTGGTACCTGCGGCTAAGATTGACAGCAAACGTGAAAGAAGAACTCCATGTTTAACTGGAAAATTAACGTGTCTCTCTGGTTTTAAATAAATCGGACTATAATTTTTAATAATAGAAGTAGATCACCAAGAAATAATTTCTTATAGGCAAGGAAATTTTCAAATTAGGCCCACTCTATAAAACACTATAATCAAACACGGCTCACTTATGTTCTGATGGGATACTTCTAGCCATAGCTGCTAGAAGAAAGCCGATTAAAAAACTTATCCAATATACTATTCAAAGATGGCTCACAGCTATATGATGTAAATGATGTAAAAGGACTACAGTTCTGACAGAAGAAGCATTACAACGTAGCCCCAAATGACTTGCTTCAATAAAACGTACTTAAATTAAGATTAATGTCATGATAATAACTCGACACAGCGACATTTTTTATTAAGGCTTGAAGCTCTTTGATTGAAAGAGAATGATGAAAAAGCAGAATACATGGTCAAGAAAAAGCGCTACTAGAGAACGCTAGTAGCATGTGGCAATTAATAACACATGTATCATCCGCTCAGACCTATAACGGAATAGCCATGTCAGGAATAAAATTACTCTATTTAGTATAGTAGTAGTATCCCTAGTATAAACCAGTGGGAATAACCTTTAATTAAAAAAAATAAGCAAAGCTCCTGACATGTCGTTATTTTATTTCCTGAGAAGAGGGGGGAATGATTAATATATAGCTCTTTATCAAAATTACAGGGGTTTAGGTAGTAAGAGCTAAACCCGTTAGCCTAGGTCAGCGTGTATCATGTAGTTGACTATCCCAAGTTTAACTTAAAGCAAGTTCGACAACTTACTACTTGCTTTAAGTTGTCGGTTGGCAAGACGGTAACCTGCCCAGGGATTGATCAATAAATCTCTAAATTTGCAACATTATAGATAATGTAAAAAACAGTAAAATCGCATAAAAACCGAGGTAACGGTTATAATTGATTATTCCGGAGCAATCATAGACGGGAAGATCTATCATTGTCAGCGTCGGTAATGTTTTTGCAAAATATTCACCTTATACAGATAACGTCGGGATTCTGTCGATGGATGGCGGGTGAAAAGAGCTTGATAAACATCTTCCGGCTGCATGTTGTTAATGATCTGGAATGCCCGGTTTTGATCAAGCGAAAAAACTCGTAACACGCTGCCCGCACCACCATTGTAAGCAGTGATCACTGCATAGCGCCGTGAAGTTGGATTGACTATGCTCGCTAAATAGCTATTCTGTAGCATCGCTAAATACGCGGTACCGATATCGATATTCTTTCTCGGATCGAACAAATAGCGGCGGCTTGGCTGGCCCCATTTACCCTTCATTTTGAATACATCATGGCCAGCGCTATGTTGTACCACTTGCATTAAGCCCAGTGCGTCGGAATGACTAACCGCGTAAGGGTTAAAGCTAGATTCAGTCTGCATAATCGCTAAAATTAACGACTCGTCTATGCCATAACGCTGTGAGGCTTTACGCACCATGCCCAGATATTTATGGGCACGTTTGTCCACATGGTTGGGAACCATCTGAATCGTAACGGACCAAATTTGATGTAAGCCAGAAGTAATGGTTTGCATACGAGTTTGCAACAAATAATCAGCGAAATGGGTAGCACGCCATGGCCATCGGATCGGTTCACCATTGTTGTCCAGCACCTGACCATAAAGGAAGGGTTCTTTACTTATGGGCATATCGTCCACATCGGAGTAAAGATCGATAGATCCTAGGTCGTTACCCATTAATAATGTGCTGATAAGAGCCTGGCGCAAATGTGCCGTCGGATTGTCGCCAGCTATAGTTTGCACTATAATCGTACCAGCATTAAAGTTAATATGACTACGGGTCCCGTATTGATCGGTATATTTAACGTAATCTTTTGGTCCTGCGATCAGGACCTCATTCAACCCCCATAGATTTTCAATGTTATGGGCAAATTGCCCCATTAAGATATCAAAACTATTGGTGTCTTTAATACATGCTTCATGTTCAGCATTATTTTTACTACTCGAACAGGATATCAATAAGGGAGCAACGACCAATAAAATTAGAAAAATTTTCATGTTGCGGGATGGGTCAAGACTATTTTGAAGATCAACGTACCACGATAAGGAATTATTTGCTAGGCGGGGTATATCCCTGGATATAAACATTTTGACCTTCGAATAAAAAGTGCACCATCTCTTGCTCCAGCACTTTACGATCGATTACATTCATCATGCTGAGTTTTTTTTCATTGATTATCATGGTTTGTTTGCTCTGCCATTGGGCCCAGGCTTCTTTAGAAATATTTTCAAAGATACGTTGACCCAGTTCCCCTGGATAAAATTGAAAATCCAGCCCTTCGGCTTCACGTTGCAAAAAAACGCAGTAAATCTTTTTATTCATTATTAATTCCTCTTTAATTATTGACAGTGTCTGTCACTAGATAACTTACAGGAGTTGATCCAGTTACAATAATTAGGAGACTGTACTGGTTTGCAGTTAGTCCTATAGCCGGCAAGCTAGAGTAGTATATACCAGAGTACGCTGCATACATCCGTGCAGCTTAGTATAGTGCTAACATTCAGCCATATCGGTACTATTCCAATAAAAATAAAAGTATGGAGAAACACGGTGATTTGTTCACACTAGCTGCCTAACAAACCTTTTGTTAGGCAGCCAAAAATCCCGTTCTTCTGGTATGGCTAATTTCAGGAAACATAACAAACTCCCCTAGACCGACAGATGGTTACTGCTACAGCCATAGATTATTGCCATGTTAAACTGGGAGAAACCAAACGGTTTTCTTCTGTGTCGTTATGTAGATTTTTTACTAAAATAACTGGTACGCTATGCCTATAATAGGACTAACAACCAACATTAAGCACTGCCGAGAGTTGGTATAAACCCAGAGCGCCATTCCATCATCATCGATCGTCTGAAATTGTGCCACTCCATGTGCCGGAGTAACTTGCTGACTCAATTACCACAGGTGTTGTTCTACTCTACGTTTGCTAAACCAGCCTAATAACCAGCCAACATCTGTTGCACGTTAACGTCAAGAATAGATTGGTACTTATGTTCCAAAAAAGCCAACATAGTAGAACGACCAATACCTAGCAGCGTCATAATAGTTTTAAAGTCCGTAGATAATACGCCGTCATAGCGTTCGGTAATTATTTGCGCTGTTTTAGTAAATTGCGGGACGGGCGTAATAAATTAGCCCGATCCATAAATGCAGCATCTCATCCAGTGGTGCACGGCCGGCCAATTGGGTGATAGTCAAAAATTTGGCCATAAAGCGCTAAAAAGAAAGTATAACCGTTATTACCTGAGTCTGTGTAGCATAACTTCGTCCAACACTTGTTGCGCGAACTAAGATGTTTGCATTATTAAGGAAACCTTAGTTAAGGGGCAAAATATTTTAGCTGTTATTCCATACAATTGGAGCATAGTGTAAATGAGCTGTAAATAGGTATTTTTTCTCTAATATTACCTATGTGCATACTTGCTAAACAGCGTTATCTTTGCATAATGTGCGTCAGTCAACTTTTTCATATTATAAACGTCATGAACAACCATGTCATCTCCCCCAAATTCAACGAGAATGGTGGTACAGTGCGACGTATTCGCAGTTTTGTCTGTCGTCAGGGACGTTTGACCAAAAGCCAACAATATGCTCTGGATCATTACTGGATGGAAATGGGCGTAAATTATCAGGTGCATACCCTAAATTTTGACGCCTTATTCGGCCGTCAAGCGCCGGTAACACTGGAAATTGGTTTTGGTATGGGAGCTTCTTTGATCACCATGGCAACGGCGCTTCCACAGCATAATTTTTTTGGAATCGAAGTTTATTTGCCTGGTGTCGGCGCTTGTTTATCCAACGCACATAAATCTGGCTTAAGTAATCTGCGCATGATGTACCACGATGCAGTAGAAGTGATGGAAAATAAAATCTCAGATCGGAGCTTGACGCGATTGCAAATATTTTTCCCCGATCCCTGGCATAAGGCTCGTCATAATAAACGGCGGATTATTCAACCACCGTTTGTAACATTGGTGGGTCGCAAGCTGGCCGTCGGTGGCATTTTCCATATGGCGACGGACTGGAAACCTTATGCTGAACAAATGCTCAAAGTCATGACCGCTTCTAAAAATTTTCGGAATATTTCCTATCAAAACGACTATGTGCCACGGCCGAAAAATCGCCCCTTAACCAAGTTTGAACAGCGAGGCCAAAAATTGGGACATGGTGTATGGGATTTAATATTCGAACAAATAGCCTAAGGTAGAACAACTTCTTTTACCCCCTACCTTGTAAAGAGAATTTATGTTGCGATAATCAACCTGGAAACTATTATTCCTGAACTTACTCTGATGCTTAAACCTAATATTAATTCCAGGTGAACGAGGATATTATCATTTAGTCGCATAATGGTACAGATGCTGGATAAAGCAGTAAAATCAGAATTACTTCGATGCGCTGAAGGAACTACTTCTAAACGAGGCAAAATAGTACTGCTGACGCTATAAGGGAAGAGCCCATCACCACATGATAGTGTGGCAAAGCCGCTGTTAAATAAAATCTTACCGTCGATAAATCTCTTAATTTTTCTAATGCTTTTGTATACGTGACATTTTTATAATCTCATGTGTATGATACAGCCACCACATGCAGTGTACGACAGCTACAACGTTTTCCTGACCATGTATTCTAACTTTTCATTCGTCTTCATTAAAAATTTTAGCACAATAGCCCTAACGCTATGAGCAATTTCTAGATTTATTTTTAATCATCAATGAATTAGATGATCACTAACTTTATACAAAAAATTTTTTAATTACTAATTAGCCGAACTACAATAAAGCACTCATCAAACACGGCTCTAACATTTTAATTAGATACCTAAGTTGCTATATAAATATGAGAAAATAAAATTATTTTAAAAAAGCTCTAATACACATTTAAAAATAGCCATCACACCTACAAAAATTATAGTTTTGTTTTATAAATGTTGTAATTTTCGCCTGAGCTCTACCATATAATCAGTAAACGGGCTTGAAAAGCTTCATATGATGATAAAAATCTCGACACGCAACTACATAGTGATATTAACGCTATTAAACTTAAAGTCTTTGGTGAAAAAACGAATAAAAGCAGAACATACTGTCAAAAAAATACCACACTTTAGAGCAAGCAATATATGCCGATTGATAACCACGATACATAAATCATCAGTTATGACCTCTTCGATAGTAATCGAACATATACCTAAGCATACTTGGACACTTGCAGTAATTAAGTCAAAAAATTTAAAGAAGCCACCAACGACGAAGTGTATGATCTGCATCATGCTAAATGCGATGGACTGTTAACTAAAAATTAGTTGCCCTCGATAAGCTATAAGAAAAGTCTATTTCACTAATAAAATGGCTATTTGGCAGATCTTTGATATTTACTAAATTACAATGCCCAAACAAGGTAAGACCTAATGCACGGAACAGTGTCATTGAATAGAATGACTCTTATAGGTCTTCCTTTTACCAGATGAGTGGTATGAATAATTTTTAATTATTAAAGAAAGAACCGGCAACACTAGTTAGAACACAAAGTTCATACGCTGGCCTCATGAAGAAGCATTAAGCGGTCGTAGCGAGTTATCCTTTCGCTTCTAGCTTTTATACTTTTTTTAAACTAACCGTTGTCATAAAAATTGCGATACCCACAAGCTTCATTTTCCAGGAGATAAAGTAAATGATACAACAAAAAGAAATTATTGCTTTGCTCGGCGTAAAGCCCGTTATAGATCCTGCAGCCGAAGTCCGGGTCAGCGTGGATTTTCTAAAAGCTTATCTAAAAACACATACATTTTTGCGTACTTTAGTACTAGGTATCAGCGGCGGCCAGGATTCGACCCTAGCGGGAAAAATTTGCCAGCTGGCCATTAGCGAACTGCGCCAAGAGACCTCTTTGCAGAATTATCAGTTTATCGCTGTACGCTTGCCTTATGATGAACAAAAAGATGAAGCGGACTGCCGGGACGCCATCGTATTTATCCAGCCTGACCGCGTACTAACTATTAACATCAAAAATGCTATTTTGGCCAGTGAAGCAACTTTGCGCAATGCAGGCATTACCATGAGTGACTTCATCAAGGGCAATGAAAAGGCTCGTGAACGCATGAAAGCACAATATAGTATAGCCGCTATGACCGCTGGACTAGTTGTGGGAACTGAGCATGCCGCCGAAGCAATAACTGGTTTTTTTACCAAATATGGCGATGGTGGAACTGATATCAATCCCCTCTTCCGACTTAACAAACGTCAAGGACGTGCACTGCTAAAATATTTAGGCTGTCCCGAGCATCTTTATCTAAAAGCACCGACTGCCGATCTAGAAGAAGATCGTCCCGCACTGCCTGATGAATCGGCGCTAAGGGTGGCTTACGAAATAATTGATGATTATCTAGAAGGCAAAATCATTGCTACGCAAGCTGCACGCATCATTGAAAACTGGTACCAGTGTACCGAACATAAACGGCGGACGCCGATCACGGTCTTTGACGATTTCTGGAAATCATCTCCCTCAAAGCATTATGTAGTGCCTGGACCAGCTGATCCAGTAGCCTGATGGTAGAATCCAGACATCAGCCACAAAAAGCTGGCACAGGGCTCCACGTGACCGTCATCAATTGCACTTTGCCAGCTAGAGTTATGTCTGGCAAAATACCATCGTAGGCATATATTAATAATGCATAATCAGCAAAATTATTGTTTTATGCCATGATATGACTATTTTCCCCAGAGAACGTAGATAGTACCAAAGCTATTTGTTGTAATAATTATTATGTTAAATGCAGATCAGTTACCCCATGGTTCCTTTAACCAACATCGTATATGGTACCATGCATATTATAATTGGATGGGCATTCATTAATTTTCGACATATTATCTGCAAGCATCCAGAGATAATATTTTTGTATCCTAAATTACTCAGCAAAATGTCAGAACTAATAATTTTATGTTCGTATAGTATCAACCTCATCACATATTGCTAATACTAGATACAGAACTTTCCTAACCGTATATTATAAATTTTTATGCACCACACTAAATAACTTCAGTAACACTATGGCAAATAGCTGTATATCGACAGGAAAATCCTTCTATGGCATAATAGCAAAATTTAAGATTACTAACTAGGAGACGACACCAATCCTTAATTAAACGCAGTTCACTGACCTCCTAGTTAAATACTTCGCCATAGCTGTAATATTGAGAGAATAAACTAAAATAGCTATTCTTCAAACTTTTGACGATGATTACCATGTTCGGCTAAGGGGGAATTCTATAACGCATAGAATTCCCATTAAATAAAATGCGATCACTCAATAGCCAAACAACGCATTAATTTATTTAATAATGGTTAAAATTAAACAAAAAATTCATCACATCACCGTCTTGAACCACATAGTCCTTTCCTTCTAAACGCATTTTACCAGCTTCTTTGGCGCCTTGTTTCCCTTTATAGGTAATAAAATCGTCAAAGGCGATGGTCTGAGCACGAATAAACCCTTTCTTGAAATCGGTATGGATATTACCGGCCGCCTGCAGAGCAGTGGCGCCTACTGGTATTGGCCAGGCACGTACTTCTTTTACGCCGGCAGTGAAATAGATTTGCAAATTCAACAGCTCATAACCAGCACGAATGATGCTATTAAGCCTTGGTTCTTCGAGATCTAATTCAACCATAAACTGATCTCGCTCTTTCTCTTCCAGCTTGGCAATATACGACTCTACCGCAGCGCTAACAGCAACCACCACCGAACCTTCAGCAACAGCAATTGCCTTCACTGTATCAAGGTAGGGGTTATTTTCAAAGCCGTCTTCATTAACATTCGCGATATACATCGTGGGTTTCAGCGTCAAAAAGCTGAGATAACGGATAGAGTTTTTTTCTTTATCGCTTAATCCCAACGTACGCAGCTGACCGACATTGATCAAGTGTGATAACATTTTTTCCAACACTGATAACTCCAGCTGCGCATCTTTATCGCCGCCCTTGGCACGTTTTTGTACCCTGTAAATCGCTCTTTCGCAAATCTCGAGATCAGACAAGGTCAGTTCAGTGTTGATGATGTCAATATCCTCTGCTGGATTTATTTTACCCGCCACGTGAATTATATTATCGTTTTCAAAGCAGCGTACTACATGGCCGATTGCTTCAGTTTCACGAATATTGATTAAGAACTGGTTACCTAAACCTGCTCCTTTGGAAGCGCCTTTGACCAAGCCGGCGATATCAACAAATTCCATAGTGGTAGGAACCATACGCCGCGGTTTGATGATTTCAGCAAGTTGTTCCATGCGCGGATCGAACATCGACACCATACCGATGTTCGGTTTAATAGTACAAAACGGAAAGTTCACTGCTTCGATGCTCGCTTTAGTTAACGCATTGTATAGCGTGGATTTACCGACGTTAGGCAACCCCACAATACCGCATTTAAAACCCATGGTTGTATCACCTTAAATAAATTTATTATTAAATGCTTAATTAATTATTACCGAAAAAATTAACTTTAATTTATATGAAATAACTTGTTTAAAGAAATTAAATTGTCTAATAATAGACAATTTAATTTCTAACTTTTCCAGAAAATTTTTCTATAGCAAGATAACGTTTATAGGCCCCTACAAACAAGGCACTCTTAAACACGGATCACTGACATTATTTATAGTTGGATATTTTGCTGTAGCTACTTGATGAAGCTCTTTGGTATGAAGATGAATGCGATCTAATACAACATAAGGTCAGACAAGCTAGTATCTAGCGCAATAGTATCTAGCAACTCGAGATACTACGAAACATAAAACCATTAGATCTGATCTCTCGCCGAGTTATGTAATTAGATGCAGGAGCATGACTTATCCCTTGTAAGAAATAATGAACAGTGGAAACAAATGACTACCATCAGCTTTCTGTCAAAGAAAACCATATCCCGAATAAAAAAGCTATTCTGTTACACTAATATTGTCAGACTACATTGCTCAACTAGAGCAAATCAATAGCCATTGTACGCGCATTGAATAAAATAACTAGACTGTACAGCTGAGTTATTAGGTATTAAAGGTAATTCATGCTTTGACTATATCTTGAGTAATTAAAATCTCGGTACAACATACTGCTTCGTCAATAGCACTTGCAATCAGCTGGTGTTCAGCTGCTTTAGGTTTACCTAGGACAAAATGTACTACCTTATTTTTGTTACCAGGGTGGCCTATACCGATGCGCAAACGATGAAAATTAGCATCATGGCCCAAACGTCTGATTATATCTTTCAGACCGTTATGGCCACCGTGACTACCACCGAACCTTATTTGAGCCTTGCCAGGCAATAAATTTAGCTCATCATGAGCTACCAAAATTTCCCTTGGGGCAAATTGGTAGAAGGAGGCAATTGCTGCAACTGCTTTACCGCTCAGGTTCATGAAAGTCGTTGGCACCAGCAGGCGAACATCATTGCCACAAAGGGTCAGTCGGCCGGTGTAACCATAAAATTTACTTTCTTCCTTTAATAACTGACGGTGGCGTTTCGCCAGCAAATCGACGTACCAGGCACCGGCATTATGACGAGTTGCAAAGTATTCAGATCCGGGATTAGCTAGACCCACAATGAGTTTAATTGTCACGTTTTCTCTCTTATAAGGCTGGCGCGTTAGTGCACTCTGTCAGGGCAAGGCATTTCAAATCGTACCGCAAGAACTAGTAGATTCAGATACGTCCGATTTATGAGATGGATCTCTCTACCATATCTCCTCTATGGTAGTTAATCTTTTTTCCAATTTCATTATTTCCTGTTAAACATTGATTGGCCAGAGCTTTATTCTTATCAGCATTGCCCGGAACGTCTATGCGCCCCAGGGGGCAGTGATCTTTTTTTTTCGTATAAACAACGATGCCTATCATCAATTTCGTTATTGATGTCTTCTTTAGATAATAGTTTCTGCATCCGTTACATTAATCATCAAGAGATTATAACCAATAATAATGTGATCTATATGTCGTATCAAAATTAATATGTAGCCCGTTTACTGATGCAAAAATAGAGTCTGGCTAAGGAAGAAGAAAATTCATTACTATAGTCTATAAAATTTTGTAATAATCGCAATTTCAGATAAAAATTTTTATATCAATACAGTTATTATGATAACTATTTCCAAATAACGGGCCAGCCTCCTTCTTTAAAATAATCTTATTCCATACATACCAGGCAGCTACGCTGAGGTGTACAACTAAAACGTAACTGATCCGCGTTAAAAAAAGGATTATATCTCGCTAAATTAGCGACATTGAATTTAGGCTTGCCGTAAACAATTTTTTTAAAAAGTGGGTGATCTATCTTTCATTATTGGAAATAATTTAATTTATGCATAAAGCTATCTCTAGCAAAAATAATCATATTACAAATAAGCTGCTATTCAGCCGGAATTTCCTGACGTTACTACATACGCTATGCATATCACAGTTAGGGGAAGCCCAATGCCATAGAACGCGCATTAAATAAATATCTCATATCTCAGTAAATAATGCTTATCACTAAACCATTGGTTTGAACAACCTTGTAATAAATAAACAAAACGGAAAGTTTAGCTTTTATCCAACAAAGCAGCTGCTAATTACCAACAGTTAAAAAATCACCTGCGGACGATAAACAATCTGTAATTTTAAGGGAATGAAAGCACTAGATAGCAGCATCATAGTAGTATAACCTAAAAATGATGAAGCGCATTAATGTTCGAACATAGCGGAGATCGATTCTTCGTTGCTGATGCGGCGAATTGTTTCTGCTAGCATGCCTGAAAGAGTCAGGGTGCGCACATTAGGCAGTGCTTTAATAGCCGGATTCAATGGGATGGTATCGCAAACAATCACTTCATCAATTGCTGAATTTTTGATGTTTTCATAGGCAATGCCAGAAAAAATTGGGTGGGTTGCATAAGCGAATACCCGCTTGGCAGCCCTCTCCTTTAGCGCTTCCGCCGCTTTACACAGCGTACCGCCCGTATCAATCATGTCATCCACCAGCACGCAGTCACGACTCGCTACATCACCGATGATATGCATGACCTGTGAGACATTAGCACGTGGACGACGTTTATCGATAATTGCCATATCAGTATCGTTAAGCAGCTTAGCAATAGCACGGGCCCGCATCACACCGCCGATATCCGGCGAGACCACGATAGGATTTTCCAAATCCTGTTGCAACATATCTTCCAGCAGAATCGGACTACCGAAAACGTTATCTACCGGTACATCGAAGAAACCCTGGATCTGTTCAGCATGCAAATCTACTGTCAAAACACGGTCTACGCCTACGCCTGATAAAAAATCCGCAACCACCTTAGAGGTAATTGGCACGCGGGCAGAGCGAACACGACGATCTTGACGAGCATAACCAAAATAAGGAATCACGGCAGTGATTCGCCCGGCGGAAGCACGTCGCAGTGCATCAACCATGACAACTAATTCCATTAGGTTATCGTTTGTCGGCGCACAAGTGGACTGAATAATAAAAATATCACCACCTCGTACATTTTCATTAATTTGTACGCTAACTTCACCATCACTGAAACGGCCAACAGCAGCATTACCAAGATTGATGTATAAACGATTGGCAATATGTTGCGCTAGTGCTGGGGTGGCGTTACCAGAAAAAAGCTTTATGTCAGGCACGAGAAAAACCTATTCTTACGTCTAGAGAAGCTATTGCATTCGCTTAACGCTGAAAAATAGCGAGGATTGCTGGGCAAATGCTATATAGTAGCGTTGAGCAGCTATACGGCAAACTTATTGCGCCCTTGACAAAGCGCAGTGCAACGGAGAAACGTTAACACCTCGGGATAAAAAACAACGCATCCATACAGGTGTTAGCTCTAACACTTGATTGGCAGAGGCTTCGGTATCGAATTCAGCAAATACACAAGCCCCAGTACCAGTCAGTCGCGACGGCGCATATTTTAACAGCCATGAAAGATGCTGTTCAACTATAAAAAAATGTTTTCTTACAATTGGCTCACAATCATTATGAAATGGCTCGGCTAATAATTGTGCAAACGAGCGAGGCGGTGAATCTCTTTTTAATTCAGGATCGCTAAAAATTTGCAAAGTAGCAATGTTAACTGACGGTATTGTAACCAGATACCACTTTTCCGCCGGTTCGGCCGGAGTAAGCACCTCGCCAATGCCTTCGGCAAAAGACGCCCTGCCGCGTACAAAAGCCGGCACATCGGCACCCAGCTTCAGAGCCAACTTAGCCAAAATATCTATATTAAGCTGGCATTTCCATTGCTGATTGAGTGCCACCAGCGCAGTAGCCGCGTCTGATGATCCTCCACCGAGCCCACCACCTATCGGTAATATTTTATCGAGAAAAATATCCGCCCCCAGCATTTTAGCTGTGCCATTTGGCCAGCAGTAACGTTGTAATAACCGCGCAGCGCGCACGACGAGATTATCTTCATGTGCCACACCACCGATGTTGGAACATAGCCGTATTTTACCTTCAGCAGTTGGAATAATGCCGAGACTATCGCCATAATCGAGAAACTGGAATAGCGTCTGTAAAAGATGATATCCATCGAAGCGCCGACCTGTTATATATAAAAATAAATTAAGTTTAGCCGGTGCCGGCCACTGATATAGGATCATAAGATCCAGCTATCTATTTTCAATTTGATACAATTCTCGCCATGACGTAGTTCCAAATTGGAGGGTAACGGCGGTATGGTCTCATCACTATATCTTTGATAATTTACGGTCCAACTTTTACCGTTGTGCTGATAATTCAACGTTTTTAAATAGCCTCGAGAGTCAAGTATGAAATCAGTAGCGGCGCCGGGCAGCCCTAACATCCATTGCCTCAAATCATTCAGTGGAATATCCATCTTGGTTAGTTTTGCAATCATCATTTCTGGATCATCGCTAACGTAACGTTTTCCTTGGTGGTTGATAAGTTGAGCTCTACCTGGTTGCACAGTCAGATCTATTTCAGTGTAACCAAGAGGATTGGTAAAAAGCAAACGATAGTGCTTGGTGTTAATTTGCTGCCAGTTGAATCGCGCGTACACTTTTTGTTTGCTGGAAATATAAAGGAAGGTACCCAGGGCCTGATAGCGTGAAAGTTGCCATACTGACTCCCAATTGCTATGCCATTGTGGGGATATCTGGATTTCATCCAGGCTATAAGGTGTATGTACACAAGCAGCTAGAAAAAGGCTCGCTATCGGTAACAATCGGATGCAGCAAATATTTTTACACATCGGCATAGGAAAGCCATCTTTTATATATTCATCTTTTTAATAAAATATTTTTACGCTAACCTAGGCTATTCATAGAGTCAATCGTTTTAATAATTTAATTTTATCCCCTATACACATATCATATTAGGGAAGAAAATGCGTTGTGACTTTTCTTGAACCTGTGCATCAAGTAAAATGCGCGCAGACAATAAGCATACTAAGACTTGTACTACTCAATAGTCGTCATCCATGACATTTCTTGCACTTGGGATCAACCACAAAACAGCGCCGGTAGCATTGCGTGAACGGATAGCATTTTCACCTGATACGCTCGAAAAAGCGCTCAGTAGCCTGCTTCAGCAACCGCTGGTGCAGGGTGGTGTAGTACTATCCACCTGTAACCGCACGGAACTATACCTAAGTGTTAAACAACAGGATGATTTTAAAGAGGTGCTGGTGCGATGGTTATGTGACTTCCATCATCTTAATCCCGACGAAGTATGTCACAGTTTTTACTGGCATCTAGGCGATGAATCGATAAGCCATTTAATGCGTGTTGCCAGCGGGCTGGATTCACTGGTGCTAGGTGAACCGCAGATCCTAGGACAAGTAAAAAAAGCTTTCGCCGAATCCCAACGGGGACATAGTCTATCTATGGATCTGGAACGATTATTTCAGAAATCATTCTCCGTGGCCAAAAGGGTCCGTACAGAAACCGACATAGGCGCCAATGCAGTATCGGTGGCATTTGCCGCTTGTACATTAGCGCGACAAATTTTTAAATCTTTGGCTACGGTAATAGTTTTGCTGGTGGGTGCAGGAGAAACTATCGAACTAATGGCGCGCCATCTAAGGGAGCATAATGTAAAAAATTTTTTAATTGCCAACCGTACCCGTGAGCGTGCACAACGCTTAGCAGACAAGGTTAGCGCCGAAGTAATTAGCTTAGCGGAAATTGATAGCCAACTCAGTCGGGCAGACATTATTATTACTTCCACCGCTAGTACAAAACCGATCATTGGAAAAAGTATGGTGGAACGGGCGATAAAACAGCGCCGTTATCAGCCAATACTATTGGTAGACATTGCTGTTCCGCGTGATATCGAACCTGAAGTGGGCAAATTGGCAGACGCCTATCTGTATACTATTGACGATCTGCAAGCAATTATTGAAAAAAATCTAGCGCAGCGTAAAAACGCCGCGTTGATAGGAGAGACCATTGTCAAGCAGGAAAGTTTGGATTTCATAAGCTGGCTACGCAATCAATCGATGGTGGAAACCATCCGCGGTTATCGGGCTCAAGCCGATACTTTGCGGGCTGATTTCGAAGAGCGCGCATTAACAGCGCTACGCCTTGGCGCCGACCCGGAACTGGTAGTGCGGGAAATGGCCCACAAACTGACTAATCGCCTGATTCATGCCCCTACCAAGTCTTTGCAACAGGCTGCCCGTAAAGGCGATATTGAGCGATTGCAAATTCTGCGCGATAGTCTAGGACCTGGACCTGATTAGTATTAGTAAGGTACATATACCACGTATGAAAGCTTCTATAAGAGCTAAATTAGAATTATTGCAAAAGCGTCATGAGGAAGTGGAAATGCTGCTCGGCGCTACCTGCGTTATTACCGATCAGGATCGTTTACGCGCTCTGTCTAAAGAGTATGCGCAACTGACCGATGTGACTATTTGTTTCCAGAGTTGGCAACATGTACAAAAAAATATCCTTACCGCGGAACAACTGCTTGAGGATGTTGAAATGCGCGATATGGCCCAAAACGAGCTCAAACAGTTTCGCGCCAACCTGGCTGGACTTGAACAGCAACTGCGGCTGCTGCTGTTACCTAAAGATCTTGATGACGAACATGGGTGCTTCCTTGAAGTGCGCGCGGGAACCGGCGGTGATGAAGCGGCGCTATTCGCAGGCGATCTGTTTCGTATGTATAGTCGTTATGCTGAAATATACCACTGGAAGGTGGAAATCGTTAGCGCCAACGATGGTGAGCACGGCGGTTATAAAGAAATTATCGCCAAGATCTCCCATGAAGGCGCTTACGGTCAGTTAAAGTTTGAATCCGGCGGTCACCGCGTGCAACGGGTGCCGAACACTGAATCCCAAGGACGGATTCATACTTCCGCCTGCACTGTGGCAGTAATGCCGGAAATACCAGAAGCGGAACTACCAGTCATTAACACCAGTGATTTACGTATCGATACTTTTCGTTCGTCAGGTGCTGGTGGACAACACGTTAACACCACAGACTCAGCTATCCGTATCACCCACATACCAACGGGTCTGGTGGTGGAATGTCAGGATGAGCGTTCGCAGCATAAGAATAAAGGCAAAGCGCTATCGATACTAGGTGCCCGCTTGCGGGCGGCCGAGCTACAACGACGACATCAAGAAGAGTCCTCTACCAGACGTAATTTGCTGGGCAGCGGCGATCGTTCCAATCGTATCCGCACCTATAACTTCCCACAGGGACGCATCACCGATCACCGCATTGGACTAACCCTATACCGATTGGATGAAGTGATAGAAGGTAAACTCGATCTGTTAATCCAACCGCTCATGCAGGAGTATCAAGCCGATCAGCTCGCCGCACTATCAGAGAATCCTTGATGACTTGGCAGCAATGGATAATGCAAGCAAGCATACGGCTGTGTCATAATGCAAGTGCGAAACGCGATGCTGAAATTCTGCTGGGAAAGGTAACCAGTACATCACGCACTCGTCTACTAGCATTTGGCGAAACTCCGCTTGACGACAACCAGTACCGGCAACTGGAATCACTACTGCTTCGCCGGGAGTCCGGTGAACCTATCGCCTATCTGACCGGAGAACGGGAATTCTGGTCTTTAAATTTTAGAGTTTCCACTGATACATTGATCCCCAGACCAGATACAGAATGTCTGGTTGAGCAGGCGCTGGGTTTGTTATCGACCCCATGCGCCCAAGCGCTAGATCTAGGTACTGGCACTGGCGCTATTGCCTTAGCGTTGGCCTCGGAACGACCAGATTGGCGGATAACTGGCGTGGATTCCCAAAAGGCAGCAATAGTACTTGCGCATAACAATGCATATCACCTGGGGCTAAATAATAATGTACAATTCCTATGTGGAAATTGGTTTAAACCATTACAGGGAACGAGCTATGATCTTATCATAGGTAATCCACCATATATTGATGCATATGATCCACATTTAACTCAAGGAGATGTTCGCTTTGAACCTAAAAGTGCATTGGTGGCAGCGCATAACGGACTTGCGGATCTGATAGAGATTTGTCGCGATGCCGGTGCACATTTGCGGCCAGGGGGGTGGTTGATATTGGAACATGGCTGGCAACAGGGTGAGTTTATGCGCGCATTATTTACCATGGTCGGATTTAGCTTTATCACCACCGTGCGCGATTATGGTGATAATGAGCGCGTTATCATAGGGCAATGGTTATCATAAACAAGCTTTGTTGAATCAAGCTAGCTATTGAGCAATGTTGTCTCCCGTCATTGATGGATTAATATCCAGTATATTTTAACATATTTCTACAAACTGGCAGATAGTGCTTCTATATTAGCTACGTTACCCGATACTAAAAATATAGAAGATGATTTCAGTATCATGTATTTGTCCCCTTACATGTTAGTGATGCTAAATATGAATCTTGCCTGGCCGTGAGTTCTGTTTTTTCCAGTCTTAACTAGAAAACTTCAGCTTAGTAGTATCCAATAGTACTATGGAGTCCCGTAAACGTAGAAAAAACTTCATTAATTAAAACTTATATCTATAAAATCTTGTAATGCTCGTTCATCAGGCAAAAAATAAACACCATTATAGTGCTGATCGATACTCTGAATAAGCATATTAACGGTTTTTTGAGCAATTTTATTTGTCTACCCTCAAATAGCAGCCGCTGAAGTTATACACTTATCCAACCAAAATAATTCACATTTAATGAGGACCTTGTTATCATTTGCCCAATTAGTAATTTTTATAAAGAGAGATTTCAAAAAATTATTGATCATTCCTTTCCATCAAAAATTAGAAATAACTCCGATTTATTCAATAAAGACCACAAATTGATAAACAGTCCAATAATATATGCAATATGCAGCAGTCAATTTGATATCTTTCACTAATTATTACCTTTAATTAGCTGGGTAAAACAATAGTGTCGTGTGACGTTTGCATAAGTTATTATGGGACATTGCATGGAACACCAAAACTTTCGGTTTAATATATTTCCTGATAAAGCGTCACATAGTAACCTACAATGTTACTAGCCCATTTTAAAATCACTGAACACGCCAACTACTGAAATTTTCACGTAGCAAGCACTATTAAGGTATATGTTTGATATCGAGATAAATAACTATCCTGCCCCTGTTCTAGCAGATAAAATTACTTTCACATGGCACAAGTAGTGATTTGTTGGAAAGAAAATGCCAGTTAAAGATCATCAGGAAATCATTTGCTGCACTAGTCATTAATAGATTGGCAAAACCTTCAAGCCTGGAAAAATCTTTGCCTCTCGCTCCGTTGACGTAAGAGGCACCATGAGTGCACAAAAATAGATGCGATGGCTACCCATCTTCTGGCTTGCCGTTCAATCATTTTCTGGTTGCCAAGCGACAAGATGGAAGTATTTGATTTCACCGGGCGCTATTGTATTGAATCTAATACCTTAATGTTAATGACAATTGTAAGCCACTCACCAGCAACGCAATTAATGGTATATACTCGCAGCCATATGGAATCATTGGTATTCATCACTCCTAGGCACCCGTCACTGTTTTTAGTGAAATCACAGCGTTATTTACGGCCGACCAGCTTCTGTTTAATTATAGGGAGTACTGCATCGACGCAAGTCGACGTCATGAAAATACTTGACCGTGTATGGCCAATTCCTCGGCTCGCACATGTTAAGAACAATGCTTTCTTGTTCACTATACTCGCTTTATAGCGATAATACACTTAACTCCCTTGAGCAGTTTATTTCCCCAATCGAACACGCTATCGATGTAAACCTAACAACTTAATTTTCACATGACTCATCAGTGATAGATAGACTGAGCTAAATTATTTTAATGTGCGTTCCATCACCATGACTTTCCTACTGGGCATTGTAATCTGGGAATCTCAAAAGTATTATCAAATAACTGTTTGTTCGTGGCATAATAACCTGCTCTAAAATACGATGCTGTCCAAGCTTTTTCTAATATTTATTATTTCCTATGAAACGTTGATCAACCAATACTTGATTTTATCAACACGGAGCACGTCCATGACTCATTTCCAAGGGCTATCAACGATTTAATTCCTTATATCTTGCTGCTATGATATGCATCATAGCAAGCGGCTAAACTGTACTGCTGTATTTGTTATATTACTCCGCTATAAATTAGAGCGACTTATGGTCATGGTTGCAGTACTGATTGCCATATAAAGCTTGCGCCGATACATTTTTTCTGAGCATGTATTCTCACTTTCCATTCGCTTTTACAAAAACCTTTATTATTGAATACATCAAACTTTTTTAATTAATGCATGGTACATAAGTTTAAAATCACTCATTGCACCTAATTTACAAAAACATTCATCAGCCGCGGCTTACTGAGATTCTGGTTAAATACTTTAACTAGGATAAACTTATATTCAGAGATGGCGATCACAACTGTATTGATGTTAAAATAAATATCTACTTAACATTATGGGCATATAAGGTTTTATAAACGTCATTTTAGTTAATTAATGTTTCTCTACCTGCCCAAATTATATCAGCACTAGTACTAGTAAACAGATATTAAATAAAATTATTGCTCATAGTGCTATGATGCACTGGGCTAAAATCATTTAGTTAAGCTACATAAAACAACCAAATACATACGTTCAAAAAAGCCGTATCTGGTGTAAGCACCATGTAGTAGTCACTACAAATGAACATCATCCACTCTGACTATCCTGAAGTGACCAAAAATTAAAGAAATTACCAATAATGGAGCTCATGATACATATGATAGCAAAATAAATGTCTGACCATGCATAAAATCGATGATAGCTCTTGGGACATCGACGCGATCTGGCAGAGATAGCCATATCATGAATAAATAAGCTATTCTGTGGGTTCACTCACATTAAGATACATAGCGAAAAGGAGTTATAGCTATGGTAGTACATGCTTAAAAAGCAATTTAGATTTTTCTCACCAAACGCAAATGGCTTGAAGAAACTTTTAACAACAGCCTTTTAAAAAAAGGCTCGACTACGGCTAGATTTATCCAAAAAAGCCCATCAGGAATAAAAATGTCTAATGTTTATCCCATTTGTCGCCCCCGCCGTCTGCGGCGTTCCGATTCTTTACGAGCCATATTCCAGGAGACCGAAGTTCGAATAGATGATCTGGTGCTACCAATTTTCGTTGAAGAAAACGTCAGTGATTATATGCCAGTATCCGTCATGCCTGGTGTAATGCGAATCCCAGAATCGCGTCTGGCGTTTGAGATTGAACGTTGTGCTAAAACCGGGATCAAGTCCGTAATGACCTTCGGTATTTCCCACCATATGGATGAAGTGGGCAGTGATACCTGGAATGAAAATGGTTTAGTAGCACGTATGGCGCAAATTTGTAAACATACGGTACCGGAGATGATAGTGATGTCTGATACCTGTTTTTGTGAATACACTACCCATGGTCACTGCGGCGTAGTGCATGATTACAGTGTCGATAATGACGCTACCTTGGTAAATTTTGGGCGCCAAGCAGTGGTTGCCGCCAGCGCCGGAGCCGATTTTATCTCCCCATCGGCGGCAATGGACGGCCAGGTTCAGGCAATCCGAACGGCGCTAGATGACGCCGGTTTTTACGAAACAGCAATCATGGCGTATTCTACGAAATTTGCCTCGGCTTTTTATGGCCCGTTTCGTGAAGCCGGTGGCACGGCATTGAAGGGCAATCGTAAAACCTACCAAATGAACCCGATGAACCGTCGTGAAGCAATTCGGGAATCGTTGCTAGATGAGCAGGAAGGTGCAGACGTATTGATGGTCAAACCAGCTGGTGCATTTCTTGACACCATTCGTGATATCCGTGAAGCCACGCATCTACCGCTAGCGGCCTATCAGGTAAGTGGCGAATACGCGATGATCAAATTTGCCGCAGCAGCCGGGGCGATTGATGAACAACAAATCGTGCGTGAAACTTTGGGAGCCATCAAACGCGCCGGAGCAGATATTATTATCAGCTACTTCGCATTGGATATTGCTGAACAAGGTTTCTGAATCGCTATTATTGAACGAGGGATATTCATCCTGGGCAGCATAGTTAATAAATCCCCCAACACTTTCGTTCTACGCCAAGCGGCTAATGGTCTTATACCCCTATTTATCGGCGATTATGGAGGCCCCGGTGTGCCAATCGAGCCCCGTACATAGCTGCAGCAAAATTAATGAAGCGAGACATGGTTGATAAACGGGCAAATAACTCATTAAAACCATAGTGGCATTCGGTTTTATTGAATTATAGATCATTAACTTTTTCAATAAATTTTCTTACTTAATATCAAGACAGATAGGTTTAATTTAATGCAGTAATATAAAAATAAGTGGTGTCCCCGACAGGAATCGAACCTGTAACTAACCCTTAGGAGGGGCTTGTTATATCCGTTTAACTACGGAGACACACTAAACTGCGACCAGGCGAATGCTTGTGGTGAAGGAGGCGGACCTAGTGTGACACACAATTGCGTATCTCGATGGTAATAAATTTACCGTTAACATCTAGTTAGTAGTGCCATCACTGAATTATTCCACGTTTTACCCTTGGCACGTATCCGATATCACCATAAGCAAACCTCTCCTCATAGTACACTGCAAATTTTAAACCATCTTTAAATAAAACCATACCCTATAACATAGTCATAATTTGCCTTACCACGCCATTTGTGACCAGTATACCTAGCTAGTCATTATTACAATGCATATCCCATCGTCATGGTTTCCAGCTAGAAATTGAACCTAACAATGTTAGGAGTCACTAAATAACTGTTGTATTCGTGACATGACTCCATTCTGTTAGAATGCGTCTATGATAGCCAAACTTTTGTTTTCAATGGTTATATTTTCTATTAAACACCATTAACCACTACTTCATTTCTTGCTAGCAACCTATTGGTGCGTACTATCTTGAATAAACGAAAAATTTTTAATAAATGGGAGATCACTTGCGTTCTAATAGATACCTGAGCCATTACGGCTGATATCAACAAATAAACATGTGGCGGTCAATATGCCACGACATATGGCATATTGCTCTGACCTCTTGCGCGAAATGGTGTAACAAATGCAAAGCTGATCGAACTAGCGCAAAACATAAAAAATTACCAATATAACGGCATTATAATACCTACTTTAACCATGATAGGCAGCTAGCTAAAAATCAAATCTCTTATGAAAAGGAGCTTATGTATAACTGAGTTATGCTGATAGAAATCAAACGCTCCCCAACGTTTAAACAAAAAATAATCACCACTAAAAAACTTGGTTATCATCGAGCGCTCTGGAAAAGAAATAGATACGTCAAAAATAAAACGATTATTAGGCAAATTTCTACAGATTATAACGCCAGCACGAGCATCCCCTAGCGATGTAATGCTCATTGAATAAAATAACTTATATTATAGTTTCGTTACCAAACAAGTAGCAATAACGATCTTTAAAATGAAGCAGGAGCACTAATTAACAGATTAGATTAATATTGCACCAGAATTTATTAACAGTATAATACAACATACTATTTGTCCCATTTTCAGTGCCGAAGTGGCGAAATTGGTAGACGCAGTTGATTCAAAATTAACCGCCTTTAGGTATGCCGGTTCGAGTCCGGCCTTCGGCAATAATAAATATCAACATAATTTTCAACGAACGAGCGGCGATTGGTGCTAATAACTCATTATGTATCCATCAACGGCAGCGAAAAAATAATTTTGGAGCAGCTGTTGACTTCCTGCAAACAGGCGTATAATCAATTAATTAAGCAAATACTCTTCTACGTCGGCACATTAGGCTTATTGAATAAATTGTATTTTTATTTAATAAAGAGCAGATACTTATCTCTCTCGAACTATATTAATAGTAAAAGTAATTTTTAAATTATTAATAAGCTGATTTTATTAGTATTACAAGGTTCTATGGACACTATTTTAATTAAAGAAATATTCCTCTACATTATATGACACTGAACTGATCTGAATTTTTAGTAAAGGTAAAAACTACAATACACGGTTAAAAAAATTCTGTAGCTTAGCAGGACTCATCATGTATCGGTCAAATAATACATCATTAGCTATAATCCTATCACGCTCAAGATGATATAATGGATGCATAAACACCACTTGAACGTTTTCGCTAATAAAAAATTTACCAACGACGGCAACGATTATTTCAATCTTGGCGCTAATATCCGTGAATTGAATAAAGACTGTCAACAAACATTGCAAGATATGCATTTGCCACTTCATCGTCACTTCACAATACCAGGCAAGAGCGCAGATCAAAGACAATGACAATATTACCATAGAAGGAGTTTAATGGTTTTGCAATATGCACTGCGGACGCTGCTATACTATTTAGTTATGATAAATTTATTTGACAGAAGCAAAATACCGTCTCTAATATTTATTAAGCCATATTTTTATAACTTTTTCTTTAGCATCACTCGTTTTTGCTAGCTAAAAATGCCTCAAAGCTTTGGCGATCCGCCGATTCAAGCGCACGCTGACGCTGCCATGAAAACACCTGCTCCTCATTGAATCGCGATTCACTCAGCACCTCTAACGGCTCCTGACTAAGCACTCGTCGGTATTTATTTGCCAGCATCATCCCTAACCTGCAAATACCATATTTTTTTATCTGCTCAAGTAAACGCGCGGAGAGTGTAAGATCAGGCTGGTCAAAGCTTACTACTAATTGATCACAGACTCGTTGGTATTGGCTATCTCCGTTATTACTATCTAGCGTCCCGGCTACACGTCGTAAATCGCTTAACAACAATTTGCCAAGAGAAACCAACGGCTGATCGGAGCTGCTGCAATCAACTCCAAGCATCAATCCTGGTTTACGTCCTCCCAAAATAACGCGATTCCAATTACTACGGGTACAAAGTAGTTCTTGGGCACTCATCGCCGGTGCTTCAGCTAACGCACACCAAATCAGGAATGAATCCAGAAAGCACGCTAACTCCTCATTAACTCCGATAGGAGAGAAAGGGTTGATGTCCAGCGAACGAACTTCAATATACTCAATACCACCGCGCAATAAGGCATCTGAAAGCGATTCATCATCTTGTATTACCCGTTTCGGCCGGATAGGTGCATACAATTCGTTTTCAATTTGCAAAACGTTGGTGTTTAGCTGCAGATAATGACCGTTCTTTCGCAGTCCTATACGCTGGTAATCGGCTGAAGGCGTTTTCATCGCTTGCTTTAACCCACGTACATACTCATCCAAATTATTGAAGGTGATACCAAGCTGACTTTGCGATTCATTATTAGTATAACCTAAATTACTCAAGCGTAGCGAGGTAGCATGGGGCAAATAAATAAATCCCGACGGCAATTTTTCAAAAGGTAGATCTGTTTGACGGCCGTTCAGGAATGACTGGTAAATACCCGGTGAGGCACCGAACAGATAGGGAATGATCCAGCCAAAACGATAGTAGTTGCGGATAAGTTGCAAATAACCAGCTGAGATCTCCTCCTTGCCGCTCACCTCATCGGTAATACCAGCGTATGCCTGCCAGAAGGCCAACGGCAGAGAAAAATTATAATGTACTCCGGCGATCACTTGCACTAGAGCGCTGTAACGATTTTTTAACCCTTTGCGGTAAAGCGTCTTCATGCGTCCAAGATTAGAGCTACCATATTGCGCCAGCTCAATAGTCTGAGCGCTATCAATAAAGCAGGGCATGCTAAATGGCCACATCCTTTCATCGCTAATATGGCGTGCGACGTAACGATGAATATCGCGTAACAGGGTCAACATATGGTTGATGTCATTATCTACCGGCGTGATAAATTCCAGCAACGATTCGGCGAAATCTGTCGTAATCCATTTATGGGTTAATGAAGCACCGAGCGATTTTGGATGAGGTGTCTGCGCCAAAGTTCCGTTGGCATTGATGCGCAACGTTTCACGCTCAACTCCACGACAAATGCCCTTTAATGCCAGAGGGTTGGCTTCCAGCCAGGAAAGAGCGTCTGATACGTCCGGGATCAAATTGACCTCCCGCAGGTTACAATTATTTCAGCTTAGCATAATGGATTTATCCGGTTAAAAGCTACTTCTGGAAAAGAATCCTTCATAGTCCGGATATCCACGAAGGCAATGCTGTTACCTATGCAGCCAAATGCCAAATCAGCTTCTTCAAAATACTACACAGATGTCCAACAGGACAGTCAATTTAATGCCAGAAAGAAAAATCTAGCTTATGACGAATAGCTTGACCGTGCGATGTAATAAACATAATATAGCACCATATGGCGCAGCAGGTACCCATGGCCTTTTCGCTGCTGATAAAACTACCGCCTTACGTTTATCCTATAATAGCACTTCACTACCTTAATGAGTGAACACTATCGATATAAAAGTCGGATTCTCCATTATCTGTTAAACATTGATTGGCCAATCCTAATTTCTAGTGGTTAGCATGTATCAAGGTAGTTTTTTATCTTTCGCATCTATTGCATTCACTTTGCCATTTTTCTGATCGTGCGTTTTGATTTTCTATTCACCTTTACCAAAGATCTTCTAATGTCTACTAAAACTAAAACAATATTGCCGCAAGTTAAAATTTTATAATAGCATTAACTATAAAATGATTTAAGAACTTATAATACTTTGCTTTGCTTCATTATTAAAAACCTAATTTATTTAACAAAGTCTCCAAAGTCTCCATTCAAATATAATGACAGATTTTAGGGATACAGAAGATTAAAATATAAATGGTAATTTCCGTTTACATCGCTAGGAACATATAGATTTTATCTATTGACCGCTCATTATCCTATTCTCAAGCAATAGTCGATGTTATCAAACTGTACTTATCTCCCTAAAATGATTTTTAGCCCTTAACCTTATTGAAAACTTTAGCTGGTCGCTGAATTCGCCATATTCTCAGTGGAAAATCCTGCACTCACCACAAATGTTTGAGTGCAGGATTGCCATGCTTTCAGAGATTCAATAACGCCACTGCTTAGTATGAATCACCCAATAGCGATAGTGCATCCAATCTACTTAGAAACATAATTCAATTACTAACATCTTCCACGCCATTCATGGCTAACAGGTATTGGCTAAGTTTGAATATAGGTTTAACCTAATGCTGTGACTTAAATAACACTTTCTATAATATTTGGTAAGGAGCTCGTCTTGTTTTTAGTTTATGATTTTAGAGTATTTAGAGATAGCGATTACCACTGTATTGATGATTAAAATCAATTTTATTTGACACTGCAAAACCAAGCATTACTAGGAAATTACCTTAAATAGAAAATAATAATCACTTCACACATAAAACGATGGCAGACTACTGGTATTATCAAGATCGAGATTAGGATGCCCAAGCTAAATGCTATGCCTGTCAACTTGAATAATTTAAAGATCATTAACGGTTATGAACTCAAAAAAATAAGGCGATCCAGTTTTACAATCACCTTATTTTTTGAGTGCAACAATAGCAGATTAGAATCTATAAGTCATACCCAACGCAAGGATATTACCGGTAGCGAGGTGCACTGCACGGATTAAATCATCATTTTTAAGCAGATTAATACGATAATCCACAAAAGTTAACATGTTTTTGTTTAAATTGTAACTAGTACCAACTTCGATATATTTTTTCAAATAGCTGTTTTGTCCATTGCTTATTATATCACTGGTTCGTGATTGCAAGTAGCCGATGGATGGACGCAAACCGAAGTCAAACTGGTATTGCGCTACCAGCTCAATATTTTTTGCTTTGTCAATGAAACCGTACATATTTTCCGCACTTTGATAACCTTCGAAGTTACCGAAGGGTGTCATGTTACGGGTTTCACCGTACAACGCTGCTAAATAAAGATCGTTGGCATCATATTTCAAACCAAAATAGTAAGCCTCAGCATTATTGCCATGATTGCCAACTAAAACTTTTTGACTAAAGGTGTGTTTACTATTGGCGTAGGCTGCTGCTGTAGAGATGCCATTGTCAAAAGTATAGGATATAGATATACCATAGCCATAGCCGTTCGCTTCTTTCAAACCAAGAATCGTGCCTTTATCGCTGTCATTTTTATCTTGATACTGCAGCGCAAAGTTAAGACCATCTACCAAACCAAAAAAATTGGTGTTGCGATAGGTGGCAACACCGGAAGCTAGGTTGGAAAGAAAATTATCAACTATGGAGGTATCACCGCCAAACTCCGGCATAACATCTGTATAGGCACCCACGTCGTATAGCACACCATAATTGCGGCCATAGTCAATACTGTCGAAGTTGCCAAACTTTATACCAGCGTAACCAAGGCGGGTATTATTATTCTTAGAACCGCCATCGTCAGCATGACGCACTGCGGCTTCGGACTCCCACATACCGAAACCGATGAGTTGGTCGTTAATGTGCGTTTCACCATTGAATCCATAACGGACAAAGGAACTGTCGCCGGTTTTGACGTCAGCACTGGACAAGTAACGCATCCCGTTAACTGTACCAAACAAATCCAGCTTATTGCCGTCTTTATTGTAAATTTCAGCAGCACCCACAGTGCCTACCAGAATAATTGTCGAAACCAATATAGCAAGATACCGTAGTTTCATGTTAATATCCTCATTATTTATTATATTTTACCGCTAATAAATTAAAAGCCCAAATAAAATCGAGCATTCGACAAAGACTGAAGATAGTCGGATAATGAGCTGACGGTGAAATAATACTAAATGATATTTAGTGTTTCAAGCAACTTTATTGAATAATAAAGTCGTAGATGAACTTTTAGCTCATAGTTAGCGTATTGCTATAATCCATAATAATCACAATTAGTTTTTTAATTTCTAATTTTGGCATATTTTTGCAAGATCCATGTTGCTAGTGCTTCGAGACCTATTATATTTCATTCAACAAGTCAAAGCCGATAAACCCTGTCTTGTGGTATCGATCGTCACATGGTTGCTTGTTAGTTACTTCTCTTTCTTAGATCGTATGTTTTAATTTCCATTCACCTTCAACCAAAAAGCTTATCAACTTAGTAACACAATAGAATTTTTAAGTGATATTCCCGCGTGTTAAAATTTTATCATGACATTAACTTTAACATGTTTACCAAGTGTAGTTCAGGGAACTATAAAGGAACATATAAACTAAATATAGAGTTTATAAAACCTCGTAAATATCTAGCTCGCCCAATTGGTGCTTTAATTTTGCCTTCCTGATTAATAGAAGTTCGATTTATTTTAAAAATAACCCATCATGGAGACCTTCTAAAATATTTTTTATTGTCATAAAACTAATAGTTGTACCAAAAAACTGTCTGAGTCAATAGTAGCTTAGTGCCGTTTTTCAGTGCACTCTTTAGCTCAAAGAGTGCTAGAGTTAGACCGAAATTACAGAGACTGGTAAAATCTCCCTAGTACATGTTCTGTTCAATAAAATTTCTCTAGAGTATTGCTGTTAAAGATCGGCATCAGAATATGGTAGCACCTTGGCGTGGTGATTTTTAGCAGCTATCCCCAACGTTTATTTTCTTGACGATCACTCTAATGGAAGTTCCGACTATTTAATTACCAAATCAGCATTTTGTAATACGCCCCGCACAGACGGTATCCTCGATGCTACACATCGAATAATGAAACCCACCTGGTCCTGGTATAGACAATACCTGATTGAGATCATCAGCCTCAAAGAAAGTTGTGTTTACCATTATAGATATATCTTCTATCTGATAGATATTACTTACCACAACGTTGAAAAAGTAGATGTAAAAAAATAACATAACGAGCCATTCAAAGCATTTAGCATCAATCTCAGTAACGAAATATTTTTCATTCAGATAAAATAGTTTGGATAAAAAAGACGTAGCGCAATTGCGCGTTTTTTAATTACTGTTAAATGGATGCCACTCTTGGGTAAGGCGCCTTACTCAGCGATTTTCGCTAAATTGACTAGCATTGTAATGTTTGTCATTGTCACTAGTTTACCGCTTCACTGTGGCCTGAGCTACTAGTTGATTCGTAGAAGCCAAGTTTTTTACCTGATCTAATTCTTCGTCATCCACCGGTTCAACAACTCGCTGCAGGCTGACAACATGTTCGTCCTCAGCAGTGCGAATAAGCGTCACGCCCTGGGTATTACGGCCAACAATGCTTACCTCAGAAACCCGGGTACGTACCAACGTACCGGCGTCGGTAATCATCATGATCTGATCAGAATCATCTACCTGCACAGCCCCTACCACTTCACCATTACGCTCGCTAACCTTGATAGATATGACTCCCTGCGTGGCTCGAGATTTAGTCGGGTATTCTGACTGATCTGTTCGCTTACCGTAACCTTGCTGGGTCACAGTGAGAATCGGACCGTCGCCGCGAGGTACGATAAGGGAGACCACACGGTCTCCCTTAGCTAAATTAATGCCCTTGACCCCGATCGCAGTTCGACCCATGATGCGCACTTGATTTTCTGAGAATCGTACGACTTTGCCATAGGCAGAAAATAACATCACCTCATTACTGCCATCGGTTAAATCGACACCAATCAACTCGTCACCCTTATTAAGATTGACGGCAATAATGCCGGCGCTACGAGAACGACTAAACTCTGTCAGCGAGGTTTTCTTCACGATACCGCTGGCGGTCGCCATAAATACTTGACAAGCCTCTTCGTATTCACGTACAGGCATAATGGCAGTAATGCGCTCATCTGTCTCCAATGGCAATAAATTAGCAATAGGCCGGCCACGAGAGCCCCGGCTGGCCTCCGGGAACTGATAGACTTTTATCCAATACATTCGTCCTCGGCTAGAGAACAGAAGAATAGTATCATGAGTATTGGCCACCAATAAATGGTCAATAAAGTCTTCTTCTTTAATACGCGCAGCTGACTTACCTTTACCACCGCGACGCTGTGCATCGTAGTCTGTTAACGGCTGATACTTAACATAGCCATGATGCGACAAGGTAAGCACCACATCTTCTTGGTTGATCAAATCCTCAATATTGATATCCGAACAATTAGAAGTAATTTTAGTACGACGCGGATCGTTGTACTGCTCTTTAATGGCAATCAACTCTTCGCGAATCACTTCCATCAGACGTTCCGGATCTTGCAATATTTGAATCAATTCACTAATTTGGGTCAGTAGATCTTTGTACTCGTCCAGCAGCTTTTCATGCTCTAGGCCGGTCAGCTTCTGCAAGTGCAGATCCAATATCGCCTGCGCCTGCCGCTCGGTCAGGTAGTATTGACCATCACGAATACCAAAACTCATCTTCATCCATTCAGGACACGCAGCATCATCGATAGTACGCTCCAGTATAGCAAAAACAGTGCCTAGCGCCCAGGGACGTGCTACCAATCTGGCCTTCGCTTTCGCTGGCGTCTGCGCTTGGCGAATAAGCTCGATAATCGGATAAATATTGGCCAAGGCAATCGCTAGCGCTTCCAAGATATGGGCGCGTTCACGGGATTTTTTCAATTCAAAAATGGTACGACGAGTCACCACTTCACGGCGGTGACGTACAAAAGCGAACAAAATATCTTTCAACGGCAAAATCTTCGGTTGCCCCTGATGCAACGCTACCATATTGATACCAAACGAGATCTGAAGGTGGGTCAAGGAGTACAGGTTATTTAACACCACCTCACCGACTGAGTCACGTTTGACTTCAATGACAATGCGCATACCGTCCCTATCAGATTCGTCGCGCAAACCGCTGATTCCTTCGATACGCTTCTCTTTTACCAATTCAGCTATCTTTTCAATCAGGCGCGCTTTGTTTACCTGATAGGGAATCTCATGCACGATAATGGTTTCGCGCATGGTTTTGACGTCTGTTTCAACTTCCGCGCGCGCGCGAATGTAGATTTTACCGCGCCCGGTGCGGTACGCCTCTTCAATTCCGCACCGGTCGTTGATGATAGCGGCAGTGGGAAAATCAGGACCTGGAATATGCTCCATTAATCCTTCAACACTGATGTTCTCATCGTCAATAAACGCCAAGCAACCATCGATCACCTCAGAAAGATTGTGTGGCGGGATATTGGTGGCCATCCCCACAGCGATGCCAGAGGCACCGTTAATCAGCAGGTTGGGGATTCTGGTAGGCATCACATCTGGTATTTGCTCGGTGCCATCATAGTTAGGCACATAATCAACGGTTTCTTTTTCCAGATCTGACAATAATTCATGGGAAATTTTCGACATACGCACTTCCGTGTAACGCATCGCCGCAGCGGAATCACCATCAATAGAACCAAAGTTACCCTGTCCATCCACCAGCATGTAACGCAGCGAAAATGGTTGTGCCATACGGACGATGGTGTCGTAAACCGCTGTATCCCCATGCGGATGATATTTACCAATAACATCACCGACTAAACGCGCCGATTTTTTATAAGGTTTATTCCAGTCATTACCGAGTACACTCATCGCGAACAGCACGCGACGGTGCACAGGTTTTAGTCCATCCCGAACATCCGGTAATGCACGCCCGACAATCACGGACATAGCGTAATCTAGATAAGATCGTTTTAACTCTTCTTCGATGTTGACTGGTATAATTTCTCTGGCAAGGTCGCTCATGGTGCCACTATCCTTCTACCTACTAATTACTGACCTAAATAAAGCTTTTCCTCCAAAATAAAAGCGTTAAAGTATACTATCTCTTTTGCTGAAAGGAGACCACTGACATTACAACTGAACAATAATTCTCTCTATCATCTTCCTTAGCGTCCCGGGCCTATAAATGGTGATTTAGCGCGTGTTTTATAGCAAACAAAACTACCTATCATCGATGCTACATTATTTAACAAATTAATATTTAAGGAATTTTACATGAATCCCGAAATTGGCAGAGGAACAGCGCCTCAGCAAAATAACGTCGACCCTGATGAAATCGCTAAATTTGACGACAACACTACCCTCTGGTGGAATCTTGACGGTAAATTTAAACCGCTTCATCGCATCAATCCTCTGCGCTTGGATTATATTCTCGACCGCGCCGGCGGGCTGTTCGGTAAAAAGGTGCTAGATGTTGGGTGCGGTGGCGGTATTTTAACGGAAAGCATGGCGCGCGAAGGAGCTAAGGTGACCGGCTTGGACATGAGTAGTAAGTCACTGGCAGTGGCTCGGATGCATGCACTAAAGAGTGGGTTTATCATTAATTATATCCAACAAACCATCGAAAAACATGCTCAGTTCCATCCCAACACCTATGACGTCGTGACTAGCATGGAGATACTGGAGCATGTACCAGACCCTTCATCAATTGTCCGGGCTACAGCCCGGCTAGTAAAACCAGGAGGTGAAGTATTCTTTTCTACACTGAACCGTAATCTCAAAGCCTGGCTATTGGCTATTATCGGCGCTGAGTATTTGCTGCGCATAGTGCCACGTGGGACACACGATATCAATAAATTCATTAAACCTGCCGAATTGCTGAACTGGATGGATGCAACACCGCTTCGTGAACAACATATCATCGGCCTGCATTATAATCCACTAAAAGATCGCTTCAGCCTGGGCGGCAACGTAGATGTGAACTATATGTTGCATACACGACATGTAAAATAATACCTCGTCGTCGGCAACTGTTGTGAAAACATAATTTCCTTCCGGAAACAATCTTAAAGTGTGCTATTTGTCTTGGTATTATTCCTTTATCGTCGACTACGCTATCAACTTGCAATCAAGCAAGTGTCCTTTGCTTCTGTCCCGGCTATCAGTCTAAAGTTTCACAAGCACAGCCATGATGCTGTCAGCACGTTAATATTAGTTAAAAATTATTTTTAATTTTATCTCTATTCATGAATAACCGAAAAAGTGCTAATTAAATAGCAAGATAACTATCTATAAACATTTTCTTCCAGCTTATCCACAAAAACAGCAAAGTTATTACTTGCATTACTTTATTTTTATCACTATTTTATTATCAAAACAATGTAAAAGATTCTAATAGTGATTTGCACCTGGGAAAAATACTATTTCCCTGGCACCATGACCATCTGCGGGTCACTAAACAGGTATTAAAGCCTTATGAACCAAAGTTTGCTAGTCACCAAACGAGACGGACGTAAAGAAACCATTAACCTTGACAAAATCCACCGGGTCATCAACTGGGCGGCCGAATGTTTAGAAAACATTTCCGTTTCACAGGTGGAATTACGTTCCCATATACAGTTTTATGACGGTATTAAAACCGCCGATATTCACGAAACCATCATCAAAGCAGCGGCTGATTTAATCTCCCGTGAAGCACCTGACTATCAATATCTGGCCGCACGTCTGGCTGTATTCCACCTGCGTAAAAAAGCTTATGGCCAATTCGAGCCACCAAAGCTTTACGATCACGTCTCACGACTGGTAGAGATCGGCAAATACGATAAACACCTTCTTGTAGATTACAGTATCGAAGAATTCGAGCAGATGGATACTTTTATCGATCACTGGCGCGACATGAACTTCTCTTACGCCGCGGTCAAGCAGTTGGAAGGGAAATATTTAGCGCAAAATCGAGTGACCGGAGAAATTTACGAAAGTGCCCAATTTCTCTACATCCTGGCGGCCGCCTGTCTATTCTCCAGCTACCCACGCGAAACCCGCCTTGATTACGTCAAACGCTTCTACAATGCGGTCTCGACCTTTAAAATTTCGCTACCGACACCCATTATGTCTGGCGTGCGTACCCCGACACGTCAATTCAGCTCCTGCGTGCTGATCGAATGCGGCGATAGCCTAGATTCCATCAATGCCACTTCTAGTGCCATTGTTAAATACGTTGCGCAACGGGCAGGCATCGGCATCAACGCCGGCCGTATTCGCGCTCTAGGAAGTCCAATTCGTGGCGGGGAAGCTTTCCATACAGGCTGCATTCCATTTTATAAACATTTTCAAACTGCGGTGAAGTCATGCTCTCAGGGCGGTGTACGCGGAGGTGCCGCCACGCTATTTTATCCTATTTGGCATCTAGAAGTGGAAAGTTTACTGGTATTGAAAAACAATCGCGGCGTAGAAGCCAACCGGGTACGCCATATGGATTATGGGGTACAAATCAACAAATTGATGTATCAACGTCTAGTTAAAGGCGAGGATATTACCTTGTTCAGCCCATCTGATGTGCCAGGGCTGTATGATGCTTTTTTTTCCGATCAGAATAAATTTGAGCTACTATATACAGAATATGAACAGAACCGCCGCATCCGTCATCGCTGTATCAAAGCGGTAGAACTATTTTCGTTGATGATACAGGAGCGTGCCTCCACCGGCCGTATTTATGTACAGCATGTAGATCATTGTAACACCCATAGTCCGTTTAATTCTGCAGTAGCACCCATTCGTCAATCCAACTTATGTTTGGAAATAGCCCTGCCCACTAAACCGCTAAAGAACGTTAACGATGACAGTGGCGAAATCGCCCTATGCACCCTGGCTGCCTTTAATCTTGGTGCTATCGACAAACTCGATGATTTGGCTGAGTTGGCGACTCTTGCGGTGCGCGCCCTCGACGCACTATTGGATTATCAAAACTATCCAGTTCCGGCCGCTCAACGCGGTGCTATGGGTCGTCGTACCTTGGGCGTAGGCGTGATTAACTACTCCTACTATCTGGCCAAAAACGGCGTGCGTTACTCCGATGGTAGTGCCAATAACTTGACGCACCGCACTTTCGAGGCAATGCAATATTACCTGTTGAAGGCCTCCAATGATCTAGCCAAAGATCTCGGCGCCTGTCCGTGGTTCAATGAAACCAGTTATGCGCAAGGCATTTTGCCCATTGATACTTATAAAAAAGATCTGGATAGTATCGTCAGTGAGCCGCTGCATTATGATTGGGAAGCTCTGCGCATGTTGATCAAACAGCACGGACTGCGTAACTCCACCTTGTCGGCGTTGATGCCTTCGGAAACATCATCACAAATTTCCAATGCTACCAACGGTATAGAGCCACCTCGCGGCTACATTAGCATTAAAGCGTCAAAAGATGGCATCCTGCGCCAGGTAGTACCGGAGTCCATCGAACTGCAAAATGCCTACGAACTGCTGTGGGAAATCCCGGACAATAGTGGTTACTTGCAGCTAGTGGGAATTATGCAAAAATTTATCGATCAAGCAATTTCCGCTAACACTAACTATGATCCTTCCCGTTTCCCGGCGAATAAAGTATCGATGAAACAGTTGTTGAAAGATTTATTGACCGCATATAAGTTCGGCATAAAGACTCTGTATTATCAAAATACCCGCGACGGTGCGGAAGATGCTCAGCAAGATATGCAAGTCGCCCAACAAAACGATTGCGAAATAGGCGCTTGCAAGATTTAAATAGCCGGGGCTAGTTACCACCCCGCGTAACGGAAACTACCATGGCCTATACAACATTTTCTCAGAATAAAAATGATCCGCTCCTAGAACCGATGTTTTTCGGTCAATCGGTTAATGTCGCACGTTTTGATCAACAAAAATACGAAATTTTTGAAAAGTTAATTGAAAAACAACTCTCCTTCTTCTGGCGACCGGAAGAAGTGGACGTCTCCCGCGATCGCAGCGACTATCAAGCACTACAGGAGCACGAAAAGCATATCTTCATCAGTAATCTAAAGTATCAAACACTCCTTGATTCCATTCAAGGTCGCAGCCCTAATATCGCGCTGCTGCCACTTATCTCCATCCCGGAACTAGAAACCTGGGTAGAAACTTGGACGTTTTCTGAAACGGTTCATTCACGCTCCTATACTCATATCATTCGCAATATCATCAATGATCCTTCACTGGTGTTCAATGATATTGTGACCAATGAAGATATCCTAAAACGCGCCAAAGATATTTCCGGCTACTATGACGCCCTTATAGCGCTGACCAGCTATTATCATCTGCTGGGCGAAGGCACACATCAGATCAATGGTAAAACCATAATAGTTAATCTGCACGAGCTGAAAAAAAAATTTTATCTTTGTCTGATAAATGTCAACGCACTGGAAGCTATTCGCTTCTATGTCAGCTTCGCCTGTTCGTTCGCTTTCGCCGAACGTGAATTAATGGAGGGCAATGCCAAAATTATTCGCTTGATCGCTCGCGACGAAGCACTGCATATGACAGGTACACAGCATATGCTCAACTTAATGCATTGCAGCAAGGAAGATCCAGAAATGGCTGAGATCGCATGCGAATGCAAGCAAGAAAGCCACGATCTGTTTCTCATGGTGGCACAGCAGGAGAAAGATTGGGCAAGTTACCTGTTTCGTGATGGCTCGATGATGGGACTGAATAAAGATATTCTTTGCCAGTACGTAGAGTACATCACCAACATCCGCATGCAAGCAATCGGACTAGATCTGCCCTTTATCACCCGCTCTAACCCGATCCCTTGGATTAATTCTTGGCTGGTATCAGATAACGTCCAGATGGCTCCACAGGAAGTGGAAGTCAGTTCTTACCTAGTGGGCCAGATTGATCCTGAAATCAACAGCGACGACCTCAATGATTTCCAATTATAAGCCGATGAATCTCATTCGGTTGCGCTATAGCGGCACAGAAATTCCATGCAAGCCAACCCACTCATCACTTCTGCAGGCGCTGGTGATGCATCAGGTGACATTGGAATTCCAATGTTGTTCTGGTTATTGCGGTGCCTGTCGTCTACAATTATTATCCGGCGAAGTTAAATATAATCAAAAGCCGCTGGCATTTATCCAACACGGTGAAATTCTCCCCTGCTGCTGCCTCCCGGTGGAGGACATTGAGCTAAAATTATAATATTTGCTAATGCGCCCGAGCCCAATTTTAATAATCATAGCCTGTAATGATGTGCTTCCCTGCAGCGTTTACATTATGATGACCTCAGTGTCATCTCTTAAGCATATCCAACCTAGTAATTTCTGTAGAATAAATAGGTTAAAGTTATGCCATTTGCCAAGTGCTGATTCATAACCCCTAGCAAGAATTTATTGAATAAATCAAAGCTTTTTATAGTAAATATTCAATAAAACGCCAGTAAACCGCATTTGATATGCGCGTTATTATCTTTTTTACAATTATAATTGTAACTTATTTCTTAATTATTTTGTCACATAATAAAGAGCAAAATGCTCATATACATTCAACCTAAAATCTTGCAGATCATCTGCTATTCGCTAAGAAATCTAAAATCTTAAATAAGTATACAAAAAAAGACATTAACAACTTCAACTAATGTTCAGCATGTCATCCATAATAATCTTTTTCCCCATTGTTTCCCATCTACAATTTATGTAATATAAACGTGGATGCATAGTAAAGATGATGAATAAACGACAAAAAGCTATGTGCATTACTACTTGATAATCAAAATCTTTCCAGATTCTTACATAATACATACTGCATACTTTTGCCGACGCTTTAAAGAGTGTACCGCAAATAAGTTTTTAACTTCAAATAAAATTATTTCACTGGTAGTATGAATGAACGCAATTAGTTTCACACACTGTACGTTGCACAGTTAAACGTCGTGATTACAAAACCGGTATGGAAATCATACTCCTTGATCGAAATGATGAACCATGACCACCTTGTAGGTACTGGGTAATTTATGAATGGCCGCCGTTACCATCCCCACCCACCGTTATACGCTATATACTGAGAACCAGCTCAGTAACAATAAGCAAGCAATGAAGATTTAAACACCATGCAGTCGAGTAGCTATATGGCAAAACCACCGCAGAGCTAAAAAGTAAAAATTCTTTGGTGCTAAAATTCTTAATTCAATAATATAATAATTATATGATAATATCAGGTTTGTTTTATTGTGTATTTTACAATGAAAATGATCCATCATACATCATATATAGTTAGTATGGTTAACAGATAAAACTTTTATCAAGTTTCGCGCTGCGTAACATGTACCTGTGACTATTTTTACGTTTATATTTGCATGATGAATATCAAATATTATTATTTTAATAAACTACACTTAGTGAATATTAGTATTATATTGAATATGTTTCAAGTCATAAAAAGGACTTGACGATACCTGTGAACAATTGGATTTTTCGTAAAAATGGTATAATGAAGCGAAGTTTTTTCTAATGTTATGCTTGCAATAGCGTATAACTGTACTGACCTTTAGATACGATCAACTCAATTTTTGCGTACTATTGAAAGAATGTTAATTGAATTTTACAAGTGTAAATTAATAATTAATGATGTTAAAATTGACAATTTATTAGGGGTAGAAAATCCCTACCTAGCATGTGTATCGACATGCATATAGCTTTTTAACGTTTGATTACTATTTATTCCCATAAATCGATGGGATCAGTAAAATTGCTAATTTTAATAACATCCTGCAAATTACCACACTTTTGATGAGTAGCAAAACAATGTCAATAACCACTGAAATTACCACTCATAACTGGGCATTCTTGGTGTTCCTAATCGGCGCTTTTAGCCTGTGCGCTTTTATGCTCCTCGGCGGCGTTCTATTGGGCGGACGTGCATGGACACGTTCGAAAAATATTCCCTTCGAGTCCGGTATCAATCCAGTGGGCACTGCCAGGCTGCGATTTTCGGCAAAATTTTATCTTGTAGCAATGTTTTTCGTTATTTTTGACGTTGAAGCTCTATATCTTTATGCGTGGTCCACTGCTATACGAGAAGCAGGTTGGATAGGCTTCATTGAAGCAACTATTTTTATTTGTATCTTATTAGCAGGCCTGCTTTATTTAGTGCGTATCAGTGCAATTGATTGGACACCAAATCGCTCCCAACGTAGGTGTCACATGGGGCCATGTAGTCAAAATTTAACTTTATCAAAAAAATAATAGCGAGGCATTAAAATGGATTACACTCTCACACACGCGAAGCCGGGTGGTAACAACGATCGTTATCCCCTACAAAAACAGGAAATCGTAGCTGACCCTCTAGAACAGAATATCCATCGCAGATTTTATTTCGGCAAGTTGAAAACTATCTTGAATAATGCAGTAAATTGGGGACGCAGCAATTCACTTTGGCCTTACAATTTTGGTCTTTCCTGTTGCTATGTCGAAATGACTACTGCCTTTACCGCCGTACACGATGTAGCGCGCTTCGGCGCGGAAGTTATCCGCTCCTCACCGCGACAAGCGGATTTCATGGTTGTAGCGGGCACGCCATTCATCAAAATGGCTCCTGTTATTCAGCGCCTGTACGACCAAATGCTGGAACCGAAATGGGTGATTTCCATGGGCGCTTGCGCCAATTCGGGCGGAATGTACGATATTTATTCAGTCGTCCAGGGGGTAGATAAGTTCCTGCCTGTAGATATTTATATCCCAGGCTGTCCACCGCGCCCCGAGGCCTATATCCAGGCGCTGCTGCTGTTAAAAAAATCTATTAGCAAAGAACGACGGCCGCTTTCTTGGGTAGTTGGCGATCAAGGCGTGTATCGCGCTAACATGGAGTCAGAACGCAAAAGTAAGCATGCTGAGCGCATTGCAGTCACCCATCTGCGCTCCCCAGACGAAATTTAAATGCAAATACATATACTGTCCCGTAAATCCACTGGCATGGTGGTGTAGAGACAGGGCATCTGTGCCTGCGCACAATTACCATTAATGTGATGAAAACATATAACTATGACTGAATTGATAACGCAAAATACCACTATGCTGGCTTGGGAAACACAAAATCATGACGATGATCTTGTGATTGGCGAGTTGCGTAACTGTTTTGGAATGAAAGCATTTACTGTGCAATCTACCCGAATCGGTTCACCGGTAGTGTGGGTGAAGCGCGAGCAACTTCTGGACATTCTGACATTTTTGAAAAAATTACACCAACCCTATGTGATGCTCTATGACCTACATGGGGTAGACGAGCGCCTACGCACCCATCGCGATGGACTGCCAGAAGTGGATTTCACCGTTTTTTATCACCTGATCTCTATCGATCGCAATCGCGATATCATTCTTAAAGTTCCTTTGGTGGAAACATCGATGCATCTGCCAACGGTGACCGCTTTATTCCCCAATGCTAATTGGTACGAACGCGAAACTTGGGAAATGTTCGGGATGACCTTCACCGGTCATCCGCATCTGACCCGCATCATGATGCCAAAAAACTGGGAAGGACATCCGCTACGCAAGGATTATCCTGCGCGCGCCACTGAGTTTGATCCTTTTATCCTTACCAAACAAAAAGAAGATTTGGAAATGGAAAAACTAACCTTTAAACCAGAAGAGTGGGGTATGAAGCAAGGCACAGAAAACGAAGACTTTATGTTCCTTAATTTAGGTCCAAACCATCCTTCCGTGCATGGTGCATTCCGTATTATTTTACAGTTGGACGGTGAAGAGATCATCGACTGCATTCCTGATATCGGTTACCACCATCGCGGCGCTGAAAAAATGGGGGAGCGACAGTCCTGGCACAGTTATATTCCATATACCGACCGCGTCGAATACCTCGGTGGTTGCGTGAATGAAATGCCCTATATCCTGGCAGTAGAAAAACTGGCCGGCATCGTGGTACCAGACCGTGTGAACATAATTCGGATGATGCTGTCAGAACTGTTCCGCATTAATAGCCATTTGCTATATATCAGTACCTATATTCAAGACATAGGCGGAATGACTTCAGTATTTTTAGCTTTTACCGACCGGCAAAAAATATATGATGTGGTCGAAGCAATTACAGGTTTTCGCATGCATCCAGCTTGGTTCCGCATCGGCGGCGTGGCTCACGATTTACCGCATGGTTGGGAAGACCTGTTGCGTGAATTCCTCGACTGGCTACCAAAACGACTGAACAGCTATGTCAAAGCAGCTCTGAAAAACAGCGTACTGCGCGCTCGTGCCGAAGGCGTTGCCGCATACGGCGCCAAAGAGGCATTGGAATGGGGCGTAACCGGTGCAGGTCTGCGCGCCACTGGCATCAACTTTGATGTGCGTAAATGGCGGCCCTATTCTGGCTACGAAAACTTTGATTTCGAAGTACCAGTAGGTAACGGTGTCAGCGACTGTTATAGCCGCGTGATGCTGAAGGTGGAAGAAATGCGCCAAAGTCTACGTATCCTTGAACAATGCCTAAAAAATATGCCTGCTGGACCATTTAAAGCCGATCACCCGCTGACCACACCACCGCCGAAAGAGCGCACTCTGCAGCATATAGAAACACTTATCACTCACTTCTTGCAGGTTTCCTGGGGACCGGTGATACCGGCCAATGAATCATTCCAGATGATCGAAGCCACCAAAGGTATCAATAGTTACTACCTGATCAGCGATGGCAGTACCATGAGTTACCGGACGCGCATTCGCACGCCGAGTTTCCCTCATCTTCAGCAAATACCCTCGGTTATTCGAGGTAGCATGGTATCTGATTTAATCGTATATCTAGGCAGTATTGATTTCGTTATGTCAGATGTGGACCGCTAATTATGAATCAACACCAAGTTAACCCTAACCATGGGCAAGCTACGGGTCTTGAGTTTACCACCGAGTCCTTCGAGCTAAATCAAGAAGAGCGCGAGGCTATCGAACACAAAAAACACCATTACGAGAATGCACGCTCTGCTTCCATAGAAACACTAAAAATTGTACAAAAAAGCCGTGGATGGGTGCCAGACGGCGCTATTAAAGCAATTGCTCAGGTATTGGGCATCTCAGATAACGATGTAGAAGAGGTGGCCACGTTTTACAGCCAGATTTTTCGTCAGCCGGTAGGTCGCCATATTATTCGTTATTGCGATAGCGTAGTGTGTTATATCACTGGTTATCAGGCAATCCAAGCGACGCTTGAACAGTACTTGAATATCAAACCAGGCCAGACTACGCTGGACAGACGATTCACACTATTGCCCACATGTTGTTTAGGCAATTGCGATAAAGGGCCGACAATGATGGTGGACGAGGATACCCATGTGCACTTGACGCCGGTAGGCATTGGTCCGCTACTGGAGCAATATCGATGAACAAACCCCGCCGCACGCCAGAAATGCATCCGCTTACCTGGAGACTGCGCGATGACCTCCAGCCTGTATGGCTGGACGAATATCAGAGCAAAAACGGCTATGTCGGTGCGCGCAAGGCTCTTTGCAGCATGGCTCAAGACGAGATTGTAACTTTAGTGAAGGATTCAGGCCTGAAAGGGCGAGGCGGCGCTGGCTTTTCCACTGGACTAAAATGGAGCCTAATGCCAAAAGATGCATTGATGGACATACGCTACCTGCTGTGCAATGCCGATGAGATGGAACCGGGGACCTACAAAGATCGTCAGCAAATGGAACAATTGCCTCATCTGCTGGTAGAGGGGATGCTGATTGCTGCCTATGCCCTAAAAGCATATCGCGGCTATATTTTCTTACGTGGTGAATATATCAAAGCGTCTAAGCATTTGCACCGTGCTATTGCAGAGGCCACCGAAGCCGGCCTGTTAGGTAAAAATATTTTTGGCAGCGGATTCGATTTTGAATTGTTTATCCATACAGGAGCCGGCCGCTATATCTGCGGTGAAGAGACAGCGTTGATTAACTCGCTGGAGGGACGACGAGCCACACCACGCTATAAACCGCCATTTCCTGCCAGCGTAGGCGTATGGGGCAAACCCACCTGCGTTAATAATGTCGAGACCCTTTGTAATGTGCCAGCAATCCTTGAGCATGGTGTCCAATGGTATAAAAGCATTACCGCCGGTAAGAGCAACGATACCGGAACTAAATTGATGGGCTTTTCTGGTCGGGTGAAAAATCCCGGCTTATGGGAGCTACCATTTGGTATTACCGCCCGTGAAATACTGGAAGTTTACGCTGGCGGTATGCATGATAACCTGACCTTAAAAGCCTGGCAACCCGGTGGCGCTAGCACCGATTTCTTGACCCAAGATCATCTAGATTTGCCGATGGACTTTGAAAATATCGGTAAAGCGGGCAGCCGGCTCGGTACCGCCTTAGCGATAGCGGTGGATAACAAAATCAATATGGTGTCATTGACACTTAACCTAGAGGAGTTTTTTGCCCGAGAATCTTGCGGCTGGTGTACCCCGTGCCGTGATGGTCTATCATGGAGCGTCAAGATATTGCGGGAGCTGGAAAACGGTAATGGGCAGCCTGGAGATCTCGAAACCCTTGAACAACTGTGTCGCTTCCTAAGACCGGGCAATACCTTCTGTGCCCATGCGCCGGGAGCTGTAGAGCCGCTGCAAAGCGCGATACAATATTTCAGATCTGAATTTGAAGCAGGAATTTTTGCTAATTATCTTGGCAATACGCGCAATATTGCTGGCATACAGCCTAATTTACTAAAAGTGCGCTGGTAATTGGTCACGTAACACGAACGTATTAAGAGAATGCAAACCGCTTTGCACCTTGAAGCATTTTTAATTAACGCCCACCGTTAACGGGCTTCATATGAGCATGCTGACTATGGCTATAATTTACGTAGACGGCAACAAATATGTGGTCAACGGATCAGACAATTTGCTGCAAGCTTGTCTCTCCATCGGCCTTGATATTCCTTATTTTTGCTGGCATCCAGTGCTAGGCAGCGTAGGCGCTTGTCGCCAGTGCGCAGTCAAGCAATACCAAGACACCAAAGATACCCAAGGTCATTTAGTAATGTCTTGTATGACCCAAGCCGCGCACGGAACTTTAATCTCCATCGTCGACGATGAAGCAAAGCAGTTCCGCAAAAACGTTATAGAGTGTATGATGATCAATCATCCCCATGACTGTCCGGTGTGCGAAGAAGGTGGCAACTGTCACCTACAGGACATGACGGTGATGACCGACCAAAATTTCCGCCGTTATCGCTTTACAAAACGTACGCACCGTAATCAGTATCTGGGGCCGTTTATTTCTCACGAGATGAACCGCTGTATAGCTTGCTATCGTTGCGTGCGTTACTATAAAGATTACGCTGATGGCAGTGACCTAGGTGTCTATGGAACCAATGATAAACTTTACTTCGGCCGTCCTCAAGAAGGTATGCTAGAAAGCGAATTTTCCGGCAACCTAGTAGAAATTTGCCCAACCGGCGTATTTACTGATAAAACCCATTCCAAACTATACAACCGTAAATGGGATATGCAATTTGCCCCCAGCGTTTGCCAACAATGCAGCGTCGGTTGCAATACCAGCCCCGGAGAGCGCTACGGTGAGTTACGTCGCATTGAAAATCGCTATAACGGTAGCGTTAATCACTACTTCCTGTGCGACCGAGGCCGGTTCGGCTATAGCTACGTCAATCTTAAAAATCGTCCGAAGCAACCGCTACAACGCCGCGGCAACGACTGGATTACCCTAAACATGGAACAAGCTATGCAGAGCGCTGCGGATGCGATGCGCAGGGCGCGCAAAATGATCGGGATCGGTTCGCCGCGCGCCAGCATCGAAAGCAATTTCGCTTTGCGCAAACTGGTAGGAGATAAAAACTTCTATACAGGTATCGGTGGTGCCGAACAAAACCGAATGACGCTGATGCTCAATGTGCTACGCAACGGTGGAATTCATTCCCCATCACTGCGCGAAATAGAAAGCTACGATGCGGTGCTGGTACTTGGGGAGGATTTGACTCAAACTGGCGCCCGCATCGCGCTGGCAGTGCGCCAGGCTATAAAAAGCAAGGCGCGGAAAATGGCGGCGGCACAGAAAATTGCCGACTGGCAGATCGCTGCAATCATGAATATCGGGCAACACGCCAAACACCCACTGTTTATCACCAATATTGATCAAACCAAGCTAGACGATATCGCCGCCTGGAGCTACTGCGCTCCTGTGGATGATCAGGCGCGCCTTGGCTTCGCCATCGCTCATGCTCTAGATAATACGGCTCCGGCGGTAAGCGATTTAGATGATGCACTCAAAGGCAAGATCGCCGTAGTAGTGCAAGCTTTGGCGAGCGCGCATAAGCCTCTTATCATATCCGGCAGCAATGCTGGTAATGAGGCGATAATTGCAGCTGCCGCCAACGTTGCACGCGCCCTGAAAAGCCGCGGTAGCGAGGTAGGAATTAGCTTTGTCGCCGCTGCTGCTAATAGTATGGGCCTTGCCATGATAGGTGGTGGCAGTCTTGATGATGCGCTGAGTAAAGTTGAGCAAGGTATGGCTGATAGCGTCATCGTGCTAGAAAATGACCTCTACCGGCAGGCTTATGCAACGCGTATCGATAATGCACTGGCAAACGTTAATCAATTAATTGTGCTAGATCATCAACGCAATTCTATTCAAGAAAAAGCCCATCTCATCCTTTCGGCAGCCAGCTTCGCTGAAAGCGATGGCACCTTGATCAACCAGGAAGGTCGCGCACAGCGCTTCTTCCAAGTTTATGACCCAACTTATTACAATAATGACGTGGTGATACTGGATAGCTGGCGTTGGCTGCACTTTATACACGCTACCTATTTAAACCATCAGGTGAGCTGGACTAAGCTTGATCATGTTATCCATGCCGCGGCTCAGGCGCTTCCGCAACTGGCTGGCATCAAAGATGCGGCCCCAGATGCATCGTTCCGCATCCACGGACAGAAGCTAGCACGAGAGCCACATCGATATAGCGGCCGTACCGCTATGCACGCTAATATCAGCGTGCACGAACCGCGCGTACCTCAAGACCCTGATACCATGTTCGCCTTCTCCATGGAAGGTAATAACTCCCCACAGGCACCGCGTCAGCAGGTGGCCTTCGCATGGGCGCCAGGCTGGAATTCTCCTCAAGCCTGGAACAAATTTCAGGATAAAGTAGGCGGTCATTTGCTTCATGGCGATCCTGGTGTACGGCTGCTGGAAGCCAGCGAAGGAACTCTAGATTGGTTCAGAGCTATTCCGCCAGCTTTTATGCCTTCACATGACGGCAGCTGGTATGTAGCCCCTTACTGGCATTTGTTTGGTAGCGAAGAAACATCACAGCGATCAGCAGTAATTCAGGAGAGTATGCCGGATCCCTATGTAACTATTAGCCAGGTAGATGCTGTCCGTCTAGGATTCAACAGCGGCATGCTGCTCGCTTTCAGCTGCGCCGGCCAGGAATTACGCCTGCCAGTAAGATTCAGCAACAATCTTAATGCCGGGCAAATCGGTTTACCGCTGGGCTTACCAGGCATCCCCCCAATACTTATGGGATTACGAGTTGAAAATTTGCGAGAAGCTGCGTATGAATAGTTTACGGAGGTTACCGAAATGATCCTGACGATAGTGAAGGCTATTGTCATTCTGTTGATAGTAGTTACTTGCAGCGCTTACCTAAGTTTCGTCGAACGCCGATTGTTAGGATTATTCCAAAACCGTTACGGCCCTAATCGGGTAGGTTGGGGCGGCACGCTACAGCTGCTGGCCGATGTACTAAAAATGACATTCAAGGAAGATTGGATACCACCGTTCGCAGACCGGGGTATTTTTACCTTGGCGCCGGTCATCGCCTTTACCTCGCTGCTAATTACTTTCGCTATCGTACCGGTTAGCTCCAGCTGGGTCGTGGCCGATCTCAATATCGGCGTGCTATTTTTTTTGATGATGGCGGGGTTAGCAGTCTACGCTGTGCTGTTTGCCGGCTGGTCGAGTAATAACAAATACTCCCTACTCGGCGCCATGCGTGCCACGGCACAAACCCTCAGCTATGAGGTGTTTCTCGGGCTATCGCTGATGGGCGTTGTGGCACGGGCTGGATCGTTTAGACTTAGCTCCATTGTCGAGACCCAGGCACACCTGTGGAACGTAGTGCCACAATTCTTTGGCTTTATCACCTTTTTCCTGGCCGGTGTGGCGGTCTGCCATCGCCATCCGTTCGACCAACCAGAAGCCGAGCAGGAACTAGCCAATGGCTACCATATTGAATATTCCGGTATGAAGTTCGGTCTATTTTTTGTAGGTGAATATGTCAGTATTGTCACAATTTCAGCGTTAATCGTCACGCTATTTTTCGGTGGTTGGCTGGGGCCGTGGTTGCCATCGTTTATCTGGTTCGCGATTAAAACTGTTTTTTTTATAATGATGTTCATTCTGATCCGCGCTGCACTGCCGCGCCCGCGTTATGACCAGGTAATGGCATTTGGTTGGAAACTTTGCTTGCCTATTACCTTGATAAACCTATTGGCCACTGCAGCAGTTATCTTGTACAAAGCTCAATAATTAATGGTGAAAAATATATGACATTGAAAGAGTTAGCGATAGGTTGCGGTACCACGCTACGCAGCATATGGATGATCGGCATGCAGGCTTTTAACAAACGTGAAACCCGCATGTATCCCGATGTACCGGTCAACCCTCCACCCCGTTATCGCGGCCGTATTGTACTGACCAGAAACCCGGATGGCAATGAGCGCTGTGTAGCTTGTAACCTATGTGCAGTAGCATGTCCAGTAGGCTGTATTTCGCTGCAAAAGGCTGAAACTAAGGACGGACGTTGGTATCCAGAGTTTTTCCGCATCAATTTTTCTCGATGCATTTTTTGCGGTCTGTGTGAAGAAGCCTGTCCCACCACCGCAATCCAATTAACCCCAGATTTTGAAATGGGCGAGTTTAAACGGCAGGATTTGGTGTATGAAAAAACAGATTTGCTGATTTCAGGGCCGGGTAAATATCCAGAATATAATTTTTACGGAATATCTGGTATGGCGATTGAGGGCAAAGATAAGGGCGACGCTGAAAACGAAGCCAAACCCATCGACGTTAAAGGCTTGCTGCCATAAAGGAGACTGGCTATGGAACTGGCGTTTTATTCTTCCGGACTAGTAGCGGTTTTGGCGACGGTGCGCGTCATCACACACACCCAACCGGTATACGCGCTATTATACCTGATTACCTCACTGCTGGCCATCGCCGGAGTGTTTTTTTCCCTAGGAGCTTATTTTGCCGGGGCGCTGGAAATCATCATCTATGCCGGCGCCATTATGGTGTTGTTCGTGTTCGTAGTGATGATGCTCAATATGGGCGCCGGCGGCCGCCAGCAGGAGCGTACCTGGTTAACGCCTGCAGTCTGGTTGGGACCATCGCTGCTATCAGTAATACTACTGTCGGTGCTACTACACGGCATTTGGGATGCAGGCGCTTATGGAATCAGCGGTCAGTTGATTGAAGCTAAAAGCGTTGGCATTGCCTTATTCGGACCCTATGTATTAGCGGTAGAGCTGGCATCAATGCTATTGCTGGCGGGGATGGTGGTGGCGTTTCATTTAGGACGCAACGAGCGCGATGATACTGATACACCGTATAAATAGGAGCAAGTATGATCCCGTTATCACATGGTCTTATCCTGGCAGCCATCCTGTTCGTATTAGGTCTGACGGGGATGATTATTCGACGAAACCTGCTATTTATGTTACTGGGGCTGGAAATCATGATTAACGCTTCTGCGCTGGCGTTTGTGGTGACCGGCAGCTATTGGAGTCAAGAGGACGGCCAAGTGATGTATATCTTTGCGATCACTCAGGCCGCTGCCGAGGCCAGCATAGGACTAGCGCTGCTACTGCAATTGCACCGTCGTCGCAGAACATTGGATATCGACACAGTCAGTGAGATGCACGGATGAACCTACTTTATTTAACCATATTATTCCCTTTGTTAGGATTCCTACTGCTAGCGTTCTCGCACGGCCGCTGGTCTGAAAATTTTACCGCGATGGTGGGTATCAGCAGCATAGGTCTATCGGCACTAACAACTGCCTGGGTAGCTCTGGATTTTCTTAACTACCACAGCAATAACGCGGCGGTGTTCAGCCAACCGCTTTGGACCTGGATGTTAGTAGACAATTTCCATGTTACCATGGCCCTCAGTCTTGACGGATTATCTCTGACAATGCTATCGATAATTACCGGAATAGGCTTTTTTATTCACCTATATGCTTCATGGTATATGCGCGGCAAAGAAGGATATTCCCGCTTTTTCGCTTATACTAACCTATTTATCGCTAGCATGATCGTGCTAGTATTAGCGAATAATCTGCTATTGATGTATTTCGGTTGGGAAGGGGTAGGGCTCTGCAGCTATTTATTAATTGGCTTCTACTACTATGAATTGAAAAACGTTGCGGCGGCGATAAAAGCCTTCATTGTCACCCGTGTGGGTGACGTACTATTAGCGTTCGCGTTATTTATTCTCTATGATCAACTCGGCACGTTCAATCTTCAAGATTTGATGGTACTGGCACCGCAAAAAATGGCGCAGAACTCCCCAGCTATCATCTGGGCTACCCTAATGCTGTTGGGTGGTGCAGTGGGTAAATCAGCACAACTGCCTCTGCAGACTTGGTTGGCGGACGCGATGGCCGGTCCCACTCCAGTTTCAGCATTGATCCATGCTGCTACCATGGTAACAGCTGGTGTCTATCTTATAGCCCGCACTCATAGTTTATTCCTGATGGCCCCGGAAGTATTGCATCTTGTGGGTATCATTGGTGCAATGACACTAGTATTGTCAGGTTTTGCCGCTTTGATGCAAACTGATATTAAGCGGGTACTAGCCTACTCCACTATGAGCCAGATCGGCTACATGTTCCTGGCGCTCGGCGTCCAGGCGTGGAACGCAGCCATTTTTCATTTGATGACCCATGCATTTTTCAAAGCACTGCTTTTCCTTTCCTCCGGTTCGGTGATCCTAGCCTGCTATCATGAACAAAATATTTTTAAAATGGGTGGGCTGCGCAAATCAATTCCGCTGGTATATCTTTGCTTCCTGGTCGGTGGCGCCGCGCTGTCGGCGTTGCCACTAGTAACCGCCGGTTTTTACTCCAAGGATGAGATTTTGTGGGGCGCGATGGTCAGCGGTCATAACTTTTTGATGCTAATCGGGCTAGGGGGGGCGTTTCTGACCTCGATGTACACCTTCCGTATGATTTTTATCGTGTTTCATGGTGAAGAAAAAATTAAGGCCAGCGTCTGCGGAGGCATTAGCCACTATCTCCCTCTGGGAGTGTTGCTGGTGCTATCTACTTTTATCGGCGCATGGATCACTCCGCCACTAGCAGGGACATTACCCACCAACGATTTCTATCACGGCGGCAAGCTAGAGCTGGAGCTAACATCCAGTGTAGTGGCAATCCTAGGCATTTGCCTGGCAGCGATCCTATGGTGTGGTCAACTCCGTGTAATGGTGAACATTGTGGCTGCCAGTACCATAGGACGATTTTTTTCACTGTGGTGGTTCCACGCCTGGGGGTTCGATTGGCTCTATGACAAAGTATTTGTAAAACCTTATATGATCATCGCTCGGCGTCTAGCCCATGATCCGCTCAATATCGTTATAAACATCCTCGCAGTGCTGACACAATGGTTTGAACGTGGCTTAACAGTGAGCGAAAATGGTCAGTTACGTTGGTATGCAGTATCCATGAGTTTAGGTGCAATAATCGTGATAGCGCTGCTATTATTCCTTTGAATACTACAATGCTTCCGACTAAGGGCAAGGTAGCGAGCAAGTTGCCGGCCTCAGCGCTTAATATGTAAGTTTATAATTTTTAATTAGGTATGCAAAACGCCATGCTACTACCTTGGCTAATACTTATCCCCTTTATTGGTAGTCTGCTCTGCTGGCAATGCGAGCGATTTGGTACCCGAGTACCGATTTGGATCGCCTTCATTTCTATGGGAATGACTTTGACTCTCTCCTTGCTGCTATGGCAGCAAGGAGATACATCGGCAATAGCGCAGGGATTACCGCAATGGCAGGTAGAATATTTACTGCCCTGGATACCGCGTTTTGGCATCAGTATTCATCTGGCACTGGATGGTCTCTCTTTACTAATGGTGATACTGACCGGCTTGCTAGGTGTGCTGGCGATTCTCTGTTCCTGGAATGAAATTCAGCGTTACCAAGGCTTATTTTATCTAAACCTACTATGGATTCTGGGCGGTGTCATTGGTGTGTTCGTTGCTATTGACATGTTTCTCTTCTTTTTTTTCTGGGAGATGATGCTGGTACCGATGTACTTCCTGATCGCTTTATGGGGATATGAATTATCGGATAGCAAAACCCGTATTGCCGCTGCTTTCAAGTTTTTTATCTATACTCAAACCAGCGGGCTGGTCATGTTAATAGCTATTCTTGGTTTGGTGTTAGTGCACTACAACGCTACTGGCCTATGGACATTTAATTATGAAGATTTGCTGCACACACCGATGTCAAAAAACGTGGAATATCTGTTGATGCTGGGCTTTTTCTTGGCCTTTGCAGTAAAAATGCCGGTGGTACCATTGCACAGTTGGCTGCCAGATGCCCACAGTCAAGCGCCTACTGCCGGCTCAGTTGACCTAGCAGGACTTTTATTGAAGACTGCTGCTTACGGATTGCTACGTTTTAGTCTACCTCTATTCCCTCTAGCATCTCATAAATTCGCTCCTATCGCCATGTGGCTCGGAATCATCAGTATTTTTTATGGTGCCTGGGTAGCGTTTGCTCAAACTGATATCAAACGTTTTATAGCTTATAGTAGCATCTCACATATGGGATTTGTATTAATTGCCATTTACAGCGGCAACCAACTGGCTTATCAGGGAGCTGTGATCCAAATGATCGCTCACGGCCTTTCCGCAGCCGGGATGTTCATTATCTGCGGCCAGCTATATACACGCCTGCATACCTTCGATATACGCTTAATGGGCGGGCTGTGGGGCCGAATACGCTTTATTCCCGCTCTATCGCTCTTCTTTGCCGCCGCGATGCTTGGCATGCCGGGCACAGGTAACTTCGTCGGTGAAATTACCATTTTGCTAGGCAGCTTCTCAATGGTGCCGGCCATTACCGTTATCGCCACTTTTGGTTTAGTGTTCTCGGCAGCTTATTCGCTTATCATAATGCAACGCGCTTACTACGGTCCGGCCAAATCAACCGAACCGCTACAGGGCATGACGCTACATGAACAGCTGATCATCATGTTACTGGTACTATTGCTGTTGCTGCTCGGTTTCTTTCCACAGCCCATACTTGATACGTCAGCTGTAGCAATGAGCAACATTCAGCATTGGTTCGTTTCCAATACCAATTCTACTACAAATAGGCCGTGATCCTCCATGACAATAACTCCTCAACAACTAATCGCACTATTACCGCTGTTGATTGTCGTATTAACGGTGGTTATTGTGATGCTATGCATTGCATGGCAACGCAACCATTTTATCAATGCAACTTTAACAGTTATCGGGCTTAACTTAGCGCTGTTATCGCTATGGTTTGTTTGGAAAAACGGGGAACAGGCTATTACACTGTTAATGTGCATCGATGGTTTTTCGATATTTTATACGGGTCTGGTACTGATCGCTAGTCTAGCGACTAGTACGTTAGCTTATGCATGGCTGGTAGGTTATCCAAGCAATCATGATGAATTTTATTTACTGCTGCTAATCGCCGCAACCGGGGGTATACTACTCGCGAGTGCCAACCATCTGGCGGAGTTATTTCTCGGAATTGAGCTTGTTTCACTCCCGCTATTTGGTATGGTGGGCTACGCTTATCGCCAAAAGCACTCACTAGAAGCAAGTATCAAATATACGCTATTGTCTGCAGTCGCTTCGTCATTCTTATTGTTCGGTATAGCATTAGTATATGCCAGTACCGGTCAATTATCGTTCGACGGCATTGGTCAGAGATTAAAGGACACCATGTCACATCAACCGCTGCTGATGACGGGAATTGGCATGATGATAGTCGGGCTTGGCTTCAAGTTGTCTCTGGTACCGTTTCATCTATGGACCCCAGATGTCTATCAAGGCGCACCAGGGCCAGTAGCAACCTTGCTAGCCACCGTCAGCAAAATCGCCATTTTTGCGGTAGTGATGCGTTTATTTCTGCTAGCACCAGTGATCAACAATGAGGTACTGCGGTTGGTACTGGCAATTATTTCCTTTTGCTCTATGCTATTTGGTAATTTAATGGCCCTCAACGAAAGCAATATAAAACGGGTACTGGGATATTCTTCTATCGCTCACCTGGGTTATCTACTTGTAGGATTAATTGCGCTGCAGACCAATACTTTAGCATTGGAAACCGTTGGAGTCTATCTAGCTGGTTATTTGTTCGCCAGTTTGGGCGCATTCGGTGTAGTTAGCCTAATGTCCAGTCCTTATATCGGCAAAGATGCTGATTCTTTGCTCTCATATCGCGGCTTATTCTGGCATAAGCCGATTTTGGCGGCGGTATTAACGGTTATGATGCTGTCGCTAGCAGGGATCCCGATGACCCTGGGCTTCATCGGTAAGTTTTATATAATTGCGTTGGGCGTAAACAGTCAGTTGTGGTGGCTTACAGGCGCGATAGTAGTCAGTAGTGCCATTGGCCTATTTTATTATTTGCGCATCATGATAAGTCTGTATCTATCGCTACCAAAAAATCTATGCTGTGATACACAGCACAACTGGGCACTGACCGGAGGTGGCGTAGTGGTGGTGATTTCTTCTCTGTTAGTATTATTACTAGGGTTTTATCCGCAGCCGCTCATTAATCTCGTACGCCTAGCTAAGCCAATGTTGTAATACAGTCAGCACCAATTTTTTGCTGGTGTATTTTCTAACCATACAATCCAATCAATGCTTTTAGATAAGAATGTCCCAATTAATAATCCGTAATTATGAGCAACTATTAAGCATTTCAGAATAACAGTATTTAGCTTTGTTGAATACATTAAATTATTAATCAAAAATAAATAAATATCAATTTAAGCTAGGAAAAGTATTTATAAAAGGTGATAACAAAGCCATTATTCAAAAAAAGCAGTAGCTAATCGCTATTCTAATATGGACAATTAGCACTGTATTGATATTTTAGGCCTGACACTACAAGTATTACTAAAATTCTATCGATTCCATGTTTCAACTTTCATCGTACCCCAACTGCATCAGTAAACGGGTTTAAAACATTAACTTCACGATAAAATACGACTTGTGTCGAAAAATATTTTATGTATCGTAGGTGATAACTGCATATGCTATATTACTAAACTAATAATTAGGATACTCACATGGTACAGATAGTATTTAATACACAATCGGTAATTAACAAGCAGTAGCTGCAAAAGCTCTATCAAAGAATATAAATACTAGATTTGAAAGGTCATGCCAGTTTCAAGAAAGCTGAAAACCAGATGCAAATAGTCTATATATCCTAATGATATAAGGCTTTAAATATTTTTAGTCCATAAAATTAAGCTATTTTTCATTAAAAATAGTTATAGATTGTTTAAGTAGTTCACCTGGTAATAGGCAGATACCAGGCTAAATTATTTACTCAATATTGTAATTAGCCATGGACTTTGCCCCATCTTAGCAATAATCTTGCATCCTAAAATTCTACTATAACCATTGAATATCTTCTGTCAAAGTGCGTCGATTATATCCGAGCTTTATTTCTGGTGTTCGTTATTTTGATTGACAATAATTACAAACACCTTTCTGGTGGAATCCGCGGTTTTATTTTTTCTCGGATAAATCTATCAACACTAAGATAGGTCGAAATCTTTCATGTTGCATTAACGTGGGTACAAAACGTCATGGACAACTCTCCATAACTGTACGGGGAGTACTTTACAACGTGTTCGTACCATAACACTTTTCTTCCTGTACCGTCCGAACGCTGATCCATGTCGCGTTGAGCTACAAGCTTCAAGAATCAGCTAAGCCAACGGACGCTCTGGCCGTCCTGTTTATTAATCAGCATCTTCGGTCAATGCCACTTATATAACATCAAGTGATAAAAAATTTTAGCTCTAATTCATCATTAGCATTATTAAGAAAAACACCAGCAAATATCTCATGCTCTGAACATTTAATGCTAAACTTGTGCCCCATATCATCCATACTCCAATGCGTTAACAGCCAGGGTATCAAATAATACAGCATGCTCTTCAACACCAGATGATCGCGGTAGTTAAGTAGTTAAACAGCTAAAAAAAGAAACCCGCAATGAGGCTACAGAAATAAGACTTATGATGCTGTATCTTTTTACGATAGCGATAATAAAATTCATGGCGCAAATACAGACATGCAACATATTGATACCAAGAGATATTGGATGTTTAAATGTGATGACTGATACGCTCAATTTTCTGTCAAAATTGTTTCAGCACAAATTTTAACTTTTTCATATGTTTATGCTATTATGTATGAGCTTTGGACAAAGCTAAACACTTGACTCGGAGTACCTCGACTGATAACAAAGTCTCATCTGAGTTTGTTATTCAAATTCATTCCACGAACGACCGTCACGGGTAATCATCGCCACCGAAGCAACCGGGCCCCAGGTGCCAGCCTGATAAGGCCTGGGCACATCGTTATCCGCCTTCCAAGCTTCCATAATTGAATCGATCCATTTCCAAGCTTCTTCCACCTCATCACGACGAACAAATAGCGCCTGAATACCGCGCATAGTCTCCAGTAACAACCGTTCGTAAGCATCGGCTAGATGTTCCTGATGGAAGGTCTTGGTAAAACTCAGATCTAGTTTAGTGGTCTGCAGACGGTGCTTATGATCCAGCCCCGGAACCTTGTTAAGAATCTGAATTTCCATACCTTCATCTGGCTGCAAACGGATAGTAAGCTTATTCTGCGGCAGTTCCTGATAAGAATCACGAAACAAATTAAGCGCCGGCTTTTTAAAATATACCACTACTTCAGAACATTTGGTCGCTAGACGCTTTCCGGCACGTAAATAGAACGGTACACCAGCCCAATGCCAGTTATCGATATCCACTCGAATGGAAACGAATGTTTCGGTGAGGCTACTTTTGTTGGCTCCTTCTTCTTCTAGATAACCAGGTACTTTTTTGCCTTGCACAAAGCCCGTGGTGTACTGACCACGTACCGTATTATCACGCACATTACTGTGTTTAATAGGCCGCAGGGAACGTAACACCTTCACTTTTTCATCGCGAATGCGATCTGTGGTGAGATCAGAGAGTGGCGACATAGCGATCATGGTCAAAATTTGTAGCAAGTGACTTTGAATCATATCACGCATTTGGCCGGCTTTATCAAAATATCCCCAGCGTCCTTCAATGCCTACTTCCTCTGCAACGGTAATCTGCACGTGGTCGATAGTACGGTTATCCCAATTGTAAGCAAATAGAGAATTGGCAAAACGCAACGCTAACAAGTTCAACACCGTCTCTTTACCCAGATAATGATCAATCCGATAGATCTGGTTTTCATTAAAATACTCTGCCACCTGATCATTAATCAATCGTGAAGAAGCCAGATCAGCTCCCAGCGGCTTTTCCATCACCACACGGCTCGGCTCTTTATTTAATCTAGCTTCTCCCACGCCTTGACAAATTGCACTGAAAGTATTGGGCGGCATGGCTAAATAGTTTACCGTTACCCTCGATTGCTGATCTAGTTTTTTCGCCAAACGGCTGAAATGTTTGGTTTCATTTACATCAAGATTACAAAAATCAAAACGATCGCTAAGAGATTTCCACAACTTTTCATCAATAGGCTCCTTCATGAAAATTTCCAGCGCTTCACGTACGACTTGGGTATACGCCTTGACGTCCCAGTCTGCACGCCCTACGCCGATAATACGGGTTTCTGGATGAATGGAACCAATTTTTTCAAGTTGATACAAAGAGGGAAGCAATTTACGGCGTGCCAGATCGCCTTTTGCACCAAAAATGACCAAATCACAAGCCTGTGCTATGGATGTTACCGCCATATTCATTCTCCTCCTGTAAAATATTTGTAGATTGTATTATATTTAAAGTTTTTTGATATAGACCAGTAAAATGTCAAAACATTTACTGGTCACTCCCTTTTATCAATTATATCTATATTATTAAGATAATTAAAAATATAATTAATTGATAGCACAGTAGTTAATTTACACCATTAAAATTAGTAGTAGTTATATTCTAGGAAAATATAGCATGCTTTTTAGTTTTACTGTGTTTTACTACCAGTCCTTAGTATATTGCATTAATTAGTAAAATTATTGCTTTATGTAAAATCAGTAAAAATCATGTATTCACTTAATAAATATTCTAAAAAAATTAACAGCTTTTTAAAATTATTGAATAAATATGAACGTAAAGTAGAAAAGTCATCTCCTATCTATCAATAGCAAGTCACCATTCTAGCTGAGATTTTCGATGTCAGCGAACCAAATTGCAACCATTTTACCACCATTCATCATTAGATCGATTTGCTTAACTAAAAATAAAGATTTTATCTGTCTTAGTACATCAGCAACTATGTCTTATAGCGCGAACAATAGCTTTTCCTACTTATAGGCATCGAGTGTCAGAAGTCCATAGAATAGCCATGTTATTTGTGATATAGCTCAGCAATAGATCAGAACAGATGATGTCATGTGGACACATCTGTCATATGCTTTTTGCGCCATAGATAGTACTTTTTTGATGTATTTTTACTTTTCATCTACCTTACAAATACTTTTAGTCCAATAGCGTCAATAAACCATAAAGCAATGTTGTAATGTATCGAGATTTTTACGTTTTATTATGTTTACTGATACATATGAGATAACCGAGCAACGTAAAAAATTCATAACTGCAAAATGCAATTAATAAACTTGTTTACTTGTAACATCAGGCAAAAATTCGATTTAACATCAATACGCCAAAAAGCGTACGAACAAATTCTTTTGAAAAGTTTTATTCCCTCATATCGTAGCAAGGGCCATAGATACAACCAGAATATCAGGATTTTATGAAATACTTAATTTTATTATACCATATTATTAAACTCTTTCCTACCATAAAGAGATTTTTCTAATAAAGTTGGTGATCTACTATTTATTAATTAAAAAAGTTTGATGTATTCAATAAAGATGCTAAAAACGGTTAATGTTATAACAAAAAAGCGCCAGAGATAGCGCAAGCAATATATGGCAGGCCATGACACATACAATTATCCACACTGACCTATCGCAATACATATGCCAAAGTATGTGATAGCGACGATAGGCTGCTGGTTTACATAATCAGACCGTTTATACCCCATTGAACATAAACCTGTAGAGCGGATATTTCTAATCGAAACCAGGTAATCGCCAATTAACCTTTAAACAAAATAACGACAATTGGGGAAAAATCATACCATCGGAGGAAATTACGATATCACGAATAAAATGACTCTGCGAAGAATGACTACATCAAGTAGCTTAAACAACTACATTATAGGCAAAAAGCTCAATAACAACTAAATTTTTTAATAAAGCACCGTTCTACCAAAATGTTGGTGGAATTTTCAGAAATTACATCCATGGTGATTACCATCCCATCGCGTAATCACCGTTATCTCTGTAAACATATGCTGATATCCTAGCGCTGAATGTGCCAGAGAATATCGATATGTTCATGGCAATAATTTTCTATTTTGCCAATTAACCTTGATGATGTACTGAAAACTAATGTTATTCTGCGACGTAATACAAAAATTACGGGATAATTTAAAAAGAAAGACCATGAAGGGAAAGCCCCACGTTGTGATAACACTAAACAAACCTTAGCGGCGGTTTCACGCAACTGTTCACCTGGCCTAGATACGACTGATGTGCCGCCATAGGATTTTTTTGACATATCTATCAGGGAAAGAAATACCCCTTAAACCCATGCCGGAGCATGATCCAACTGCCGGCCAGAACGATTCTTTTTTGTGCCAAAATACCATTATCTAAGTCAACGGAGTTATCCATGTCCAAACTATTAAGAAGAACCAAAATCGTAACTACCCTCGGCCCCGCTACCGATCGGGATAATAATCTCGAAAAAGTGATCGCTGCGGGAGCCAATGTGATGCGCCTAAACTTTTCCCACGGTAGCACGAAAGACCATCTTTGGCGCGCCGAGAAAGTTCGTGAAATCGCTACTCGTCTAGGGACGCATGTAGCAATTCTAGGCGATTTACAAGGGCCCAAAATACGCGCTTCTACTTTCCGGGAAGGAAAAATTCTTTTGAACGTAGGAGACAAGTTCCTTCTAGACGCCGCCATAGCACGCGGAGAAGGCGATCATAAACAAGTAGGGATTGATTACAAAGGACTACCAGGCGACGTCGTACCTGACGACCTTCTGCTATTGGATGATGGTCGAGTGCAATTAAAAGTGCTGGAAGTTCAAGATATGAGAGTGTATACAGAGGTGATTGTTGGCGGCCTGCTATCAAATAATCAAGGAATTAATAAATTAGGTGGCGGTCTCTCCGCCAAAGCGCTAACTGATAAGGACAAAGCCGACATAATCACCGCCGCTAAAATCAGCGTCGACTACCTAGCAGTTTCATTCCCCCGCACCGACGCAGATCTTAATTATGCACGTCGATTAGCCCATACTGCCGGAAGTTATGCCAAAATAGTATCCAAAGTAGAACGGGCTGAAGTAGTATCCTCAGATGAAACCATGGACGATATTATTCTCGCCTCCGATGCAGTAATGGTGGCGCGCGGCGATTTGGGCGTAGAAATTGGCGACCCGGAATTAGTGAGTATCCAAAAAAAACTTATCCGCCGTGCCAGAACCCTCAACCGGGTAGTAATTATTGCCACACAGATGATGGAGTCGATGATAACCAATCCGATGCCGACCCGAGCCGAAGTTATGGATGTTGCTAATGCAGTGCTGGATGGTACAGATGCGGTGATGTTGTCGGCCGAAACAGCCGTTGGTAAATATCCAGTCGAAACCGTAACCGCGATGGCAGGCGTCTGCCTGGGGGCCGAGAAAATCCCAAGTATTAATATTTCCAAGCACCGGTTGGATATGCAGTTCGATAACATCGAAGAAGCTATTGCCATGTCGGCGATGTATGCCGCCAACCATTTAAAAGGAATTAGTGCCATTATCTCCATGACAGAATCAGGCCATACCGCGTTAATGATGTCCCGTATTAGTTCCGGATTACCGATTTTCGCTTTATCCTGCCATGAGCATACACTAAATCTGACCGCACTTTACCGTGGGGTGACACCCGTCTACTTTGACAGTAAAGGCGCGGGGGTAACAGCAGCGACACATGCCGTTAATTTGCTGCGAGATAAAGGATTTCTGGTAGCAGGCGATCTAGTTATTATCACTCAAGGCGATGTAATGGGTATGATCGGCACCACTAATACCACCCGTATTCTTCGGGTGGAGTAATAGTTTTACTATAAATTAAGTTAAGGCACCTCTGAAGAGATAGCCACTACCATGGAACTTTATCAATTTCAACCCAATCTATCGTTGACTAATTTTATTGAATAAATCTCACTTATTTTTAAATTAATCAAAAGTAAATCATCAACTTTTTAAATAAAATATCTAGATAAGAACAAAAAAGTATTAATTAAGCAAGTTACAACAACGACATCATTAAATGCAGATTACTGACGTTTTACGATCCTATATTATAGAATATAAGCACTCAAAAAAAACGTCCAGTACAATATTTAGAGATAGACATCATCACTGTATTAATGTAAAAATAAAGATTTTGTCTTAACATAGGCAAAGCTTTATAAATGCCATTCTTTAGTTTAATGAATATTTTACGTTACTCAAATTCCACCGTATCAGTAAACGAACTAAAATAGTAATATCATGATAAAAATCTCGACATACAGTAAAATTATATTATAATTAACTGTATAGTAAAGCTAATGATAACACAATCAGACAAAGGAATATAGTTAACCCAAGCTGCATATGATGGTCGATAATATCTAAATTTTCTACACGGATATAGAACGCATTATTTTTGAATATATTTAGCAATGAGCTTAATTAAATGTTACATGCAGGTCAATTTAGCTAAATCATTAATAGAGTTAAATAGTAGTTAGTATTGTATTTCTAATATTTACTATTTTTTGTTAAATATTCAGGCCAAAACAGTATGTCATTGCTAATACATTCGGCGCACAAACATCTAAGTTGTGCTTACATACATTACAAGTTAGTTACGATAACTTGTACGGCGCTTATCCTGATTATTGTATTATGACTTTATCTATTTACTTTCATTTTCATATTTTTCGTTTACAGGTGAAATTGGGACAACGTGGAAAATGCAGTAACTGAAATGTGGTCTATAAAATTTTGTAATGTTTACCGTGTTAATATGACGTGTTGACATCTCTAATGAACTACGTTTGATAAAGTTATTATTATCACTAGACTAATTAATAATTATTTGCATTTTCTCAAGAAAGTTATTACGAGATTACCAGTTCCAAGTAGAATAACCCATGACCAAGGTACATGCATTGAATAAAATAATTTAGCTAAGTATAGCTGTGTTAAATAGGTCGTCGGTAATTTTGTATCACTAAAAAATTAACTCACCAGACCGTCACTTTCGATTTGAAGACATTGTTTGCATTCATTCAACTTACTGGTAGACGCCGGGGTTATCTCTCTGCTTGATACAAAACTTTTTACATGATGTTAGCTATCATTGATGCAAAGGCAAATACACCCATCTTTTTGGATACGATATAACCATCGAGAGATGAAAACGCTAGTTTATTCAATAAAGGAATATGTATGTCCGTTATAATCAGGGAGCATTCATTCTTCTCCTTAACACCACGTTTTACAACATTGTTTGCTTTACTCAGCTTTAGTTTACCCTGTATTGGGACCGCGTACACAGGACGCGACGTGATGCCTCTACAGGCATTTACGCAAACACAAAAAGTTACGCAGATGCTGAACCAGCCGCCTGAAGTTGCCAGCGATGGCGATGTAGTTACCGTTACCGCGCCTCTGCCATCATCATTAACGATGATGATCGCTCCTAAGTTGCCCTGTCAAACAATACCAGTCAGCGACGGAGCAGATTATCTCAAGACTATTCCAGGATTTAGCCTGATCCGTAACGGAGGCACCAATGGAGATCCAGTATTTCGCGGTATGTTCGGGTCGCGACTACGACTACTGGTGGATGGCGGTGAAATGCTGGGCGCCTGCTCCTCCCGTATGGACTCATCTAGTGCTTATATATTCCCAGAAAGCTTCGATATCATCACACTCGTCAAAGGTCCTCAGACAGTATTATGGGGGCCAGGTAGCTCAGCCGGTACACTACGTTTTGAAAGGCAGCCCACCAGCTTTTATGAAGAAAGTATTAAGCTGCATGGCAGTGCACTCGCCGGATCAAGCGGCCGGTTGGATCAAAACATCGATACTATTTTTGGCAATCAATTTGGCTATCTACGTTTGATGGGCAACACTTCCCACTCTGCTGATTATAAGGATGGTGGCGGACAACGTGTTCATTCAGCTTGGCATAAATGGAACAAAGATATGGCAGTTGGACTAACACCGACGACGGATACACTTCTAGAGATGACTTTCGGACAGGGTGATGGAAATGCCAGTTATGCCGGCCGAGCCATGGACGGTACGAGATTTGCGCGTGAAAGTTTTGGTTTACGGTTGGAGCAAAGCGCTATCGGCAATGTGCTGGAAAGCATCGAACTGCAGAGCTGGTACCATTATGCCGATCATGTCATGGATAATCACGCACGCCGGAGCGCTAAATGGATGAGCAGCAATGTCGATCGACTAACATGGGGCAGCCGGGGAATCGGTTCTTGGCAGTGGAAGGATGTCCAGCTACAGGGCGGAACAGATATCCAGGTTAACCAACACCGTAAAAAAATAGAAGGTCATTGGCAGAAGGATGCCCATTTTCAAGACACTGGATTGTTTGCAGAACTAAGCTGGAAGTTAAAATCAGCGAATAAATTTATCAGCGGAGTACGGATGGAGCATAGCCTGGCCAATTGCAATACCGTGCAAAAATCGGGACGGCGTAGCGAGAAGTATCCCGCGCTTTTTCTGCGTTACGAACATTATGCCAATCCTCTACCGCTGATGACCTATGTCGGTTTAGGTATAAGCGAACGTTTTCCCGATTATTGGGAATTGATCACCCTCAAATCTGGACGCGGCTCTGAACGGGACGCTTTCCACCGGCTAAAACGCGAAAAAACCACACAAATGGATATTGGATCCCATTTAAAACTGAAGCAATTAAATGGATGGGTATCCGCTTATGCCGGCCATGTAAAAAACTTTATTCTGTTTCGCTATGATCTTCCCCACGTCAATAGCAGCTATGCAGAAAATTTTGACGCCATAACCCTCGGCGGCGAAATGGGTATCGGCTATTGTTTTAGTGACCATTGGCAAATGAAAAGCAATTTGGCATGGTCTTTTGGCGAAAATTTAAATATCCGGCGGCCACTGCCGCAAATCCAGCCATTGGAAGGGCGTTTGGCGCTGATCTGGAAAAGCGATGCATGGAGCGCCACCGGTCTATGGCGACTTGTAGCAGCGCAGCATCGGGTCGCTATGAATGAAGGGAATGTGGTCGGCAAAGATTTTGGTCATAGCTCAGGCTTTAGCGTGCTATCGACCAACCTAGCCTGGCAAGCTACTGAAAGCCTCAAATGCACCGCCGGCATCGATAATTTTTTCAATCGAAGCTACAGCGAACACCTAAATCTAGCAGGTAACAAAGAGTTTAGTGATTTCGCAGGTATACCACTGATCGAGCCGGGGCGTACTTTGTGGGCCAAAGTGAGCATTACGTTCTGACTGAATCCCCCTCTCGCTAGTTGCTACTAGCGAGCTCGCACACGGTGCTAGACGATGACCGACAATATTTGTTAATTCCATGCATATTCAAATAAAGTATCGAAATTTTGTTATAGCATAAACCTTTTTTAGCACGTTTTACAGGCCAAGTGGAGCCACTATACTAAAGAAAAGCATTTGTTAACTTAAAATAGACTCTATAAAATACTTATATGTCTAAATATATGGATTACTTGCTCTTTTCTGATATGTGTTATTCTATCGTATTAATTGTAAAACTTAAAAACCTTACAAGAAAATATTTTATAACTATAAGATTTTTAACAAAACACTGCTAGATTTTTAACGACTCGGCATCATTTTTTGGTCTCAGCGACTACAGAGTGTAGACAGAAAACTATATCTTTTTGACCACTGTAATTTCAATAATTATTATAAATTATTAATAATAAGAACAAATCTTATTTTATGTAGCATCGACAACATCGATAATCTAGGAAATATAATCATGGGCTAATTTCCTGGCCTACTATCCTACCACAGTCCAGTTTAGTGGCTGATCAGCAAGAAATGGAACCAGAGCTTTGCCCTTTGCTAGAGGAATGATGGTCGGTTGACGGCTTACTTCTCGTCTTAGCTCAATAAAGACCTGGTTCAACGGCAACTCATAGAAGCGCGGACCATTAAAGGAACAAAAAGCTTCAAAGTAGGCAAGCGCCCCTATTTCTTCAAAGACTGTTGCGTAAGCAGCCAGGGCAGCAGGTGCGTTAAATACCCCGGCACAACCGCAGTTGGACTCTTTTAAATGGAGGAAGTGCGGGGCGGTGTCAGTACCGAGGAAAAATCGATCGCAACCTGTGGCAACCGCGGCGCGCAACGCCTGCTGATGCACATTACGCTTAAGGATAGGCTGACAATATAGGTGCGGCCGGATTCCCCCAACCAACAAATCGTTTCGGTTAAACATAAGATGATGAGGGGTGATGGTGGCTCCCAAATAACGATCGCTCGCTATCACATAGTCAACTGCCTCTTTGGTGGTAATGTGTTCGAAGACAATTTTTAGCGCCGGAAATTGATGGCGGATAGGCTCCATAACCCACTCAATAAAACGTGCTTCTCGGTCAAAAATATCGATATCGACTGCAGTCACTTCTCCATGGACCAGCAGCGGCATACCGATATCCTCCATAGTAGCAAACAATGGATATATAGCGGTGATATCAGTTACTCCATAATTGGAATTAGTAGTAACATTAGCTGGATAAAGTTTAGCGGCGATAAAGACCCCTTGACGGAAACCGTCGAGCAATGTTTGCTTCTCAAGCGAGTCGGTCAGATAGCAAGTCATTAGCGGTTGAAAATGGTGCCCAGAAGGCAACGCAGCAAGGATGCGTTCACGGTAAGCTATGGCCTGATTCAGGGTGATCACCGGTGGTGTTAAATTTGGCATGATTATTGCGCGCCCAAAATACTGACTGCTATAAGGCAGTACCGTATGTAAAATCTTTTTATCTCGCAAATGAACATGCCAGTCATCTGGCCGACGAATTCTTAACACTGCGGACTGTGAAATCATAAAACAAACTCCAGCCAATGAAAGACAAAAATTACAACATCAAATAACGGCGATATACAAAATAAGCATATTCGCAACCAACTGCCAGAAAATATGTTATGTTCACTATCAATGCGGCCAGTTTGTTTTCAGTATTTAAATACCTAAGTTGACGCTCGGTAGAAGCACATCTTCTGCATATAACTGTATTTATAAGCACCGATCGTGTCTGCCAGCGGATCGGGGAAATTTCTGCCTGATCGCAGATTTATCGGTCCACTGGCAGGTTTTAGGAGTATCACCGACCGTACTTCATCGATAGCGGATTCCTCTGTGCTGCTGTAGGAATCAATCGTATCAACGTCACCTGAGAACGCTGTTCAACATCCAGTGCTTCGCTGACCGCCACTGCAACCTGACCAGCTATAATTGCTTGTTGCTGTAAATGCGCTATTGCAGCGGCATCCGTTTCCTGATTTTGTCCTACCGTAACTGTAATCGTTTCTTGTTCCCGCTGTTTAATGGGAAAAACCGGGTAGCTAACCCACACCTTACCGGAGGCCATTTCCGGCGATACCACCGCGCTGCTCAATGGCACTGGCGACTGGATCGGATAACGCTCGTCACGGTAACGGTGCCGACGCTGACAGCTTACACGCAGATGGCGAGGAGAACGGCGTGAACGGCGCTGCAACCCTGCATTATTGCTGCCATTATAACCATCGGCATTAATATCGAGCGACATGTCGCTAGCACCCGTCAGACTATAGGAAGCATCATTCTGATTTTCCACGGAGGCATTAAAAGCGTAAGTCACACTTTTAGCTGCATTGAGCACCGGATTCACCACAGAGTGAGTTGTGCTGTCGTCGACGCGTATTTTACGGTTCAGCTGGCGGCGATGACGGCGCGGCATGACCTGTATAGGTTTCTTTTCGTCATAATCCCCATCGCTACTAACCATTTTTGCCTCCGGTAATATTTTAATTTTCTGCTCGGCACAGCGGCGATTATGATACGAATGCTGTGTGCGGCGCTGCTGACAAGTTTCCTGATTAATACGGGAATCATGAGCACGGCTTTGCACTCCGTTGCGGTCGCGGCGATTATTTTGTCGTTGAGGACTGCGCCGATCCTGCTGACGCCGCCTTTCCAATTCGTTAGAAAAGACAGAAACCTGCAGTTTTTCAGCTTTTTCCTCCGGCTGCTTCGGAGGCACACTGACCAATGATCTTAGTCCGGCCATTATCCGATCTAACAGGCTGAGAAAGGTGGACTGTGCTGCAGAAATAGTTTCCCTCATACATGCGTCTAAAGAAGATTTTTCGCTGATCATTGGTGGACCGGACATAACGTAAGCGGCCAATGACGGTTGCTCAAAACATTTACGCTCTGCGATAGATTCCTCCGACTGTTGTACCATTTCCGCTTCATGTAATTGCGGTAGCAAATAGCTCAGTATAGGAGCCTCCTCACCTTTACGCACACGCAGCACCGCATAATGCGGGGTTTGCATCTCATCGTTAGGCACGATGATTACTCGCACGCCACCCTGACGTTTCTCGATAGCGTTAACCGCTTCGCGCTTTTCATTGAGTAGATAAGAAGCAATAGGCACCGGAACAATGGCGTGCACTTCATAGGTATTCTCTTTCAGCGCCTCTTCTTCAATTAAACGCAAAATAGAAAGTGAGAGAGATTCATTATCACGGATAGTGCCTGTTCCGCCACAGCGGGGACAGGCGTGATAACTGGACTCACCCAACGACGGACTGAGACGCTGGCGGGATAGTTCTAGCAAGCCAAAACGGGAGATACGCCCAATTTGAATGCGGGCGCGATCTTGGCGTACCTTTTCACGCAAGCAATTTTCGACTTCACGCTGGTTACGCACCGGCGTCATATCAATAAAATCGATAACGATCAAACCGCCCAGATCGCGCAAGCGCAATTGACGGGCGATTTCGTCCGACGCTTCTAGATTAGTATTGAAAGCGGTTTCTTCAATATCGCCACCGCGAGTGGAACGCGCGGAGTTAATATCGATAGCGGTGAGAGCTTCTGTGGTATCTATAACGATGGAGCCGCCGGAAGGTAGGCGCACCTCACGCTGAAAGGCAGATTCAATCTGAGATTCGATCTGGTAATGGCTGAATAGCGAAATTTCACCGCTGTATAACTTAATTTTGCTAGCAAAATCTGGACGTCCCAAAGAAGCTATATGCTCCTTGGCTAAATTTACTATTTTAGGATTATCAATCAAAATCTCGCCGATATCCGGACGCAGATAATCACGGAAGGCGCGAACAATAACATTGCTCTCCTGATGAATTAGAAACGGCGCCGAATGACAGTCAGCAGATTTTTTAATCGCCTGCCAGTGTTTCAGACGAAATGCCAGATCCCACTGCAGCGCTTCAACGGATTTACCGACACCTGCGGTGCGGACAATCAAACCCATGCCTTCAGGAAGTGCCAGAGAGGACAGAGCTTCTTTCAGCTCGGTGCGGTCATCACCTAAGATACGACGCGAAATACCTCCGGCTCGAGGATTGTTTGGCATAAGTACTAAAAAACTACCAGCCAGGCTAATAAAGGTAGTAAGCGCAGCACCTTTATTCCCACGCTCCTCTTTATCGACCTGCACAATGACTTCCTGCCCTTCACGTAATACATCTTTAATATTGGGCCTAGATTGGAAAGAAGATTGGAAAGGGAAATACTCATGAGCAATTTCTTTGAGAGGAAGAAACCCATGGCGTTCAACGCCATAATCCACAAATGCCGCTTCCAAACTAGGTTCAATACGAATGATTTTCCCCTTGTAAATATTAGCTTTTTTCTGTTCATGGCCAGGGGTTTCAATATCCAGATCATACAATCTCTGGCCATCTACCAGAGCGACGCGCAACTCTTCCTGTTGAGTAGCGTTAATTAACATTCTTTTCATCGTAACTTACTCATTTTTTATGCATTGGCATCAGAACTGCCAGCAAAAAAACAACAGTGCCGTATATAAGCACCGACAGCCCAGTAACGTAGGTCAAAATTATCAATATCATGGTTGTCATTTGCTAAGGGACGCATTATTTCAGTGTATATTTTCCATAAAAAAAAGAAAAATAGATTATTATATATAGAATAATGTCTGATGATTATTGCCATAACTAATTCCTTTTGACTACTAAACTGCAATTCACAGTCCGCTAATTGACCCGATAAACTAAATACCTTTTATGTCATGGCTACGTTAAGCTCAATCAAGTAAATTTAAAATTCCACGATTACTTGTCTTAGAACGCAGAGCATCGTGGAAAGTAAAGCATTATTTCACTGCTAACACGCATATAGCAAGATGACTTTAGCCATCGCCGATAAGTTTCAGATCTGTACTGCTGACTATTTCATAAAATAAAGTAACTATATTATTTTATAATTTTTGAATAAATTTAGTCGGTGAAAAACCTTTTTTTATTAAAAGTCGTTATTATAATGTTGTTTAATGCAATTTTTGGTGCAAGTCATACGTAGCTGAATCATTTTTTCAATGCCATAACTTCCCTTACCTGGGTATTATAATCGATAAATCAGTAATCCACTGAATTGTTGTTTTATTCATGAGATATCTGTCTTCGCCAGAGCGCCGTACTCGAACTTTTATTTTCAATGATACTTTTCTGTTAAACTTTAATTGGATAGCATCTGATTCCATCAGAATTGCTCAACTAATAATCGAGTGATTGCTTCGTTAACCTTTTCAGCATATTTGCTTAAATAGAGTCCACAGACAATGCTTTTGCACCCATTACATGCAGCGAAAAGTCAGAACCAAGTAAAACAAAATGATCAGTACTAAAAATGTTAGTAGCCACACTGGATGCTGATGGCCATTGTTGTCGCTATCCTAAATTAGTGATCTTAAACGTCTTCTTTCTCATAGAAAGATTTTCCCTAAAAAGTTGATAATTTACTCTTCATTAAATATAACAATCCGATTTACTCAACAAAATCTAGAACCAGTTACTGAAACGAGCTAAACATAATACATAATCAGAAAATATTTTATCTATAAAATGCAGGAGGTGGTACTATGCTGACTGTATATTCTGAATCATACTCTATGAAAGAAAATAATGCGGGCGTATATTTTATTACTATCTCTGCAGACAAAGCTGGTCAACGAATAGATAATTTCTTGCGCACTCACCTGAAAGGGGTGCCAAAAAGCATGATTTACCGCATCGTGCGTAAAGGGGAAGTGCGAGTTAATAAAAAAAGGATAAAAGCAGAATACAAACTGCAGAATAGTGATGAGCTGCGTATCCCCCCGATACGGCAATCAGAGCATGAGCAAACGCTGGTTTCCCCCGTTCTGGAAAAAATAACTGTGCTGAACGATGCCATTATTTACGAAGACGATCATATGTTAATCCTTAATAAGCCGGCTGGCATTGCAGTACACGGTGGTAGCGGGTTAAGTTTTGGCGTAATTGAAGGGTTGCGCGCGCTTCGTCCTGACGCGCGCTTTTTAGAACTAGTACACCGTTTAGACCGGAATACCTCCGGCGTACTGCTAGTGGCCAAGAAGCGTTTGGCTTTGCTGGAGTTGCATAAGCAACTGCGTTTAAAACAGATCAAAAAAGACTATCTAGCGCTGGTTTTCGGCCGATGGCAATCACATACAAAAGTAGTAAATGCACCATTGTTGAAGAATATTCGAGCAAACGGCGAGCGCGTTGTGCGGGTCAATAACAAGGGTAAGCCTTCAGAAACATGGTTCAAAGTTGAAGAGCGCTTTACTCAGACTACATTGGTTAAAGCCAGTACGATCACCGGGCGTACGCATCAAATTCGCGTGCATGCCCAGTATGCCGGCCATCCTATTGCTTTCGATGACCTCTATGGAGACAGCACATTCAATCAGCAACTTAAAAAATGCGGTCTAAACCGGCTCTTTCTACATGCTTCCGCACTACGTTTCATTCATCCAACTAACGGAAAAATTCTGCGCATCGAAGCACCTCTGGATGACACGTTGCAAAATTGCCTGCTTTATTTGCGCGCTCAACACAAATAACCTCATAAGAGGACTGAAGAGATGAATGTAAGGATAATGCAGAGCATTAGATTTACTCTAACAGTTTATGGTTGCACCAGTAATAAATTCACTTCCGCTTGGCATAGTATTTCTCTGAATACTATCAACGATAAGAAAATATAAGCTTATTAAAGTCGCTATCTTTTTTCACGCACTGCAGCGATTACCCAACACACTATAGCGCAAATACTGTATAAAATGTACAGTCTCACGTTGTAACGTATCAACAAAACTACCGCACTATAAACTGTCCGATGCAATTAAATCTAAAATAATGGTGAAAAACATCAAATCGTCCTATTCTTTCACTCCCACACGTCATTAAAGTTAATATGCGTGTTTTATGCAAAAGATACCTTACTCTTGATCAATCCAATTTAAATCAATCAAAAATACTGGTACTACATGGTATCTATATTCATCCTGATGAACTAGTAAGTTATGATGCATCATTTATGGTAAATCTAAAAATGATATTCAGGCTCCGCCATCCCAAAAATGGATCACGTGTACTAACTAACGGATACGCAGAAAAGGTCATTATACTTTAACAGAATTATAATTATAATCCCAATCGTTAATGACGAACAAGCGAATATGCTAACGGAAAAGTACAAAACGATCTACATCAATGATGTTTGCAAGGTGTATCTATTTAACTAATACTAGAGCATAATCCTGAACACTTTGAAGTGTCCATCACAGATGAATAGGTATTTGATCAAATTGCATCTAAAAAAGACAAACTCATTCTGTATTAACCAGTTTAAAGCAATAGTAATCTAGGAGTAAGTCTATGGCCGTACAACAAAATAAATCCACCCGTTCTAAACGTGGGATGCGCCGTTCTCATGATGCACTAACGACTTTTACTATATCAATGGACAAAGCTTCCGGTGCAACTCATCTGCGTCACCACATAACTATCGACGGTTTTTACCGCGGTTGTAAAGTTATTGCCAAATAATTCTTAGGCAATACATTAATACTCTAATATTTAGCGTTAGATTACATAAGTAGTTATTTAGGTCCTGTCGTGTGCCTGCTTTGCAGGCACTTCTTAACTATCCGCAAATTAAACTGCTGTTTATCGATAATCCCGCAGCTATTAATCCTTATATATTGGTAAAATCGATTCTGTTTTTCTGGAACATTTGATGGTCATTCTCGCTACATCGATTATCAACAAAAACCGTCACAAATTATTCGAAGCTAGATTCGTGATACATTTGAACTTATTAAAGACAGGGAGTATACGGCTGCTGCAGCTCTGTAAATACTGGTTAATGGGGCTGATAAATAGTGCTAAACCCTAGTAACGTCACATTAAGAACCATGGAAAGGGTGATAAGAATTCTTTGTCATGTTGACATCGTCATGAATACAGCGTTAAACAGAGTGAGTTGGTGACAGGGGTAAAACTGAATAAAAACCTCGTTCGTTAATTCGGTCAATTGAATTCCGATCAATATAATTGTGCTAACCTGATAAATTTGCATAGTACCGTGATTAAGCACGGTACTACAAATCAGTGTGCGTCTTCCGCCACTATCGAACAGCAATCCAAGCAGTGGAGCGTTGATTCCTGAGGAGTGAACAAAACCGCAAGCCTGGATAAAGTATTATCCAAGAGTAATAAGAGTACATGTTTACTAAGATTCTCGGTACCGGGAGCTACCTTCCGGCACATATCCGGTCTAACGCAGACCTAGAAAAAATGGTGGATACATCAAATGAATGGATTGTCACTCGAACCGGTATTCGAGAACGCCGTATCGCCGGAGCCGATGAAACCGTCTCTAACATGGGTCATTACGCCGCCGAACAAGCACTGAAAATGGCTGGTGTTAAAGCGGATAAAATCGATATGATCATTGCTGCCACGACGTCAGCTAGCCATGCTTTCCCCAGCTCTGCTTGCCAGATACAGCGCAATTTGGGCGTTGGCGATAGCATCGCCTTTGATCTGGCGGCAGCTTGCGCCGGCTTTGCCTATGCGTTGAGTATCGCGGATCAATATGTTAAACATGGCACGGTTAAATACGCGTTGGTTATTGGCTCCGACACACTGAGTCACACCTTGGATCCTAATGATCGCGGCACATTGATTTTGTTCGGTGATGGTGCCGGTGCAGTGCTACTAGGCCGTTCAGAAACACCGGGAATTATTTCCACACATTTGCACGCCGATGGCCGCTATGGAGATCTATTGACACTACCTTATCATAACCGGATCGATCCCACCACCTTCGCCTATTTAACCATGTCGGGCAACGAGGTATTCAAAGTCGCAGTTACCGAGATGGCACATATTGTGGATGAAGCCCTGGCCGCCAATAATCTTAATCGCGACGAACTGGATTGGTTGGTTCCCCATCAAGCTAACCTGCGTATTATTTCCGGCACCGCAAAACGTCTGGGAATAGGGATGGAAAAAGTAGTAGTTACCCTGGACAGGCATGGTAACACTTCTGCCGCTTCGGTGCCTCTAGCGTTGGATGAAGCAATACGCGATGGACGAATTAAACCAGGTCAACTGGTTCTACTAGAAGCATTTGGTGGCGGATTCACCTGGGGTTCGGCACTGATGCGGTTTTAATTGATAGGAAAAATAATAATGACTATATTCGCCATGGTATTTCCGGGACAAGGATCCCATACAATAGGTATGCTGGCGGAACTCGCGGCACATCATGCGCTAGTCAAAGCGACTTTCGCAGAAACATCAGCCATTCTAGATTATGATTTATGGCAGTTGGTTCAACAAGGACCGACAAAAGAACTGAATAAAACCTGTAGGACCCAGCCGGCGATACTGACGTCCTCAGTGGCTATCTGGCGAGTCTGGCAGCAGCAAGGCGGTCAGATGCCGAAGCTAATGGCTGGTCACAGCCTAGGAGAATACTCGGCGCTAGTCTGCTCTGGGGCATTGGATTTTGCCACCGCAATTAAGCTGGTGATACTACGTAGTACAATAATGCAAAAAACAGTGCCTACCGGGATAGGTGCGATGTGCGCTATTATCGGGCTGGATAATGACTCGATTGCTGAAGCCTGTGCACAAGCGGCACAGGGGCAAATCGTTTCGCCTGTAAATTTTAATTCACCGGGACAGGTAGTTATCGCTGGTCATAAAGAAGCCGTGGAACGCGCAGGTATCGTCTGTAAAAAAGCTGGGGCCAAACGCGCGCTACCTTTACCAATTAGCGTACCGGCACACTGTGTGTTGATGAAGCCAGCGGCTGAAAAACTAGCTAAGACATTAGAATCGATAACTTTTTGCGTACCACGTATACCTGTGGTGAACAACGTCGATGTGCGTGCCACACAGGATCCAACTTCCATCCGCCTAGCCCTGGTACGTCAACTTTATAATCCTGTTCGCTGGACCGAAACAGTGGAATACCTAGCCGCTCAGGACGTTAAACTATTGCTAGAGATTGGGCCTGGCAAGGTCCTTACCAGGCTAACTAAACGTATTGTACAGAACCTTTCTAGCGCGGCGGTGAACGATCCGGCATCACTAGCCGCAATGATTAAACATGAATATTGGGGTTGAGATGAATTTCAAAGGAAAAATTGTGCTGGTGACCGGCGCTAATCGAGGCATTGGGCGCGCAATTGCAGAAATGCTGATGGCGCGCGGTGCCACAATCGTTGGTACTGCCACCAGTGAAAGGGGCGCGGCGACCATTAGCGTGTATCTGGGCAATAGTGGCAAAGGAATGCAACTAAATATTTCCAACCAAGACTCTATTGAGATCTTTTTAAAGAAAATGCGAGCAGAATTTGGCGACGCGGATATTTTAGTGAATAACGCAGGTATTACGCGTGATAATCTTCTGATACGCATGAATGAAAATGAATGGCAATCTATTTTAGATACAAATTTAACTTCTGTATATCGTATGTCCAAAGCAGTAATACGAGCGATGATAAAAAAACGTTACGGTAGAATTATTACTATTGGTTCTGTCGTAGGTTCTATGGGCAATGCTGGACAAACCAATTATGCTGCAGCCAAAGCAGGCTTAATCGGCTTTAGTAAATCACTGGCCTGTGAAGTTGCTTCGCGCGGCATTACAGTCAACGTAGTGGCACCAGGCTTTATCGCCACCGATATGACTGAAGCCTTGATGGATAAAGATCGTACAGATATTTTATCCCAGATTCCAGCAAATCGTCTTGGCGATCCGAAAGAAATCGCCAGTGCTGTAGTTTTTTTTGCTTCTGATGAAGCATCATACATTACAGGCGAAACTATACATGTCAATGGTGGTATGTATATGCCATAAAATAGGAAACATCATTTCTAATTGCATATAACTTCAACCATCTTTAACAGCTGGACAACATCGGCAGTGTTCTCAGCGCGGCTGCGGTATATTTTAGTACATCCAAATCATAGCGCTGGTTGAACCGATACTCAAATTTAGCCAGTTAGCGTGAATGACGTATAGTAATGCGCGTTCTTATTAGCCAACAAAGTACCCATAGTTGTTATACACGCCCTTACCACTATATGAGGGAATATTCATTAGTGGTAGAGGAGTCATTGAATCCATAAAATAGACAATTCGTCACTTATGACATTACTAACAACCACTATGAACCGTGTCAACCGCCTCCCGTATGAAGCGATTCCATCAGATGCACATGGTAATATTAAAGACGAATAGTAACTAGTAGCTCACGCTACTTGCGCTTTCCAGTTTGTTTACTGCTCAAATTGTTTGTAGGCCTTATAGGCCTTAGCGAATTTTGATGCAACCGGTGAATCTAGCCCTGGTTGCACTCGAACATGACCTACAGGATATTATCCTTAACATTTCCAAAGTGGTTTGTAACTATCACCATGCGCGAAATAGGATAACGCCAAGGACTATTTTACGCTGGGCCATAAATCGCTAGTAATAAATTAGTGAATGGATAGGTTGCTTTAATATATATTCTAAAGAGGCTGTGAGCGGCAAGTGAGTGATGTTGAGCAATGATGGCATTGTGATTGATAAGCCCAGCTAGAACAATAAACCGGTGCTGTTATGGCAAAGAAAATTTTATTGCCTGATTTTTTGAGCATGCCTCACGACACTCAGTTTCCTGGCGTACTACTAAAAAACGAATAACAACCCGAATGAAAACTAAATAGGATTGCGAACTATGAAGTTATTATCTTATGACCAATATTTATTTTCAATATCGTTCAAATCTACTACAGTAATTATACAAATGTGTATCAGGAAATTATTTGCGGTAAAACCGTAAAATAGCAAAAAATCGTGTTTTGATCAGCCGTGATTTAGTTGCATCTTTTTCAACATTTTATACACTACAAAAACCATCGCATAAGCGAGTTTTGATAGGAAATTTAAGAGTATGAGCACTATCGAAGAAAGCGTTAAGGCAATCATCGCTGAGCAACTAGGCGTTAAAAAAGAAGAAGTTGTAAATAATGCTTCTTTCGTTGATGATCTCGGCGCTGACTCTCTTGACACCGTTGAGCTAGTAATGGCGTTGGAAGAAGAGTTTGATACTGAAATTCCTGATGAAGAAGCTGAAAAAATCACTACTGTTCAAGCAGCAATTGATTTCATTCAGGCCAGTCAGCAATAAGTGAACATCTCTTAGGCGGTCATTTGACCGCCTAAGTTTTTTTGTTCCACATAAAATTATTGTTCCCCTTCCTGAAGAATAAACGGATCCAACCGTCGAACAATTATGACTACACTTGGCAAAGTGTCTTCTAATAGCAATCTGTAAACTCTACGTGGAGTGCACCCTTGCCAAACGGAGTAGCACCGACCTGTAATCAACTACATTTTTAATACTGCGTAAAATAGATGTTGTCATCCAATATAGCAAACAACCAACACTCAATAAGGATAGGATTTTACTTGGTGTTAACTGAACAGAATGACGTCTATATCGGAACTAAGAGTATATTGATAAAACATTATTCTTTACTGTTGTTTGCGATTAACCAATCGATGACTCGTCTCCTTTTTTCGTTACAGGCATACTTGCTAGACAAATTATCTTATTTAATGCACCTACTATCATAGGGCTTATCCTAACTGGGTATCGTAATCTAATCATATCTATAATTTAGCGAGTAACTATTTTATTCGCGAGTTTATCTTTGCAAAAAACGTTAATGAATAACTAACCATATTATTTTAATATTTATTATTTACTGTTAAACCTTTATTAGATAACTCTTAATGTATATCAGCATTATCCAAATCAATAACAAGATACTTTTTTCAACGTAAAAAAAGCAACAGTCTAATTTTAGCCATCTACCTGAATATCTAATCCCTATCAAAGTATCGCTTCGTTAATTTTTTAGCATAGTTGCTACAAGCAACCAAATAATATTGTAATCGTATACACAAGTGTCAACAATTACCTACATATCCGCCCCAGACATGATGCTATTCTAATTTTTCATTCGCCTTCACCAAAAACCTTTCTGCCCAATAACGTCAATAGCAAATAAGCAATTTTACCATGTATCAAAGTTTCTTCATGATATTCACATTTTATCCTGTTTATTGATGCAGATGAACTCCAAACAACGGTAAAGCCAAAGATAAAAGAAATTTATAAATTAAAAATAAACTCTAAAATTTTGTAAGCTAGGCAACATCCGATCTGAAATTTATTTCCATATCACAACACAGGAGTAATAGATATTTACTAAATAATGTGTTGAACACTTTCCTTTGAGCAGTTTAATTCTCGCATACCAAGCAACTTATGACTCAGATATCCAACCAGAGCGTCAGTGAATCTCATTTAATAATGGCGTTGTTATCGCTAGTCTAATTAGTGATTTAAATTTTTTTGCCATAAAAGATGATTTTTATGAAAAAGTTGATGATCTATCCTTGATATTAGAAAAATCGAATTTATTTAATAAATTCCCGTCCACTACCGTGCTGAAATACATATAATGGGATTATCTGTCATTATATATGGACTGCCGGGCTAAAGCATTTATACTGCCCACCGCATGCTATCGATAAGTAAGCGCTCTACCACATGATAAATGGATCTTAAGACCAGTCACCCCGGCTTTCTGATAAACGGGGATACAAGAGTTATGATACTGAAAAAGTTCGAACATGCTAAAACAGCTTGGTAAGAACATCTACTTTAAAGTGATAAATTTTGTTGATTGGCGTAAATAGCGTTCATAAATACATAAAGCTACATAACGTGATCGCTGGTACCTTCGAGCATTAAGCTGGATAACTCGATGAGGGCAGTGATATGGATTATATGCAAAAAAAGTGTGCCTATTTAAGGATAATGGGTTCACGTACTGTGCAACTCTCTGCAGCATTAATAGAAGATCAACTAGTATTCCGTGCTCTTTAAACGTAAAATATTAATGTGGACCTATTATAGGGCCATTTTTATTATTTGCTAGCCCTCTTACGCAAGAGAAAGGATGTACTGACAGATCCCCTAATAAGGAAATCGATCGTGCCCTACATGTAACAACAGATGTTTTAGCACAGTGCTACAACGCTGTTGTTAGGGTTTACCTCTCTTGCTGAGCTACAAGCAAAACGAGCCTTGATGGTTGCTACCAGTATTGGCTTGGAAAGGGTCACGAGAGGTCATGAAGTATTACAGTAAGTAAATTAAAAGATGTATCTAATATTCTGTTGCCGGAAAATTCCATTGGTAGCATCGCTATCCAAACAGATACTATTCCAGTCAATAGCATTCGCATGCTTTATCAATGCGAAACGGTAAATTATTTTTGATCGATGTTCTACTGTCCTGATACGAAAAGTTAATTGATCAATGAAAAAAATACATTATTTAATAATTCTGCCGTTGCTGCTGTGTGCACTTATTGGTGGGTGCTTGTTAAAGATTAAGCAGTTTGCCGCTGAGACATTAAACTTAAAACAGGAATATATTTTTACCTTGCCGTCCGGAACTGGCCGAGAAGGTCTAAAGAACCTTATGCGTCAACAACAACTGGCAAAACATCTGTTTTGGCTACTCGCGCTGCTTCATGTAGAGCCGGAGCTTGCAAATTTTAAAGCTGGTACCTACCGACTGCTCCCTGGCATGACAGTACGCGAGATGTTGAAGCTACTAGTCAACGGTAAAGAAGCTCAGTTCTCCATTCGTTTTATCGAAGGTTCGACGCTGCAAAAATGTTTAGAGATCGTTGCTAAGGCACCCTATATGGAACACGATCTGCAAGATCTTACGCCACAGTCGCTGGCCATCAAGCTGGGAGCATCAACAAATGTTTCTCTGGAAGGTTTTTTGTATCCAGATACCTATCTCTATACCGCAAATACGACCGGCAGCGCATTATTAAAACGAGCGCGGCAACGTATGGATAAGAGTCTGCAGAGCATCTGGCAACAACGCGCTGGTGGCCTCCCCTATAAAAGTCCACAAGATTTGCTGACCATGGCCTCAATGGTCGAAAAAGAAACGGGGATAAAGCAGGAACGGGCCAAGATCGCATCGGTGTTTATCAACCGTCTACGTCTCGGGATGAAATTACAGACTGATCCGACGGTCATCTACGGCATAGGGGAAACCTATCGTGGTAGTATCACACGACAAGATTTAACCAAGCCATCGCCTTACAATACCTATATCATTAATGGACTACCGCCTACTCCCATCTCTATGCTCAGCCAGGACGCCTTAGAAGCCGCCGCGCATCCTGAGAAGACAAACTATCTCTATTTCGTCGCTAATGGGAGTGGTGGACATGTATTTACCACCAATCTAGCCAGCCATAACAAGGCAGTGCAGCAATATCGTCAACGAAAAAAAGAAAAAAGAAACCATGAACAGTAAATTTATTGTAGTTGAGGGCCTAGATGGCGCAGGTAAAACCAGTGCCATCGAGCAAGTGGTGGCAAGCCTGCATTATCACGGTATCAACAATCTTGTATTTACCCGCGAACCAGGCGGTACGCCGCTGGCAGAAGCACTACGCAAGCTGATTAAGAAAGCGATGGAATATGAGCAGATCACCGATCGCGCCGAGCTGTTGATGTTTTATGCGGCACGCGTGCAGCTGGTGGAAAGCATCATTAAACCAGCACTGGCACGCGGCGCTTGGGTGATCGGCGATAGACACGACCTCTCATCACAAGCTTATCAGGGTGGCGGGAGGGGAATCGATAAGAAACTATTGAAAACCTTGCATGATATAGTATTAAAAAATTTTAGTCCCCACCTAACGCTTTATCTGGATTTGCCAGCGCCTATGGGGCTAGGACGCGCCCTCGCTCGAGAAAAACTAGATCGTATAGAGGTGGAGTCTCTTGCCTTTTTTAATCGCACTAGGGCTCGTTATCAAGAACTGGCCGCTGCAGATGCGAGGATCGTGACAATTGACGCCAGCAGGCCGTTAGAGCAAGTCAGTGCAACAATCCGCAGCTGTTTTGAACAGTGGCTAAACGCCCAGGAGACGCAGCAATGAAATGGTATCCCTGGCTAAACGATCCCTATCGTCAGATCTTAGTCCGTTACCAGCAAGGACAAGGACATCATGCGCTGTTATTACATAGTCAACAAGGTAACGGCGAAGCCTCGCTAATTTACGCACTCAGCCGTTGGCTGATTTGCCGTCAACCAAATGGGATTAAAAGTTGTGGTGTCTGTAATAGCTGCCGACTGATGAAGGCCGGTAATCATCCCGATTATTATCAACTCAAACCGGAAAAGGGGCGAGAAAATCTAGGGGTAGATAGTATCCGTACCCTTGTCGGCAATCTCTACAGCCGTGCACATCAGGGCGGAGCCAAAGTAGTGTGGCTGGCTCATAGTGAACAATTGACTGAGCAGGCAGCCAACGCATTGTTAAAAACATTGGAAGAACCACCGGCACAGACCTATTTTTTACAAGGATGTCATGAGCCTTCATATCTGTTGCCAACGTTGATGAGCCGATGCCTCAAGTGGCTTTTAAAGCCACCTGAGGAAGTACTGGGATTACGCTGGTTACAGCAGGAAACGACGAACAAGCTACAGGAGGCGACTACCGCGCTACGTTTGTGCGACGGTGCACCATTGGCGGCAAAAGCTTTGCTGCAGCCACCGTGTTGGCAGGAACGTTTAGCGCTATGCACGGCGATGGCACAAGCCATAGTAAACAGAGATTACTTAATCCTGCTACCATTGCTAAACAAAGATAAGAATGATGCGCCGTTATACTGGCTGCTCAGCTTACTGACAGATGCGTTGAAATTGCTGCAAGGAGCGGAAAATTTTCTGGTCAATATGGATCAAACCAAGCTAATCATTGCCTTAGCGACCCACTGGCCTGCCGTAATATTGCATAATCACCTACAACAATGGCTGAACTACCGACGCCAGTGCCAGATAAACGGAATTAATCAAGAATTACTGCTGACTCACTACTTGCTTAAATTAGGAGTAGATTACCAGCACCCGTGCATACATCACTAAAATAAAGTTAAATTATGTTTTTAATAGATTCTCACTGCCATCTTGATGAACTGGATTACCACACGCTCCACCGAGATGTGGATGATGTGGTGAATAAAGCTAAAGCACGTGACGTACAATTGATATTGGCGATTTGTACTACGCTACCGAAATTCAACAAGATGACCGTGATGATCGGGCGCCGAGACAATATTTTGTTTTCCTGTGGTATTCATCCTCTTAACCTTGACGAACAGTATGATTTTGCTGAATTGTGTCGTTTGGCAGCTAGTACCAGCGTGGTCGCACTCGGAGAAACTGGGCTGGATTATTACTACCAGCAGGACAACAAAAAGCAGCAACAAGAGGTATTCCGCCAACATATCCGCATTGGCCGTAAGCAGAATAAACCAGTGATCGTACATACACGCCAGGCACGCGATGATACCTTAGCCATACTCAAGGAAGAAAAAGCCAGCGACTGTAGCGGTGTACTGCACTGTTTCACCGAAGATCGCGACACAGCCAGAATGTTACTGGATCTTGGGTTTTATATCTCTTTTTCCGGCATTATCACCTTTCGCAATGCTAATTCTCTGCGTGAGACGGCACGCTATGTGCCTCTTGACCGTATATTGGTGGAGACAGATGCACCGTATCTTGCACCGGTTCCTTACCGGGGCAAAGAGAACCAACCAGCCTATGTCCATGACATCGCCGAATATTTAGCAACGCTGAAAGACGTCACGCTGGAGAAATTAGCTAACACCATCACCACCAACTTCAGCCTATTATTTCATGTAGACACCCAAATGCTGTATCGACGCTAGCTGATAAATAAAGATTCTTATAATTTTAATAAAAATACGTTATAATTAGTGTATAATAAGCACACAATTACGTAGAAATATTATAACCCAAACAGATAAAAATATAAAGCAAAAAAGCCATTATACGATAAAAAGCACTAAATTAGTGCTTTTTATCGTATAAACTATTCTCTTCCTTTGTCCGCTCCAAAAGATAGAGAATGCCAAGAGTTTAGGTTCTGGCACAAACTACTGCGATTATTACAATAATATTTATGGCATCAACAATATTATCAGTGTGACTAACAAAACCGCTGTATCACTGATTCCAAATGATAACACTAAACCAGCTATTTACACTTAACCAAGCCAACATGACAGGTAATTACACCAAACCCACATCAGGTTTACGCAACCAGAATGAAGAGTAAATCCATCCCAATTAAAAAGTAAATATTATTATTCATCAATAAAGTAATAGGATCTGATACAGAGCTTCTGTAACTACTGCCAGCTCACAAGATAACGGCAATAACTGAGAGACCATTTTTACGATGAAATATCCAGTCAATCGCTAAGCACCAAGCAATTACCAGCAAGCGGCGAGGCGTAATATAAAAAGAAGGTATCGTCGAGAAGCAAATAATGGAACTAGCAGACAACTCCAGAGAGAACAGGAAATCGATAATGTGTGGCAAATAGGCAAGAATATACCTACTAAAATTAGACTGGTTTGAAGAAATTATATCTCCTGGCTGAATACTATCTATACTCCGTATTGCCTGTCAGCATTTTATTCAACATTGGCTGTGTAGAATAACTGAGACCAGTCAACATTTTAAATATTCTGATAAAGACTAGCGGTTTGGTATTTAACTAACATGCTACTGGTTTTTACAGTTAAATAGGAGCTTAGTAGCATATATTGCAGACGAAAAAGATCAACAATAAACAACTAGCTTATATGCAATCATAAGCTAGTTGTTTATTAATATTAAATTAAGTAAATTTTTTAAAAGCTCATTTTGAATGGTTCTTCAGGCCACTTTCACGGTGACGGACAAATTTAGATGAATTATTTTATTCAATGCGCGTGCCATTATAGCTAAGCATGTTTAAGCAATTTTATTCTGTTTATGAGTAACTTACGTTTGATGAAGTGTTCTACCTCGCTAAGTCAATAATTTAAATTTGATGTATTCAAAGAGCCATTACCTGGTATCTTAAAGCTTAAATTTTCCTTTATATTTAGGCACTTGTACTGTATGGCAGAAATGCCATACTAGTGGCATTTTGCATTCCTAATTTGTATTTTGCTAGATAGCCACAATAGAACCATATTTATTCCATGTAATGTATAAAATTGAATGTGAAAACGCCAGACTGAGATACAATAGATGCAGCTGCGTAAAATTAGACAAAATGTGGCAGCAAAAATTGCCTACGGACTTAGTCTTTGCATTCAGAGTAAACCTAGCTGAAACAAATGAGGGTGCTAGTTACATATAGCAGGCTCTTTGAAATATAGACGATTTAGTCCATATGCATATCTTTAATACACATTCAACGGGAATAGAGGGAATAATTTAATAACCCTGCACACTTAAAAGCAGAGGGGTAACAACCTACTCACTATTTCATCATCAACCTGCCAGTAAGCAAGGAGCAATGTCATGGCAGAAGAAACCATTTTTAGTAAAATTATTCAGCATGAAATATCTGCTGATATTCTCTACCAAGATCACCTGGTCACTGCTTTTCGCGATATCAACCCTAAGGTGCCCAACCATATACTGATTGTGACTAATCAACTTATCCCTACAGTTAACGATGTTACTGCTGAACACGAAGCAGCTCTCGGTAGACTATTCACCGTCGCGGCGAACGTAGCCGCACAAGAAGGCATTAAAGAGGATGGATATCGATTGATTGTTAATTGCAACCGTCATGGCGGGCAAGAGATCTATCATCTCCATATGCACCTTCTAGGCGGCAAACCGCTCGGCCCACTCATGATATAAACTTTTAGACAACGCCATACCATATCTTTTACCCGTGGATTGCAGCATCAATAATCCCATACCCCCGTAGGTTATTAATAACCAGTAATCTTAACTGATAAGCCGTCTGAGCTGATGAATGCCAGGCTAACCATTATTCGCCAACACTAAAATCCTGCTAAAGGGTACCAGCTAACGAAAAATCGCTTATATTGCTATTTAAATACACACGGTCAAAAATATCCATAGTTGCCAGAAGCATCAACGGCAATTATAATAATACTTTAGCTTTGACCTCTCGTAGAAAATAATGTAACAGATGTCGAAGCACTAACCTGGATACTAGGTAATAAACATGCAAAAAAATTAAAGAAACTATCACAGCAAAAGCTATTTATGATACACGTAAATAGCTATGATAAACTTTCTGATAGAAATCAAACGCTGATCAATCAAAGTTTAAAACAGAAAATAATGAACACATGAAACAAAAGCTTAGTTACTAAACATACTCACTAATAAAACGAACTATTCGGTGGACTACCAATGAATCTAAATCTATGGAAAGTATGAATCATGGTATATTTAAATAAATAACTCAGCTAATCTGAACCTATTTTATCAGACAAATGGTCTAAACAAAATTTAATAAAAAGATCACCGAAGGCTAGATTTATTCAAAAATTTTATTCCATAAATCATGATAAAGATCGAGCCTAAAAATGAAACTATTCCTCTTAATCAGCCTTACCACACTATTACTAGCTAGTTGTACCACACGTTTTTCTCAATATCAGCCTGCCACTGAACCAGTTCCCGCAGCACCGCCTATTACCAGCGAAGCGCTCCTCATACAGCCAAAAATAAAAAGCATTAACTGGCAGAACAGCCTGTCACCTATGGTAAAACAGATGATGTCCGTCAATGGCATTAATAACGGCAGCGTGCTGTTGATAAATACCATGAAAAATAATACTAACGGCAATGTACAAACCGGTAAAGCCACCGCTACGCTGACCATCCTCACTGACGGGGGTAACAGCAAGTTTAACGTGGTAAAAGCGGATAAACTTAATACTGCGCGCCAAACGCTGGGACTATCTGCAAACAATAGCCTGGAGTCGCGCAGCAAAGCAATTTGGTTAGCGCGTTATCTCAACGCGCAATATATGTTGTATAGTACCGCTAGTGGAGATGCGAAACAGCCCGAACTGGATCTTCAGCTCATTCTAGTCCAGACCGGTGAAATTATTTGGTCCAGTAAAGGCGTTGCCCAGTGAATGCGAGCAATTGGCGGCACTAACAACAGTGGACTACTTATCGCAATCGAGAAGGATAATGCCCATTATTTGATGACGAAAACCCGCTAAAACTCTTTACAGCCGATAGCGATACGTTATAGGTATTTCCTACAGTATGACCGTGCATAGCTAATAAGATCTCCTCAGAATAACAATACCAAAATGGAAATATGTCGCATTTTATGACAATAAAAACAACAACTACGGTACGACAAATCGTCTTGGTAAACTTAAACTTTTGCTATTATCGAGCCTTTATTAATTAAAAGTTTCTCAGATACCCATCTGATGACAAACATAAACAAAGTCATTTTATTCAATGCACACTACCGCTATTGATGTCCTAGCTGGGCATCGTAATTTGATAATGTCAAGAATCTTCCAAATTAGCATTTAATTTATGTAATAAATTAAATGCCTCTTCCAGAGCGCGGCGATGATAGACGATATATTTATTATTTCCATGGCATTATTTTTGAATGGCAGTCCGCACTGATTTCTATCAACATTCCCGGCACTGCCTTCTCTCAGGGGAAGATCAGCAATCATAAAAATTCAGTGTTGGGAAAATGATAACGCCTAATATTGCTGCTAGTTACCCCTAAAACTGGCTATCCAACTGCTGGTACTAAAATGCGAACAACAAAACATCTCATTAAAGGAGTGAGGAATATTCACCATCGCTATTGGCGCCAATCCGTCAACGACCATCCAGGTCCTGGTTGATCAGACGCTCTTGACATTGCCGATGGAAAAACAACACCGTAGACCCTACGGCAGACTGTAAAATTTGCGCTGAGAACAAATGTCTCTAATTGAGGAGAAGGGTATCAGGCACGTACAGGTAATTATGACCATTAACAGATTTGCCTATCAATATAATTTAACCAAAAATATAGACTGGATTCTCTCGTCAGCTGGTACGAGAGATAAGCTACAATATTGAAATGACTGGCTAGTGCTATTGCCAGGCACTGCCTATAATATTGATTCCTGTTCACTCAATAATTACAACCGCGCCAAATTGTTACAACCGTTTTATTATTAATAAAATTTAATAAAAGTATCAAGTAAGCATCTATACTTGGACGGATGTGGAACTGCTCCAAGATAGCAAAGAGATTTGACGTCTGCCAGCAATATTACTACCGCTTGACTGCAAACTAACCTAATAATCGCTTGAATTAATTTCAAGATCCATGCAATAGACAATGCCACAGGTAAAACTTGCACTAGAGAAATGTCACTCTAAAGATCTACATACAAAGAAAACACGGCACTATTCTGATCAAGATTTTATATACAACATTTTGATACCCTGAGTACAAAATAATTGACACTTGTTCACAAGATGCTCCTAAATCAACTACGCAAGCCGTATCCTCGCTTAATTAATGACCAGCATAGCACATAAAACACCAAAATAAAAGCTACCAGTACCAATAGGGTAAACATCAATGGCACATCATTGATACCGAGAAAACCATAGCGAAAACCGCTCATCATATATACCACCGGATTCAACCTGGAGACTAGCTGCCAAAACGGCAACAACAGCGTTAGCGAGTAAAACACACCGCCCAAATAAATCAACGGCGTCAACACAAAGCTCGGAATAATACTTATATCGTCAAAGCTCTTAGCAAACACTGCGTTCAGCAATCCTGCCAACGAAAAGAGCACCGTTGTCAGCAGAAGTGTCAGTGCTACCATCCACCAAGCATGTACGTGGAACGGAACGAAAAATAGCGAAATGCAAGTCACCAAAATACCGACACAAATTCCGCGTGCTACACCTCCGCCGACATAGCCCGTGATAATTACGTGGGTTGGCACCGGCGCCACGAGAATTTCTTCTATATTTCGTTGAAATTTAGCGCTAAAAAACGATGAAGCAACGTTGGTATAAGCGTTGGTAATGGCCGACATCATGATAAGGCCCGGCATAATAAACTGCATATAAGTGAAGCCGTGCATGTCGCCAATACGCGCTCCGATAAGATTACCAAAAATGATAAAATAGAGCGACATGGTAATCACAGGCGGCACCAAGGTTTGCACCCAGATACGGGCAAAACGGTTAATCTCTTTACGCCAAATACTTTTTAATGCAATCCAATATAATGGCATCATGCTTGTTCACTCCTGGACTTGCCATCCTCTACCAGAGTCACAAATAACTCCTCAAGCCGGTTAGCTTTATTGCGCATACTCAAAACCTGCACATCTTGAGAACTTAGCTGATTAAACAAACTATTGAGGCCCTGCTCACGCATCACCTCCACTTCAAGCGTAGCTGTATCCAGCAATTGACTGCGATAACCACTTAACTTAGGAAGTGGGCTTTTTACTGCAAGATCCAGAATAAACGTCTCTGACTTCAGCTTTGATAACAACATCCTCATGGATGTGTTTTCTATCAATTGGCCATGCTGAATTATGCCAATATTGCGGCATAGCATCTCAGCTTCTTCCAGATAATGGGTGGTGAGAATGATGGTCGTCCCACTACTGTTCAAATCGCACAAGAAACTCCACATGGAGCGACGCAGCTCGATATCCACTCCCGCGGTGGGCTCGTCGAGAATCAGCAACTTCGGCTTATGCATCAAAGCGCGGGCAATCATCAGCCGACGTTTCATACCTCCTGATAGCATACGAGCGCGTTCATCGCGCTTGTCCCATAAATTAAGCTGACGCAGATATTTTTCCGCTCGTACAGAGGCCATTTTTCGCTCCACACCATAGTAGCCAGCTTGATGCACCAAGATTTGATAAACAGTTTCGAATGGATTGAAATTAAATTCCTGCGGCACGAGTCCCAATTGGAGTTTGGCATGAACGATATCCTTATCCATATCGTAGCCGAATACCATCACCTTACCGGCGGTCTTATTCACCAGTGCATTGATGATGCCTATGGTGGTAGATTTTCCAGCCCCGTTGGGGCCCAATAGTGCATAAAAAGCACCTTCTTCCACATATAAATCAATTCCTTTTAACGCCTGTGCGCCTCCTGCGTAGGTCTTGGTCAACTGCTCCAACTCCAATGCATATTTCATTTGTATAGATACCCTATTTCTAAACACTTTTCAGGAACTGATTTTTAAAACGCCAGCCAGCATATATTAACTCATAGCAATAAGTCAGTTATGGGCTATTTATTAAATTATATGAAAAAAATATCAACCCTTTTAGTAACAACCAGAACTGATTAGTAACAACCAGAACTGATTCAAGTTTTTGTATTAAATAGACTCCAACTTTTTTGAACGGCTACTGATAACGCAAAAGCTACGATTCTGTCGGTTTGATATTCCAATAACCACATATCAGCAGAACAATTGATTGGAAAGATACAAAAGAACTCTCCGTGCATCGCAATGTTGCAAATCTAGTTATCCGTACTGATTTCAATTATCTATCAGTGAAACTTTTAATCTATGCACTTTAATAATATCGTAATATTAGAATGCTAAAGTGCCGTTTTATTCGTAATATGGTTATTTTTTACCGAAGAACTTGATGGTATCCTATATGTTTTATTTCCAATATTCATATATTTCCTAAATGTCGATTGGGCACCCTGATTTTTACAATATAATTCAACCAGTATCCAGGCTTCTTTTGTTATGGAAGTAAACATTAGCTAAAATTTACCCACAGAGCATCCTAGATAGTTGGATCATAAGTATTCTTCAGCGGTGTAAATTCTTTAATTTTCGACGTATTTATTGTAGCCGATACGTCAGACTTGCATCCGTTACATTACTACGTAATAGATTAAAGTCGATGATGTCAAGTATTGTTGTATCAATCGCCACATGTAATTCAAGCCAAATATGACACTTTCCTGATCGTGTGTTAAATTTTTCATTCACTTTCACCAAAAACCTTCAGCATAGTAGAAAATAAATAAATTGGATTATTTCTAAATAATGTAAAAATATTAACGTTTCTAGTAAAAATATCTCTATGTCAAAGCCAAAAAATTTTAAATCATTAATTAAGTAAACTATAATAAGCTATTTATAAAATATAGATCACTAATATTTTGCTTGAGTACCTCATACGTTTCGCCTAGTTATAACAAAATAACATTGCTCAAAAGAGGACGTATAGTAGTTCGCTACTCAGCGATGGCCATCACACCACTGAATTGATATTAAAACTAATTTGTATCTTGATACCGACAGTATACTAAAGTTTTAGGACTCCATTTTTACCTTAATAATATTCCCTTATCTAAACTAGCATGCATCAATAAATAGGCTAAAAACGTTAATATCATGATAAAAACTCGACGTGCGGAAAATCACTAATAGTATTTATTGACACTACTCAACTGAAGATCTTTGGTGCAGATAAATAGAAAAATTAAAAGATACGGCCAAAAAAAGACCATCTCTGGCATAAATTTCATGTAGCAGTGAATACCATACCAACATGAAATCATCGGATTTGACCTATCGATAAATAATGTGACAGGTGCAAGCACGACTTGACCTAATGTAAAACATGCTAAAAACTTAAAAACCACCAAAAATGATGGTTAATATGATACACATACTAGTAACGTATGCTGTTAACTAATAGTCAGATCATTGATACCTGGGAAAGAGCCTGCAGCTAAATTGGTAAATGCTGACAGAAATCAGCCGCTAGCCAACCAACGTTTAACAAAAATATACAACCACTAAAAAAAAGAAGTCGGGTACCAATCAAAGATAACCATGTCACGAAGAAACCGGATATTTGCTAGACTCCTGATATTTTTAGATTGATGTCCAGATGTTAGGGGAAGCAATGGCCATATCACACGCATTGATCCAATTTGCCACTCCTTCATAGCGATACTACTAGTTAGTACCACCTATTCGGCCTTTAAATAGGTGAATCCTTTACTATTTGATAACAACCTATCGATTGGTACCCATCATATTTTCGTAACTATTATGTTCCCGCTACCTCTATGGAGTTTAGTATCAAGTGCACCCCACCCTATGACCTGGGTACACTTGATACCACAGCTTTTGGTAATTGTGCTGAAAATATCGCTGATACTATAGCGATGCTAAAGCTGAATACATTACTGTAATAAAATAAACATTTAGCCGGTAAAATAAACGATAAATATTGCAATGAACGCTGTTTGCTCTCCGTGCTAAAACTCTGATACCATGTTCTTTCATCATGCTATGGAACTAATGATAACTCTGGTAGGAATATAACTGTGCCAGATCAAACTATAATTGTTACTGCTGCGACAAACCTCCCGCAAAGACCTAGATAACGATAGCTGTACGGAGCACGTGACTAGAGAAATTAACTTTTTCAAAAAAACAATGTATGGTAAGGCTCATCATTGTTATCAACACATTAAACGCCAACTAATTTAACAATGCGGTACATTATCCATGCTATAATAGAATTATCTGAAACTGACCGCAGAAATAACGTTTTATTGCAAATCGAATCGACGCTATGGCATAGCCATAGATCCTTCTGGCATAGAAGGAAACAGGTATTGACTCAGCTCACTCAAACTTATACCGACTATCTGTTAGTATGCAAAACGGCTGATTTCAGCCTAATTCAACCCGGACGCTTTATTATCGAAATTAGGATACTGGTACACCCACTAAACGTTGTAATTTTCTTCTTGACCCCTTGTAGAAAAATATGGACAAACCAGGATGGTCTCAGAATAAAGACAGTACAAAGTCATTTTACATGGCCGACACATACCATTCAGCCAATAGATGGTGAAAGAACTTTATAAACAGCATTTCGACGGCTTAGACTAGCAGATTGATTTGGCCTGTTGCTTGAAAATAGCTGAAAAACGCCCCATGCTCCATACTCTACGATATGCTCCTAGCACTAGCCAACGAACAGTTTTTACTACGGTAATGCAGCTCTTTAACTTCAGTTATTCTCCCTCACCTCTAGATAAATTGATGTTCATCACCATCCGAGCGGAATCATAGACAATGAATCCTTATACTAAGAGGACAAGCAATAACTCACCGCTGACCTTACTCCTGCCTTACCTGGAAGAAAATAACCCTCTACCAGACAAATGGGGGATCACTTTAAGGGGTATTCCGTCCTCAAGGCTATGGATATGGAAGCACGATTGCCGTATATACGCTGATACGATTATTTTTTGTTGAAAGGTAAATTGCTATTACTGATCCGGTTAAACCGCGGACCAGTAATAGTCAGCCACTGAATAAAACACCGAAAACTTCGCAGCGTGTTACCAAGTATTTTGCGCCTGATGAAGACGCAAAATATTCATTCCCTGTTTTGCCAAAGCCCTATAGAAGAGCAGACTAATCGAAGAAGCGCTTTATACGGCGCATTGATGTCAAAACGTAGCCTATGGTGTCAAAAACGGCTTTTTATCATCAGCAACAAGCATCAGCAACTTTATCAGTGCCTGCCAGAAGCAAATAGGTATACTCTGCTAGTTATACCGACGATATAGCAGTACTGGCCGCTTTCAGTGTATTTTGTTATGAATAAAGCCGATTATACAACCTAATTCATCGAACGGAACTGCGCGACCAAACTACCAGTGCTGAAACCATAATCTGGAGAAGTGCAAGTGTTTTGTCACTGATTGGTAGGTAGGTATCGTGCGATCATTCCGCCCTGCGACGCTTGCAGGTGGTAGCAAATATAGTTACAGCAGATCAGACTGAGGAGGCTGTAACGACGGTCACAACTAACTATATGCACGCATCTTATCAACAGCATCGGCTATGCTTTATTTAGCTTGCACCTATCTATTTTAGCTAATATTGCTGAATATCACTTTCGCCGACACGTCAGCAAGTTAAATGCGCAAATTAGAAAGCACAGTTGATAAAATTCCTGCTTTGAAATGCTAAACCAGATCAAAGCTCATTCTAAAAAACTAAAAATATTAATTAATAAACTTATTAATAATTAAATATACATTATACTAATATTTAGTAACAAACATCTTCTACCGTAGTACGTATGATACTCTTCTAGAATCGTGATAGCTAAAACGAGGCATACAATGCGTTTGGAAGTTTTTTGTCACGACCGTCTAGGTCTGGCCCGGGAATTATTGGATTTGCTGGTGTCCCACACCATCGACTTGCGCGGTATTGAAATCGATACCACAGGCAGAATTTACCTAAATTTCGCCATGCTCGAGTTCGATATTTTTCGCGATCTAATGGCAGAAATTCGTCGTATAAACGGCGTCATGGATGTTCGCACTACCGCTTTTATACCCTCTGAACGCGAGCATTGCGCCCTATGCTCCCTGCTAACTGCCATGCAGGAACCAGTCCTTTTCATCGATCTTAAAGGCCGCATCGAGCTGTCTAATCCACCGGCTACGCTGCTGTTCAATCAAAGCGAAGAGAGCTTGTTCAACCAACCACTATCAACATTTATTAGCGATTTTGATTTCAGCCGATGGCTGGAAGCCAGAACACTACAAGCGACAACAAAGCTAGTAATAATTCAGGGACAAGTTTTTTTGTTAGATATCACACCTCTTCAATTGTCTAGCGATAATGGTCAAACCGCTAATGCCGGTGGTATAGTTATTTTAAAATCATGGTTTCGCATGGGCTGCCAGTTACAGGATCGTGCTATCCACGGCGATAGCGAGTTCAGCCATCTAGTGGCCAGCAGCGAGCGAATGCTCCAGGTATTAAAGACGGCACGCAAACTGGCAGTACTCGATGTACCGCTGCTGATTATCGGTGAAACCGGTACTGGTAAAGATCTATTAGCTCATGCCTGCCATTTGCGCAGTCCCAGATGCCGGCAACCATTTTTAGCGCTTAACTGTGCCGCTATACCAGATGATGTGGCGGAAAGTGAACTGTTTGGCCACGCGGCTGGCGCCTATCCCAATGCACTGGAGAGCAAAAAAGGCTTTTTTGAACAAGCGAATGGCGGCTCAGTGCTACTGGATGAAATTGGTGAAATGTCCCCTAATATTCAAAGCAAGCTCTTGCGCTTTCTTAATGACGGCACTTTCCGTCGCGTTGGCGAAGATGAAGAAATGCATGTAGATGTGCGGGTAATTTGCGCCACCCAAAAAAATTTACTAGAGCTAGTGCACAACGGTCAATTTCGCGAAGATTTATACTATCGTCTGAATGTACTTAGCCTAACAATACCGCCGCTGCGAGATCGACCAGAGGATATTATGCCACTGACGGCTCTGTTTATCGACGGATTTTGTGACGAACAGAGAATAAGACGACCAAAACTGTCGCCGGATTTGACCGCGTTGCTAACCCATTACCCCTGGCCGGGTAATGTACGCCAATTAAAAAATACACTCTATCGGGCGCTAGTGCAAAGGGAAGGGGAGCAACTATGTGCTGAAGACATAGACCTCCCCGATTTTAGCAAGTCGCTGACTATGACAGACAACTTGCTTGAAGGATCGCTCGATGAAATTAGCAAGCGTTTTGAACGCTCGGTACTGACACGTCTTTACGGGGCTTATCCTAGTACGCGAAAATTGGCGAAACGGCTAGGTGTATCCCATACTGCCATTGCCAATAAATTACGTGAATACGGTCTGAACGGCAAAAATTTAATGGGAAACGATAACACCGCAAAACTGAAGGCGGATTAAGTACAAGAGATATGGCCAGCTGCCGAGGAGTTGAACTATGGATTTCTTCAAGTCAACTTGCAAACACATGCTGACGGTAGGATTCACTGCTAATGGTGTTGATAAGTCAGGCTTGAGCTATCAGGAATAGTTGCTAATGAGTCATCTTGTAGCTGCGCAGAATAAATCTATACCAGGGAAAAACACCACCAGGGTCTTCTGCGTAAGAGAATTAATTAATCTTTATAGTACCGCCAATGCAACGTCGTAATTCAGCTTATTGAAAATATGACCAACTGGATGGAATGTAATGTTACTCAAACACAACTACGGCACTGGCTGAACGATTTATACGCCGTAATACTAACGGCACTGCATATATCACCAACGTGGAAAATAACTATATGCAGCCAGGCCTTTGGCCTTATAAAACCACGTTTATGCAAATAGCAAATATGCGGAAAATACATAGCACGGACAACAAAGGGCAGGGATCTACATACTCGAGAAAATATTCAACACTTTATGCATTTACCTGAATAATTTTTTAGAGTTACACCGAACAAAGTCTTGGAGACCAAAAATCTTGCGCGGGTACAAATCGTCGGAACATGGTAGCAATGGTAACCAGATTACCTTACATTAATGTGATAGTTTTCAACATGCATTGGGTCATTTTGCTAACACGAATACAAATTATTAACAAAAATAAGTTTCATTATACTAAATATAAAATTTTTTACTTCATATAAATTTGGTTGAATAAATCAAATTTTTCTAAATAATTAAATCTAGATTACCAATACCAGGGTAAGTTTCATTTCAAAATAGTTACAAAATAGTTATCCGCCTATAATTTGGAGAGTTCATCACCACGCTGTATTGATATACAAATGAATCTCTCGCCTGACGTTGAGAGAATATCATAAAGTTTTATAAGTGTAATTTCTCAATTAATGAATGTTTTTACTTTACCCGGATACTCCCGCAGCATCAGTAAATAAGCTAAAAAACTTTAACATCATGATAAAACTTAACATGCAATGTTATTGCTCATAGTGCTATTGAACGAAAAATTTAAAAATTACCGTAGCTAGCACTAAACTTCAGATCGAATCAATACCACAACACATAAAATTATTAATATTGACTTATTACGAAGTAATGTAACAAATGCTAAAAAACTACCCAGAGATTATATTCAATACAGTCAATCCAGAACTACCAGTCAGCACTTGTTCATTAGTTACCAAGAACATTCTATGAGAATAATACTTTTTATACGCAGTCCCAACTAGAGCTATTACACCGTTTATCGCCGCATGGTAAGAAAGAGCGATATGTAAAATTGAACAGGATAATCTGGTATTTATTTATGTATGATATAAAATATCAGCTAAAGGATATGTATATATACCAACTACCACGAACGAGAGGGCATTTATAATCACAGTAAATGCTGGCCGATAGATTTATTGCAAATCTCTTTTATAAAGTTTATAAAAGAGATTAATAATTGCGTTTATGCTTCCTCGTTAAAAGCGCTTTTAAAATGGCATTAAACAAGTGATATTTAAAATCAAAATATTTTTGCATCATCTTGGTAGAAAATATGAATATTATTTACATCTATTAGATGGTATAATTCACTCCAAGTAATTAATAATTTTCAGCGGCAAAATAAAAGTTTACGATCATTGATTGGATCAGCTACAACGTGTCTCTAGTCAAATGCGAATCACTGGTTGATTACTTAAAGCATTATTCCTTGATATGACAGAATTTTTTAAAAAATTGCATGCTATTCGGAGCTGTATTAAGTAATATGTTAGGATGAATCTATTACCTGATAGGTATAAGCGAAAATTACAAGGTTTTATAGACGTTACTAAATATTTTATATTACTTCAAATATACTTGCATCAGCAAACACCTTAAATGTCATGATATAAAGACTCGAAACACGATGGAATTGCTCGTATTGCTATTGACGCTGTTCAGCTAAAGATCTTTGGTTACGGGAACCACCGTATATAACATCATCTACTTTAGCTCGTTTCAAAGTAATATAACAGATGCCGAAGCACTATCTGAATAGTTGCAGAAACATACTAAAAATTAAAGAAAGTATCACTAACAATAGCTGTACTAATAAACATAATCGCGACCATAACGATACCGGTAAAAATTAAATTAATGATAACTCCTGAAAGGTCCTACGATTTGCCGGCTAATGCTAATAGCGATAGCATTAGCCGGCAAATCAATATTTAACAGGAAATCATGATCACTTAAGAAAAAATCAGATAATCCACTTAAAAATAGGCATGTCACAAATAAAATGTAAAATAACCATTTGCAGTATTTTTACATTACCAGAGACGATGACCAAATCAAGGACAACATGCTCTATACGCATTAAATAAAATCACTCTACAAGATAAACGGTGACGTCTAAATTTATTTAACAACAAAACCCAGCACACTTCTTCTGTAACGCTACATGCAAATACCTTGGAGTAAAGCGCATGTAGCGGCAAAGCAGAATCTCCTGCATGGACAATACTTGAACAGAAAGGTTCTCTAGCGGATAATAGAGACATCCTGGACTAACCGCCTTCAGCAAAACTAATTAATCGAGAGTACATTTATGAGGGAAACTATAGCATTGCCTTTACAATTTACCGATTCAGCAGCATGCAAAGTAAAGGATCTCATCTCATACGAAAAAAATCCGAATCTAAAACTGCGAGTATATATTACCGGTGGCGGTTGTAGCGGTTTTCAGTATGGTTTCACCTTTGATGATAAAATCAACGATGACGATTTTACCATTGAAAAACAAGGGGTGAAACTAGTGGTCGACCCCATGAGCTTACAATATCTGATAGGTGGCTCGGTGGATTACAGCGAAGGACTGGAAGGTTCTCGCTTTATCGTAATCAACCCCAACGCCAAAATCACCTGTGGATGTGGATCGTCATTCAGTATCTGATTAGCTTAAAGTGACACCAACTCAATCTAAAACTACCAGAACGATAGTACACCATCTCGATGCATTTACCAGTAATGCCCATGGATTTAGTATCAAACACCGGCAAATTGATACAAATCGATCGTCTAACCAACAAAGTGGTCCCCTCTGCAGGGAGGAAATATATGCGAAGAATCTTTGTTGCATAAAACTTAGCTGGCATTGACTCTTTTCATTATTATAAAGATTATTCAAGATACTCCATAACCTAACTGAATGTGCCTTCCATTACCATTGTCTTCCCTGAACTTAAAAATTAACCTGGCAAATGTAAAAAGTTCACCAAATAGCTATTTTATTCATAAAATAGCTATCTCTAAGGGGATGAGCGAACTTTATTTTCAGTGATCATTCTTCTAACTTACGTGAATAGTATGTCATCATAAAACACCATTGTTGATGGCTTCTTTAATTTTTCAGCGTATTCTGTAAGCTTCCAGTGCTTTGGAATTTGTTACATTACTCAGCTAAAGGTTAGAGCATATAATTTCATGTATTGAAATATAAACCAATTAATGAAGCTTGCACACCAAGTCTGGTGCTGTCCAGATCGTGTGTTTTCATATTGCCTTTACCAAAAACCTTCGGCCCAATAACATGATAGCAATATAAACTACGCTGCGTATCGAGGTTTTTATCATGATATTAATACTTTTCAGTCTATTGATTTAAGTCGCGTTATTCAGTCATATCTAGAAGAAATGATTGAAGTTATCTCACAACCAATAATCCTAGTTTGATAAGCATTGTGTCTTAATTTACCCAATTAGTAATTTTCAATTTTAACCTTGGCTAAAAAGATTCTTTCTAGATTAAAGTTAATGATCGCCTTTCATTATTAAAGTAAGTCTGATTTATTCAACACAGACTGGGTAACATTTATTTCACAAAAGATCTGTGTAATGAATGCAATTAAGAGATACATATTACTCTTACTCTAGCCGGTGCGTTTTATCCCAGAACATCAGTCGGTTACGAGGCACCGCACGCAGACGATCGGCCAACGCACTACCATCTGGGAAGAGTAAGGTTGGTGCCAGTTCGGCCAATGGATAGAGCATAAATTCACGGTTAAGCATATCGTAGTGCGGTATTATCAACCTAGGAGTTGCAATAATGCAGGTGCCAAACAATAAAATATCTAGATCCAGCGACCGCGGCCCCCAACGATGCAATTTCCTAGTACGACCTTGCTGTAGTTCGATGGACTGTGTGTGATCCAATAGATGTTCCAAAGCAAGAGTAGTATCCAGCGCCACCACAGCATTAAGAAAATCTGGTTGACATTGCGGACCTAGCGGACGGCTTCGATAATATGAAGAGCAAGCTATAAGCCTGGTGTGCGGCAGATGTGCCAGTGCATCGAGAGCAGCGTTGACCCGCTGCAACGGATTGCACAAATTACTACCAAGCGCCAACCAAACGCGCTCCATTAGACATTTTCGCGACTTGACGTACGCCGTTTAAGGCGGGCGGCGAGTACGTGGTTATCCTCACTAAGGATGGTTAACATCTTTTTTTGATGCGGCGGAGCGGCCATCTGGAACTCATCCCACCAATGAGTTAAACGCTGCAACTCAGCATTGTTTTCCACCTCTGCGCGCAGCACCAACAGAGCATAGGCAGCGCGGAACTTAGGATGCTCCATCAATTTATGCGCACGTTTACCCTGACGACGAGACAACCGCAGCTTTAATTCCCAAATATCCCGCATCAAGGTGGTTAACCGTTTCGGGATAGCCAGCGTTCGACACTGCTCCTCTAGGATATAATTCATCGCCAGCGAAAAAGCATCAAAATAGGAAAGCCCTCTTTCATGAGTTATTTTTTGCGCATATTCTAGTAACGGATACCACAACATGGCAGCAAAGAGAAATGCCGGATTAACCTTCATGTCGTTGCGCAGGCGTTGATCGGTATTCTTTAATACCATTACGATCATTTGTTCCATATAGCTGTCCCTGTTTTGGGTGAAGTTACGGCTTATCAGTGGGAATAAAAACTGGAATAACCGATATTTGCATAGCAACCGGTAGGTAATTTCACCGAAACCGGCCTGCAATAATTTCAGTGCTTCTTCGAACAATCGTGCCGGCGGAATATCGTGCAGCCGCGAAGCCAACCGTGGGATAGGCTCGGCTGTCTCGTCACTAATGGTCATATCGAGTTTGGCCGCAAAACGCACAGCGCGTAACATCCGCACCGGATCTTCGCGGTAGCGAAGATCCGGATCGCCTATCAAACGAATCCTTCCCTCCTGAAGATCCTTCAAACCACTAGTGTAATCGCGTAAGGTGAAATCAGCCACGCTATAGTAAAGACTATTGACAGAAAAATCGCGGCGCTGCGCATCTTCTTCGATGGATCCAAAAATGTTATCACACAGCAATATGCCGTTATCTCCGGTCAATGAGGCGCTAGATTCCGTGTTTTCCTCAGTATCCAACGCAACATGATGGCCGCGGAAAGTGGCAACTTCAATAATTTCCGGACCGAATATTACATGGGCCAGACGAAAACGTCGACCTACCAACCGGCAGTTACGAAAAAGTTTGCGCATTTGCTCTGGAGTAGCGTTGGTGGTAATATCGAAATCCTTGGGTTTTTTACCCAACAGCAGGTCACGAACACCACCACCGACTAAATAAGCATCGAATCCCGCCTTATTGAGACGGAAAAGTACCTTCATTGCATTTTCACTAATCTCTTTATGAGAAATGGAATGCTGATCGCGCGGAATAATAGTTAAAGGGCGACTATCGTCTAGTACCGTTTCCACGCTTTCACGATTAAGCAATAACTTACAGCAGCAATTGGCTACTCGAGTAAAAATAGTACACCTCAATAATAACAAATAAACAGAAAAATAATGCGGTTAATGATGCCCACCACACTAAGTTTAAGATATTAATGTTACCTTATCCCCCTGCAGAGCTAACACGACCCAGCACAATATCGATTCCCTGTTGATCCAACAATTAGTTTAACATACTTTCACGGCCCATATCTCGCAGCTGTTGTAACAAAGGTTGATTTAAACCGCAGGGCATAGGATGTAAAAAGTGGGGTAATATCTTAGTACTAGTGGCATGATTTTGTTTAAACACCTTCATCTTATCTGCGCCAATAGCAGATAAATATAATCAAGTTGTATACCTTTTAAAACAAAAGGTCTGTAATTGACATTTAGATTCCGGGAAAGGGCAAGCAAAAATCACTGTATGGTTACTACGTAAGGCTCTTATATAGACCGGCTAACTATACACTACAGGAGCCATATCCGCCTACAAATCAACAAGCTAATGCGCAAGTCTTCATCAAACGAAACAATATTACAGTACCTATCAATATTCTCTGTTTATGCTTTGATAGCGGGGCATTGTCATTACCTGCAGCTAACGCAAATTACATCAACAAACCATCGTTCATAGCGCTAGCAATAGCGATACTGCCTCACAAGCAATGCCCTCGCAGCGCCCAACAAACCCTAACTGTTCAGTCGTCGTAGCCTTAATGTTGATATCATTTATATGACAACCGAGATCTTCTGTGATATGAACACGCATCTGCGGAATATGCGGCGCCATTTTCGGCGCTTGGGCGATAAGGGTGATATCCAAATTTCCCAAACAATATCCTTTGGCCACAATTTGCCGCCAAACGGTACGCAGCAATTTGCGGCTATCGGTACCAGCGAACACTGGATTGGTATCAGGGAATAATTTGCCGATATCGCCAAGAGCAGCGGCACCAAGTAGAGCATCGATAACGGCATGCAAAACAACATCACCATCAGAGTGTGCTAGCAACCCCGATGCAAAGGGAATCTGCACACCACCAATAACAAGAGATCTTTTGCCGCCAAATTTATGCACATCAAAACCGTGACCAATACGCATTTACACGCTCTTTTTAAATACCAAATTGAGAAAAATAAAAATTTGCTAACACCAGATCTTCCGGAATGGTCACCTTGATATTATCGGCTCGCCCAGGAACCAGCAACGGCCGATACCCATAACGTTCCAACGCCGAGGCTTCATCGGTGGTAGTTACGCCTTCCGCTAAGGCCTGGCTAAGGCAGTTTTTTAGTAGATCAAAGTCGAATAGCTGCGGCGTAAGCGCATGCCAGAGATCATTGCGCTCCACGGTATAATCGATAATTTTACAACCGGCGCGGGCGCGCTTCATGGTATCACGCACTGGAGTCGCCAAAATCCCGCCCACTGGAGAGCGCGACATCACTGCTAACAAACGCACAAGATCGTCTTGGTGTAAACAGGGACGCACGGCATCATGTACCATCACCCAGCCAGCCCTGTTTGCGTGATGCAGTGCGGCCATTACAGATTCAGCGCGCGTTTTTCCGCCTGTGACAACACTGGCACGTGGATTGGCGGCTACTGGTAGATGATGAAACCAACGATCATCAGAGCGAATGGCGACAATCACCCGCCGGATGCAAGGCTGATGCAGCAACGCGCTGAGGGCATGCTCCAATAAAGTTTTATCGCCTATAGTGTGATACTGTTTTGGAAAAGGACTTTGCATACGGCTACCGATACCAGCAGCCGGCAAAACAGCAATGACATCCGAAAATTTTTCCGCTGATAAGGTCATTATTTAGTTGTTTTGCGGCACGGCTGCCGCTAATGACCGTTTTAATTGTTCAGGCACCAAACGGTAAAAGGTCTCACCCAGTTTAATCATACCAAGCTCATTGCGTGAGCGTTCCTCGATAGCTTCCTGGCCACTATTCAAATCCTCAATTTCAGCAAACAACTGATTGTTGCGCGCTTTAAGTGTAGAGTTACTGCTTTGGTACGCCTTGATATCGCTCTCGACACGAATCAGATCTCGCACACCGTTTTTACCAAACCAAAGCGAATATTGTAACCATCCAATCAGTATTAATAATAGCAAAGTAAGTTTTTCCATTACCACCCCTACAGAGCTGTCTACTCAACCCATAACTTAACTCCTAACTCAACATCTCGCGCGAACAAATATAGCGGGCGTATGGCTTAAAACGCCATACCGATTATTGTTAAAATGAGCCAGGACACCGTTTTCCAACCAAACAGTACAACTAGGCCAAGCATTGAACAGCGCACCACAACCATCAATATTGATAAATATTGATACTCGACAGTAGAAAGAAAAACAATGCATTAGCACCGCGTATTTTATAAAATTGACATTTACAATCCAATAATAACGCGCTTATTGAACAAATTTAACAATCGAGCAATCAAATTTGTTACCAATTGTTGACCATCGAGATGGACTTCCGGCTGCTTAGGTACCTCGTAAACCGCGTCGATACCGGTAAAATTATTCAGCTTTTCAGCACGAGCTTTTTTGTACAATCCCTTCGGATCACGTGCTTCGCAAATAGCTAGAGGCGTATCGACAAACACCTCGATAAAACGTCCGGCTGGTAACATATCGCGTACCATCTGCCTCTCGGCGCAATGAGGGGAAATAAAGGCAGCCAGCACCACCAACCCGGCATCAACCATCAACCGAGCTACTTGTCCGACACGGCGAATATTTTCGCGTCTATCGTCATTGCTGAAACCCAGATCGCAACATAGATCGTATCGCACATTATCGCCATCTAACAAATAGGTACTGATCCCCTGATGATGTAGCACCTGCTCCAGCGCATCGGCCAGAGTAGATTTACCAGAACCGGATAAGCCGGTGAACCATATCACCACGCCCTGGTGCTTATGCAGCCGTTCACGATCCTGTTGGTTGATAGAATGAGAATGCCAAACAACATTGTCATCCACCAGATGTTTAATGTTTGTCATCACTTGCCTCCCAACAAGTCGCGAGCACCCCAATGCGGGAAATGACGACGCACTAGTGCGTTTAGCTCCAGCTCGAATTTACTATAAATATTTGGTTTGCGGTAAACCTCGTGCAGAAGCTGGCGCACCATACCGGCCCCTACGGTAATATTACTTAATCGGTCGATAAAAATTATGCCGCCAGTCACTGAATTATCAGCGTATTTATCCAGCACCATCGGCTCATCAAATGCCAATTCTACCAGGCCAATACCGTTTAGCGGCAAACTATTCACCACGCACTGGTTTAGAGTTTTGATATCCACCTGATACTGCACGTTCTCTACTTGCGCGCGAGTTTTTTTTCCAGCAACCTTGATATCAAAGCTTTGATCTACCCCTAGCGGCTGATCGGTCATCCATACCACGTCTACTTGAGCATGCTGCACCGCCTGCAGCACCTGGTTAGCGTCTACCAATAAATCACCTCGGCTGATATCCACGTCATCTGCCAAGACCAGAGTTACTGCTTCTCCCGCACATGCTTCCGTCCGATAACCGTCAAAGGTAACAATGCAACGGATGGTGGAAGTGATCCCTGATGGCAGCACCTTAATGTGTTGACCGACGCGCAATACCCCTGATGCTACAGTACCAGCATAACCACGAAAATCTAAATGAGGACGGTTGACGTATTGCACTGGGAAGCGTAACTGCTGCTGTTCATTGACATTAATCACTTCGATATTTTCCAACACGTCCAACAGTGTCGGACCGCTGTACCAGAACATGTGCATCGCCAGACTAGCAACATTGTCACCGTTTAGCGCCGATAGCGGTACAAATTTGATATCTAAATCCATCGGCAACTGCCTGGCGAAATTTAGGTAATCTTGTTTAATTCTATCAAACACATTTTTCTCGTAATCCACCAGATCCATCTTATTTACTGCTACCACCAGGTGGTGTATACCCAACAACGTGCTGATGAAGCTATGGCGTCTAGTCTGATCTAGCACCCCTTTACGTGCGTCGATAACCAAAATTGCCAAGTCGCAAGTGGAGGCACCAGTAGCCATGTTACGGGTGTACTGCTCATGCCCTGGGGTATCAGCAATAATGAATTTGCGCTTTTCAGTGGAAAAATAACGATAGGCGACATCAATGGTAATACCCTGCTCACGTTCGGCCTGCAAACCATCTACCAATAACGCCAAATCCAATTTTTCGCCCTGGGTACCAAGACGTTTACTATCGGTACGCAATGTCGATAACTGATCCTCGTAGATCTGTCTGGTATCGTGCAACAGGCGCCCGATCAAAGTGCTTTTACCATCATCCACGCTACCGCAAATAAGAAAACGCAGCAAACTTTTATGCTGTTGGACGTGCAGGTAAGCTTCGATACCGCCCTGCTCAGCAATCTGCTGAACTATAGCATTGTTCATATAGATGACTCCTTAAAAATAACCCTGACGCTTCTTCATCTCCATCGATCCAGATTGATCATGATCGATCATCCGACCCTGGCGTTCGCTGGTGGTAGATACCAGCATCTCCTCAATAATTTCAGGCAACGTTTTCGCTAACGATTTCACCGCACCGGTCAGCGGCCAACAACCAAGGGTGCGAAACCGGACCATGCACTCTTCGATATTTTCGCCAGATTGCAAATCGATACGATCGTCATCAACCATCATTAGCATACCGTCACGCTCCAGAATTGGGCGCTTTTTGGCTAGATAGAGCGGAACAATTTCGATATTTTCCAAAAAAATATATTGCCAGATATCTAGTTCAGTCCAGTTAGAAAGCGGAAAAACACGAATGCTCTCCCCTTTATTAATCTGGCCGTTATAATTATGCCACAGCTCTGGACGCTGGTTTTTTGGATCCCAACGGTGGAAACGATCGCGGAATGAATAGATACGTTCTTTGGCTCTAGATTTTTCTTCGTCGCGCCGAGCCCCTCCAAAAGCGGCGTCAAAACAATATTTGTTCAGAGCCTGTTTTAAGCCTTCAGTTTTCATAATATCGGTATGCTTGGTGCTCCCGTGAACAAAGGGATTAATACCCATCGCCACACCTTCCGGATTTTTATGCACTAATAACTCGAAACCGTAAGCCTTGGCGGTGTGGTCACGGAACTGGTACATCTCACGAAATTTCCAGTTGGTATCCACATGCAACAACGGAAACGGTAGCGTGCCGGGATAAAAAGCCTTGCGTGCCAAATGAAGCATCACCGATGAATCTTTACCGATGGAGTACATCATCACTGGATTGCTGAATTCGGATGCCACCTCCCTAATGATATGGATACTCTCCGCCTCCAATTGACGTAAATGGGTAAAACGTTGTTGAACCATAAAATAATACACCCTTAAACCAGGTTGTGCTGACCAAACCAATTGATTTCATGATGAAGGGCCACGACTTCGCCGATTACCATAAGCGCTGGGGTTAACGACGATTGCGCTAATTGTTCCAACTTCTCCAGAGTACCAATCAATACTCGCTGATCGCGGCGGGTACCGCGACTGATGATCGCCACAGGAGTCTGCGCGGCGCGACCATAAGCGATAAGTTGACTGCTAATGTGCGCTGCATTGACCACCCCCATATAAATCACCAGCGTCTGATGTCCGCATGCCAACGCCTGCCAATCCAGCGTATTACCCCCGCTGCGCAAATGACCGGTGATGAAGGTAATGCTTTGAGCATGCTCTCGATGGGTCAGTGGAATGCCGGCGTAAGCGGTAACGCCGGAAGCAGCAGTAATGCCTGGCACAACTTGGAAGGAGATTCCAGCCGCTGCCACATGCTGCAACTCTTCGCCACCCCTGCCGAAAATAAAAGGATCGCCACCCTTGAGCCGCACTACTTTTTTACCCTGTTGCGCTAGAGTAACCAGCAGATGATTAATCTGTTCTTGCTGTATCGAGTGATCACCAGCTCGTTTACCGACGCAAATCCGGGCTGCGTCACGGCGACCTAATTCGAGAACTTCTGGGCTAACCAGGTAATCATACAACACTACATCTGCCTGCTGCATGAATTGCAGCCCGCGTAACGTAAGCAGTCCGCTGTCGCCAGGACCAGCACCAACTAGCGCAACGTTACCCTGTTGCTCCTGTCCTGAATTGATGAGGGAGTCTTCTAGCGTCAGCTCGGCCTGTTCAAACCGTTCTTGCGCTACCAAACTAGCAAAACGGCCATTCAGCGCCTTCTCCCAAAACTGGCGACGGGCGGCCATGCTGCGAATACGCTGCTTCACTCTGCCACGCCAAGCACCAGCAAGCATCGCCAGGGGGCCAAGAAAATTCGGCAATAACGACTCAAGCTTTTCACGCAAAATGCGCGCCAGTACCGGCGCCTTACCGCCGGAGGAGATCGCAACTACGATTGGCGTGCGATCGATGATAGAAGGAAAAATAAAAGAGCATTGTGGCTGATCGTCCACCACATTTGCTAAAATATGGCGCTTATCGGCGCTTTGATAAACCCTAGTATTAAGCGCTGCATTATCGGTAGCAGCAATGACCAGAAATACTTCATCCAACATGGCTGGCTTAAACGCTTTACCTATCCAACTAAGGCCCTTAGTATGCGCAATTTCCGCTAATTCTGGACACAATTCACGTGCCACCACCCTGATTTGTGCACCGGCATGCATCAGCCATTGAATTTTGCGTGCCGCAATATCTCCTCCGCCAACTACCAAGACCGGGCGCCGCTTGAGATCGGCAAATAGCGGTAAATATTCCACAATAATTTTTCTATTAGTGTTTAGCAATATTGCAACTATACGTCTTACAATTTTACAATTTCATTTACTTTTATGGAATAAAGACTCCATAGCTTTCAAGCTAAAGCAAGATTTTGCCGCCACTACCGTCCCATACTTATCTATAGGTTAGTCGCACGGCTGAATCATTACGCTATTTTAGTTAACAAGTACTTTCTGTTACCTGATGACGCCGTTGTATAACGCCGCTAGCTAGCGGTCTTTATCGTCGCGCCTGCCATCTCCAGAGCATTTACTAGTAACATTACTGCCATTTTCACCACCTATATCCTCTTTATGTTATTGTAAGTTTAACCAATTCATAAGATACTGACAACTTAAAAGCTCAAGCAGAAGATTCATGCTTGAGCATATCTAAAATCGCTGAACGTATTAAAGTAGATGAAACCTAGACTAAGCGTTTAAATAAAAAAACGCAAAGTAGAGTCTCATCTTTTTTATTGGCCATAAAGAGAAACAGATAGATACTCATATCGTATCGTAAGTACAGGTTTTTATGTTTAAGGGATTCAATCATGACCCATAATCACTATGATTAACTACTCATAGATGAACAAAAGGTCAGCATCAGACAAGGACTTCCCCTTTGCTGAGCAATATCAAGAACATCATCACTGGCACAGTGGCCAGCATATATTATGCCCACCTGCCCTAACCCTCCATGCCCTGCCTGAACAGTTAAGCCTGCATATAGTATCGCTGTGGTGATTTTACTTCAATATCAAGTAAGGTAGTGATGAATGCCCGTTATGAAAAAACGTTGTAACCTAAACGTCGGCGATAATGTCTCATTCCTCATGCAGACCGCATTCTCGTTTCAGTCCAAAAAAACGAGTATCCTCTTCACTCATCCCTGCCGACCACTTGCGAGTGGAGTGAATATCGCCAACTGACAGATACCCATGCTTCCATAATGGGTGATATACCAAACCATGTTGTTTGATATACTGGTAAATCTGGTGGTTATTCCAGTCTATAATAGGCAGCAACTTGAATACATTGCGCTGAATAGCAAGCACTGGTAACCTGTTACGGCTGCCAGACTGTTCGCGACGCAATCCAGCAAACCAAGTCCCCGAATGAAGTGACACCAATGCCTGATTCATCGGATCCACTTTATTGATTTGATTATAGCGCTCAAGACCCTTCATACCTTGCTCCCATAGCTTACCATAGCGCGCTTCTTGCCAGGCTGGCGATTCATTGGCGCGGAATACCTGCAGATTCAACTGCAGGTATTCCGTTAGTTGATCAATAAACCGATAAGTCTCTGGGAATAAATAGCCGGTATCGATCAGAATCACAGGAATGCCTGGCCGATGGAGGGTTACCAGATGCAAGCTGACTGCTGCCTGAACACCAAAACTTGAAGAAATTACCGCCTGCGGCGGCAGATATTCCAGCGCCCAACTAACCCGTTGTTCTGCCCTCAATCTTTCTAGCTGCTGATTGACCGTCGCCAGCGCCGCCGTTTGCTGCATCTTGTCCATCGCATTTAATTTTTCAAGATCTAATTCATTCATGCTAGGCTCAACCACGCCCCAATTCATCGTAAAAGTCGCGCGCTGAGTCAACGACCGGGCGAATAATACCTACCCGTATCACATAATCGCCGTAGGGTTCTTTTGGCTGACGCTCCCGTGCCCAGCGGCCAACAGTATCATCAATGATACCCAGAATTTTATTCTCAGTAATATTCTCCCGGTACATGCGCGGAATACGCGTACCAGTGCGATCGCCGCCCAGATAAAGGTTATAACGGCCAATACCTTTTCCCACTAGACCAATTTCCGCCAACATAGCACGGCTACAGCCATTAGGACAACCTGCAACCCGCAGGATAATTTTGTCATTGGCGAGGCCGTGACTGTACATGATATTTTCCACCTTGGTGATAAATTGCGGCAGGAAGCGCTCTGCTTCCGCCATCGCCAGCGGACAAGTGGGGAACGCTACACAGGCCATTGAGGCCTTGCGCTGCAGTGTAACGTCGTCGTTAAGCAAACCATACCGCCGTACCAACACTTCGATGGTGGCTTTATCCTTTTTATTAACACCAGCGATAATTAAGTTTTGATTAGCGGTCAGGCGAAAATCTCCTTTATGAATGAGAGCGATCTCCGCCATACCAGTTTTTAGCGGTTGGTTCGGATAATCTAGAATACGACCATTTTCAATAAAGAGCGTGAGATGCCACTGGTCGTCGATACCTTTTACCCAGCCGAAACGATCGCCACGATCAATGAAAGTGTAAGGACGAGTCAGAGCAAATTTTACCCCGGCGCGTATTTCTACCTCATGCCTAAATGCGTCAATACCCACGCGCTCCAGGGTATATTTCGTTTTAGCATTTTTGCGATTAAAACGGTTACCGCAGTCGCGCTGCGTGGTCACCACTGCTTCGGCGATCTTCAGAGTATCTTCCAAAGCAATATAACCAAACTCGCTTGCCTTACGTGGATAAGTACTGGTATCGCCATGTGTCATTGCTAGTCCGCCTCCTACCAGGACGTTAAAACCAACCAATTGGCCTTTATCGCTGATAGCGACAAAATTGAGATCGTTTGCATGCACATCTACATCATTAAGTGGCGGTATAACGACTGTAGTTTTAAATTTACGCGGCAAATAGGTGGCGCTTAAGATCGGCTCCTGATCAGTGGTCTCAGTCTTTTTACCGTCCAACCAAATCTCTGCATAAGCACGGGTTTTTGGTAGCAAATGCTCGGAAATTTTCTTTGCCCATTCCCACGCCTGATAGTGCATCACTGACTCAACTGGGTTTGAGGTACACAATACATTGCGATTCACATCGCCGGCGGTGGCGATAGAGTCCAACCCCAATTTGTGCAACAGCTGATGCATGCTTTTTAGCTTAGGCTTCAACACACCGTGAAACTGTAAGGTTTGCCGTGTGGTACAACGAATACTGCCGTACAAGGTATGTTCGGCAGCGAAAGAGTCAATACCTAACCACTGCTGTGGTGTGATAACTCCACCCGGCAACCTGCAGCGTAACATCATATTAATCAGCGGTTCCAGCTTCTGGCCGGCACGTTCGGCGCGCAGATCTCGGTCGTCCTGCTGATACATGCCATGGAAACGGATCAGCTGAAAATTATCACCATTGAATCCACCGGTTAGACCATCTTTCAAATCCTGTGCGATCGTTCCACGCAAAAAATTGCTTGCGCCTTTTAACCGCTCGTTATCCGACAATTTTGGTTGTTGTTCGCTCATCAATATACATCTCGCTGATAACGGCGCTCAACGCGCAGCTCACTCAAAAATTCACTTGCTTGCTCGAAGTCCATGCCACCATGCTCGGCTACCAGCGTCACAAGCGTTTGTTCTACACCGAGGGCCATGCAGTTTGCGCCACAAACATAAATGTATGCTCCTCGCTGAATCCATCGCCAAACTTCGTCACCTTTTTCCTGTAGCTTATCCTGTACATACACTTTATTCTCTTGATCTCGAGACCAAGCGACATCGATTTGCGTTAACACACCTTCTTTAACGTAACGCTGCCATTCCACTTGATAGAGAAAGTCGTCGGTAAGGTGCAAATTACCAAAAAATAACCAGTTATGTCCCAGCGCACCATCTGCAGCGCGCTGCTGCATAAAAGCACGGAACGGAGCAATACCGGTACCCGGCCCAATCATAATCACCGGCATATTGGAATCACTGGGCAAACGAAAGTTCTCGTTATATTCGATAAACACCCGCACTGCATCATCTTCCGATAGTCGCTCGGCCAAGTACCCGCTAGCGCCGCCCGTACGTAAACGGCCATCAATCTTATAGCGCACAACACCGACAGTGATATGGACCTCCTCCCCAACTTCTGCCTGTGACGAAGCAATGGAGTAGAGACGCGGCGTTAGCGGGCGCAGCAGATTCAGTAGCTGTTCGGCACGTAATTTTACAGGCGCGCGACTCATCATATCAATAATAGGCGTCGATAATACGAAATTTTTTAGTTGCTCTTTATCAGCAATCAACTCCTGCAGCCCTTTATCGTGGGCCAAGGCAGCATAATTTTTAACAATTGACTGCGTATTTTGCGTCAATTCATAATGTTTTTGCAACGCTTCGCTAATAGGTAAAAACTGACCCTGCACCTGGACCAACTCGTCCCCTTTCATCAGCAGCAGCGATAGCAGCTCTGTGATGAGCGCTGGATCGTTTTCATACCAGACGCCCAACGCGTCACCGGGCTGGTAATGCATTCCTGAATCAGCCAGATCTATCTCCAGATGATAGACATCTTTGAGCGCGTGTCGGCTAGTAATCTTCTGACTTACTGCTAGATGGGCTGTAAACGGAACATCTTTGGTATAGAAGTTGGAATCCATCTTTTTGATATTGTCACTAACTCCCAACTGCTGCTGAGTCGGATTATCAGTGGCCACTCGCGCTTTTAGCAACTTAGTCATTTCACTGCGCCAAACATCTGCCTGTGACTGATAATCTACGTCAGCATCCACACGATCATGCATGCGCTTAGCGCCTAATTCCGCTAGCCGGTGATCAAAATCTTTGCCAGTTTTGGCGAAATGTTCATATGAGCTATCACCTAGACTAAATACCGCAAAGTGCATGTCTTTTAGCGCCGGTGCCTTCTTAGAAAATAAGTATTTATATAGTGTTAGCCCTTCTTCCGGCGGATCACCTTCCCCATGGGTTGAGCTGACAATGAGCAACAGTTTCTCTTGGGCAATTTGCTTAAATTTATAGTCACAGCCATTAATCAACACAGCGTCTAGGTTGGCAACGATAAGGTCATCACGCAACTGCTCCGCTAATCGACGAGCATTGCCGGTTTGGGAAATAGATAAAAGGGTAATAGGCTGCGATACAGTAGCATCCCCCGTATGTTGTCTATCAGATACCCTGGCCCATAAGTAGCCAGAAATCCAAGCAAGCTGCAAAGCAGATAAATTATCAGTCGCGGCATGCAAGCAATCCAGCTGCTCAGCATTCAGCGGCAGCAAAGAGTTGGAGAGGACCTGTTTTGCCATTAGGAAAGAACGTTCCTTATGCCGGCCCCTCTTGGGCCGGTTCAAATAGATTATTTTACACACTGTGATATAGCTGCTATGCTATCAAAGACTTAACGATACCGAAAAGCAATAATTAACTAAGGTATCATACAACGATAATTTAATTTCAGCCCCTCTTGCCTAAACAAACACCAGCTTAGAGTACTCGTAAAATACAACGCATAGAAATGCATGGGCAAACTGGACAGTAAACAGACAGGAATGTTCAGTTATTAGAACTACTTCGTTGCCACTATCGTCACTAATTTAGTATACAGCTACAAGCTGCGCCAGCCAAGCTTCACATGGCTGCACTTCCAAATTTGCTATTGGTGTCGACCAATCTGGCATGTACAACATGCCAGATTGGCTTGATTTAGAAATTTAATGGGTAACTTTTGATGAGCAATGTCAAAAATATCATTACATGGTACCTACCACATATCTGTAATTAACATGCATCCATTCCCTGACCAAATTTGAGCTATAATTCAAACTGAGATATGAAGAGAATTAATACAGTGATTTAGGGGCAAACTAAAAACCACCATCGATCCCTATCGGCTAAAGGGTAATTAGATAATTATACGTAATCACATTAGATTTTGTAATGCTAACGATTCTCTACCGATTAATAAAATACGCAATGGCAATAATAAATAACTAAACAACCTAAGGGATATTAAGATAAAACTTATCGAAAAAATACATATAATTTTTATAATCAAGATACGGGAAAGACCTATCAATCTTTAGCTGATATCTTCTAACCTGACTGAGTCAAGAGATTTAAAACGTTGATGTTCTGCATGAAAAATTCCTCTTGCATTTATTTAAGGTTACTGCCGGCTCATTAAATGGCATGATAGCGCTTTAGTTATCTTGAAGATCCTTCAATACAGTTAATGAGAAAACATAGTGATTACTACGTTATTTAAAGATTTTACCTTTGAATCCGCGCACCGTTTACACTATGTGCCTTTGGGCCATAAATGCGGTCGTCTGCACGGACACTCTTTTCTAGTACGCATTGAAATAAACGGCGAAGTGGATCCCCATACCGGCTGGATCATAGATTTTGCCGATCTGGAAACAGTCTGCCAGTCGCTTCTGAATCAGTTGGATCACCATTATCTAAATGATATTCCTGGATTAGAAAATCCTACTAGTGAAATGTTGGCACACTGGATTTGGCAGAAGCTAAAACCACAATTGCCGCAACTAAGTGGCGTGACCATCAAAGAAACTTGTACCACGGGCTGTGTTTATCGCGGCCAATGAGCCCAGGATACATAAGGGCATCTTCGCTTGAACTGAGTGTTATCATCGAGACTACGGTACCGAGATAAGGTGGTATTCCTATTCCACCGCATAATAAGCACAACAATACCACCTATTTATCTACCCTAATAGCTTCCTATCAGCCAAATAGCGAGGTTTATCATAACATAGCCAAAAAATTGCTCACAGATTTCACTCAGATCATAGTACCTGGATCAAGCAATATTGAGATATTTGTGGGTTTGCATAGACAGACGCCAATTGCGGATGATACAAGTATCAATACAAAGCCTGTTCGCCGCTTTTTTTTGGTTGATAGGTTGCAGAGAGATGATACGCACCTTGTCATCTCTCAAAGTTAGCAATAACGCATCCAGATTATCAATATCGAGCTGACATGCAACCGGATGTTTGATCTCATCGCTGCGATCCAGCGCCTGCGCTAGTACCTTTAGCCCACCGCGCATATTAATTTTAGGGGAAACAGTCACCCAAGTTTGTTGAGTGCACTGTATCTCTTGCGTACCGCTTGTCTCAATTTGACAACTAAATCCCTGCTGCTCAAGGGTATGAATCAGTGGTATCAAATTATGCATACAAGGCTCCCCACCAGTTATAACAACATGTCGGGCAGTCCAATTATGCTTCTGAATTATCTCAATTATCTCTTCGTCCGTAAAATTAGCCCAATGACAATTGTCAGTAGATTTCAGCGAAATATCTTCCAACGACACTTGGTCAGCCACGTTCTGCTGCCAGGTATGTTTAGTATCACACCAGCTGCAACCCACTGGACAGCCCTGCAAACGAATAAAAATAGCGGGCACGCCAGTGAAGTAACCCTCACCTTGTAAAGTTTGAAAAATTTTATTAAGCGGATATTGCATAAATTTCTCGATAATCGCTATACAAATGACAGTATAATTCTTGCTTATTAAAAAATAAACAACAGGAGTCACTTCTCCGATAAATTTCAAGAAAGCCCGCATAGCGGGCCGATATCCTACTTTGAACCCAACTTTTACGCTGGAACGGAGTCAAGTCCGACACTTGGCTTACACCTGACCTTTGATTTCTTTTAATCCATTGAATGGTGCACGTTCACCCAACGCTTCTTCAATACGGATCAACTGGTTATATTTCGCCACACGATCGGAACGGCTCATTGAACCAGTTTTAATCTGACCAGCAGCGGTACCAACTGCTAGGTCGGCAATAGTAGCGTCTTCGGTTTCACCAGAACGGTGGGAAATAATGGTGGTATAACCAGCATCTTTGGCCATTTTGATCGCCGCCAACGTTTCAGTCAGTGTACCGATTTGGTTAAACTTGATCAAAATGGAGTTTGCGATACCTTTACTGATACCTTCTTTCAGAATCTTAGGGTTGGTGACGAACAGATCATCGCCCACTAATTGGATTTTATCGCCCAGAACTTTAGTCTGGTAAACAAAATTTACCCAGTCAAATTCGTTCAGGCCATCTTCGATGGAAACAATAGGATACTGTTGGGTCAGCGTTTCCAAATAGTGAGTGAACTCTTGGGCAGTAAAAATTTTACCTTCACCTTTCAGGTTGTATTTACCGGTAGACTCTTCAAAGAATTCAGACGCGGCGCAATCCATAGCTAGGGTTATGTCTTTACCTAACACATAACCAGCTTTCTCTACCGCTTCTTTGATGGCGGATAGCACTGCAGAACTAGATTCCAAGTTTGGCGCATAACCACCTTCATCCCCCACTGCGGTATTCATGCCTTTGGCTTTTAACACTTTGGCCAAATTATGGAATACTTCGGAACCTATACGAATGGCTTCTTTAACAGTTTTAGCACTAACCGGCTGGATCATAAATTCTTGGATATCGACGTTGTTATCGGCGTGCTCACCACCATTGATGACATTCATCATCGGAAGCGGCATGGAAAAATTTCCAGGTGTGCCGTTCAATTCAGAGATATGCTCATACAACGGCATACACTTGGAAGCCGCTGCGGCTTTGGCAGCAGCCAAAGAGACGGCCAAAATAGCGTTGGCGCCAAACTTAGATTTATTTTCGGTGCCGTCCAGATCGATCATAACTTTATCGATGGCGGCTTGATCTTTGGCATCTTTGCCGATCAATGCTTTAACTATCGGGCCGTTAACTGCGTCAACCGCTTTGATAACACCTTTGCCCAAAAAACGGGATTCATCGCCATCACGCAGCTCCAACGCTTCACGCGTGCCGGTAGATGCACCAGATGGCACGGCAGCCAGACCAACGAAACCACCCTCTAAATGCACTTCCGCTTCAACAGTCGGATCTCCACGGGAGTCGATGATTTCACGGCCAATGACTTTTACAATTTTGGACATGAGTATTTCCTCAATATAAGTAAAAAATTTTATCGGGCAATATCTGGAAGACCGGATAATCTAGGTGGTTACATATTTTACACAGCTACACTGTCAGGCCCTACACGGCCTGGACGGACACTGAAAAACAGTAAATACCATCATAGGTCCCCCCGCCATACAGCAGTTTCAGCTCAATTTATCGCGGCCCTGCATTTTTCAAACAGCACGACAATAAAAGTATGCAGTGACACTGTTCAAACTACACTCACCAACAGCGGACACTGCACTTCACTTACAACATCACTAATTACCAGCGCTCGCTCAGAATCTATCATTCTATCACTGCCATCATCACATTACACCTAACCGTCCCTCTTCTTCATTCTACATATCTGCAATTAACTAGCGTAAAAATAGCATTTTAATATTGCAGTTGTCTCGCAAATTATGGTAGCCATAAGCTCCAAAACAGCTTGGTAATCCAAGCACAAAATTTTGCAGGTCATGATTGACTAAGGCAAGATATTCACCTATATCAACTATTGATCCGGTTATCTGAGCGCTAAACCTTAAGAAAGCGCTGTATAGCCTCACTCATAAGTTCTATTTTGCATCTCTGTCAGCCCTTCATCAATTAAAGGGGACTCCTCTGCACTTACAGTCGCGTCGGATGAAGAACTGCACCATGACTGAACGAATCAAATTTGCCCGTCTTCAGTGGCAGCCAGAGGGTCATATTATGAGTGATGGATTGTCTTGTTTTCAGGTATTCGACTACGCTCACTCTAAGTAAAAAGAAAATATCACCGTTAAGCCTGTACAGTGCTTAAATCAATGATTCCTCTGATTAGGCAGCACCAAGAACACCGGCCTATTATTTACTAGTTGTTAAAAAAGATGACAGACCATACATAACGTAATCAGAGGATTTTATTTTTCTACCCGTTTCTGATAATCACACGCTGCTTTCACAAAACAAGTAAATAGCGGGTGACCATCACGTGGCGTTGAAGTAAATTCCGGATGGAATTGACTAGCGACAAACCATGGATGATCTGGATATTCAATAATTTCTACAAGCTTGGTATCTTCCGATAGGCCGGCTACACACATGCCTGCAGCCTCGATCGGTTTTAACAACAAATTGTTCACTTCGTAGCGATGACGATGGCGTTCCAAGATGGTGCTTTTACCATACATCTGGTGTACTAGACTGCCCGCCGCTAACTGGCAGGGATGACTACCAAGGCGCATGGTGCCACCTAAATCGCTCTGCTCGCCTCGTACTTCCACATTGCCGTTTTCATCACGCCACTCAGTGATAAGCGCGACCACCGGATATTTACAGTCTGGCACAAATTCGGTAGAGTTAGCATTAGGCATTCTAGCTACATGACGAGCAAACTCAATCAGTGCAACCTGCATACCCAGACAGATACCCAAATACGGAATTTTATTTTCGCGAGCATACTGCACGGTCATGATTTTGCCTTCCACACCACGATAACCAAAACCGCCTGGGATCAGGATTGCGTCCAAATTTTTCAAAACTTCCATACCGCGGATTTCTACGTCCTGGGAATCAATCAACCGAACGTTCACCATTAGACGATTTTTTAGACCGGCATGTTTCAGCGCTTCAATCGCCGACTTATACGCATCCGGCAATTTAATATATTTTCCCACCATACCAATTGTCACTTCACCAACTGGATTGGCCTGCTGATAAATTACTTGCTCCCATTCTGATAGATCTGCTTCAGGATAGTTCAAGCTGAAACGTTTACAAATATAATCATCCAACCCCTGTGATTTCAATAGCGCCGGAATTTTATAAATTGAATCAATGTCTTTCAGAGAAATCACAGCTTTTTCCGGTACGTTGCAGAATAAAGCTATTTTTGCCCGTTCGTTATGTGGCACCGCCCGATCGGAACGGCAGATTAAAATATCAGGCTGAATACCAATGGATAGTAACTCTTTGACCGAATGCTGAGTCGGTTTAGTCTTCACCTCGCCAGAGGTGGACATATAAGGCACCAGCGTCAAGTGCATATACAGGGTATGCTCACGGCCTACTTCTACCGCCATTTGACGGATGGCTTCTAGAAACGGCAGTGATTCTATATCACCCACCGTGCCACCTATTTCCACCAGCACTATATCATATCCTTTACCTCCTTCGATAATATGCTCCTTGATCGCATTAGTGATATGGGGAATAACCTGAATGGTGGCACCAAGATAATCGCCGCGACGCTCTTTACACAGCACATCAGAGTATATGCGGCCAGTGGTAAAATTATTACGGTACGTCATTTTAGTACGAATGAAGCGCTCATAGTGACCCAAATCCAGATCTGTTTCCGCGCCATCTTCAGTAACAAAAACTTCTCCATGCTGAGTAGGACTCATGGTACCGGGATCTACATTGATATAAGAATCCAGCTTCATGATGGTAACGTTAAGACCCCTTGCCTCTAAAATAGCAGCTAAGGAGGCTGCGGCAATGCCTTTACCCAGGGAAGAAACAACCCCGCCAGTTACAAAAATATAATGAGTTGTCATGCTGAACCTGAAAATTAGGTGTAAAAAAATAAAATAACCAAGACGGGAAAGCAATAAGGGGAAACATGGAGTCAAAGGTGTTCATTGTGGCACCCTAACCCAAAATGCACAAGCGGATCTCCCAAAAATTTTGATAAAATTCTTTATATTCAAGTATTTTTTAAAATACCATAATGAATTCAGATGGCTGATAGTGTTGTATTTTCTTTATTTCTGCTATGTTACTTGATCAAAACTTGACTATAACCATAAATGGGCTATATACATCGATCTGATAAAAGCAACGCGCTAACTTAAAATGGCCTGCTCAATATTTATTTCCATTTTCTATTCCAAATAATACAACATATAAACAGCAAACGTTCCATCTCCTCAGCAAGTTTATATGAGTCAACCACCAGTTAGTATTCTCGTACATCACTGCATCGATCTCCACCAATCACAGGGCGTCTATCAATTAACCATAACCACTCATAGCTACTGAACTTTATTGAACCTTCTCATCAACGCCGCAAGTTTTCTAGGATATCGCATCCAATTGCAATAGATGTAATGTTTCTGCACGATCTTAAAATGTCATCCCTCAACTTCAACTGATTACCGATATATCAATAAATACTGCAGTTACCAGCACCAATGTCGCTGAAGACGTTACAAATAGCAAAGAGATCAAATACTCCGATCCAGTGCCAATTAAACGTAAATCACTGCGAAGATTCCACTATTTTCCGTGAAAATAGCGCCACAAATATGCTGTCTGCGGGCATGCATATTAAGGGTTATTACTACCCTAGCAACAATTGAGCACCAACATGGCCATAAGCTATCTCTATTTTTTTACAAGTTTATTTCCGTGCCGCTGGCACGCGTCGATCACATTCAGCAATTGAAGTTAATTTCAATAGCCTACTGATTGCAAATTTGAAAAATTATTTAATTAATTTATTTTTAATTAATTAAAGAAGCGATCACCAATTCTACGAGATATATAAGGCTTTTATAAAATTGCTCCTGTTCAGTTAAATATCTCAACCGTTGCTTCCTGTATATAGAGAACAAAATCACTAATATTACTATTGACGTTACTGGGCAAGCAGTATTTAATAAAGATAAATAAAGTGAAAAATTAATCCATCGCTAAAAAAGCACTAGAGTTATCGCAAGTCTTATGTATCAGTCGATAAACTACAACACATAGCATCATAGACTCTGACACTATAGTTAAATAACGTAATAGTTGGACATTAGTAGAAACATGCCAAAATTAATATTGATAGCAACAAAATGGCATATGGTACTAACATACCAGACACAATTAGCTGAGTAATGAATAACCTTATAATAGCGATCTTTATATATAAGTCAGCTTGATTTATTCAACAAAGACGCTGCCCCAACTTGTAATACTAGCGCTTTACCAAGAAGTCACGATTAACGACTGGCTCAATCAATCGAGCCCCAGGAATTACACACGGCATCTTTCATATGCGTACCATGAAAGATGATAGTGTCGTCAAAATAAACTTGATCAAAATAGCATTGCACTAATAGACGCCCATAAGCAATACAATTGAGGTACGAAGCATAACGATACTTCCTGATAAACTACTGAATTTTACGATATCGCCTCACTGCAATTATTCAGGGTGTATGCTGTAACATTAAAATAATCAATCGCAAGCAATCTCATAGATGCTTTTCGTGCTAACAAACTTTGACCAGATAGCTATGCAACCAAGTAGATCCTAGAGATCGTTACGAATTACCATCGTCCCAAGCCAACAATACATCCAGGTTAAGCGCGAGTATGTTAAAGACTTATCCCCCCAGCCAGTAAGAGATCTCAAGGGCGATAAGATAACATAAAACTAATCTGAAGATCTTGTCATAGCTGCCTAGACCAGCGCAGTGAAGGTTCATCACCTTGCAAACACCGCATGCCTATGGCGCATTTATCGCTGACCGGCTAGTAATGCCACCATCTCCTCCACCAACCGAGAAAAATTCTGCACCGTCCTAGAAAGAAATTTTTTAAATTTTAGGTGGGAACCCTGATCCGCAACGTCAGAAATGGCACGCACTACCACGAAGGGAACCGCAAATTGATAGCAAATGTGAGCAATGGCGGTAGCCTCCATCTCCACCGCTATGGCCAGCGGGAAGATGTGACGGATATATGCCAGATTTTGGGCACTGTTAATAAAAGTATCACCACTGATGACCAGACCATGCATCGCGTGCATGCCAAGACGGGCGATAATCTCTTCCGCTAGTGCAATGAGTGACTGCTCGGCAGTAAACGACGCTGGACATTGGGCCATTTGGCCTAACTCATAACCGAAAGCAGTGATATCGACATCGTGATAGCGCACTTCGTGGGATACTACTATATCCCCAACCCGCAGCGATGGCGCTAAAGCGCCGGCTGAACCAGTATTGATCACCAGTTCAGGCTTACAATAATGCATCAACAGCGTGGTGCTCAGCGCAGCGGAAACTTTACCGATACCAGATTTTACCAGCGCTACTTCTGCGCCATGTAACAATCCGATGTAAATTTCACATCCTGCTTGCTGCCAGATTGCAACGTGAGTCAATCGATCTCGCAACAGCGCCACTTCCTGTTCCATTGCGCTGATAATGCCAATTTTCATATAAAACGTTCCTGTTAATAATTAAAGAGATACTTGGAATTATCAATGAGTTATTCTATCATTCCTGGATTTTGTTGAATAAAATCTAGCTAGCGCTGAGCCTTTTCTTTGATTATTAAAGGTTATATAAAGATTATTCAAACTACTTGCCTTGGTGATAGGCTACTGCAAATCATTTTATTCAATGAGTAAACTATGGCTATTAGCTTCCCTTAGCTAGGGGATACATCATCTGCTAAAGTTAAGACACCAAACAGCCTTTTTATTCATGACATGACTATCATTGCCAGAGCACGCGATTGATAGACAAGCTTTTGTTTATCGTATTCATCATTTCTTATTAAACGTTGGTTGGCGAGCGCCTGATTTCGTGGCTAACATGGATATCATAAACCACCGTTGTTGGTGGTTTATGATACGCATACTAATGATAATAAAGGGCTATTACGCAAACTCCTAACATCATCAATAGCTAGATTTTTTAACAAAGCCACATGGAAGAAAAATATCCGAAATCGACTTTTGTCATAAACCCAGTTTTAAACATCCTAGCAGCCCGACGATAACTGCTAGGATAATTATGACATATCCATCAGTTCGAAAGCGATGCAGATTTTTCCACTGAAACGTAATATCGCGGTGCTCTAACGCTTGACCCATTCGCTGGAAATGCAATTAGTTGGCTCTCACATTAAAAAAATATTTTATAACTTTAAACACGATACGCACACCGATACTTTAGGGTTGAAACAGATGTAAGCACCGTGTGAAAAATTGTTGAAATGGCTTATTTGATCTATAATATTAATTATTCGCCGTGTGGCTATTTTAATAAGTCCACCATTCACTACTTGTTTTACCACCGTTCAAATATCACCAGTGTTGATGAACAAGAAGCTCCAAGTAATTGATCGTTGCCGCCTTATGCCTCCAAGGGGCACCGGTGATGATGACAATAACTCACTGCGCCGCCGCATCCGTTTCGACATATGAGCCATATTAAAGGCAATACTCAAAATATACACATCCTCCTAATTAGCGCTGACCATCTTCAGCAACATTTAGTTATTTAATGAAGAAGACAGGTACTACATGGAGTAAGAACAATATGTAACAACCATAACGCAAAATTATCTTTAAGCTTGTTTCACCACTTTATTCTCACATATATTATGGAAACTTTAGAAGATGCGTAGAGAAAAATATTTACTGTTAAACAATTATATATTCTTATGAAAAAGTGATCTGTTTAATATCGGTCAAGCATTTATCAAAATAAAACATTATGAAAAACAGTACAGCAGCTATCAATCTTTATACATTTACGCGTCAAATACAATGACGCGACAGTGCTACATACGACACAGCGTTTTTTCGATAACTTAGCGTCCATTTTTGCATAATTCCTTCAACTAGGCGCTATTAAAGGATTCTAACCCGACGCATCAGTTGCTAACGATACTTAAAAGTGTTGCGTTCTCAACTTACTCAAAATTTATAATACTTTGCCGAAATGCCGTTAGCTAATCTTCAGCAACTGATGGCAGAGTACTATTTTGCTGACTACTCCCCACCGGCTATACCATAAACTCTTCGCTAAGCCTCATCTGGCTTACAACGAGGCACTAAAACGGTTAGCACTTTGATATAATTTTATGATCGCGCCTATTTAATTTAGGACTATAAACGAAACAACCAATCATTATATCTGGGATAATATCGCCGATTCATAGTGTCTGAATAACCTGATGTATTTGCAGTAATTTGTAAAATAGATCAATATTTATTAACTGTTATCGCTTTTTTATGTTAAATAAAGTTAAAAATCATTAATTAAGTCCAGTTAGAATAAAACATCAATTAAAGACAGATCCTAATGGATAAATACGTTATTAATATCATGATATCAACGCTCAGCAAAATTTCATGATGCTATTGACGCTACTGGGATACAATCTGTGGTAGTAAGGTAAATGAACAATCAAAACAAAACTACGATGAACTCTTAGCTGAAGTGCCATGTCATAAATAAAATAGCTATTCGTCGGACTTCTGACATTACTAAATTACAATAGCTCCAGTAAGCGGGAAGTGCTGTGCCATTGAATGCACATTGAACAATTATGATTCAACTAGATCTGCCCGTCACCAAAAATTAAAGAAAAAAAGACTCAACCGCACATGCTACATTTTCAATAAATCCAATATCGCCTGATACATATTTCTTGCGATAAATACAGTGCTTTCTCTGACAGTTCTCAGTACTCATATTAAATGCTCTCCCCGAGCAGCATCTGAAGAACACAGTTGCCATTTTAGCTGTGCAAACAACGGATCTTTCAAAATATTAATATCTAGAAAACTAGAATGTAATGAGACCAAGTCCGCAGCAGATAGCTTTCATGACGCCGTATGAAGCAACATAGTGACACTTTGAAAGGAAAACATCTACCGACGTGTGGTGGCTATAACCTTATATCACTTCAAAGGCTTTATTAATAAATTTGATTATTTTCTAATCATGAAGAGTAAGTGCACCAACTTGCCCGAAAAAATATCTCTAATGGCAAAGAAAAAGTTTAAAATACATTAATTGAGCAAACCACACAAAAACTTAATCAAACACGGATAATTGACGTTATAGTTAGATATTTCAACTATTGGTTATACATGTATGACCAATAAAATTGCTTGTAAAGAAACATCCGAGACGCCTGGCACGGGCAGCATTAAATGATTTTATTAAATGCCTCACTTTCCCTGATTTTCAACCTGTATCAATACATGAACTAAAAACGTTAATATAATGAAAACTTAGGTCAACAGGGAAAAAATACCAGCGCTATAACGCAACGGCAAAAACCCGGTTACCAACAACCGGTAAATTTAATCCAATTCCAACTCGTTCATAGCAGCAATATTAAAGCCACCGTCTACGTGGACCACTTCACCAGTAATTCCGGCAGAAAGATCTGAGCATAAAAAAGCGGCGGTATTACCCACGTCCTTAATGGTTACCACACGTCGAATTGGCGTAACCGCTTCACAATGGGACATCATTCTTTTAAAGTTCTTGATACCCGAAGAAGCCAGGGTACGGATAGGTCCAGCAGAAATAGCGTTGACGCGCACGCCCTGCGGCCCCATGGCACTAGCCATGTAACGAGTGTTAGCTTCCAATGATGCTTTAGCCAGACCCATCACATTATAGTGGGGAATGGCGCGTTCCGCGCCCAGATAGGTTAACGTTACCAGGGCAGCGTTCGGATTAAGCATCTTCCGGCAGGCTTTTGCCATGGCAACAAAGCTATAAGAGCTGATCTCATGTGCAATAGAAAAGCCTTTACGAGTAACAGCATTCACATAGTCTCCATTTAATTGATCTCCTGGGGCAAACGCGATAGCATGCACAAAACTATCAAAAGTTGGCCAGATCTTGGCCAAATCGATGAACAACGCTGTAATGCTTGCATCTTCAGCCACATCGCACGGCAATACGATGCTAGAATTAAAATCGGCAGCAAAACTTTTCACCCGAGATTTTAATTTATTATTCTGGTAAGTGAAAGCTAGGTCCGCACCTTCACGGTGCATAGCCTGAGCTATACCGTATGCAATAGAACGATTACTGGCAACGCCTGTAATCAAAATATGCTTATCAGTAAGAAAACCCATAGCATTAATCCTTATGATCATGACTTCTACGATCGTCGATCTTAGCGTTAGTTCCGTAAGACGTCATTCCTCGTTGATAAACATGCGAAGGTATCATGAATCTTGCGCCGGAGTATAAATCACTAGTCGCGCAACGAATTATATGTCACTCCCTTGGCCAATATCCCTGCCTGAATGCATTCAAAAATATCTAGCCGACTGCACCTATCAGCGGCCAGAAGCATATCCAACATCATAATTCTCCATGTTGGTAGTTTTGTAACTTTTTAGCTGTTTCTGCAAGCTGCAAAGATCACTTTATATCCGTTATATTACTGATGGAAGATCAGAGCCTTCATGTCATGCATAGTGGTGATTATGATGACCTTTGTACCAAAGCGACATACTACTTTTTTAGTATAACATATATGGAGTGGATAGTAAAAAATATACAGCTAATTCTATACGATAAATGGCAGATGATCCAATGAGGATCGAGTGCGTTACTGTCATTCTAAAAAATCATGCAAATACACTGACTGGTTGATGAGAATCATCATAGAGTTTTTTGTTGGATTAATCAAACGTTTCAACTTTTTTTGAAAAATATCTTTAATAATAAAATAAAAGTTTAAAATCACTAATTCAGTGAACCATACAACGCTATAATCAAACACAATTCACTGATGTTATTGTTGGGTAATTCAACTATCGCTGCCTGGTTATGACAGAAGAAAATTTCCCATAAAATAGTTCAACACTATTCACAAAGATAGCCATTAACTGTATTGATGTTAAAATGAATCTTGCACCTGATATTTGCGAGCATTTAAAGTTTTATAGACCAGATTTTCAGTTAATAAATATTCCCCTTACCTTGTACAGAGAGCATACTTAAATCAATACACAAGATAAAATATTTAATCTCATGACAAAAAATTGATTCTGCTCATAATGCTATTGACACTGATAATACTGGAAGAAGATCTTTGATAAAAGCTGAATGCGGTCAGAAAAATACCGTATCTGATACAATCTTTAGTGACGTCCGGATACCGCATACATATAATATTATCTATATTAACCTATTGCTTAGTAATATATTGGATGTAAAAACATGCTAAAAATAAACAATGACCACAACTAAGATTTTGATACTCATATATAGATACGACAAAATCAACTGCTGGAAATATAGATCAGATCCCATCCAACTCTACTTAAGCAGAGAATATTCATATCATGAACAAAACGATAATTCGGCAAACTACATGACATTGAACATGGATTTGCTTTGACTAAAATTACTCATCTGGTACGTCTAGTACCAGATGAGTAATTTTAGTCAACAAAGCCGCTCGTACATTCATTCCAATTTTAATTGATAAAGCGTTCTTCAATCACTACTTATTCTCTCGTACATCTCTAAGAAATTCAAAATTAGTTACCCTCGCAAAGATACAACCAAAACAAATATTGCACATTCAAACCGTTGATGGTCAACGGCTGACGGATAAACACAGATATTCATTACCGTCCAAGCGTTCAACTATCCATTCGAACATTTTTTAATTCTAATGGTTACACATTATCAAAGTTGCAATAATTATATATTTTACTTTTTTATTTATCATGCACCTACCGTTCTTAAATTTAAAATTTAAATTAATAATTAATAATTTTCTACAACCATCAACCAATTAAAATAATAGTCCAAACAGAAAATAATTTATGGTAAATAATAATTTTGTTATTAACAAATTAGTAGTTAATTTATTTATTTTTAAATATTTTGCTTACGCTAATATTTACCTATTGACACAATTCATTGATTAATTTCTTTCAAAAAAGCTATCGATAATTTCATTGTCTCTGTTTAATTATTATCTTACAGGTTTACCCAAAACATACTTGTATCAAACAATGATACTAACTCCAGTAGAGCATGAAAAAGCAATTCCTTTTTCTAGTTAAGATACAATTCCTTTTTTTTCACAAATAAATTACCATAATTTCAGTTTTTAATATATATAGACTAATATAATAGTGCTTATCCTTTTTATTTTATCAACCCTTCATCTTTAATACAGTTGCTTAATACGAATATTTTATAAATACCGTTCCAGTAAACAACGATGATCGAATAGTTATTCCATTCATAATAATAATTTTAAAGCGACTATATCAAATAGTATTCACAATGACCTCCAACTATTTACTTTTGGAGGAAAGTACTAAAAACTACTAGATAGTTTACCTTGGCCTATGATAAAATATCATCTATAATTGCAATGATTATGTTTCATAATATCCTTATTACCTTGCCATTGAATTTGTTGAATAAAATGACTCACCTAGATTTCTAACTAGATGACAATTTTAAATAAGAGTAAAAGACAAGTAATAGCTAGTTTATAACAAACCCATTCGCACCTAGTATGGCCCATGTATTTTGATACATTGAAAGAACAAGTTACTTAATACTGATCTTTTAATATATTGCAACTGCTATACAACACATGAAATAACATCCACGCCAAGAATATTTTATGCTAGTCAACGGTAATTTTCAGGTATCAATGAACAGATAATATCATCAGTAAATGAAGCTTGGGGAAGCACAATGGCCCTGTTAGACACCCTGCCAGAACAAGGAACTAACGCACTTTCGTATGAATATGCTATCAAATAATGTTACACTACTGCTAGTCAAGGCTTAACTAATTGCTGCTGATAGAAATTTTACTCAGCTTTACAAAAATTATAATTGATTTCTATTAATAATCTGACCGCAATAAAGATTCCATTGCTAGCCAGTTTATACACTACTACTACACTACTACTATTTATACACTACTACTAATAAGATTATTTTTCAGGAGCCGATTGATGAGTTATTCCGAAAGTTTATATGCTAAAGCACAACAACTGATCCCTGGAGGAGTCAATTCCCCGGTACGTTCATTCAATGGCGTGGGCGGTTTGCCGCTGTTCATAGCCAGCGCGGATGGCGCACGCCTGATCGACGTCGACAGCAATAGCTATATCGACTATGTAGGCTCCTGGGGTCCCATGGTGCTAGGCCATAATCATCCAGCAGTGCGCAATGCAGTACTAGAAGCGGTAGGACGAGGCTTAAGCTTTGGGGCACCAACTGAAATTGAGGTGAAAATGGCTCAACTAATGACTGAACTAGTACCGTCGATAGATATGGTGCGCATGGTTAACTCCGGTACCGAGGCCACGATGAGCGCCATCCGTCTAGCACGCAGCTATACCGGACGAGACAAAATCATAAAATTCGAAGGCTGTTACCACGGTCATGCGGACGGTCTGCTAATCAAAGCCGGTCCCAGCGCTTTGACCCTCAACAAACACAGTTCATCCGGGATACCTGCAGATTTCACAAAACATACCCTTAGCTGTACTTATAACGATTTAACATCAGTGCGCAACGTTTTTGAAATTTATCCTGACGCGATTGCCGGGATCATTGTAGAACCGGTGGCAGGCAATATGAACTGCGTGCCGCCAGTGCAACAATTTTTGCCTGGATTGCGAGCTCTATGCAACGAATTTGGCGCGTTGCTGATTATAGATGAAGTGATGACCGGTTTTCGTGTAGCGATGGGAGGAGCGCAAACCTACTATGGCGTAATACCGGACCTTACTTGTTTGGGCAAAATTATCGGTGGCGGTATGCCAGTTGGCGCTTTTGGCGGGCACCGTAAGGTGATGGAGAAGCTAGCCCCAACTGGGCAAGTTTATCAGGCCGGTACTCTTTCTGGCAACCCAATCGCCATGGCTGCTGGTTTCGCCTGTCTGAATGAAATGTCCCGTCCAGGCGTATACGAACAACTGGCACATCAGACTGAGCAGCTAGCCCAGGGGCTACTGACTGCGGCGGAGGCATGGGGCATTCCTCTTGTAGTCAACCGAATTGGTGGCATGTTCGGCCTATTCTTTACCGACTCCGCCGATGTAACCTATTATCAGGATGTAATAGCCTGCGATGTTGAGCGCTTCAAGCGCTTTTTTCATCTGATGCTGCAGGAGGGGATCTATTTAGCACCATCTGCGTTTGAAGCCTGCTTTATGTCGCTAGCACATAGCAATGCAGATATCCAGCATACAGTGCAAGCCGCTACCCGCAGCTTTGCCAAATTAAATGACCAGAATTTTAGAGGACATTATAGTGCAAACAGATGCAATTGACATCTTGATAAGAAAACAGCTCCAAACTCACACTTATCTGCCTTTAACACTACCGCTTTAGAAAGTATTCACCTATCGATAAATCGGGGATTTATCGACACTTTATTCAATATCTCTAAAGATGCAACACAACCAAATAACATAAAGGTTAATATAAAGTAGCAAACAATTCTGCTGGAATTTAATTGAAAAACATCACCATCTGTCTGCACCAATCGATGAACATCATAGCACACTACGGGTCAGCAGCTGGGGTCACTCACCCACAGCTCAACGTATAAATTTACTAATTCAACACAACCTTACTTTCCATTTTGATAGTGAAATAGCACCAGCAAATTCTTGGCAACACTGCTTCTTAGAAGATGGCTACTAACTAGATAAGCCGTAATTCACGTCACCGACGATGTGCGCGTATCCTAAGCAACGACAAACAATTACAACGACAACTAAATAAAATTTCCAGCTCTACCAACTAGTTGCCAGCTAATATCCCCCTTCCCTACTCCCAAAGCCACCGTTACTTTTAATTGTGCGCCTTATAGCTAAGACTATTAATAAAGAAATGTTCCACCAGAAGCGATACCTCCAGTCAAGCGCTATATCAAGCTATAACAAAAATTAGCGGCGATCCTTTACGTCTGCTTGAGAAGGAGCACAGTGCACTGGCAAATTAACGATATTTTAACGCTGTCAACGACGGTACAGCTGATAAAATTTGATTGCAATCCCCTAAATCGGAGTACAGCCAGCCTCTATGCTATCCTCATGACCATTTTCCTTGACAGTTGCTGCAGCCTTAAGAAAACAGCAACGTGAAATATGGTGCGCCTAAATACTGTTCGAGCAAAATAACGCGAATCGCTGTGGTATACATATATACACCAATTCGCTCTCTTTTGGTGTATATATGCTATAAATTATCAATTTTCAGCAAATATATCCTGCTAAAATAGATGGAATTTCCATGAAACAGTGCACGCGGTTTATATTCCTGGCAATAAAATAATATCCTGCAGTTACCAAATTGGCTCGACATACTAAACAACGTCAGTCATCTCTGACGATAGCGACAACTGTTGCAGCTAATGACAATAATACACCATTCCCACCATACGCTCTTAAATCTACCAGTTCCTGCTATAAATGTTGGCCATTGTTTACTCTAAATCACCTAAGCGCGCCATGCCTGGCCATAGCATTCATTGATTAGAAAATTTTAATTTATTCAATAAATCTCGTTAAAAATTTAATGGAAGACACGTGGGAAATATGATCTGGCTTATTTGCCGAATATCTCCTTAATCCAACCTCTGCTATATTCGCCATGTTGAAAAGTATGTTTCTGCAACTGAGTTGGTTCTCTCACCGGCGCTGCCTGGCATAATGACTGAGGTTTATCTGTCCAAACTGGCAAGGTACGCAGCTCGCGACCACCATTGCAAACAAAATTACCAATGCAGTCGATAGAGATCTGACTGATACCCTCTGGTGGCGGGATATCCAATGTCATGGGGGCCTGGTTTTCTAAATAGCGATGATAAAGAATCAAGGCTCCGTTAGCGCCGGTTAATTTAGCTGGACTGTTATCGTCGCGGCCTACCCAGACAATAGAGACCTCTTTGCCATCAATGCCGGCAAACCAACTATCGCGCAAATCGTTGGTAGTACCGGTTTTAGCCGCTAGATGAGATCTAGGGAATCTTACCGACAGTGAGCGAGAAGTTCCACGCTCTACCACCTGTTGCATTGCATACAAAGTCAAATAGGCTGCTTGGGCTGGCAAGACACGCTCCGCTTGCGGAAAGGTTTGATAAAGCACCTTGCCTTCTTCACTTACCACCGAACGCACCGCAGACAAAGGAGCATGATTACCACCACTCGCGATAGTTTGAAACTTTTGTGCCACTTCCATTGGAGTCAAGCTGATAGCTCCAAGCAACATCGCGGGCACAGGGTTAAGCACCGACAAGGGGATACCCAGCTTTTGCCAGGTGGCGATAATATTATTTAGTCCCACCGATAAACCAAGATTGACAGTCGGCACGTTAAGTGACTGAACTAACGCATCCACCAATAATACTTTACCGCGAAACTGGCGATCATAGTTTTTCGGTGACCATAAGCTACCATTAAGCTGCTTAATGGTAGTAGGCTCATCGGCAATCCAAGTATTTAGCCGGTATTTATCCGGCTCGCTGAGCGCGGTAAGGTAAATGGCTGGTTTCGCTAATGATCCGACCGAACGACGCGCTTGCATGGCACGGTTGAAGCCAGCGAATTGCGGCTCTGAGCCACCCACCATAGCACGTACTTCGCCACTAAACCGATCAACCACCACCATAGCGCCTTCCAAATCTTTAACACCGCGCTCCGCACACAATAGGGGAATACCCGCTTCCACCGCTTTTTCCGCCGCACCTTGCGAGATCGGATTCAAAGTGGTAAAAATTTTCATGCCGGAAAGATTATTAATTTTATCCCCAAGCTTACTATGCAGCTCTTCGCGCACCATCTGCATAAAAGCTGGTTGCGGCGTTAAGAATCCCCCCCGCGGCTGAACTCCGAGCGAATACGAGCTGAACATATTATACAGATCACCATCGATCACCTGCTGATTTTCTAGCAATTTTAATACCAAATTACGACGCTCAAGCGCTAATTTTGGATTACGCCAAGGATTATACAACGAAGCGCCCTTGACCATCCCCACCAGCATAGCTTGCTGATCCAGGCTGAGTTCGTCAACAGGCCGGCCAAAATAGTAAAAACTGGCAAGCGGAAAACCGCGGATCTGATCGCTACCGCTCTGACCCAAATACACTTCGTTCAAATAAAGCTCGAGGATACGATCCTTGCTATAGCGATAATCAAGAATTAGCGCCATGTAAGCTTCATTGGCTTTACGCAACAAGGAGCGCTTATTGGTTAAAAATAGATTTTTTACCAGCTGCTGGGTCAAAGTACTTCCGCCCTGAACCGCGCGCCCGACAGTAATATTGGTCAAGAAGGCTCGTCCAATAGAGGAAAGGCTAATCCCATCATGCTGGTAAAAATACCGGTCTTCAGTGGCGATAAGCGTATCTACCAGCAGATCCGGGAAACCGGCGCGCGGCACAAATAGCCGTTGCTCGCCCTTTGGTGATTGTAGCATGGTAATCAGTCGCGGATCGAGACGGAAAAAGCCAAAGTTGCGTTGAGTATCTTGATTTTGGATCAACAGCAATTTATTTTTGGTAAAAATCATGCGCGCATGAATCTCCCCCTCTTTGCCATCCGGAAAATCAAACGGACGGCGCAAAAGTTCAATGCTATTAGAATACACTGTAAACTCTCCTGGGCGGGTGATGCGGGATACCTGGCGATACTGCATGCTCTCCAGTAATAAAACCATTTCATCTCGGCTGTAAGACATGCACGGCTCCAGACTAATCATATGACCATAGACCGCAGCCGGCAATTGCCAAACCTTACCATCGATACGACTGCGTACTTGCGTATCCAAATAGACTCCATAAATGGCAATCACAAAAATTAGCAGCAACACAATGCGTACAAACAGGCCCAACAAACGGCGTTGCACTGGCTTATGCGGTACATTGCAGATTGAAGGTTGTCCATGGCGTCCGATAGGTTCGCGATCATCCCAAGACATTATTATTACTCTCCTTTTACTGCCGACGAATAAACAGCCTACTATAATTTGTACCAGAACAGCTAGAAGAGTAAACTTTTCAAATTATTAATTCATGCTTACAAGCCACTGATGGGCAGCACCTGACCTTTAAGCTTCTTTCACTACATGTCAGTCATCCTAGCCATCAGTCTGTACTACCCACAGACTTCCCTTGTGTTTTATCCCCATGCATAACTAAAGACGTTGTCAATCCAAAATAAGGCCACAAGTACTAACCTAGAGTCCTTGCATAATAAATTACATACTCTACATAGTCTTGGCGCTATAAGCTGAGAGAGATAGTGACCAAAAAATGATCGAAAATATTCGGAGCCACTGCGTGACGGCTACTCAATCACCGCTAGCACTGCCGTGGGTTAGGAGCATTTATCACCTTTGCTGGCATGACAGCATTGCGCCCTGGCACGGATCGACCAGCAGCACAACCTTGCGTGATAGACAAGGTGCGGTCAAGCTCTGTTCATCAAACGCATTTAAAATAACGGTTCTTCCGTCATCGCCGCCAGCGGCGTGCTATACCAGCTAACTCAGTTGGTTAATCTCGCTGACGCATTTCACTGCAGCAATTTCAACTCAAAAAAATTGATATTGCTTTGCATGATTCCCGATACATAATATTCCAATGCGTACATACCTAAAGGGTGGATTGATGAGCTAAATGGTGAGTAGATCTTAACCCGCTGTGAGCATCTAAACCATAAACTGTTCTTGCACACAATACATGTATACCTCCAAGCAAAAACCGCAATATGATCCAGCATGCTTATCACCGCGCTGGACGTAACATCTTCCAGGTGTATATTAAGGCCCAATCCTGAATATGCATGCAAGTTCCCTAGATTAAACATAAGCCCCGCAAAACAGATGCTGGAGAGTGGATAAGACCATTGCCTAAAACTATTCTCAATTATAGAGTGGCAAAATAATCAGTAGTTTTAGCTAATTTTAAAGCAACCTGGATATCCAGCAATAGCAGCCGTCAAAGATGTCTGCAAACTTGCTCTAAAACTAATCAAAGATAACCAGCGATACACAATATCGCTCATGTTCCTGATGGAACATCCTGACCACAATATACTTTATATATACCAACTTTCATGGGCACTCTTCTTAGATGTTAACCATCTGCACCGCTATATTATTTCACTGCCAGACGCTAAGGTTCCAATATCAAAACAAGACATGACAAATCCGATCAAAAGCAGGACTCTCTAGCGTCAGCGACGTGTATTTGCCGGCTGCCTCGTGCAGGCCATACGCATCTCACGCTTTCCAAAAACACTCTTTGAGCACCTAATCGATCGGTAATAACACCATAACCTCTCCCTAGAAAAATGTTAGCTGATTACGCAATTTAGTATAGTACGTACTTGTACGTACGCTATGCTGGCAAAACCTAAACATAACTAACAGACAGTCTCACAATTTAGCCTGTCTGTTCACTGCCAACAAGCAAGCACGACAGTGAAACATCATGCTAAGCTAACCAAACGAGCTTTTTAGCACAAGACAAACAAGTGGCCTTGCTCCAGCAAGGAGTCTACCAACTCCATTTACTTCCTTCATCAAGCCTCATACCTTCCCCGCTCTCTTTAATCATGTACCACCTGCCGTTTACTACACAGTGCCTGACGGGGTTAACTCATTATAAAAAGGCCCTTTGACAATTAACGTTATCTAGCTAGATTGAAAGTAGTTCCAACACATCGGAAGCTGAAACACACAAGATCTTGCCTATCATCCTCGATACGCAACTAAGACAAGATGCTCGCTTGCACGCTATTAAAAATTCAATAACTTTTAGGATATGGCTTTTTTTAGGCATATTTTTGCAAACGTCCAGACCATGTTTCCATAATCCGTTATATTACTCTGCAAAAATTTTTATATCGTGTCGCACAGACCTACATGCTACTTGCGATAACTACGGCGCTTTTCCTGACCGTGTACTTTCCATTAACCTTCACAAAATACCTGTAACGCAGTATAACCATACTGAGCTATTTCATAGCATATCAAAGTTTTTATCATAGCATCTTTTAGTACGTCTACGACACAAATGACTATAGGCTCCATAAAGGAGCCTTCATTAAATTGTAAATAGAAGCGATAAAATCTCGTAATGTTCGACTGGTTAAGCTAAAAATTAATCTTAACATCAACACTGGTGATGCTTATCTTCAAATATTTGTAATCAGACTTATATACATACTCCAGACAACAATAGTTAAAATATCCAATCATAATATCAGTGAGCCACATTTGATAATGGTATTCTTATGGCTCGTCGAATGAATGATTTCAAATTTTTTCTTGCAATTTAAGAAGATTTTCTGGAAAAATTCGTGATCTATTTAATCCATCTAAAAATTTAATTTATTCAAAAAGCCCTACAAAATAAATTTTAAGCCGGTGAGTAAAACCAAGGTTAAAATGGAGCATATTCTCAATACACGGTGGCATAATCATTGGATCACAGGTCACCACAATACTTCCAGTAGTAAAAACGTAAAACATAATTTATGTGCATTTGACTAAACAGCTCTAACAGATAATAACATGAAATTCAAACCTGCATTGAAACCAGCGTGGCTAAGAAAGCGTTACAAACGCTTTCTCGCCGATGTGGTAACCCCAGAAGGAAAAGCGTTAACTATCCATTGTGCCAATACCGGTACAATGACCGGGTGCGCCAACCCTGGCGATACTGTTTGGTATTCCAGCTCAAATAATAGCAAACGCCGTTATCCCTACAGCTGGGAACTAACTGAAACCGCCGATGGTCAATGGATAGGAATAAATACATTGCGCGCTAATCAATTGGTGGGAGAAGCATTGCATGCCGACGCAATTCCGGAGCTAGCCGGTTATTCTTATCTCACTGCCGAAGTGCGATATGGTGCAGAGAACAGCCGTATAGATTGGTTATTATCAACAAAAGATCGCGTTAAATGCTATATTGAGGTAAAATCTATTACCTTACTTCAACAACAATGGGGCTACTTTCCAGATACGAAAACCCTTCGCGGACAAAAACACTTAAGAGAACTACAATCAATGACAGAAATGGGTTATCGAGCAGTACTGTTTTTTGCTGTACTGCATTCTGGCATTCACCAAGTATCAATAGCGCGCCATATTGATCCACATTATGCCGATCTAGTATTACAAGCTCAGCTTTCTGGTGTAGAAATCTTGTGTTATGGTTGTAAAATTTCACAGCACAGCATGCGAATCCATGCTCCGCTGTCGTTAAATATTTCACACGACGCCAAAACAAAAAACACGTAAAATACCAGCATACTTCCAAAATAGACGCTAGGAATAATTACCAACATGAATATCATCTGCTATTTATAGCGACCTGATTATCCCCCCCCCCACGCTGAGAATAACTAATGCGTATTAGTAGGAGATGCAACATGCAAGAAGGGCAAAACCGTAAAACATCCTCTTTGAGCATTCTCGCCATCGCCGGAGTAGAGCCGTATCAACAAAAATTTGGCGAAGATTATATGAATGAGGCCCAGCTTTTACATTTCAAACGTATTCTTGCAGCATGGCGCAATCAACTCAGAGATGAAGTAGGACGCACCGTGTCACATATGCAGGATGAAGCCTCCAACTTCCCCGATCCAGTAGATCGTGCTGCGCAAGAAGAAGAATTCAACCTTGAGCTACGTAACCGTGACCGCGAACGTAAACTTATCAAGAAGATTGAAAAGACACTTAAAAAAGTGGAAGACAATGATTTTGGCTTCTGCGAATCCTGCGGGGTAGAAATCGGTATTCGTCGCCTGGAAGCACGACCGACCGCTGATTTGTGCATCGACTGCAAAACCTTAGCAGAAATCCGAGAAAAACAAATGGCAGGGTAAACATACAGCTTACTGAGGTTTTTATCATAAAGATCTATTTGTATCTATAATCATCACATATGCCTATTCGGCATAGGCTCCTTACAAAGTGCATCAGTACTCTGATCGTTGCTCTATTTCTTGATGTATCTTTTGACTTTTGATTTGAAAAATTTCTGCCTAATAGTATATAATAGAAATTATTAACAATATTTGCGCCTATCTAAACTTTTTTCATAAAATTAATCTTGATTTAAATGCAAAGTAGAGTCTGCTCAACGTAAAAGGAACATTAATTAAATAAAAAATAATGAAGCCTATAAAACCTTATAAAGTTTACAACGTCAAGCAAAAGGTTCATTTAAATCTCAATAATAGTTGTAATCAGCATCTTCAAAAACTTACTATCCACCATGCTCTGGATAATTTATCTTCTCTCAAACCAGATAAAACTAAGATAACCCAATTAAAACATCAGTGACATACGTTTAATGAAGTCCTGTGTAGTCCTTTTACATTTTACCTTGCCATTAAAGATATTTTTCTGAAAATTGATGACTACTATAAAAAACCTAATTTTTTAATATTTTTATTCATAATACATGCATTAATATTGCTATTATCCTTTCAAAAGTTGTCAACATTATGATGAAAATACCCCCTTTTATTGAATTGTACCGTGCCCTTATCGCTACCCCATCTATTAGCGCTACCGATGCTGAGTTAGATCAAAGTAATGAAGCATTAATCACTTTGCTAGCGGGATGGTTCCAAGATTTAGGATTTCAGGTAAAGGTACAACCGGTTCCTGGTACACGCAATAAGTTTAATATGTTAGCCAGTATCGGCAGCGGTTTGGAGGGATTACTGCTTACAGGTCATAGCGATACAGTTCCTTTTGATGAAGATCTCTGGACACGAGATCCTTTTGTCCTGATTGAGCACGACAACAAGATCTACGGTTTGGGTACCGCCGATATGAAAAGTTTTTTCGCTTTTATACTCGAAAGCCTGCGGGATATCAATATCAGCACGATAAAAAAACCGCTGTATGTTCTTGCCACTGCGGACGAAGAAACCTCTATGGCCGGCGCTAGTTACTTCTCCCACAATAGCAAGTTACGACCTGATTGCGCCATTATTGGAGAACCTACTTCGCTGAGACCGGTGCGCGCCCATAAAGGACATATTTCTAATGTCGTTACCGTAATAGGGCAATCTGGTCACTCCAGCGATCCAACACACGGCGTTAACGCTATCGAGGTGATGCATGAAGTAATTTCCCATCTCATGATGTTACGTAATACACTACAAAAATACTATCACCATCCAGCGTTTATCATTCCCTATCCCACCATGAACTTCGGCCATATCCACGGAGGCGACGCTACCAATCGCATATGCAGTTGCTGCGAGCTTCATATAGATATCCGTCCGCTACCAGGTCTAAACTTAAGCGAGCTCGACGCAATGATGACCCATGCACTTACTCCTGTTAGTGAACGTTGGCCTGGCCGTATCACGGTTTCAGCGCTGCATCCACCGATTCCGAGTTATGAATGCTCAGAGGACACTCCACTAGTACAGTTCATAGAAAGACTACTGAGCGTTAAGACCGAGATGGTCAATTACTGCACGGAAGCATCATTTATCCAAGCACTATGTCCGACGCTGATTATTGGACCAGGATCCATTTATCAGGCCCATCAACCGGATGAATTTATAGATACCGCCTTTATTAAACCTACTCAGAAATTGATCACTCAAATTATACAGCATTTTTGCTACCTTTCAGTATAATTTATAGTAGCTTTGCCTGCAAAATTTATCTATTTAGATAAAAATATTATTTAATTGATAAAGTTAGCTTATGTTGAATAAATGATTTCGGTTATTAGTTAAGGATAAATCTCTTTGATAGCAAGTAAAATTTAAAATCACTAATCGAACAAACTATAAACGCCATCATTAAACTCTATTCACTGAATATGCTGGGTGGATAAAATCAGCACTTGCTTCCTATTGTAGGACAGAATAAAATTACTCAAAAATACATGTCGTTTACTATTTTAAAGATAGTAGTTATAACTTGTATTGGTGTAAAACTAATCCTTACCTTTATCTGGACACTCCACCACATCGGTAATATGGGCTACGACACTAATATCATGATAAAAAACCTCTACAACGCAACGGAATCGCTCATATTGATATTAACGCTACTAAGTTGAAAATATTTGTGAAAGTTAGAACACCTGATCAAAAAAGCCACCAACAAAGGTGGCTTAATGATATTCATAATAGGTCTTAGCTAAAATCAAATGAAAAGAACATCGACGGAGCCTGGTTATGTTGATAACCCTGAATGGTTACACTTATGTCATAAATAAAACTGCTATTTAATCAAAACTTAGCACTAATTATTGCATAGGTTAGAGGAAGGGCATGTTTATTGAACGCATTAAATAAAATAAACCAGTTAAATGTGATTTTTATCACTAAAAAGTAGCCTGAACAAATTTTAATCACAATCTTTAATCAAGGTTTATATTCCCTAGCATTTTAAACAAAACCAAAATAAACGCGTATCAATCAAGCTATCATATTTGACCGTACAGATGTACGGGTTGGTGCAAAATCTTTAACTTTTATTTTAAGTCGATTGCAAAGCAGCAAAGCAAAAAAACCATGTTAAAAACGTTAATTGTTGGGGCAAGCGGTTACACGGGAGCGGAACTCGCTCTCTACGCAACACGTCACCCTTATATGAATATCACCGCATTAATAGTGTCCGCGCAAAGCGCCAATGCTGGCAAATTGCTGTCTGAGCTGCACCCGCACTTGAAGGGAATTGTCGATCTGCCATTGCAACCAATGGATAATGTCAACCAATGGGCGCAACATGTCGACATTGTATTTCTCGCTACGTCCCATGAAGTGAGCCATAAAATGGTGCCACAATTCCTGACATTCGACTGCGTGGTATTTGATCTCTCTGGATCTTACCGCGTTAATCAACGGGCCTTCTACCCAAAATATTATGGATTTGAGCACAAACATGGGGACTGGCTGAATCGCGCCGTCTACGGCCTAGCAGAGTGGCAGGAAGAGGCGCTGAAAACCGCTAAGCTAATAGCTGTGCCTGGTTGCTACTCCACCGCTTCACAACTTGCGCTAAAACCACTAGTGCAGGACAGGCTGCTCAACATTGACCAATGGCCGGTGATCAATGCAGTAAGCGGTGTCAGTGGAGCCGGACGTCAGGCCACGCTCAACAACAGCTTCTGCGAAGTCAGCCTGCAGCCCTACGGCCTATTTACTCATCGTCATCAACCTGAAATCACCAACCATCTGGGCATTCCAGTAATCTTTACACCACATCTAGGCAATTTCACGCGCGGTATTCTAGCAACCATCACTTGCCTAATACAGTTTGGTGTAACCTTTGATGACATCACGGCAAGTTATTACAATGCCTATAATGACAAGCCGCTGGTGCGACTATATGAACATGGTGTGCCGGCGCTGAAAGCAGTCGTAGGAACACCGTTTTGCGATATTGGCTTTAAATTAAAAGATGAACATTTAATCATCGTGACCACCGAGGACAACTTGCTAAAAGGAGCGGCAGCACAGGCAGTGCAGTGCGCCAATATTCGTTTTGGTTTTTCGCAAACGCAAGCGCTTTTGTAATGGCAAACAAGGCTCATAACATAATGAATCCATTAATTATAAAACTTGGCGGCATTTTACTAGATCGCGACGAAGCGCTAGAACATCTGTTTACCGCCTTGAATAGCTACCGTGCCCAGCACCAACGTCCTCTCCTTATAGTGCACGGCGGTGGCTGTCTAGTGGATAAATTGATGAATAAACTGTCTCTACCAGTGATGAAGAAAAAAGGTTTACGGGTCACGCCGGCGGATCAAATTGCAATTATTACTGGAGCGTTAGCCGGTACCGCCAATAAAATCCTACTAGCTTGGGCGAAAAAATATGCCATCAACGCGGTAGGACTCTGTTTAGGAGACGGCAACAGCATCAACGTGACTCAGCTAGACCCGAAACTAGGGCATGTCGGACAGGCGTGGCCTGGTTCCCCGGCTCTGTTAAACACGATACTTACCGATGGCTATCTACCAGTCATCAGCTCCATTGGTATTACCCCCGACGGTAATTTGATGAATGTAAACGCCGATCAAGCAGCTACCGCACTGGCTTCCACACTGGGTGCGGACTTGATACTGCTGTCGGATGTCAGCGGTATCCTTGACAGCAAGGGCCAGCGTATTGCAGAAATAACAGCGCAGAAAGCCAAGAAGTTAATTGAACAAGGGATCATCACCGATGGCATGATCTTTAAGGTGAACGTTGCGCTGGATGCCGCTCGTATTCTAGGTCGTCAGGTGGACATCGCCAGCTGGCACCATGCCGATCAGCTACCGGCGCTATTTAACGGCATCTCTATAGGCACCAGAATTCTGGCCTGACTCTAAGCTGGGTATGAAACTGTACAGACGTTGTCCATGTCCTACTGAAACAGTGGGACTCCAACAGATAGTTTATATTCGCGTCAAATTTGGGCAATATCGTCACGGTACCGCGCTTGACGGACAAGTCCGGTGATTTTCAAAGTATCAGTATTAGTCTGCTGACGGCATGTCAGCAGTGCTGTGCAGACCGAACAATCAATTGGGACAACACTATATTTAGGAAGCGGCGCAGAACGCCGCACAACGAAATTACGCAGACGCATGCATGCTACTAGTATATTTTAAGGGAGAGGGTTATGGCATTTTATGGTGGACAGTTCAGTCAAACGGAGGAACAAATGTTTAAGTCTTTTAATGACTCGTTACGGTTCGATTATCGTCTGGCTGAACAAGATATTATTGGCTCAGTGGCCTGGTCCCGCGCATTGGTCACCGTCGGCGTACTAACTAAAGCGGAGCAGCAACAAATAGAAAAGGTGCTAAACGTAACTTTGGAGGAAATTCGCAACACGCCAGAGATTATCCTCACAAGTGATGCCGAAGATATTCACAGTTGGGTCGAGCAGCAACTAATCAACAAGGTAGGCGATTTAGGCAAAAAGCTCCATACCGGCCGCAGCCGTAACGATCAAGTGGCTACCGATCTTAAACTATGGTGCAAAACCGAAGTGATAGAACTGCTTCGCGCCGTGCATCATTTACAACAGGCGCTAGTGACGACAGCAGACATCAATCAAGACGTAGTCATGCCAGGTTACACCCATTTACAGCCTGCTCAACCGGTTACATTCGCCCATTGGTGTTTGGCCTACAACGAGATGTTAGCCCGCGACGGAAGCCGCCTACAAGATACATTGAAGCGATTGGATATCAGCCCCCTTGGCGCTGGCGCCCTAGCCGGCACCGCCTACGCCATCGATCGCGATCAACTGGCACAGTGGTTGGGCTTCACTGCTGCTACTCGAAATAGTCTAGACAGCGTTTCCGATCGTGATTATGTCCTGGAACTACTGTCCAACGCTGCGATTGGCATGGTACACCTCTCTCGCTTCGCCGAAGATCTAATTTTCTTCAACACAAGCGAAGCAGGCTTTATTGAGTTGTCCTATCACGTTACGTCTGGTTCATCGCTGATGCCGCAGAAAAAAAATCCAGATGCATTGGAGCTTATACGTGGCAAATGCGGCCGGGTACAAGGCGCACTGACCGGCATGATGATGACCTTAAAAGGATTACCACTGGCCTACAACAAGGATATTCAAGAAGACAAAGAAGGGTTGTTTGACGCGTTGGATACATGGCTAGACTGTCTGCATATGACAACGCTAGTAATTGATGGGATTCAACTGAAATGCCAGCGCTGTCGGGAAGCAGCTCAGCAGGGTTATGCCAATGCCACCGAACTAGCTGATTATCTGGTTGCCCGCGGTATTCCATTTCGTGAAGCACACCATATCGTCAGCGAAGCAGTGATAGAAGCGATTCGCCAAGGCTCTTCGCTAAAAGATATGTCATTGACAAAATTGCAAACATTCAGTCCGCTGATAGAAAAAGATATTTATTCGGTGTTAACCTTGGAATCATGCTTGCTACAGCGTAAGGCAAAAGGGGGCGTAGCGCCAGAGCAAATATCAGCAGCCATTGCTGAGGCTAAACAACAACTGGCCTTATTGTCACGATAACCTAACGACGCATCTGTTCGCTTTGCAGATGCGGTAGAAAATAAATAGAACTGTATTGCTCGTTTTACTCATACTATCTAACACTTTACTGGCACAGAGCAAATATAGCAATATAATGACTATATCTAGGGGTCCTTAACAAACTAATGCTTGAACAACTATCATGATTGCTAAATTTATTCAATTAAAAATAGTGTCGCTATGATAGCTCTCAAATTATGAGAGGCACCCTTTTAAAACAAAAAGGTTTAACCAAATTCAGCACCGATGATTCAGTAAACCCCTGTTATTATAAAAAAGTAGTATCAATAAAATATTTAATGATATTTCCTTCCTATTTATATTCCATAATTTTTGATTAATATGAATGATTTAGGAAATATATTTGCCAAAATAGTAAATAACAGGATCTGTTTTGTTTCATGATGTAACAATAGCATAAGACTCCAAACATTCATCCCAACATCTGCGCCCGAGCCAAATATTTGAACTGTGCGCGGCCACTTCGTAGGCCATCTTAATAGCCATCAGATCTACTTGACATTCATACCACGGAAAATCGATGCGTATTCACAACCGATCACACCAGATCCATAAATAATTATAAAGGATCATGCTTAAAATCACTATCGTAGATGCGCGAATGTATCGAAATCTACGTCATGAGAATGAGCAAGACTAGAAGCACAAGCGATGACTATTTTCCTCACTGAGCTCTTCGGTCGTCTGTCGATATAGCGACTTTGCACTCGGTGTTCATCGACAGAGCTGGCGTTACCGGTAAAGATACCCAGTGGTTACGCTCGTAAAAACCATCGCATATAAGTTTATTATTTAATCACTTGTATAGGTATGAAGTAGGATGTCAGCAAAGCTAGTATGGAGCAATATAATGTTGCCGTGCACTAGTGGCCTTTGGTTTACTTTTCTATAATCTGACTTACAGAGCCTGATGCAAGGCTTTTGAGGGGACTATCCCAATATATATACAGCCACCCACACTACCTAACGTTGCAATACGAGTACAGCACTTTAACTAACCCACCCTATAAAGGATCCTTTGCCACAGGGACTTGAACCGATAATGGAGGTTGCATGGCTGCCCAACCTGTATAATACAATTTAACAACCTAATTATAACATCATCGCTAAAGTGTTTTATAGGCTCGTAAGTCACACCTATCATTAGCATAACTGGTATCTATGCAACGCGCTTTAACTAGAGCCTACGCTTAAGCACTTAGCCAATTATAACCTACAAAAATCATTAGTGATACTTTTCGGACTCATAAACACCGATAATGGCAGTGGAAATGTCCAACCAAAACGATACATATCCTACAAGTGATCGTGCTCACATGACCTTGGCTGATGACGGGAAACGACAAACGGCTCGTTACCTAAATTCTCTCGCCATAGCCTAATAATGATCATAAAAGCACGGTGTTAACTGTAAATGGGATCCACATCCAATGTCCATTTTACTTTACGCGCCTGTGAGAGGGTAGTCATCAAAGGTAAACTGACAGCCACCAATTTCTGCAACTGCACCCGCGAAGAATGAGACAAAAGCAGTTGCCAACGGAAACGTCCATTACGCTTTGGGGACAGCGCAGGAATCGGCCCCATCAGCCACAAAGTATCATCGCGCAGTGGACTAGCGTCTAGCAACTGGCGTAATTGATCAAGAAATTTTCCTGCATGGTGATTGTCATAATCCTCAGCGCGAAATAAAACATGACTAGTAAAGGGTGGAAGACCAGCCTGGCGACGCTCCACCAGCATTTGCTGAGCAAAATCCATATAGCCATTATGCAGTAGAGTCTGCAGTAAAGGATGTTTCGGATGGTAGGTTTGTAACAACACTTCGCGTTGCTTGCCAGCAGAACCAACGCGACCCGAAACTTGAGTATAAAGCTGGGCAAAGCGTTCTGCGGCACGAAAATCCCCTGAAAACAACGCGCCGTCCACATCCAGCAACGAGACTAGCGTGACATTGGGGAAATGTTGGCCCCTGACCAACATCTGGGTACCGATCAGAATCCGCGCACCCACGCGCTGAATTTGTGCCAAATAGCTCTCTAGCGCCCCCTTTTGCGACGTAGTATCACGATCGATGCGTATCACTGGCACATCAGGAAATTGCGGGGCTAAAGCCGCCTCCAACTGCTCGGTACCCAGCCCGACCGGCAACAACTGAGTAGAACCACAATATGGACATTGATATGGTAATAAATGCTGGCTGTCGCAGTGATGACATCGCAGTTGATGCTGATACTGATGGAGTGTGTAATAATGATCGCAGCGTTGGCATTCAGCTATCCAGCCGCATTCATGGCATAACAGCACCGGCGCGAAACCGCGACGGTTGAGAAATAAAATTACCTGATTGCCAAACTCCAGATGCTGGCGTATTTTATGCAAAAGTAACGCTGATAGACCGTTGGTCAACGGCTGACCATTCAGATCCAGTAATTGTCGATTAACTTCCGAGATGTTTCTAGTACATTTACCAAGCGTTCGCTGGTAGTACTTTTTTTGTTGCACATTATACAAAGTCTCTAGCGCTGGAGTGGAACTGCCGAGAATAATCGGGATATTTTCTTCACGCGCGCGAAATACCGCAAGATCACGGGCATGGTACCTCCAACCTTCTTGCTGCTTATAGGCACTGTTATGCTCTTCATAGATAACAATCACCCCAAGACGAGCGAATGGGGTAAATAACGCTGAACGAGTGCCGATAACAATGGCGCTTTCGCCGCACCGCGCTTTCAGCCATACAGCCAGGCGATCGCTGTTATTAAGTCCCGAGTGCAGCACTGCCACTGGTGCATTGAAACGTTCGCGAAAGCAGGCAATTGTTTGCGACGTCAAACAGATCTCAGGCACTAGCACCAGAACCTGTCTTCCTTTAGCAAGAATGTTTTCCACCACTGCTAGATAAACATCTGTTTTGCCTGAACCTATGACGCCAAACAGCAGCCATGCGACGAATTGCTCATCCTTGCTACGGATAGCACTCACTGCGCTAGCTTGCTCGCTATTTAGCTGCGTTCGATCGCCATTTACGCTGAATTTAGAACGCCAGTCATACTGCTTTACCGACTGCGTACGTAAATCGCACAATCCTTTCATACGTAATGCCTGCAACGTAGTGTTTCTCAGCTGCAGCTCACTGAGCTGATGACAGTAAACTGGTGCTTTCAACAACGTTATCAGAGCTTGTTGTTGCTTGGGTGTCCTCTTAAGGCTTTCTGGCAACGTGCGACAGCCATGTTTTGTGGCGAACCATTGCCACAAAGGTGCCATTTCCGCCGGCTTACCCTGACGAATCAACACCGGCAGGGCGTGAAACAGCACTTCACCAATAGGGTGATGGTAATATCCTGTAGCCCAAGTCAGGATGCGCCAGAGGCTATTGGAAAACAACGACTGGTGATCCAGTACATCGCTGATAGGTTTCAATTTATCCAGTGCCAACACGCTGTACTCGCTGATAGCAGTAACAATTCCGATGGCCTGACGTGGACCAAACGGTATTCGTACCCGTCCTCCCACAACCGGACAGGCATTAGCGGGCAACAGATAATCAAAGGTCCGGGCCTGCGATACTGGTAGTGCAACGTTTACAACGGGCATGATTCCATACTAAGTAAAATGTCAAAACTGGCGTATTGTGCATCTTTGATATGAGGATTGTGTTTACAAAAGACTATAATTTAATATATCCTAAATATTATTGATCTTAAAGCCAATGCATACAATTAATAGGGCATCTAGTTTAAATAGACTAAATAGCAACCTAGCCTACAAAGAGCTTATTTTATGCAGAAAGAAATTCACCCGAAATATGTTGAAATTACAGCAATCTGTTCTTGCGGTAACGTTATTACAACCTACTCCACCCTAGGACACGATTTGAATTTAGACGTATGCAACGCTTGCCATCCGTTCTACACTGGAAAACAACGTGTGGTTGATACCGGAGGCCGTGTAGATCGATTCAACAAGCGTTTCAGCATTCCAGTTGGCAAAAAATAACCTAATTATTCAAGCTATGCCGATAAAGATATAATTTCCTGATTAGGACGAAAAAGTAATTGCCAGGAAATACCACATTTCATTCAGTTTTAACTGTTTCTATCGCTGCCACATTTTTACATGAAATGTTTATCAAAATATAATAGCTGTCATCTAGCACCAAAATTGCGTAAAAATGCCCTAAAGGTCATAACTTAAAAACACAAGCACAAAATTTTATAAATCATAATCAAGAGCAATCAAGAAGAAATGCTCGCCAGGTAGATTGCATAGAAACCGATGCAATCTACCTGGCGGTTAACTAACGAAAATAATTTTCATTTTTTGCCATCGACATTATTCATAAGTATAGGACTATAACGTACCTATAGTTACCTCAAATTCAAGTTCTTTACCTGAACTGTTATTAACAACAGACTTCTCATAGATAATCCGTTAACACTTATGTTCTTATGACGAATTATCTGATTTTTAAGCATTCCCCGATGTCTTTTGTCACCCTATTGACTCTCCGTAATCATAGGATAATATCCTAGCATACTATATACGAATCTTGAAATATGGATTACTACTCTGCTGGACAACGTCAAGAATGACATTACTGACATCCTACTTAGGGATTATCCGTGACTAACATGTATCACGAAAGCATCTTGCTAAATTGCATATCGATTCAACTGACGCTATAATTTATACTATTTAATTTATACTATTGATATCGCAGTAATTTATGTAACGCTAAAAATACTGCAATACCATATTAACTGCTGAAGTTAATTGAACAATTCATTTAAAAATAATTACTCGATCGATGCATTAGAAAATGAACTAGAGTCATTTTTTATGTATGTTTTATGTTTTCTATGCTGGTACGTGAAATTTAATATTCCCAAGCATTGGGATCGATGCCCATTTCACGCATTATCTCTTTTGCCATTTCCGGGATCTCATCGTTACGATCTTTGCGCAGATCGTTGTCATCCGGCAGCGGCTGACCGGTAAAAGCATGCAGAAACGCTTCACACAACAACTCACTGTTGGTGGCATGACGCAAGTTATTCACCTGCCGACGTGTTCTTTCGTCGGTCAAAATTTTTAAAACCTTCAATGGAATTGATACAGTAATCTTTTTAACATGTTCACTTTTTTTACCATGTTCAACATAAGGGCTGACATATTCACCTTTCCACTCCGCCATAGGACACCTTAATAATCGAATAAATATAAAACAGTTATTGTGATTTTCTCAATTTATACGTAAGTAGTGTATGACGTCCAGATGTGTTGATGTCTATATTTATTCAGTTTATCTTTATATTTTATTTTTAACATTTGCCAAGATGTGACACCATAACGCGCAAGCAAGCTACCATAGCAGCTCGCAGCTAATTGAATAACTATAAACAATACGGTTGCGTTGTCCGCCCAATCACTATCAAATACTTATAATTTCACTGATTTTAGTCAACCATACACCCACGATATTACTCCCGGAAATATAGGCTCGACCTAGACGTCTTACAACGGGGCGATGGCAAAACTAAAAAACGAAGCAGGTGCTTCATTACCAAAATAGGAATATCGACCGTGCATCTCTGGTATGCACGCCGCATTTCTTAAACATGGTGATTCAGTTCTAGTGGCACCTCATGACTGCTACTCTGACAGTTGTAGTTTGTTTGATAGTCTGAGCAAGCGAGGTGCCCCATCAAGTACAGTGCATTAATCAGAGCGATGGATCGGTGATATAGGCAGTACTAGTCGCAAAACCAAAGCTGGTTGTTTATCGAAACGCAAGCAACCCACTGCTTCGTATGGTGGATATAGTCGCTATTTGAAAGCTAAGGATCAAACAAGCGCTGTGCATCGTGCATAATACCCTTTATGAATCCGGTGCTACAGAAGCATTGATGCTAGGAGCCGATCTAGCAGTCATTTTTATACCAAATATCTATAATGGACATTACGATATGGTTGCAGGAACTGTTATCACTATAAATAGGATGACATTGTCAGTGAGCTCCGTGATGAGGCAATAATATCGGTGTGCCCGAGAGCGTCTTTGATAGGCAACATACTGCTAAACGGTATGTCTCACTTGACACCGCACATCAGCTAACAGCAGAGCAACGCCCAGGCATTGTAGCGTATTTATGCAATAGACGCATGTGAAAACATTGTGTTAAGCCAAGGTTTACCAGCTACCTGGCTATGAAATAGCCTACCGCCAGCAAAACAGATTGGGAGCCGTTCTCAATTTCCAACTTGAGAACGACGAAGCAAAACTACGCAACTTCATACCGCACTGGGGATATTTACACTCGATGAATCACTCGGTAGGGTGAAAAGCCTTACCTCACACGCCTCCACCATGACTCATGAATCCATGGATGCCCACGCGCAGGCACTAGCTGGTTGTGGCGATACGCTGCTACTCCTAATCAGTAGGAATTGAAGATTTTAATTCCCTATCTGGAATATGTTTTCTAAACAGCACGTAAGCATGAACTCATTAAGAAGAACGGACTAACAGCCACCCTCCGTTACACAAATTTGACGGCAGCAATCCTCACGTTAAATACCACCAGTGGATGGTGACATTATAGCAAAGTAACTCATCCCGACGAACTAATAGTAATTTCGGCGGATGGAAGCACCACCGATCAGTTGATTAGCTGGTTGACGCTAAATCAGCGCACTGTTTCTCCACGCATCAGGCTCAACATCTTTCATATCAGTTATAAAGATGAGCTTAACCTATGCCCTTTGGCTAAACCTAAGGCTTGTCACCTATTTTTAGGGCCATCCAGCAACACAGAAGCTGAGGGATGAATCTTGTTGGCGTAACCAACAGCGATTACTCCAGTTTCCGAATCGGGAAACTTTGTCAACGTATTCTTGCGAGACTATCCTGAAGCAACCTGACCTGAGTACTACAATGAGTCCCGAAACGCGTAAGATTACAGAGATAACTTACCTTACACCGTTGCTTCATCTAGATGAAAACCATGGCTTAACAGAGTGAATACTGGTTATTATACGCACACACTGCAGTAGTTCACCAAAATATCGATTTACTATTATTTCTGCTATCAGTCCGATCGATCCATTACCGCATTGAATGGATTCTCACCTCCAATATACATGCACCAAATTATTAGAGTCAAGATGATGCTGTAATTGAGTGAAACACCTTACCACATCATGATTTTGCCCTAGACCATTAAAAGTTATGTAGCCGGTTCTGAAACATGTTCATATTAAACAGCTAGCAGAGGCGTAATAGAACATGACCATTTGGTTACTACGTTTTATCCTATATTTCAAAAATCATTGGAAATATAGGATAGTTTGCTGACGCATATGGAGGTATCAGCGCAAGATATGGAATTGCAACCATTTAGATTTAAAATCTTGCATTCCATGCACACCCCCAACGCCACGCCTTAACACTCCTAGCTTGACATTAATAATCTGCTAACGTCAGGGAATACAATTCATTACAGTTTTATTCGTGACATAGCTATATCTACCAAAGCGAATAGATGGCAACTGATCTTTTATTTATATTATCATTCATTTTCTGTTAAGCATTATTGGCGACCACTTAATTCCTATTAGCCTAGCCAGCAATAGACTCCTTTCAAAGGTAGGATAATAAACGATCTGATTCCTTTAGCCAGTAGCTAATGCTGAATAGCATTCATTATAAATATCCGTCGGAGATAATTTTTTATCCATATTTATTGCAAGAACTTCAGGATAGTGATTTTATAAGTACATTATTTTGCAAAAAATCAATGCTAGTGATATCATGTATCGTGGTCACGCCATCAGATGGCGTTTGCGTCAAATACAGCACTTTCCATGACCGAAATTCTAATTTTATATTTAATCAAAGACCTTCTCCAAGTAACCTTAACAATAAGAGCAATCTTGCATGACATTGTTGATCCACTCCCGTGCAAAGGAGTATGAAATTTAAACTGATTAGATACCTGTAAGGTTTAATCAGTTCTTTAAAGACAATGCGTAACGTACAGGTATTGCAATAGTACGAGATCAAAATAAGATTAGCCCTGAATTATATCCTCCGATTTAAGAAATAACCAACGGTAAACACCTCAAATGGAATTCTGAACATCCAATGCCTATTAGCTAATATATTTGCCATATGAAACGGCTGATATCACGAAAATTAATTGGTAATTCTAGGCCCTGATGACAATAAATGATGTCACTTTAGTTTTTTATTCTCCCGCACGACCGACGACAAAACTGATGTAAATCCCTGCGTACTTCCCCCCTAAAATCCATGATGCGTTATTCGAAAGGCTATATTGTGAGCAGGTGGTGATAGTTATATAGCAACATGGCAAGATTGAGCATCCCGGCACAAGCCAGTTGACTAACGGACGGCACCTGCCCAGCTTACTTACAGCCGCTTGCCGTAAGTTGAAAAAATGCATTTTATTTAATATTATAATGAGTTCTTGTAGGCGATGAATTAATTGACGAAACTCTTGAATTTAGTCATTTTCTATCTGGACTTCTAAACGTATAGACATTTACTTCTAAGCGGCCATAATATCGCTAATTTACATTATGTGAGGTAAAGATAATGAGTTTCTTTCACGCCAATCAGCGGGAAGCATTAAATCAAAATTTAGCCGAACTACAAGGACACATCAACGTCTCGTTTGAGTTCTTTCCACCACAAACCAGGGAAATGGAACAGACTCTTTGGCACTCTATCGATAAATTAAGCAAACTTCAACCCACTTTTGTTTCAGTAACTTACGGCGCCAATTCTAGTGCGCGTGAACGCACCCATGACATTATCAAAAACATTAAAGAGCGTACCGGGCTGGATACAGCATCCCATCTAACGTGCATTAATGCGACACCACAAACACTTCAGGAGATCGCTCAGGACTACTGGCATAATGGTATTCGCCATATAGTAGCCTTGCGTGGCGACCAGCATGTTAGCAACGCGCTGCCTACCATGTACGCCGCCGATCTGGTGTCGCTATTAAAAAAGGTGGGAGATTTTGATATCTCAGTAGCCGCTTATCCTGAAGTACATCCTGAAGCAAAAAGCGCCCAGTCAGATTTGATCAACTTAAAAAAGAAAGTCGATGCCGGCGCGAATCGCGCAATTACCCAGTTTTTTTTTGATGTAGAAAGCTATCTTAGATTCCGCGATCGCTGCGTGTGCGCTGGCATCGATACCGAAATTGTGCCCGGCATTCTGCCGGTTTCTAATTTCCGTCAACTGCAAAGCTTTGCCGCAATAACTAACGTCAAGGTTCCCAACTGGATGACCGCTATGTTTGACGGGCTAGATCACGATCTAGAAACGAGAAAAATGGTTGGTGCCGCAATTGCTATGGATATGGTAAAGATCATCAGTCGGGAAGGGGTCAAGGATTTCCATTTCTATACCCTAAATCGTGCTGAACTCACCTATGCTATCTGCCATACTCTAGGCGTCCGACCAAAGGTAAAAGCAGAATCTACGCTAAAACGGACAATAAAATGATGTCTATTACAACAACTAGAATACCATACCCGATACAGTCATTAATTTTTATTATCTCGCCTCTTTGCAAATGTTTCTATCCTGTCTTTGACAAACACTTTCAACCATACATAGAGATGCTGTTTGTCCCACCGTCGCTTGGTTTATTACAACCCCAGGGAGGAATAAAGGCACCGCCGCGCCACGGCGGTAAAACCAATTCAATGTGCTTATCCAAAAAAAGCAGCAGTAAAAATTAGGACCACTATCGAAAGATAGAATACTATTCAGAACAGGTAGGATACATAAAATACTAATCGACGAATTAAACATATAGATATACCGCTACACCTTGGTGACCATAAATTCCTGTTTAATTCGTGCGTCAGACTATTTATCCACCGTGTGGAGATAGCAACCGATTCATATGCAGTACGCTCAGAGAGTTGGTAGACATTTACAAAGAAATGAACTCGGTCATACATAGCTGATCTACTTCAGCTAATCATCATTAGAAAGAACTAGAATAATACTAATACCATGAAATTATTACCTGCATAAAGCGTTTATAATTTCTACTCCACACAGCCGCTGATCATAATACTAGATGTAAATCACAAATAGCTCTTAGCAAACACAATCTAGCATGGTCTACAACTGAAAAAGAACCGCTAATTACAACACATAATTTTAACTGATCCTGCTTGTTGAATTCCACAGATTTTTGTAGTAACGTGCTATTAATCAACTAACCGAGTTACCATAAGTAGTTCTATTAAAAATTTTTTAATAAATTCCATCTAAGCACTATGGAAATTTTGATACCATCCACAAGCATTTTAGGAATTTATCAGCGCAAACATGGCTGACATAAGGGCAAAAACATGACGCGGTACCAGCTGCTGGTAGTAATACGACTTTCGATGGCATAAACGGATAGCTAAGCTCGCCTCGTGACAAGAAAATTTTCAAATATCTCCGATTCTTGACTAAAGGAACTACAGGGTAGTTGGCTAGTTTAATGCTGGTAGAACGTGAAGGGGCTACCGATGATTTACTTCGATAGTTATATAGCACTTCGTTTAAGGATCGTTAGTCCTTTCCACGCCGATCTGGCGGTTTTCTAACTCTTTAATATAACGCCAACGCTCCTCAGGTTTGGGGGGGAGTCCGATGCCGGTATGCTTGCCGCAAGGCGGTACAATCACCGCTTCTTCCAATCTATTGTGCGCAATAAAATAGAGACCGCTAATAAACGCAATCAAACCGGCTACCATCAATGTGATCATGGTTTTAAATATGCCGGAAAACAAATATTTTTTTTTACCCTTAGTTTTTTTTCGCCGAACGCCCAAGAACTTGCGATGACCTACATAGTCTCTTTGTGCCACTATCGTTTCGCTAAATTGAAATAATCATTAGCACCTCATATTACTAAAGGCAATAATATTTGCCCATAGTCAACACCCAGAAAATATATTAGGCCTGGATGCATTTACGTTAATCAGCTTAAGGATCGCAATACTCCTGCTACAAGCTACAATCAGATCATCAAAACCTGCAAGGAGAACTTTTCTTGCATCTTAAAACAATTTTTTAACCTGCGCCGTCGCTCTAAAGGCGACGAGGAATAATATCACTGTAACAAAATAACAGTAAGAGGACAGATTGTCCGAAAAGCAATGCGTTCAGTTTAGTGCTCCCAGTTTGAAAAATAATTTCATTGAACGTAAAAACGCTTTGCTCCTGGCACAAGATGTCATAGTAGTCCATCGCATAATTATAGTCTGTTCGGGGACACCAAGCAAGGCAGCCTCACACCCCATAATGAATAGAAACTCCACCTTCAGTATGTACACTGTTGACAGCACCAGGTCTAACAGTGTATTCAGGCTTTATTGAAAAATCTCACTTTTTTAATAAAATAAATTAATAAATGTTCAAAAAATTTTTATGGCAAAGCAAAAGTTTAAAATTATTAATTGGACAAATAACAACCATACCTTAAAACAGATCATTGACGTTATGATTAAATATCTCAATAATGGCTGTTTGATACAATAAAATTAAAATCACTTAAAACTAGTTGTTTACTATATTTTATTGTATGAATGATGTAAAATAATAAATATTTTTTTGACGTTACGAGAATTACAAAGGTTTATAACCTAAATTAATAAATATTTTACCAAATTTATCTGTACCAGTAAAAAACCAAAAACGTTAATAGCATGATAAAAACTTGACAAGCAGCAATATTGCTAAATAATTTTTATATTTATGCTATGCTATTAAAGTTCGTTGATTAAAGATGAATGGCAAATTAAATATACTTGTCAAAAAAACGCACGGCTAATGAAAATACCATGTACAGTAATACTACGGACGTACATTAAATAAAATAACTCAACTAGATTCCTACGTAATATCGCTTTCTAGCGTAACTAGCTTTGTCATTGTTGTTGCCAGCAACTACATGATTTTCTAGCATATTCACTGGACTTCCATAACCAAAAATCAGGACAGCATGAATTAACTATATTGATTTCCATTTTTCAATAAACACTGCATCAAACAGTTTTACATTACGCCCAAGCGATACTAAAGAATGCATTACAATATCATGACTATGCACTGATGACGGATGAACTGTTCATTGCCCTCAGCACCACAAAAAATCACTAAAACCCAGGGTTATTGACAAACCGATTATATTCTGTTTACTGATGTTTAAGTGGGCGCTACTAGTATCCGAAATAGGCAACAGCACCTATCCTCGGTATTCTATTACAAATCATTAAAGAAAACGAACAGTATATCCTTTCCTTGCACACCAACAGTACCAAATATATATTTTCTAACCAATCCGAGTGTGCAGCAAAAAAGGCAACCAATGAAAAGACTGTTTATAAGCTGCTAGATCCCCTCAACACAGACGGACAAAAAAATAACGTGGCTATCCAACAGCGAATCAAACTCAAGGCTAAGGGCACAGCTTAATGTAAAAAACTACGAGCCCTGAAAACATCAACTGACCTGGCGGACTAAAAAACGGCGATAGACCACCAGATCATTAATCGTCAGCACTGGCATCGTATATCGACGCGCAAACACCACAATGTCCGATGCGCGGGCCATGCTGCCATCTTCGTTAGTCACTTCGCACAGTACCCCAAAAGGTTTTAAGCCGGCGAACATGGTTAAATCAACAGCCGCTTCAGTATGTCCTCCGCGGGCCAGCACACCACCAGGATGGGCACGCAAAGGGAATACATGCCCGGGGCGATTTAGGTCAGCTGGTCTAGTGGTATCATCAATGGCGACACGAATAGTAGTCAAACGATCCGCTGCGGATACTCCGGTGGTCACACCGGATGCTGCTTCAATGGTGACGGTAAAGGCGGTTTGATAATGGCTGCTATTGCGCTCCACCATCATCGGCAACTCCAGCTGCTGACGGCGGGCTTCTGTTAAGCAAAGGCATACAATGCCACTACCATGACGTATGGCCAGAGCCATCTGTTCTACTGTCATATTTTCTGCAGCGAAAATCATATCACCTTCATTTTCACGATTTTCATCATCCAACACCAGCACGCCACAACGATTTCGCAAAGCGTACAGTGCGTTTTCCACGCGTTCTATTGGTGTACCAAATTCGGAAAGAAGCGTCTGATTCATGATAAGTGAAGCCTCATAAATATTATGAGAACTGAAGAAAATTTAGGAGCAGACCAGAAACGGTCAAAAAATAACGATAGTGGGCCATAACCCGTTTAGATGTCGTTACTCTCTCCCATCCGGACTATCACCGTCGGCTCCGGAATTACACCGGATCTGCTAACCTCAAATCGACACGTTAATCTGAGCGCTTGCGGGCTTTCTATGTAATAATTTACACAGGTTAACCGCCGGTGGGGAATGGCACCCCGCCCTGAGAATAATCAAAAATACTATAACGCCAACCATTTCACAGAACAATTAGCAGTTATATAATTTTATTAAATACTTTTAGTTTTAGTTTGATCTCCAGGAAACTGATATTAAACTTAACACTCTATGACCAACGAAGGAATCAACGATGATTGATCCAAAGAAAATTGAACAGATTGCACGCCAAATTCAGGAATCGTTACCAAAAGGCATCTGCGACCTAGGTGATGACGTGGAGAAGAAGATCCGTCAAGTGCTGCAAAACCAGTTCATCCGCATGGATCTGGTCAGTCGCGAAGAATTTGATGTGCAGACCCAAGTGCTGCAACGCACCCGCAAGAAGATAAACCAACTGGAATTGCGCCTTAACGCGCTGGAAACAATGCCTAAAAACAATACAGTTATTAACACAACAGCACCAACAGGAGGCACAACCCAGTGTTCGGAGAAAAACTTAACAAAGTTAGCGGAGTGAATAACAATACCAGCGGTTCACCTACCGAAAAAACGCCTCAGGCGCCAAACACTCTACCGCAGAAAATATACCAGTGATACTTGAAAAATTGCAAAGAGCCACCTGGAAAAAAGCAAATTTTGTTAGCCACAGGCATCAATACCTTCATCACTTGTGCATCTTTCACAAAACATTAGGGATAGACGTTTGCCCTTGCTGATCTCCTGTGGAACGCAAGCATAGCCCTTAACGTTATTTGCTTACGGAACAGTTTACGATAACTTTAGCACCAGTACCTCCCACATCAAGACCGCGCGGTATCAGTGCGGCCAAATTACATAGCGCTTAGGCTTTGTTGAATAAATCAGATTTAATAATGAAGTGGAATCACCAACTGTTCTTTAAGGAACAGGGTTAAAAGAATTAGTCTGGCGACTATAACAAGGGCTCATCTAAAGCCGAATTTAGAACTAATCCTACGACTAAGAGCAAGCTAACGGGATAAATAGCATCATCAAATCACTTAAAATAAAATAATCTATTAACCTTACAACATAACTACTGGCCAACTTAGAGGACGCAAAGTATTAGGTCAACAAACCTGACCGAGTAAAATTCTGCACCCAAAGCCACTGAAATGGATACGCCAGAAATATCCCATTACTTGCCTAAGGCCCTGCCGATTAATTTTGCTTGCCACTTTTGATAGTGTTGATGATAATGGTAGTGGAGCAACCATCCTCAAAATTTAGGACCCGTACGTCATCGCCATTAGCCCAAACTTCTTTACTACCTGCAATCTGAGACAACTGATAATCTCCTCCCTTCACCAATAGATCCGGTAGCACCTCGGAGATCAGACGTTGCGGTGTATCCTCACTGAACGGCACTACCCAATCTACCGCTTCCAATGCTGCCAGCACAATCATACGCTGTAATAACGGATTTACCGGCCGGTTTTCACCTTTCAGGCGCTTGGTAGAAGAATCGCTGTTGACTGCCACAATCAGCCGATCTCCAAGCTTACGAGCATTTTCCAGGTAACTGACATGGCCGGCGTGCAGGATATCAAATACGCCATTGGTCATCACTACTTTCTCGCCACGTTGACGCGCCATAGCGACCGCATGCTTCAACTCCACCTCACTCATGACACCGAAGCCAGCATAGGCTCGGCCACGGATAGCATTTTCTAGCTCGACGAAGCTAACGGTAGAGGTTCCTAGTTTTCCGACCACCACACCAGCGGCGGCATTGGCCAGAAAACAGGATTCCTCTAGACTATTGCCAGAGGACAATGATGCTGCTAGAACACCGATCACTGTATCGCCGGCACCAGTTACGTCATAAACTTCCTGAGCCTGCGTCGGCAAATGTAACGGATCCTTGCCCAGTTGCAACAAGGTCATACCATGTTCGGAGCGAGTAATCAACAGAGCCAATAGTTCATAATCAGCAATGATTGCCATACCTCGTCTAACCAGTACCTCTTCGCTCTTGCAAGGACCAGCCACCGCCTCAAATTCCGATAAATTGGGCGTCAGGATGGTCGCATTTCGATAGCGGGCAAAATCGGTTCCTTTTGGATCCACCAGCACCGGCACGCCAGCTGTGCGTGCTAATGTAATCATTTCCTTTACTCGCTTTAAAGCTCCCTTAGCGTAGTCGGCCAACACCAGTGCACCGGATTTAGGTAGCGCCAGTTCAATGCGTTCAAGCACTGAAGCAGTATCGACATTACTGAAACCCTGCTCGAAATCCAGGCGGATCAATTGCTGATTGCGAGATAGCACCCGCAGCTTGGTAAGCGTAGAATGTGTGGCCACAGCAATAAAATCATAAGTAACGTTTACCGCTGTGAGCCGTTCGCTCAAAGAGCGGGCAGCATCATCGATACCGGTTAACCCAATTAGATGGGAATGTGCACCCAGCGCAGCGATATTCATTGCGACATTGGCAGCACCACCGGGGCGCTCTTCAATAACGTCCACATTCACAATAGGCACAGGAGCTTCCGGTGAAATACGGCTGGTGGAACCATACAAGTACCGATCCAACATAACATCGCCCACCACCAGCACACCAGCCAAAAAAAAATCAGGTAAGATAATTTTCATCTTCCATTTCGCTCCCCATACTGACTTACTTGATTGGACGGAATAGCATCAAGAACTGCAAAATTCACCCCTGTAACCGCAAAGGAAATATTCCTAAATTAGCCCCTTATCAAGGCCAAAAAGACTAATATCCCAGGCAAATGCACCATTGCTTCCGTCCCCAATCTATCAAAGCACGCTTCTTGCAAACTGCCCCATCGGGGGCACAAAAATGGCACTGCTTATTACGCTAAACGGCGAATAGCGAAAAACAGAGAACGCAATTTTTATATAAAGCACAGACATCCACGGCAAGTATGATACCTGGGCAAGCCATTAGCTCGAAATACGCACAATTAACCAGCCTATTGCTGAACTGCCCACGCAACACAGGCCAGGACCATACTCCTGGCAAAAAATGAAATGCCTTATGGGAGATTAGCTAAACTCTGCTCCAAGCGCTTCACCATAAACCATCCTCGCGCACTCCAACCTAATTCTACGAAAAATACGGACCATTGATATCATCCAAACGCTGTTAGCACTCTCACCAGCATTCCAGAATGCTAGACAGCAGATTACGGATAGCGATTTTAAAATACCAGCACCCATCGGAATGGAATAGATAAGCGCTAGCAAATACATGATGTGCTATTTCAGCCCGAAAATAATAATTCAGGTGAAGAGGCCTATAACCCAGCACTGTACAACGCCCGTTTGCCGTAACAATGAACGCTGGCCACATCATTCCGACCATCTCGCTAGATAACAATTTGACTTAAAAGGGCACCAGTATATTCTGTTAGATCATCGCTTTCGCTAAAAAGTTAAAACGATCACTAGAAATACGATGGCAATATCAGTTGCTACTTCTGCTTGAATTACCTCATAACCTACAATTATTGCTCCTCATTCTTCTTCCTGCACCCCAACCGGCAAATACTCATACTTAGTTCAACACATAGCCAGCTGGCCACATTAAGTGATACTGATACAGTATGACTGTATCAACAATTCAATTCAGCAATAACAGATAACACCCGCTGCATTAACACTCGAGGTACCTTCTACTATGACGAGCCAACGGCACCTACAATGCATAATGCAACTTTATCGCATCATTTTCGGAGCCCATCAACACACGTTAGTCAACACTTTGTCAAATACACACTGGCTGCTTTTGCATCTCTATGCCGCAAACACAGCACAGAAATATAGTCAAGCAGATTCTATAGCCCTAGGACAGGCGATACCTAATACAATACATCAGCAGATAGATCTGAACTATTAAACATTGATTACCTACAAAAAATTTTCAACCACCGCAAATTAAAAAAAGCTTCGCAATCTAATCATTGACAGACTGAGCAGCAAAACACCACCGATGCGAATACGCTGTAAATATTACACAGCAATTGCATAAAGTTCCTAGCACCGACCACTTTTGATATAATCTTTCAGGTAGCAAAGCTAAACACTAATGGATACCTATCGCCCTAAAGCCGCTGATTTATCTCCACATTATGACAAAGTTGTCCATCTTTTGCTAATCGAACACCCTCGAACAATTTTTTCCTGGCCAAAATGAGTAAAACTACTATCCAACCTGCGTTGAATAACACTAAACAGCATCCATGTTTTAAACACTGAACTGCATAGCTACTAAAATTAATGTGCCTGCTATGTTCAAAGCAAGAATAGTTGATACATAGCAACCATGGATCTGTACCATCAACGCGCAAAATAGGTACGATATCACTAGCTGCGTACGTAGCCGCGTAAAATCGCTTTTTACGCGTATCAGATTTCCCCCATGAAGCGGCAAATTTCACGGATACAATCATTTTCTCAACAATGGACTAGAATTATTACACGGGCATCATTCTCATTGTATCTTCCAAAAACATTAAACAACGAGATAGTAATAAAATTTTACGTTACAAATTACACTGATAAAAATAAATAATGCACGCGGATTTGCTCAGTTCTCCGCCCACCGCCCCAGACAACTTGGCTTAACAATTACGTTTGCAACTCACAAATAGGATATCTTAGCGTTCACAGGCTACAATGTTTCCTCCGGAAACATTTCGATACAATTGTTCGAGTCACAGCCACTTTTTGTAGCAAAATTAGTGATGCACAAAACAGTTGAGGTGTATTTGGAATTTTGCGTGGTCAAATTCTTATGTCCTGATTTTGGCGTACACACTGCAAATTTAGTGCATAACCCAGCAGTAAAATATTATATTACACATGCTACATACATCCCTTAAACTCAACTACCCAGTCAGCCGGATACATCGTTATCTCGCCATTGCGCTGCTACCTGATATAATTAATAATCCATTCTATTGGTGCATAAATTAATACCTATGAAAAACTTTATTGAATTTGAATAAATTAGACCCTTAATTATAATGAAAAGAAAAATACTAATTTTTCAGAAATATCTCTATAGAAAAAATGAAGTTTAAAATTATTAATCGGACGAATGCCAAGCATTCCCCTGCCCGTTTGCAGAAACATATCGAAAAATTAAAGAATCCACCTTTGACAGGGCTTTGTGGCTAGCCACTATACGGTTGCAGCAAAAAACTAAACCACTGTGAATACTCCTAAGATGCGCACTACTAGACAATTAGACTGATAAAATCAGATAATGACCAATTAACGTTTAAAAATAATGACTACTGAAAATAACAATTCAAGTACCATAGCGACACTTTCTCGCAAGAAAAAATCATATCACAAATAAAATAATTATTCACCGAACTCCCTGGACATTACCAGATTACTATATCCAAATAAGAGAAGACGCCTAGCCATGGAGCACGGATTAAATAAAATGACTCAACTAAAGTAAATATACCGTCACCATAAATGAATGTCTTGAATATTTATTTAAGAAAAATTTAGCGATGACTAAATTTATTCAACAAAATCGCCTAATGGCACTTTTCTTATTCCCAGGAGTGAAAAGTTTTCATTATATTTGATAAACATTTATACATTTTATCCCTTTAAACGAAACAGAGATAAAAGAATTGCACTGCGTATTGCGTGACATCGGCGCTTCATAACCGGATGAATAACGTAAAAGCAGAGACTACTACTTTTACACCTAAGAATTAGGCCTTAGCATTGCGCAATCAAACTAAATTTACCACTATACGTGCAATATTTATTTAAAATGATTAAATAATGCAATGCTGAAGTTACTATATTTACTCTATCGCCATTAAATGTTAATCTCGCCTAACATACCAACACCAACGAATAGCGTTATATTGCCGATGACTGACTCACTTAATTCTTTACAACAACCTGGGCAATCCATTTAACATCTCAATAAACTTAATTGCGGCGATACTGTACAAATTTTAAAGTAAAAATAACGATAATTATTTCTCAAAAGTACCAGTACTGTAGTAACAATCAGCGCAAAGAAAGCCAGTTGTTACTACATGGAGATACTATTTGACAAAAAACAGCGCACTATTTATTACGACAGTATTCCTGTATACTAGAAAAGGAGAATAAAACTACATAAGATAAGTAGAATCTTATACTGCCGCATATCTTATCCTGTAGTAACTTTAACTGCACCTTACGCCAGTGCTTATAAATCAAATTGCAGAGGCGACTACACTTAGTCGTGATAAAGACAGCACCTAATTTACCAGGAGAAGAGTGTGGAAAAATATCTGGTCGGTGGTGCTGTACGTGACAGTTTATTGCAACTGCCTGTAAAAGAACGAGACTGGGTAGTGGTAGGAACAACACCGCAAAAAATGCTTAATGCAGGTTATCAGCAAGTTGGAAAAAATTTCCCGATATTTTTGCATCCAGAAAGTCGCGAAGAATATGCGCTTGCTCGCACTGAACGGAAATTCGGCAAGGGGTACACCGGTTTTATCTGCTATGCAGCACCGGAAGTTACACTGGAAGAGGATCTACGGCGCCGTGATTTAACCATTAACGCCATCGCCCGCGATGAAGATGGTAATCTTATCGATCCGTATCAGGGTCAGCTAGATGTACAACAGCGCCTACTACGTCACGTTTCCGACGCCTTTAGTGAGGACCCATTACGCGTACTACGAGTAGCCCGTTTCGCTGCGAGTTTTAGCCATCTCAACTTTCGCATTGCACCAGAAACTTTGGTACTAATGCAACAAATGACCGATGAGTTGCCACTACTATCTTCAGAACGGGTATGGCAAGAAACTAAAAAAGCTCTAACAACATACAATCCGCAGGTATATTTTCAGGTGTTGCGCGACTGTGGCGCTTTGCAAGCTCTTTTCCCGGAAATAAACGCATTATTTGGTGTCCCAGCAATAACTCAATGGCATTCTAAGATTGATATTGGCATCCACACCCTGATGACCGTATCGATAGCGGCGCGCTTATCTAACGATATAACGGTACGATTCGCCACCCTTTGTCACGATTTGGGTAAAGGGCTAACACCTCAGAATCAATGGCCTAACCACCACGGCCATGGGCAAGCGGGAGCAAAACTAGTGGAGGCCCTCTGTCAGCGTTTTAAAATATCTAACTCGCTGCGCGATCTAGCAAAAATTGTCGCTAAATATCATGATATGCTGCTTTATGCTGAAAAGCTGACTCCAAAAACTTTGATAAAATTGTTCAGCGCCATAGATGTCTGGCGCCGACCGGAACGACTGGAGCAAGTGATTCTTTCCAGCGAAGCTAACGCACGGGGCTATGCCAATTTTAGAAATGAATTCTATCCACAGGGAGCCTTCCTACGTGAAGCGTACTTCTTAGCAAATTCAGTTAATGCACAAGAAATAGTTGCGGAAGGATTTACTGGTGCGCAGGCCGGAGAAGAGCTACGCCAACGACGTCAACGTGCGCTATCTAGTTGGAAGCAACAACGGAAAAAAATTCAGCAAAAACCTTTCAATAATACTGTTTCATCAGTTTAACTGGCTTGTAGCAGCTTTATAGAGAAAATGCCCGCGAATCTTGCGCTAAGATGGAATATACACACACTGCATAACACCCTTGTCGTGACAAAATTTGTGTAGCGTTTAGAACTTAACCAGTTACATCGCAATAGAAAAGACGCCGGCATAATAAAACATGTAGTTTTAGTATGGTAAAGAGGCGATAACCAACTTTTCCAAAAAATCTCTTGAAGTCAGATACAATACAGTTATCATTAAAATGGATCACTGAATTATCGCATACCTTCGGAAAGAATTTCTCATATGACAGAATAAAGTTGCTTAAATACGTTATTTTGAGATGATCATCATAAATATTGATGTTCAAATAAATCTTTGACACACTCCAAACATTACAAAGTTTTACAGACTCTATTTTGCAATTAATAAAATTTCTCCATATACCTAGATTTTACCTACATCAGTAAACTGGCTAAAGTATTAATCTTAATGATAAAAACAACATCGTTCATACTGCAAGCTACTGGGCTTAAGGTCACTTCAATCAAAATGAATAGCTTGAGCAACCTTAAACTAAAAAAGTTGGCGAAATATAAATTTATTCAACAAAATCCAAAGATAAAAAAATTATCATTTCAATGATAGCATCCATAACCATATTCCATTAATCAACAACCACTTTCAAAATAAAGTGGTATCCTAATAGCAAAAAAACCAAGCAGACATATGGACATTGTATTTATTGAGCAATTAACGGTAATGACCGTCATAGGGATCCATGACTGGGAACAAAAGCGTTTGCAAAAATTAGTGTTCGACCTAGAACTAGGATGGAACAACTGGCAGGCATCTTGCAACGATGATATGGTGGACTATCTGAACTATGCGGATATCAGCGAAGCAGTATTGACTCTAGTAAGCAATAGTCGTTTTTCTTTAATAGAACAAGTCGCTGAACAGGTAGCGGAGAGGTTGATGACCCAGTTTAGTCTACCCTGGATACGTGTCAAGGTCAGCAAGTTCAACGCTGTGCCACAGGCAACCAATGTCGGAGTAATAATTGAGCGCACGCATGAAAAGTTTGAAATGACTAATTAGTAAATTACTATAAATATTCATCAAACATGGATACTGAATCTTCTGTTTGAAGATTTTCAGCTAGCGGAATTAGTTACAAGAGAATAAACCCTCTCCATATAGAGAGAATTCTATAAACCCAATTATGTGCACAAACTTCACCATGCATCAATGAATGGACTAAAAATTGTTAGTGACAGTTAATAAAAATACACAGCCAGGAACAAGATCTGTAGCTGACGCACAAGCACTATGTTACATCGATACCACGACACATAACATCATTCGCACTAACCTGTCGTCAAATAAAGAATCTACACCCAGCAAGGATTATGAGTGCAATAGCTATAACAGCAATACGCAACTGGTTAAACTCAGACAGATAACATCTCCATTCCCAGAAAGGAGAATGAGATTCTGGTCAGGGTTAATATTGATAGAAATCAAACACCCATGAACAATCAGTTTAATAAAAATAATAACTTTAACAACTATATCACGAATAAAACTGCTATTCCAGAGACTCTTAATTACCAGGTTACAATGTCTAGCTAAGGAAACCCATGGCGATAGAACGCCCATTGAACAAACTACTCAGCTATATAAACAAATGGCTTAAACAATCCTTAAATAAGGGAAAATACTCGACTTTTTGTATTCTACAAATGATTTAAGTACAAAAGTAGTCATGATTAAAAAAATAGGTGTACTGACAAGCGGCGGTGATTCACCAGGAATGAATGCGGCAATCCGTGGCGTTGTCCGAACCGGACTTTCTGAAAATTTGGAAGTTTACGGTATCTATGACGGCTATTTGGGTCTGTTTCTAGATCAAATGATAAAGCTGGATCGCTATAGCGTCTCAGATATGATTAACCGTGGGGGAACTTTCCTTGGTTCTGCACGTTTTCCTAAATTTTGCGAGGAGGACACTCGCGCCATCGCTATTAAGAACATGAACAAACGCAATCTTGACGCACTGGTGGTAATTGGAGGCGATGGTTCCTATATAGGTGCTAAGCTGATAACTGAAATGGGTTTCCCTTGCATTGGCCTACCGGGCACTATTGATAACGACGTTGCGGGAACAGATTATACGATTGGCTATTTTACTGCACTGGAAACGGTCGTTGAAGCCATCGATCGTTTGCGCGATACTTCTACTTCTCATCAACGTATCTCCATCGTTGAAGTTATGGGGCGCTACTGCGGTGATCTAACCATGGCAGCGGCAATCGCTGGTGGCTGTGAATTTATTGTGCTACCTGAAGTAGAGTTTAAACCGGAAGACTTAGTCTATGAAATCAAGGCCGGTATTACGAAAGGTAAAAAACACGCCATTGTTGCCATTACTGAACATATTTGTGATATTGCCAAGCTGGCACAATATATTGAGAAAAAAACCAAACGAGAAACGCGCGCTACTGTGCTGGGACACATCCAGCGAGGCGGCAATCCAGTGGCTTATGATCGTATCCTGGCATCGCGCATGGGCGCCTATTCCATTGAATTGCTGCTGCAAGGATACGGAGGCCGCTGCGTTGGCGTCCAAAACGAACAATTAGTGCATCACGATATTATCGATGCCATTGAAAATATGAAGCGACCATTCCGCCGCGATATATTAGAGACGGCAAAAAAATTATTTTAAATTTTACACTCAACGCTAAATTATATATTTTTAAATTACTTTAGTTTTATAAACTATTTTATATATCTTAAATATAAGATATTTTTCTTTTTCTCCAACTACAGATGTATATTTATACAATAATAATAATACCACATCTGATAATAGGTAAGAATGGTCACTATTTTTGAAAAATTTTATTCAGTCATACTAAATAAAACAACTGAGATATCAAACCAAAATAAGCATAAACTGCTTTTGATAATGATCGTAAAATCTTACATCTTTATCATAAAAGATATTTTAAAAGATTAGTAAATCGGTCCTTTATTATCAATAAAATTAAAAATTAAATTTATTTAAACACCATGATAAATAATACCGGCGTCCAAACTAGTTGGAATAAGATTCGGTTAGTTATATTGACAGCATAAACAATAACGATAACTTCAGCGTGACACAACCAACAAATAATCCATGTAGACGGACCGTGTAATGGTGTTTTTCCGTCACGATTTTTTCACTTCGTTTGCGGCTTTGACAATAACCGAGAATGTATCTACTTTCAGAGAAGCACCACCTACCAGCACACCGTCAATATCCGGCTGGGTAAACCACCCAGCAGCATTCCCGGTATTAACGGAGCCACCGTACTGAATAGTGATTTGTTCCGCCACCGTCGCATCATGACGGGATATATGATCACGAATAAATTTATGCACCGCCTGCACCTGTATCAGGCTAGCGGATTTACCAGTTCCTATAGCCCAAATAGGTTCATAGACGATCACTGCATCTTGAAAAGCTTTCGCACCTAAAGTATTCAAGACCGCATCAAGCTGGCGAGCACAAATTGTTTCGGTCTGGCCAGCTTTATTCTCTGCTGCGCTTTCACCAATACAAAGAAGCGGAATCAAACCTACTTCTTTTAATACGGCAAATTTTTCAGCGATGTACTCATCGCTTTCTTTATGATAGATACGACGTTCGGAATGACCGATAATAATGTATTTTGCACCAATATCTTTCAGCATCTCTGCAGAAACTTCACCGGTAAATGCACCGGACAAATGAATATCAACGTTCTGTGCACCTAGAGCAATGTGGCTACCAGCTAAGAGCTGCTTGACTAGATCCAGATATATGACAGGCGGGGCAATTGCAACGGTATACCCGACCACACTACGGAGTTTATTACGAAGCCCGGTGATCAAATCATTTAGCATATGTTTGCTGCCATTTAGTTTCAAATTACCCATCACTAATAGATGTCGCATTTTTCCTCCTTAAAAAGTAATGACAACAGCATTAAAGCGATCCGTTAGCACTTTCCCATCTGTTCACCTATAGAGAGGACTTATCGATTTTTGATGGCCCGATGAACATTTCGCTTTAATTGCGCTTGAGCATACTGCAAAATTTTACGTTTATATTTAAGCAACTTTGTTGAATAAAATTAACTGTAAATAAACTTTTTAAATGCCTTAAAGCTCCTCATCTATAAACATACAAGGGATTCATTATATGCGATACACCTAATAATGGCAATACCTATTCCCCAATAGGCATTGTAATGGCGCAATGCCATAAGTTTGCTACATTACGGTTTTATTTATGACATCGTCGTTACTGCTAGTAAATATCTATGACAATCTAGGCATAAGCCAAAAGTTAAAAGTTAATTTGTTAATTTATTAATTTTAACATATTTTATAAATAGAATTTGCCAAGCGCGCGTTCTTATTTTGTATTTATACTTACCACAGACACTTCAATTCAGTTGCGTTAGCAATATCAACAATTTCGCTAAAATCGAAATTTTACTATAATATAAATATTTTATCCCATTATTTATTAAGTAAAATAACTAAGAATAGAGTTTTTAAATTTTTTAATTCTCGCCCAATTAGTAATTTTAAACTTTAACTTACCATCAATTTTTTCTAAATAAAGTTGGTGATTTACCCTTTAGTATATTTAGAAACAGTAGGTTTTATAAAACTATCTTAAATGCAAAATCCTGCTGGTTATACTCACTACCATCAACAATTTTATTTATCTTTGCTTATCCGTCCACCATACTATAAGGGATACGTTACTGCACTGCCAGTAACGTCAAAGAATGTCAACCCTATGACATCCTAGACCCAATTAATCATATTGCTCGCTGAATACCAGCATGTATCGAGATTAACGAATTGTTTTATTTGTTAAGATTTGATAACGAACACATCATCAAAACCATACTTATCACTATAGGCGACAGGGTCAATATTAACCATCCGATATTTAACTGATTGCTAAAGCTGGATAAACAATAAACTATCAAAAATGTTATACCGCCGTAGAAACACGGGACATTAGCGAAAATGCTGTCTACGAAATGCATTCAGCAAATTTCTTAACACAAACCGCTCTTAAATTTCAAAGATGCCATCACGGTTTGCGGCTGTTGCTGATATGCCTTCAAACCACGGGCACGTAAATGACAGGCAGCACACTGACTACAACCATCGCCTTTAATGCCATTATAACAGGTAAGAGTGTCATAACGTACCAAATCTAACTGATGGTAGTAATCTGCCATAGCCCAAGTTTCAGCTTTATTTAACCACATTAATGGAGTGAAAATGTTGATCTCATGCGCCATGCCCAAATTCAATGCTTTATTAAAGGACTTGATGAAATCGTCGCGGCAATCGGGATACCCAGAAAAATCCGTTTCGCAGACGCCGGTGATGACTGCGTCTGCCTTTACCTGATAGGCATAGATAGCAGCTAAAATCAAAAATAAGATATTACGTCCTGGCACAAAAGTGCTCAACAGACCACAAGACACTTCTTGATAACCTGGTATCGGAATATTATCGCGCGTGAGGCTACTGATGGCCAGTGCGTTTAACAAACTGGCATCAATAACTTTATGCGCTCTAGCACCGAGTTGAAGAGCCAACTTATGAGCGATATTAATTTCAACACGGTGAGACTGACCGTAGTCAAAAGTGATACAGTACACATCGTCATAACGCGTTAACGCCTGAATAAGACAAGTAGTCGAATCCTGACCACCGCTGAACACTACTACTGCTCGTTTCATCACTTCACTCTATCATCGCAAAAGAATTAAAGTACTATTTCTTTATCTTTAGCAATCGTACGCACATAGAAATAGCAAATAAATAAAAACCGAATTTATTAAATAATCAGCTATCAAAAGACCTATTATTCCTTACTTATTAATATGAAGAGTATTCATTAAAGCTATTCATATAACAATAAGCAGACATAAAATAATTCCATTTATTCAATGAGCGTATAATATCTTTCCTTCATAAAATTATAATTTGGTATATCAAGAGTTCCAAATAATCGTTTTATTCGTGACATGACTCCCCAGCAACCGCAGCCACTCTTGTGTGTCCAACATCATCATTTTCTGTTAAACGGCGATTGGCCGATAATCTGATTCCTTAAATAGCATTATTCTATCATGTAGACATCATACATAAGATCCCATGGTGGAGTGCATTATTCAATTTTCGGTATATTTTTGTTGGAAGCATTCAAATACTTCTGTATACAGTACATTACTCAGCAACAAGTCTGAACATTTACATGTATCGTGTTACAATGACCACATCTTGTTCGAGTTAACCTTGACGATTTTTCTAACCTTAATATTCTAATTTTATATTTATCTTTTTAATTTTAATTGAGCACGTTACTAATGCATATGAAATCCAAGCAATATAACATCAGTTATCAGTTAAAACTCATATAATAGCATTATTCCTCTCGCGTCCAATTAGTAATTGGAAATCTTTTATTGCCTTATCCTTATAGATAGTGTTTGGAAACTTGATAATATACTCCTTAATCTTCGATCAAATTCCAGAAATTAATGTCAATAATCGTGACGCACAGAGCAATCAAAAACCAAATATATTATTACTAACAGCCTAATCCAAAGAACAAAAACCATAGAAATTACCAATAATGCTCGCTGATTATATGACCAGGCTTGCTCTTCAAATGTTTGCGCATGCCACGACTCTCTTCCAATAACTGTTGGGTGTCACGCACCATTTGAGGATTGCCACAAAGCATAATGTGACTATTGGCAGCAGCCAGCTGCAAACCCATCGATGCTTCCAGCGATCCATCAGCGATAAGCGCGGTCAAACGTCCGGTAAGTGAGCCTGGCACTTGTTCACGACTGAGCACTGTTTGTACCCGTAATCTGCAGTTGTATTGTTCCTGTAACCCTATCATCTGTGGTAAATAGCTCAAATCTTGGGCAAAACGAACCGCGTGCACCAGTATAATATGCTTAAAACGCGCCAGTCCCTCACGGTGTTCAAGAATTGATAAATAAGGTCCAATGGCTGTGCCAGTAGCCAGCATCCATAAATTTTCACACTCCTGAATTTCGTCCAACACAAAAAAACCGGCTGATTTTTTAGTCACCATTAGGGTATCGCCCGGCTGTAGCTGATGCAAAGACGGACTGAGCTTACCTTCCGGTACCGTGACCAAATAAAACTCCAGATTTTTATTGCTTGGCGCATTAACATAGGAGTAAGCGCGCTGAACCCGTTCACCGTTGATTTCTAACCCTAATTTAGCGAATTGTCCAGCAGTAAAAGGATCAACTGGGGCGTGAACGATCAGACTGAACAGACTCTCCGTCCAATATTTCACCTGCACTACTTTACCAGTAACCCATGCAGCCATATTTTATCCCCCCCTGGTCCGATTCCACTATTTCGGACCCGTATTCAAATTTTTATTTTATCCAACAACTGTGGATAGTTCTGCTCAATATAAGTAGGCATTTATTACCCACTGTTATTTTATTCTTAATTCAAGAATTTACCATTATCAGCTGTTATTTTTTTTCAGCACATATTATTAGTAGTTAGTAGTAGTTCGCGTTGCAGCAAAAGTGGTTAATAAAACGATTACGTACAGAAAAATTTACTTTCTGGCCACCAAAGATTACAGCGATCATGCCGTATTTATGAACATATTAACTGGACTTGGTAGATAAATGTGATATTTATGTCGGCAAAATAAATTTAAGTCTGTATTTAACACCATTCATTAATTGTTTTATATAACTAATCGGGTAACTAATATCTTATGACTAACCAACGTATCTTCTATGTATTAATGTTATTGATCTCCTTGGTAGCGGTAGGACAAATGGCACAAACCATTTATGTGCCAAGCATAACCACTATGTCTCGTGACCTTATGGTACGCGAAGGAGCATTACAGCGGCTGATGGCTGCTTATCTGCTGTGCTATGGAGTTTCACAGCTGATCTATGGCCCGCTGTCCGATCGCATAGGCCGCCGGCCAGTGATTCTTTGCGGCATGGGCATATTCTGTGTGGGAGCACTGATGGCTCTACTCAGCTATTCTCTGTCGTTAATAATACTTGCTGGTGCCATTCAGGGCACCGGTACTGGCGTTGGTGGCGTGATGGCGCGTACCTTGCCGCGGGATATTTGCGATGGCCGCGAGCTAAGACGTGCCAATGGCCTTCTTAATATGGGAATTTTGGTCAGTCCACTATTAGCGCCAGTAATCGGTGGTATACTTTCTGACTGGTTGGGATGGCGTGCTTGTTTTGCATTTCTGCTGCTATTGAGCAGTACCGTCAGTTTGCTGGTTTGGTTTTATTTGCCAGAAACTCGTCCAGTACGTCCGGCTAACAGCAGCGGAAGCTTCGGCTTTTGCCGATTACTAGGAGATAAAATGTTTAACCACTTTCTGCTGATATTGGTGGGTGGTTTGGCAGGTATTGTCGCTTTCGAGGCAAGTAGTGGGGTATTATTAAAAAGTATGGGAATAAGTAGCCGGGAAGTAAGCCTATTGTTCATCCTACCGCTACCAGGTACTTTTCTCGGCGCCTGGTACGTCGGTCGCTCAGCACGGCCTTTCAACGGACTGATGTGGCGCGCGGTACTAAGCTGCCTAACTGCTGGAGTATTAATGTGGTTGCCGGCCTGGTTTGGCGTCATGACTCTTTGGACATTGCTGCTGCCTGCTGGTTTATTTTTTTTCGGTGCCGGTATGCTGTTTCCGTTAGCGACCACAGGCGCTATGGAGCCTTACACTTACCTAGCCGGCACCGCCGGTGCGTTAGTTGGCGGCATTCAAAATATTGGTTCAGGGATCGTTGCTGGTTTTTCCTCACTGCTGCCACAAAACGGTCAATTCAGCCTTGGCATGGTAACATTCGCCATGGGAATGCTGATTCTGCTATGCTGGCTACCGCTATCGATATCGCAGAGCATGCAACGTCAAGGGCCAGAGCTCATTTAACTACCAGCCAAATACCATTTTAAACCCTATAATTTAAAAATATGATCATGGTGTACTATTTTTTTTCAGTCTCATAACAAGGTTTTCTTACAAATATAACACAGGCAAAATCATGATATCTTTATGATCACTCTTTCTAGGCTAACACCTTAGTGTTGAACTATGATTTATTTTACTATGTCCAATCGATGTGGTAAACAACCCGCAATCTTTATATTCACATACTTGATTACATACAAGTCTATTAAAAATAAATGAAACCATATGATAGCTTGCAACCTCCATATAATTTTTGCTGACCTGTCATAAATCTACTGATTATTTGACTTTCATATGGCTTCTTCCTAGTGCCCATCACCATTATCAAATCACGCTGTCATGTTATACACATGCTATTAATTATTTAGTATCTAAGTGACAAAGTGGCCACGTAAAATGACGTTTTAGCGTTAGTTATTTCGTAAATTATGCTTATTAGCACACACAACTTAACAAATTAAACACCTGCTACTAGTCCTTACCGGTACGAGATGCTAGGCGGTAACATCGAATATCGATAAGACTATATAATGCTTAAGCAATCAATGAATAGAAATCACAGGCACATTAAAGTTCCTATTCATGCTGCTATTAACCTGTAGGAGACCTCCCAGATTGCATCGAATGAGAACTTTAGGGCTGCATTGACCGATTTGCGAGTCTACTTTAGAGACTGACACTTTATCATACCCGCAGCTCACCATGAATGAGACGCCTAACAAACAGGACCAATTACAACACTATCAATAGGTAAACATAAAGAATATTCTGAGCAACGGGATATATCAAAACAGATACATAGAAGAGACGTGAGTGACGATATACATAACACCCACACAGGTCGTTTCATCCAAGTCGTCCAATTACGCCTCGCGCTGCTTCTCCCAAGAGCGGGAGCGAGCCACTGCTTTTTTCCAGCCTTCATATAGATAATTACGTTCCATAGCCTCGATGCCGGGGCTAAACTCCCGCTCGATGACCAATTTGCTGCGCACTTCTTCAATAGCGCTCCAAAATCCTACCGCTAAGCCTGCTAGATAAGCGGCGCCTAACGCGGTAACTTCCCGAACTTCCGGGCGTTCAATCCGGTTACCAAGGATATCGGACTGGAATTGCATCAGAAAGTTATTAGCTACCGCTCCACCATCCACACGCAACGCTTTCAACTGTTCACCGAAATCCGCCTGCATCGCTTCGATCAAATCACGAGTCTGAAATGCTGTGGACTCCAAAGTAGCACGAATAATATGGTTGGCATTCACTCCTCTGGTAATACCAAAGATGGCGCCGCGCGCATAAGGATCCCAATACGGAGCGCCAAGGCCGGTAAACGCCGGCACCACATAGACACCATTGGTATCCTTTACCTTTCCTGCAAAATATTCTGAATCGGTAGCATCATTAATTAACTTTATTTCATCTCGCAACCATTGAATGGCGGCACCAGCAACAAACACAGCTCCTTCCAAGGCATAGTTTACTTCGCCCTGCGGTCCGCAGGCGATGGTGGTTAGCAGACCGTGACGGGACTGAACCGCCACCGTACCAGTATTCATCAGCAGGAAGCAACCCGTGCCATAAGTATTCTTTGCCATACCGGAGGTGACACACAGCTGGCCATACAACGCCGCCTGTTGATCACCAGCAATACCAGCAATAGGAATAGGGTTGCCACTTTTTCCATTGATATTGATTTGGCCGTAAATCTCTGAAGAGGAACACACTTTAGGAAGCATCGAGCGAGGGATATCCATTATTTCCAGTAACCGATCGTCCCACTCCAACTTGTGAATATTGAATAACATAGTACGAGAAGCGTTAGTGTAATCAGTGATATGCACCTGTCCCTCCGTCATTTTCCAGATCAGCCAGGAGTCGATAGTGCCGCACAGCAATTCGCCGCACTTAGCGCGTTTCCGTGCGCCTTGTACGTGATCGAGAATCCACTGCACCTTAGTACCGGCAAAATAGGGATCAATCACCAAACCTGTTGTCTGACGCACATGCTCTTCCAGGCCGTCACGTTTGAGCTTTTCACAAATATCAACAGTACGCCGGCACTGCCAAACAATGGCGTTGTAGATAGGCTTACTGGTCTTTTTATCCCACACCATCGCAGTTTCACGTTGGTTAGTAATACCGATGCCAGCGACTTGATCAGATCGGATATTTGTCTTAGACAAAACTTCTATCAGAGTTGAACTCTGACTTGTCCAGATCTCCATAGGGTTATGTTCTACCCAACCTGGCTTAGGGTAGATCTGAGTGAATTCACGTTGCGAAACACTTATAATGTTAGCGTCATGATCAAATACTATGGCGCGCGAGCTGGTAGTACCCTGGTCGAGCGCAACAATATATTTTTTTTTTGGTAACATAATTAGGTTCTCGCTAAATTAAATGTTCAACAAAGAAAATCAGATCTTAGATTTTAAACAAGCCACTACTCTGGAGGAAGTCATCAGATTCTTTACCGTTCCGTTAACCGGGAAGATGCTGCCCAATTAACATCCGGTAACCAAAGGCGCCTAAACAGGCGCCGATTACCGGCGCTATAAGCGGGACCAAGAAATAAGGAATTTCCTGACCACCAGTGAACGCAATTTCACCCCAATTAGCCAAATAGACAAAAACTTTGGGACCGAAATCACGGGCAGGATTCAAGGCGAAACCAGTTAACGGCCCCATAGAGGCTCCTATAACCGCAATTAAAATACCAATCAACAGTGGCACCAACGGGCCACGCGGAACACCATTACCGTTATCGGTCAAAGCCAGAATCATACACAACAAAATGGCAGTTATCACCATTTCAACCAAAAATGCTTGCACCATAGAAATATGTGGATTAGGATAAGTCGAGAAAATACCAGCCAGATCGAGGCTGGCCTCGCTACCACGCACGATATGATGTGTCTGCTCTACATCGTAAAAAAGATTATGGTAAAGACCATAGACCAATGCAGCGGCGCAGAATGCTCCTAACATTTGAGCGATAATATAGGGTAACACTTTACGACGCTCGAAATTAGCAAACAAACACAAAGCAATAGTGATTGCCGGGTTGAGATGCGCACCGGACACCGCCGCGGTCAAATAAATCGCCATAGCAACAGCTAAACCCCAAATAATACTGATTTCCCACTGACCGAAACTAGCGCCAGCTAGCTTCATTGCAGCCACACAGCCAACACCAAAAAAAATTAATAAACCAGTGCCAAGGAACTCGGCGATACACTGTCCTTTTAACGTTGGTGATGCTAATTGACTCATATAATTTTCCTATAAATAACTAAGGGATCCATTGTGTGAAACAACACCCCGTTCATTGATAATCAAATATAGCTCAATAATTTAGCTGATTATACACTTTGTACAGCTAACAATAATCTCTAAATCTACAATCTGCCCTGATTATCGATTGCCTACTCCCGCGCAATTATACACTGCAACTTCATTCACCGGCCGTCAACAATACATTTCCCGTTAACTATATAATATCAATAAATCACGTAAGAATAGCCATTTTGCCATCTCGTAAATGGAAGTTAGCTCCAATACAACTTGGAAGCTTGCATTTATCAAGCTAGAGTGCAACCAAGGCTCGACCGTTAGTCCAGCGAATCAAAAATGATAGTTCAACTTAGGTTTAGGTAGTGAACAAACAGAAAAAAGCTAGCGCTACACCACTCATAAATCTATTAATTCTCATTATTATCAACTGGGCTAATAAACTTAAAGAATAAAGTAGGCACTATATATTATCCAGTTGCCTCGGATGAAAAATTTCATGAGTTGCCTTAACCAGATATTGTATACTAGCATACGTTATACTGTGAGTAATAAATTATGACGACAACATATCACCATGAATAACTTATCGCAAACAAAGGGTGGATTAGTATGAGTAAATCCTTTATTATATCAGGAATTCCATTCACTGCATATACCACGGCATTCGTCGTCAACATATATCCTAATTCCTTGCTCTACATTGGCCGCCAAAAATACTTGACGATGCCATCCCAACTACTTGAAACTAGTTAAACCATATACATAATCAGTAAAATTTAATATAATTATATTGTAAATTTAATCGTTAACAAGAAAAATAAATGCTTATTATATGAAGGTTGTAATAAAATTCGTGTATTTGCTTAAAATAATTCCTAAAAAATTAGACTATAGAATCATTGCTATTTTGGTGTAACGAAATGGAGTGATTAAACTAATGACTACATAGCTTACGACATATAGAAATGAGTCATCTCTATTATATAATCATTTAATTCAGATACATTATCTAAATATGGGCAGACTATTTAAATCCATTGTTGTCTAAACAAGAGACATTAGGTGTTTGCATCGCTTAATTTTAAAATAACATACGGGGCCAATAAATGGCATTTGAAATATTTGACAAAATGGAAGAAAAAGTCCAGCAGGCAATTAATACAATTGCATTTTTAAAAGTAGAAATAAAAGAACTAAAAGAAAAAAATAACAGCCTTAATAAGGAAATTCAGCAAACACAGAATAATTGCAAATCACTAGTCAATGAAAATACACAACTAAAACAAGAACAAGAAACGTGGCAAGAACGCCTGCGAGAATTGCTAAGTAAAATGGATGAAGTCTAACCTACTTATTAAGTTAGAGTAACAAATTAAATAAGGATAAAGGTATGTGCACACTCACCAGCTGTTATTCCAAATCGAACATATTTTGTACAAGTTACTCTATGCCTTTATAACGTAAGATACCTACCTGAAAATAATACCAGCTACTGCACTCGATGCAGCAGCTGGACATTGCTCAACAGCATACTGAGCGACTTTATCTTTCGAATCATTTTATTTAAGGCGCTTTCCCGTGCTAAGAGCACACCAACTCCTATTGAACATTTATCATTTTGTCAGATTATATCTAGCATATATATACTCTACATTTTCGGTGACGTAAATGATAAATGTCGTTTATTCTGTAATATACTACAAGATAAAGCGGCTTAAATCTTCATCAGATACTGATTCGTCCAGATGGTTCCGAACATAATTTGCATCAATAGAAATAGTTTTACCATTCCATTCGCAGGCATCATAAGAAATGCCCTCCATCAAACGCTCCAATACGGTATGCAGTCGTCGGGCACCAATATTCTCAGTACGCTCGTTCACCTGCCAAGCTGCTTCGGCAATCACCTTGATACCGTCCTCGGTAAAAGCAATGCTGACACCTTCCGTCGCCATCAACGCGGTGTATTGCGTGGTCAACGATGCACTTGGTTCTCTTAGAATACGTTCAAAATCTTCAGAGGTCAACGCTTCTAGTTCGACGCAAATCGGCAGACGCCCTTGCAGCTCTGGAATCAAATCTGATGGACTGGCCACCTGAAAGGCGCCAGAAACAATAAACAAAATGTGGTCGGTTTTTACCATACCATGCTTTGTGGAGACAGTGCATCCTTCCACCAAAGGCAGCAGATCCCGCTGGACTCCTTCACGAGAAACGTCTGGCCCAGCCATTTCGCCGCGCTTGCAAATTTTATCGATTTCGTCGATAAAAACAATACCGTGTTGCTCCACCGCTTCGATAGCCTGCTCTTTCAGCTCTTCTGGATTCACCATCTTGGCAGCCTCTTCTTCAATAAGCAGCTTAAGTGCCTCTTTTATCTTAATTTTACGAGTTTTTTGCTTCTGCCCGGCTAAATTCTTAAACATCGATTGCAGCTGGTTGGTCATATCTTCCATGCCGGGAGGGGCCATAATTTCGATCCCCATCGGTGCTACATCCAAATTGATTTCAATTTCTTTGTCATCCAACTGACCTTCACGTAATTTTTTTCGAAAATTTTGACGTACGCTGGATGGATCAATGCTCTCTTCCAGCAGGCTCCAATTATTTTTTGCCGTGGAAATTAGCACGTCTAATACCCGCTCTTCCGCCAGCTCTTCCATGCGAAAACGATTTTGCTCAATAGACTGCATACGCACTATTTTGACCGCTGCATCAGTCAGATCGCGAATAATAGAATCAACTTCTTTACCTACATAGCCTACTTCAGTAAATTTAGTCGCTTCGACTTTAATAAATGGAGCATTAGCCAATTTTGCCAGGCGGCGAGCGATTTCCGTCTTACCGACACCGGTAGGACCAATCATTAAAATATTTTTCGGTGTCACTTCATGACGCAGTGATTCGTCTAGTTGCATGCGACGCCAACGATTACGCAACGCAATAGCTACTGCCCGCTTGGCATTATGCTGGCCAATAATATAGCTATCTAGTTCGCTGACGATTTCACGTGGGGTCATTTCAGACATTTTTAAAATCCTTACGTCTTGGACGTTAATTCTTCGATAGTGTGAAAATGGTTGGTATAAATACAAATATCTCCGGTAATTTTTAGAACTTTTTCAACGATTTTGCGAGCATCGAGATCGGTATTTTCCAACAAGGCGCGCGCCGCTGACTGGGCATACGGACCACCGCTACCAATAGCGATCAGATCATTTTCCGGCTGAATTACATCACCATTACCAGTAATGATCAACGAAGCGTTTTCATCAGCTACCGCCAACAAAGCTTCCAATCGGCGTAACATGCGATTGGTACGCCAATCTTTGGCTAATTCCACTGCTGATTTTACCAAATGTCCCTGATGCATTTCCAATTTACGTTCAAAAAGTTCAAAAAGAGTAAACGCGTCAGCCGTACCGCCAGCAAAACCAGCGATAACTTTTGCATTGTACAAACGGCGGACTTTGCGCACATTACCCTTCATAACAGTATTACCCAAAGTAGCCTGGCCATCACCACCAATGACGACACAACTATTACAGCGTACACTTACGATTGTTGTCACAAGCAACCCCTTGGAATGGAAAAGTGAACTCCTGCAAAAAATACGGCGTAAAGTCAAAAATATTTAAATGGGGAGGGATTCACTATTTTCAACCTTTGGTAGGCTTTATTGAATAAATCTAGCCGGCGCTAAGCCTTTCCCTTATATTATAAGATCGCTCACATCACTCCTTCCGGTTACAAACATACCTAATTGATTTATTTTATGTAAGATGCATACTAATAACTCCCCTAACTGAGAAACGCAGTCAAAAATTCTCTGAATAACCATTTTATTCGTGACTCTACACTGTATTTTCTAGAGCACATTAATGGTAATCAACCTTTTTTGAATAAATAAAATGATTTCTCATGTAATTATATAAGAGTAAAGCACCAATTTTTAAGAGAGAAACTTTCTCTAATTCAAAACAAAATCTTAAAAATATTCAATTAAACCAACAACCTCATCAAACACATATCACTGACGTTATAATCGGATATTATAAACAAACCCACCTACTTAGTATAATAGATAATATTAAAAAAAAAAGACCGTATATACACCATTCAAATATAGCCATTCACTACTGTAAAGTGAATGATAATCGGAACACATGGCCAGAAAAGCGCCGCATCTAGCACAAAGACCAATAGTTAACTAAAACACATAAATCGTTGCTCTGATCTGTCAAGCAATAATGTAATTAATGCTAAAGCACAAACAGATACTTACAGCAAACATAACGTGATAACCATATCCAAACCAAAACGTCAGGAAGCCGCATTAATTATGGCATTGTTATCGCTTGTCCTAATTTAATAATTTGAAACTTTTACTTTGCCATAAAGAAACTTTTCTAGAAAAATTAGTGCTTTACTCCTTGATTATTAGAAATAAATCAAATGTATCCAGTACAAGGCAAGACGTTTAAATTTATAGTTTATATCAATGATGAGCAACATATTTTGATATAGTTAGTTATTTTATAATCATTACAAAGCTGGATGATATATGGGTATCAGAGCACAACAAAAAAAGCGGACCCGACGTTTACTCGTCGAAGCCGCTTTCAGTCAGTTAAGCGCTAAACGCAGTTTCGCCAGCTTAAGCCTGCGTGAAGTCGCTCGGCAAACCGGTATCGCACCCACCTCGTTTTACCGCCATTTTCGTGACATGGATGAACTAGGTCTCACCATGGTAGATGAAAGTGGCCTGATGTTGCGCCAGCTAATGCGCCAAGCACGCCAACGCATCGCCAAAGGCGGTAGCGTTATTCGCACGTCAGTAGCTACCTTTATGGAATTTATTGGTAATAATCCCAACGCCTTTCGGCTGTTGCTGCGTGAACGATCCGGTACTTCAAGCGCATTTCGTGCCGCAGTAGCACGGGAAATTCAGCATTTTATCGCCGAACTTGCAGATTATTTAGAAATTAAAAATAATATATCGCGCAACTTCATCGAAGCGCAAGCGGAAGCAATGGTAATTATCGTTTTCAATGCTGGTGCAGAAGCACTGGATGTGGATCTCGATCAGCGCCGTCAGTTGGAAAAGCGTCTCGTTTTACAACTGCGTATGATTTCTAAAGGAGCTTTTTACTGGTACCGACGCGAACAGGAAAACACGGCCCCTTAACCAATACGATGACGGCTGCTGAATGATGACCTAGAAATTTCTTACAAAACAAGAATCTACTATTAGCCTTAGTTGCAGGCTATTATCCCTTAATAGCAAATTCATTATGCCATGCCGATCTGTATTCCATTAGTGGAACAATACGGCTTGCTCAAGTGGTGCTATATAGCACAATAGTATATATGGAATACTCCATAATACATTCTAATTTATACCTTTGATACTGATAGCATTACTGTTGCTATGGATTACCATCAGCTCAAGAAGCATCACCAAACAGAGCAAACAGCGATAATAATTTTTCAAGTCCTTAAATCGAGTCCGTAGCGTTAGCAACGATACAGCTAGGCTTAGCCGCACATAAACACGCTATCGTTCTTACCACTCGCTTAAATGTATTCTTAATCCGCGGGGCGCACAAAACGGCGCCTTGCTTTCATACCAGCGCTATCCTAATCATCCATATGACGGGTATGTGAATGATAGAACTGCATAATAATTTATTATAGTATACTATAGTATACTATTTCAAGCATCGGCACAAAATTTAGAATTAAAAGGAATATACAGATAATCTGTATATTCCTTTTAATTTGATTCACAACGAGATTATAATTATACTTAACGATTTAAATAACCACTATATGTCAAAATTATATGCCAGCAAAATTGTAATTACAGCAAGCAATACAGCTTAAACAGATCACCCTGTGCACCTTTCAGTACCTATATCCCCTACTCCAGAATATGAATATTGATATACTGGCATTGATTGAGTAAAATGTTCTCAATTTTCACCAGTGGTAAATAGAAGATGAGATTGCCTAATTGCTTAGCACAGGAATAAATTGATCTAAAGTAACCTAGTGGCACCGGAAAGGGAAACCAAGAACACAGATCTCAATCATCGCAATCAGCCAGTACATTAACAGCTAGCCGCCAACCATGAATGATCAACACTGGTATGTGTTCTTTTTCATTAAACATAATCTAACAGATTTAGTCGTCATACCAGACACAGAATTTAGAATATATGCGATAATGCATTGTCTATAATTTATGCCTCAGACACTTAAAATATTATCATCTGTTGCAGGAAGCAGTTTTTTCATCAACTGCATATAATCTATAAATAACGTCTCTAACGTCATAATTTTTATGGTTCAACCTGCTTTAACAGCAAGTGTAACATCCGCGCTGCAGGCATCGAGATGTTACATATTTTGGTATCTGTATGTCTAAACGGCATACAGTGACAATTGAACCAATACTCAAATTTTAGCCAAATGTAGCAGGCACGTTCTGACCACTAAGGTGTGATAAGTAACAGCAGAGCATCACCTATTTAAAGACGAATGGTTGACACTGAATACCAACACCGTAAGAAGGTGTTAAATGGTGACAGATAGTGGCGGTGGTAAAGCTTATCCGCCATGGTTGCTCTCGAGACATATTATAGAGTTACGGGATAGGTATCCTGGTATCTCCTTGACCAATATTGCCTTTACAGTGTCTTTAGTTCGGCACTTCGTAGCTATACAAAGTGCGTAATCAAAAAAAAAAACTTAAAATAACTAATTAAGTTAGGACTAGCCACAAATAGGCTTATTCAAGCTATGTTAGATACATCAGCCGTTGCTGCTCGATATAAAAGAATAAAATTGTGACTCTTGGCATTAACTAAAAAATGAAAATGAATATAAAAACGTCATATCTAATTAGCTCAATATGACGGTTAATATCATAATACCACGAACATGACATCACCTGCTTTGATCGATTAAGTAATGTATACGGATGCCGAAATACTAACATGATGGACTTTCTATGCACAGCTAGGGAAAGAAATGACCATGACAGAAATCGTATTGAATAAAATAACTCTGCTAAGTATGCCTGTGATCTAGATCAGCATCTTAAACGATCCTTAAAATAATAATGGATTGACACCCGTTAAATTTATTTAATCACCCTGGTAAGTCCGGATAACTCCATTGGAATAACAGTGCCGAATACTGGTAAATTACCTATGCTAAATTCTGTTATTGGAGTATTATTCCAGTCGACAAGTGCCTCCATTACACATTCTTGATTTACGTCGTGCAAGTGACAATATCATAATTACTAACCATACCTACCGTATGTGCCTTTGTGGATCACATGCCAGTGGCTATCCTTTTCGACGATACAGGGCGCAATGCGCTTTATGTCAGCCAGATAAGAGCTATGAACTAAGCACTCGGTGCAAACTCCAACAGTCGAAAACAATTGGTAAAGTATTCAAACGGTAAATGCGTAAGTTCCACCTGATAACGTATTCCAGATAGCTGACCTGCATATCCCCCACGCTGGTGAAGGATTCTAACGGTACGAAACACCGGTACGTCCAACTGTATCAATTTGCTATGAACAGTACAGTAATGCCTAATAATCCATAAAACGCTAATAATTAAATTATAGTAACACTAGAAGCTCCGATAAGCATAAGCAGAAGTTTCATATTATTCGTAACTGGATTGCACTCAACATTTAATCCAGGCTGATAGATATCCCACAGCGCATAGTCATCCAACAGCGCCGTTGGCCAAGACCCAGATAGCATTGGATATCAATAGTCAGCTGATACCAGAAAAGATGATGGGGGTGCCAGCACGAGCGATCGTGCTCAAACCTACGATTAATACCACATCTCATTTTAACGCATGAAAATTACAATAGAGGAGATTTCTATATGCACCAAGGGATATAAATGTACAGGCTAAACGGTGAAAAGTTATGCATTGCTCATCCAACAATAAGCTTTAACCCCTGATTTTCTCGACTGAATGCACCGCCGGCTAGTCACCGTGCAAAAAACAGAAAGATCGAGTTGTGAACTAAAGTTCTCGATACTAGGAATGTGGCGGGCTATGACCCCAGCCAACTATCATGCCATACAAACTAGTATAGAGAGTCGTTGGCATGACACAGATAGACAGCATACAATGGAAACAGACGTTTCGTTAACCGACGTCGGGCACTAGCAGCATCGTTATCAGCAATTTTCTCAAATTCTATTGATCAGTGATCATGGCCTGATCTAAGCCAATATAATAAGCGGAATATATAACAAACATGCTGTTGGGAGTATCTGCCGTCAAATCTAAATTATCGGCAATAACTAAAAAGGATAGCAACCCACGATGGGTAAAGAGCTTTGATTAGCTTGTTTTAAATAAAATCAAACCGGTTTCTCTCACCGATGTTACATCAAGCAGTTTACACCACCACTTCCAGCCCTAAATTAATCAATCGTATCGAGAAATTTCTTGGGCTGATCAATCATAAACTGTTATGGCGGACTAGTTCCATTTTCCGAAGAAATTTTTCACATCACACCATTGATCATAAAATACATCAAATAATCATGACGATTTAAGTTGCCATAATGGCTACTTGATTTCACTGCTGTGCAAACAACCATAAATGAATATAGCAATACCAGCGCGACTCCATCACGCCAGATTTTTGTCATAATCGATACCAAATTCCCGGGAATAGATCCATGCCCAAATAATTTAGCGCATACAAGATAATGATGACGATCATTGCCGAAAAATCAATGCCACCCATGGTTGGCAGTAAGCGACGGATTGGATACATCAACGGTTCGCTTAATTGATAAAACACCACATCCATCGGGCTCCTACCCAGGCTGGCCCAACTAAGCAACGAGCGGATAATAATTACCCAGAATATCAACTCTCCGATAGCTTTCAACAGCGCCAATAAGCCTACTAGCAGATAAATGAAGTCAAGGACGACTACTCGCATTTCAATGAGTGTTAGCAACGGAAATTTGATCATTGCCAGAACGAACGCCAGCAACAACGAGGCGCTATCCAAAGGCCCCATCAGAGGGATAATCCGACACAGCGGATGTATCACCAACTGGGTAATTTTAACAATAAACTGCGAAAACGGGTTGTAAAAATCACAGCGCGTCCACTGCATCCAGATTCGCAATAATAGCACCATGATATAAAGATCAATTAGCGTTTTAACCAAAAACGTCAATGTCAACATAATAGGTTGATATCCTTAATAACGTTAAACAACGCCGTACAGGCAGCAATAATTATAATAATTTTTACATACTAGGATTTGGATTTATTGAATACATCCTAGCCATCAACCAACCTTTCCCTTCCCTTAAATTGGTTACTCAACCCACTTGTTTCAGGATAGGCATACAGATATTTTATTCAATATGCGTCCTATTCTCCATGACTTCTCCTAGCTGAGCATCATAATTTGTTAATGTCAGGAGTCCGGCTAAATAGCTATTTTATTTTTGAGATGATTTGTGGTTCTCCCTGGTAATCAACCTTTTTAATATCCATTATTTCCTTTTAAATGTTAATTAGGCACTGACTTATTTCAGTATACCCAAATTCGATAGCCTATTTTCAAAGAAGCTATCAGCGGTTGATTACTTTAGACATCAATCGTCGTCACCATCAATATTTATATGCCCCATCACTAACCAGTCGACTCAATTTTTTAGAGAGTCACTGCAAGCATATAGGTCGTATTTGCATCCATTACATTATAACGATAAAATATATTAGAATCGATGAGTCATGTATTCTTGTATCAAGGCCACACAAAAAGTATTTCACCAAATACAATAATTTTCCTAATTATATGTTATGACTTTTGATGTAACTTCAATAAAACCTTCAGCTCACTAGCGTCAAATCACAATGTTACCACGTTTTGAAGGTTTCATCATGGCATTAACGTTTTAGCTAGTCTACTTGATACAGGTGAAATACCAGCAACAGTTAAAAGGAATATTTTATTAACTGGAAAGACAGAGTAATAAAACTTTCTAATAGTCACAGTGTGAAGCAAAATATTCGTTTTAATATAAAGTAAGTGGTGAGTACCAATCTCCAAATAGCGTACTAAACGCCGCTATTTGGAGCGTATGCTTTATATGCCAAACAACAAGGCCTTAAAGGCTATCCAACTACAATGTAAATGAACCGCTTTTGCTGGGAACCTTGGTATGTAAGTGATTTTAAACTTTTGACTTCTTTATTAAAGATATTTTCTTGGAAAAGTTAGTAACTTGTCCTTTATTAATTATAATTTATTCATCAAAACATCGTTACATCGCGTCACCAACTGAGCGCTAAATTAGCTAGCTGATTAACCCACTACCCAGGAGTAAATAGTACTTCCATTCCTTTATGCACACTAGAACATAAAACTGACTTACCGTTTAACATCAGTCAAAATGGTAAGCACCAGTTTGCCGAAAAATTTTTCCCATCATAGAGTTTATCAACGGTATGAGGTAATCGTGCATGTACACACCGTAGCGCGTCGATAGCACCACTGTATACAGACCGTGGTAATCGTCATAGTATTTACAGTCGGTAATGGCCAACGCATATTGCAGCAGCCAATATAAGGTGATTTTAAGCGTTACATTCCCCTAATTAAAATAATTCAGATGTATGCAGAACGTAATCCCTAGCGCCAAAAATAGCGGTGCCAATGCGAACCAAGGTGCTCCCGGAGGCGATGGCCGCCATCATGTCATTCGTCATCCCCAGCGACAAAGTATCAGCACTAGGATATGCCCGTTTTAGTTGTTCAAATAACCCGGCCAAACGGGTAAAAACAGCCAATTGACGATGAAAATCTTTCTCTGGGGCAGGGATGGACATCAAACCGCGCAACCGCAAACGAGGACACTCCGCCACTATTGCCGCCAGCAACGGCAATTGATCGGAGTGAATACCTGACTTACTATCTTCACCACTAATATTGATTTGAATAAGCACGTTGAGTGGCGCCAGTGACATCGGACGCTGCTCGTTAAGCCGACGTGCCAACTTTGTCCCATTCAAAGTATGACACCAATCAAAATGTTCGGAGACTAATCGGCTTTTATTAGACTGTAGTGGACCAATAAAGTGCCAAACAAGTCCGTTACCCTGTGGCCGCTCACGAAACCAACGTATTTTTTCCATACCTTCTTGTACATAATTCTCCCCAAAAGCTTGTTGACCAGCGGCAATAGCGAGATTGATTGCTGTCACAGACTTGTTTTTACTGACGGCAAGCAAAGAAATTTGTTGAAAATCGATTCCGCAATCTTGTGCAATCATACGAATTTGCTGCCGCACTCGCTGTAAATTTTGTTCGATAATATTCATAGTCTTAGAGGTTATATGAATTTTAGATAGCTGGTAAGCTATTATAGCTTAATACATATTTCTGATTTTGTACCTCTTTATCCTAGTCACCCTAATCATTCATGTAAATGGTAAAATATGACAACTAAAAATAAATACTGGTATTGCCAGCACTGATTGGGGAAATGATCGTTTATGCCCAAAATACCATCTCGACAACTACCAGCCTACAATTGATTCTCATATCGAACGCTGTATAATACAGGCCTAGTCCAGTAAGTTGTTTTCACAAAAATTAAAATCTACTACATCGCCCCAGTCCGATGGGAAATACGACAAATTTAGTTTACTTGCAACAAGACTAGAACAACTACACTGTCAATATTCAACTAAAATTGGTTATAAAACAGGCTAATTTCAAAAAAATTGATCAGATTTAATCATGTATCCACCTTATTTGTATTGATACAATATTCTGTAATGTGCGTATGATAAATATTTTTCTACTGATAACTCTAGTGATATAACATCCGATGATATCCATGATTTCAGATGTCTAATATACTTTTTATGAAGTTATTACCCAAATAATTATTATTACGATAAATATTCTATTTAATAATAACAGAACAAATGCCTAAAACTTTACACTGATTATAATAACTGTACCGTAATCATTACGGAACACTATTCCTGTTATGTAGGACATTACAAATAATTTTCTAAATTATTTTATTTACAAATATTTGCTAATTATCTTTATGTCCAGTGCAAACGCTATTTCAGGTGAAGTACTAGAAAAAGTCTAGTATTATATTTATTCAGCGCGTTGCTTTATTAAAAATCGACATCTTTCTAATAATATTAAATGTAGATCACTTATCAACTTTTTCAAAAAAATATTTTATCAAACAGGGATCACTGACATTATCGTTTGATATTTTAATCCATAGTATTTAGTATAAATAAAATTGCTTAAAGAAGGCCTCATCTTTGCTATTCTGAGATGGACATCAAAACTCTATTGATATTAAAATAAATATGTTTCCCATCCTTGCAAGAATTATGAATTTTTATAAATACAATTTTAGTTCAGTAAAATAAAGGTCATACCATAAAAGAAAAATAAAATATAACGTATGCTGACCACGATGGGATTAAGCATGTTAGACAATACGCTGCGGCTACACATTAAATTATTGATAAACTTACCACTGAAAGAGACTTGTGACTAGCCAGTCATATTAAATAAAAATTAAGCTGATACCAATCAACCTTAATAACAGGAAATAATAATGACCAATGTAAATCAAAGCTCAGCTACCATCGACACGATCTGGGCAAGACAGTGCTATGCCACGAACAAAATGGCTATTCAACTGCATTCTAACCTTAAAAAATAGTTTGTTGAATAACAACTCAGACTATACTTTAATTAGAAATGATCATAGTTATAAAATAAAATTAGCATATTAGGAATAATTATGTGTTGTATATTCCTGACAGGAAAAAATAGCACTTGACAGACAAAAAATTAAAACAAACCGGCCTGTATCTTACATCACCAAACGACGGATATCTGACATCACGTTATTGATAAAACTGATAAAACGCGCTCCATCTGCGCCATTAATGACGCGATGATCATAAGACAACGACAACGGCAATATCAGCCGTGGAATGAATTCTTTATCGTTCCAAACCGGCTTTATCGACGATTTGGATACGCCTAGAACAGCCACTCCCGGCGCATTGACGATAGGAGTAAACAACGAGCCACCTATACCGCCTAAGCTTGAGATAGTAAAACATTCCCCCTGCATATCAGAAAAAGTCAACTTATCAGATCGAGCCTTTTTAGAAATCTCTACCAGCTCATACGACAACTCAATGATGCCTTTCTTGTTCACATCTCGGAATACTGGTACAACCAAACCATTTGGGGTATCTACCGCCACGCCCATGTTGATATATTTCTTCAGCGTTAGTTTTTGACCGTCTTCTGACAACGAACTGTTGAAACGCGGATACTCTTCCAGAGCCTTTGCGACTGCCTTCATGATAAATACCAGCAGCATAATCTTCAAGTCTATCTTCTTTTTCTCGGATTCGGTGTTCTGCCGTTTGCGGAACGCTTCCACTTCGGTGATATCAACTTCGTCAAACTGAGTTACATGGGGAATCATTAACCAATTACGATGTAGGTTAGCACCGGAAATTTTTTGAATCCTCCCTAGTTCCACCTCTTCAATTTCACCAAATTTATTGAAATCCACTTTCGGCCAAGGCAACAATTTTGACAGCAAACCAACTGGCTCAGCAAACTGCGTAGATTCAGCAAATTTAACCGCATCTTTGACATAAACTCGGACATCTTCACGTAAGATGCGACCTTTACGACCGGTCCCTTTAATCTTCTCTAGGTTGACACCAAATTCGCACGCCAAACGGCGGATCAACGGCGTAGCATGAACATAGGAATAATTTTCCATAAACTCGCCTCTGCTCTTAACTTGCGATCGCACGGCAGGTCTTTTATCGATACTTGAAACAGGTTCTGTAGATGCTTCGCGGATCTCGCTAACGTCATCAGACACCGCCAATGCAGAGCTTTCGAGCTCAAACACCATGATAAGCGAACCTGTGCTTACCTTATCACCGACGTTAATGTTGATAGCTTTGACGATACCCGCAAACGGCGCCGGAACCTCCATCAAAACTTTATCGCCTTCCACGGTAAGAAGCGACTGCTCGGCTTTAACTGTATCACCCACACTGACCAAAACTTCGGTAACTTCTACTTCATCATCCACACCGATATCCGGTACATTAACTTCAATAGCCATGATTTATTTACCTCTTATGCTAGACGAGGATTGACTTTGCTAGCATTGATGCCTAACTTACTAATCGTTTGAGCCACAACATCAGCGCCGATATCGCCAAGTTTTGCCAGTTCACCCAGTGCCGCAATCACCACATAGCTGCTATCCACCTCAAAGTGGCGACGCAAATTTTCACGACTATCGGAACGACCGAAACCATCGGTGCCCAATACGCGAAACGCGCTGGCTGGAATGAAGTTACAAATCTGCTCAGCGAACAATTTCATATAATCAGTGGACGCAACCACCGGCGCATCGTTTAATACAGTAGCCACATAAGGAATACGCGGAGTTTCCGTAGGGTGCAACATATTCCAACGTTCACAATCCTGACCTTCGCGCACCAATTCAGTGAAAGAAGTCACACTGTAAACATCAGAACCAACCCCGTATTCTTTCGATAGGATTTTTGCAGCTTTGCGCACATGACGTAAAATAGCACCAGAACCCATCAGCTGAACTTTACCTTTACTGCCAGAACAGGATTCCAATTTATAGATCCCCTTGCGGATACCCTCTTCCGCGCCTTTCGGTATACCGGGCATATGGTAGTTTTCGTTCAACATAGTCAGATAGTAATAAATATTTTCCGGATTATCGCCATACATGCGGGTCAAACCATCGTGTACGATAACCGCCACTTCATACGCATAGGCGGGATCATAAGAAATACAATTGGGAATTGTCAAAGACTGAATATGGCTATGACCATCTTCATGCTGCAGGCCCTCACCGTTCAACGTGGTACGACCGGAAGTCCCACCGATCAAAAAGCCACGCGCCTGTTGATCTCCTGCCGCCCAACACAAATCCCCAATGCGCTGAAAACCAAACATCGAATAGTAAATATAAAACGGAATCATAGGAAAATCATTGGTACTGTAGGAAGTTGCGGCCGCCAACCAGGAAGCAGCTGCCCCCAGTTCATTGATACCTTCCTGCAAAATTTGGCCCTTCTTATCTTCACGGTAGTATGCAACTTGCTCACGATCCTGCGGCGTATATTGCTGCCCGTTAGGGCTATAGATGCCAATTTGGCGAAACAAACCTTCCATACCGAAAGTACGCGCTTCGTCGGCAATTATCGGTACAAGTCGATCTTTGATCGACTTATTTTTCAGCATCACATTCAGCACACGCACAAAGGCAATGGTGGTGGAGATCTTTTTTTTCTGTTCCTCCAGCAGCGAACCAAATTCTTCCAGCACCGGCAATTCCAGTGACTTGGTAAAGTCTTTCAGACGACTTGGCAGATATCCGTGCAGCTCTTTACGGCGGTCATGCAAATATGTATATTCTTCGGAACCATCTTCAAAAGTGATATAGGGCAGAGACTCAATGTCATCATCGGTGATAGTGTTCAGGTTAAAACGATCACGAAAATATTTTACCCCGTCCATGTTCATTTTTTTGACCTGATGAGCGATATTCATACCTTCTGCGATCATACCCATACCGTAGCCTTTGATGGTGTGAGCCAAGATCACCACGGGCTGCCCGATAATTTTTTTAGCTTTTTGCAGAGCAGCAAAGATCTTCTTCGGATCGTGACCACCGCGATTTAGCGCCCAGATTTCATCATTGCTCATATCTTTCACTAGCGCAGCGGTTTCTGGGTATTTGCCAAAAAAGTGCTCACGTACGTAGGCGCCGTCTTTTGATTTAAAAGCTTGATAGTCTCCATCAACGGTTTCGTTCATCAGCTGAATCAGCTTACCGCTGGTGTCTTTACGCAGTAAGTCATCCCAACGGCTGCCCCAAATAACTTTGATTACTTCCCAGCCAGCGCCGCCAAATATACTTTCCAACTCATTAATGATCTTACCATTACCGGTGACCGGACCGTCCAGTCGCTGCAAGTTACAATTGATGACAAAAACCAAGTTATCCAACTTTTCACGAGTAGCGATAGTAATAGCTCCCTTGGATTCCGGCTCATCCATCTCTCCATCACCCAGAAAAGCGTAAACAGTCTGGTCACTAGTGTCTTTCAGCGCACGATAGTTCAAATATTTAAGAAATTTTGCCTGATAGATAGCACTGATCGGGCCAAGACCCATAGAGACGGTAGGGAACTGCCAGAATTCCGGCATCAATTTTGGATGAGGATAGGAGGAAAGTCCCTTGCCATGCACTTCTTGACGAAAATTGTTCATCTGATCCTCGGTCAGCCGTCCTTCAAGGAAAGCGCGAGCATATACACCGGGAGAGATATGGCCTTGGAAATACACTAGATCACCACCGTCTTTATCATTTCGAGCACGAAAGAAATGATTAAAACACACTTCGTAGATAGTGGCCGAAGACTGAAAGGAGGCCATATGCCCACCAAGTTCTAAATTTTTCTTGGACGCGTGCAGCACAATCATGATGGCGTTCCAGCGAATAGCAGAGCGGATACGGCGCTCTAGCTTCAGATTACCAGGATAGTCAGGCTCATCCTCGACCGCAATACTATTAATATAATTACGACGGGCGATACCAGAAGAAATGCTTAGCCCACCTTTGCGCGCCTCGTCCAACACCTGGTTAATCAAGAACTGTGCGCGTTCAATACCTTCTTCACGGATAACCGATGCGATCGCTTGTAACCAATCGCGTGTTTCGATCGGATCCACGTCATTGTACAAACGTTCTGACATGGTAGTTTTCCTTATCTACCTCTAATATGGTTTATTTGGATCCTATATTCCTATTATTCTGATTACCAAAACTATTGACAGGTGCAAAACTTCTGCTGGAGCGACAAACCAAAACTTTCCAAGGCTTAGTCCTTGCGTTGCTGGAGTCGGCACAGTGATCGTTCGCGACAGCTACGTGCCACAAATCATAGGCAACGATGCCTTCAAGAACCTACCTTATTTCGAACAGGTCATATTGAGAATACCGAGATCTTGCCAGCGTAACAGCAAAACTTTGGATTCCAATTGCTGTTTTATGATATCTAATAACTTAGGTTGACGGATCTTACTATAGGTCATTATCATAGTTTTTCAGCAGATGGGACTAAATTAATTGGTAATACAAATTACATTTGCTTAACGCTAAAAGTAACAAACTATTCAGCTCCTGTCCATCTTGCTTTGATCTCTTGCACACATTTTCACAAAAAACCAGTAAATATGTCGTACTAACCATCTCTAGCAGCATAATAGAATATTATAGTTACATAATATTATTAATTTAAATATTTTTACTTTTTATTTGCCAGAATCCTAAATATTCATAATTTTACCGGTTAAACAATTAATTACATAAATAAAAATAATATATACTATCGTGATCAACGGCTCTTATTTATCTTTTTTTTACGATAACGCTTATCATAAAAGGAAAATATATACCATAACTTACAATATGAAAATTCATGATAAAATCAATAAATTTCGAACAAATTTTCTTCATAATACTAATTATGATGCAATTGATAACCACATCAAATTAAAAAAATAAATATTACCCTTTTTAATAATGAAAGTAGACTAATAATATTAACAAAAATTTTTTTAAATCACTAATTCGAAAAATCACAACAACGACTTTATAAAACCTTAATCACTAACATTATTTAGATATTATAGCCATAACTACCTGGTATACCAGAATAAAATATCTAAAAAGAACACACACAAAGTTTTATATATTCTATTTTAGTTAACTAATGTACTCTACCTACATCAATAAACAAGCTTAAAACATTAATGTCATAATAAAAATCAATACGCAACGACACCGTTCATACGTGCTATAATACTAATAGACTCAAGAACTTTGGTAAAAGTTAGTAAAAGTAACTGTAAAAATTTGAAACATAAGATCACACAAAACGCAACCGCAATCATCTAACATCTCCTCTCAATCAATAACCTAGAGATACGAGAAGCGCACCCTGAACTTTTGCAGTCAAACTGCAGAAAAATTAAAGAAGCCATTCGATGCTTGATGAAATTATAATATCTATAGGGGAAAGTTGTAATACGTAGGCTATTGGATGAACAAGAAAATAGGGACTACACCTAATCGCCGTAGCGTCAAATCAAAAAATGCACTGAAACCAGTCATTATTCAAATACCAGAAAAATAGAGATCCGATCAACTGCCAGGATTTAGAAGACTATAGAAAATTGATCGATTCCAGTGGCAATTAAATTAGCAATAAGTAAGCAGATTGATATTATAATCCAACCAATAAGCAGTAGAGAGGGACATCAACCGATTGGTCGTCACAGTGGTGTAAAAAAATGCGCTCAACACTTAAAATTCAACTATGTTCCAACTACATAATTACTTATCTTTAGTCAAACAATGTTACTTTAAGACAGTAAACAGGGACCATGATTCGGTGCATCCCTTAATACAGAAATACGGAAATATTTTATGTCAATCAGGCGTTATAATCCTGAGCACCGCCGTGTGGAATTGTTTAAAAGAATCCAACAGGATATCCCACAGTCAGTCAGAACCGCGCTCAAAGAAGATCTCGGTGGCATAATCGATACACAGATGGATATCACCGCACGCCTTTTGCTTGAAACAAGTCAGGCCGACGCCGTCATTATCACCCGTGAAAATGGCGTTTTTTGCGGCCAGCGATGGCTAGAAGAAGTGTTCTACCAATTGGGAGGCCACGTAAAAATTCACTGGCATGTGGCAGATGGTGATCTTATCCAAGCCAATCAAATGCTGTGCAGATTAAGCGGGCCAGCACGAGTACTACTTACCGGTGAGCGCACCGCTCTCAATTTCATGCAAACCTTATGCGGCGTAGCCAGCCAAGTGAAACGCTATGCCGATGCGCTGGCCGATACCGGTACCACGCTGCTGGATACACGTAAAACCCTGCCAGGCCTACGCACCGCGCAGAAATATGCTGTGTTGTGCGGTGGTGGTAACAATCATCGCCTCGGCTTGGCCGATGCCTTTCTGATAAAGGAAAATCATATTATCGCCGCTGGCTCTATCGCTAAGGCAGTTTCAAACGCCCTAGCTCTGCGCACCGATATTCCAATAGAGGTGGAAGTGGAAACACTGGAAGAGCTACAGGAAGCGCTAAAAGCCGGGGCCAATATCATCATACTCGATAACTTTAGCCGTAAAAAAATGATTATTGCCGTGGCCCTAACTCGTCATCGTGCAGCACTAGAAGTTTCCGGAAACATCACCCTCGATACCCTGCGAGATTTTGCTTTGACTGGTATTGATTACATTTCCGTTGGTGCGTTAACCAAGCATGTGTATGCGCTGGACCTTGCCATGCGTTTTAACACCCGATAAACAAACTAATATTTACCTATTAGGAACTGAAGCGTTCACTATCATGCCATTCCGCCCAATCGTGAAGCTAGTTTCTCCACCTGGAGGTGTTTCTACAAGTTCCAATAGGGCGGCGTGAACAAACTTTTGTAATACTGGCCAATATTGAAATACGCGCCTGCCATAAATCCAGTTGTTATATAAGTGGCATTGAATGCATTAGGGAATGATCAGCTCTGATTTGGCACAGAGTAATAATAAATACAAAAGCACAACATGAATCCTTATAGCAAATAAGCCAAAAATTAAAACACCAACCCACAAAAGGGCTCACGATACACATGCTAATAACTACTAAGCAATCAAACCACTGAGCTCCCAACAGAAAGACAGCTTATTTTCTATTAGGATACAAATAAGAACCAACAACAGAACGTTAAAAATAATAATGTTGTCTGCCATCTACACGCTCTAGCAAGAAATATCAGCCATATCACAAATAAAATGACTCTCCGAGGACTCAAGTATTGACCAAAGTACGATATCCAAGTAAAGCAACGTCATGGCGGTAAGCACATTAAATAAAATTATTTAACGAAATATCCCAGTCAACAAACAACCAATTTGAACAACCTTCAATAATAACTTTACTATTAAAGGAAAAACTACAGCTATATTTAATTAAACAAAAAACATCAGTGAAATATACCTTCACACACATTTATTTGATCGGACTGTATACCTACAAGCATCACCCAATCCTCGCCACCGCCTAATATTTTAGTAATATACACACGCACGCCGTCGTTGCTGATAATTAACTGTTCAGATCGCTGGCAGCCTGTTTTCATACGAACGGTAAAGAGCAAACCAAACACCAATGCTTAGTTAACACTATTGGCACCGAAGAAAATTAGCTCCTAAACCATTGCGGCTGGGCCCTAGCACAAATGACTGTTGTCACAGTTGGCTAGGTACTTGATTCATATTAGTTAAATCGGCATCGAAAATACCGATACGTGCTATTACGTAGCGCAGTATCTATTTTAGTATTTTTGCAATAAATTCCTATAATATAATACCATTGTATTATATTTATCTATTGCGCAACAATATTGGATAAGTGACACACTGTACCAGCTGATGCTAAAGCATTTCTACCTAAAATCTCACTACAGTTCAATGTCGAAACAATTTTTTAGGGAAAGCAAAACGCTTCCGTCGAATGGTAAAATCTTTAAATCTACCTTCACATCTTCTTTAATACGTATTAGGATCTTGCTGGAAAAAAATAAAGAATTGCTGATAAATATCAGACACAAATTGCCAATCCAAAAACGAGTATCATACTATTAAAGTAAAGACTGAGAAATTTATCCGTTTTACACTACGACAATCGAACCAATTTAACCTTGGCCAGATCATTCTCTTTAGGATGAGGTAGTTATGCACTATATTGTTGCCCTAACCGGTGGCATCGGTAGCGGTAAAAGCACAGTAGCCAGCGCCTTTACCGCATTAGGTGTTCCTTTAGTAGATGCTGACGTTATCGCCCGGCAGGTAGTACAACCAGGCAGCCCTGCTTTGCGAGCTATTGCTGATCGTTTTGGCCTGATGATGCTGTGTGCAGACGGATCGCTGAATCGTGCCGCACTTAAAAAACAAATTTTTAAAGCGCCAAACGATAAATCTTGGCTCAACGATTTGCTTCATCCACTCATCCAAAAGAAAACTGAACAACAGTTCCGATCAGTTAGAACACTCTATATGCTATGGGTGGTACCACTACTGATCGAAAACAACCTACAGCGACGCGCTAACCGAATACTGGTAGTGGATGTGGAGCATAGAATTCAGATTACACGCACTATGTCCCGTGACGGAAGTAGCCGAAGTCAGGTTAAAAAAATTTTGGATGCACAGGTGCCCCGCCAGCAGCGGCTGGCCTGTGCTGACGATATTATTCATAATAGCGGACACCCCGAAGAAATAAAGAACCATGTTACCATTTTGCACCGCCGCTATCTCACGCTAGCGGCGTTAGAAACACAACAAGATAAGTCATCATCAGTGATATTTACTCAATAACAGTGCTACTTCAACATCCGCTCAAGTAAAATACATTTGGAAACAACTAGAATTTTTCTGGCAACTTTACCATCATCAAACATTTAGCGAAATTGCCAACAGCAGAAATTCTATAGATTAGGGAAGTGAGAAAAATAACCATCATCTACTATAGATGAGCGCATTTAATACATACATATCGAGCTAAAACAATGTGCATACACACTTTGATGATGCTAATAGCTGCTCAAACCCCCGCCTGGCTCAATTTAGTACCAGAAAGATTCATAAGGGAAAGTACGCAGATATCAATTTTTGACAATAGCTTCATTTCGATCTGCTGTTTCCACCTAAACTTCATCTGTCACCAGCATGACTCACAAATGGTTGTATCGTTGAAGCCCTATATCCCCTAAATGGGGATATGGACAGAATATCATCCATCTAGTACCCTATTTCCAGCTTATTTAAAAAATCAAATTCAGTATACCATTTTTTAGATAAGCCTAAAGACAGTGACATATTCTGTATATACATATACCAGTGAAAAATCTCTTTACCCGTAAGTTTACAGCTATACATCCGTTTACACTATCCTTATCTATCACAGGATATAATACTGAACTGCCTCCGTTTAAAAACCCTGCTATTAAAAAGGATGTTATTATGAGCGATGACATTACAATCGTCGCCTGCCCTACCTGTGGCATACAAGTAGAATGGAGTGAGAACAGCCCATTTCGGCCATTTTGCAATAAACGCTGCCAGCTCATCGATCTTGTAGAGTGGGCTGAGGAAAAAAAACGCATCTCTAGCGATTTGCAGATTACTCACAACGAAGACTGGAGTGATGCAAACAGCTACTGAGGAACACTAGACGTAAGGATACAACATTGGCCGTAAAAAAAGACAATATCCTCTCTCACCCATATTGCACAACGGTCAGTCCGACATCAATTGATGAATGATCACCTCACTATCTGGGGGGAATTCATCAATTGCTAGATCAAACTGCGGGCACCAGCGCACTTGCTGGCCTTCATTGCCACAAGGCATATCATACCAGTGTTCCACCAAAAAGAAATAAATTACCATATGCTGCTCAAAAAAATTATGCTCACTAGTCCCGAGCAGCTCAGCATGCACCACCTTAATGCCGACCTCTTCTCGCAGTTCCCGGAACAACGCCTGTTGGAAGGATTCTCCTGCTTTAACTTTGCCACCGGGAAACTCCCAAAACCCCCCCATATGGACGTCTTCCGATCTCTTGGCAATAAAAATTTCCCGGCGAGCATTACGTATAATGCCCACTGAAATGTTTCGTATCATCATAAAATTAGTGCTCCCAAAATACCAATGGCATACATCCAAGCCACAGACTATCTGGATACATTACTTTATCTCCATAACAACACCCATAAACTGTAGCTTAACTTTTGCGCATAACACTATTTAAATTTTTTACCAGATTTGCAAGAACAGGAGTCTCGACTGCCGACTTTGCACCCTTCTTGTACCAGTGCGCCCGCCGGTGGCTCCACCACCGACAGCTCTTGACAATTAAGTAGCTGCTGACTGTTCACATGCTCAGCTACTCCATATCGCTGCTTTTCCAGAACATCTACCCCTTCCGGGATGCACACTTGTACCTTACTTAATGTACTGATCACTTCATATTTTAGCGATTCCAGCAGGGCTGCAAACATCACGAAGGATTCACGTTTATATTCCTGCTTGGGATCTTTTTGCGCATAACCTCGTAGATGGATCCCTTGACGCAAATAGTCCATCGCCGCCAAGTGCTCTTTCCATAAAGAGTCGAGAGTTTGTAGCATGACTCCCTTCTCGAAGTTACGCATCATTTTGCTGCTAACTACCTCTTCTTTACGCTGATATTGATCCAGCGTTAGCGCAAACACGCGCTCACGCAACGTCTCTTCATGCAGATCACATTCATCAGCCAACCATTGTGCGATGGGCATATTCAAGTCAAAATCATCCTTCAAATGCTTCTCCAAGCCAACCACATCCCACATTTCTTCCAACGACTGAGGGGGAATATAAGTGTCGAGGATTACATTGAGCACATCTTTACGAATGCTTTTGATGGTTTCGCTTATATCCACCACATCCAGCAGTTCATTACGCTGAGTGTAAATAGCGCGACGCTGCTCGTTAGCCACGTCATCATATTCCAGCAATTGTTTACGAATATCAAAATTGCGACTTTCTATTTTTCGCTGAGCGTTAGCAATAGCCCTGGTGACCCAGGGATGTTCGATGGCCTCGCCAGGCATGATGCCCAATTTACGCATCATACCAGCGACACGATCAGAGGCAAAAATACGCATCAAAAAGTCTTCCATAGACAGGTAAAAACGGGACGAACCGACATCCCCCTGGCGACTAGAACGGCCCCGCAACTGGTTATCAATACGGCGTGATTCATGACGCTCGGTACCGATGATGTGTAGTCCGCCGACAGCCAACACCGCACCATGACGCTGCTGCCAAGCAGCTTTAATATCGGCAATTTGTTGCTCATCTGGCTCACGCAGCGCCGCAATCTCCGCCTGCCAACTACCACCCAACACAATATCGGTCCCACGCCCGGCCATATTCGTCGCGATAGTAACTGCTCCCAATTGACCAGCCTGGGCAATGATATCAGCTTCCATGGCATGAAATTTAGCGTTCAAAACTTTATGGGCTATGCTAGCTTTATCAAGCGCACGAGAAATCAATTCGGATTTTTCAATAGAAATTGTCCCCACCAACACCGGCTGACCACGCGCGGTACAGGCTTGAATATCCTTGACAATAGCATCTATTTTCTCATGCTCAGTCATATAAACCAAATCAGGCAAATCTTTACGGATCATTGGACAGTTAGTGGGGATAATAATGGTGTCTAACTTATAAATAGCGATGAATTCAAAAGCTTCAGTATAGGCAGTACCGGTCATCCCAGCCAACTTATCATACAGGCGGAAATAATTTTGAAAAGTAATGGACGCCAACGTTTGGTTTTCATTCTGAATAACCAGATTTTCCTTGGCTTCCACTGCCTGGTGCAATCCATCGGACCATCGGCGACCTGGCATCGTACGACCAGTATGCTCGTCAACGATGATCACTTCGCCGTTTTTAATGATGTAGTCTACATCGCGGGCAAATAGCACATGTGCGCGCAATGCTGCAGTGACATGGTGCATCAACATAATATTGGCCGGTGAATAAAGGGACTCGCCCTTTTTCATAACATCAGCATTCACCAACATCTCTTCAATCAATACCAAGCCGCGCTCGGTAAAGTTCACTTGACGGGATTTTTCATCCACCGAAAAATGACCTTCCCCATGGAAGCTGTCTGAATCCTCTTTATCCTGGCGGATCAAATGGGGAATCAATTTATCCACCCAGCGATACAATTCCGAACTATCTTCCGCCGGACCTGAAATAATAAGCGGGGTCCTGGCTTCATCGATCAGTATAGAGTCTACCTCATCCACCAGCGCATAATGTAATTTACGCTGCACGCGCTCTTCCTGACTAAACGCCATATTATCGCGCAGATAATCAAAACCATACTCGTTGTTGGTACCATAGGTTATATCAGCAGCGTAAGCGGCTCGTTTAGCAGATGCCGATAAACCAGGCAAATTGATGCCAATGGTCAAGCCTAGAAACTCGAACAGCGGCCGATTACTATCAGCATCGCGACGCGCCAAATAGTCGTTAACCGTAACCACATGCACCCCTTTGCCGCTCAAAGCGTTCAAATAAGCCGGTAAAGTTGCGGTTAAGGTTTTCCCCTCCCCGGTGCGCATCTCAGCGATGCAACGGTCATTAAGCACCATACCTCCCAGCAGTTGAACGTCAAAATGACGGATATCAAACACACGTTTACTAGCCTCACGTACCACTGCAAAAGCTTCCGGCAACAAGCTGTTAATGGTTTCTCCCTGAGCAATGCGGGCACGAAATGCAGTGGTTCTAGCAGCAAGATGTTGGTCACTTAATTTTTCCATATCCGGTTCCATCCTGTTGATCGTATCTACCACTTTGCCCATACGACGCAGTGTCCGGTCATTACGGCTGCCAAAAATTTTGATTAATAATTTTGCTAGCATAGTGAATTATATCTCGTCACGACCGCTGTTTACCGACGGCCAAAAATAAACTCGACAGAAAAATGCTGTACAACTAAGGACACGGTACCTTGCATGCTTTGATATAAACATGCGTGGCAGTTGTTAATCACAATAACCAATCCTACGCTAATATACTAGCGCACAGCTACCGACTCGAGTCAGCCAGCTGCCGCAGCTGAACATGCAGGCATTTATTGACTAAAGCTAGAACTATCGATCTGATGCAAAAAAAAATTTTGCCCGCTGCCAAATATGAAAAGTACGCTAAAATCAACAAACCATCCTCCATTATAATCCCAACAAAATATGCTACCAAAAATAACATCTGCCAAAGTCCCACCAAAAATTTAAAATATTCATGATCAATCATATATTTCGCTGGAGTTTTTATTATGCGCCATAATCGTCCACAATCCATCGATAGTCTGTTCGGCAATACCCGTATCACTACCCTTTCACAGATTCAACGGCATGCGTTGATGCTGTTGAATCTTAATCATGCAGTCACCACGCTGCTACCTACACCACTACGCCTCTGGTGCCGCGTCGCAAATTTTCGTGAAAACATCATAGTATTAGAGACCGCTAACGCCAGCTGGTTAGCACGGTTACGCTATGAACAAAATCAATTATTATCCGCATTACGCGCACAAATTTTACCATCATTATCTACCATCGACATCAGGATTAACCCTGCGATGATGATACATGAGAAATTGAATGAGAAAAATAATAGCAATTATGTGACAGGCAACCGGCAGGTTATCGACAACCCACGAAAATTAAGCCCGCAAAGTGCGGCGCTGCTTCGCCATATGGCGGTGCACAGCGAAGGAAAATTAAAAAAAATATTGGAACGACTAGCACGTCTGGCCGAAGAAAATACCGACCTCTCCAGACATAGAAAGTAAACTCTTTTTTGTGATGCACCGAATAAAAAGAAACAAAGAGCGTATCATTAACTAAGTGTACCCATCCACCTATCTATGTTACGCCATGACAAACGTTGGGGCCTTGAACGCCAACGGTAGCTCAGCCTCATCTTCAAATGTCACCATTTCCCATGTTTCTTGACGAGCCAGCACTGCTTGCAACAATTTATTATTTAATGCATGGCCGGACTTAAAAGCGGTAAACGCGCCAATGATGTTATGGCCACACATAAACAGATCGCCAATAGCATCAAGCATTTTGTGGCGAACAAACTCATCGTCAAAACGCAAACCGTCATCATTTAGCACACGATAGTCATCGACTACAATGGCGCAGTCAAAACTGCCTCCTAGCGCAAGTCCTCGAGATTGCAGCGATTCGATATCACGCATAAAACCGAAGGTACGCGCGCGGCAAATTTGACGAACAAACGACTCAGATGAAAAGTTTAAGAAATAACGTTGCGATCTTACATCAATTGCAGGGTGTTTGAAATCGATAGTAAAATCAAGCGTAAAACCGTTGAATGGCGTAAGCTCAACCCATTTATCCCCATCTTCGACGCGCACCGACTGTTTAAGTCGCAAAAATCTCTTGGCACTGTTAAGCTCCTCAATACCAGCGTCCAATAGCAAATAGACGAAAGGACCAGCGCTGCCATCCATAATCGGGATTTCAGGCGCATCGATCTCAACTATGATGTTATCGATTCCCAAACCAGACAGCACCGCATTCAGGTGCTCAACAGTGGAAACACGCATACCATGCTCATTCACCAAACAAGTGCAAAGCATAGTGTCACGCACCAAACTGGCATCCGCGGGAAAATCCATCGACGGGTTTAAATCGGTACGACGGTAGATGACACCGGTATTTGCCGGTGCAGGGTGTAGTGTCAGTGTGACCTTTTTACCGGTATGCAACCCAACACCGGTCGCCTGCACAATATATTTTAATGTCCGCTGTTTGATCATCTGTTTATCTCTCAATGTTATTCATGCCACCTACTTTTTCCTAATAATATCAAAGAAGAATGGGCAAGCCAGTCTAACACACAAAGAGCGTAGGTTCCAAAATCGCACGGTTCAATCCGCCTGTTTACGCAAAAAAGCTGGGATATCCAAATAATCGTGTTCCTTACTAGACCGTGAATTTTGCTCATTAACTGCTTTGGCTACCACTTTCTGCTCCTGAGAAAGCATAGACATAACGTAGGAATGATCGCGGTAGCGATTGTCCATTACCGGCTGACTGTTTTGCTTGTTCGTAACTAGAGTGATTTCCGGACGCTTGTCCATACCGATACCGGTTGCCACCACAGTGACACGTAGCTCGTCATTCATATCTGGATCCAGCGAAGTGCCGATCACTACGGTAGCGTTATCGGAGGCAAAGGCTCGGATAGTGTTACCCACAGTTTCGAACTCATCCAAACGCAAGTCAAAACCAGCGGTAATGTTGACTAACACACCACGAGCTCCGGATAGATCGATATCTTCCAACAGCGGACTGGAAATCGCAATTTCAGCCGCTTCTTCAGCACGATCTTCACCACAGGCAACGCCAGAGCCCATCATGGCATAGCCCATTTCCGACATCACAGTGCGCACATCAGCGAAGTCAACGTTCATCAAGCCCGGCCGGGTAATTAATTCAGCTATGCCCTGTACCGCTCCTTTTAGTACATCATTAGCAGCACCGAAAGCATCCAGCAATGAAATGCCACGGCCCAAAACTTTCAGCAATTTGTCGTTAGGAATAGTGATTAACGAATCCACATGCTTGGAAAGTTCAGCAGTACCCAGCTCAGCGAACGCCATACGTTTTTTGCCTTCGAAATTAAAAGGTTTCGTGACCACAGCTACGGTCAAAATACCCAGATCCTTAGCTACTTCCGCCACCACAGGAGCCGCGCCAGTACCAGTGCCACCACCCATACCCGCAGCAATAAATACCATGTCCGCGCCTTCTAACGCAGCGTGCAACGCTTCGCGATCCTCTTCTGCAGAGTGGCGGCCTACTTCTGGGTTAGCTCCAGCACCCAAACCCTTGGTGATATTGCTACCGATCTGGATAGTCTGCCCTACCGCTGTCTTTCTCAATGCCTGAGCATCGGTATTAACTACAAAAAAACCCACTCCTTCGATGCGTTCACATACCATATGCTCGACAGCGTTGCCTCCACCACCGCCGACACCGATAACTTTAATCACCGCGTCATTAGTTAATTCCATTGGTTCAAACATAGTTTTTCTCCGTTTTGTGCCTGTCACTGGCTTTGTTTAATAAACCTACGCCGTCGACGGGCTTTTCTAAAGGTCGTATAAAATACTCGTTAGTGACAGGCATCGTAATGAAAAATCTGCCGAAATAACCGTTTTATTCATAAAAACATGGATCATCTACCAAAAAATATAGATGGCAACCAAGCTTTCGTTACCAGTGGTCATTTCCACGTCTATTGCTCACTGGCTGATCTAAACCAGCCTATGCTATTTTAGCGCTAGCTGGGCATCATAATACCCCATCGGGTATGACTTTATTTAATTTTCAGCATGTTTACTGCAACAATCTAGGTTGTGCTTCTTTGAATCTGTTATAATTTCTCAACAAACTCAAAACCGATAATATCATATGTTGTTAGGGTTATCTGAACGCCAAATAATGCTGGATTAATTACGGCGCTTTTCCTTACTATATGTTCTAATCTTTCTATATTACTGTTCAACCTTTATCCCAGCATACATCATAGCAATATGAATAATTTTACCGCTTGTCGCATTTTTATCATGGTTAACATTTTTAATCAGTTTACTGGTGCAGGTGAAATACAAGCGCCCATAGAGAAATATTCATTAATTGAAAATGGAATATAAATCTAGAAAACATTGTAATGTTTACAACATCAAAAAAAGATCCGTTTTAATATAATACAGTGATTATAACAGCAGTAGCCTACTGGATGTCTTCACACAGCTTAGCTCCGTCTGAAAACTTTTAAAACTCTTTCCTCAGCCAACCACTGATCCGCTTAAACCAGGTTCGCACTGAAGCACGTTTTTCAATTTCTATCTCACCACTCAGATGAAACTCTTTTCCGTAATGCAACAACCCAACAACGGTGGAATAGTACGGCTCTTGAGTATAATCTATCAGTCCGGTAATATTCAGGGGCTGACCAATACGGACCTGAGTATGGAATATCCGTTGCGCACAAGCAACCAGGCCATCGATTTGCGCGGCACCACCAGTTAATACGATACCTGCGGCAAGATGGTGCTTCACGCCATGCTGACGAAGCTCTTCCTGCAGTTGCAGAATTTCGTCATTCACCAGATTCAGCAATTCGGTATAACGAGGTTCGATCACCTCGGCCAAAGTCTGACGCTGCAAACTACGTGACGGGCGGCCGCCCACACTTGGCACTTCCACGCTCTCGTCTTTTCTAACCACCGATCCCAGTACGCAGCCATATCGGACTTTAATTGCCTCGGCGTCGGTGGGTGGTGTGCCGAAAGCATAGGCGATATCGCTGGTGACTACGTTGCCAGCGTAAGGGATCACCTTAGTATGGCGCCAAGCGCCTGCGGTATAAACCGCCATATCCATGGTGCCACCACCAATATCTACTACGCAAACACCCAGCTCACGCTCATCTTCGGTCAATACCGCATAGCTGGCAGCCAAACCAGAAAAAATTAATTGGTCAACTTTTAAACCGCACCGTTCAACCACTTTGACAATGTTCTTTGCCATATCATTATGGCAGGTTATTAAATGGACTTTGGCCTGCATTCGCACGCCAGACAGACCAACCGGATTTTTTATACCTTCCTGATAATCAATGGAGTAATCCTGAGGGATGACGTGTAGGATGCGATGTTCATCTCGCACCCGCACAGATTTGGCTGTGTGCACCACATTTTCCACATCTTCCTGGGTCACCTCTTCCTCTGAAATAGGAACCATCCCTATTTCATTTTGGCAGCTGATATGTTTACCAGACAAAGCAAGATATACGGATGAAATCTGGCAATCCGCCATCAGCTCTGCCTGATCAATGGCGCGTTGGACGCATTTCACCACTGATTCCAAATCGTTGACACCACCTTTGTCAATTCCACGCGACGGGCAACTGCCCACGCCAATGATATTGACCATACCATCAAGCTGAACTTCCCCTACCAGCGCAGCGACCTTTGCCGTACCGATTTCCAATCCAACTACCAGTTTTCTGTTCGTTGCCTTAATCATTATTGCTGTGCCTGTACCTAATCATGTTGCTGATTACTGTTTTTCGGTTTTCGGTTCAATAAAGACCGAAGCCCAACCTACAGCAAGGCCCAAGTCATAACGCAAATCAACATAGCTAATACGCTTATTATCGTTCCAAGCCTGCTGGAGAAGAAACGGATAAATTTCGATAAAACGCTGCAGCCGCCGAACTTTATCATATCGGCCCAGTTCTAAACGAATATTATTCTGTAACATTAATTGCCAAGAATAACGCGCGCTCATACATACTGCCTTAAGCTGAAATTTGGCAGAACTCAGCACCTCATTAAAGATACGGTAACAAGCTAGCACGTCTTTCTCACTGCCATCCGGGCCATAAAGCATCGGCATCGATTGTTTGCCAACATGTTCTACCGGAACACTGAAAGCTTTGCCACTGCTATCAAGCATGTTCAAATCGTTCCAACGCGCTACCGGTACATATTCTACCAAATGGATTTTCAATTCATCCGGCCACTGTTTGCGCACACTGACCTGCTTGATCCACGGAAGCCGCTCGAGCTGCTGCTGAATCTCGTTCACATCCAGCCTCATAAAAGAGGCTGGTTGACCCAGCGCCAGAATTGACTGGCGGATATCCTCATTAGTGGTACAGTGATGATCGCCAGTCACCATAAACTGGGATAACGGTACACGATCGGCATCTTCCATCCAGGCGACAATCTTCCAATAGCCCCAAACGATAATGCCAAGCACCATTAATAGAAACATCAAACCTGCAAGCTGTCTACCGTTACTGCACCGTACAACGGCTCTTTCCGTTTCACGGTTACTTAGTACATTTATCACCATCTAAGACATCTCAATCTGCTCCCTTCACAACGGTGTTATCTGTACCTAAGGAAGCTCTTAGCCATCTAAACCATCACTTCCACGTTGTTGCGTGACTGCAAAGCTTAGCTAGTTTACGGGCAATTTTACCTACCGTGCCGGCACCTTGCATCAGCACCAGATCGTTATCCTCTAGAACTAACGCCAGAGTCATAGGCAATGCATCTATATTTGGCACTAAAATCGGATCTACCTTCGCACGTCCTCGGATCGTGCGGCATAATAATCGACTATCAGCGCCCGGAATCGGGGCTTCGCCGGCGGAATAGACATCCAGCATCAGCAAAACATCCACACCGGAGAGTACGTTGGCGAAATCATCATATAGATCCCTGGTTCGGGTAAAACGATGCGGCTGGAATACCATGACTAAACGTTTATCTGGCCAACCGGCACGCACCGCTTTAATCGTAACATCCACCTCAGTTGGATGGTGACCGTAGTCATCCACCAACATTACTTTCCCCATTTTACCGTTAATGTTCTCCAAAGCATAACTACCTAGATCATCGAAACGGCGACTGGTGCCCTGAAATTGCAACATCGCTTGCAAAATGCTCTCGTAATCGATACCTTCTTCAGTCGCCACCCCAATAGCTGCCACAGCATTGAGCGCATTGTGACAACCTGGAGCGTTTAGCGACACCCGCACTTCCGACTTATCCTTCCCATAGAGAGTAAAACTACCGCGAGCTCCCTCCTGGCGGTAATCGGCAATGCGTAGATCGGCGTCGTCACTGAAACCATAAGTGGTAATCTGGCGGCCAACCCTAGGCAAAAGTTCACGAATTACTGGATCATCGATGCACATCACCGCGCGACCATAAAACGGTAAATTATGCAAAAAACTAATAAATGTTTGTTTTAACTTCTCAAAATCACCCTGGTAAGTATCCATATGATCGGCTTCTATATTGGTAATAATGGCCACCATTGGCTGCAAATGCAGGAATGAGGCATCGCTTTCATCAGCTTCCGCAATCAAATAGCGGCTGCAACCAAGACGGGCATGCACGCCCGACGCCTTCACCAAACCCCCATTCACAAAAGTTGGATCAAGGCCGGCTTCGGCGTAAATACTCGCCACCATGGCCGTAGTGGTGGTTTTACCGTGGGTACCCGCGATAGCAATACCGTAACGAAAGCGCATCAGCTCAGCCAACATTTCCGCACGCTGAATTACTGGAATACGCACTTCTTTGGCAGCAACGATCTCCGGGTTATCCTCAGCGATAGCACTCGATATCACGACTACGCTGGCTTTACTAATATTCTCTGGACGATGATTGAAAAAAATTTGCGCGCCCAGTAACATCAATTGTTGCGTTACCGCATTCGGTACTAGATCAGAGCCGCTGATTTGATAACCTTCATTCGCTAGCACTTCTGCGATCCCACCCATGCCTGCGCCGCCAATGCCAACAAAGTGGATTTGCCTAACTCGACGCATTTCAGGCACAAAGGTTCGCAGTTTAGCCAGTTGTTGTATGTTCACTTTATTACCGCTTATGTCAAAAAAATGTTTATCCAGCGGCAAAAATTCTATTGCACACACTGCTCAGAGTTAGCCACCATTACCACTTCCCGAGCCACCCTCTCAGTGGCGTCAAGACGCGCCATAGTTCTAGCGCGTAGCGCCATTTCAAGCAATGCTGATCGATCCCATCCGGCCAGTACCTCGCTAACGCGTGAAGTGGTAAATTCCGGCTGTTCAATAATTTTTGCTGCTCCGGCCTGTTCCAGCGGTAACGCGTTCCAATACTGCTGACGATCTTTATGCATAAAAGGCACAAATATCGCCGGCAACCCAACAACGGCAATTTCACTCACCGTCAGTGCGCCAGAACGGCACACTACTACATCTGCCCATGCATAGGCCGCCGCCATATCGTCGATAAATGCCATCACCCGGTAGTTGAGCTCCCCTGCCTGAGCATAGGATTGGGTAACCTCCGCTAACGCCCACTTACCAGCCTGATGCCACAAGGTCAATCTGCTAGACAACCAAGCAGCGACCGACGGCATGATCTCATTTAACACTCGCGCCCCCTGACTTCCGCCGATCACCAATACCCGAATAGGGCCAGCTCGGGCGCGCAAACGCTCAACTGGCTCCGGCAGCGCCGATACCTCATCGCGCACCGGGTTACCCACCACCTTAGCGTGAGGAAAAGCACCTGGGAATGCCTGCAGTACCTTGCAAGCAATTTTTGCTAACCAACGGTTGGTTAAACCAGCGATACGGTTCTGCTCATGTAAAACCAACGGGATACCATAGCTCCAAGCTGCCAGGCCACCTGGACCAGAAACATATCCGCCCATGCCTAACACCACGTTTGGTTGCCAAGAACGCATAATGCAACGTGCCTGCCATACCGCGCGCCAGATAAACAACGGTGTCATCAACTGGACCTCCAATCCTTTACCACTTAGCCCGTTGATACGAATAAACTCGATATCGATGCCATGCCGAGGCACTAACTCGGCTTCCATGCGATCAGCAGTGCCTAGCCAGAGGACCTGCCAACCCTGTGCTATAAGGTAATGAGCCACTGCTAGTCCTGGAAATATATGACCGCCGCTACCGCCCGCAACCACTATTATCCGCCTCTTTGTTTCCGTCATCGGCCACCTTTCGCAAATGCCTGCGCTTTAACCATACGCGTCTCAAAATCTATTCTCAACAACAGCACTATAGCTGTTGACATAATCAGCAAGCTAGAACCACCATAACTGATAAACGGTAATGTCAAACCCTTGGTAGGTAGCATGCCAGCAGCAACCCCCACATTTACCAGCGTCTGAAAACTGAACCATATGCCAATGGAGCAGGCCAGAAAACCGGAAAACCGCTGGTCGATCTCCAGCGCTTTACGACCAATGGTCATGGCACGAAAAGCGACTAAAAACACCATCAACAGCGCCAACACCACGCCAAAATATCCTAGTTCTTCACCGAGAATAGCAAAGATAAAATCGGTATGCGCCTCCGGTAAATATTCCAGTTTTTGCACCGAATTACCCAATCCTTGCCCCCAAAATTCTCCGCGACCAAAAGCCATTAGCGACTGGGTCAACTGATATCCGCTATCGAAAGGATCTTCCCACGGATTCCAAAAAGAGGTCACGCGCCGCATTCGGTAAGGCTTAACAATAATCAAAAACACCATCGCAAAAATGCCCGAAGCGATAATCGATAAAAATTGCCATAGTTTGGCGCCAGCGAGAAACAATATCTGCAGCGTGGTGATAAACAGCACCACCACGGTACCTAGGTCAGGCTGTGCTAACAATAACATCGCCAAAACCGCCATCACAGCCATTGGTTTGCAAAAACCCCAAAAATTATTACGCACTTCCTCTACCTTACGCACCAGATAACTGGAGAGATAGCAAAATAACGCTAATTTTGATAACTCAGCCGGCTGTATACTCAATGGGCCTAAAGCTATCCAACGTGAGGCACCGTTGACCGAACTACCAACTACCAGCACCAACAATAACATCACCAGGGTCAACAGCAACATGACTGAACTGTAACGTTGCCAGACCGCCATTGGGATCCGCAGGGTGCACAGCGACAATAAAAAAGCCAAACAAAAATAGAGCGCGTCGCGCTTGGCGAAATAGAATGAATCGTCCGATAATCTCGTGCCAATAGGCATCGAAGCCGAGGTCACCATCACAAAGCCAATACAGGAAAGGCCTAAAGTCAGCCATAGCAGCGTGCGATCGTATAGCACATGAATCGACGCTCCAGCCTCAAGCTCCCAGATTACCCAATTTTTTAACCGCTCGATGACACCTATTTCGAAGATACACATCAGCCAATTTCTCGTGCCAACTGTGTGAAAACGTCGCCACGGACTTCAAAGTTCTTAAATTGATCCAGGCTTGCGCAAGCCGGCGACAACAATACCAAATCACCTGATCTTACACGGTTACCGATAATATGCATCGCTTGCTCTAAGGTTTCGGTCAACGTAGCGTCGTCAGGTCTTAGCGCTGCCAATTGTTCGCCATCCTGACCAAAACAGTAAAGCCGTACCTGGCTTCCTTGCACCCAATGCGCTAACGGCGAAAAATCAGCAGACTTGCCATCACCACCCAACAGCAAATGTAACGTACCCGCAATAGTCAGACCCTTAAGCGCCATTTCGGTATTGCCCACATTGGTGGCCTTGGAGTCATCAATCCAGCGTACACCTTTACGTTCATGCACCAATTCAAAACGATGCGCCAGTCCGCTAAACTGACGCAATGCCACCAAGCTGGTAGCACGGGGAATCGACCACGCTGCATCCGCTAGCGCAACAGCTGCCAGCGCATTGATATAATTGTGGCGACCGCTGATTTTCATCTCAGCGCAATTCAACAGCAGCTCGTCACGTGCCATCAACCAGGTCTGTCCGTCCCGACAACAAAGGCGATAATCACCTGATTTGGCGCCAAAACTGACACAGCGATCATCATATCCGTCAACCGGTAGAGTCAGCACATCGTCAGCATTAACAACGCATATCGCAGCATCCCGATAAATTTCTAGCTTAGCGGCACGATATTGCTGCAGGCCAAGGGGATAGCGATTCATATGATCTTCGCTGATATTCAGGATGGACGCTGCGACAGCATGCAAACTATGGGTGGTCTCCAATTGGAAACTCGATAACTCCAGTACACATAACTGGTAAGGCCTATCCAATAGCATTAAAGCCGGTAGCCCAATGTTACCGCCAACACCGACCAGACATCCGGCGCAGGCGACAATGTCACCCATCAATCGAGTGACAGTGCTTTTACCATTTGATCCAGTAATTGCTACCACTGGTACTTTTGCCTCACGCACAAACAATTCAATATCGCCGATGATTTCCACTCCTGCTTGCGCCGACGCCACTAACTCCGGATGGGACAATGCCATACCAGGACTGACGATAATAAGCGTTGCTTCCAAAAGCCACTGTTTATTCAGACTGCCCAACCAACATTCTACGTCATCAGGTAACTTATCCAGACCCGTCGGAGAATAACGGATATCCATCACCCTTGGCGTAACTCCGCGGGCACGGAAAAACTCGACACAGGATAGGCCGGTAAGACCTAGTCCAATGATGACAACCTGTTTGCCTTGATAGTTTACCATAATTATCGTATTTTAAGAGTCGCTAGCCCAATCAAAACAAGCATCAAAGAGATGATCCAAAAACGCACAATAACGCGCGGTTCCGGACAACCTTTCAATTCATAATGGTGATGAATAGGTGCCATACGAAAAATCCGTTGTCCACGCAATTTAAACGAACCTACCTGTAAAATCACCGACAAAGTTTCCACCACGAATACACCACCCATAATCAATAACAAAAGCTCTTGACGCAACAGCACGGCTATAGTGCCAAGCCCGCCGCCCAGGGCCAACGAACCTACATCGCCCATAAATACCTGTGCTGGATAAGTATTGAACCATAAAAAACCTAGCCCTGCGCCAACTATCGCGGTACAAACCACCACCAGCTCCCCAGCAAAACGTACATAAGGAATGTGCAAATAACCAGCAAAATTCATATTGCCAGTTGCCCAAGCCACCAGCGATAAACCTGCGGCAACAAATACCATAGGCATAATTGCTAGACCGTCCAAGCCGTCGGTCAGGTTGACCGCGTTACTAGTACCGACTATGGCAAAGTAGGTCAACAGCACATACCACAACCCTAATTGCGGCATAATATCTTTAAAAAATGGCACCACTAATTGGGTAGCCGAAGTATCTTTACCTACCGCCAACATCGTAAAAGCTACCACTAGCGCAATAACCGATTGCCAGAAATATTTCCAGCGCGGGATGAGACCTTTGGTATCCTTACGCACCACTTTGCGATAATCATCGATAAAGCCCACAATTCCATAGCCCATCAACACAAATAGCACACACCAGACATAAAAATTGGATGGGTAGGCCCACATCAATACCGACAGGGTGATTGATATAAGAATCATTAATCCGCCCATGGTTGGAGTACCACATTTGCTGGAGTGTGACTCCGGACCGTCATTACGCACCACCTGGCCGATCTGCAGCTCCTGTAGCCAAGCGATCAAACGCGGTCCCATCAACAACGAGATGAATAATGCTGTCAGCAAACTGACAATGGCGCGAAACGTTAAATAAGAAAAAACGTTAAAACCCGAATAAAATTCGACCAAATACTCAGCCAACCAAACTAACATGATGATTTTTCCTGTAACGAGCGAACTACCTGCTCCATTGCGGTAATACGTGATCCCTTCACTAACACAGTGATTACAGAATGTTCAGACAGCAACTGAGTTAAACGGGAAAGCAGCGACGCCTTGTCCTGAAAATGTTCGCCTCGACAGCTGGCGTCACCGATAAGGTGGCTTAAGAAACCGACGCTCAAAACTTTATCGATACCGGACAGCGCAATTACCTCACCAACATGACGATGATATTCGACCTCCTCATCGCCCAATTCCACCATATCGCCGACCACCATTACCCGATAGCCCGGCATCTCCGCCAGTACCTGGGAGGCAACAGTCATTGAACCAACATTGGCGTTATAGCTATCATCCAACAGCAACTGGCTACCACCCAGGGTAATTGGGAACAGCCGTCCCGGCAATGCCTCCAGTTCCATCAAACCATTCCTGACCGCCGATAAAGTTGCACCAACCGATAACGCTAGCACACTGGCTGCTAAAGCATTGGCAACATTGTGACGACCCGGCAGCGGTAAGTACACCGGGCAGTTGCCTTGTGGACTGTGCAGGGTAAAACGTACGCCATGCTTATCGCTGGCTATGTCGCTTGCAAAAAAATCCACCCCGTCGGTGGCCTGCAACGCGAAACGCCATACCGCTTTATGGCCCAAAATATACTGCCATTGAGACCAATCGTGGCTGTCAGCGTTAAGAATCGCCCGACCATTAACCGGTAGGCCGGTAAAAATTTCACCCTTAGCCTGCGCCACGCCCGCTAAAGAGCCAAAACCAGCTAGATGCGCAACAGAAATATTGTTCACCAACGCAGTGTCAGGACGCACCAAACCGGTGATCCAAGCAATTTCACCAGGGTGATTAGCGCCCAACTCAATCACCGCAAAATCATCCTGATGCGTCAAACGCAGCAACGTCAACGGTACACCAATATCATTATTAAAATTACCAGGCGTCGCCAATACCCGACCACACTGACGCAGGATGGCAGCAGTCATCTCTTTCACCGAAGTCTTACCGGACGAACCGGTAAGTGCTATGACCCGCACCGGTACCTGCTGACGCACCCAGGCGCCCAACTGTCCCAATGCACGGCGGGTATCGTTAATCACTAACTGCGACGTATTCAGTGGCAGCTGCCGATTGACCAATAACGCCTTGGCGCCAGAAGCAACCGCCTGGCTTGCTAAATCATGCGCATCAACCCGAACACCCTCTAAAGCGACAAACAAACACTGTTCGCCAATAGAACGTGAATCGGTAGTTACCATTCGGATAGTCTGATCTGTTCCTACCCATTCAGCATTAAGAACCGGCGCAATATCACGAAGGCTAAAGGGGATCATACCCGCACCTTCAGCAAGCGCGCCACAGTAGTGCGATCCGAATAATCCAGCCGCTTCTGGCAGATAATTTGATAGTCTTCATGGCCTTTCCCGGCCACTAGCACCATATCCTCCTGGGCAGCCTGCAAGATCGCACTAGCCACCGCTTCATCCCGTCTGGGAATCACCAAGGAACTGCTAGCATCCAGCAAGCCGCTTTTGATCTCATTGATTATGTCTTGCGATGCTTCGCTACGCGGGTTATCATCGGTAAGGATCAGTCGATCGGCATATCGTTCAGCAATAGCACCCATCAATGGACGTTTGCCTTTATCGCGATCGCCACCACAACCAAAAATGCACCACAGTTTACCGTGACAATGCATCCTTAATGCCAACAGCGCCTTTTCCAGCGCATCAGGGGTATGAGCATAATCCACCACTACTGTAGGGCAATCAGCGGCATGGAACACTTCCATACGGCCACATACTGATTGTAGCTGACCAACGGTGGCCAAAAGAGACCGCAACGGATAACCCAGCGCCAATAATGTAACGAGCGCCAGCAACAAATTATTAACGTTGAATTTCCCTATCAGCTGGCTATGCATCAGCCCTTCCCCCCAGCTGGAATTGAAAGAAATGTATGCACCACGGGCATGGTAACGCACCGCATTCGCACGCAACCAACTTCCATACCTACCTTGCGGTAAAGTACCAGACATAGTTACTACTACCGCCTGCGGCAAGCGGGATAACCAGCGCCTACCGGTAGCGTCATCGGCATTGATAATGTACTGCCCTACACTTAACGCGCTGAATAGTTGCCATTTAGCCGCTTCATACCGCACCATATCACCGTGATAATCCAAATGATCGCGGCTTAGATTAGTAAACACCGCAGCGGCAAAATGTAAATCGCTGACTCGATGCTGCACCAACCCATGGGATGATACTTCCATGGCGCTAAAAGTGACCCCCTTTCGCAGTAACTGCGCCAGCTGCTGCTGAATTTCGATAGCTGAACCAGTGGTATTACCGGCCGGATGAATATGACCAAATATTCCATAACCCACAGTCCCCATTACTGCGCTCATCTCAGATAGTAGATACACCCATTGGGCTAACAAATGAATGGTAGTGGTTTTACCATTAGTGCCAGTAACACCAATTAAGCGCATCGAGTGTGACGGTTGCTGATAAAAACGCCCCGCCAATGCCGAAAGACGCTGATTTAGCTGACTCAAATAAATGACCGGCACACCATGTAATTCGCGAACATCACCGTCACGTGCTTCCTCCCCCGCTTCCGCCAAGACAGCGACAACGCCACGCGCAATCGCCTGGGAAATATAACGACGTCCATCCGTCTGATGGCCAACAATAGCCACAAACAAATCTCCCGACGCCGCATTGCGGCTGTCCAACGTCATCTTTTTCAGCATACGCATAGGTGCTGCTGGCACCCATGGAGCGAGCAATTCACGCAAATTACGATCGGCCACTTGATACCTATTCATCGATTATTAACTAAATCATTCTTTTCACCGGTTCGTATCAACGCATCAGGTTCCACATTCATCGTGCGTAGTACACCACCCATGATGGCGCCAAACACCGGCGCAGATACTGCCCCACCATAATATTTTTCACCCTGCGGATCATTGATAACCACAACCAAAGCGAATCGAGGATTGCTGGCGGGAGCTACACCCGCGGTATAGGCAACGTATTTATTGATATATTTGCCATCCGGGCCAACTTTTTTAGCAGTACCAGTTTTGATGGCAATACGGTATCCTTTGATAGCCGCCTTGGTCCCTCCTCCGCCAGGCAACGCCACACTTTCCATCATATTGACCACCGTGCGCACCAACGATTCCTGAAATATTCGCTCCCCAGGGACTGGTGAATCGATCCGGGTGATAGAAAGCGGGCGCCGCACACCCATACTGCCGATAATAGTGTAAACCTGAGCTAATTGTAATGGCGTTACCATCAATCCATAGCCGTAAGAGAAGGCAGCCCTCTCCATGTCGGACCACCGTTGTTTATGAGGAAATAAGCCACTGCTTTCTCCAACCAACCCCAAATTAGTTGATTTGTCTAGCCCAAAACACGAGTAAGCATCTACCAACGCCGAAGACGGCATTGCTAAAGCAAGCTTGGAAACGCCAACATTGCTCGACTTTTGCAAAACTTCGGTGAGTGTCAATTCATTATAACGAGCCACATCTTTAATCTGATGGCCGTTAATCATGTAGGGCATCGTATTAAGCACGCTGTTCTTTTTTACCACCCCACGCTGTAGCGCGGTCATCACCACCATCGGCTTGACTGTCGATCCTGGCTCGAAAACATCAGTAATTGCACGGTTACGCATCGCATCTATAGTGGTATCGGTCAAATTATTTGGATTATAAGAAGGACTATTGGCCATGGCCAGCACTTCGCCGGTATTGACATCTACCAATACAGCAATACCTGACTCCGATTTATTAAATGCCACCGCATTGTGCAATTCACGGTAAACTAACGCCTGCAATCGCTCATCGATGCTCAGCGCTAAATTATTCGCCGCCTGCCTTTCTACCGAAGAGATGTCCTCAATTATTCGGCCAAAGCGATCCTTGCGCACCGTGCGTACACCAGGCTGACCAGTCAGCCAGCGATCAAAGCTCATCTCTATACCCTCAATACCCTGGCTATCGATATTGGTTATACCGATAAGATGAGCGGTCACCTGACCCGCAGGATAGTAGCGGCGCGACTCCTCGCGCAGGTAAATACCGGGCAATTTAAGCTTATGAATATAATCACCTATAACAGGATTCACCTGACGAGCCAAATAAACAAAACGCCCTTTAGGATTCGCATTAATGCGCGAAGAAAGCTGGTAGAGAGGAATAGAGAGCGCATCAGCGAGCGCATTCCAGCGACTATCGATGATCGTCATGCCACCATGATCATTGAGTGCTTGTGGATCTGCCCAAACGGCATTGACAGGCACGCTGACTGCCAACGGGCGTCCAACACGATCACTTATCATTCCGCGGGCGGTGAGCACTTGCTGCACCCGCAGCGAACGCATATCGCCTTCTCGCACCAGTTGATCGGGATTGATTACTTGCAGATAAGCCATCCGCAGCATCAGAACCAGCAAAGTTAGCAGGATACAGCCACACAAAAAAGTAAAACGCCAGCTGACAAAGCTAGTCTGAATCTCCTGGCGTTTCAGTTTCATAACGCGAGTGGCTTTCATTACGAGTGAATCCCTAACTTTTACGGTTGAACCACAATATTTTCTTGCGATGGATCCACATGCTGCATTTGCAGTTTTTCGGAAGCAATGCGTTCAACTCGGCTATGATCACCCAGCGAGTTCTCCTCAAGAATCAGGTTGCGCCACTCGATATCTAGCGCATCATTCTCCAATATCATTTGTTCACGCTCAGCGGTGCGCCAACGAGCCTGGTGAGTTGTGACTACCACCAAAACCGCCGATACCAGCACCGCTAACAGCAGAATCAATGGCAACTTTCCATGGCTCAACAAATCATTACTAATGATACCAATCAAGCCGTGGCGTTCGTTGCCAATCATGACGGTAACTTCTCGGCAAAGCGCAGCACTGAACTGCGCGCCCGCTTGTTATCGTTGATTTCCCGTTCTGACGGCTGTAGTTTTCCCAGAGCTTTTAGTTGACACTGATCCTGATTCAGAAAAGCAATCTGCATTTCCGTAAGCGGCAAAGTAGCCGGGACCTGTGACACACTGCTATAATGACGGATAAAACTTTTCACTAATCGATCTTCCAGAGAATGAAAGCTTATCACTGATAATCTGCCTCTGGGAGCCAGTACTGCCAATGTGCCTTTCAGCACCTGTTTTATCTCTTCCAGTTCTCTGTTGATATAAATCCGAATTGCCTGAAAGCTACGTGTTGCAGGATGCTTATGCTTATCACAAAACGGGATAGCACGGGCAATCAGCGCCGCCAATTCGTGAGTACGCTGCATCGGCTGCTGACGATTCTGCTCTACGATGAACTGGGCAATACGTTTAGAGAACCGCTCTTCACCAAAGGTCTTCAATACAAAAGAGATATCTTCTGCCGAGGTCTTCGCCAACCACTCAGCAGCGGACTGCCCACAAGTAGTATCCATGCGCATATCCAGCGGCCCATCACGCATAAACGAAAAACCACGTTCAGGATTGTCCAGCTGCGGTGACGAGACACCAAGATCCAGTAAAATGCCATCAACCCGACCCAATAGATTTCGGTCAACCATATACTTCTCCAGGAAAGAAAACGGCCCGTGAATAATAGTAAAACGCGGATCTTCGATGGCCATTGCTGCCTCAATAGCTGCAGGATCGCGATCGATTGCCAGCAACTGTCCCCGTTCTCCTAGCTGAGATAAAATCAATCGCGAATGCCCACCGCGTCCGAAAGTTCCGTCAAGATAGATGCCGTCAGGACGTATGTTCAATACTCTTACTGCTTCATGCAGCAAAACGCTGGTATGTTGATATTTTTTTGACATGACTATAGCTATAAGTTATCGCATCCGGCCGAAGACCATCAACTCTGACAATAACTCATCGTCGACGTTATCATTGATTTGTTAATACCATGCCTGTTTGTCCACAACTCTCGAATTGCACAACTAGCATAATTTTTTGATAGCCACCAGCATGTTACCGCAAATAAGGGCTATTAACATTCTGCATGGATCACTCATCTGACATTAACTGGCATACCTCAGTAACAAACACTAAACCAAGGATGCGAAGGATTCATGCCTAGACAGGCACAATAGATTTTGCATGATAATTTCCCAGATTAGCAAGAGGTAAAGCATTATGCTCAACTACTGGAGCTAAATGCTATAAACCATTACGCCTTCTGATCCCTCATTGCAGCTTTCCCGATGTATAGGTCGACACAGCAAGCCAGCCTTTTACTATCCAATTAACCTTAAGGGTGCGCCACAAAAAAAATACATCTATTACCTTTTTTTAACCTTAACTATAATCCATGCCACTCAAAAGAATGTACGAATGGTGTAAAAAGATTGTCAAGCCACTAAATGCTTTCCGGCAGAAACATTCAATAACGTTAAAAAAACTAAAAATAACTTAACATTATTCTACACAAATTAAAAAAATAAAAATATTCCCTATTGAAATAATATTGCCGGATAATAGAAGGTTCGAGTTAGCACATCCTTGTACGAAGAGTCAAGGTCAGACGTTACCGAGTAAATGAAACAAGTAAAATTCAACAAAATAATTTACCATTTCTCAATTTTTATATAATGACGTAGCTTGTTGAATAACATAGAACACATGAAAGAGAGATCATTTAAGAAAAATATCTTTTAATGGCAAAGAAGAAATTTAAAATCATTAAATTGGACGAGCTAGAACAACGCTATACTTAAATGAGGTTTACTAACGTTACAGTTGGGTACTACACAACCATAACAATTGATGAAGGAACAAAATTGTCCAACTAGGAGGCACCACTAAATTGTAATGAATCTTTCTCCTGACACGGCAAACACTATCAAGGTATATAGACTCTTATATACTGCTCAGATACAGACTTCACTTGCATCAGCATAATGGACTTAAATAATATTTTTAAATATGTCGGCTATTAGCAAAATTCTTCAATAATGCGCTTAGGAAAAAATAGCCATATCATAAATAAAACGATTATTCGACTCCTGAGATTACCAAATTACGCTGACCTGGCCAGCGGGGGATGAAGAAGATCAATGGTGATATAATGCGCATTAAAGAAAAAATGATGCAGCCAAGGTATATGGAGAACCTTGGCGACACACTTGCAAAACGAGTATGAAGTCTTCATACTAACATCTAAATTTACTTATTACGACTAGCATCCCCATGCCCAAACAGGCTAGGCAAATGCACCTCCCAGGAAACACGTGATACTCCTACTGAGACAATATTTTGTATCTCCTCGGCTTATACAAACACACCATTCTGATTAAAGTAACGGGATCAAACCTACCAACGCTGATAAAATAGATAATCTAGCGATAACGCAAGTTATATAATGCATCCCACCTGCTGATGCAAAATGCTATTTAACACAACATATCCAACTGTTTTTTGACAGGTAAAGAAACATCAGCTAACCAAGCTGATGAAGCAAGTGTTCCCTTAACATTGCCATGACCTTTATCTGCAGTTTTATCCTTGACAATGTGTGCTTCATTTGATCGTTTAATGAGATAAATAGCAGCTGTACGAAAAATATTATTTAGTCGCACGATTTCATCCAATTTCACTATAAAACCCCCTTACTATACTGACTCAATAAACTTTAAACTTACTTAATTCTCCATAATCGCATTTTAAAAAATGTGACTATAAATACAAATATCAGAAAAAATATTAAACTAGCTCATACAGTCATAAAAAACATGATCACTATCAAAAGGCTAAAAAAATAGAAATACAACCAATTTAGCGCATCATCATTTTCTGCAGCGAGATAGACCGACAATGCCAGAACGAGCGATTTCGACAATATCCGCTACGGCTCGTACATTAGCAAGGAAAGAGTCAAGTTTTTCGCTAGTACCCGCTATCTGTACAATATAAATAGCAGGCGTGACGTCGACAATCTGGCCGCAAAAAATATCGACGCAACGTTTTACTTCTTCACGTTGGAAACCGCTAGCCTGAACCTTTACCAACATGATCTCCCGTTCCACATGACTACCATCCCCCTGCCCTAGTTCATTAACCCGCAGGACGTCCACCAATTTATGCAGTTGTTTTTCAATCTGTTCAAGCACCTTCTCGTCGCTCACAGTATGAATAGTCATGCGCGACAGGGTCGGATCATCGGTAGGAGCCACAGTTAAACTTTCGATATTATAACCACGCTGGGCAAATAGCCCAATAACCCGGGACAAAGAACCAGATTCGTTCTCCAGTAACACGGATAAAATATGGCGCATGAGATCAAGTCCTCTCCGTTTTGCTTAACCACATATCATTCATACCACCACCGCAGATTTGCATGGGGTACGTATGTTCCGAGCCGTCGACCATGACATCCACGAACACCAGACGATTTTTCACAGCAAGCGCATCAGCCAGTTTATTTTCCAACTCACCCGGCCGTTCAATGGCGATACCGATATGACCATAAGCCTCTGCTAACTTGACAAAATCAGGCAATGACGCCATATAAGACTGGGAGTGGCGACCAGAATAGATCATATCCTGCCACTGCTTCACCATACCGAGATAGCGATTATTCAGATTGACCACCACCACCGGTAAATCATACTGCAGCGCAGTGGAAAGCTCTTGAATATTCATCTGTATACTGCCATCGCCAGTAATACAAATCACCGTTTCTTGCGGAAACGCCATCTTCACCCCAAGCGCTGCTGGCAAGCCAAACCCCATAGTGCCGAGACCACCGGAGTTAATCCAACGACGCGGTTCATCAAACGGATAATACAAAGCGGTAAACATCTGGTGCTGACCTACATCCGAGGTAACATAGGCCTTGCCATACGTTAAGCGATGCAAGGTCTCGATCACTGCCTGAGGTTTGATTTTATCCCCGCTAATATCGTACTTCAAGCACTGCCGGGCACGCCACCGTTCTATATCCTGCCACCAGGACCGCAATGCATCGAACGGCAGGGTAATCTCTCCCTGCGCCAATCGTTCTAGCATCCGACTAAGTACTTGACGTGCATCTCCAACAATTGGAATATCGGCAGGCACGGTTTTGGAGATTGAAGTTGGGTCAATATCAACATGCAATACCGTTGCATTCGGGCAGTATTTCGCCAAATTATTAGTGGTGCGATCATCAAAACGCACACCGATGGCAAAGATCACATCCGCGTTGTGCATCGCCATATTAGCTTCAAAGGTGCCGTGCATACCGAGCATACCAAGACTTTGACGGTGGCTACCGGGAAAACTTCCCAAACCCATCAGTGAACTAACCACTGGTAAATTAAGCTGCTCCGCCAGCTGGCGCAGTGCTTCATGACAGACAGCGGTAATAGAGCCGCCGCCTGTATAAACCACTGGCCGTTCAGCAGCAATTAACATGTCCATCGCCCTACGAATCTGTCCTTTATGCCCCTGTACCGTAGGATTATAAGAGCGCAGAGACACTGTCTCGGGATAAAAATAAGATATATTATTAACCGGGCTGAGAATATCCTTTGGCAGATCGATTACAACCGGCCCAGGGCGACCGCTGGCAGCCAGGTAAAAAGCTTTTTTCAACACCAACGGAATATCTTCGGGCTTCTTCACAAGAAAACTATGTTTTACCACCGGGCGGGAAATCCCCACCATATCACACTCCTGAAAGGCATCAAAACCAATTAGCGAACTGGCGACCTGGCCAGACAATACCACCAATGGAATGGAGTCCATATATGCGGTGGCAATACCGGTCACCGCGTTGGTAGCTCCAGGACCAGAAGTCACCAGGACAACGCCCACCTCACCAGTAGCACGGGCATAGCCGTCGGCCATGTGCACCGCACCCTGTTCGTGACGCACTAACACATGGTCGATACCGCCGACTGTGTGTAACGCATCATAAATATCCAATACAGCCCCGCCGGGATAACCGAATATTTGCTTCACCCCCTGATCAATTAACGACCGGACCACCATCTCGGCTCCTGACAACATTTCCATGGTTTGCCTCCAAGATTACAGTAGTAGGTACGCCGACAGAGGAACTCATTTCCTGCTGTCGTAAAGATAACGATAACGCCTGTTAATGGCACAAGCAAACAACAAAAAATATTGTGTTAAAAACGGTTAGAATTATTCAGCTAAATAATACTTTATATTAACTATAATTCACTGCCTATCACTCATTAAGCCGTATATTATTTCTTATAATAGTTTAATTACAACATATCTATGCAAGTAGCAATAGTGGTGTTTTCGTTTTAGGTAATAAGCCTAGCCCATCAGCTGTTGACATACTGCTTTTAATGCGGTAGGAATAGAATATTTAACTATCTATTATATGAAGTATTTATCTCTTTGCCGTTTTCCGTTTCTACTAAGGCCTTACTACTGCACACAAATTTTTTAGTAAGAAGTACACGGGATTCAAAACTGAATTCGGGGTACTCCAGATTAAAACCCGCACCCTGCCGGGTTTTTTTATGTCTGCCGGGCACAAAAATCCATAGGAAAAGGATCAACTATGAGCCAACAAGTCATTATTTTTGATACAACGCTACGTGATGGTGAACAGGCACTGCAAGCAAGCCTGAGCGTAAAAGAAAAACTGCAGATTGCACTCGCACTAGAAAAAATGGAAATTGACGTCATGGAAGTCGGTTTTCCGATTTCTTCACCCGGTGATTTTAAATCGGTACAAACGATAGCCCGTCAAATAAAAAATAGCCGGATATGCGGTTTGGCGCGCTGCGTCGATAAAGATATCGACGTCGCCGCCGAAGCGTTACAAGTAGCTGAAATTTTTCGTATTCATGTATTTTTGGCCACTTCCACTCTGCACGTGGAATTCAAACTAAAGAAAAGCTTTGATCAGGTCATGGAAATGGCGGTTCATGCGGTTAAGCACGCGCGCCAATATACCGATGACGTCGAGTTCTCCTGCGAGGATGCCGGCCGTACACCGATAGATAATCTGTGCCGTATCGTGGAGGCCGCTATTCACGCTGGAGCGCGCACGATTAATATTCCAGATACCGTCGGCTATACCACGCCTCATCAATTCAGTGCCATTATCACTTCGCTGTACGATCGAGTGCCCAATATAGATAAAGCTATCATCTCCGTGCACTGCCACGACGATCTGGGAATGGCGGTAGGCAACTCAATCGCCGCGATTCAGGCCGGTGCCCGCCAGGTGGAAGGCACTCTGAACGGTATCGGCGAGCGTGCCGGCAACACAGCGCTGGAGGAAGTGATAATGACTATCAAGGTGCGCCAAGATCTCCTGGGCGTGCACACCAATATCCACCATCAGGAAATTTACCGAACCAGCCAGGTAGTCAGTCAGCTGTGCAACATGCCGATCCCAGCCAATAAAGCGGTGGTCGGCACCAATGCCTTTGCTCACTCTTCTGGTATCCATCAAGACGGTGTGCTAAAAAATCGCCAAAACTACGAAATTATGACACCAGAAACCATCGGCTTGAAAGAAATGCAGTTAAACCTGACCTCTCGTTCCGGACGCGCAGCGGTGAAACACCACATGCATGAAATGGGTTATCAAAAAAGCGATTATGATATGGATAAGTTGTACGACGCCTTCTTGAAGCTGGCGGACAAAAAAGGTCAAGTATTCGATTATGACTTGGAAATATTGGCGTTCAACAATCAACAAGAACAGTCAGAGCATTTCCGACTGGATTACTTCAGCGTACAATCCAGCTCCACCAATATTTCCACTGCCTCGGTTAAGCTAGCCTGTGGTAAGAAAATCCGCGCTGAAACAGCAACCGGAAATGGTCCAGTGGACGCGATATACGAAGCGCTTAACCATATTACTCATTTTCCCATTGACCTAAAAAAATATCAACTGACCGCCAAAGGCCACGGACGCGATACGCTGGGCCAGGTGGATATCGTCGTAAGATATGCAGGGCGCCGCTTCTATGGCGTTGGTCTAGCCACTGATATTATTGAATCCTCAGCCCACGCAATGGTAAATGCACTGAATAATATCTGGCGGACGCGACAGGTAGGAATTGAACGGCAGCGCCTACACCAGCATGACAATAGCCAAAATTTTTAGGAAACATTGTAATCATGAGCAGGACTTACCATATTGCAGTTTTACCCGGTGACGGCATAGGTCCAGAAGTAATGGCGCAGGCCTACAAAATACTCGACGTAATACGCCAGCGTTTTGCTGTATGCATTTCTACCAAAGAGTATGAGGTGGGCGGGGCCGCAATCGATCGTCAAGGTACCCCGCTGCAGATCGACACAGTGGACGGTTGCGATCAGGCGGATGCTATTCTATTTGGTTCAGTGGGTGGCCCTGAATGGCAGCATTTACCGGCGGATCAACAGCCAGAGAGTGGCGCTTTACTACCGCTACGTAAACATTTCAAGCTATTTTCTAACCTGCGCCCAGCGCGCTTATATCCAGGATTAAAAAGGTTTTGCCCCCTGCGAGATGATATCGCCACCCGCGGTTTTGACATCCTATGCGTGCGCGAACTAACCGGCGGCATCTACTTCGGCCACCCCAAAGACCGAGAAGGCACTGGTCCCCACGAGCATGCCTTCGATACCGAAATTTACTACCGTTTTGAAATCGAACGAATCGCTCACATAGCCTTCAAGTTCGCACGCAAGCGTCGCAATAAAGTCACCTCTATTGATAAAGCCAACGTGCTAAAAAGCTCCATGCTGTGGCGTGAAGTGGTTAATCAAGTGTCGCAGAATTACCCAGACGTTACGCTGGTACACTTATATATTGATAACGCTACCATGCAGCTGATTAAAGAGCCGTCCCAATTCGATGTCATGCTCTGCTCTAATTTATTCGGCGACATCCTGTCCGACGAATGCGCGATGATTACAGGATCAATAGGCATGTTGCCTTCCGCTAGCCTAAATGAGCAGGGCTTTGGCCTTTACGAACCTGCTGGTGGCACAGCGCCGGATATTGCCGGAAAAAATATCGCTAACCCGATAGCGCAGATTCTTTCTACTGCCTTGTTGTTGCGATACAGCCTGGGCCTAGACGATGCCGCAAACGCTATTGAGCGCGCGGTAAATCAAGTGCTAGAAGCTGGATACCGCACCGCTGATTTGGCCGGCACAGGCAAATCAGTGGGAACCAGCGAAATGGGTGATATTATCGCCACCTTCATCAGTCAGGGGGCATAAATAACATGGGTAAGTCGTTATACCAAAAATTATATGATGCACATATCGTCTATGAAATAGAGCATGAAATACCGCTGTTATATATAGACCGCCATTTAATACACGAAGTAACTTCGCCACAGGCGTTCGACGGTCTTCGGGATAAAAAGCGCCCGATTCGTCAGCCTGGTAAAACTTTTGCCACCATGGATCATAACGTATCCACTCAAACCAAAGACATCAACGCCTCTGGCGAGATGGCCCGCATTCAAATGCAGGAGTTAATTAAAAACTGCTCGGAGTTCGGAGTTCAACTATATGATCTACATCACCCCTATCAAGGTATCGTGCACGTAATTGGCCCAGAGCAGGGCATGACGCTGCCAGGAATGACCATAGTCTGCGGTGACTCTCATACTGCCACTCATGGAGCCTTCGGCGCGTTGGCGTTCGGCATCGGGACATCAGAAGTGGAACATGTGCTAGCAACCCAGACCCTGAAACAGGGACGAGCCAAAACGATGAAAGTAGAAGTCACCGGCAACGCCGCCCCTGGAATTACCGCCAAAGATATCGCGATGGCGATCATCGGCAAAATCGGTACCGCCGGCGGAGCCGGCCATATAGTGGAATTTTTCGGCAATACTGTTCGCGATTTAAGTATGGAAGGCCGCATGACCCTATGCAATATGGCAATCGAAATGGGCTCCAAGTCAGGTCTAGTAGCACCCGACGCCTCCACCTACGCCTATTTGAAAAATCGTCAGTTCTCACCGAAAGGCGAACATTGGCATCAAGCAGTGTGCTACTGGGACACACTAAAATCCGACGAAGACGCCCATTTTGACAAGATTCTTACCGTTGAAGCCGCCGAAATTGCTCCCCAGGTAACCTGGGGTACCAATCCCAGTCAGGTGATTGCCATCAACCAACGGATACCGGAGCCGGAATCGTTCAGCAACCCGATGGAACGTAATTCCGCTGCTAGAGCACTGGCCTATATGGATTTAAAACCTGGGATTTTTCTGACAGATGTCACCATCGATAAGGTATTTATCGGTTCATGTACCAACTCACGCATTGAGGATTTACGCGCCGCCGCCGCTATTGCTTGTGGCCACCGAGTCGCCGCTGGTGTACAGGCAATCGTAGTGCCGGGCTCCAGTCCGGTGAAAGCGCAGGCAGAAGCAGAGGGACTGGACAAAATATTTATCGAAGCTGGTTTTGAATGGCGTCTGCCAGGATGCTCCATGTGTCTGGCAATGAACAATGATCGCCTTAGCCCTAATGAACGTTGCGCCTCCACTAGTAACCGCAACTTTGAAGGCCGCCAAGGACGTGGCGGCCGCACCCATTTAGTCAGTCCTGCCATGGCAGCATCAGCAGCAATTGCTGGCTGTTTCGCCGATATCCGCAAATAAATTAAGGAACCCAAAATGAAAAGATTTACCAAACATACCGGCATCGTAGTGCCACTTGATGCCGCGAACGTGGATACTGATACCATTATACCCAAACAGTTTTTACAAAAAGTAACTCGCACTGGTTTTGGCCAGCATCTATTCAACAATTGGCGTTTTCTTAATGATGCAGGTCAACCAAATCCAGACTTTGTGCTAAATCAACCATGTTACCGCGGCTCTAGTATTCTGCTAGCCCGGGAAAACTTTGGCTGTGGCTCATCACGTGAGCATGCACAATGGGCGCTCACTGATTACGGCTTTCATGCAATAATAGCATCAAGCTTTGCCGATATTTTTTATATTAATAGCTTTAATAACCAGCTTCTACTCATTACGCTTCCGGAGGAGCAGGTGGATGAATTGTTTAAGCAAGTGACGGCGCAAAAAATTATGACCTTTACTATCGATCTAGAGATTCAACAAATCCTTGCTGGGAATAAAGTTTATCCCTTTCAAATAAATGATTTTTTTCGCAACTGCATGCTTAACGGCCTTGATAATATCGGGCTAACGCTAATGCATGACGATGCCATCAGCGTCTATGAAAGCCACTTGCCGGCATTTTTAAACTAATGGCCTGAAGAAAAATTTCAGTTTTATGCCTCAAGACATAACTGCCATCACATTAATAAAGATAAACTTGAGCATCCTTCCCTACACCTAATATTTACCTCGGCTTCTCCGTTGTAAGCAAAAATCTGGCACCTCTATCAATATCCGACGTCTTCATCAAAGCCCGACTTCATCAAAGCCCGAGGTTAAGCAAATACTTTAGATTCTCACTACAGGCTGCTAGCAATTTGCTACTCTGTCCCCATACATCATCAAATAATCATATCTTCCAGCAAACTATAAGCAACTTAACGCACGGAAAATAAAAAACTAAAAGCGAATCAAACATCACTGGCAAACACTAAACTTTCTATGGTTGCGCCCTACAATAGGCTTTATCATGACCCATAAGATAAATTCCGACAACGCCATTCAGTCGTTGTTGTGCTTATTGAAAATACGTTGTTCTATCGTATACAGTCTACCTCATAACCGATCAATATGCTGGATATTTGTCTGAACGAGCCAATGACTTAAATTTTACTGACGATAATGTTACCTGCAAAATAGCAAAAACTCCGGATTTTACTCATACCCCAGTGATCCCTTACAGCTATCCCTTCGCACACCTGGACAACTATCAACGCCGACAGCGATAAAATAGTTTTACCGACTCTCTTTTTAGCGCGCTATTAAGGATTGACTGTTAACTATATACGCTCAGCGTTTACAATAGTTTTTGTTCTCAACAAAACTCCAAAGCTTTCTTCTGGCACAACTCAAGATGAGAGAGTATCCTCAAACCTGATTTTCTGGTTAATACCAGCCAAGGGTTTTGAGAAAACATACTGCTGCCTCAAGGGCCTTTACCACCTTTTTCTCAGGAGTGTAAAGTGTTAAAAAAATGCTTATTCTATTTGTTGCTGGTCGCCACCGTACCAACATTAGCCAAATCCACATTAATAGTTTACACCTATGACTCGTTCTCTTCTGAATGGGGACCGGGACCTACCGTGAAAAAAGCATTCGAAAGCCAATGTTACTGCAAACTGAAATTTATAACGTTGGAGAATGGCGTAGCATTGCTCAACCGATTACGCATGGAAGGCAACAACAGCAAGGCCGATATTGTACTGGGTCTGGACAATAATCTACTACAAGCGGCGCAAAATACCGGATTATTCGCTCCTCATGACATAGATAATAGCGTGTTGACGCTGCCTGGCGGCTGGCATAATACGACCTTTTTGCCTTATGATTATGGCTATTTTGCATTCATTTATGATAAAACTAAACTAAAAAATCCTCCCCACAGCCTGCATGAACTAGTTAATAGCCCCTCTACGCTAAAAATTATCTATGAAGATCCGCGTACAAGCACGCCTGGGTTCGGTTTGCTGTTATGGATGAATAAAATCTACGGAGACGAAGCGCCCGCAGCTTGGCAAAAATTGGCGCGAAAAACTATCACCGTCACAAAAGGCTGGAGCGAAGCCTATGGTCTGTTCCTAAAAGGAGAGGCGGATATGGTACTCAGCTATACCACATCTCCTGTATATCATTTTATTGAAAAGAAAAAAGATCAATACGCGGCAGCCGTATTCAATGAAGGGCACTATCAACAGGTAGAAGTTGCCGCACAATTAAAAGCTAGCAAGCAACAGAACCTGGCCCATGCATTTTTGCAATTTATGATTTCGCCAGCATTCCAACAGACCATTCCCACCGGGAACTGGATGTATCCGGTAATTTCTCTAGAACTGCCGGCAGGCTTTGATCAACCCCCGCCACAAACTCTGAGTTTTATCCCACAACAGGTCGCCAGCGGGCGCGCTGGTTGGGTAGAACAGTGGCAACGTGCTGTCATCCGTCGATGAACGTTAACTATCAGCACCATGGTGGAAACACGTTAACCTATCTAACGGTGAAAATCATATCAGCTTTGCGTTCTCGAATCAGTAGACCTAGTGGTTCTGGTCATTGCTTCCGTGGGCGCGACCCTACAACCAAGGTGCCCATTACAGTTGCCTGCCTGTTACCACATTGGCTATGGCCCGGGCTGCTGGTAGCCCTGTTTATCATTCTTATCGCGCTTATCACATTTAGCTCTCTGTGGCGCCATGCACCGACTCACCCTTGGAACCATCTGTTGGAAGATAGATATTTGTGGCATGTCGTGAGTTTTACATTCCTACAAGCGTTGCTATCAGCATGCTTTGCCACTTTACCAGCAGTCGCTCTAGCACGGGCACTTTATCATCGTCGTTTTCCTGGGCGCACACTGTTGCTTCGCTTTTGCACCATGACACTGGTATTGCCAGTGCTGGTGGGTGTCTTTGGCATCATGAGCGTTTTTGGCCACCAAGGGTGGCTAGCACGTCTGTGCGCTTGGATGCATCTAGAATACAATTTTTTTCCCTATGGTTTAGGCGGCATCCTGCTAGCCCATGTGTTCTTTAACCTACCGCTAGCCACACGACTGCTATTACAGGCGCTAGAAAGGATTCCGGTAGAACAACTACAATTGTCGTCGCAACTGGATATGTCCATTGGCCAGTTTTTCTGCTTGGTTGAGTGGCCTTATTTACGCCGGCAATTGCTGCCGACGGCAGCACTGATATTTATGCTTTGTTTCGCTAGCTTTGTCACAGTGCTAGCATTGGGCGGAGGCCCGCGCGCCACCACCATCGAGTTGGCTATCTACCAAGCACTTAACTATGACTTCGATGCAGGACGCGCAGCGCTGCTAGCACTATTACAAATGGTCATCTGCTTGGGGCTGATAGTACTAAGCCAGATCCTGGGAGACACTTTGCCTGTAGGCGAATCCCAGCATACCCTCTGCTGGCGCGACCGGCAAAACAGCTTGACAGGCCTGCTAGCAGATAGCTTGATTATCCTGGCGGCGATATTATTTTTATTGCCACCGTTAATGGCAGTGGTGTTTGACGGCATCAACTCTGATCTACCGATAGTACTGACCCAAATAGAGCTATGGCGCGCACTCTCTACCTCACTAGTTATCGCTAGTGCAGCCGGATTGCTGTGCTTGTTGCTGACCTGTATGCTTTTATGGAGCAGCCGCGAACTACGTTTGCGCCAACGGATATTCTGCGCCCAATTACTAGATTTGAGCGGAATGGTTATCCTAGCCATGCCCGGCATTGTACTAGCTACCGGATTCTTTTTACTGGCCAGCGATAACGGCCGGTTGCCCTTATCACCAGCATCGGTGGTGATCTTGGTCAATGCGCTAATGACCATCCCTTATGCGCTGAAAGTGCTAGAAAGTCCTATGCAGGACGTGGCGGAACGCTACGGCCATCTATGTCTTTCGCTAAATATCACCGGATTCAATCGATTACGCCTAGTAGAATGGCGCGCGTTGCGCCGGCCAATGGGCCAAGCGTTAGCCTTAGCCTGCGTTTTATCACTGGGAGATGTTGGCGTGATAGCACTGTTTGGCAATGAAGAATTTCGTACTCTGCCCCTCTATCTTTACCAACAAAGAAGCTCCTACCGCAACCAGGATAGCGCGGTGACCGCGTTACTACTCCTAGTATTTTGTTTACTATTGTTCACTATGATTGAAAAATTATCGAGGTCCAATGATAAAACTGATTAAAGTAACCTGGCTTTACCGCTATTTACTCATGCGTTTTGATTTGCAACTGCATCCTGGTGAAAAGGTAGCAGTACTCGGGCCGAGTGGTGCAGGTAAAAGCACTCTGTTGAATCTGATCGCCGGATTTTTACCGCTGCGAAGCGGCAGGTTATGGCTGAATGGGGCACTGCACAACCAGACGTCACCAGCGCAACGACCAGTTGCTATGTTGTTTCAGGATAACAACTTGTTCGCCCACCTTTCGGTAGCAGAAAATATCGGATTGGGTTTACATCCTGGATTGCGCCTAACCTCAGCGCAACAGAAACAGGTCCTGGCGGTAGCGCAGCAGGCGGGCCTAGAGAAATTAATGGATCGGCTACCCGCAGCATTATCTGGTGGTCAACGCCAACGGACAGCGTTGGCACGCTGCTTAGTACGCCAACAGCCGATATTACTGCTAGATGAGCCGTTCTCAGCGCTAGATCCTGCGTTACGCGCCGAAATGTTACGGTTACTCAATACAGTTTGCGCGACACAAAAATTAACACTAATGATTGTGTCACATAATCTGGATGATGCGTTGCGGCTGGCACCGCGGACTCTGCTTGTGGTTGATGGATGCATCTACTACGACGGGCCTACTCTGGCTCTAGTTAGCGGTGAAGCCCCAGAATCGGCCATTCTCGGCATCGATATCAAAGCGTCGGCGCCACCTTCACCCACATACGTCCAACAAAAGTCGACCAACCGTTAATCAGACACGCAATAAAAGTACTCATATTATATTGACGCAATCGAAATAAATTCAAAACACACGAACAAAATAATAAAATATAATCATACTAGATTATCATCTTCACACCATCCTCCTCATAATATCGATTTTGAACTTAACACACTCGATCAATATTGACTAACTGCTTAAACTACCTACAGTTCAATATCACCGGTCACAATATCCAAGATCTACAACTTCTTGAAACGAAAAATACATCATCGATAAATGTAGACGAAATTTAGTTTTCTAAAAATATTCTATCAGATCAGGTTTAAATGACCTAAATTTAACGAAATGCGATCAGATCTATGCGCAGCAGTAATATACTGACCTTGCCTTTCGTAAAAAGCTTGATGACAATATTTTTCAAACTACCGCACAATTGTTATATGTGTCTTAAACAAATTGGTATTATGCATATCGTATGCAATGACTAGACCATTGAATTTAGGCTAATAAGCCATTACTTAAAGGCGTACTGAATTTTATTTTCAACATAATAGACGATCAATAATCTAGCACTATATTCCAAAATTAATGCTAGGCATTAAACCAAAAAATGCTCAACAGTGGTTTCTCAATACGCATTATTCAGCAATTTATCATGCTGTTGGTACAAATTTGAATTATCATACCTGTCATTTGACCTTAATGCCCAACTGTACGTAGCAAAACTACGATATTTAACACTAGCGCAACACTGGTGAGTACTATTATATATAGCATCCTAACCTTTTATCTCTATAAACCATGGATAAAAATACCTAAAACGTTTATGAAAAAATATTTCTCCACGCTGCTAGCCAGCCTGATCTGGACGGCACTCTATAATCAACACGCGCTGGCTAAACTATTGGATCAATGCCTTCTAGGCATCCCATCCTACACTAAACCGCTGGTCACAGTTGATCCTCCTAATCAACTGCCAGTATATATTCAGGCAGATAAGGCTGAGGCCAATTATACTGGAACCGCGCTATTTTCTGGTAAAGTCGATATTAAACAAGGCAATAGTACACTAACCGCTGATCAGGTACAGCTACATCGTCAGCAAAACGATAAAAATGAATCAGAGCGCACAATCACGGCAAGCGGCAATGTTAACTATTACAATAATGAAATTAAACTAAAAGGAATAAAGGCATGGGTTAATCTTAATACCAAAGATACCGACGTTTATCAAGGTAATTATCAGATGGTGGGACAACAAGGCCGCGGCGACGCAGATATCATGAAGCAACGCGACAATAACCGCTATACAGTGCTGAAAAATGGCAGCTTCACCACATGTCTACCAGGTGATAACAGTTGGAGTGTAGTGGGATCTGAGATAATTTACGATCGTCAAGAGCAGACGGCAGAAATTTGGAATGCGCGCTTCAAAATAGGTAAAGTGTCTATATTCCACAGTCCTTACCTGCAGCTACCAATGGGAGACAAACGCCGTTCTGGCTTCCTGCTTCCCAACTTTAAATACGGCAGCAGCAATGGATTTGAATTCAGTGCACCCTACTATATTAACATGGCGCCGAACTACGACGCTACTATCACGCCGAATTACATAAGCAAACGCAGTACTCAAATCCAGACCGAGTTCCACTACTTAACCCTTCCTTGGCAAGGATTAATAGAATTTGACTGGCTACCAAGCGACCGACTTTATAATCGCTACCATTCTAACGACAATAATAGCGATCGCTGGCTGTTTTACTGGCGACACAACGGCATCATGGATAAAGTATGGCGCTTTAACATCGACTACACCAAAACCAGCGATTCCGATTATTTCGATGATTTCAACTCAAAATATAGCGATAATACCAACGGTTACGTCTCACAAAAGTTTAGTTTTGGCTATACTGACCTAAATTGGGATGCTGTTTTGCTATACAAAAGATTTCAAATCTTCAACACCACTATGCACAACACTTACAGCGCCGTCCCGCAGTTGGATATCACCTATTATAACAATTATTTTGGACTGTTTGACTTCAAGTTTTTTAGTCAAGCGGCAAAATTTACAAATATTAATAACGAATATCCTAAAACAACCCGACTGCATATCTATCCAACCATTAAGCTACCAATGGCCAACCATTGGGGCAATTTGAATATCGAAGCCAAATTGTTGATGACCCACTATCAACAGAAAAATATCGAAAAGTACAACGAAACTACCAATACCCAACGTCATCTGAAAAATTCAGTCAACCGCATATTACCGCAATTCCAAACCAACGGCAAAATAGTATTCGAGCAAAATATAGACTTCTCACAAGGATACACTCAGACGCTAGAACCGCAGCTACAGTATCTGTATATACCATATCGTAACCAAAACAATATTGGCGTTTATGATTCAACCATTTTGCAGACTGACTACACAGGCCTATTCCGCGATCGCACCTACAGCGGTGTGGACCGTATCTCATCCGCTAACCAGCTAGCGAGCGGTATAACCACCCGTATTTACAATGATAAACAGGCTGAACTATTTAACACTTCCATAGGTCAAATTTACTACTTCTCACGGCCCCGTACAGGTGACCTCACCGGCACCTGGGATGATTATAACACAACTGGCAGCGTGATCTGGGCACATAATAACTACTGGCGCATCAGCAATCAATGGAGCATCCATAGCTGTGTTCAATATGATAATCGTCTCAACAACCTGGTGCTTGGTGATGCGGTGCTGGAATATCGACGCGATAAGGATCGTTCCCTGCAACTGAATTACAGTTACGCAAGTACTAAATACATTGAACAGATGCTGCCGGAAATTACGCATCCTAGCTGTCAACAAGGCATTTCCCAGGTCGGAATTACCGGACGTTGGCCAATGATTGACCACTGGTCTTTGACTGGTGCGTATTATTACGATACAAAAGCTAATCTGTCGACGAATCAACTGGTGGGAGTGCAATACAACACATGCTGCTGGGCAGTCAACATGGGCTACAAACGAAAAATTACCGGCTGGGATAACTCTTACAATTCCAACAAGTACGACAATAAAGTTATATTTAATATTGAATTGCGTGGTTTGACCAACAATTATAACCTGAATACAAACAAGATGCTGAGCTCCGATATTCTACCCTATCAACAAACATTTTAATACTGTGTTATTATCTCGCAAACTTAAATCAACATATGCGGCTAATATATGGAAACAGCATGAAAAATTGGAGAATACTTATCCTTGCTTTTACCCTGTGTGCCAACAGCGCAATCGCAGCACTGCAAATGCTGGATAAAATTGCCGCCGTGGTCGATAATAGTGTCATCCTGGAAAGCGATATCAATACACTACTAGATTCGATTAAACTCAACGCCCAATATGCCAACCAACTACCTGACGATGCAACGTTACGCCGGCAAATTCTCGACCGACTGATTATGGACATGATCATCCTTCAACTGGCGCAACGCGCTAATATCACCGTCAGTAAAAATCAATTAGATCAAACCATCAGTAATATTGCCGCCCAAAATCATATAACCATCGATCAACTACGCAACCATCTAGGCACCGATTACAATACCTATCGCGCACAGATCTGTAAAAAAATGCTGATTTCCGAAGTACACAACGGCGAAGTTCATCGGCGCATCATCATCCTGCCCCAAGAAATAGAATCCTTGACCAAACAGATTGCCGAGACCAGTGACAGTGCCGACTTCAACCTAAGCTATATCCTAATACCGCTGCCAGAAAATCCAACCCAAGATCAAGTGGATAAAGCAAAAACGCTGGCCAAATACCTAGTTACACAAAGCAAGAATGACGAGGATTTTACCAAGCTGATTATCACACACTCTACCGATACCCAAACGCTGAAAGGCGGCCAGATAGGGTGGAGTAAGCTAGAAAAATTGCCAATTTTGTTAGCCGAATATTTGCAAGGCGCAAAAAAAGGCAGCATCATTGGCCCAATACCATCCAACGTTGGATTCCATATTCTTAAGATTAACGACATACGCTACAACGATCAGAAAGTTCCATTAACCGAGGTTCATACATTGCATATTTTGCTGAAAACCTCCGTGGTAATGACTGATCAGCAGGCGCGCGCTAAACTTCTGGATATCACGCAACAAATTAATAGTGGACGAACTAATTTTAGTACCGCGGCCAAACAGATATCAGAAGATCCTGGTTCAGCTAGTCAGGGCGGTGATCTGGGATGGAACGCCACCGAAAATTTTGACTCAGCATTTCGCGACGCTTTGATGCATTTAAAGAAAGGTGAAATCAGCTCGCCAATACGCTCCTCTTATGGATGGCACTTAATTCAGCTTATTGATACCCGTCATGTAGATCGCACCGACGCAATGAAAAAAGATCAAGCATACCGTCTGCTGTTCAACCGCAAATTTGCTGAAAAGTCACAGACCTGGATAGAGGAACAGCGTGCTTCCACCTATGTCAAAATCTTAGATAACAATGTCCAGTAAACGACGTATTGTCATTACTGCCGGTGAGCCTGCTGGGATAGGTCCAGATCTCATCGCCATGCTAGCTCAACTGAGCTGGCCAGTGGAATTAGTCATTTGCGCTGATCCCGCTCTGTTGATAGCTCGGGCGCAAGAGTTGCAATTGCCACTGCGGCTGCATCCCTATCAGCCGAACCGGCCAGCCTTACCGCGGCCGGCTGGCGAACTGACGGTGCTGGCAATGACTACACCGGCCAGAGTAATCCCTGGAAAATTGAACGCCTCTAATAGCAGCTATGTGATAGCGACCTTGGCCCGTGCCTGCGATAGCTGCCTCAGCAGGGAATTCGCAGCCATGGTCACCGGTCCAGTGCACAAAGGGATTATCAATGACGCAGGCTTTCCATTCAGTGGCCATACCGAGTTCCTTGCTAAACGCAGTGGACGTAAGCGAGTGGTGATGCTGCTGGCCAACGATACGCTGCGCATAGCTCTAGCTACCACTCATCTGCCGCTTTTGGCAGTACCAAAAGCGATTACCCGTCAATCACTACATGAGATAATTACCATTCTCATGCAGGATTTACGACAATACTTTGGAATCTCGCAACCGCGAGTATACATCTGTGGTCTGAATCCGCATGCAGGAGAAGGAGGCCATATGGGGCGCGAAGAAATTGAAGTGATCATACCAGCTCTGGATAAGCTGCGCGGAGCAGGGTATAATCTAATTGGTCCGCTGCCTGCCGATACCTTATTTCAACCCAAATATCTACAGCATGCAGATGCTGTGATGGCTATGTATCACGACCAGGGACTACCAGTGATAAAGTGTCAGAGCTTTGGCCGAGCTGTGAATATCACACTCGGTCTTCCTTTTATTCGTACTTCCGTTGATCACGGTACCGCCATTGAATTGGCCGGTACCGGACAGGCAAAGGCCGACAGCATTAAAACAGCGCTTAATCTAGCCATCGACATAATAAACAATCATAATGAATAATCGCGTTTACCAACACCATCTGCCGCGCAAGCGATTTGGCCAAAATTTTTTACACGATAACTATATTATCAACTCCATCGTGGCCGCAATACATCCACAACCCAAACAAGCAATGGTAGAGATTGGCCCAGGTCTTGGCGCTCTGACCAAACCAATGGCGAAATGCGTTGAATCTCTGACGGTTATTGAACTTGACTGCGATCTAGCAGTCCGACTCGCCAAACATCCTTTTATGCAACAAAAACTGAACATCGTGCAGCAGGATGCTATGACAGTAGATTTTGCCGCCCTATCAGCCCAGATGGGCCAACCGCTGCGGATATTCGGTAATTTGCCTTATAATATATCCACACCGCTGATATTTCATCTTTTTAAATATACTGATGCAATCTATGATATGCACTTTATGTTGCAAAAAGAAGTGGTCAACCGGCTGGTGGAAGGTCCTAACAGCAAAGCTTATGGCAAACTCAGCGTAATGGCACAATATCACTGCCAAATAATCTCTATATTGGAAGTGCCATCTACTTCGTTTAATCCAGCTCCGAAAGTAAATTCAGCAGTGGTTCGATTAGTCCCTTACACCACCCGTCCCTATCCGGTCAGCGATTTGGGCAAACTAGCTACGCTTACCAGCCAGGCGTTCAGTCAGCGACGCAAGACTATTCTCAATAGCCTGGCTAATCTGTTCTGCGCAAAACAGCTAGCAGAACTGGGCATTAATGCCAGATTACGCGCAGAAAATTTAAGCATCGAGCAATATTGCCGTTTAGCTAACACACTATCGATGCGTACCCTCTAACAAGAATAATACAGAAGCGATCTAATGATTAATTCACCCCAGATTCAAGTTCAAAGCATATACACTAAAACACAATTTCAGCCAATAAAATCGATATATTTTTGCATGCACCACCCTATGACAACATCATGTTTAACTTCTAGTTCGCTACTAGTTGCCAATGCCAACAACCAGGAACCTACGGTCTAGGGCTAGGATCTCGTGGTCAAACAATACCTTGATCAAAATAGAAAACGAGTTTCAATATACCAACAGCGCGATACTTAAAATTTTTAGGCACATTGCAAGGCCATTTATGAAAATAATTGATCATCAAAAGCAGAAATTTTTCATTACAACTCCTATCTTCGCTTAACTTATACATTAACTTATAAGCTAATTATGTCTCTTTACTTAATCGGAGATGTTCACGGTTGTTATTACGAACTGAAGACCATTTTATCTCAGGTGCATTTTGACCCGGCTCTGGACATGCTCTGGCTAACAGGCGATCTGGTTGCGCGAGGGCCTGACTCGTTAGAGGTGCTACGCCTAGTGCATGGGCTGGGCGATAGCGTACGAATAGTGTTGGGCAACCACGATCTGCATTTGCTGGCAGTTTATGCCGGTATCAGCCACAATAAACCCATAGATCGAATAACACCACTGCTGAAGGCGCCCGACGCCAATGAATTAATTAACTGGCTCCGCTGTCAACCTTTTCTACAGGTGGATGAAAAGAAAAAACTGATAATGGTCCATGCAGGTATCAGCCCGCAATGGAACATCGAGCTCGCTCAACAGTGCGCCCGAGAAGTGGAGGATATACTAGCTAGCGATAACTATCCCTTATTTCTCGACGCTATGTATGGCGATATGCCCAACAATTGGAGTACAAAACTTAACGGACTTGAACGCTTACGATTTAGCACCAACGTTTTTACTCGCATACGCTACTGTTTTCCCAACGGCCAACTGGAAATGAACTGCAAAGATACGCCAGAAAAAGCACCGGCACCGCTGCGTCCTTGGTTTAATCTACCGGGCTCGGTACCAAAGCGCTACAGCATCGTCTTTGGTCATTGGGCGTCATTAATGGGACAAGGAACACCTGCTGGCATCTACGGACTAGACACCAGCTGCTGCTGGGGTTACGAATTGACGTTACTACGTTGGGAAGATAAAAAGTTTATCCGCCAATCATCCAATCGCTAAGATAAAAACATCGATGAAAACACCACTACTAACAGCTGAGAGATACAATTTACACCTGTGCGGGATAAATCTGGCATATGCAGTGTAGCAACGAAAGACGATTTATATTCGCCAATAATCAGCGTTCAAGGATTTCAAAGCAATAACTGTAGGCGTTTTTATCATCGGCGCCATAAAATTTACTGAAGGTAGAGCACCACTCATCAGTTTTATAATCGGGGAACCAGGTATCTCCATCTACCTCGATGTCTATATGAGTTAAATAGAGCCGGCTGGCCATAGCAAAAAAATAATTATACACTTTACTGCCACCAATCACCATGACCTCCTCCAAATCGCCCGCCACCGCTAACGCCTGAGCAACTGTCGTTACCCATATCACGCCGGGATCATGTATCGGATCACGACTCAACACTATATTTAATCTGCTCGGTAGCGGCTTATGGATGGAAACAAAAGTTTTGCGACCCATTATCACCGGTTTATTAATGGTATGACTTTTAAACCATGCCAAATCAGCGGAAAGATGCCAGGGCATGGCATTATCTTTTCCAATTACACGACCTATTGCCAACGCAGCAATCAAACTAATAATCATAGAAAACCTACGGTAATAAAATTGCTGGCACTATACGAAAAAAAATTCAAAGCGTCGATAATCACATTAATAAAGCGTAATAAATTTTAAGAAACGCTTAAATCTCTACCATGGCAGGGAAAATTAATTAAACTTGCGGTAAAAATCATAAAAAATGCGAAGTCCCATTTTACGAACACTCATGGTGGAGTTATCTGATAATTTGTGCGTGCATCTCCTGCACTGAAATCACTTGTGCGGTAGCATCGGCATTGAGCGACATAGCGGTGGCAAAACCGCCATTTAACGTAGTATCGTAATGCACTTTATATAGCAGAGCACTGCTACGAATCAGCTTGGAATCCTCAATCGCCTGACGTCCGGCAGTAGTATTGACGATGTAGCTATATTCACCATTTTTAATCCGGTCTTGAATATGCGGCCGACCTTCATGCACTTTGTTCACCAAACGCGAATTGATACCGGCCTTATTCAAAATCATCGCAGTACCATGGGTAGCGTCCAATTCAAATCCGTGCTTAAGTAATTTAGCCGCTAGATCCACCACTCGATCCTTATCCTCTTCGCGCACCGATAGCAATACCCGACCGCTTTTCTTTATACGCGACCGACTACCTAGCATCGCTTTAGCGAATGCTTCGGCGAAAGTACGGCCTACCCCCATCACTTCACCAGTAGAACGCATTTCCGGGCCGAGAATCGGGTCGACACATGGAAACTTGTTGAACGGCAGCACCACTTCTTTCACCGAGTAATAAGGAGGGATCACTTCTCGGGTGATGCCCTGTTCAGCGAGAGATTTACCAACCATGACCCGGGCAGATAATTTCGCCAACGCTATGCCGGTTGCTTTGGAAACAAAGGGGACGGTACGGGATGCGCGCGGGTTTACTTCAATGATATACACCTCATTATCCTTCACCGCGAATTGGACGTTCATCAAACCACGCACCTGAAGCTCAAACGCTAGTTTTTTCACTTGCTGGCGCATGACGTCCTGAATTTCGTCATTTAGCGTATAGGCTGGCAACGAACAAGCCGAGTCGCCAGAGTGCACACCGGCCTGTTCAATATGCTCCATAATGCCGCCGATTAATACAGTTTCACCGTCACAGACAGCATCCACATCTACCTCCACTGCATCATCAAGAAATTGGTCAAGCAAAACCGGCGCATCATTAGACACACTGACCGCATTATGAAAATATCGCAGCAGGTCCACGTTATCATAAACTATTTCCATTGCCTGACCGCCAAGAACATAAGAGGGACGAACTACCAGCGGGTAACCGATGGCCGACGCTTTCTCTACCGCCAGATCGATAGTGCTGACGCTAGCATTAACTGGCTGCTTCAACCCTAGGCGTTGAACCGTAAGCTGGAAACGTTCCCTATTTTCTGCACGATCAATAGCGTCAGGACTGGTGCCAATAATCAGAACCCTGGCTGCTTCCAGCGCACGAGCCAGGTTTAGTGGAGTTTGGCCACCGTACTGGACAATCACTCCCTTTGGTTTTTCGATGCGTACAATCTCCAACACATCTTCCAAGGTAACCGGTTCAAAATAAAGACGATCTGAGGTATCGTAATCAGTGGAAACAGTCTCAGGATTACAGTTTACCATAATGGTCTCATAACCGTCCTCGCGCAACGCCTGTAATGCATGGACACAACAATAGTCAAATTCGATACCCTGTCCGATACGATTTGGTCCACCGCCCAGCACCATAATTTTTTCGCGAACCTGATAAGGATCGGATTCACACTCCTCATCGTAAGTGGAATACATATAGGCGGTATCAGTAGCAAACTCCGTGGCACAGCTATCCACTCTTTTATACACCGGATGTAGGTTATAGCTTTCTCGCAATTTACGGATCTCAGTTTCCGACACGCCTACTAACTTCGCCAGACGAGCATCGGCAAAACCCTTGCGTTTTAGCATACGCAGATAATCTGCACTAAGGGCAGCTACACCGCGCTCCGCCACATCATTCTCTAGTTTAACTAGCTCTTCAATTTGCACCAAGAACCAACGGTCGATGTTAGTTAAGTTAAAGGCCTCATCCACCGACATGCCAGCGCGGAAAGCATCAGCCACATACCAGATACGGTCACTACCAGCGTCTTTCAATTCACGACGAATGGTAGTCAAAGCCTCCGGGTCATCCAGGTTCACCTTGGGATCGAAACCGCTGACGCCTACTTCTAACCCACGCAAAGCTTTTTGCAGCGATTCTTGCTGCGTACGGCCAATACCCATCACCTCACCCACCGATTTCATCTGCGTGGTCAAGCGATTATTGCTACTTGAAAATTTTTCAAAATTAAAACGCGGGATTTTTGTGACCACATAATCGATAGATGGCTCAAAGGATGCTGGAGTACGACCACCGGTAATATCATTCATCAACTCATCAAGAGTGTAGCCCACCGCCAGCTTCGCGGCAACCTTGGCAATAGGGAAACCGGTCGCCTTGGAAGCCAACGCTGAGGAACGCGATACTCGTGGGTTCATTTCGATGATGAGCAGCCGCCCGGTCTCAGGATTTACAGAGAATTGCACATTAGAACCACCATTTTCTACACCAATTTCACGCAATACAGCCATCGAGGCGTTACGCATAATTTGATATTCTTTATCGGTCAAGGTCTGTGCCGGTGCAACAGTAATCGAGTCACCAGTGTGAATACCCATCGGATCAAAGTTTTCGATAGAGCAGACGATAATGCAGTTATCCTTCATATCGCGCACCGCCTCCATCTCATACTCTTTCCAGCCAATAAGTGATTCATCGATCAAAATCTCATTGGTGGGAGAAATATCTAATCCGTGTGCGCAAATCCTTGCAAATTCTTCACGATTGTAAGCGATACCCCCACCGGTACCCCCCATAGTGAACGAAGGACGAATAATACAGGGAAAACCGACCGCTGATGCTACCGCCATCGCCTCTTCAATATTATGAGCAAAACCAGAGCGCGCGGTTTCTAAACCAATTTTTTTCATAGCCTTGTCAAAACGCGGGCGGTTTTCTGCTTTGTTGATGGCGTTCGCTGTAGCACCAATCATCTCCACACCGAACGCTTTTAAAATCTCTTTACGAGATAGGTCTAACGCACAGTTCAGTGCCGTCTGACCACCCATGGTGGGTAATAAGGCATCAGGACGCTCCTTTTCAATAATTTTATACACCACTTCCCAGTGAATAGGCTCGATATAGGTGACGTCTGCTATGTCTGGATCGGTCATGATGGTCGCAGGATTGGAGTTTACCAGCACGATATGGTATCCTTCTTCACGCAGAGCCTTGCACGCCTGCGCGCCGGAGTAATCGAACTCGCAAGCCTGACCAATAACAATTGGTCCCGATCCCAAGATCAAGATACTTTTTATATCGGTACGCTTTGGCATATCAGGCTCCTATCCTAGTGAGTTTGGCTGAGAACGATAAATGTTGATGAGTTCTATAAAGTGATCAAAAAGCGGCGCAGCATCATGAGATCCCGGGCTGGCTTCCGGGTGCCCTTGAAAGCTAAACGCCGGTTTATCAGTGCGATGTATCCCCTGAAGCGTGCCGTCAAACAACGAAACATGGGTTACTTTTAATGTGGCAGGAAGCGTATTTTCATCCACCGCAAAACCATGGTTCTGAGCGGTGATCATTACCCTTTTTGCATCTAGATCTTTCACTGGATGGTTGCCACCATGGTGGCCAAACTTCATCTTTATCGTTTTAGCCCCACTAGCCAACGCTAATAACTGATGGCCCAAGCAAATACCAAACAACGGGATATCAGTGGTCAAAAATGTCTGGATGGAGCTGATAGCATAGTCGCACGGTGCCGGATCCCCTGGTCCGTTGGCCAGGAATATACCATCAGGATGCATGTCCAGCACTACCTGCGCCGGTGTCTGCGCCGGTACTACCGTTAACCGGCAACCACGATCCACCAACATGCGCATAATATTGCGTTTGATACCGAAATCATAAGCAACAACGTGATAAGGTAAATCGGTCGAAGGCGCCGGCAGCCCACGCCCAAGGCTCCAACTGCCCTGGGTCCAGCTATATTGTTCAGTAGTGCTAACTTCTTTCACCAAATCTATCTTACTCAGACCAGGAAATTCGCGCGCTTTGCGAAGTGCAAGCTTCGCATCAGGCGCATCACCAGCGATGATGCAACCATTTTGGGCGCCTTTCTCCCTCAGCAAACGAGTCAATTTACGGGTATCGATATCGGCAATGCCGACAATATTCTGCTGTGTTAGATAATTTGATAGCGACATCGTATGGCGAAAATTGCTGGCGATCAATGAAATGTCCCGGATAACCACACCCTGTGCTTGTATGCGTAAAGATTCGTTATCTGCTTCATTGATACCAACATTCCCGATATGAGGGTAAGTGAGTGTAACGATTTGGCGAAAATAGGAAGGATCAGTAAGAATTTCTTGATAACCAGTCATTGACGTATTAAAGACTACTTCCCCCACGGCCATCCCTTCCACCCCTATAGCTCGACCGTGGAATAGGGTTCCGTTTTCTAAAATCAATAAAGCAGACTTTATCAACACATCCTCCAAGAAATATTCAATCATTATATTTGGATTTATTTATTCAACTAAATAGAAATAAATCAATACAAAAAATACTTCTACGATAACATTTTGTTAAACTGTTTACATTTTAAAGATGACTTCGTATTTTGTCTACCATAATAGCTGTTTTTATTGATTCTATATTTATTTAACAATATAGATTTTCTAATTAATAAAAATTAAAATTATTAATTCAACGTCAAACGCATATTAATGTCTAATTGATTGATACATCAGCTTATTTTCTGATATACAAAATAAGACGGCTTCGAAAATCTATAACATGCTATTTTAAGAAGCTATATAGCTAATAAATATTCCAACTTAGCTTAACATTTATCTACAATTCGTAATACAACAAAATTGTTGACGCTACTCGACCAAACCATTTGCAATCCCTAAATGGAGGAAACTATAATAATAAAATTTATAGTCGACTAAATTAAAAAAACTAAAAGCTAATAATGTCATATGTCATGCTATCGATACCACATAAAGCTTGTGCCAAATACGGTGCTATTCCTGACTATATATTCTAACTATTTCCATTCCCTTTCACCCAAAATCTTCAACCCAATAGCGTCAATAACAATATGAGCAAACTTACCGCGTATCGAGATCCTCTCATGATCATAGATATTTTATCTCATACTAATGAAGTATAGTATAAAATCTCTAATGTTGGCCTTATCAGGCCAAAAACTCATTATGGCTTCTCAAAATAGCATATTGGACACCTTTTTTAAATAACCCATTCCAACCTTCATACTAGAATATCAGTGATCCGTGTTTGATCATGGTGATTATCGGTAATCGCACAATTTCAACTATTTTCTTGCTATTTAAAAATTTTTAGAATAGTTCATTATTATCACTTAATTTAGAACAAAATTCGACTTATTCAATAAAATTCTAACGTTGCACTACAATTAGATTTAATCATCCTCTATCTGTAACGATAGCACTGGCCATTTATGGCACTTTTCAATGAGGTAAAGCCAGCAGCAGCTCACGCAGAGAGCTAAACTGCGCTGGCATTCGATGCGACAATAGCGATAACGCAGCACGTGCCGCTAACACTTGCGGCAACTGTAGATTTTGACCAAGAACACTCTCCACTAACTCTTTGAATTTGGCAGGATGAGCAGTCCCAAGGAATAGACCAAATTCGCTGGGTTGCAGTTGATCACGCAGCAACCGGTAAGCAATAGCGGCATGCGGCTCAGAAATATAACCCAGTGCAGCCATCTCCTGAATTGTCTCAACTGTGGTAGCATCATCAATGCAGCCATAGGCCAGAGTATTCAATTGCCAATTTTTGCAACGGCACAATTCTTCTACCCGTGGCCAGTTATTCGGCTGACTCACATCCATAGCATTGGACATAGTCGCAATTGTAGTGTTAGGCCGCCACTGACCATCGCGAAGAAAACGCGGCACAGTATCATTGGCATTAGTAGCAGCAATAAAGCGTTTCACAGGAAGACCGAGAGATTTGGCCATCAAGCCAGCCGTCAAATTGCCAAAATTACCGCTCGGCACAGAAATCACTAACTGATTGCGCGCCCGCGGCGGTAGTTGCGCCATTGCTTCAAAATAGTAGCAAATCTGCGCCAACAAACGGCTGATATTGATAGAGTTGGCAGAGTTCAACCCCAATATTTGTTTCAACTCTTTATCATCAAACGCTTGTTTCACCAACAACTGACAAGCATCGAAATCACCATCCACGGCCACAGTGTGAATATTACCGCCCAACGTACAAAATAGCTTCTCCTGCAGCGGACTGATTTTTCTCTGTGGATAAAGGATCACTATATACACATTCTCAAGACCATAGAAAGCATGCGCCACCGCAGCTCCTGTATCACCGGAAGTAGCCGTTAAGATGGTTACCGGATGTTCCTGACCCATCTCGATAAGCATTTGTGCCATAAAACGACTACCGAAATCCTTGAAAGATAGTGTAGGACCATGGAACAACTCCAGAGTTGCAATATCGTCGCTGATAGACACCACCGGCGCCAGAAATTCAAAAGCAGCTGCCACACACTTAAACACTCGCGCCAGCGGTAGTTCATCTCCGATATAGGCAGACAAAATGCGGGCGCTGCGGCTGATAAAATCCATTTTTAATAAAGCTTCGATCTCAATCAGAGTAAATTCAGGTAAAGCCATTGGAAAAAACAGCCCTTGCTGACGGCCAATGCCCTGCTTGATTGCATGGGCGAAACTGACCTGCTCGTTATGTTCCTTTATATTGTACAATTTCATTAGTTATTCCATCATTATGCGTGCACCGAAGGTGTCCAGTCGGCAAATATGAACAAAACCTTCGTCATTTTTCAAGTAGTGCTGTGTCAACCAATCAGCGACGCGCAACGAGGTGTTTTGATCGTCGCAAAGAGCAAACAGCGTCGGTCCAGATCCAGAAATACCGCAGGACAGCGCACCGATACCAGCCACGGCATGGCGGGCATCAGCAAAACCAGACAACAATCGAGTACGATAAGGCTCAGCAATAACATCTTTCATGAGTTTAGCTGCCAGCACCGGCTGTTGCGTATGGCAAGCATGCACAAATCCTGCCAGATAACGACCGTGGTTAATACAATCCTGCCGGCAATATTGTGCTGGCAAAATAGCGCGCGCCTCGGCAGTAGATATTTTTATGCCTGGATAGGCCATAACCCATAGCCAATTAGTAAAATTAGGCACTTGCTGGCTAATGATGCCGTTCTCTTTTAGCATAAGCTGCATACCGCCAAGAAAACAGGGTGCTACATTATCAAAATGCCCACCGCCGGAAATACGTCCTTCCATCTCGACCATTAGCATAAGCATTTCATCATTGCTCAACGGACGGCCGCAATGGACGTTCATTGCCATCAGTGCCGCCACCACTGAACAGGCACTGGAGCCCAAACCAGAACCAATGGGCGTATTTTTTTCCAACCGCATAGCTACCGGATGAGTTTTTCCCACTACCTCACAAAATCGCTGCCAGCACTGGTAAACAATATTTTGCTCTGACTCCACCGGCAGCTTATCAAAAAAGAGTCCTTCATTGTGCAAACTGAAACGAACAGCGCGTTGTACGCTGACACAATCGCCAAGTAAGGTACCGTCAACTGGGGATACCGCCGCGCCCAGCACATCAAAACCCACGCTAACGTTGCCGATGGAGGCCGGCGCATAAACTTTAACCATATAATTACCCCTACTATGACAACGTACGTAAAATGTCAGCGAACACACCGGCTGCAGTGACATCATTGCCGGCACCATAGCCACGTAATACCAACGGTAACGGCTGGTAGTAGCGGGTAAAAAATGCCAACGCGTTTTCGCCATCTTTCACTTTAAACAACGGATCATTAGCATCTACCGCCTCAATTTTAACCTGACAACGTCCCTGGTCGATGCTACCGACATAGCGCAGCACCCTACCTTCAGCTTGTGCGGTCACTTGTCTGCCAATAAAATCATCGTCAAGAGACGACAATCTGGCAAGGAAGCTATCCACATCTCCGCTAGCGTCAAAGCTTGCTGGCAGTACCGGCTCAACATAGATATCATTTAGCTCTATCTGATAGCCAGCCTCACGCGCGAGTATCAAAAGCTTGCGTGCCACATCCATACCGGAAAGGTCGTCGCGCGGATCCGGCTCAGTATAACCATTACTTCGAGCCACAAATGTTGCCGCCGATAGCGACATGCCTTCATCCAACTTACCGAATATAAATGACAACGATCCGGAAAGAATACCTGTAAATCTGGTTAATGCATCGCCGGCATTCAATAAATTTTGTAAATTTTCTATGACCGGCAAACCAGCACCAACATTAGTATCGTAAAGAAACTTACGACGTGACAAAGCAGCCGTGGCACGCATCTGACGGTAATAATCCATCGAAGCAGTGTTAGCCTTTTTGTTTGGCGTCACCACATGAAAGCCGTCGGCCAAAAAGTTAACATACTGATCAGCCACTGCCACACTGCTGGTGCAATCGACGATAACCGGGTTGAGCAGATGATACTCTTTTACCAAACGACCCAGCCGACCTAAATTAAAAGGTTCGTACGCCTGAACCAATAATGTCTGCCAATGATCTAAATCAACACCGTGCATGTTAGCCAGCATCGCTCGCGAATTAGCAATACCGCAGACTCGCAGTTCAATATGCTTATCCCTCAACCACTGACGCTGGCGGCGAATCTGTTCTATCAGCGCACCGCCGACGACGCCGGCACCGATAATGAAAACTTCGATCATCTGATCGGTATTGAACAACATCTGATGGGCCACCCGCACGCCGGTGGTGGTACTATCGTTGTCCACCACAACCGATATGGAACGCTCTGACGATCCTTGGGCAATGGCGATAATATTGATATTAGCGCAAGCCAGAGCAATAAACAGCTTGGCGGACAAGCCGCGATGGGTGCGCATACCGTCGCCCACAACCGAAAGAATAGCCAACTGCGTCATCACGTCCAGCGACTCTAGTAGGCCGTTTTTTAATTCCAGATAAAATTCCTCTTCAAGTGCCTTACGGGCTCCTGCCAGTTCCTGTTGGGATACGCAAAAGCTAATACTGTACTCCGAGGAAGATTGTGTGATTAGCACGACAGAGCAGACAGCGCGAGACATGGCTGCGAAGACCCGAGCTGCCATGCCGATCATCCCCTTCATCCCCGGGCCCGAAACGTTGATCATCGCCATATTGTTTAAATAAGTGATTCCCTTTACTGGATTGCTTTGATCGTCGCTGGTCGAGCCGATAAGCGTGCCAGGGGCCTGGGGATTGGCGGTATTTTTAATGAGGCAAGGTATTTGAAATTGAGCTATAGGGACAATAGTGCGAGGATGGAGTACTTTGGCGCCAAAATAAGAAAGCTCCATCGCCTCTTGATAAGATAAAAAATTAAGCAACCGCGCATCAGGAACCTGATGTGGGTCACAGGTATAAACTCCATCGACGTCAGTCCAAATCTCGCAACTGTCGGCTAACAAACAGGCCGCTAGCACCGCGGCTGAGTAATCAGAACCATTGCGGCCCAATACCACTAATTCTCCGCGCTCATTTCCGGCGATAAAACCTGCCATCAAAATAATGTGTTCTGCGGGAATAGCAGCATTTTGAATGCGTCGGGTGGATTCACCTATATCCACCGTCGAGGCTAAATAATTTCCTTGAGCCAGCAATTTTTCCACCGGATTGATGACCGTCACGTCAACGCCACGCGCAGTCAAAAGTGCCTCCATCAAGGCGACGGAAAGTTTTTCACCCATGCAAATAATGACAGCTTTTACGCTATCTGGGCAGTATTTTAGTAAAGATATACCATGCAGCAATTGCTTAAGTTTGGCAAATTCCTGATCCACTAAATTACGCAATGTTAAGTAATCAAACCCCGGCTGATACCGAGATATACTGTCCAGCAACACAGTAAAAATCTCTTCTGCGTCATGAATATTAGGCTGGATGTCAATATTGTTAAGCGTGCCGTCAATCATCGCCACCAGATGGTTGGTTATTTTATCTGGCGCTGATAATACCGCTGCCACCTTACCCTGTCGTATATTGCGTTCAAGCATATCGGTGACACGAATAAAATGCTCTGCGCTAGCAACTGAAGTCCCGCCAAATTTCAATACTCGCATTTCTTTTTCATCTCCTAAAATATAAGCTGAAATAAGCTCACATTAATAAATGCAAGTTTTTAAATTCCTGATATATATCATCCACTACCGCTACTCATGATGATATCAATCATGCTGGAATACTATCAGGTATTGAGGCTAAAGCGTAACGAGCATCACCAATCATCCGTTTATATCTGTTGATAATTTTTCGTACAAAGTGATATTTATCCTTATGCAATTTTACGCTACATATACCAGTGTAGTAAATAACCGCCGCCGATAGATTCCAACACCATAGCCATGCTAACTTAACGTGAAATTCGTTAGCTCCAACAAGGCTTTGTTAAATAACGCGGACTTTTTAATCAAATGAAGGGAAGATCACTCATTTTCTAGGGAGAAATTTCTCTTAATGGCAAGGACACAGTTAAAAATTAGTAATTGGCAATGCTACAACAACTCCTTCATCAAATGCGACTCACTAACATTGTTAGAAAATTTATTCTTAATGCTGTCTGTCTTAAGACGACAGAATCTAGACCCCAAAAAAGGCATTTAATCATCATCTTTGAGATGAGCCTTTAACGTTGCGAGCATTATTAAAATTTTATAGATTATAATTCAGCTAACATAATATTCCTCTAATTTGCCTTCACTACACGATGTTTGAATAAATCTAGCTATCGTCAAGACTTTTCCTTCAATTAAAAATTGTTCCAATTACTTATCTAGCGACGGTATAAAAATAAGTCATTTTATTCAAGTAGGCCTATTGCAATCATGATTTCCCTAACTGTGCAACGATCCGGGAATGTAATAAATCAACTGAATAACCTTTATTATTCATGAGACTGTGTCTTTACAAAACGTAAACTACGGTAACAGACCACTTTTCAATAGATATTATTTTCTATTAAACATTGATTGGTTCTCCTATGATGACTCCTTTAGCTAGTCGCATACATTATTTACCCTGTTTATCATAATCTCAGCAGTATGGTTTTTTAATTTTTTGGCATTTTTCTGCAAGCTACCGGATCGTACTTCCAGATCCGGTACACTACTCTATGATTAGGGTCAAAACCAATGATAATTATGCGTTTTGCGATCAAACCATACTCAGGATACTTTACACCATATACGGTTTCTTGACATGATATTCTAACTTTTCATTCACCTTCACTAAAAACTTTCAATCCTGTAGCATCATAGAAATTATGAGAAATATTATTGTGTATCGAATTTTACCCTATGTATTGATATAGATGAAGTCTAGCAAAGTGGAAACATTATGTTAATTGCATTAAATTCTATAAAACTTGTAATACTCGCAACCTCAGAAAAAATATTCATTTAACATCAATCAATGGTAATGACGATCTCCGAAATAGAGGATTGTATATTTTTGAACGTGATTTTATTCTGTAATTCCAAACCACAGGCAGCAAATGAAGTTTTCAACAATAATTCAGCGAGGCTGCTAGCTTGATAAAGGCATTGTTGTTGTTCTTCCAATGCTGTGTTAATCAGATTTACCGCAGTCTAGATGGCGGAAGACACTCATCATGAGTGTCAAATTATTTTGTTTTTAAAGCTTTGTCATTACCCCTCTCATCATAAACATCCCTTCGACGATAACTGAGACAAGACTAGTACAAAACCATACAGTTTTAAAATGGGTAAAACCTGCCGAAGAGAGCGCAAGCTGAACCATATGACATCATCAAAAATCTTTTATACGCTGCCCGTATCCTGCTCAAGTCACCACCCACGCATTGATAAATCAGAAGCCTACTAGCCATCTTTAACTAAACTATCCAACCCTTTATAATCACTGGCATAGCGTGTGTAGACCTAAAAATTGCTTTTTGCTAACATGTGCCTCAAGATCTCCAAAATTATAATTATAGCTATAATAAATACGTTATCTCATACTACCATCTCATTCCACTATAATAGAATTATCATACCACAATAAAGGTTAATTATCTATCCACTCATTCTAAAAAACCATATTACGAATAAAATAGATCTTTTAATTTAACTCCTGAATATTAACAAATTAACTGTCTAGAATGGGAGAAACAATATCCATAGCAGAGCTACCTTAAATAAAATAATTCTAGTGTACACTACCCTACAAATAATTAGCCTAAAATATTATAATTAAAATTTGGCAACCGCTCAATTTATTCAACGATTCCTTCAACAAAAAATTTAGATGCCGAGATTATCTTATTATCCACTGAAAATCTCTGATCCTAGTGTTATGTCATAAAATTACTATTTATCCAACGCGATTTATCAGAATATGAGATATCGCCCTCCGTTTCTGAACCAAACCTGGTATCAACCACAAATTTTACTGATAGTTCATTACAAATAATTAAATAATTGAATAACTACGAGTACTAGCCTTATCATTTAACATCTAAGGGTGGCATATCACGAATTTTAGTACCCTTTCCCCACCTACAGATACCCATCTTCAATTACATTAAAAAAATACCGTTAACTATTTATATTCCTACTGAATATACCTAATAACATAGCCTAAAATAATAAGCACAAGATACTACCGAATTATAATTACTTAAACGCAACGAGGACGAGATACACGCCATTTACATACAAATCGATGAGGTAATTAATGAAAGGATGGAAAATACGGTAGCTATTTGTCAGTTCCTACTTCAGCACCGTTATCGCAGCTCACTGAAGAAAGATCCCCCCTTGTACCTATGACTTAGTAAAAATTTCACACAGCTGCATTGATCCGATTTGCCGCGTCTTAAATGGGGAGAAACAGTCATTCATATCATATGGGACTTCGATGGTACGACACCACGCTTCTAGTAGAAACCTTGAGCATACCGTTAATAGCATACCAATTATGAAACATATTACATAATCAAAAAACACTATGTGTCATATAACTATAACCACAGCAACCCTGTCAAAGATCAACACCATCAAATAAATATTTTCAATAATTTTAACCATGAATGTTGCCATACACAGGACATTGATGTGAATAACGATTGTACCATCCACCCACAACAACCAATAAGCGAACGTATTTAATAGACCCTGCCAAGCCAACGTTTTAGCTCCGGCGTGCGGCTTTGAGACTATTTGATCCCCGGATAATCCTTGCCATGCCAGTTCTTAATTCATTTTTTAATTCCCGCTGGCTAACGTCACCAGCCAATAGAGCTTGAATGATGTGTATACAGGTGACCACCGCTTCACGTTCGTCAGCGGTGAACACCAGTTGCAACAGCGGCACATACAGCTCATCGCTGTAAGCCTGCCTCAACAGACGAGAAAAATTACGCCAGTTCTTCTGTTGATCATTACCATCACCCGTGCCGCCTGCGGCGGATCTGTCGTTCATAATGCTTCCGCCATACCATTTAACTAATATAGCAGCTTATCATATTTTTTGATGCTCAGTAGCGCTGGCCAGCATCAACTAATCAACTAACAGATTAGCTAAGACACTGCTACAAAAATAACGATAAAACACGTACATAATATTCTTTAACACAATCACGACTCTATTGAATAAATCTAGCCGTCAACCGATCCTAATTCTATGTACAAATTGTTCATACCACTTGCCTAGTGACAAGCAGACCTAACAAAGTTATTTTATTCAATGTGCGTACCAGTCTATTGATTTACTTAATCTGAACATCGTAACCTAGTATTATTTTATTTATTATGTATGAGGCACTCAAAAAGGCGTCAATAGGTATTGCGATTATTGTGTCCAATAGTTTTTATTAAACATTGATCGAATACCACATAAATCACTAATCAACATTACCCAGCTAAATCTAGACTCCTTTAAATCTAGACTCCTTATCAGGCAAAGGTCACTGTTGCTTTCTCATACCCAACAGCATTAGCATGCTCTCTCTGTAATGGCTTTAATTTTTGGTTTCTACAAGCGATCAAAATCATGCTTATGCAACGTTACATTATCTAACGACAAACCAAAGCCTATGATGTCATGTCCTATCACCGCCAATGGTCCTTAACCTGATGTAGGTGGATTCTGGATGACGTAGAGGAATATTTATCAATCTGAAAATAGAATCTATAAAAACTTTGTAATGCTCACATCGTCAGAAAAAAGACTTGTTTTAACATCAATATAGTTCTAATAGCTACTCTGAACAACATATTAAATTACTGTATAGTATGACAGATATTCATCTGTCATACTCAAAAATGCAATAGCTGAATTATCTAACCAACAAGTCAGTAAGCCATGTTATGAGGGTATTATTATAACTTTGCCAATTAAGTTTTACAAAATATGATATATTGTTGAGAAAGGAAGGATTTACTAGGGGATATCGCAGTGACCTATAAACTCCATTTAATATCAGATCGATCTGCCATTACTCGCGTTTCTAAGCCTTACGGTTGCAATGCAATTTAAGACCTGCTCCAAGCTACACTATCAACGACATCTCACCCTTCAGCTTAATACCGATTGCCTACTCTAGCGTGAGTATCTACTAGTGCCTATCATCAAACATGAATCTGCTATCTCGCTAGTTGGGAGCCAACTAAAACACAGCTTGGCACAAGATCCTACTAGTACATATTAGAACGAAACCAAAGCGGAGATACTCCCCAGGACGCATCGAAATCGATGAAGCCTACTCGATAAGCTGAAACAAAAAACACTGGCGAGATAACTACTCCTTAAGGCGTAACCCAACTACTTCAATTTACGTTAACACTTAAATAGCTTTTCCAGACTATGTTGAAATGATTAGCCTCATCTTCTGCTGGCTAGTTTCAACCAGTCAGTTTATGGATAAATACTCTGCGGGGCAACATCAAGAACATAATCACTATCAACGAATTGAGGATTAGAACCAAAACTAGCTTGGGTAGAAAGAAAATGCTCTTGTCCTACGACGGAGGAGTATGCGACAACATTTTACTGCGCTCCTTGATGCAAAAGTAGAGCGATCCCAAATTTAATTTACATCCAATGTTGTTAAACCTATAAAACAAACCGACGGCAAAAGCTTGAAAAATACATTTTTGACCGCATATCAAGTGTACGACCACAACAAAATTGATCTTTATAGTGGAGATGTTTAATGGGAAAAATCATTGGTATCGACTTAGGTACGACCAACTCCTGCATCGCAATTATCGAAGGCGGTAAATCTCGCGTGCTAGAAAACAGCGAAGGTGATCGTACTACTCCTTCCATCATTGCCTATACGCAGGACGGTGAAATTCTAGTTGGCCAACCGGCTAAACGTCAGTCAGTCACTAACCCGCAAAATACCCTATTTGCTATCAAACGTCTGATAGGCCGTCGTTTTCAGGATGAGGAAGTGCAGCGTGATGTCGACATCATGCCCTATAAAATCATCGCAGCTGACAACGGTGACGCCTGGCTGGAAGTTAAGGGCCAAAAAATAGCGCCGCCGCAAATTTCCGCTGAAATTCTAAAAAAGATGAAAAAAACTGCGGAAGATTATCTAGGTGAACAAGTTATCGAAGCGGTAATAACTGTACCGGCTTACTTTAACGATACTCAGCGTCAGGCTACTAAAGACGCAGGCCGTATCGCTGGTCTGGAAGTGAAACGCATCATTAACGAACCAACTGCTGCCGCGCTGGCTTATGGTCTGGACAAAGAAACTGGCAACCGTACCATCTCGGTTTACGACCTAGGCGGTGGTACTTTTGATATTTCGATTATCGAAATCGACGATGTTGATGGCGAGAAAACCTTTGAAGTACTGGCCACCAACGGCGACACCCATCTAGGGGGCGAAGATTTCGATAGCCGTTTAATCAACTACCTATTGGACGAATTCAAAAAAGAGCAAGGCATCGATCTACGCAACGACCCGCTGGCAATGCAACGTCTAAAAGAAGCTGCCGAAAAAGCTAAAATCGAGCTATCCTCCTCTCAACAGACCGACGTCAACCTACCGTATATAACGGCCGACGCTACAGGTCCGAAACATATGAATCTAAAAGTCACCCGCGCTAAACTAGAATCGCTAGTAGAAAAACTAGTTAATCGATCTTTAGAGCCGTTAAAAGTAGCGCTAAAGGATGCTGGTATGTCGGTATCCGATATAAGAGATGTAATTTTAGTGGGCGGTCAAACCCGTATGCCATTGGTGCAGAAAAAAGTTTCCGACTTCTTCGGCAAAGAACCGCGTAAAGACGTTAATCCCGACGAAGCGGTTGCCATCGGTGCTGCAGTTCAGGGCGGTGTACTAGCTGGTGATGTAAAAAACGTGCTGCTGCTAGACGTTACCCCACTATCCCTGGGTATCGAAACCATGGGTGGCGTGATGACGCCGCTGATTGTCAAAAATACCACTATCCCGACCAAGCACTGCCAAATATTCTCCACAGCGGAAGACAACCAGTCTGCGGTAACCATCCATGTACTGCAAGGTGAACGTAAACGCGCCAATGATAACAAATTATTGGGCCAGTTCAACCTGGACGGTATCGCGCCGGCGATACGCGGCACGCCACAGATCGAAGTTACCTTTGATATCGACGCCGATGGTATCTTGCATGTATCAGCCAAAGATAAAAATAGCGGCCGTGAACAAAAGATAACCATCAAAGCTTCCTCCGGCCTAAAAGAAGAGGAAATCCAAAAAATGGTACAGGAAGCGGAAGTCAACGCTGAATCTGACCGTAAATTCGAAGAACTGGTCCAAACTCGTAATCAAGCTGACCATCTGTTGCACAGCACTCGAAAACAGCTGAAAGAAACCAGTAACAAACTATCGGACGACAACAAAACTGCTATAGAAGACACGTTAAAAAATCTAGAGATGGCGCTGAAAGGCGAAAACAAAGCCGAAATAGAAGCTAAAATGCAAGCGCTGATTGAAGTATCTGGAAAATTACTTGAAGTTGCTCAACAACAGGCCCAGGCCGCAGGCGGGAACACCAAAGTGAATGACGACGTAGTTGACGCAGAATTCGAAGAAATTAAAGACAAAAAATAATCGCCCTGAACGGGCACAGCAACGGTGGTGAAATACCATGCCGTTGGCAACAAGCACGGGCGCTGGGGAAACTCTGCGCCCGTGCAAGATGTTGAGTCAGGAAAATACAATGGCGAAATCAGACTATTACGAGATTTTAGGCGTTTCCAAAAATGCGGATGAGCGTGAAATCAAAAAAGCTTACAAACGCCTAGCAATGAAATTCCACCCGGATCGCAACCCAGGAAATGCTGAAGCCGAAACAAAATTCAAAAACATCAAAGAAGCCTATGAAATACTCATCGACGCGCAAAAACGTGCCACTTATGACCAGTACGGCCATGCGGCTTTTGAGCAAAGCGGAGCCGGTGGTGGAGCTAGCAGCGCGGACTTCAGCGATATTTTTGGCGATGTGTTCGGTGATATCTTTGGCGGAGGACGACGACAGCGCGCTAGCAGAGGAGCCGATTTACGCTATAACATAGAGCTTACACTTGAGGAAGCGGTGCGTGGCGTGACCCGCGAGATCCGTCTCCCCACCCTGGAAAAGTGTGACATTTGCCACGGCAGCGGTGCTAAGCGGGGCACCTCAGCTATCAACTGTCCAACCTGCCGTGGTCAGGGACAAGTACAAATGCGCCAAGGATTCTTCACCGTTCAACAAACATGTCCCACTTGTCAAGGACAGGGAAAAATCATCAAAGAACCCTGCAACAGATGTCATAGCCATGGACGAATAGAAAAATTCAAGACACTATCAGTAAAAATTCCAGCTGGCATCGATACGGATGACCGCATTCGTCTGTCCGGTGAGGGTGAGGCGGGGGAGCATGGTGCACCAGCAGGGGATCTGTATGTACAGATTCAGGTACGCAAACACCCCATATTCGAACGTGAAAAGAATAATCTCTATTGCGAAGTGCCGATTAATTTTGCCATGGCAGCGCTGGGCGGGGAAATTGAAGTACCTGCCCTCGACGGCCGGGTAAAACTAAAAATACCAGCAGAGACACAAACAGGTAAACTATTCCGCATGCGTGACAAAGGGGTAAAATCAGTTCGCGGTGGCAACCAGGGAGACCTACTTTGCCGGGTGATAGTAGAAACACCGGTAAAACTAAACGAGCGTCAGAAGCAGCTGTTGCAAGAGCTAGCAGAAAGTTTCGGCGGACCAAGCGGTGATCTAAACAGCCCTCGATCAAAAAATTTTTTCGACGGCGTTAAGAAATTTTTTGATGATTTGACCCGTTGAGCAGTTTTACGATATAGATCACATCAAAATATTTACGCATTCCATCGCTGCCTTAGCGCCAACCAATTACTACATTAACCGAGTAATGATATTTTTCTTCCCGTTTGGTTGGTTATATAGTGCAAATTATTACCGAGTCAGTTAAATTTTCCCGTGCACGGATGGTACTTTCAGCTCTACTCCACTAGAGAAGCGAATAATGACTCTAGAAATTATTTATAAACATTTGATCATAATAAATAGCCCCAACTATAACTATTATAGAATAATATCGTATCAGGATATTTGCGCTACCTTCCCTAAAGAGGCGAGAGACACATAATTTCACTTGCCTCGTAATAGCGTATTAATAACATTATGAATTGATATTTACGCCAAAAAAACTTTTTGGATTTGTAGTTATTTACTTTTACTAAAACCTATATTTCCTACAAAAAGTAGCGCTAACCTCCGTTAGACATTCTACCAGCCGATATTGAATATGCATATTAATACACTGCCTATTTACAACGATAGAAGTGCAGTTAGAGTTAGCGTTGCTTAGATCTTTAATTGCTAATGACCAGTCATCCTGTTATAACGATTTAATAACAACCAGCAAATCTAGAAAAACAACATTCAAGCAGCTTACTTTTAGCTAAATTAAGCAAATTCCATACACTCACTGGCAAATTCCATACACTCACTGCATAGTATAAATTTGTGCAATCAAATTTGATTTATAACGCGCCGCTTTATTCTTGTGGATCAAACCTTTGCTGGCCTGCCGATCAACAATAAGTTGCATGGTAGAAAATGCATTATGCGCCGCCTCTTTATCCCCAGAGGCTATAGCAATATAAACCTTTTTAATGGAGGTACGCATCATGGAGCGTCGTCTTGCATTATGCTGACGGCGCTTTTCAGACTGTACGACACGTTTCTTAGCTGATTTAATATTAGCCAAGGTATAAACTCCTAAACTTATTCTATGACAAGGCATATGCCTATTTAGTCTTCTTTTGTCAAAAATTTATGCAAATAATCACTGTCTAAAGACACTTGGTACTTACACAAATCATAATTTATATTATATCAACTTCATCAAAAGAAAAACAACAAAGCACCCATAAAACGTGATTCACTGATATTTTAGTTAGATATCTCAACCCTTGCTCCTGAGAGTATATAAAGAAGAAAATCCCTCAAAAAAGAGCAGCATTTAATACTGGCATCTTTGATGTGGCCATTACCACTGATTAATGTTAGAATAAAATTATTATATGACACTAGATTCTAATTTCAATTAATATAATATGCTTCCTCATGTTGCTAGGACTCTAAATGCACCAATAAGCCGTAATTTGATACAAGTTTCATATGGATGGTCAGGGGAAATATCACTCACTGAGTAATATAACAGATGCAGAAGCACTATCTAGATTTTATGCAGTAACAATGCCAAAAATTAAAGACACCACCCAACAATAAGGATTTACGATCACCTTCTAATCATAATAGACTGCTAGCTAAAGAAATCAAACCGCTTATGCTGCGAAAGCAACCTAAAACTGGTTTGCTGGCTTGATTATGCTAGCAATCAAACTGGCTAACAACGTTTAATAAAAATAATGAATACTAGAAGAAACAAAAGGTCAATTAACGTCGATACTTTTTGACAAAAGTCGCCATATCACAAATAAAACAACTATTCAGTAGAATTGTAACCTTCATGAATATACGATGCTTACCCAACGATAGTGCACGCATAAATGACTCTGCTAGGTATGCATGTCACCAGATTGCATTGGCGTGAACAGGTAAGTAAAAAAAGCTTTGAAACAGATAAATTTATTTAATACATCCTTGGTTTAAATGAAAAATAAATGTCAGTACAAAAGTCTAACCAAAGACTCCTGTTCTCTTGACCACGAACATAATTCTGCAAAAAAGTAAGGCGGGTACGAAATAGCACAGCTTTTATCTTGAAAATATCAAATATTGGAATCACAGATATAACCTTAGTCATTATACTAGAATCCAATTCTCTGATTTCCACCATCAACTTAAGTATCTATCCTTGCTATGGAGCTTATTCGCAACATACATAACCTAAAACCACGTTACCATGGATGCGTAATTACTATTGGCAATTTCGATGGATTTCATCGTGGACATCAGGCACTAATCGCAGAATTGCAAGCAAAGGGCTACAGCCATAGTCTGCCGGTAATAGTGATGATTTTTGAACCGCAGCCACTAGAGCATTTTGCAGGTGCAAATGCGCCTGCGCGACTCACTAGGCTACGGGATAAAATAAAATATTTGGCCACCACCGGTGTGGATGCGGTGTTATGCATTGCTTTTAATGAACAATTTGCCGCACTCAGCGCCGACATATTTATAAACGAATTATTAATAAACAAGCTGGGCGTGCGCTTTATTTGCGTTGGCGATGATTTCCGTTTTGGCGCACAGCGCCAGGGCGATTTTACTCTATTACAACAGACGGGATGCAATGCAGGTTTCGAAGTAATGAGCACGGTCACCTATACCGAAAGGGGACAACGCATCAGCAGTACCTCCGTACGCGAGGCACTGACAAAGGATCGCATAATGGAAGCAGAGATGTTGTTAGGGCACCCTTACCGTATCTCTGGTCGCGTGGAGCATGGAGAAGCGCTAGGAAAAACCATTGGTTTTCCTACAGCAAATGTATCGCTCAAAAAGCGACAAGCACCTGTGCACGGTGTCTATGCAGTAGATGTATACGGCATCGCCAACGGTCCGTTACCGGGGATAGCCAACGTAGGTACTCGACCGACGATGACCGGTTTACAGCCTCGCCTAGAAGTGCATTTGTTGGATGTGAAGATGAATTTGTACGGTCATCATATCGAAGTGGTGATACGCGCCAAAGTGCGCAATGAACAAAGGTTTGCCTCGCTTGAAGAGTTAAAACGGCAAATTGAAAATGATGTGGTAAGTATCCGGGACTACTTCGGACTGGCAATATCCCAATAACGCTCAAACCAAAACCGGAACTAAAATCGAATGACTGATTACAAAAATACGCTGAATTTACCAAACACAAAATTCCCGATGCGTGGCGATTTAGCTAAAAGAGAACCTGGTATGTTGCAACGCTGGTATGAACAAGATCTCTATAAAATTATTAGGAACGCCAAAAAAGGCAAAAAAACTTTTATTTTGCATGACGGCCCTCCATATGCAAACGGTCACATTCATATCGGTCACTCAGTTAACAAAATCCTTAAAGATATCATTATCAAGTCTAAAGGGTTGATGGGCTATGACTCTCCTTATGTGCCGGGCTGGGATTGCCACGGCCTGCCTGTAGAATTAAAAGTAGAGCAGCTGATTGGTAAATCCGGTGCGCAAGTCAGCGCGGCAGAATTTCGCGGCGCCTGTAATCATTACGCCGCCGAGCAGGTCTCCAGACAGAAAAAAGATTTTATCCGGCTGGGTGTTCTAGGTGACTGGGAACATCCTTATCTGACAATGGACTTCACCACCGAGGCGAATATCATTCGAGCGCTTAGCAAAATTATTGCCAACGGTTACCTGCATAAAGGCGCTAAGCCAGTATACTGGTGCATTGACTGTCGTTCCGCTCTCGCTGAAGCAGAAGTAGAGTACTATGACCATATATCGCCTTCCATCCACATGACTTTTTCGGCGATCGATTACAAAGCCGCTATGGCCAAATTTGGTATCACCAATTTCTCTGGTTCGGTTTCGATGGTAATCTGGACCACCTGCCCCTGGACGTTGCCAGCCAACCGCGCAATTGCTATCCATCCTGATTTTGACTATCAGCTGATCGATGTGAACGGGCAGGGACTCATTTTAGCTGCCGATCTGGTGGAAAACACCATGCAGTGGACCGGCCTCTCCCACTGGACAGTGCTGGGAAGTAACAAAGGCAGTGCGCTGGAATTCCTGCGATTCCAACATCCATTTATGGGCTTTGATGTGCCAACCATACTCGATCAACACGTAACGATGACTACTGGTACTGGTGCTGTGCATACTGCTCTCGATCATGGTCCAGACGACTATGTAATTGGTAGGCAATACGGCCTAGAGGTAGCCAACTCAGTGGGCGCGGACGGCTGCTATTTATCAGGCACTTTACCGAAGTTGGATGGCCTGCAGGTGTTCGAAGCAAATCAAGTCGTAATTGATATACTACGTGATACCGGCACGCTATTGCATGTCAAAAAACTACAGCACAATTATCCATATTGTTGGCGCCATAAAACACCGATTATCTTCCGTTCCACCCCGCAGTGGTTTATTAGTATGGATCAACATGACCTACCCAAAAAGGCGCTTGCAGAAATAAAAAAAGTACAATGGATCCCATCCTGGGGCCAAGCCCGCATTGAGAATATGGTCGCCAACCGCCCTGACTGGTGTATATCCCGTCAGCGTACTTGGGGTGTACCGATGGCGCTATTTGTGCATAACAAAACCGAGACGCTTCATCCACGCACCATCGAATTGATGGAAGAGGTAGCGAAACTGGTAGAAAAAAACGGTATTCAGGCCTGGTGGGATCTGGATGCTACCGAAATCTTAGGTAACGACGCCGACCATTACAGTAAAGTACCTGATACACTCGACGTGTGGTTTGACTCCGGATCTACTCACTCCTCGGTCGTAGCAGTCAGACCGGAATTTGCAGGTCAAACGCCGGATATGTACCTGGAAGGCTCAGATCAGCATCGCGGCTGGTTTATGTCGTCGTTAATAATTTCTACAGCGATAAAAGGAAAAGCACCGTATAGAAAAGTTTTGACCCACGGCTTTATCGTCGACGGTCAGGGCCGAAAAATGTCCAAATCAGTGGGCAACGTGATCAGCCCGCAGCAGATTATGGACAAGCTAGGCGCGGATATTTTACGCCTGTGGATAGCGTCTACCGATTATACCAGTGATATAGCAGTATCAGATGAAATCTTAAAACGTTCCGCTGATTCTTATCGTCGTATCCGCAATACTGTGCGCTTCCTGCTAGGCAATCTTAACGACTTTGATCCGGCTCAGCATAGCGTCAACCCAAAACAAATGGTGGTTCTCGATCGTTGGGCTATGGGTCGGGCCCAGGCCGCGCAAGCAGAAATCATCGCCGCTTACGAAAACTATGATTTTCATAATGTGGTGCAACGCATGATGCAGTTCTGCTCGGTGGAGATGGGATCATTTTACCTGGATATCATCAAAGATCGCCAGTATACAACCAAAGCAAATAGTATCGCCCGGCGCAGCTGCCAGACCGTATTTTATCATATCGTCGAGGGGCTGGTGCGTTGGATTGCACCTATTATGTCGTTTACAGCCGATGAAATTTGGAGTTTTATGCCTGGCGAGCGAGCAAAATACGTATTCACAGAAGAATGGTATAACGGCTTGTTTGGCCTGGACGCCGCGCAATTGATGAACGATGTTTATTGGGACACGCTGCTACAAGTGCGCAACGAAGTAAATAAAGTGATCGAGCAAGCGCGCGCCGAAAAACGTATCGGCAGCTCACTAGAAGCACACGTGACGCTGTATGCCGAACCAACGCTAGCCGCTCTGCTGCGTGCACTAGGTGATGAGCTCTATTTCGCACTTTTGACCTCGTCTGCAAATGTTGCGGATTACACCGATGCTTGCGAAAATGCACATCATAATGAAAGCGTAAAAGGACTTAAAATCGCATTGGAAAAAGCCGAAGGGAAAAAATGCCCAAGATGCTGGCATTATAAGACAGATATCGGCAAACATGCCGATCATCCGTATATCTGTGGTCGCTGTGTCACAAATGTGGCCGGCTCGGGAGAAAAGCGTAAATTTATCTGATGAATAAAAAATTAACCTCTACGGGACTGCGCTGGCTATGGTTAACGATGGTAGTTTTATCACTGGATCTTAGCAGCAAGCAATGGGTCACAACCCATTGCTTGCTCGGAGAATCGGTACCGATCATCCCCTTTATTAATTTCTTCTATGCTCATAATCCCGGCGCAGCCTTCAGCTTCCTGGGAGATAAAGTCGGCTGGCAACGCTGGGCATTCGCCTTGATCGCAATCGTGATTAGCCTAGTGCTACTAGTGATGATGTATTATTCGAGCTATCGAGCTCGCCTCTCCAACGCGGCTTATGCCATGATTATCGGCGGCGCGTTAGGCAATTTGTTCGACCGAATCGTGCACTGTGTAGTGATCGATTTTATTGACTTTTACATTGGCAATTGGCATTGGCCAATCTTCAATGTGGCAGACTCAGCTATCTGCATCGGTGCCGCACTGATCATGCTGGAAAATTTTTTCCATACTGATGACAAAGTCTCCAAGCAAAAAAACTAAAGCAATGACGAGCAAATATATACAATTAGATAGTGCGTACTGATTCACTTTAAGATATTAAACTGGAGAACAGCAAATTGACCGCTTCACCTAGGTAAGAATAATAAAGCAGAAGCTATCCACCAAGGTGAACCTGATGCTACCTAAGATGCGAAAAGATCTTTTATCTTTACAAAAAGACTGCATTCAGTCCTTTCAATTCAGACTTAATTTTACATACTTCCATTTTATAGAAATCTAGAGGCCGAAAATAGGACTATCCCGTTTATTACTAACATAAAACGTTCAACCAGTAAGGGAAATCAAGGATGTTGGTTGGTAAGCAAATATATAACACAAAAGTAGAGATGCTGCGATTGATGTACACAAAAGATAGAAGTGATGCGCATTTTACTAGCTAACCCCCGCGGGTTTTGCGCCGGTGTCGACCGAGCAATCAGCACCGTAGAGCGAGCGCTAGAAATCTATGGCGCGCCAATTTATGTGCGCCACGAAGTCGTGCACAACCACTATGTAGTAGAAACATTGCGTCAAAATGGCGCTATCTTCATTGAACAAATAAGTGAAGTGCCCGATGGCTCAATTCTAATTTTTTCTGCACATGGTGCTTCCCAAGCGGTTCGTACCGAGGCACTTGGCCGTAACCTAACAGTATTTGACGCAACTTGCCCACTGGTGACCAAAGTGCATATAGAAGTCGCCCGCGCATGCCGCAAGGGCATCGAAGCTATCCTTATCGGCCATACCGGACATCCAGAAGTGGAAGGCACAATGGGGCAATACAATAACACCGGCGGTGGAATGTACCTAGTCGAGTCACCAGAAGATGTCTGGAAGGTACAGGTCAAAAATGTCGATAACCTATGTTTTATGACCCAGACCACACTATCGGTGGACGATACTGCAGATGTCATTGACGCGCTCCGACAGCGCTTTCCATCCATTGTTGGACCACGCAAAGATGATATCTGCTACGCCACAATCAACCGGCAGGAAGCTGTTCGCAATTTAGCCATGAATACCGATGTAGTCCTGGTGGTTGGGTCAAAAAATTCATCTAACTCTAATCGACTGGCGGAACTGGCACAGCGCATCGGCAAACCAGCGCATTTGATTGATGGAGCTAGAAATATTCAAGAAAAGTGGCTACAGAACATAGATACCATAGGCGTCACCGCCGGCGCGTCGGCGCCCGATATTTTGGTGCGCCAAGTGATAAAACGTTTGCACGAGCTTGGCGCCGAGGCAGGTGCAAAAGAACTGATCGGCCGCGAAGAAAACATAATGTTTGAAGTACCTAAAGAACTACGAAAGATAACTGAGTAACAATCCATCTGCATTGGTATATTTTGGCTTACTAGTGCTAAACAGGAACATTTTTACGTGACACTTAAACCTTCTAAATGCACACCTATCGTGACAACATCCCTTTAAAACAGTATTGGCAAATTTTTTATAACCTCTCGCTATAACATGCTTTATAACTTTTGCACTACGGTCTTCCAACACTCCATACTGTGATACAATAGATAGTTCGCAAAATATTTTAACCATCTACGCGATGAGAAAATAAACAACACATGCGCCTACAAGGAAACTGCCAAAAGGATTAGCAGCAGAGATGTTTTACAAGTATAATTAAAGTGAGCAGTAACGCTAATTGACTGCATGGCTGATAAAAAGTGAGGCTGGCACATTTGACAAACCAAATACTACATTTTAATGATTAATTACCTCAGTTATTGCCTACCGCTGAGCACTCCATAACCATCAGAGGCAAGAATGGCTTATATTTGCCCTTACTGCTTGATTCACTGCGGTAAATAAAAAGGTTAAAGCAGATTTACAGATGGGACATTATAACAATAGAGCAAAATACCATTTTTACCAACACTAAAGTATTCATCACGCTCGGTCAATAGTACAAAAAGGAAAAATGCGGCAAATATTTACCCCACCTATAGCAACAATTGTCCCAGACTACTATACCACCATAGCTTCTCCATCTAGCACGCTAAATAGTAATGCAGTAGTCTCTTAAATTGCCCGTGACATAGTTTTTAATGAAAAATAGATCACCAACTTTACTTAAGAAAAAGTTTAAATTTATTAATTAAGCGATAATACAACAAAGCATCATTAAACTAGCTTAAAGTCTTAATATCTTAATTAAATTTCAATTTGCGGTACAACTCATTGCACATGGTAATAATGATACTTAGCTAAGGATTTTTAATGAAAACGAAGCATTCCCTGAAATCTTTTTAGCAAACATATCAAAAAAGAAGCTCTATATATAAATAAAGTTTATAATACACATTATAGCCCATAAGATGCTGGTTAAAAATCAAACTGTTTACATCTTCACCTAAAATAACCTAAATACTGGTCAGTATTATGCTAATTAGCTAATCAACATTAATATACAAAAAATAATAACTACTGAAAACACAAGCTCGACTGTTATCATCTTACAAGATTACAATGCCTAATTAAGGAAGATATACCATAACCAATCGGATATCCAAATAAATAACTTAACTGGTATACCTCATAACCAAACTAGTGACTTGAATAACTTTTAATAAAGAAAAGGCTCTGATAAGTTTTATTCAACTCAGTTCCTATCTCTATAACAGGACCGCTAAAGCTGTGCCCATTTTGCTCTCAAATTAGCACATGCGCTAAAATCATCAAGCATTTTACCAATGAAGAAGACGTTCAACATCTATCGATCCTAAATAATCATTCAAAACACACGGTATTACCAGAAAAATAAACGAAATAATCCGCTGATAATCAACGTATCTTTTAATTATTAACCCGATATCGACTAGCGGGAAATTAAAGTTATATGACAATGATAAAATCTATGAGCAAAAAACCAATTCGTATCGCCATTACTGGGGCAACTGGACGTATGGGACACCAATTGATCCAGGCAATAAAACTATCGGATCAGGTGATCTTAGGTGCTGCGCTAACCCATCCCAACTCTGAAATGTGCGGAGTTGATGTCGGTAAATTATCCGGCGGGAGCAATCTGGGCGTAATAATTAATAGCAAACTGTCAGCAGTGAAAGAAGATTTTGATACTTTAATCGATTTCACTCGACCTGAGGCGACGTTAGAGTATATAAACTTTTGCTGCCGACACAACAAGGGCATGGTAATCGGCACCACCGGTTTTAATAAATTGCAGAAAATAACTATCAGAGATGCGGCGCGCCAAATAGGAATCGTTTTCACCGCAAATTTCAGCGTAGGCGCTAACTTAATGTTGAAATTATTGGGAAAAACAGCGCAAATAATAGGTAATTCCACAGATATCGCAATTATCGAGGCTCACCATCGACATAAGGTTGATGCCCCTTCAGGAACTGCCTTGGCCATGGAAAAATCTATCGCCAAGGGTATGGGTAACAATCTTTCTAGTTGTGCAGTTTACAATACTAAAAAGCATACCGGTCAGCACACAGCCAACAATATCAGCTTTGCCACAATACGTGCAGGTGATATCGTCGGTGAACATACCGCGATATTCGCTGATATTGGTGAACGCTTGGAAATTATCCATAAGGCATCTAGCCGCATAATATTCGCCAACGGGGCCATTCGTGCTGCCATTTGGTTAGGCAAAAACAAAACTGGTTTATTTGACATGCTAAATGTGCTAAGCCTAGATAAGTTATGATATTTTTATGGTGCTATTTTAACGAAAGAAAAGATTATTTCTTTTTCTTCGCTTTTATATTAGGCAGATCGGTAATCGTTCCTTCATAAACTTTCGCCGTCAAACCTACTGATTCATACAGCGTTGGATGAGCATGAATTGTCAATGCGATATCTTCTGCATCACATCCCATTTCGATAGCCAAACCAATTTCACCTAGCAATTCACCACCATTGACACCCACTACCGCGCCACCAATCACCCGATGCGTTTCTTTGTCAAAAATCAGCTTGGTTATACCGTCTTGGCAATCAGAAGCAACGGCACGACCAGAGGCTGACCATGGAAAAATGGCAACTTCATAATTAACGCCTTTCTCTTTAGCTTTCTTCTCGGTTAAACCAACCCAGGCAACTTCCGGTTCGGTGTAAGAGATGGACGGAATCACTTTCGGGTTAAAATAGTGTTTTTTACCGGCGATGACTTCTGCCGCAATGTGACCTTCATGACTGCCTTTATGCGCCAGCATCGGTTGACCAACGATATCGCCAATAGCGAAAATATGCGGCACATTGGTGCGCATCTGTTGATTAACACGGATAAAACCGAGTTCATCCACTTCCACGCCAGCCTGATCGGCATCCAACAGTTTACCATTAGGCACACGACCGATAGCGACTAACACAGCATCATAACGTTGGGCATCAACCGGCGCATTTTTCCCTTCCATTTTGACATAAATGCCATCTTTTTTAGCTTCCACCGCCGTGACTTTAGTTTCCAACATTAAGTTAAACTGGTTGCTGATACATTTTGTGAACACTTTTGCCACATCTTTATCTGCAGCTGGGATAACCTGATCAAACATTTCTACCACATCAATATCTGAACCCAGAGCATGGTATACCTTAGATATCTCCAAACCAATAATACCGCTGCCTACAACAAGTAAACGCTTAGGTACTAACGTCAACGCCAAAGCGTCAGTAGAATCCCAGATGCGAGGATCATTATGGGAAATAAATGGCAACTGCATGGGACGCGATCCCGCTGCAATAATGATATTATCAAAATTGATCGTGGTGATACCATTTTTGCCTTGAACCCGCAGGGTATTGATGTCAGTAAATTTACCATAACCGTTAACCACTTTCACTTTCCGAGTATTAGCCATGCCCCTCAGACCTCCAGTAAGCTCATTGACCACTTTTTCTTTCCAAGTACGCACTTTATCAATATCTATTTTCGGTTCACTAAAAACGATACCGTATCTGCCCAACGCTTGAGCCTCTCCAATCACCTTAGCAAGGTGAAGTAAAGTTTTAGAAGGTATACAACCGACATTAAGACATACTCCACCTAGGGCAGAATAACGTTCCACCATAACAATTTCCAGACCTAAATCTGCACAACGGAAGGCCGCAGAATAACCACTTGGCCCTGCCCCAAGTACCACGACCTGAGTGTTTATTTCAGTACTCATAGTGACCTCTTAGTTATTTTGACCGGCACAAACATTAATTGTATCTGCATCACAGACTATATCACCGGTACATTGCATCGTGCACAGTTTACAGAAATGTTAATAAACTGCAAAAATATGTTAGGCTTTGTTAAATATATTTAGATATTCTAGAATCTTTTTCTTACTATCATTAAAAGTTGACAATCAGCGCCTGATTATTAGCATCATTAACCTATCGACCAATAGGGTTGCTTTGTTTAATAAATAAAAATTTAAAATTATACAACAGGCAAACCAAAAATAAAAACCTATCAAACACAGATCGTTGGCATTCAGTGGATAATTCAACCATAACGCTTAGAATGCAAATAAATATCAAAATACACGATCAAAAAAACACTGTAGATGTAAACATCATACTGGCAGGGAGATAGACCCTAACTACACCGCATCACAAAATGACACCTAGAAAAATTTAAAAAGGCTACTGATCCAAACGGAGATTATTATAAAAGCTCGAACAAGCTGGTAAGTTAAGGATAACATATCAACATTTAACAAAAACTAATGATCACTAAAGTTAATTACCAGCCAAAGTACTCTAAGCGATAACCATGTCACAAATAAAATAGATATTCGACTAATTACTAATATTATTACCTAACTAAAAACCCATAGCATTAAATCTATATATTTATAAAATTAATTAAAATTCTATCACTGCGAGTATTAAGAAATTATTAGCAACAAATGAAATTTTGTACCTTATCATCACCAGTAATTTTGTACCTTATCATCACCAGTTAAATATAAGTTAATTAAAGAAAATTTAGTACATAGCGTCAGAATATTTCTACTTTAAGGTAGAAACAAGCAATAGCAGTCTTCTATTGTATGATACTTCTAAAACTTTGTGTTATACTGTATTTATTATGTTGCATAAGACAGCATGTATTTTAGTTTGAATAAATGACGATGTTTGAGAATTTATCCGATCGATTATCGCGCACGTTACGCAGTCTCCGCAGTCGGGGGCGTATGACCGAAAACGATATTACAGAGACACTGGGCGAAGTGCGTATAGCGCTACTAGAAGCAGATGTAGCGCTATTGGCAATGCATAATTTTATCAGCCGAGTGAAAAAGAGTGCGTTGGGGCAGGAGATCAATAAAGGTCTGACGCCTGGTCAAGAGTTCATTAAAATTGTGCACTCCGAATTAGTCAACGCAATGGGAGATCAAAACAACACTCTGAACTTGGCTACACAACCACCAGCAGTGATATTACTGGTAGGTCTGCAAGGGGGCGGAAAAACTACAAGCACAGTCAAAGTTAGCAAATATTTACTTGAAAAACAAAAGAAAAAAGTGTTAGTAGTATCGACGGATGTTTATCGCCCAGCAGCCATCAAACAGCTGGAAACACTGACGCACAATATGGGTATTGATTTTTTTTTCTCTGATACCAACCAGAAGCCGATCGATATAGTCAATCAGGCTCTCAAACAAGCAAAATTGAAGTTCTATGACGTACTGCTGGTGGATACTGCCGGCTGCTTGCACGTGGATAAAGCATTACTGACAGAAATCATAGATATTCATACTTCCATCAAACCAATAGAAACCCTGTTTGTAGTGGACGCCATGACAGGTCAAGATGCCGCCAATAGCGCTAAGGCATTCAATCAGGCACTACCAATCACTGGGGTGATCCTCACCAAGTTAGATGGCGATACGCGCGGCGGCGCAGCGCTTTCAATTCGATATATAACCGGTAAACCTATCAAATTCATAGGCATTGGCGAAAAAGCCGACGCACTGGAACCTTTCTATCCAGAACGTCTAGCTAGACGTATCCTTGGTATGGGTGACACACTGTCACTGATTGAGGACATTGAGAAAAAAGTCGACCATGCACAAAGCCAAAAGCTGGCCAATAAACTAAAAAAAGACAATAGCTTCAATTTGACTGACTTCCTTCATCAACTGAAACAAATGCGCAATATGGGAGGAATAACCAACATAATAAATAAATTGCCAGGTATGAGCCAACTACCGGATAACGTTAAAGCGCAGATGGACGAAAAAGTGCTTGTGCACCTTGAGGCAATCATTAACTCTATGACGATTAAAGAACTCATTAATCCAGATATTATTAAAGGCTCACGCAAACGCCGCATCGCCGCTGGATCTGGCATGCAGGTCCAAGACGTCAACCAATTACTCAAGCAGTTTGACGACATGCAGCGCATGATAAAGAAAATGAAAAAAGGCGGAATGATAAAAATGATGCGCCGCATGCAGGGCATAATAACGTCACCCAGATTCCCCGATCGTTAACTAACGATTAAAATTTAAGGACTTTTTATATAACAATCGTCTCTCGTTTTTTGACTAGAAAAAGTTATTTTATTAATTTAAAGAGGATGTTATGGTAACAATTCGTTTGGCACGTGGAGGTGCTAAAAAACACCCATTCTATCAAATTGTTGTAAGCGACAGCCGAAAAGCGCGCGATTGTCGATTTATTGAACGTGTTGGCTTTTTCAATCCGAGTGCTTCAAGTCAAACTGAAGGACTGAGTTTAGATCTGGATCGTCTTGATCATTGGGTTCGCCACGGAGCAACGGTTTCCAAACGTGTTTCGACGCTGATAAAAAACGCGAAAAAAGCGGCATAATGATTGTTTGTGCTAAAAATGATCAAACAAATCCATACCATAATACCTATAAATTCCATTATTTTAGGAACAATAGGCTCGACATATGGCATTCTCGGTTGGCTTAGAGTATTTTCTTCCACTGAAGAGACCGAGAATATTTTTAATTACCAACCATGGTTTATTAAACAGACAAGTGAGTGGCAGCAAATCGGGCTAGAAAACTGGAAGTATCACAATCATAATCTGATTATTAAGATCAGGAATATTGAAGATCGAGAAACAGCGATAACACTAACTAACTATGAAATTATCGCTGATGCTTCAAAGTTACCGGATCTCAATAAAGGTGAATACTACTGGAAAGATCTTATAGGTTGCAAGGTCGTAACTCTTTATGGTTATCAGCTCGGGAAAATAATTGATTTAATGGAAACTGGTTCAAATGACGTTTTGGTAGTTAAAAGCAACCTAACAGATGCCTTTGGCATTCAGGAACGATTGATTCCGTTCCTTGATGGACAGGTTATTAAAAACATCGATCTCACAACCCACGTCATTGACGTCGACTGGGACCCTAGCTTTTAATTCCCACAATTAACAATGATAACACCTGGAACAACCCAATGTGGATTAACGTTATCAGCCTCTTTCCCGAAATGTTTCGTGCTATTACCGATTATGGGGTGACTGGTCGAGCAGTAAAAAATGGTCTACTACATTTCCAATGTAGAAACCCCCGTGAATTCACTAAAAATCGGCACCGTACCGTGGACGATCGTCCTTATGGTGGTGGTCCTGGCATGTTGATGATGGCACAGCCATTGCGGGATGCAATTCATGAATCTAAAAACAAGGCAGGTGAAGGCGTAAAAGTGATTTACCTCTCACCTCAGGGACGTAAGCTCGATCAGCAAGGCGTAAATAAGCTAGCCACTAACCTAAAACTAATTTTGGTCTGCGGTCGCTATAAGGGTATTGATGAGCGTTTAATTGCCACAGAGATTGATGAAGAATGGTCAATAGGTGATTATGTACTTAGCGGCGGCGAATTAGCCGCGATGACGTTGATTGACTCGGTTGCCCGATGTATCCCGGGGGTGTTGGGTCATCAAGAGTCAGCAACAGAAGACTCTTTCGCTGAAGGGCTGTTGGACTGTCCCCATTATACTCGCCCTGAGCTACTGTCCAAAATGAAAGTTCCGCCAGTTTTGCTGTCAGGTAACCATGGTGCCATCCATCGCTGGCGCCTAAAACAGTCTTTAGGACGAACATGGCTCAAAAAACCAGAACTTCTGGAAAGATTAGATTTAACTGATAAGCAAGCACTATTGCTAGCTGAATTCCAGCGTGAATATCGTCCTTACAACAAGATTATTAAAGAAATCGATCAATAGAGTCAGTTAACCTAAACTATCCAGGATACGGAACATATTATGAGCAAAATTATTAAGAAAATTGAAAAAAAATACATCAAACAGGACAGAGAATCTTTCCGCTCTGGAGATTTAGTGGAAGTTAAAGTATGGGTTATTGAAGGCAGCAAAAAACGTTTGCAGGCATTTGAAGGCGTGGTTATCGCTATTCGTAACCGCGGTCTACATTCTACCTTCACTCTTCGCAAAATTTCCAACGGTGAAGGTGTTGAGCGTGTATTCCAAACACACTCCCCAGTAATCAATAAAATTACAGTTAAACGTCATGGTGCCGTCCGTCAGGCCAAACTGTACTACTTGCGTGAACGAACTGGTAAAGCTGCGCGTATCAAAGAGCGACTTAACTGATCATACTTTTTTGTAGTTCATTGAATAGGATAGTTCGACAAACCCCTAAAATATCCCACATAAGTCAGTCAACCGAGTTTACAAAGATCTTGTTATAGATCGTACAATTAGTAACCTAAAACTTTTGCTTTGTTATAGACATTTTCCAAAAAATTAGTAATTTACTTTTTTTGTTCTTAGGAAAATAATAATAAGTTAACTTATCATATCTATTACCAAAAAAGTGGCTAAATAATTATTAATATAATGAAGTAAAAGATTTAATAATAGCTAAATTTATAATAAAATCAATTATAGCTCGTTATGTTAGCACTATATGTAATATCACATCTACGCCTAAAAACTAACAGGATGCAAACAATATTTATCACCCTTATACACTTATCTTTTGATATATCAGTCTAATAGTTCATGACGCAACTGAACGAAATATTTTACCCAATGAATTTAAGAAAAAAATAACAAGAGTGCATCCGGGAGGATTCGAACCTCCGACCGCTCGGTTCGTAGCCGAGTACTCTATCCAACTGAGCTACGGATGCATTGTTAATGGTGGTGAGGGAGGGATTCGAACCCTCGATACAGAGTTTGACCATATACTCCCTTAGCAGGGGAGCGCCTTTAGCCTCTCGGCCACCTCACCTACTCCTCGGCCACCTCACCTACTCATTGTTGATATCATCAGCCTGTATTGTGGCGCACATATTACTTTCTGGACCTGATAAGTCAAACGCTTTTTTATTTTTAGTAAAAATTACATAATTTTTATGCAACTTACATATAATAACGGTTAAATATAGAGATATAATAATCCTCTACTCATGAGGGAGTGGTTTTATTGAATAAAATTAACTATCGCTGAACGTTTTTCTTATTATTAAGGTTATTCGCATCACTTGTTTAGTAACATACATTAATTGAGTCATTTATCTACTAGATGTACCATAGCCATAATTTTAGCTGTAATAATTTGTAACGTCAGGAGCTAACGGAACAGCTATTTTATTTATGACATGGCTGTCTTTAAATAGTAATCGAATTTAATATTCATTCTCATCATTCTTCTTAGGATCTGTGATCTGATTTCTTTAACTAGTCGCTTATCACCATTTATACATATTATATAGCTATAAAGATTTTTAAAAGTAAATGAAAAATCAGAATGCAAAGTCAATGCAACTGCTCTCATAAACAGTATCGTGGTGTATGCACCACACGATACATAACATACTCATGACATTATCGCAGAGTAATTGCAAGGATGCCGAAGTATTATTTATATTTTTACAACAAATATATTAAAAATTAAAAAGTTACCAATAATAGGGCTTATGATAAATTAATAACCATAGGCAGTTAATTACAAAATCAGATCGATGATACCCAAGAATAAAGAGTATGCTACCAGAGAACACTGAACAATTCAATTACCAATTAAATTTAATCATGTCATAAATAAAATAACTATTACGTTGATTCCTAACGTTATAAATTATTCCAGCTAAAATCACAGCGATAGTACTCCAGTGCATACATGACTCAATTAATATACATCACCAAACAAGTGATGCTAATAATATTAATAATAAGAAAAAACTCGGCGATAGTTGATTTTATTCAATACATTCTAGAAATACTCAACCTAGTAACAATAGCAATTAAACAATTTTGCCGTATATAAAAATTTTATCATAACATTAATATGTTAGCCCATTTACTAATACAAGTAAACTTCAGGGAGATAAACTAGCAAAAATATTCATCAGCTAAAAATAGCCTCTATAAAATCTTTTAATACTTACAACATCAGGCTAAAAGTTAGTTTTAATATGCTATACAGTTATGCTGATCATATCCGTATAGCATATTGGATGACTTACATAGATAGATAGATTTAAAAAATTGAGGTTCTCACTTTATCACTAGAAAATTTAATTTATTCAAGATAAATAGATAATAAAATCAATCAGAAAAAGAAAAATGAAAATGCGTTGATACAGAGTTATCCAGAAAAATAAGTGCTTGCTCAGGACAAAGAGCTGAAAAAGAATTAATAAGGAGTCTGTTGTGACTTCTCAAACTGGATACGATGGTAAATTTCTTCTCGATGTATAGATACTTCTTTGGGAGCATTAACACCGATACGGACTTGATTGCCCTTGATACCTAAAATAGTAATCGTAACCTCATCGCCAATCATGATAGTTTCACCAATTCGACGAGTCAGAATAAGCATTCTTTATACTCCTTGAAAGATTAAAAATCGAGTCTCTTAAATTTTCTGACATTATCCATCATATATCTTGAAAACGTAAGCCGCATAGCAATTAAATAAACAGAGGAAAACCATCCTCTACCTATGGTAAGAGGACTGTAAATAAACCTAGCTATAAACTACCTCTTTTATTATTAAAGGTAATTATTAAAACGGTTGTTCATGATGAAAAACTACCCTAACTGAATCATTTTATTCATTAATCTCCTGTTGATTGACGCAGGCTTAATTTCTATCAAAATTCACTGAATGGATGTCAGCTTTAATTTTTACCAACAACTTATCCTGGATAGCAGGCATATCATAAGCCGCCTTAGTAATATCTTTTTTAATTGTTTGGCATTTTTTTACAAAAGTCTAGTAATCTTCAGCATTGCCATTACTACGTGACAGATCAGAGCCGATTATTTCATGCGCAACCGCAGCCACTATAAAACTTGCGCTAAATAAAACTTTTTATTCTGTCATACTAGGTAACAATGACTGAGATATCAATTAACATCAGTAATTTTAATAAAAGCCTTATAGCTCAATTGAATATTTAAATTTTAAATCAGTAGTTCTATATTTTATAATTAGCAAAAATCTGATTTATTTAACAAAGCTTTGTTATATAACATATTCTAATTTCTACTTAAAGTTTTACAGCCAGCATAGCATCCACACTGGTCAACGCAGCGGGTACAGCCATTACATCGCGGCCACCTCCTTGCGCTAAATCGGGTCGTCCACCACCTTTACCACCTACCTGCTGAGCCAAATAATTGATAATTTCAACAGCCTTTACACGATAGGTCAAATTTTTGGTCACACCAACTACCAGTCTTACCTTATTATTCACTACAGTAGCAAGAACGATCACTGCCGATCCCAATCGATTCTTAAAATCATTAACAAGGACGCACAGCGTCTTCGTATCGATATTATCCAGCTGTCCGACCAATACCTTTACACCATTAATATCACGCACCTTGCCGCTTAACGACTCGATCTCCGGTGCCGCCAGCATACTCTTTAATTGTTGAAGATCTTTTTCCAACTGACGAAAACGCTCCTGCAATCCGCTCACTTTCTCCAACACGCTTCGACTATCTCCTTTTACCAATTTAGCGATACCATGCAGCAGATCGCTTTGTTGACGCAAAGTTACCATGGCTCCTTCCCCGGTCACTGCTTCGATACGGCGGACCCCGGCTGCTATACCAAATTCCGCCATGATATAAAATAAGCCAATATCACCTGTACGACTGGCATGTATCCCGCCACACAGCTCGATAGAAAAATCGCCCATGCTTAACACACGCACTTGTGCATCGTACTTTTCATCGAATAGCGCCATGCTCCCCTTATTACGAGCCACCTCCAACGCCATAATTTCAGTCTGGATTGGCAAATTGCACCGGATCTGTTGATTAACGATATCCTCCACTTGACGGATCTGTTCAAGCTTCATTACTTCATTATGCGAGAAGTCAAAACGCAGGTACTGATCATTAACCAATGAACCTTTTTGAATGACATGTTCACCCAATACCTGACGCAACGCCGCGTGCAGCAAATGTGTTGCTGAATGGTTCAGGCGAATTCGGTTTCTGCGCGCCAAATCTACTTGGGCGATTACCTTTGTCCCCAGTTTCAACTCACCGTAGCTGAGCTTGCCCCAGTGGCCGATCGCTTGACCATATTTTTGAGTATCGGTCACGATAAAACTTCCCGAGACCCTTTTCAATTCACCACAATCACCTACCTGACCACCAGATTCGCCATAAAACGGTGTCTCGTCCAGCACCACGACAGCTTCTTCACCCTTATGAATCACTGCCACCTGTTGATCATCGCGAAACAAGGCAGTTATCCGCCCCTGATGCTTGGCTTGCTCATAGCCAAAGAAACTGGTCGACTGATCGATGCGAAGCATGCTATTATAATTGGAGCCAAAAACACTTGATTTGCGTGCGCGTTTGCGTTGAGTTTCCATAGCGCGCTCAAAACCTACTGCATCGACTTTTAAATTACGCTCACGGCAAACATCTGCAGTCAAATCCAGCGGAAAGCCGTAAGTATCATAGAGGCGGAATGCGGTTTCACCGTTCAGCGTATCGCCAGACATCCTAGCCAATTCCTCATCTAGCAACCCCAATCCTCGTTCCAAGGTATGGGCAAATTGCTCTTCTTCGGTGCGCAATACCTGTTCCACCATGGCCTGCTGTTGGCGCAACCGATCAGCGGCACGTCCCATGACCTCAGTCAAAGGAGCTGTTAGTTTATAGAAAAAAGTATCACGAGCGCCTAGCATATTTCCATGGCGAATAGCACGGCGAATGATACGGCGCAAGACATAACCACGACCTTCATTAGAAGGAACTACCCCGTCACTAATCAAAAAGGCACATGAACGTATATGATCGACGATAACACGCAAGGATTTACTGTTAAGATCGGTCACGCACGTCAACTGTGCCGCAGAGACGATCAGTTTACGAAAGAGATCAATGTCATAGTTGGTATTGACATGCTGTAACACAGCGGAAAGACGCTCCAGTCCCATGCCAGTATCTACCGATGGCTCCGGCAATATCAATAGAGTGCCATCGACCTGGCGATTAAACTGGATAAAAACTAGATTCCAAATTTCAATATAGCGATCGTCATCTTTTTCCTGGCTGCCAGGCGGGCCACCCAAAATATGGTTGCCACGATCGTAAAAAATTTCTGAACAAGGGCCACAAGGACCAGTATCGCCCATTTGCCAAAAATTGTCAGAGGCGTAACGGTTCCCCTTATTATCTCCGATACGGATGATACGCTCATGAGGAAATCCTACCTCATTAACCCAAATGTTATAGGATTCATCATCAGTGGCATACACAGTTACCCACAGCTTTTCTTTAGGCAGGTTAAACCATTGCGGGCTGGTCAATAACTCCCAGGCAAACTGAATCGCATCATGCTTGAAATAATCACCGAAACTAAAGTTACCTAGCATTTCAAAAAAAGTATGGTGGCGAGCAGTATAACCGACGTTTTCCAGATCGTTATGCTTACCACCCGCCCGCATGCAATGCTGGGAGGTAGTGGCGCGTCGATATGAACGTTTATCCAAACCCAGGAATACGTTCTTGAACTGGTTCATACCAGCATTGGTAAAAAGCAGTGTTGGATCGTTATCTGGCACCAATGAGCTGCTCGCTACCACCTGGTGTCCTTTTCTATGGAAAAAATTGAGAAACGCCTGACGGATCTCAGCGGTACTCTTATTCTTATTCATAGTTGTCCCATAATCATACTAAAAAACCGAAACGCAAATAAAACAGCTTACTGGCAAAAACACTGTAGCAGTGTTCAGAATCATAAAAAGGAATAAAATAAATTTACTTTGGTACCAAAGTAAATTTTTATAAACCATCTAAAACCATCTATATTAGATTTGCAGATTTTTTAAACATAAACCGTCATCGCGCATTCTTCTTATAATTTAAATTGTTACACCATTTGTTTGATGATAGTCAGACTTGCTGAGTCATTATTATGGGTATCAAAACTTGATAATATCAGAGCGAATGGGGGTATCGTCAACCACAACACATGAACTTCACCAGTTACTGATATTTAACTGAGCAAATCAACACCTTTGGCGACGATAACTATCTCACGAATAAATCAATTATATCGACTAAATTATATATTATACCATATTATTTTGCTCAGCTTGTGGCAGCATATTTAATAAATGACTAAGCTCACTAACTAGTTTTGCCAACCAACGAATGGCTAGATTTATTTTAAACTATTATGTACTTGTAATGTACTACACTTGTAAAAATATGTAGATTTTATAACCAAATGCAATATTTAATAACATTAAATGCTTTAATATGATATTATAAAAGTAAGTAACAGCCTTGGCATCACAGCCAATCTAAATAATTTAGAATAATCATTTCTTTCAGGAATGACCATGAAAAAAATAATTTTAGCACTATTTTTCAATTTTCTAACTTTGATCGTAGCACAGGCGAATCCCCCCGATAAAGTATCAATGATTAAATCCGCTGGTACCATTTTTTTTGGCACTGAGGGTACATACTCCCCTTACACTTTTCATGACGACAATGATAAATTAGTGGGTTTTGATGTAGATATCGGCCGTGCCATAGCCACTAAACTAGGCGTTCAAGCTAAATTTACCGAAGGACGCTGGGACAGTCTTATCGCCGGGTTGGACGGCAAACGTTACGATGCAGTGATCAATCAAGTGGGAATAACTCCAGAACGTCAAGATAAATACGATTTCTCCAAGCCCTATATCGATTTAAAAGTGGTCCTGATTACCCGTGACGACAATACCACTATTAAAAGCTTCGCAGATCTGCAAGGCCAAAAAGCCGCGCAGAGTCTAACCAGCAACTACTCCCAGCTGGCCAGCAAATATGGCGCCAATATTGTGCCCACCGATGGCTTCAACCAGTCGATGGGACTAGTGCTGACCGGCCGAGCTAACGCGACTCTCAATGACAATCTGTCATTTCTAGAATTTAAAAAACACAAGCCAGAGGCAAAAGTTAAAATAGTCGCCTCCGAAATTAACACCTCCCCGTCTGGCATCCTGTTACGTAAGGGACAACCTGAACTAGTCTCAGCGATCAATACAGCTCTAGACGAAATCAAGACCGACGGCACATACAAAACCATCTCCATCCGATATTTCGGTCAAAATGTCCTAATCCCACAGGGATCTGACTAATGCCACCATGGATGCAATTGATGTACGATTCTTTTTGGCGTTTGTTTATAGCCGGAATCATGTTTACCCTACCGTTAGCCGTGTTGTCGTTTATCGGCGGCCTAGTAGTGGGATTTTTGGTAGCGTTGGTTCGTCTGTATGGCCCGCATCCGCTAAAAGGGATTGTTGATTTTTATGTGTGGGTCATTCGCGGCACACCGCTGTTGGTGCAGCTGTTTTTAATCTTTTATGGTCTACCCAGCGTTGGACTGACACTAAATGCCTTTCCAGCTGCCCTAATTGGTTTTACCCTTAGCGTCGGCGCTTATGACTCTGAGATAATTCGAGGCGCCATCATTTCAGTACCAAAGGCGCAGTGGGAAGCAGCTTGGACTATCGGCATGAATAGCACTCAGGCTATGCGCAGGGTAATCTTGCCCCAGTCGATATTTGTTTCTCTACCACCATTAGCCAACTCCTTTATCTCTCTCATTAAGGAGACATCACTAGCAGCAACCATTACCGTTCCGGAGATGTTTTTAACCACTCAGCGCATCGTTTCCGTCACTTATGAACCGCTTATCCTTTATATAGAAGCAGCGGCAATATATCTTTTCTATAGCACCCTGTTAGGTAAACTACAAAATCCTCTGGAAAGTTATTTCCGCCGTTACGAATAAAGCCAATCAAATGGCTTTCCTCACACAAAAATTTTTTAATTCATCAGTAAAGATAGTCGCCACAGCGCGATATAGTCGAAAACCAGCATCACCTGACTAGACTATCCGCATTTTTCTTATGACAATCCCTCGATGGGTCATAAATGGGCAATAACACCGATCACGCGCCAAAACACGCTAAACAGAAATTGTACACCATGTTAACCACGAAGCTGTTAGATAAAATAAGATCGCTTATACTCTCTGAAAACACCTGCTACTAACGCAGACTGCTGATAAAATCATGCGCAGAATATCAACATTAAATAAGAAATAATGATCATTGAACCAAAAATTGATTATCGACGCTCTTTGACAGAAACAGCATATAGCTAATAAAATGACTATTCGACCATAGTCATGGATATGCACTTTGAACAAAAACTTAGCTAAATATGCCTATCCGAGTAACTTGAACAACCTTTAATTAAGAATTAAAGGTTGTTCAATAAAACCAAGTAAATATGAAAAAATCTGTCGATACAAACTACTCATCGCACACGCCAATGATGCAGCAATATCTCAAGCTAAAAGCCCAACATCCAGAAATTCTTCTATTTTATCGCATGGGGGATTTTTACGAACTATTTTATGATGACGCCAAACGTGCAGCGCAACTAATAGATATCTCACTGACAAAACGTGGAACCTCTGCCGGTGAACCCATCCCAATGGCTGGGGTTCCCTATCATGCGGTCGAGAACTATCTAGCCAAGCTGGTTGCACTAGGGGAATCGGTAGCCATTTGTGAACAAATTGGCGATCCAGTATCGACCAAAGGACCGATTGAGCGACGAGTAGTGCGTATTGTCACTCCAGGCACTCTGAGCGATGAAGCGCTGCTTAATGAGCGTCAAGACAATTTGCTAGCTGCCATCTGGCAAGCGCCGCAGGGCTTTGGCTACGCTACGTTGGATATTTCCTCCGGCCGTTTTATTGTATCGGAACCGATAAACCGTGAAATAATGGCCGCAGAGCTACAGCGCACCAACCCGGCAGAACTGCTCTATCCAGAAACATTGGAGGATTTTGTACTAATCAAACATAGCCGCAGCCTGCGGCGCCGACCGCCCTGGGAATTTGAACTGAATACCGCTCTCCAGCAGCTAAATTTACAGTTTGGGACCCATGATTTGACAGGTTTTGGTATTCAACGGGCCCAGCTAGCGCTACGCGCCGCCGGATGCCTGCTGCAGTACGCTAAAGATACCCAACGCACCTCACTGCCTCATATCCGCTCCATAACCTTAGAACGGCAACAAAACAGCATCGTGATGGATGCCACTACCCGGCGCAATTTAGAGCTCACACAAAATATAAGCGGTGACTCAAAAAATACTCTAGCAAATATCATAGATAACACCATGACCTCAATGGGCAGCCGGATGCTGAAACGTTGGCTGCATATGCCCACCCGTAATATAAGTACCCTTACCCATCGGCAGCAAAGTATCCGACTACTGCAGGATCAAGTGGCTAATCTACAGCCGATATTGCGGCAGATAGGGGATCTAGAACGTATACTAGCCAGGTTGGCGCTGCGCTCAGCACGCCCGCGAGACCTAGCGCGCATGCGGCACGCATTTCAACAATTACCGGCGATCCAGGCATTACTAGCAAATCAGTCCGGCCAATATATCCCGCAGTTACTAAGACGAGTAGGCCAATTTGACGCATTATACGATCTGCTTAAACGGGCTATTATTGAAACTCCGTCCGTACTTCTGCGCGAAGGCGGGGTGATCGCCCCCGGATACAGCCATGAATTGGATGAATGGCGCGCCCTAGCAACTGGTGCCACCGATTATCTCAACATACTGGAGATACGTGAGCGACAAAAAACTGGGCTGGATACATTGAAGGTGGGATTCAATGCGGTGCACGGCTATTTTATTCAGCTAAGCCGCGGCCAGAGCCATCGAGCACCGATGCATTATATGCGCCGACAAACACTGAAAAACGCCGAACGCTACATTATTCCCGAGCTGAAAGAGTATGAAAATAAGGTAATGACCTCGAAAAGCAAGGCACTAGTGCTCGAAAAAGAGCTCTATGACGAGCTATTCGATTTATTATTGCCACATCTGGCAGATCTTCAGCAGAGCGCCACAGCAATAGCGGAACTGGATGTACTAAGCAACCTAGCTGAACGCGCTGAAACACTGAATTATATTTGTCCGGAAATAAGCGATCAACCGGGAATTAACATAGTCGGCGGCCGTCATCCCGTAGTGGAACAGGTAATTAACGAACCATTTATCGCCAATCCACTTTCGTTATCTGAACAACGTCGTATGCTAATCATTACTGGCCCTAACATGGGCGGTAAAAGTACCTATATGCGCCAGACAGCGCTGATTGTCCTACTAGCCTATATTGGTAGTTTTGTGCCGGCAGAACAGGCCACGGTAGGACCAGTGGATAGAATCTTTACCCGTATCGGCGCTGCAGATGATCTAGCCTCAGGACGCTCAACCTTTATGGTAGAGATGACTGAAACCGCCAATATTTTACATAACGCTACCCAACAAAGCTTAGTACTGATAGATGAAATCGGCCGTGGCACCTCCACCTATGACGGATTGTCACTGGCCTGGGCTTGTGTGGAAAATTTAGCAGGACAAATAAAAGCAATGACGCTTTTCGCCACGCATTATTTTGAGCTCACCACCCTGCCAAAAAAGGTGAAAGGGGTGGTGAACGTGCATTTAGATGCACGTGAACATGGAGAAACAATTACCTTTATTCATAGCGTGCAGGACGGTGCGGCCAGCAAAAGCTACGGCCTATCGGTAGCGACAATGGCGGGGATACCGCGTGAAGTAATAAAACGTGCACATTTCAAGCTTATAGAACTTGAAACGCTATTCAATGATACAATTACCAATCGCGTTGATAATTTACAATTAAATTTTTTACAGCTACAAGAACGGAAAATCTCGTCGGCCATCGAGACGCTGAAAAATCTTGATCTTGATAGTCAATCACCCCGTCAAGCACTAGAATGGCTATATCGATTAAAGAAAATGCTTTGACGAATAAACAAATAAAAATATTTACTCGTTACATGATAAAATCAAACACTTACCTGACTAAAATATCAAGAGAATAGAACTCAATACCAAAGATTTCATTTATCATAGCTCATTCAATAATCTGATTAGGCAATGATCCTTGATTCCAATTTCGAGGTATATTCACTCCGAAACACACATGGTGTATATATAGTTTTAATCCTATTCATAAAACAAAACATGAAATATTAATATATATTTACTCATGTAACCTACATGTGATCTTAGAACAAAATTATCCGCTAACTTATCGCTGCTGAAGATAAGATAGAGGATTTACGGATTTTCCTTTGTAACGAATTTCAAAATGCAATTTAACCGAGCTGGTTCCGCTTATACCCATGGTCGCTATTTTTTGCCCTGCCCTCACTTTTTGTTGTTCGCGGACCAATATAGTATCATTATGAGCATAGGCACTCAGATAATCATCATTATGCTTGATAATAATCAGATTACCATACCCCCGCAAAGCATTACCGGCATAAACCACTCTGCCACTAGTCGTCGCCAAAATAGGCTGACCCAAAGATCCGGAGATATCAATCCCTTTATTTCCCCCTTCAGTGACAGTGAAATGATCAACAATCTTCCCCTCCGTCGGCCAGAACCATTTTGTAACTAGCATGCTATTAGGTGCCGCTGAGGATAGCGCAGTACCGAATGTATTAACCCGCGCGATTGTCGAAACAGTAGTATCGATATTAGACATCATTTTGTCATTCGATGATGATAATAATTTTCCTCTATTTTGTTTGCTTGAACTTTTCAAATAACAATTATTTTTGTTAGAATCAACTATTAATTCAGTCAATTGTGTATTAGTAGACGGAACATAATTAGCTATCATTCCCATACCAGCATTGTTACTATCAGCAGCTAACGAGATATTTGATTGAGCACTGCCAATAATAGAATAGGCTCCGTTACCTACGTGCAAAATCTGACCAACTGTCAACCTATAAGGTTCCTTAATATTATTTTTTATTCCTAAATTCCGATAATCTTTTCCTGTGATCCAGGCGATATAGAATAAAGTATCGCCGCGTTTTACTTTATATATAGAACTATAATAAGAACCCTTATGAATACTATCGTAGTGTCGACTATAAATAATACTCCCTTCCTGGGAAATAATCATAGGCTCACCATTGGACGCTCTAGAACATGGATGAATCATCTGCGATGCGCAGGTGGTATTACCACCGATAGCGCTGCTAGTACCACCAATATGGCTAATCGGTGCGCTGAACTTATTACTGGCGCATCCCGTTAGCCATATGCTCACCATCGCAAAGGCTGCAACACAGTACCTACCGCCGCTAACATGGTAAAATAATCCTTTTCGGGATGGTTTCTTTAACTCTTCGGCATATTTCTGCATACTAACAAATGCTTCTCATCCATTACATCACTAGACAACAGATCAGAGCAGATAATTTCATCTATCATGCTATGCTGTATGCGCCAAATTTGATATTTTCTAACTCTGTATTCTGACCTATATATCATTTTTACTAACCTTATTTATCCCGTTTACTGACGCAGTATAGTCCATTCAAGCAACACAGAAAAATATTCTATATAATCAAAAAATATAGTCTATGACTCATGTAATGCTTATATGTCAGTCGATAAATTTATTTAAGTTATCAGAATGGTAATCACCATCAACGAATAGCGTTCAATAGATCTCTTTTGATCTATTTATTCGCTCATACCAAATAAATTTTAATTAAAAATTAGTAAGAGAGTTATTATACGTTCACTCCAATTAATAATGTAAACTTAAATTTATTCCACAAAGATAAATATCTAAAATATTAAAACGAAACTAAAATAGTAATTTTCTGAATTACCACACAAAATGCAGATTAATTATTTTATGCACATTTTATTTATGACTAATGCTAGGCCAGTTCCCCCTGCACCAGGGGAACAAAGTGTACCGCCTCAACAGTCTCTATGATCAACTTTTTACCTTTACGCTTCACCAGAGTTAAATGTTGTTTAACCTCTCCTACCGGCAATACCATCACCCCGCTTTCATCCAACTGGGCCATCAACGCCATGGGAATTTCCGATGGCGCAGCGGTGACAATAATCGCGTCAAACGGACCGTGCGAGGGCCAACCCTGCCAACCATCACCATGGCGAATAGAAATATTGTGTAGATCAAGCTGCTTAAGACGACGTTTAGCTTGCCACTCAAGTTTTTTAATACGTTCAACTGAATAAACATGCTTTACCAAATTAGCTAAAATGGCAGTCTGATAGCCTGTTCCGGTACCAATTTCTAATACCCGAAATTTAGACTGCAGCTCCAACAGTTCGGTCATGCGCGCTACAATATATGGCTGGGAAATGGTCTGTCCTAATCCAATAGGCAACGCCGTATTATCGTAAGCCTTGTGCTCAAACGCTTCATCGATAAACCGTTCACGCGGCACTGCCTCAATAATCTGTAACAGACGTTCATCGCAAATGCCCTGATAACGAAGTTGCGCCAGTAACCTCTGCATACGACGATCTACCATGATGCACCTCCTCCGCATTACTCAGAAAGAAGAGTACCGGCACGCTGTATTGACAGTCAAAGTTGCCTGAAGAAAAATGAGAGAGACAACACACTGGGGTGCATCAAAACCGGTATCCGCTCCTTATGTAGAACAAAGCTATAGACAAACCGATCCATAATATTCTTCGACCGCTAGGATCGCTTTGCCGGACTACTTCTCTGGCCATGACTACTACAAAACAGGTAATTTTAAAACCTTTCAGATTCGCTAGCGGCAAATCAGACACATTAAAATTAAAATCACAACATTTCTCCCGGAACAAAGCAAAAAATCAACCAATCCATCCTCACTAACCAGCTATAAAATAATAAGAGCTTAGGAAGAAAATAAAACAATAATGGCATGAAATATAACAATGGTGAAGCTAGCAATTCAGTGCTTGAAGCAAATTTCAGCCCTAGATATTGCATAAATCGAACCTTTATATAGTCAATGAAAAGTAAACCCCAACTTTTCTAAAAAAATTTCTATGGCAAAGCAAAAATTTAAAATCAATAATTTAGGTGAACAGATCATGAGGTACTCATCACTCAGATCACTGACGCTATGGTTCAGATGCCTCAAGCCATAACCTCCTTGTATAAGAAAATAACATTGCTAAATACCATCTAGTATACTAAAGGTATGGCCACACACCTTTAGTGACCTAATAAATAAATATTTTCTGACATAGCACAAGCATTATAAAGTTTTATAAATTTTATTTTCAATTAAATGACAGTTTCTCTACATTGCTCAGACAAACTGTAATACTTACACCAATAAACGGGCTAAATTAAGGTTAATGTCTGCAACAAAATTGCTCATATCGCTATTAATACAACTGAGCTGAAACGTTCTTGGTAAACGTAAATTAGAAAAAACTATATCTAGCACAAGCTCCATGTGATAATTACAACCTTGGTTATAACCCCATTGCTGAGTGAATAAACGAATAAACCAGGTGGATTACACAGGTGGATTACAGAAACATGACTAAAATTAACAAAGGCACCCTAAAAGGAGATTAGAATACCCATGCTATCCACATTCATAAACGATTAATCAAACATCAGATCGCGACCCCCATACCGCATCACAATCAGCAGTGAAACTATGCAAATCTGCATTGGTTAAGTTTGTCTTTGATAAATTTGTAGAAATTTTCACCTAACTCAATTTTGTCAAAACCACCAAAGCTTAATGTAAGAAAAAAAGGGGAACAATTTCTTCATTTGCATTCCTATTTAAAACAAAAATAATTTCTAGGAAATGCTTGGGCAAAATCCAATTCTCGTGATCATATTCAACCAATATGATACGGAATTAAAATGGAACTTTACTTGTTCAGTGACAGTCTATGTAATGGCTATATTAACCAAAGTAGTAGCCGAAAAAATTTTAAGAGCGGACACAAGGTGGTTTTGCTACCTTTATAGATGCGCTAGATCCGCAGCATGGTCAGGTAGTATTATTGAAACAAATATGTATTGCCGAATATGATAACCTCCCGACCTTATAACTTCTGGATCTAGTAACCTATATATCAAGTATATGAGAAACGTTGGAACAGATCTCGCCAAGCACAAATGGGTGAAAAATCGGACTTCTGGTAAGCAGTTACAGACTGAATGTCTCGGCATCTGATCAATCAAAATGGCAACCCAGCGAACACTTGATATGATATGCGCAAATGAGAAATAGACACGCTAAAAATAAGAGTTATCCATGAATTAGTGGAAAAAATAAAGATCTCTACCTCTACCTTTCATTATTACGGTAAGCAGTAAACATTGCCTACCGAATGGGTTAAAAAGAAGATTATCGATAACACAACCTCTGTAATTAACTTGCAATGGCTTATTACATCATGAATTTTTACGAAAGTAATGGGTAGATTAAGAGAACGCTATAACCACGATGTCTCGAAAATTATCAGATTGTACGAGACTAACTTTGCACAATTGCGTCGGTTACTGTGATCCATTACTAGGTGAACAAAATTATTGCTTATCAAGCGACTCACGTTACCGGCTAAAAATTCAAGAGCACACAGGTTAGATAACCCCTAGTAAATAATTACGCAAGCTAAAGACCGTCGTCCGTCAGCTAATGGGATTTCCATCAGTGTCATGATGCATCACGGTGCCATGGTTGCGGAAATGTGTTCCAATCAGCAGATCTTTCATTTTAAAACACGTTATGATTACTAAATAAAAATATAAATTAACGTGATGAGAAACATCAAATCAACCACTGTCTTGCAGACTGGTTACACTAGTATGTAGTGTATGCTGTTATAGCAGTTCCTGTTTGTTAAGCAAATTTCTATAAACCAAGGACAACCTTTGGAAAGCATGTTGAAACTTCCTGTAGTGCGTGGGGCCAACATCAGGATTTTACAAATCACTGATACTCACCTATTCGCAGAGAAGGACGAGACGTTGCTCGGGGTGAATACCTTCCACAGCTATAGCGCGGTGTTGGAGGCAGTTAAAACTGAACAGCGGCATTTTGATCTTGATTTGGTGGTAGCCACCGGCGACGTAGCGCATGATCACTCACCAGAGGCTTATAGCTATTTCGCAACGGGTATCGCGCAGCTACCGGCACCATGCGTTTGGCTACCAGGAAATCATGATTTCCAACCGACGATGGTTAATATACTAGCTAAATCCGCTATTTCTCCCGCCAAACAGGTATTGTTAGGAAATCACTGGCAACTATTGCTAATGGACAGTCAGGTGTATGGCATGCCCCATGGCGAACTAAGCGACTACCAGTTGAAGTGGCTAGCGCAGAGGCTAACACAGCAACCACAGCGTCATACTTTGCTATTACTGCATCACCACCCTTTTCCTTCTGGCTGTATCTGGCTCGACCAACATAGTTTACGAAACGCACATATGCTGGCAGATGTGTTACTATTACACCAACGGGTAAAAATATTATTGTGCGGTCATATCCATCAGGAACAGGATGTCGATTGGCTGGGCAGGCGCGCATTGGCCACCCCATCCACCTGCGTGCAGTTTAAACCGCACTGCACCAACTTTACCATCGATGCCGTTGGTCCCGGCTGGCGATATATTGATCTACTACCAGATGGTGAAGTTCGTACTGAGATACGCCGACTAGGTGGCACTGAGCATTTGCCAGACATGGATTATAAAGGCTACTGATGGCAACATTGCTTTATTTACATGGCCTTAACAGATTCCACCATTTAAGCTAAAGCTAGCGCGAGCAACACAGGGCTGGCTCTCAATTATCACGATATTGAATGCCTGGGCAGAACCACTGTCGGTTTACCCCACCGAAGTGGCTCAAATAATAGAAACGCTGGTGATGACGCATGACAGCGAACAATGATACCTATTGGAGACATCACTAGGTGGTTATTTTATAAGCTAGGCTAGAGCAATCCTTCCTGTCGCCAACATACCAGTCAATCCCTACACCGAGGCCTGCTATGTGTTAGAGTCGAGCCCAAACCCATGATCTAAAAGTGAGATTACCGGCAGCCGTAGCCTTATTATACCCATTGCCGACACACCGTAGAGACAAGCGCTAACTCACGCTTTATCGGCTTTGATATTATTCATGCATTTCCTAGTTCATTCCCCCATAAAAAAGACGCATAAAGCACTCTACCGAATATCGCTTCCAGAATAGATACCTTTGGGACATCTTCACAATTTATCACGAAATAAGATTTAAGCCATAATTCAATCAAGCTATAAACCCGATGCAATAAAAGTGCTCAATAGATTAAAACCGGGCCACCATCACCTAGAGAGGTATACTGATATATCGCATCCGAACCATTTGAAAAAGAAATTATCGATAGATATATCTATAAGGCCCTAGACAGGTACCCACAACGCATCTATGCCCTTTGCATGCCGGCGGTAAATTTTCCAATAAAAACTATCTATTCTCCGGAGAACTACATGGTTGTAGATATTTCGATGGTGACTGCGCTGTCTACCCGATTAGAATTGTCGATTCGATACAACGGTAATATTTTAACCCTATCGCTTTTAACAACAGCGTTAGCAGATGTCCAAATCGCGATACTGTGGTCCAGTATAGATTTCTGGACGGATGAACAATTTTTTGATAGAGCTCGCTTCTCAATATCGAAACTAACTCATCTGCTTAAAACCAAAGTAATACTATGCCCGTAAATCAAACTCCTATTCAAAAATCAGGTCAATTATCCAGAACAATGTTGGTGCTATCAGGCTGGATTGAGCGACTATCTGAACGAAACGATTAATGGTTCAGGCACTTTGACTTATTCTCCTTTTATCAGCGTGGTAAGTCATAATGCTAAAATGGGGAACTTCGGCGATGCTTGTGGCTACCAGAAAGCGATGAATTGCTAACGGGAAAGCTATGTTAACCTAATTTCGACGCTCCAAGGCGATACTGACGTCAACAGCTTGCGTCATGGTATAGGATACCATACATATAACTCAATACCTGCCACGTGGCGTCAAATTGGCAGCAGAAGATATCTGGGACCGTTATGCCTATGTGCTGTCGGTAAAAATGCAAAATCCGTATTTTGCAGGCCAGAGTAAAGAACAACTATATTCACAACAAAGCTCCATATTTGTTTTAGGAGTGATGAAAAAAGCCTTTATTTATAGCTAAACCAAAATATTCAGGTTGGGTCAACTGACGAAATTGACTATCGCCAGTGTATAACGACATCTACACGCAGCAAAAAAAGTCATGCGCAAAAATTTTACCCGCGGCCCTGCGCTATCGAGCAAGCTTTCGAGCTATGTCGCGCAAAATCTAGCTCGTACTAATCTCTTCCTAGTATAAGGGAAGCCGGCAGGAAGTTATGCCAAACAGGTGCGCGCCCGCGAATATCAAGCAATCATGCCGCTTCATGGTAAAATTCTTAATACATGGTTCCTCCGATAAAGTGCTAGCTTCACAGAAATACATGACATATCTATGGCAATTGGTATCAACCCAATAGTTACAGTTTGAACCAACTGCGTTACGGTAAAATCTGTATTCTGGCAGATGCCGACCACGACGGCGCACACATAACTGCCTGCATGCGCCCTGTTCATGCAGCATTTTTGCAAATTAATCAAAGAAGGACATATTGTCTAAACGATGCAGCCACTGCATCGTTTAGATTTAAGGAATGAAGAGGATAAAAGCAATGTGCTAAAACACTTGAAACACAAAAAAGAAAAACCCAATATTCAGCGCTTGAAAGAACTAGGAAAAATGAACGCGATACAGTTGCACGAAAACCACCCGTCGATCCCAGTACCCGACGGTTGATTCAATTGAAGGTGGATGGAACGATATCGAACAAACTATAGATATGTTGCTGGAATAAGATTGTAAACACAACTCAAAACCTTGACACCTGATACTGCCATCCTACGGTTTAAGATTCATTATTGCGTAATTTCCCAAATGTTTTGGTTGAAATAGCACGGTCACAACTAATGTTAAGCTCTATGAAGTCATCTATACCACAATAAACGGATCCTCTCTGACAATCGCTAAGTAAAGCATGCGCTGCATGTTTGCAATAAACATGTCCCAAAATTAACAAAACCAAACCAACAAAAGTTATATGATAGCCCACATATAGGCCTTCTGGCTACAGCAATTAAACCACTAACTGACAGGAAGGAATCAAACAACCGCAAATCAACGAATAGAAAATAATCATGATTGGAAACAAAAAATTGGTTACTATCGATGTTCTTTAGCAGAAATAGCTATAATTGAATGGCTATTCAATGCGTTGATCCTGGCATTACCAGATTATAATACCCAGCTGAAAACAATGGCCATATCACACGCTTTGAATAAAGCAAATCGCTAAATAGTTTCTCATCAGAGGAGTGTCTTACAATCTTTAAGACCTTTAAATTAAGAAAACATTCAATACCAGCTAGATCTAGTTAACACATCCCTATCAAAATATACATAAAACTATCACGATCCCAGCTCTGAGTCAGTATAAATATTATAAGATCGCTTGGCTAAATTGCTAGCAACCTGTTTCACTGAATAGGACTATGTCACCACCGTCGGTAAACATATTCGCTGTATATCACAACAGTACAGCCATTTATCACCGAGCCTAGCAGATAAAAAGCTCTTAAATCCTGAATACATTTTATACGGTAAATTTGGCCACTGGCGAAACCGAATAGAAACATCATCCATCATCAGAAACTTATTCGCACACCTTTTATTTACTTAAGCTTTCCATAGATAAACTGCGTATATTGTGCATACTCGTTCTATTAACATACCATACTCTCACGTAGAGCATGAAAAGACCATTTATTTCAACACAGGTAACGCTACATCTGACTAGCAAAACCGTAAATCCGACACCATCTGAGCAAACTAAACCACATAGATGTCACAGGAAAACATTAGCAAGTGGAATCGTAACTAAAAAAGAAGCTGAGTGGAAAATTGTAATCACTATTTATCCATGCTTAACGCGCTAACGGTATTAATTCCTTCCAACGGAATCTTTCTCAGCATTGGCGCAATCAAAATCGTAGGTAAATATAGAACGCAGCTACATAAACCGTAATACTATGCCATCAGACCAAGAAAATAGGCACCTATTTTGGCCAACTTCCAGTCGATAAGACGTCTACCTTACAACAACAAAGCCAGCAATATGTCAGATTATAGGAAATTTATTTTTACTGGATCTGAATTAATTTCCTGATCAAAGCAAAAATTATTATTGCACAGAAATATTAAGGTTCCATTTATTCGGTAATATGTTACTCAATTATTACAATTTACCATAGCTGGTATTATTGCACGCGAAACAATATAGAGATGGAGATGAACAACCAGCAATCTGATGTTCAAAAATTTAGTAAACCTTTTGAAATCACCTTCAGATCATGGAAGGTGAAAGAAGAGTCTCGATATTACACTGGCTGAGTTGGGAATAATTATAATAAAAAACTTATCCTGATCACAAGTAGGGATAACACTACTGTGATGGATCTTGACGCTCATCAATAGTGACTTTATACCTGCATCAGTATTGCTCATAATTGCTATACTGGGCTGCAGTAATTTGATGCAGAGAGATATAATTAAGTCAAAAAAACACACAATCAGAAAATACCATAACCGATACAAGCAGCAGATCGCGGTGATATTCCGATACATAAACATAAAACCATTAGTTCTGACCTGACACCAAGTGATCTAACAAATACTAACGGTTATTCAACTACGCCTAACATTACAAAATTACAATGCCCAGGTAGAAGAACAATAACCATAGAATAAGCATTGAATAAAATGACTCAACAACTCACAGGTCACCAGATAAGTGGATTGCAAACTTCTAAACAGATCTTTAATCTAAAAAGGCATATCGGTAAGCTATATTTCAACAAATCAAATTCAAAAGCTTTTTGACAACCAACCAAACAACGCTAAATCTATTTTGTCACTATAATAATTATATTAACAGGAAGTAAAAATATTTTATAAATTTTACCATTATTTTATTGATGTTACAGGCGTTAAGGAATAAATGTGCACATATACGTGATACAGCAATGTAAGGTGTAGAAAAAGCATCAAAATACGAGGCCACGAATCGATAAGGAAACCTTATGACTTCTCTATTAAACATTAATACGTGGATTTAGCTGATATATTTACGAAAGAGATCATCATTGACCTCCTCATGAAAGAGGATAGGGGCCTTATTTAATATGAAGCGTCTGATAACCTTATTTAAAATAACGAATATCACTTATATTGTCAACGATTTGCACGCAGTGAGTAAAATATATTCTCTGCAAATACTTTTGACCTGAGCAGATAAATGGACATTAAAATCACTTATTTTGTCCTAGTTTAACTTTGATTCTTGCAATTACCGTGATCATTGCGTGCCTCTGTTTTGCTTTCGCTCCGGGGAATAATAATTAGTTAACCAAAAACACTAGCCAAATGCTAGTGCTCAATATAAAACCTGCCCGTACAATTTGGTGATATTAGATAAAGATCATCCGACATGGCGATATAGCCTGCTACGAAGAATGGTACTGATGGCGCAGCCGTTCCCTCCTACCGTTATCCATTAGTGGATGGTCAAGGTAACCCTGGGGGGCACCAGATGATATCTCAAATCTTTCGTCGCCATGCTAAATAAGCCTCATGCCACACTGGACCAATTGATAAAATATTTGCAGGAGACCTATTTCCTGATAGAGGGGGCAATCATCACACTGCGCACCGATTCGCGTAAATTATAACCAAAATGGGTACGGTTCCGCTCCCTGTGTACCATCGAAAAGGGAGAGGTTTTAATTACTCCCACATCAAGTGTCCTGCACCAAGGTGCTGGAACAAATCCCAGCCAAATGCGAACAAAAACTACTGATAGTAAACAATCTACGCGACGAATCGAATTATAAAAATCCCACACGCATGGTCATTCTCCCGAACTCCAACTATGTTGATCTGATACAAGTCATGAATCATCTATTTGCCATCACCGATCTATAACGCAGCTACCGTGTCAATATGCATATAATCGTGCTGGATGGCCGACCTTCGATAAAAATCTGTATGAAATATAACGGAATGGCTAATCTACCGCTGCAACACTGTCCATCGACAGATAAACTTCAGATTAGAAAAAATTCCACGCATACTGTCTTCACCGGTTTGATAGTGACATATCTCAATTTAAATGAAGTAATTCATATTCTCCGCACAAAGGATGATATAAAACAAGTGTTAATACAAAGCTTTGCAGCTGAGTAATATGAAAATCAACGTCATACCAGAACTAAAATTACGCAATGTAACCAAACTAGAGAAAGAACGCAATCGCTTGCAAAAAATTTTGGCCTCCGAACGTAAGCTGAGTAATTTGCTAAAAAAAGAAATAAAATGGATGCTGGCGCTTATAGCGCCGCCTGAGAGGCTTTCTAGCTAGTACAAAGTTTACCAAGCTTATTCATCCTTGCGTATTACGTAATATCCCTCAACTATAAAATAACCATATATTTTAACATAAAATCAACATACTAGCAACGGTTGATAGTCAAGAGGTTAATATGCTCGCTACTTTTCGCACTATTTTAGTAGTACTATTGTCAATTATCATCTGCATATTTGGCTTAATTTATTGTCTGTTCAGCCCGCGTAACCCTCGGCATGTTTCTACCTTTGGTCGATGTTTTGGTCGTTTAGCTCCAATTTTCGGAATTCGGGTAGAAGTGCGTCAACCTCCGCAAACAAAATTACCCCAAAACTGCATTTATATTTCCAATCATCAGAACAATTACGATATGGTTACTGCAGCTTATGTAGTACAACCGCGTACAGTCACGGTAGGTAAAAAAAGCTTACAGTGGATCCCGTTATTTGGCCCTCTTTACTGGCTTACCGGTAACTTACTTATCGATCGTAATAACAGCGCCCGCGCCCATAATACTCTCACCAAAATTGTACAAAGCATTAAAAAACGCAATATTTCCATTTGGATGTTTCCAGAAGGCACCCGCAGCCGCGGCCGTGGCCTACTGCCGTTCAAAAAAGGTGCTTTTTACACTGCGATCGAGGCCGGCGTCCCTATTGTGCCGATTTGCGTCTCCAACATCACCAATAAAATCAAACTCAACCGCTGGTGCAATGGGTTAGTGATTATAGAAATTTTACCACCGGTGGAAACCAAAAATTACAGCCGAGAACAGGCACGTGAATTAGCCAAACATTGCCGTAATTTGATGAAATTCAAGCTTGATGAACTGAACGCGGAAGTGACCGCTCGCGAATCACAGATACGATGAACCAACCGTATTGGCAATGAGACGCCGCTTGTCAGTTACAGTGTCTGCACAATATTTTGAATCCGAAGTCTAATAAACATGCGCGGGGCTGGTTCCACCGCTACTCAGTCATTGCCCATTGCCGTGGATAAACCATTATTTTCAACAATGCAACTTTTACATTAGACGTTTTCTATCAAACAGCAAAGCCTACCTCTAAGCTATCACGGTAGTGACTTTAAGCTCTACAGTGCGAATATTAAATGATGATGACGTCAAAATTATCCATCATAATCAATCTGAAAGGCTAGTAGCGATAGACCGTTATACAGGTTCAAGGGCAAAGCACTCTGCAAATACCACGCCAAACACACCTACCCTAATGTTATAGCACCACATGGACAATGCGACTACCTATATTGGAGCAAATGAAGTGAGCAAAATCCTGCCATTACTAAATTATTATGAAGTAGATGAACAATTTTAACCATGATCCAAATAAATGACTGAACAATTTTGGACAGCAGGTTACAACAATACCGCCAACGAAGGTATTTTTCAGCGATACCCTATTTGTTAAAACGGCACACCCCTACTTCCCCTTCGTATGAAGTCTCCTGTAACACAATTGCAAAATTTCCAACATCAGAAATTACAACTCAGCGAGAACTCAACCATACGAGTAATTACCGGCAATCCAAAGGGTTTCTGCCAACGCCAATACCAGTCCATTGTTAGCCACTGGCGCCTAAAACAGGCGATAGTGAAAACCTTAATAGATGTTCTAAAAACTATTACCGATGAAAAACCCGAAGGCATTATAGACCTAATTCATAGATTTCCCGAACCCTTATCTCTTAATTAGAGATAAACGAGAACATTGATAGTACCGGAGCCGTACTTTAGACCGTCAAGTATTACTAACCATGACGGCAAAAATCAGCGCACTAGTTCATTAGTATTTGATCATGGATATATGGCTGGTATATACAACAGCGATACCAGCTCCGTCACTCAAGCGTACTTAACTAATTTAAACAGTTAAAAACGTAATATTCTTTAGGATAAATTGGTGGTAAAAGTTACACTATAATCATCTAAAGATCACCTAGGCTTCAGCAAAGCCAAAGCAGTAAATTTTTACTCTAAGATTATCTGAATAATCTTATACAATAGATTCATCTATAACCAACCCAACGCATTTGCTCTATCACTGTCAGCATGTTTGCATGATGCGTACAAAGCCGGCAGCCAAATCGCTTATCAGGTCATCGGTATTCTCCAATCCAATATGCAGCCGTACTAATGTACCGGTAAAGTCCACATTGCCAACAGGGCGAATCGCCTCCAGCTCTTCAGGCTGATTAGCCAAAATCAATGACTCAAACCCCCCCCAGGAATACGCTATGCGAAAATATTGGAAATGGTCAAGATAGTTAGCCAACTGTCTAACGCTTAGCCGTTGTTTCAACACAAACGAAAACAGTCCACTAGCCCCGCTGAAGTCACGCACGAAACATTTATAACCTTTACAGCTCGGTAACGCTGGATGATTAACTCTCAACACTTCGGGACGTTTGGCCAACCAGCAAGCAACACGCTGGCCGTTCTCCCCATGATGTTTTAACCGGATACCAAGGGTACGCAACCCACGTGATGCCATATAGGCGGTATCAGCATCGACCATTTGCCCCATTAGATAAGACTGCTCACGCAGCTGATCCCAACAACGGGCATTGGCAACCGCGGTTCCGATCATTGCATCAGAATGACCAATAATATATTTGGTGCCTGATTGGATAGAAATATCTACCCCTAAATCCAATGCCTTCAGCAAAACTCCAGCCGCCCAGGAATTATCAAGCATAATGATAATATCAGAATTTTTCGCCCGTATCGCCCGCACAATAGCGGGAATATCTTGAACTTCCATGGTAATAGATCCCGGCGACTCCAGCATGACGACACGGGTATTTTCCTGAATCAAATCACTGATACTGGCACCGATCAACGGATCAAACCAGCTGGTGACGATATTCATTTTGCCAAGAATATGCCGACAAAAGTCCTGTGTAAGTTCATAAGCCGAACCAGTCACCAAAATGTGATCGCCTGCTGACACGAAAGAAAGAATGGCATTGGTGACCGCCGCCGCCCCACAAGGATACAATGCACAGCCAGCACCACCTTCTAACTCAACCATTGCTTCTTGCAGGGAAAAATGAGTGAGAGTACCACGACGACCATAAAATAGCTCACCGCTAGCGCGTCTGGCTGTGGCTTGCTTTTTTTGCTGAACTGAATCGAATATCAGAGAAGAAGCCCGCTGGATTACAGCATTCACTGAACCATGGGTATACTTTTTATCCCTACCAGCGCTCACCAACACGGTCTCTAATTTTTTTGCCGTCATTAATCTGCACTTCGCCATTTGCAAAAATTATGGTAATAAAAATCCTGATGCCAACTATATCTCATCGTTCTACTTAGATTAACACTTAATCTATAAAATCAGCAGGCATTTTGCTGCATTGTATTAAAATTTTTAATCCACAAAAAATTTTAATACAGCAGATAAAACCTTAACGATAAGTGTTTTTGTGTACAAGTCATTTTTAATAAATAATAATAATCACTATTAATTCATATTACATTTGTTATTATTTTAATTAAATTCTTTTCAGGTCATGGATTTCGGTAGGAAGGAAGAGCGTGAAGACAACTGTTAAGCAACATATACTGAATGTTAGGAACGCCATGACCAGACACGAAACAGCATTTGCCCAGATGATCCGCGGCGTCTCCTTAGGAATACTACTGGAATTAGGGTTTACGGGATGCGCCATCGGAGAACCTACCAACGCCATGACTGCACAATCATCCAATCTATCAATACCTGCTGACGAACTGCCACCATTGCCGGCACAAAGCAATGGTACGCTGATACAGCAGCAGCTGATGCAAATGGATCTGTCTATTTGGGGAATGTATCAGCGTGCTGATACAATAGTAAAAACGGTTATGATTGTTTTATTTCTGACATCCATAGTCACCTGGGCACTATTTTTTAGTAAAGGAGTTGAATTGATCAAAGCCAAACGTCGTCTGCTCCGTGAGTTGGGAGCGCTAAAAGAGGTACGCAGTCTAAATCAAGCCACGTTGGTAGCTGCCAATTTCCCTGCCTACAGTCTTAGCGCTAATTTCCTGGAGGAAACTGCGAATGAAATAGATCTTTCGGGACTCATCAGCCATAATAATGGTATTAAAGAACGCGTAGGTTTTCGTCTGGAGCGCTGCGTGGCCAACGCAAGCCGCGACATAGTCAAAGGCAATGGTTTTCTCGCCACCATTTGCGCCATTTCGCCGTTTATCGGGTTGTTCGGTACTGTTTGGGGCATTATGAATAGTTTTATCGGAATCGCCCACACCCAGAACACTAATCTGGCAGTAGTAGCGCCAGGTATTGCCGAAGCACTGCTGGCAACCGCCCTCAGCCTCTTCGTTGCAATTCCGGCAGTGATTATATATAATATATTTGCACGTACCATATCAAATTATAAAGCCATGGTAGGGGATTGTGCAGCAATATTATTATTGCTGGTTAGCCGCGATCTAGATTTAAAAACGGTCACCATAATAGGTGACGAAGTTTCAGGTTAAACAATTCATGGCCATGCATTTAAACGAGAATATTGATGACACTGGTGAAATACACGATATTAACGTTACTTCCCTTATTGACATCATGCTGGTACTGGTTGTTATCTTTATGGCCGCCGCACCTCTGGCAACGGTGGATATCCGGGTAGATTTACCTAACTCCACCTCTGCACCACAAGCACGGTCAAAAAAACCTTTATTTTTATCAATAAAGGCTAATAAGCAATTGTACATCGGTGAGCAAAGGGTAGATATGACAACCCTAGTGCAGACACTAGATAAACAAACCCAAGGAAATAAAGAAACTACTATTTTTTTCCAAGCAGAAAAGAGCGTGGATTATGTCACCCTAATATCGGTAATGGATAATTTGCGTTCAGCGGGCTATTTTAAAATCGGTCTGATGGGGCTCCCTCGATAAACTTAACTTTTCTGCATAGCCAAGATCCTACGATCTTGATTCATAATTTATTCACATGCCAAAATTAAATCTGTTGGTAGAGTTTTATGCTGTATCAATCATGGTGTAAAAATTTGCATTTTTTGAATAGCCGTTAGGTCTTCATCACGCATGATCTTAAAACAGGAATACCGCATTCCTGCTTTGTTTGTAATGCTACAGTATCAGTTAATGAAGATTGTCTGATTAAATAATTACCAAATTAATACAAAATATCACTGCAGTCAGGATAAAAATGAGAGAGCGACTAATGGCATCGAGTAATATTAAGACTGGACATAATATTTTCTATTGGTAATTTGCAGCGCGGTGATAAACACGAAACACATGTATCCTAAACATACCAACTATCCAGTAGCGTAAGTTTAACTTCTATGAAAAAAAGATATAAACAGGTGGTAATCTTGTTAGCTATCTCCTCCACCTACACCACCTGAAAAAATTGATTATACGTCTACATCTATTACATTACTCAACATATGTATTGTGATATCGATAGCCACATTATTGCTGACGTAAATAAATCAAATTTTTCATTTTAGCTGACTAGAAATAAAATAGATCTTAAAAAGAGTAGCCACTATGCAAAAATAACTATTTCAGATGTAAAAATTAATTTTTCACCTTACCAACGAATATTACAATGTCCATTTTATTAGTGAACGTTCATCTACCTTTGCATAGTTTATACCGGCATCAATAAACAGATAAAAATATTAATATTATAATAAATTTTTGACTAGCAGTCAACTAACCAAAACTAAAAATTTTGCCGACAACCAATTTATGATAGACTTTAATAATAAAGATAAACCATTGACTAAAAATTAGACCTATGCTCCCACATCAAAAAAAATAATGAATACGAAAGAATAGGCTAGCTTCAATGACTCTGAAGAAATAACTATATCATGAATAAAAAGACCATTCATCTAATTTCTGCAATCAAGATGGCCAACTAAGAAAATACCGTGTATTAAATAAAATAACCCAGCTATCCTGTTAATAAACAAGTAACTTAAACAACTTTTAATAAAAAAGATCAAATTTAACGTAATTTTATTAAATAAAATTAATAATTTAAAATCCTTCATTTTAGGTGAAGGTTATTAGCCAAATTTTATTAGTAAAAATATCTTCTGCTTATTTATTTATAACGATAATAAAGGGAGCTTATGTTTAATTTAAAATATAAAATACAAGAATCTTATCCACGATAAGATAAAAGAATTAGATAATTTTACACAAGAAAACTTTTAAAGATCAATTAAATTAAAAAAATTTTATAAAGAAAATTATGAATTTAATTAATATATTAATTATTCCTAGACTGTTATAATGCGAACGAATTATACACATAAAATATTTTATATATTACCGAAATATTTTAAAAATTTTTAACATAAAACACCGATAAATATAGCACTATTTAAATCCATCTGTTTTTTATTGATATAAATCATGTAAAATGATTTGCTGAAAGCAAATCATTTTTCTGTCATCTTCTGTATCTAGGTGTGATAAATAACGAGATTACGACTATATACAGCAAATCACTGTATACAATTTAAACGCGGTAGCTAGCAGTTCAGTTATAGAAGATATTGGAAAAGAACGAACTACTTTACCTGGATAAATAATAAAAGATAAACTAATTAATCAAATCTATTCACCATCATCATTATATAGTAAATATTATCTATAATGACCGATAAAGTTTTATATATCAATGAAATTAATATATAAAACTTTATAAATAACACCACAGTAGTTTCTTAGATCATTGACAAATATATATAGATATAAATTATCCACTCAAATTTTAAATCCATCTCTTTTATGAGAATATATTGAGCATTAATGACATCTAATTTAACCATTAAATTACCAATATGGAATTTAATGGTACTTATTATTATCCCCATAATGATAGTTATTTTCTAATATTTATCAATGAAGTACTTCGATTTCACAAGATATCAATTTTCTCTAACTTATCATTCAACTTATTGAAAAACTATATTTTTAAGAAGAGAAAAAATAAATTCGATCTTTATGTTCTCTGATATATTTCATAAACTAATCAGAAATATTTTACTATAAATACTGAATATAGAAAGATTATTCTCATAATTGTTATGCAAGAATATATAGCCACATATAATATTATATTCTTTCAGATTGATAAAATACGATTGAATAATTTAAAATAACTCTTATACCATAAATACATAATTTTAGTCAGATTAACAATAATATAGGCTTTTGCTTATATAATAATCTTTCATATGATAGACTATATATTCTTACAAATAGTTAGAATACATCATACGCTCTATTCTAAAAAATAAATAAGCAAAATAATATACCAATTAATATTTATTTCACATTTGATATCATTATTGGTGTCTAAACTATTTTAATATAAATGACTTAACTATCACAAATATTTTTTAAAGATAAGGCTTGCATAAGAAAATAGATAGCAAAAATATAAATAATTAGGTAGCACGAAAAAGGGAATAACTACTTCATGCTCGGAGATGTTTAGCAAACTATAGATGCTGAATAAAATATCCACTGATACGGTAGGTTCATAAAAAATAAGCCGGTTATTGACATGAATGCCAGATAGTACATAAATAGAACAACTACTTAGTTCGAAAGTGAATCCACCTTTTCAATATAGCGATCATCTTGCTGCAACAGCGACCCGATCAAGAACGGTAGACAGTGGTTCAAATCACTCGTCTCATAACGCTAACAGATATTTTATTTACAACGCTTTCCCTGACCATATATTGCTTTCTATTTCAAGCTTTTAGCCCATTTACTGATGAAAGTGTAGTCCAGGCAAATATAGAGGATCATTAATTAGACTAATCATAACAACACCCTTATCTAAAAATCCAATCACTGATTTATGATTGGATTTTTAGATTGCTGCTTGGTATAAGAAATCAAATTATTCAAATGAGCGCGTCTATTACATCATTCTCGGATGGCCATCCCACATAATATGCATGAAATTATCTAACCTGACCTATCGCTAAGTAATGCAACGCATGCAGAAGCAATAACTGGAGCTTGCAAAATATATCGAAAAATTAAAAAACCATCAACAATAGAAATTATGCTAGCAATAGCATATAGCCACGATAGATAATGGACTACAACTTTTAACGATAAATAAAAGGTAATCTTTTTATCATCACACCTAAACTAACCTATACTCGCTGGTGAGATAAATATGGATAAAACGCGCCAATTCGACAGGGATTAGTTGATTTTGACCTAGTCATGGACCCTGGCCAGCGCTATACTTTTAGCGGCGAAACGCGATGGCTTCTATCTCGATTTTTACATCTTTCGGCAATCTGGACACTTCTACACAGGAACGAGCTGGGAACTGTGCATTATGCTCAGTAAAAAATGCTTCGTAAATGGCATTAACGGTAGCGAAATCATTAAGATCTTTCAAGAACACCATGGTTTTCACAATATACGCCACCTTCAGACCAGCTGCCTCTACAATGGCTTTAATGTTATCCAGCGACTGTCTTGTCTGAGCAGCAATGTTATCAGCCACCTGACCGCTTTTTGGGCAAATCGGGATTTGACCAGAGATAAGGATCATGGAATCCAAATTCACTGCCTGCACATAGGGTCCAATCGCTACCGGTGCATTCTCCGTATTGATAATGTAGCTCATGCCTTCTCCTAAATATTAAACGTAAACACAAGAATACATGCCCCGAGCATTATAGGAAGTGAAACACTATCCAGTTCAAGTGCCCTGAATCACCGCCCGGTGCTCAAACTCTTTCTCACAATATTTACACTTCAAATGTGCATGCTGCCCACTTGTATTAACGCTGAATCTAGATGCTACAGGCTCACTACGGCTGATGCAGTTACTATTGGGACAAATCAGGATGCCGTCAATATGCTCAGGCAATGTCAGCGTAAGTTTACGCACTACATCGTAATTATATACACGGTTAACCGTAGCATGAGGTGCGTAGATCGCCAACTGGTTAGCCTGTTCCTCGGTCAAAAATACATTCTCTATCTTGATAAGATCTTTCTTACCCTGCTGATTAGAGGGCAAATTTAAACCAATAGTAATACGTTCATCGGTAGCAGTCAGTTTAAATAAACTGAGCAATTTAATCCCTACATGAGCTGGGATATGATCGATAACTGTACCGCGACATATGGCTTCCACCTGCAATTTATTATCCTGAACCATGGATGATTTTCCACCTTTATCCAACCAAATGTTGATTTAATACCAGAGCCAGCAACGCCTGGCGGGCAAAAATGCCATTGCCAGCCTGCTGGAAATAGTAAGCATAAGGTATACAGTCCATTTCATAGGCTATTTCATCCACCCTAGGCAAAGGATGCAATATCTTAAGATTGCTGCGTGCCTGAACCAGATCACTGACCCGCAGTATAAACTGCGCTTTCACGTTGGCGTACTCCGAGGGATCCAAGCGCTCTTTTTGTATCCGAGTCATATATAGGATATCTAATTCAGACACAACCTCTTCGATACTGGTATGCACGCTATAGTGAAGACCCTTCTCGTCCAGCATATGCAACAAATAAGCAGGCATTGCCAACGCCTGCGGTGCGATAAAATAAAAACGGTTGCCGTCAAATTTAGCAAGCGCCTGCGTCAAAGAGTGCACAGTACGACCATACTTTAGATCGCCTACCATTGCGACGCTGAGATGATCCAGCCGACACTGAGTTTCTTGGATAGTAAAGAGATCAAGCAATGTTTGGGTCGGATGTTGATTGGCACCATCTCCAGCGTTAAGAATCGGCACCTGACCGGAAAATTCTGTGGCTAATCGCGCTGCTCCCTCTTGCGGATGGCGCATGACGATGGCATCCACGTAGGTACTGATAACTGAAATAGTGTCAACGAGAGTCTCGCCCTTTTTTCCCAAAGAGGTATTTCCAGCATCGGAAAAACCCACCACCGACGCACCAAGTCGATGAATAGCAGTTTCAAAAGATAGACGAGTGCGGGTAGACGCTTCAAAAAAACAACTAGCGATCACTTTATGATTCAGTAACTCTGGCTGAGGGCATGTCTTGAGACAAGCTGCTGTGGCTAACACCAGCTCCAATTCATCGCGTCTTAAATCATTAATGGAAATGATACTCCTTTGATAAAGGTAATTAATCATCTTTATTTTACCTCATTACGGATGCCGATAATGACGCATATGACGCATGGAAGAACCAAGGCTATACGCAAAAAACTCGAAACGCTGCCACTGACTGTTTATCATGCAGCTGAGTATTATCAAACGCGCTATAGTTGCACATAAATCATCCCGGGCAAATTACCCAGCATTGTAACCAGTGGTACAATGCTTCAAGCATTAAAATATTGGTTATTATTACGTAGGTAGGTGCGCGAAGGATTCGTTGTGAAAATAAATGCTATTTACCATCACCTTTATTATCCCGCTCAAGCTTTACACAAATTGGTTGAATTACTAGTTTAGTTATTCGAAAAACCTAAAGTTTATTCAAGTAGTATACCAGCCACCATATCTTCCTCCCTAGCTGGGCATCAAAAATCTTTCAATATTAAAATTTTACCGGATTGCCATTTTATTCATTCCATGGCTGTATCCGGCCAAAACCTTCTGATAGTTAAACAATTTTGTTTCCAGTAATCATTATTTTCTATTTAATGTTGACTGACAAATGCTTGATTCCCATCAGTATTATCCCATGACCAATTAGGCTATTTCAAAAGAATATCAGTGATTTGATTTTCCAACTACGTATCCATAAGTCATCGTCAACAGTAATTTGTTTAATTTTTAGTTTATTTACTATAGAGTCGTGCTTATGCATCTGTTACATTACTCAAAATCACTCAAAGCACGATGATGTCATGTGATGACATCATCACCACATGCCGCTGACGCCAAATCAGCCCTTTTTTTGGCTGTATTTTCATGCATCTTTACAAAAAACCTTTAAACCAACAGTATCATAGCAATATGCCAATCTTGCCGCATTCTAGGTTTTATTTTACCAGTCTGTCAGGGCTAAAGATCCCACCAGAACGTCAATGATCTGCGTTGGATAAAAACCTTGTTGTCGCTCACCATTAGAAATCGAATTTCCTTCAAAATTGATAACTTATCTCTACTTATTAAAAAAGTTTAATTTATTCAATAAAAATAACATGATGTCGGTAATATTAATTATTTTGAATTTATTCCTTACTTACCTGAAAACTACGGATTACCTTTAATTACATCACACAGTGTCTCAACGATGAAATAGCGCGAACAAGCAAATATTAAAGCCATCAAAATGTTTATCGTTGTATAACATATCACCAAGACAAGGCAATGATGAAAATTGAAGCAACGTTGATACCCTTCAATCCGCATTAATACCTGACCGTATCTGATCTTACATTGCCATGAGATACCATGGCCTTAGCATTATTTTCTTATCCATACGGGTTTATATGGCTGGCGTTATCCACTATCCCGCGCTGCGGTTCATGGCGCTAACGTTGCCACCATCACCGCTTTAATAGTGTGCAGACGGCTTTCTGCTTGATCGAATACCACGCTATGCGACGATTCGAATACATCATCAGTGACCTCCATGCCGCCATGCAAACCATATTGCTCCACTATCTCCTTACCGATAGTGGTTTGATCGTCGTGGAATGACGGCAGACAATGTAGAAACTTCACCTGAGGATTACCAGTCTGGCGCAGCATGGCGCTATTGACCTGATAGTCACGCAATAAAGCGGTACGCGCCTGCCACACCGTCTTATCCTCTCCCATTGATACCCACACGTCGGTATAAATAAAGTCGACATCCTTCACGCCGCTAGGGATATCTTCAGTAACCGTAATACTGCCTCCGTTTTGCTGTGCCAGCTGCCGACACCCAGTAAGCAACTCCTGCTCCGGCCAACAGGCACTAGGAGCCACCAAACGCAGATCAAGACCTGTCAGCGCGGCTGCTTCCAATAAACTGTTCCCCATATTGTTACGTGCGTCTCCGACATAGGCTAGTTTCATCTGATTGAGGGACTTCTCCGGCAATTGCTCCTGCATGGTCAGCAGATCGGCCAGTAACTGAGTCGGATGGAACTCGGTAGTAAGCCCATTCCATACAGGTACACCAGCATATTGCGCCAATGTCTCGACGATCTTCTGGCCATAGCCGCGATACTGTATACCGTCGTACATACGACCCAGAATCCGGGCAGTATCTTTGATAGATTCCTTATGGCCAATTTGGCTCCCGCTTAACCCCAAGTAGGTTACATGAGCACCTTGATCAAAAGCGGCCACTTCAAAAGAACAGCGGGTACGCGTCGAATCTTTTTCGAAAATAAGAGCAATATTTTTGCCGGTCAGACGCGGAATTTCCTGACCTGCGCGTTTTTGGTGTTTCAGATCGGTGGCCAACGCCAGTAATTGATTAATTTCCTCAGACGTAAAATCCATTAACCTTAGGAAATATCGTTGATATAACTGATTCATCACGCGTTTCTCCGGAAAATATCTTGTGCATTTATTAAATAAATATAAGTATGAATATTCAATTTCAAGTGCTAATAGCAAATCTTTAACCTTTACGTTTAACTATCACGAACTGTAAAATACAGCAATACCCTCATCAAGCGTTCAAACTGAGCTACGAGGTAACTGATATGAGCATCCTGATGTGATATAATCTGATCAACAAATTACCCTAAAAAACGGAATTGATTAATGGCATAAGTGGAGAAATTATGTACGGTGATAAAGCGCCTAGGCGTGTACTACATGTAGGCAGCATCTACTTCGAAGATCCTGATGCAGCTTTAAGAAGGACAATTCTTACAAATCGGACATACGTTGAAATTAAATTTAACATATAACACCACTTCGCTGGTCTGGCTGGAGCAGATAGAGATAGTTTTCAGATAACCTTGAACGCGATCAAAATCCAGCTCATAACAAAGATGGATCGTACAATACGATACCCGCATCATGCGTAATGATCCAATAAGCACTGTACAATCCCTCACCATCTACTGTACTTTTATTGAATAAATTTAGCTATAGGATTTTCTTAATCACTTAAAATAGTTATTAAAATTATTTACGTTACTTGTTTGGTAACAAACATACTTAACTGAAGCACTTTATTCAGTGTATACTCTACTGGATATCATAATTTGATAATATCAGAAATATACCAAAATAATCGTTTTATTCATGACATGAATATCTCTACATGCTCTCTCTACACCAAAGCATATCAATAAGAGCTGAGCTTTTGTTTTCAGCGGTCTAATTTTAGTAATCAGCGTTATAATGAATATTATATATTTATTATATACCACAATCGCTATTGCTTTTTTGACTGATCATGCTTTTGCATACGTTATATCATGGTGCTTAAAAAATTAACTTTTAATTTTAAACAATATCGCCGCGTGTTCCAGTTATTATCATGATATTAAATTTTATAGTAATGCAATTAGAATTTAGAAACTTTATAATGCTTATAATGTCAAGCAACACATTCATTTTGACATCAAAATAATGGTAATGACCATTACGGAATAGTAAAATTACTAGCCTAATTTATTTAATTTTCAATAAGATGATGGGCTATAAAGTAACTTGATTAAGTATATAGTTCAGCCAGCTCAGTAACCAATATAGCATCGGTGTTGTTATCATCTCAGCTACAAAATCAACAGTATCCGTATAACCAAATATAAGCACTAATTACATTGATAAAATTCGCCAAGTAAAAAACACATGCATACCATGAATGGCATGGTAATCTATATGTGCTAGTCATGGACCAATCCTATTTAAAAAACGATGATTAGACCTATCTCTCCAGTAGCAATCACTCATGATAATAAAATCATTTCATGAAATATCTGAAATAAAATCACATATTCTTATTACTCACAGCATAAACTACTGAAAGGTCAGCACTGAGGACATTGCAAATTGGGTTAACACAGCTCAGGTAAAAACTAATGAGTAACACCGCGTTTGCACTTTCCGTCCGTTCACCCCCCCCTACGTAGATCTCATCGATTTCAATACACCAAACTATCATCGCCGTTGCATTTGAGCATGACTTGCAGAATGTGCTTGCAAGTTATAGTATTGTACTGTGTACATTCCCCTTTTTACTCGCGACACATGGTAATAAAAGCCAATGACCGGGTGTGTATAGCTAAAATAGAGCAGCGGTGAATGACATTTAATAAATATAGCACTAGAAAGCGGCAACTAACTATAATGTACAGGATTATAACCCGGCGATAGTAGTTTGCTGCTCTAACAATTTTACCTTAGAATGCTGGTAATTTTTCATCTTTTCGCGCTCTTTAGACACCACCGCTTTTGGAGCATAGCCAATAAAGCTTTTGTTGCCCAACTTAAGCGCAATTCGACTGATTTCATCGTCGAGACGCGCCATTTCTTTGGCCAGACGAGACAACTCGGCCTGCTTATCAATCAAGCCTACCATCGGGATCAATAGCTCGGCTCCGTTTACCAGCTTTGTGACCGACACTGGATATTTCTCATAAGACGGTAGGACCGTAATACTTTTTAGCCGCGCTAAGGTAAGAATAATACGGAGATTATCATTGACCAATCGCTGCGCATCGGTTGAAGCGTCGCGCAGCAACACCTCCAACAGCTTGCCGGGAGCGATTTTCATCTCAGTGCGAATGGTCCGAACCGCGAGCACTACCTGCTTAATCCACTCTAAATCAGTAAATGCGCTGACATCAATAAGGCGCGCGTCAAAGACAGGGAATGGCTGCAGCATGAGGCTATCATACTGACAGCAGGTGAGGTGCTTCAACTCCTGCCAGATGGTTTCAGTAATGAATGGAATCACTGGATGTGATAGGCGCAAAAGCGCTTTTAACACGTTTAGCAACGTATGGCGGGTACCGCGCCTTTCAGCTTTACTACCGCTGCTCATTATCGGTTTGCTCAATTCTAAATACCAATCGCAAAATTGGTACCAGGTAAACTCATACAGAATAGAAGCAGCCAAATCAAAACGATAGTTATCCAGAGCCGCGCGGAATGCTTTTACTGTTTGATTGAATTCCGCTAGGATCCATCGATCCGCTAGCAACAAGCCTTTATCACCGCTATGCAAGCAGCAATCTTGATCTTTGGTATTCATTAGCACAAAGCGGCTAGCGTTCCACAACTTGTTACAAAAATTACGGTAACCCTCCAGACGTTTCATATCCCAACGAATATCGCGACCAGGCGAGGACAATGCTGCCAGGGTAAAACGCAGAGCGTCGGTACCGTAAGGCTCGATGCCGTTCGGAAACTCTTTTTCGGTACGCTTGCGAATTTTTTCAGACAGCTGCGGCTGCATCATATTACCGGTACGTTTTTCCAATAGGTCGGCTAACAAAATACCGTCCACCATATCCAGTGGATCTATGACATTACCCTTAGATTTAGACATTTTTTGCCCTTCTTCATCACGGATAAGGCCGGTCATATAAACAATTTTGAACGGCACTTGCGACTTACCATTTTCATCTTTTATAAAGTGCATGGTCAACATTATCATGCGGGCTATCCAAAAAAAGATGATATCGAAACCACTCACCACAACGTTGCTCGGATGAAAGGTACGCAATGCCTCAGTATTTTCTGGCCAGCCAAGGGTAGAGAATGTCCACAATCCAGAAGAGAACCAAGTATCCAGCACATCGTCGTCCTGGCGCAACACCACCTGGTCGCCCAATTGATTTTGCTGGCGGACTTCTGCTTCGTCACGCCCTACATATACACGGCCATGATCATCATACCAGGCCGGAATGCGGTGACCCCACCACAACTGACGAGAAATACACCAATCTTGAATATCATGCATCCAGCTAAAATATATATTCTTATATTGCTTGGGTATAAACTGGATCTCGCCCTGTTCCACTGCTTCCACTGCTATTTTGGCTAGCGGTGCGGTACGGACGTACCACTGGTCGGTCAGCATCGGTTCGATCACAACACCGTCTCGCTCACCGTAAGGCACAGTCAGATCGTGCACTTTCACCTCCTGCAACAGGCCAAGCCGATCAAATTCCGCCACTAGCGCCTTACGGGCAGCGAAACGCTCTAAGCCACGAAACACTTCAGGGATGTCACGCGGCTGCACATCGCTGGCTTCGCCATGGGTATCAAACACCTCGGCTTCCTGACGTATATCTCCATTAAAAGTGAAAATATTGATCATCGGCAAGCCGTGGCGCTTACCTACTTCATAGTCATTAAAGTCATGGGCCGGGCTAATCTTTACACAACCAGTTCCCTTGATCATATCTACATGCTCGTCAGCAACGATCGGGATACGGCGTCTGATTAACGGCAGCAGAACATATTTTCCAATCAGCTCATTATAACGCGGATCTGCCGGGTGAACCGCCACACCCGTATCGCCAAGCATAGTTTCCGGACGGGTAGTAGCCACAACTATATAATTCAAGCCCTCGGCAGTCTCAACACCATCGTCCAATGGATAACGCAAGTGCCATATGAAACCTTTAGATGCGAGATTTTCCACTTCTAGATCGGAGATCGCTGTACGCAATTTCGGATTCCAATTAACCAGGCGTTTACCACGATAAATTAAATTCTCTTGATACAAGCGAACAAATACCTCATTCACCGCATTGGATAAACCTTTATCCATGGTGAAACGTTCACGATCCCAATCCACTGAGTTGCCCAGGCGGCGCATTTGATAAGTAATTATACCACCGGATTGCGCTTTCCACTGCCAGATTTTATCGATAAAAGCATCGCGGCCGTAGTCATGACGGGTTTTGCCCTCTTCATCTGCGATCTTACGCTCCACCACCATCTGAGTAGCAATACCAGCGTGGTCCATTCCAGCTTGCCATAAAGTATTTTTCCCTTGCATACGCTGATAACGAATCAGCGTATCCATAATAGTCTGCTGGAAAGCATGCCCCATATGCAGACGGCCAGTCACATTTGGCGGCGGGAGCATGATGCAGTAACTATCATGGCTTGTATCGCCGTTAGGCTTAAAATAACCCTGCTGTTCCCAGTACCCGTACAACGATTGTTCAATATCTTTAGGATTATATATTTTATTCATTATGTGTCGTTATTCACTAGCGTTGGTAGATTAGCCGTAATCAATTGGAAGCCAAGACTGCGGTAAGCTTTATAGCGATCGCGTGCTAACTGTTTTGAAATATCTTCATACGGAACAAAGTCTATCACTTCATGAAAAGCGAAAGCAAAATCTGCACAACTTGGCAGCAAACTAATCAGCAAATCTCGCGGCGAGTTGCAGTGGCGCTGGGGCCAACATACTTCCAGCGGCGCTCCATAGCTCGGCCCTTCCCCCGATAGATTATGTGGCAAGAAAGAGTTCGGATCGCGCACCCACAACGCATCATCCAACTTCAGCGCCTGCACATGATCTTCGCAGGCGATAAGCACCAACTTCCCTTCCCGCCACTTAATGGCCGCCAAATCACAGGCGAGCCGCTCCACAGCAGTTAACCCATCTTTAATCATATGCTCGTCGAGCAGATAGAAGGTCACGTTTTTCATGTAGCCTGCTTGATTTACCATCAAATGGGTAAGGAAAAAATAACCAGAAGCAAACAACGCCCACTCAAGCATATCTTCGGTTACTCATCACCGTTGAATCCAGAACGGTTAAGAAGGAATTGCGATAGCATTGCTACCGGCCGGCCGGTAGCGCCTTTGGTTTTACCAGAACGCCAGGCAGTCCCGGCTATATCCAAATGAGCCCAATGATACTTGCGTGCAAAACGGGAAAGAAAACAGCCGGCGGTAATCGCACCGCCGGGCCGCCCGCCGATATTTGCAATATCGGCGAAATTAGATTCCAACTGCTTCTGAAATTCATTCCCTAAAGGCAAACGCCAAGCGCGGTCGCCGGCCTGTTCGGAGGCACTGATCAACTCATGGGCTAACGGGTTATAATTGGACATCAGCCCGGTCAAGTTATGCCCAAGGGCAATGACGCAAGCACCGGTTAGGGTGGCAATATCGATCACTACCTCTGGAACGAACCGTTCGACGTAAGTCAGGGTATCGCATAGTACCAGCCGGCCTTCAGCATCGGTATTCAGCACTTCCACCGTTTGACCAGAGAGAGTAGTAACCACATCGCCCGGACGGAAAGAACGGCCATCTATCATATTTTCGCAACTGGCGAGAACACCGACTATATTCAGCGGTAAATTCAACTCTATAGCCATGCGCATTACGCCATACACCGTGGCTGCACCGCACATGTCATACTTCATCTCATCCATACTCTCGGCGGGCTTAATGGAAATACCGCCGGTGTCAAAGGTCATACCTTTACCTACCAAAACGATCGGACGTGCATCAGGGGTAGGATTACCTTTATATTCTATAATAGACATCAATGATTGGTTGGTTGAACCCTGGCCGACCGCCAGATAGGCATTCATACCCAGTTCTTTCATCTGCTGTTCACCGATGATTTGGTGAGTGGTGGTCTTACTATAATCGTCCGCTAGCTGTTGCGCCTGAGAAGACAGATAGCTAGAATTACAAATGTTGGGCGGCATATTGCCCAGGTCCTTGGCCGCTTTGATGCCGTCGGCTATCGCTAAACCGTGCTGAATAGCACGCTCACCACTGATCAGCTCGCGGCGAGCTGGCACGTTGAACACTATCTTACGCAGCGGCCGGCGCCGCTCAATTTTATTGCTTTTCAGCTGATCAAAAGTATATTGCGACTCTTTTACTGTTTCTACTGCTTGGCGTACTTTCCAATAAGTATAGCGTCCCTTGACGTGCAACTCAGTCAAAAAACAAACTGCCTCCATGGAGCCAGTATCGTTCAGGGTATTGATCGTTTTATGGATCACTTGTTTATACTGACGTTCATCCAGCTCACGCTCTTTGCCGCATCCAATAAGCAGAATGCGTTCAGAAAGCACATTTGGAACATGATGCAACAACAGTGTTTGCCCTACCTTGCCTTCAAGTTCGCCACGACGCAAGAACACACTAATATAACCTTCACTGATCTTATCTAGCTGTTCGGCGACAGAGGATAATCGGCGAGGTACAAATACACCAACGACGATACAGGCAGTACGTTGTTTTTCCGGACTACCACTTTTTACACTGAACTCCATGTACTCTCCTAAATCTTAAAGACAAAGCGCGGAATAAAATAGATCTTTATCAAAGACATCCTCCATTGCATTAACTTTAAATCTTACTCTAAACAATGAAAAAACGATATTATCGATAATCATTCCACCCAATAAGACATTCAAACGCTTATGTTATTATACTTGAGCGCACTTCAAAGATGGCTATCTGATACATATCATAATGGATTAAAAGATAAAATTATCGCTTTTCTTGCAATAAAAACAAATTTTCATAGGAGAAATAAGTGTGATAATCACTAGATATTTGATTCGGGAAACATTTAAAAACCAGCTTGCCATCCTGTTCATATTGCTTTTGATCTTTTTTTGTCAAAAATTAGTACGAATATTAGGTGCAACGGTAAACGGCGATATTCCGACAAACCTGGTGTTATCCTTACTCGGCTTGGGCATACCGAATATGGCCCAATTAATTTTGCCTCTCAGCTTATTCCTCGGATTATTAATGACCCTGAGTCATCTGTATACAGAAAGCGAAATTACAGTAATGCACGCCTGCGGACTAGGAAAAAATGTGCTTATCAGAGCTACACTAGTGCTCAGCCTGGTAACAGCGTTGTTAGAGGTGATAAACGTGATTTGGTTATCTCCCTGGTCCTCACGCCATCAAGACCAGTTATTGTCGGAGGCTAAGGCCAATCCCAACATAGTGGCTATAGTGGAAGGGCAATTCAAATCGACAAAAAATGGCAACACAGTGTTGTTTGTCAGCAATATCAAAGAGAAACGATTTCAACATGTTTTCCTAGCTCATTTCAAGCCGCATGGCAACACGCGCCCATCGGTGATAATTGCAGATCAAGGATATATGGTCATGAAACCAAACGGTTCCCAATTAATTATTCTGAATAAAGGCACACGCTATGAGGGCAACGCGCAACAGCAGGATTTCCGTATCACTGATTTTATCCAATATCAGGCGTTAATTAATCACCGCGCAGTGGCGGTGAACAGCAATGACGTCGAACAAATGACACTACCCCAACTATGGAATTTGCCAGAACCAAAGGCGCGCGCCGAATTGCACTGGCGCCTGACCCTCGTGGTATCGGTGCTTATTATGGCGATAATGGTCGTACCTCTATCAACAGTAAACCAACGGAATGGGCTCATATTGAGCATGCTACCAGCTATGCTATTGTATTTGATCTTCTTCCTACTTCAGACCTCACTGCGTTCTAACGGTGCTAAAGGTAAGTTCGACCCGATGCTATGGATATGGCTTACCAATGCAGTGTATCTAGCAATTACTCTGGTACTAAATTTTTGGGACAGCGTCCCGGCGAGAAAGATTCGCGGACGAATGCTGCATGTGAGAGGACCAGCCTGATGTTTGGTGTATTGGACCTATATATTGGTAAAACCATTTTCAATACCATCATGATGACACTTTTCATGCTGGTATCGTTATCAGGTATTATCAAATTCGTCGATGAGCTGCGCAAAGTAGGCCAGGGCAGCTATTCCGCACTAGGAGCAGGGCTATATGCCCTCTTGAGTGTACCGAAAGATATTGAAGTGTTCTTTCCCATGGCAGCGTTACTCGGCGCGCTATTAGGGTTGGGGACACTTGCTACCCACAGTGAACTAATAGTCATGCAAGCATCAGGCTTCAGCCGCCTACAGGTAGCTAGCTCGGTAATGAAAACCGCCGTACCGCTGGTGCTACTAACCATAAGCATCGGCGAATGGATCGCACCTTACGGAGAGCAAATGGCACGTAACTACCGCACTAAGATGATCTATGATGGCTCGATGCTTTCCATCCAAAACAGTCTGTGGGCGAAAGACGACAACGATTTTATCTTTATTGAACGGGTAATAGGCAACAATGAACTTTCCGGCGTACATATCTATCACTTTGACAAAGCCCAACGGCTGCAAACACTGCGTTACGCCTCGTGCGCCACCTTCAGTAACGGCAGTTGGAAACTGTCTCAAGTAAACGAATCAGATCTAAGAGATGCTAAGCAAATTATAGTTAAACAGACCCTATACGGGGAATGGAAAACCAACTTGACACCGGACAAACTAAGGGTGGTAACACTGGAGCCAGATTCCCTCTCTATTTTGGGGCTTTATAGCTACGTAAAATATCTTCAACAAAGCGGGCAGGAAGCCAGTCGTTATCAGCTGAATATGTGGAGCAAAATTTTCTCTCCTTTCTCAGTAGCAGTAATGATGCTGATGGCGCTGTCCTTCATTTTTGGACCATTACGCAGCGTATCGGTAGGGGTACGAGTGGTGACCGGTATCAGCTGCGGTTTCCTGTTTTATGTACTAGATCAAATTTTTGGGCCGTTAAGTCTAGTATATAATATACTGCCTATTTTTGGGGCGGTGTTGCCTAGCATGGCGTTTTTAATTGTTAGCATAACTATGCTATTAAAACGTCGTTGACTAGATAACCTATAGCAATTTCTTTTCAAATTTTTTATAAATAATGAAAAAGATCACCAACTTCACAAAAAATCTCTCTATATAAGCAACAAAACAATAATAATTCATTAAACCTAGATTCTTAGGTTCTGGTTGGATAACTCAACCTTTGCTGCCAAATATATAGAGAATAAACCCTCTCAAAAGAACGTCGTCTAGTACGCTATTTAGCGATGGAACAATCCTAACTTTTGATTGATATTTAACCTATTTTGAACCTGATTAAGGAGAGCATTACAATATTTTATAGATTTCATTTTCAATTAATTAACGTTCCAAGGAATTCACCTGCATTAGAAAACCGGCTAAAACCTTTAATGTGAAAACTTCAACACAAGGAAATATCGCTCACTGCAATTGACGCTACTGAGCTGAAGCTCTTTATTGAAGGTGAATGGAAATTCAAAACATACACGATTAATCCCTATGGTGATCGATAATATACGAAATCATTTGCTCTGCCCAATCAATGTTAAACAAGAAATAATGACCACTAAAACATATTACCATCTATGCGCGATGCGATCTGACAAAAACAGCCATGTCACGAATACAACGGCTATTCCCATACTCATGATGCGTAACATCCCAAGGAAAACCATGGCGATAAAACGCGCATTCAATAAAATGCTCTGTCAAATATGCCTCTCACCAAACGAGAGGTTTAAACGATCTTAAATATTAAGAAGGTTCATCAATGGCTAGATTTTAGTCAACAAGCCCCTAATGAAGGAAAGATTTGAATCAAATGATCGAAACAGAAATTATAAAGATAGAGCATATTTTCAGTATCCGGGAGAAAATTACTAAATTGCAGAACCGCATCTGTCTTTACTCTAATTAAAGGCAGCGTAGAATTACAGATTCTAGTGTATTTCGATTGGAACAATCATAAACCTATCGTAGTTGTAAACTGTTTCGCGAATTTTAGAGCAGCTACAACACAGCTTGAAAGATCAAGCATAAAATCCTAATTAGCATGCTCGAACGCCATCAAGGAAAGATAGGTGCTTAGTGCACCAAAATCGATAAAATCTAGAAACAATAAATGAAAAAAATCCAGGCACGACATCTCTTATAAAGAGAGAGCTATATCCTACGACTTCAGTTGCATGGCAATGAAAATCCCTTCACCTGGATTAAATTAACCAAATTCACGGCGTCCTTGGTGAGTCTCGATCCCAAATGACAACTACCCAGTATTAAATCACTCTACACCTAGCCTAGGTAAACACCATCACTAGCATCCGCATCCATGGCCAACATATATCCCGATACCTGGCCTTTGGTATCACTTCAGTGTCTGCACTGAAAACTACCGCCGATAGCATACCAGCGGATGAAGCCTAAACCATATATACGTAATCAAAGTAATTTTTCTAATCAATTAGTTTAGTTATCAGGCAACAAACATCGATCTATCAAAGTATGCCGGTTTTTATTGCATAACACACTGCGAAAAAAAATTCGTTTCAGTTTACGCAAGCCGAAGCAATGTTACTTCAGCTAATTTATGCGATAATATATCTTTGATAGCAAGCAACAAAAATTTCCCGCACAATTCTCTTTTTACGTGGAAATCAAATTTCGATAAAGCCAAAATGTATGCTAGGGGGTTACAACTAAGACGAGTTGTGTAACAAAGAGAAATTACGTTTCTTTATACCCTTCCAGATGAAGATGCTCTCATTTAAATTATTCATGAAAGCATTTAAAATAGTAACTATTTTATTATATTTATATAGCTTAATTTAAAATATGATAAACAGCGATAAATTTACGCACCTAGAGCAACATTTAGGAACAGTGAAATTATTTTTAAATCTTCCAGCGCGCACCTCAATACCGATTTTTATGATGTAGCTTATCGCTTAATTTCATGCACATACGTCTTCCGGTCAGGAGCCGAACAGCAGTAGCTATAGTTAATAATCCGATACGGTATTTATGGAGAATTCACCTATGATTACATGTTCTTTCCAGTGGACCTGGAGATCTTTTATGACCTTGGGTATCGCGCTAAGTACAGCTTCTGGGCTAGTGAAAGCCCTAGCATTTGAGAAAAATAAATCTAAGGGTAATAATCCCCCACAGTCACCGGATATCATGCTGGGCCAGCTCTATATCGATGTACAAACCGCCAAATTATACTCAGATCAGAAGACCTTCGCTGATGCGGTGCCACGTCGTGCGCCTGCAGCTATTATCGCTGATTACCAAAATAAACGATTGAGAAAAAATTTTATTTTGCGTCATTTCATTGATAAAAATTTCATTTTTCCCACCGATCAAGTGGAATATGTACCGCCGCACGGACAAACACTACGCGAACATATTGTTACACTATGGCCAGTGTTAACCCGCAACGATGCCACCGTACGTCCCAATGATTCGCTGTTGCCAATGCCCTTTAACTATGTGGTGCCTGGAGGCCGTTTCCGAGAAGTGTATTACTGGGACAGCTATTTCACCATGCTTGGTCTGGCAGAAAGCGATAAATGGGATATGATACATAATATGATCGATAATTTCGCCCATGAAATAGATGTATATGGACGCATCCCCAACGGTAATCGCAGTTATTACCTTAGCCGTTCACAACCACCTTTCTTCGCATTAATGGTTGATCTGCTAGCCAGTCGCGACGGAGAAACAATGTATCAGCGTTATCTTCCACAGATGAAGAAAGAGTATGACTACTGGATGGAAGGCGCGGAAAATTTGGAGGAGGGTGTAGCTGCCGGTCGCTTGGCCCGTATGCAAGATGGCACCTGGCTGAACCGTTATTGGGACGATGAGGATACGCCGCGCACCGAATCATATTTACACGATATTCTTACCGCCAGCAAGGCCAAAAATCGGCCGGCTGCAGAAGTCTATCGCGATCTACGCGCAGGAGCTGCCTCAGGCTGGGATTTCAGTTCACGCTGGTTCGATAACCCATTAGAGCTTTCTTCTATTCGCACTACCTCAATATTGCCGGTTGATCTGAATTCTTTGATGTATCATCTAGAACATACGCTAGCCAACGCCAGCGGAATGGCTGGAGATAACGAAACCGCTGGTATTTACCGTATCGCCGCACAATCCCGCAAAGCAGCTATTAATCGGCATTTGTGGAATGAAAGCAAGGGCTATTATGCTGACTATGACTGGCAGCAAGGCAAATTGCGCGATCAACTGACCGCCGCGACGGTATTCCCCTTGTATAACAAAATTGCTCCTCTGGAGTATGCTCGTCGTACTGCAGAAGTAATTCGTCGTCAACTGTTAAAACAAGGAGGAATAATCACCACCACAAATATCTCCGGACAACAATGGGATGCTCCCAATGGCTGGGCGCCACTGCAATGGGTAGCAGTGGAAGGATTGCGCAACTATGGCGATGAAGCTCTGGCGAAGGAAATCGCTACTCGTTTCCTGAGTAATGTGCAACAGTTATATAACAACCAGCATAAATTGGTAGAGAAATACGTGGTAGAAAATAACGCCCTCGGCGGAGGTGGGGGAGGGGAATATTCGTTGCAAGACGGTTTTGGCTGGACTAACGGAGTCACACTCAAGCTACTGATGATGTATTGCAATAAAACGCCGAGTTGGATTGAAAATGATAATACCATTTTGGTCGAAGACGACCATAGGCAAAGGGAAACCTCAGAATCTTAACCGGTTAGGTTACCTATCCGCCACGGTTCTCCTCGAAAAAATTTCTACGTAGATGAGCGTCACAAAACTCTAGAGGGTAATATGCTTGTCGCATCAGGGGATGCACACGGATTATATTATTCGACAGGTAGAAAAAAAACACGCTGTGTTCCCGCCAAGCCCTTGCCATAACTAGGCAATCAGATAATACCAAGAATCTATAGATAACCGTTTATCCTGACATAGGCTTTCCTCCCAAAGTGCATTGATAGTACCAAAGATTTCGTTTTAACATTGACTATTTTATTCCAATATAAATTGATGCGCTTGTTTTTATCAATATAATTGAGATATTGCAAGATGCTTGAGTGGAAATTAGCAGTCTAATTTAGTTATCGTGGAGCTAATTTTAGGTATCATAATCCCCTTGATGGCTTCTTTCTCTAATTTTTCGGCATATTTATTACAAACGTCCAGCGCTTCAGCATTCATTACATTACTCAGAGAGATACAAAAATAATTTCATAGTATCAACCAGCGCCATATGCCTACCGCGCAATTAGTGATTTAAAAATCTTCTTGCCATAGACAACGTTCTTAAAAATTGGTAATAAATTTCTTTTCATTATTAAAAAAGACAATTTATTCAACAAAGCTCTCTGTAATAAAAATACCGAAAAATTAAAATTTACCTCAGACGAAGATTATGATATCCATGCTAGCCAGACATACTGGCTAAAATTAGACCACTGATCCCCTAAAAGCAACTGCGACTGCTCAAATTATAATAATAAAATCAAACTGAAACCAATCAACGTTTAACAAAAAAATAATAAATACTAAAAATAAAATCCGTTATCATCGATACCCTTTAGCTGAGATAGCCCATATCATTAATAAAACTGTTATTAGGCTAACTCACTAAATTATAATGCCTAATTAGAGCATAACCATAATACATACATTAAAAATAACTCAGTTAAATTAATCAACACATGAATATCTTGAACAACTTTTAATTCGACAATGGTTAAATTTATTTCAATAAACACTATTATATAAAAGTATACGTTAATATAACTTGATACTAGATTAATTCATATATTAATGCTATTATTATTATTTTGTAAATAAAAGCTACTAATCATTTTTATGACCTTACTTGATTACTCAACGAAACGGAATCAGATCATAATATCGCTTTATACGTACAATTCAACAGAACAATCTAAACAACGCGACTAGATGTTGTTATCCTTATACCTCCATCTATCATTATATCATTACTATATTGTACTAAACATGGGGCTAAGATACGATTAGTAAATAAAAATCAATGCTCATCAATAAGCAAAAATATCAGTCCATACCATAAAATTTAAAATTGACCAATAAATATCTCTAGTTCAGCCCACTTTATTAAACAGTCATGCATCGGCGATATTCTCAGCACAACCAACAAGTATTGAGCATCCCAGCCATAACACCAGTTAAAATCAATTTTTAAACTCAGCCAAATAACGATGCTTGCCAGGAAGGCGGGCGAGGCTCAAGGTCAGTGATATCGATTGGATTAGCAAGCTTTTCGCGCTGAATACGCTCAATTATGACTAGCAAATAGTACAATAAAGCCCGCTTAAGATCCCACGGCAAACGCCGCCATACCACTCAAAAGATACGGATGACAGATCAGCTAAAATTTAATATAATCAGGTCATAAGAGTAATCCTTACCATATCTGCTCTCGGTGTCGCACAAGGTTTACAGTGTACGTAGTTTAGCTTAACCACACACGCGACAATGAATGATCTAGGACTAATTTTATGAAATACGTTACGCTACGCACGGCTATCTTAAAACTGGCTGCATTTACGACGTCAATGATCACCAGGGCACCACTCACGATAATAGTCAGTTATCAGACAAGATCTAGCAAATCGGCAGGGCGATCATTAAGTGATTCAAAGTGATGCATCTTGATCATCAAGACGCATCACTTTGGTGGTTTTACCCTTATTTATTATCCTAACGATAATTCAATAATCCACGATGCCCCGATTCCGCTACACGAATAGTACCAGATGTTCGCTGGCACTTAGAACAATAAGGATGATTCTTACGGTGTTTTAATCCCTAACTCCCACCTAATTAGCAATTGCTGATCTGGTTAAAGTGGTATTAGATAAAAACAACCTAAACGTGCAAAGCTTTTTGAATGAAAACTTATTAAGGGAGCTCAAAGAAATAACAGATTTTTAACTGCTGAGAAAATGATCTATCATCTATCATCTATCATCTATCATCTATCATCTATCATCTAGGTTCGCGTTTGTGAGAAAGGTTTGTGCATGCGCACTAACCTTGCCGAAAAGATATAGATTAAGGAAAGAATGGAAATTTTTTTTACGATTCTCATCCTCATCCTCATAGTGTCCCTTTCAGGGGTTATAACACGCATTTTGCCGTTCCAAATACCGCTGCCATTGATGCAAATTGCGTTGGGTGCTTTACTGGCCTGGCCCAAATTTGGCTTGCACGTAGATTTTAATCCTGAACTCTTTTTAGTACTGTTCATTCCACCATTACTGTTTTCTGATGGTTGGAAAACCCCGATACACGAATTTTTACGCCATGGCGGCGAAATTGTTGCCATGGCGCTCGTGCTGGTGATTATTACTGTAGTAGGCATTGGTTACCTTATTTATTGGATGGTGCCAGGCGTGCCTCTGGTGGCAGCACTGGCACTGTCGGCGGTGCTGTCCCCTACCGATGCAGTGGCTCTTTCAGGCATTGTTGGTGAAGGCCGAATTCCCAAAAAGTTGATGGATATCCTACAGGGCGAGGCACTAATGAATGATGCCTCCGGCCTGGTATCCCTCAAGTTTGCCATCGCAGTAGCGATGGGCACAATGGTATTCACCGTTAGCGGCGCATCACTAGAATTTATCAAGGTGGCGGCAGGCGGGTTATTGACAGGCGTAGCAGTCACCTGGAGCTATAGCAGATCCTTGCGATTTATCACCCGCTGGAGCGGTGACGACTCCGCTACCCAGACAGTCCTTTTGCTATTGCTACCGTTCGCCGCCTATTTAATTGCCGAACATGTTGGTCTCTCTGGCATACTGGCCGCGGTCGCATCCGGTATGACTATCGGCCAATCAGGCATTATCCGCAACGCGCCGTTAGCAATGCGCCTAAGAGCTAACAGCGTCTGGGCGATGCTGGAGTTTGTATTTAACGGAATGGTTTTTATCATGCTTGGCCTACAATTGCCTGATATCTTAGCAACATCCATCACCCAAGCAAAATTAGATCCCACCATCAAAACCTGGGTACTGTTCATCGATGTAATCTTCATATACGCTGCACTGATGGTGCTACGCTTCGGCTGGCTGTGGCTAATGAAACGTATCAGTTTACGTTTTATGAAAAAGAGACCGATGGTTTTTGGTGAATATAACACCCGTGAAATCTTGATTGCCTCTTTTGCAGGTGTGCGCGGTGCCATCACGCTAGCGGGTGTATTATCAATACCATTATTGCTTAGCGACGGTACGGTGTTTCCGTCGCGTTATCAGCTGGTGTTTATTGCTACCGGCGTGATTTTATTTTCTTTGATTTGCGGCGTAATTATTTTGCCCCTACTGTTACGCGGCATCGTAGTTTCAGATAAGGCGATGCATCGCAAAGAAGAGCGCATGGCTCGCGCAATGGCGGCGGAAGTGGCAATCGAAAGTTTGCATAAAATGGAAGAACGACTGGCAAACAGTCAGGAAGAAAATTTTGATAGTCAGATCCTCAATGAAATCAGCGCCCGGGTTATAGGCAATCTACGTCGACGCATTGATGGCAATGACGATGCAGATAACGATATGTTAATTGAAAATCTAGAACGGCGCATGAGGCTAAATGCGCTGCGTGCCGAACGCGGTGAGTATTATCATTTGCGCGCGCAACAGAAAATCAGCAACGATACTCTGATGAAATTACTACGCGATCTGGATTTGTTAGAAGCACTGCTAGTAGAGCATGAATAAGGCAGTATTGGTTGAATAACAATAAAAATGTAGATCACTAATTTTTCAAAAATTTCTTTGCAAACAAAACAAAAATTTTAAATCACTAATTGGAAAAACGATAAGAACGTTCTTATCAAATGTGGTTTATCAATTTTAAATTGGATATTTCAGCCATAATTATTAGGTATAATTAGGTTAAATATTTGAATAAAGTATATTATTTAATAATAGCTATCAAACTATATTGATGTTTAATAAATATTAATATTGACATTGCAAGCAGTATCAGATTTATAGATTTTATAAGCTCCATTTTTAAATAATGAAGATTTTTCATATCACCCATACCAACATACATCAGTAATATAGGCAAAACGTTAATATAATGATAAAATATGATACACAGCGATATTGCTATTGACGCTGCTAGCATGAAAGTTTTAATAAAAGTATAAATATAATATCAGATATATAAATACTCTGACCTATATTAGCCGAAATAAACCAATTGATAAAAAATATTATGTAATCCAATGCAAAAAGAATAATGAAGCAAAGCCAGCCATCTCACGATAGTTATTTAAAATTCAGATGAATGTTTGAGAAATTTTTCATTTAAGAAAAGGTACTTTTTTATTCAACGAAACGACTAAAGCCATAAAAAGTTGATCAGTGATCATATATACACTAAAATATAAAAATGCAGTATATTTGGAAGACAATACCTTAACATATTAGACGACTAGGAGCCAGGAAGTACATCTTCAGGCAATAATAATTCGGCAGAATCTTAACAAATATTTCATCCAGTACCCAACTGGGCTTCCAGTCACCACATCTTAAGAGCAGAGTGAATCTTTTGCTTTTGCAAACACATCATACTGTAAATAAAATATGACAATCGTCACTCACACCATTCTGCTATTAAAGCAATACAGCAAAGTATATTGGCCAATCAGACGAACTGAGCAACGTGCAGATTAAAATTATTAAAAACCAAATGTTTTTATAAAAAATAATTGGTATCCATCCAAAGCCGACGAACGCGCGTCAAACGCTTGACTATCTAATAAGTCAGTAGAACGGAAACTGGGGATAAAGAATATAGGCACAAAATTTTATCAAATGGTAGTTGCGCATGATATTTACTTTCAAGTTGTAGCGAACCATATTCAGCACTACCATGACAAAGCAGCCAAGATATTTTAGCTTTGCAACATCAAATCAAAATGAGTTTTATTAAATTAAAACTAGACATCACCCAGCTTTTTTTAAATAAAAGATCGTATTAAGTCACTTACCCAATGCTAGACATACTGAGCATTAGTTATTGCATTTAATGCACATATACATAGTATAATTTTATTGAACTGGCTATATTAATTTCATAATAATATTAAGAGTTTACCAAGATTTTTATTCGTGATATGGCTGCTCTAGCCAAAAAAAACTCATAGCAGCTAAATATTTCTTTTCAATAGTCGTTATTTCCTATTGAACGTTGATTTGTCACCTCATGATTACTTCTTATACTATTTACCCAACTAATCTCACAAGCTGATTTTAAACGGATCAATAATTCAATTTTTATCATCATAGCTAGTAGCATAATCCATATCAGCATTAGCTTTTTTAATTTTTAGCATATTTCTGCAAACAGACAGTGCTTCTCCATCGTACATGACTCAGCAATAAATTAAAGCGAATGATTTATTCTTAATGTCGACCACCACATAAAAGAACTTACATCAAATAAATAATTGCCCAACTATGTATTATAAAATTTATTAACTTTTATTAAAATATTCAGCTTAATAATGTATTATACATTTTATTATAGCATTAATATTTATCCCATTCATTAATTTAAGTAAGCTCGAGGAACATAAGAGGAACTGTCATTAACTATGTAAGTTTATAATACTTGCAACACTAATACTGTTATTGATAGCCATTCAAATAAAACTTAATACCATCTTTAAATGATTTTATTCTGTTATACTAAATAGTAAAAACTGATATCTAATCAAAATCCAATAAACTACTCTTAATAAGAGACTTATGCTCACTCACCTAATTAGTTATTTTTATTACTATAATAAATTTTGTTAAAATTGAAGAATCTCTCCCTTATTATTAGAAATAATTTGATCTACCCAATAAAACTAGCGTAGCTATACAAAGTATATAATCAAAAAAACTTTATAAATGTTAGATATAAATACCATCCTATCTTAGGTATTATAGATATTAAACAAAGTCATCTAAAAATAGCAATATAACTTGTACAAATTTTATTCGCTAAATTTTACTATTATTTAAAAAAGCACATTCTTAATAAATATTAAAATAACTAACTCTATAGAAGGAATGATTTTAATTAAGTGAACAAAGCAAGTATTACTAATATTAAACATTTGTATAATAATCTAAACTATGTGTATTTTAATTTATACTAGCCAACTTTACGTCGCAAAGCAGATTAATAGTTAAACTTTAACAAAATAAAGCGACTATTTTTTTACCATGACTCTCTCCAAAATATAATCTAAAATTGTGCCAAGTTTGATCATTTTTTTTTCACCGCTGCGACGGTGCTTATATTCGATTTCTTCCGCATCCAGGTTACGGTCACTAACCACGATGGTATGAGGAATACCAATCAGCTCCATATCAGCAAATATTACGCCCGGATACTCTTTACGGTCATCAAGCAGGACATCGATGCCATTAATGCATAATTGGCTGTAAAGATTCTTTGCAACTTGATTGACACGCAATGACTTATGCATATTTATTGGTAAAATAGCTACGTCAAACGGGGCGAGCGTTTCAGACCACAAAATACCACGTTCATCATGGTTTTGCTCGATCGCAGCAGCAATAACTCTGGTAATACCAATCCCATAACAACCCATACTCAAGGTCTGCTTACTGCCATCTTTGCCCTGCACCCTGACTTTCATAACATCCGAATATTTACTGCCCAACTGGAAAATATGACCCACTTCAATACCCCGCTTGATTTGCAGAGTACCTTGGCCATCTGGACTAACATCCCCATCCATCACCTTACGTAAATCAGCGACTTCCGGTAATGGCAGATCGCGATGCCAATTGATACCGAAAAAATATTTTCCGTCGGCATTGGCACCGGCAATAAAGTTAATCATAACAGCCACGCTACGATCGATAACTAACGGCAGCGGTAAATTCACTGGACCTAATGAACCAGGTCCAGCGCCGATGGCCTGGCGAATTTCCTCTTCACTAGCGAAAGTTAATGGAACAGATACTTGCGGTAACTTCTCAGCCTTTACTTGATTTAGCTGATGATCGCTGCGCACCATCAGCGCTACCAAAGAATGATCCATATTTTCACAAGAGCGAACGATGAATGTTTTGACAGTTTTTTCCACTGGTAAATTTAATCGATCCACTAGCTCGGTGAACGTACGGAAGTTTGGAGTTTCAACCAGACGCATCGCTTCGCCTGGTTCTGAAATTGTACAAAACGGAACCACCGTTTCTGCTAACTCGATATTAGCAGCATAGTCGGATACCGTAGAAAAAGCAATCTCGTTTTCACCGCTATCTGCAAGTACCTGGAATTCATGGGAGAAGCTACCGCCGATAGAACCAGTATCAGCCTGAACTATGCGAAAGTTAAGTCCCATGCGAGTGAATATAGCGTTGTACGCCTGAGACATGGCGTTATAGGTACCTTGTAAGGACTCCTGACTGGTATGAAAGGAATAGGCATCTTTCATGATAAATTCACGGGAGCGCATCACGCCAAAACGCGGACGTACCTCGTCACGAAACTTGGTTTGAATTTGATAAAAATTTAACGGTAACTGCTTATAGGAACTGACCTCGTTTCGGATAAGATCGGTGATCACCTCTTCATGAGTAGGACCCAACACAAACTGGCGAGCACCACGATCGGTAAACCTCAACAGTTCCGGGCCGTACTGGGTCCAACGGCCACTTTCTTGCCACAAATCCGCCGGCTGAACCACAGGCATAGAGACTTCGATAGCTCCGACTTTGTGCATCTCCTCACGCACAATACTTTCCACTTTACGCAGCACACGCATCCCGATGGGCATCCAGGTATACATGCCGGATGCCAATTTACGAATCATCCCGGCACGCAACATCAGCTGATGACTGACTACTTCCGCATATGCAGGCATCTCCTTGAGAGTTGAGAGCAAATATTGGCTAGTACGCATAATAAATAAGTTCCATCCACAAAAGCGGCTTAGTGCCATAAATTGCTGTAATACAGCAAAAACATAGTTTACCAGCACCGACAGCTGGCCAAAAGAGACTGGCTAAAAATTTAGCAAATTCTTCCCTTGCTACTCCTGCAATAGCTCACCATGCTAGCGAGTAACTTTTTACGCTATTCATCCCTCTGATTCCATCGATAGAGCACATTAAAATCAGTAGCGACGCGATATATTCCGCACTTATAACAGTACCATCAACAACGCACCAGCTACATTCTGATACAATTAAAACAAAGAGAAACAAATCTGATAACAACAATCTCTATCCTGTTATTACACCACTAGACGTGGCGACCTACCATTGAGCAACAACCTTCTTTTTGAGCCTGACAGACAACAAACAGCCATATAGATGAAACGCCACTAGTCATACACCAAGCTTCCAATTAATTGTAGAGGGGATTAAAACAACTCCTAACTCTATTGGCGCAATAAACCCCGTAAACTCGATAGGATAAATTTCTTTATAAAAGAACAGATAACACCTAATTTATAACTAAAACCGGTAATCATTTGAAACATTAAGCACGGGCTCTATCGCAAACGCCTACGATAATAACGCTGATATTACTCAATTATAATGGCATTGATATAACAATTCATCGCCTTCCATCATTGCAGCGTAAATCTGTATATTGCGAAAAATAGCACACAAGCCTCAACGGTAGTACAAGTGAAGATCTTATAAATTAACTTTACAAATGGAAGCTGGATACTTCCACTCAAATCACGGAACTATTTCCAGCTTCTTCAAAATATTTTGGCATAAACAAAAGAGGAATACCTATCAACAAAGCAATCAGAAATTACACAAACAAAACATGCATCATTTTCCTCTGATTCAATTTTATTAAATAAATTAGACTATTTCTAATAATAGAAATAGATCACTAAATTTTTAAAAAGATCTCTATTATCACATTGATTAACTTAGTATGATAAAATAAATAACTTAAAAAGGATCCAAGGATACAATACAGCGATGGCATACCATAGCTATATTATTATGTTCATAATAAACATGACAAAGTTTTATAGACTTCATGTTTCAGTTAATAAAATATTTCTCATACATTCCATCACTCCATTTGCATCAGTAAACTGGCTGAAATATTAATTTCATGATAAAATTAGACAAGTGGGAAAATTGCTTATATTGCTATTAATACAAAAAAATGAACAACATATTTTGCAGGTGACTGGTCTAATTTCTTTTAATCAATAAGCCTATTCTAGCAACTAGATATAATCCTCAACAGCGGCATATTTTTAATTTTTAGCATGTTTCTGCAAAATGCCAGATTAGTCCTTCTATATCCGTCACACTAACTATATAGTGATAAATCAGATCGACTAACTTTATGTGGCGTGCTATCGACCGCAATATGCTTCTTACGCCAGATATACTATATTCCTTGGCAATGTGTTCTAACTTTCCATTCACTTTTACCAAAATCCTTGCATCGCAAGGCGCGTCAATAGCAATATGCGCAATTTCACAGCACATCAAAAATTTATAGCAACATTAACTTTTTTAGCCACTTCACTGATACAGGTGAAGTCCAGACGCAATATAGAGGAACTTTCATTAACTGAAACATGAAGCCCATAATACCTTTGTAATGCTCGTAACTTCAGGCAAAATCTTTATTTGTAACATTACAATGCAATCGCCATCGCTAGATAGCGTACTATGCTATTCTGTAATACTTAAGTTAACCAAAATGTCAGTGAGGCACGTTTGATTAGGACTATTATCGCTTAAATTAGTAATATAAAACTTTTTTCTTACCATAGAAAGATTTTTCCTGAAAAGTTAGTGGTTCCTTCATTTAGTAGTAGAAAAATTAGATTTATTCAACAAAGCCCATTTTCTTCTGTTTAAAAACCGTATATAAATGCTGAGTAGCGCGTTGGATGTAATTTTTAGTGTTCTTCTTCTTATTAGCTAATTCTTTAATAATAATCAGTTACAATTGATTTCATATAAAATAAGAGGATCAATAAAAAAATATTGAAAAGCTATTATAAATAAAATCTTAAGCAAATTATACCGACGGATTGCACATTTAGAATTTTGATTTATATCATCTTTGTTTTTAGCGCTCCCCACTTTGCACAATCACAAAATAAGTGAAACTGGTGAGTAAATGAACAGCAGTCCGCCACAACTGGCCCAACTATGGAAAACACTATTGTTATGAAAAAGTTAAAAATTACACTCGCCTGGCAAATCCTTTTCGCCTTGATCCTGGGCATTATCTTGGGCTCAATACTGCATAATCAAGCAGAATTTTGCGATTGGATGATTACAAACATTCTTTCTCCTGCAGGAGATATTTTCATCCGCATGATAAAAATGATCGTGGTGCCAATAGTGGTAGCCACACTGGTAGCAGGAATCGCTGGCATTGGCAATGCTACAAATCTTGGCAGCATTGGATTTAAGACCATCATCTATTTTGAAATAATAACCACACTTGCGATTATTCTTGGCATCACGCTTGCCAATGTATTTCATGCGGGAGAAGGAATTGATATGTCCACACTGACAGCAGTGGATATCTCTAAATACGAACAAACAACAGCCGAAATACAGTCCGGCGGCCATAGTCTAGTCAATACTATTCTATCACTGATCCCGTCGAATATTGTTGCCTCTATGGCTAAAGGCGATATGCTACCGATAATCTTCTTTTCCGTGCTATTCGGCCTAGGACTAGTATCGCTACCAGAAAAAACCAAAACCCCTCTGTTGAATGTATTCAACGCTATAGCAAAAACCATGTTTAAGGTTACCCACATGGTCATGCGCTACGCCCCTATAGGCGTCTTTGCACTAATTTCGGTCACCGTAGCTACCTTTGGATTTAGCTCACTGCTACCGCTCGCCAAACTACTGCTACTGGTCTATGGCGCCATTATCTTCTTCGCACTGGTTGTTCTAGGTGCGGTGGCACGTTTATGCGGGCTGCGGATCTGGACGCTTATTTGTATCCTGAAAGAAGAACTGATTTTAGCCTTCTCCACCGCCAGTTCGGAGAGCGTATTGCCACGCATTATTGAAAAAATGGAAGCCTATGGCGCACCTGCAGCCATTAGCAGTTTTGTGGTACCGACAGGTTACTCATTCAACCTGGATGGTTCGACGCTATACCAGAGCATCGCCGCTATTTTTATTGCCCAGCTGTATGGCATCGAGCTATCGCTCGGTCAAGAAATTGTCCTAGTACTGACGCTAATGGTCACATCCAAAGGTATAGCTGGCGTTCCCGGTGTCTCCTTTGTAGTACTACTGGCAACACTGGGTAGTGTAGGAATCCCGCTGGAAGGACTGGCGTTTATCGCCGGCGTCGACCGTATTCTTGATATGGCACGCACCGCGCTCAACGTGGTGGGTAATGCCTTGGCGGTACTAGTGATCGCCAAATGGGAAAACCAATACGATAGCGTTCAAGCATTGGCTTATGAAACAGAAATGCTAGCTGATAAGGAGATGAAAGATGACTAATCAGCATTTTTCCGGTGCGACTAGACTAACTATGCAGCAACAAAATTAATAACAGCGGACCACTGACCTTACCACTGACTAACTATCAGTGTGGTCATTCATATGCATTACCTCCGATTCAACCCAAGTAGCCTCACATGATTGGTAGTAAGTACACCACAAAATAGTTGTGACCGTTATCATCATTCAGCAGCACCGACAACACCCACGCGGCTAACCACGCAGCGTTTGTTGTCGGTTCATTCTGTTCGCCGCGGTGCTAGCGCTAACGCATGATTGAGATAAAAGTCTCAACCCACACCAAAACCTGGTCGCCCGAGCCAACGCAATAAAACTGACAACAGTGGTTACGAAAAATTATAATGCAGCAAATAAAACACTCAACTTAACATAAACGATCAGTAATACATTCAGCATTCTGCTATAGGGTAGTACAATTTTCAGCTTAACGCTGAAACAAGTCTTAGATATTTAAACTTTTCAGACCAGTTAAATGACAGATCATAAGGCAATTGCACCTGCATAGCCCACACTGCGAACTGTAAATGCCGGCTCGCAAATAAAGTCCAAAAACTTTCCCTTATTACTTGCCTAATATTTACTATTCCTCATTAGATTCGGATATCCACCAAATTCCATATGACTATCTTGTTATCAGCGTCTCACTAAAAGATCCCCTAATTTTAACACTAAGTCCTGTAGCTCTCATGGAAAACGAATCATTGATTGGCAACTGCGTCTTATGCTTGAACGCTATTTTCCGCGATACCTACGGGACCAAAATGCAACTGTTTGACTGTGAGCCCATAGCAAGAGCTGCAATAGCCGATTATAATGTACACGTCTATATAATTCCTTGACCTTACCGACATGCATTACAACCAGGAAACCCTCTCCTATCCCTTCTATTTTCAACGACACTGCCTCAAGCTAATCAATATTATTGTCATTGACTTTAATATCGGTTTTTGACGATAAAAACAATATATTTACAGATAGACAGTAATCAAACATTGGCAATACCAAACAGAAAACGGACTCTTATCCAGCACCTTTCAACTTACTCCGTGGTCTAATCAGTAGCTACCTTGCTTTAGCTTAAAACGGATAGTACGTCAATCATAGTCGTGTCTAGCCGGATGAGTAACAGTACTAACTAATTTTGCCTCTCCATGATAAACATTTACACCTTTAAAATAATTGTATAAACAGTCGTACAGTAGCCTAACCTTGGTGTTAAAAGCAGAGTAGCAGCATATAGCACATTTCTTTTCAGCGGCAGCAAAAGCTCGCTGCACAGACAGCTGAAGAGGAATAAATCTTTAGTCCTAAATAAAAATGTAAAAATGCACATAGTCTGTAACTTCACTCTGCTATGAAGTATATCAAAAAAAACAGCATGAGCTGACCTGTATAAACCAGTGATTTTCGCCCCAAGCATTGAAAATATGCTATAAATTTTTATTTAATGCCTTTCTCCTAATTTATAAAACCAGTTCTCTTATGGTTAAATATTAAATTTAACCGCACCATCCAGCAGTAGGCTTGAATAAAAATTCATGCCCATTATATATAGCAGATATCTAAATATAAACATGATGGCATAATTAAAAATTAGTTGTCATTGTTAGACGGTTCTTTATTAAAAATAAACTTTTTAATCAATACAGGTATGCACCAACTGTTCTAAAAATTCTCTAAACAGAACAAAATTATTAATTGATGAACTACAACAACCTCTTCATCAAACACCACTTACATTATAGTTCAATATTAGATATACTACTCATCTATAAGAAAATAAAATCGCTCAAAAAACTGAATCGGTAGACTACATTATTTATTGAATGTACATGTTCAGCTTGCCAAGCTGCTAAACTGGTATAATTTCAATTAATAGCTGCCAATGACTTATATAGCTAAAGAGAATTAACCCATCGCGCAACTAACGTCAGGCGGCAGGACAGACCTACCAGACACCAGTGAATAAATACAAATGCTCTTGAATTTTTATCCGTTAAGCCAGCATCTTTTCATTACCATCGGTGATGATAGGCACACTAGCCTACAGAATCACCGGTCCACCATCTAGCTGTTCAGTGATAAAGTGCACAGAAATGTGCCTACTCAACATGCGCACGGCATGCCATCGGCTCGGTTATTGATTAGAGATTATTTTCTTCATCCAATATATTTCCCCACCCAATCTGTTATCACTCACGCCAGATAAAATGTTCAACGACTATTTCGCGCTGACAGTAAAAACAGTAATAATAATATCTACGCCACACAATTAAAGATCCCATATATTTCGTGACGGCTCAAATTACCGGCCTATTGTAACAATTAAAAAGATCCGCCACTGCCTACTCTGATTTCATCAATCACTGCTTGAATGCCTGGCGGCTGAACACACGAAATCTTCCAAATTGCCACCAGTAAAGTGAACAATAGCAATCCTCTATCAGCTCAATTAACTTCAACAGAGCTTTCACATAGATACACGTCGGAGTCAACCACTGATTCACCAAGGATTTTTCCTCAATTTAGAAACACTCAAAGTCGATTTAGTTCATTTATAAATTTTTACGCACCAACAAATAGCCGTTAACATGAAAACTGCTGAACTATGGTGACAATAACATTGCACCAACCAGTATTTTACTACCGTCGATGATATCCATTTTTCAACCCTCGACGACACAAAAACCAGCAAACATCATAATATTCACTGCGATGACAGTATCGAGGTCCAATTTACCAATGTGTAATCATCAAGAAATTTTTTATCAGTCACTAAGATCTCCATGAAAAATTTGTTACTAAAATTTTGGCTAGACCAATTTAAATAGAGTGTTCAAATATGTGTTAAATAAAATTTAACCCTCATCTAATCCAGATCAGCATCGTTAACTATCAAAATGGACAGCGGCTGAAAACAAATACCAGTAAGACAGCGTTTCGCGGAGGCTTGATAGCGTCATCACCACATTCGGTATCCAAATCGAGTTCAAAGTTGATTAAAATAAAGCAAAAATTTTGATCCTAACGTCGATTATTAATAATTGGGATCACAGAAAATTCATCCGGATAGCATGAAATTAAAAGACATGACAGTTGGTAACAGTGGTGGATATCTCACTCAGACTTATGTTATTACGCTATTTTGTGGTAAAAAATCCTTGCACTCTAGGAATACGCCTCTTTTTTTAAATGGGACCTAAAGGAATGCTGATACCGTTTGACAAACACCGAGAGCGAGTCCGTTGGCTTGACAAAACACACCATTGCGCTTTACCAAAAATAAAAAATATGAATAGAGACAAGTAACACAAAAAAGTCAACTCTGATCACCGTCCAGCATAACAAGTCAGACCGCAATACGAAGTCTCCACTAGAAGCATTCATTAGCTGTGCTAATCTATGGTAAACTTTATAAGTTTTTTGCAAGATATAGAAGAGGTAGTTCTGAACACGACGGCACAGCTTTCTTTACCGCTTTATTTCCCTGAAGACGAGACATTCGCTAGTTTTTACCCTGGCGAAAATCGTTCATTATTAGCTGCGTTACAAAGCATCCTGTTCCGTGAACAGGAAAGTTATCTCTATTTTTGGTCGCGTAAAGGGGGCAGTGGCCGCAGCCATTTAATGCTTGCCGCCTGTGCGGAACTATCGGCCCTTGGACAAGCTGTAGGCTACGTACCGCTGGATAAGCGTACCTGGTTCGTACCAGAAGTCTTGGAGGGGATGGAACAGCTAGCGTTGGTGACTATCGATAATATTGAGTGTATAGTGCGCGACCCACCGTGGGAAATGGCCATCTTCAACTTATTTAACCGCATTCAAGAAACTGGACTTACCCGGCTTATTATTAGCGGCAACTGTCCGCCTCGCCAGCTTAAACCTAGCCTACCTGATCTGGCCTCTCGCCTAGATTGGGGGCAAATTTATCGTCTGCAACCACTATCAGACCAAGAAAAAGGCAACGCTCTGCAGTTACGTGCTAGACTGCGTGGTTTTGAATTGCCGGAAGATGTCAGCAGTTTCTTGCTTAAACGCCTGGAAAGGGATATGCGGACCCTTGCGGTAACGCTGGATAAGCTAGATCATGCCTCCATTTGTGCCCAGCGCAAGCTAACCATCCCTTTCGTCAAAGAAATTTTACGCCTGTAGCACCTCAACAGCAAGTTGTGTATCTCCTTACAGCAGAAGCAAAAGCAACCACGCAATCCTTTTTGATATTTAGCAAAACACTACTGATTTTACCAAAGCTGATCAATGCATGATTGCAAAACACCATCAGTAAGACAACCGCCAATTTCAACTGAAAACTGGCGGCTCTACAATCCCCTATAATCTAATCCCGCACTTCCGCACATATAGCCAATTTTTGATCTCTTAAGACATAAACGGAGTAAGACTGAGACAAAAATCCAACCGTTAGTATCACACTTACATTAGGAGAAAGTATAACGATTAAAAATACGGATAACATAGCTATTATACTGACCATTGAACATAAGCGTTAGACAGGTTTAACAGCAATACCGAATTGGCATTATGCTCATTCGGGCACTAACTCACCCAGCTGGATGATGGCACGTGCAGCAAGATGACATCGCCTACAAACGAAACTACCGCACTGCAGCAACTTTGCAGGATGAGACACGGTCCTATTTACTATACCCTAAAAAAATGAAGTTAACCTCTATATGGCCTACCCGGTATTATAGTACTGCTCAGTGCTGCCATTCCTAGTTAACTACGAGTTAACAATGATATAATATTAGAATTAAACTCAAAAACTGGGTATCGAGCGATGCTCTCCCATACCCCCACGCAATAAATAGTGCTGGATCACATGGAAGAGTTCATGGGCTATTTTAAACCACTTCTCTTTAAGTACCAGTATACTTATTATGTGGTATGCAATATCATAGATATTGCGAATCAAAAAAATGCTTATTGACATGCACACCAAGTTGACAAGCGCACCTATATCCGGTAAATGATTACTGCATTTTATCAGCCAATGATGTTGCCGACGTTGCCAATTACTAGCACTAGACAACCCATCAAGCTCTCGATTCAAGCAATTTTCAGATACTTCAGCACAATATTATGATGATTGCTAATTTTAAAATCATCGAACACTTTCTCAATAATGCCGTTTTTACCCACCAAAAAACTGATGCGGTGAATGCCATCGTAGGTCTTTCCCATAAAAATTTTTTCACCCCAAACTCCAAACTGACTGGCGACCTGGTGCTCTTCATCCGATAGCAGTGTAAAGTTTAGTAGTTCTTTGTCGGTGAATAGGGATAATTTCTCAGACTTATCGGGGCTGATGCCTAGCACTTCAACTCCGACCTTTTTAAAATCATCCATATTGTCACGCAGACCGCATGCCTGTACCGTACAGCCAGGAGTCATTGCTTTGGGATAAAAATAAACCAACACTCTTTGTCCCTGGAAGTCGCTAAAACTAATTAGTTCACCGTCCTGATCGGGTAAGATAAATTGCGGTGCTGTATCTCCGGCTTTCAGTGGCATCATTGGATACTCCGTCTTTTCCCTGATACTATTAATGGATAATAATACTGCCTTGCTCATTCAATTCTATACAGAATTGATGAAACATCCTGCTATATTATTTATTTCTATTTCTATTACAGTATGAACCTCAGATATGGCTCCTTAACGTTCATGCGCATTATGACTATAATTATATTCATCTTATCTTTCTTCCACGGATAGAATTCAATATTGGGCAATATAATGCCAACCGAAGTTTTACCCAACTGGTGCACCTATATCCTAAATCAGACCACAACTACCGACATGCGGTAATGTATTGATGTACAGGGCCAATTGGTAACAAGGCAGTGATTACCAGAGATAGTATTACTGTAGTTGTGATTTACGTAAACTTTGTTAAATATCTAGCCATCGAGAAACCTTTTTCTCAATTTAAAAGTCTCTTATAGATTGTTTAAACTACTAGTTTAATGACAGTCACACCTAAACTGAGTTATTTGATTCAATCAACGCACGTTCCATCGCTAGCTACACATCATAGTTACCATGTATATCACATCTTCATCGGCAGTAGCATCTTTAAATTTTTCGGTATATTTCTGCAAACAACCAAATTGTGCCGCGGCATCCTCCATATTATTTCGAGACAAGTCAAAGTGTACGATTTATGATACCCTAACTATATGGTGCTTTTACACCATATACGAAGATTTCCTTATCTATGAGTTTTAATTTCCATTTTTATTTACTAAATACCTATAACCCAGTAGCGGCAATAGAAATATGAATAATTAAGTATAATCCTGACTACGTAAAAACATTCATAAACTACAAATGGAATCATAAAATCTTGTAATGCTCACAACATTAAGTAAATGATTTGTTTTAATATCAATATAGTCAATGGCAATTTCCTAGAATACAGATAACCATTTTTGTATTTTGTTCTAGATAAATATGGCTGAAATATCCAACCAAAACATCAATAATCCATAAAGCATTAGAGCCCAATGAATGATTTTATGAAACCTGCGTGATCTACCTTTCATATCATGAAATAAAGTCCGATTTATTCAAAAAGCTATTTACATGGTAATCCTAAAAAATACCATGCTGACAAGCCCTCACCAGGACGATGGGCGCTTGATTTTAGATAGGTGACAAAAGTACCATAAACAACCTGTTTGTGGAGGGACAGTCAATGTTTACGGGAAGCATAGTTGCACTGGTTACTCCGATGGACGAAAAAGGTGCCATCGATCGGGTCAGCCTAAAAAAATTAATCGATTATCATATAGCCAGTGGCACTGCAGCGATTGTTGCTGTAGGAACAACCGGAGAAACGTCCACCCTAAGCCCCGAAGAGCACAGTAATGTGGTGATGTGGACCATTGAGCTCAGCGACGGCCGCGTGCCTATCATCGCCGGCACCGGCGCCAATTCAACCTCCGAAGCCGTATCGCTGACCCGTCGCTTCAACGACAGCGGCCTAGTGGGCTGCCTGAGCGTAACGCCGTATTATAACCTACCAAACCAGGAAGGACTATTTCAGCACTTCAAAGCTATCGCAGAAAGCACAGATTTACCGCTGATCCTATATAATGTACCGGCGCGTACTGGTTGTGATATGCTACCACCTGCCGTGGCTCGCTTGGCAGAAATAAAAAATATTATCGGTATTAAAGAAGCTACGGGAAACTTAAGCCGTATTAGACAAATCCAAGAGCTAGTCAATGAAGATTTCATTCTGCTAAGCGGCGACGATGCCACTGCGCTGGACTTCATGCAATTGGGCGGCAAAGGAGTCATTTCCGTCACGGCAAATGTCGCCGCAAAGGAAATGGTGCAACTTTGCGCACTAGCTGCCGAAGGCAATTTCTTCGACGCACGTCGCCTTAATCAACGCTTGATGCCTCTGCATCAGAAACTATTTTCTGAACCAAGCCCAATACCGGTTAAATGGGCTTGTAAAGCATTGGGATTAATGGCGACCGATACTTTACGCCTGCCAATGACGTCTTTATCTGAGGCAAGCAGCCACGTGGTGAAACAGGCATTAACTGATGTAGGTTTGTTAATTCCTAGGGAGAGCTAATGATTTGTTCAATACAAAAGTCGCTAGTAACCAAAATAATTAACATATCGCTTGTTATACTACTGGAAGCCTGTGCTAATGATCAGCACTATAAATATCAGGTAAATGGAAATGAAACATATCTGAAAGCACCTGCGCTACACGCGCTTAATAGTCCCGATGGCATGATTCTTCCCGTGGTGAATAGTAACTATGATATTCCATTAGCCATACATAATGGTGTAGTTGGTAAAAAATTGGATATCCAACCACCGGTGCAACCATTGACTTTATTGAAAAAATTCCGCTCTCAATACATAACTGATACCGCTGTTCCAACTGAAAAACAACATCCAGAATCACTATTTTTGGTCGAAGGTGACACAGATGGGCAAAAACAAAAAAATTCCATTATCTCGCGGCAAAATATGCAATAGAACCTCGCTCCCGACTGGATCAACGAATTGGACCTGTACCGATAAAATAGCAATACAATAGATTAGACGCTACCCAGCTAAACTTGAAGAATAAAGTATACCAAACTTCATTGAAGGTGAAATGCCTGATCTATAGCAGCAAAGTCAACCAAGGAATGATGAACTATACCAACCGCATCGATAAACTGTGAATTTTAACATACAAAGCAGCACCTACGAGAAATAGATGTGTTCTTCAATACTATTTGAACATATTTACCGACACTATGTATTATCAATGATAATACTCCGTCCGATAGACAACCTTGTCGCTGCTATATCATACGCTAAAAGCTGTACTTGGGGATCATCTAGTGCCAACGATCCAAAATTGCACATCGATACGTAAACATTGAAAAAATTAGCTCGAATAGCATGGTCAATAGCAAATACAATTACTTTATTATGACCAAACTGGCCAAGTCCGGAATCCCTACCCAGATCGAACGCTTGCTTTATGGTAACGAAGTACTAATAAAAATTATATATGATGCCCATCCAAATGTGTAGTCCGCAACCGCACCGCCGGTTCGATAGTAAAATATTTTCGCATAGAAGAAGGACTAGTTCTCAACCACCACTATTTAATTAACCAATGAATCTTACTTGCGCCACTTTCGGCTGGGTCAGTGAAACTCATTAGTGAACTTTAAGATATAGTTAGGACTATATACGTGTGGGGCCGTGCTGGACGATAAATTTTTCCTGGATGGCAACCATTTTTAAAATAAAAACACTTTAAATAAAATGGATAAAGATCGTTGTCATCAGAATTTGAGTGATATAATTGAGCCTACGAACAAGTAACCAAACATATCTACGGTACGTTGGGATGGGGGCAATCTTTTTTATAAGTGTCGTTACTAAACATTCTTCAAGCTACTCGTCCAATGATAACCATACTTAATTGAATAATTTTATCCCATACATATACCATAGACATATCTTGATTGGTGACTGCCTAATTTTTTGACATATTTTGCTGCAAAACTCAAGTAGTGATCATCGCATCTGATGATAGGATTTCATTCGTAAATATCGATCGCTACATGTTGCTTGCCATACATATAGCGTTTTTTCCTCACCATATATTATGACTTTCCAATCAACTTCAGCTCAACAGCCTCAGTAACAATACCGAATAATTTTGCCGCGTGTCGCGGTTTTATCATAGCATTAGGTTTATCCCTACTACTTATGTAGGCTCGTCTGAGGCTGAGCAACAACGTAAATGAAAAATTTTATCGTCATATCCAGTCGAAAGTTTTTTACATCAATACAATTATGATACTTATGTTCAAATTAAGGTATGCACCCCTTTTTGAGCAATTTTATTCTTTAATATACCAGTTAGAAACAAATAAATTATTAACAATAACACATCAATAATCCGCGTTTGATACAGAACTGTTTGCTTCCTTTAATTAGTAATTTAAAATTTTGATTTTTTCCTGAAGACGTTGATGATATCACCTTAACACTTAACATTAGTTAGAAAAATTCTATTTATTCAACAAAGCTATTTGAATATTATTAGAATAATCACTTTATTTTTTTTCCGCCCAATCATCTTCATCGTCCCACTGGACATTATTATCCCAATGCGACGACTGCGTCAGACGATTTTTTAGGTAATTGGATACATCCATCAGGTACAGAGCCTTGATACTATTTATCAGAATTCCCGTCAGGACCAGCAATATAAACCACCAATAATCCACTAACCATCCCATATTTGACTCCTTAATCAATGTTTTTTAATATAGCAATTAAAAATGAGCCCTAACGACGGCAACATACACTCAACCGAACTACAGCAATCATGTCAGGAGTTAACTACTACACCCAATTACACTTCACATTTAAGATAATAAACCAGCTCCCCCCCATATAAATGTTTAGCTTAGCTGGTCAAGGCAACAAAATAGCTTTACAACGCTAGATAATGTCCATATAAGCGTATCCAACAGACAACTTACATACAATAACACTGACCGTAAAATTTATTATCAAATCTCTAATTAGCGGTCATAATCACGAAAACTGCTGATCTTAACTCTATCAAGATCAAATGCCGTCCGTATTCATCATAAAATTAGTTGTTCCATAATGCGCTGATACATAAGGCTCAGTAGCTGCAAATCAGCGACACTAACGCATTCATTGATTTTATGGATGGTGCTGTTCACTGGCCCTAATTCCACTACCTGAGCTCCCATCAGGGCGATAAAACGCCCATCTGAAGTGCCTCCACTTGTTTCTAGAAGAGGAGTTAAATCTTGATGGTGCTGAATCGCATTCACCACGGCGTCTAACAATTCACCGCGTGGGGTAAAAAATGGTTGACCGGAAAGCCACCAATCAATATGGTAACATAAGCCATGACGCCACATAATATCATTCACTTGTTGAATGATGATATCAGCGGTCAATTCGGTGCTAAAGCGAAAATTTAACTGTACTTTGAGCTCATGGGGAATCACATTATTATTACCGATGCCAGCATGAATATTAGCAATCTGCATTGTTGTGGGTGGGAAAAATTCGTTGCCCTGATCCCATTCGATTGCCACTAGCTCGTTCAACGCCGACATTGCCCGATGAACTGGATTATCCGCCAGATGCGGGTAGGCCACATGTCCCTGTACACCAACTATCACCAAATCAGCGGTAAGTGATCCTCGCCGCCCGTTCTTAACGATATCGCCCACTTGAAGATAACTAGATGGTTCACCCACTAGGCAATAATCCAGTCGTTCCTGGCGAGCCATCAAAATTTCTACGACTTTAATTGTCCCGTCCCTTGCGCTGGCTTCTTCGTCGGAAGTAATGAGAAATGCCAACCGACCCTGATGCTGAGGATGTTGAGCGATAAAGCGTTCAGCGGCGATCACCATAGCGGCCAATGAACCTTTCATATCCGCCGCTCCTCGGCCATACAGCATACCGCCGCTCAGTGCAGGTTTAAAGGGAGGATTCTGCCAATACTGTACATTTCCGCTAGGCACCACATCAGTATGGCCGGCGAAAGCTAGAGTCCGCCCCTTGCCGCGCCAAGCCCAAAAATTTAGAGTATCACCAAAATTCATCGCCTCTACGCTAAAACCGAGAGTCTGCAGACGTGCAATTATGATCGCTTGACACCCAGCATCAGCGGGGCTAAGCGAAGGCAGTTTAATTAATTGCTGCGCTAGTCCCAGCACTGGACAGGACATGCCAAACCTCACTGACGTTGAAATATTGATATTCTCTGCGAAAAATCCACCAACACACGACCATCGATGAACTACACTAAATATATACAGCTATACAGCTTAATGCTTGCCTCTGACTCTAATATCATAGCCGTACTATATCAAGAACATCGCTGCAGTAATTATGAAATGGATAGACTATCTGTTTATGTTCATCGAACACGAGACGGTCTTATAATGTCAAAATTATACTGGCCCCATTGATTAGGAAAAATGGTACCAAATTTTAGCGAAACGACATATAGAATCATTGATACAATCAATTAATTCGCCGTTGCGGCAATTAAATACATTAACGCGATCATGATCATAAAGAACAATGTGGTATTGGTGAAGGGGTAAAGGAATGACCTTTCACCTTAAAATTCGCCGATGACTTTTTCTTGAATACTACTCAGCATTAAAGGAAGAGAGGAGCGTTTTAACATGTTGACTTAGCTGGATAACCCATCATTCCATCACGCCTCTGATATCCTTTATATTTATTCTAACTATTATGTATTATTAATTAATACCAATCCAGGTTACGTAATTCAGTTCATACATTGATAATGTTTTAAACATGTTGATTGAAGTAATTAAATAATATACTGCAAGTAGGATGCAGTAATCCCGACTTTGTAATGATTTTAATGTAATGAAAACTATCTATTAAACATTTTATACATTTCCGTTGATAGAGCACACACGACGCTAATTAAAAATATCTGCCAAAATACTACTCTGGCCCGAAAAACATTCAGTTTTAACCAGATTTATCGCTACTTGCATTTTTCGAACAATACGGCAGTGAAACTCAGTACCGTAAGGAAGAACTTGCTTAAGCTATTTGACCAAACAGAGCTATATCTTCCCTACCTGTGTAATAACAACACCCGTTATATATTTTTATAGAGCGTTTACCGATTCCATCGCTTGCTACACTCAAACTTTAACTACTACCGCCAACAACCTCTTTCATGCTACGCACTTGTTGTTTACTACTTGGTTCCTAGTGATCAACTAGTTGATCCATCGTAATATGGCCTTTCGACGTGCCGCTATCTAAAAAATAAAAAACAGCTTGACAAGCTCAAACATAAAATTTGCTGGTCATGCTTAAATAAATGCAAATAAAATACTCACGGATCTCAGCCAGCATCATAGAAATACATAGACCATCACCAGAACTACGTTGGACCCTAATTCGACGCATCCTCGAGTAGGGAGGGCCAGTCAATAGTGATAACTATTAGCCTTTACACCTTGCCGTGCAACAAAAACACCATCACTAAAACATACCACACTATTCGTGTCCAACGTATGCCTCTACACTATCTGCATAAATGAGTACAGATTCAACTGGAGCTATTAACTTAAAAGCATTGATACTAGGCATACAAGACCAGCGCTCCATTGTTACTAATCACCTGGATCCATTGCCGTTAATGATTTGTATCGATGTAGACCCGCTCTGTCTGTTACTACCGAAAACTCAGCGTGGAAGATCAAATAACTAAAATTCTATAACTACGGCACAACCATTCCAAAACTACCATGAGTCATATCCCCCCACGTCGTTGAGTTAATATCTAGTGGTCACTTTAATATCAGATTGTAGTCCCTGTTGCCTTTAATGTGCACTCGAAACTAGTCAACGATATAAGCGCAATCGCTAATGAAGCCGGCGTTTATCGGCGGTATTGGAAAAAGGTTCCAACCTGATGCTAGTAACACTAGCTTACCATCAATCTCTGCTCAAGGGATTAATATCAAAACAGTTATTGTCTCTGGCGAAAGAGCTACACCCCATCTAGCGTGATCAAAGTAATTTATAAAAAAACTGAAACAAACAATCTTTATCAGTGGACCAGCAATCATTCAGCAATGTATTGATTGTAGTCAAATTACTAAGACCATTCTCACTCACCGCCTTTACCGTTGCGCTACCCCAACTACCCCTACTCCATTTTAAGCTCAGGCGCTTAGATGGCATATTGTATTGTTTTGATTAACTTGCTAATGTGCGCCGTCGCTCGACATTTTGACTAAAACGCAAAATGGGAGACATCATTGCCAAGTAACAGCGGCAAGAGCATCCTAATGTTCAGAATACCTAACATAGCGCGAAGTAATCATCGTCACGATCCATGCATGCAGATTATTGCACTTACAACAATACCACACTAGCACTATCATACAGCGTTATCAAATTTTGACAAAGGTAATGTACCTATGCCACATTCACACAACGTTAACTGTATTTGCGTTAGATAGCAATAAGCGTCTATGCTGATTATGATTACCTTAGAGATATACATGTACATATGCTGGTAAACACAAACCAGACAGAGCAAATCGCGCATCACATAGTTGCGGCGGCAAGCGTCAACCAAAGATCTATTTTAGGAACATCGCTATTGCATACAATTGACGTGCTATCATCAGCGAAGAAATTTTATATATTGCTAAATATCAGTTATTTTGACAAATAATTGTAATACATTTTAATTTCATATATTGCTCTATACATAGATATTTGATAGGTCTGATCCATATAGCTAACGCCAACTTACTGAATGATCTTGATTATAGATACCATTTTCCCTTATAAAATTTTGCTAAAAATAAAATTATTTTTAAAAAGAAATAATTAAATAAAAACTACCAAAATCTTCCTTCATACTTAAAGTATAAAATTGTTAATTTAACAAACGATAAGTCTTATTCCTTAATAAGGATTATTCAACCACTTAACTTAGCAACAAATATACTTATAGATTCATTTATTCAAGGAATATACCATTGCTATGGATACCCTAATTTAGTGAAATTAAAAGTACACCGATTGCTGTTATAATATGAATATATCCTACAAAGAGCGTCAAGGTATATTTATCATAACATTAACTTTTAGCATATTACCTAATTAAATATAATTCTGATATCGTAGCTAAATTTATTAACTACAAATGAAATCTAGTACACTTTGTAATGTTTGCCATATCAGACCTTAGACTTATTTAAACAGTTTTATACTCTAATAATATAATAAACTTTAAGAACGAAGCTCTCCAAACACAACATAAGTGCTCCGTATTTAAATAATGATTTATGGTTTTATACAATTAATAATTTAAAAATAAAATATTCATGACATTGTCAAATTACGATGTCTAGCTAGAGAACACAACCATGAACGCACCTTAAAATAATATTCAGCTAGGTATAGCTATACCAAATAAATAGCTCGCATAACATTTAAATTATTCAACAAAGAATTATTATGTAGTTTGAAATAAACCTCTTTTTATAAAAATAATCAATAAAAATATAAAATAAATAATTATTGTAATTTTATTTAATCATAATACTGCAATGATAAGAAAAATTCTTAAGATATTGTAACGAGCACGTTTTACGTGTTTAAAATATTTATGCCTGATAATGGCGATAAATTAACCTTCAAGATCAGATAAAAATAAGGTAAACAGCACTTAATTACAAAATCATATAATTGCTGTCTTTTTAGAAGATTCTAATAGCAAACGTAAAAATTACGAAATGATCATTCTACTGAAACCAGTACTTAGAGCACACCGCTGGCTAAAGGATATGAAAGATTTTTATTATCTTGGTAGATGATCTAGATATGCATTAAATGCAATAGCACCCGCTCCATTTTATAGAATCTGTAAAACATACTAAACTAAATGAAAATGAAAGATAGGTGTAAATAATAAATGACACACAATGTGGCTCTAAAACCGCTGAATACTTTTGCCATTGACGTGCTTGCGCACCATGTGGTTACAGCACATACTGAAGCTGAATTGCTAATGCTTTGGCGACAAGCCAATAAAGAAAATCGACCGATATTGCTGTTGGGTGGGGGAAGTAATGTACTGTTTTTAGAAAGCTATAGCGGTACAGTATTACTGAATCGTGTAAAAGGCATCACTATCAATGAAGACAACGAAGCGTGGCATTTGCATGTCGGTGCCGGCGAAATTTGGCATGAACTGGTGATTTATAGCCTCAAAAGACAAATGCCAGGTTTAGAAAATTTAGCGTTGATCCCCGGCTGCGTCGGTTCTGCACCGATTCAAAATATCGGCGCCTACGGCGTAGAACTACAACAACTGTGTGAATACGTAGATATTCTGCAACTAAAAACTGAAAAAAAAAGTCGTATTAGCGCCACTGAATGTCAGTTCAGTTACCGCAAAAGCATATTTGTCAAACATCATTTACGACATGACTACGCTATTGTAGCGGTGGGCCTGCGGCTACGTAAAACCTGGAAACCAGTTCTTAGTCATGGAGATTTAACCAAGCTCGATCTGCACAGCGTTACGCCACGCCAGATATTTGACGCCGTCTGCACTACAAGGCGCAACAAACTACCGGATCCGGCAATGGCTGGCAATGCCGGCAGTTTTTTCAAAAATCCAGTGCTCAAAGCGAAAACAGCGAATCAATTACTTACACATTATCCCGATGCACCCCATTATCTCCAGCCAGATGGCAGGGTAAAGCTTGCAGCAGGATGGCTTATCGATCACTGCAAATTAAAAGGCTACCAGCTCGGCGATGCGGTAGTGCATGACAAACAAGCTTTAGTCCTGATCAACATTGGGCAAGCTACCGGCGATGAAATCGCCGCATTGGCTCGCTATGTTCGCCGACAGGTCGCAAAGAAATTTGCCATATGGTTGGAGCCTGAGGTACGGTTTATTGCCTCCCAAGGGGAAGTGGACGCAATAGGTGTTCTATCATGAAAGATATTAGCGTACCACTTAAATTGATTAATTTGCTGGCCAGCGGTAAATTTCATTCTGATGCACAATTTGGCAAAGCATTGAACATGAACCACAATGCGATCAATAAACATATCCAAACAGTGCGCGCCTGGGGGGTCGATGTGTTCACGGTACCCGGCAAGGGTTACCGTCTGCATGCACCACTACAGCTGCTGGATGAATCAATGATCTTGGCACAGTTGCCAGCAGGGCGGATAGCTGTACTACCAATAATTGATTCCACTAATCAATACCTGATTGAGCGTATCGCCGATCTCTTACCGGGTGATGCTTGCGTTGCTGAGTATCAGGCGCAAGGACGAGGCCGCCGTGGCCGGCAATGGGTCTCGCCGTTCGGCAATAATCTTTATTTATCTCTTTATTGGCGCCTAAAACAGGGACCCACGTCGGCTACTGGCCTGAGTGTAATGGTAGGTATCGTAATGGCGGAAGTACTGCAACGAAGCGGCGCGCAAGGAGTGCGGGTTAAATGGCCTAATGATCTTTACCTTGATGATCGTAAACTGGCAGGTATCTTGGTAGAGATCACAGGTAAAGCCGGCGATTTTGCCCATGGAATAATTGGCGCAGGTATCAATTTGGCAATGCGAAAATCATCAGCAGAGACAATTAATCAGAACTGGATTAACCTTCAGGAAACAGGTATCACCATCGATCGTAATGTGCTGGCGGCAGAACTAACAGATGCACTGCGGCAAGCGTTATGGCAATTTGAACACAAAGGTTTGGCGCCATTTATTTCGCGTTGGCCGGCGCTGGACAACTTCTATGATCGACCGGTAAAGCTGTTGATCGGCGACCGGATTGTTAAAGGTATTGCTCGCGGCATCGATGCACAAGGAGCTCTTTTACTGGAGCAGGACAAGAGAACTTATTCTTATCTGGGCGGTAAAATCTCGCTACGTGGCCAATAGCTATATTAGAACTAAACGCATGAGGGGATCTCTATCCTTACTAAATTTGATAAAACGATGGCTATTTTTAGTTCGTGATAATACAAGCCTTATCATACTGCTGCTCATCAGACGTTATCAAAAGTTCTTATATAACAATAAAATCGGCGATTGTAGCAAGCCGATTTGCTGACGATCAACTAAACAAAGTTGCGGCATAGAAGTCAGCATTTGCTATTAGACTAGTACGGTAAAAAAATACCACGTCAAACTCTGCCCAAGGCAATAATCGGTATATCGTTGGTAACACATATGCGATAGATATAGTTCAAATTGGTGCCGGAACTCCAACTATTTACGCCGTCGTTAGCATAACGATTAACCCCATATGCGTTAGAACGCGAGCACGCTAGTGTTTCAACACAGATGAAAATATACCACTACCAACAATGAATCCTCCGTTTGTGCTAAATTTTCTGGGATCATGTAGTTAATGAATTCCATTACTTCCAATTTGAGCGAGTTGAACACTTCTCTGACCTAATCATCACTTCACCGTAAAGGTACGAACAGCACCCCGATACATGCACTGCAATATAATTGATAGGTATAATTAAAATTATAAATTGCTCTAACTAAACACAACGATATCATCAAATATGATTAAACGACATCAGGTCGGAGAATTTAACCATGTATGTGCCTGTCTAAACAAACTAGTATGCTATTTAATAAAAAGCTAATATCACTTAATTGATATTATAATAAATCTTTCGACTCATACTGCGAACATTATAAAGTTTGTATAGACTCCATTTTTAATTAATAAATGTTATTCTGCATAATAAATGCTAAACATCCATCAGTAATAAAGACTAAAAACATTGGTTATGTCATCGATAAAATTCGACGTGCGGCAACAGCTTTCATATTGGCATTGATTCTACTAAACTGCTAAATAAACATTAAAATACACAGCTAAAAAACGATATATCTAGACAAGATCATACTTATGGACTATGCCACGATGCATGAAACAATAGTTTCTAAAATATCGCTGAATAATATATTCATAGGGCACCTAGATTCTTGCAACCTCATGCTGCTTTGTTGAATAATAGCAATTGATGAGATATTTTCTGTTAAACATTGGTTCCCATCGCCTCAGTCCTATCAACATAAATTGATCAGTTGCAAGTTCCTTAAGGTAAAGATATTTACTAACCATGTGTTCTAACTTTCAACATCACCTTTATCAAAATCTTTCAACCCAGTATCGTCAAGCAACTCAGCAATTAGTATGTACAAGTCAAATCTTTATCATACATTGACATTTTTAGCCTCTTTACTGATGCAAGTAAGAGTCCTAAAAACATATAAAGCTTATAATGTTAACTGGATGAGAAAAATTTTTAATATCAATTAAAAAGTGATACTAGCTCTCTCCAAGTAGCATATGGATGCTTTATTTAAACAGTTATTTTCTTAATAGCAGCAATCTGAGATATTAACCAACCAGAACTTCAATAACTGCCTTGGATGATAACGTTGTTGTAGTGCCCAAGTTAATGATTTTAAATTTATTGACCTTGCCATAAATTATGTGCCTATAACCCGTTCGATCATAGAGATATCGTCATACACCTATGGCATCCTACATTTGTTATTATCCTCAAAAATCCAGCTCTATTACCAGCTCAGCATTGCTCATGTACCTTTCGTACCAACGATAGTAACATAGCACAAAGCAATAGCCCATTAACTGACTACCCGGCTTACCTTCAAACCATACTAGTAAAATTACTTCGTCAGCACCGCCATCAATGCCTCTCAAGCAAAAATAATTTACCGCAACGGCCAAAAATATGCTATATTATCTTGGAATGGCATTAAGTAAGAGCTTTGCAAGGATATCCGGCGAAATGCAATACCACTCACTTAGGCGCATCGCTTGTGATGTTAAATGATGCCATCACAGTTATTTTCGTAGTCGCACTTTATTCACTGTGTGATTGGTGCTTTTGCTCAAGATAAGAGAGGCTCGTTCGCGAGTAGGTAAAATATTTTGTTTCAAATTTAGACCATTTATTTCAACCCATAGTTGGGAAGCGATGGTAACCGCTTCCTGCTCTGAAAGTTGTGCATAATGGTGAAAATAAGAATCTGGATCAGAAAAAGCTCCTTGACGAAGCTTCAAGAAACGGTTAATATACCAATGCTGCAACAAATCCTCTGACGCATCTACATAAATCGAGAAATCGACAAAATCAGAAACAAACACATGATGAGGATCATGCTGATAATCACTTCTACTTTGTAACACATTTAGACCTTCAAGGATCAGGATATCTGGCCTAGATATCACTTTTTGATCTTGCTTAATTATATCATAAATCAAATGTGAATAAACCGGAGCGATCACTCGTGCTGCGCCAGATTTTACCTTAGAAACAAAATTGACCAGGCTACGGATATCATAGGACTGCGGAAAGCCTTTTTTTTTCATCAAATCGCGCTTTTTCAACACATGATTAGGATGCAAAAAACCATCGGTCGTTACCAATTCGACCGTACGATGCTCCGGCCATCGGCTCAGCAGCGCCTGTAGTACACGTGCTGTAGTACTCTTACCTACAGCTACGCTACCGGCGATGCCAATAATATAGGGAATCCGCTGACTGTCAGTACCCAGAAATTGCTCCAGTACAACCTGGCGGCGAAGGTTAAAGCTGATATAGAAATTGAGCAAGCGCGACAGCGGCAAGTAAATTTCCGCCACTTCCTCCAAGGAAAGATCTTCATTAATACCTTTTAGATTCGCAATTTCCGCTTCAGTTAACGTCAACGGGACGGAGTTTCGCAATGCTGCCCATTGTTTGCGGCTAAATTGCAGATATGTAGTGGAAAAAGATTGCACAGCTTTAGTCATAACTTAAGCCAATCCCGTTGAACGGTCTATTCAGGCCACTAAAAACTAACCCAGAAAAAATAAAGATAGACAGTACAATTTCCATGGTAGAATATTTTTCTACCGCCATCACAAAATTTGTGACACAAGTCAGATATTTTATTACAATGGTACAATCATCCTGACTTTGGTGAAAGGGCTGTGAACAACAATCTAGGCCTGCTAGCAGAGAGTTGTACTAGCACAACAAACATAAAGTTTCGCTGCTTCAAATTCAAATATGATATAATTAATCTTGGGTCACAGTTATGAAATTAGGTAATTTTGAGCAAAAATACAATTTACGCAATTTTTTGTTGCATAGGCCATGCACTCTACCTAGAATGCGCAGCATTCGATGCCGGCATAGCTCAGCTGGTAGAGCAACTGACTTGTAATCAGTAAGTCGGAGGTTCAATTCCTTCTGCCGGCAGTAACAAAAATCTGGTGGGGTTCCCGAGCGGCCAAAGGGAGCAGACTGTAAATCTGCCGTCACAGACTTCGAAGGTTCGAATCCTTCCCCCACCATAAGTTTTACATAGATTCCAAACTATAACTCAACATGAAATCGGTAAAACATTTGACCAGGTGCAGTTTGAGTATAACCAAACAACAACGATGAACAGCATCGAAACGGATTAAAGTTTCAGTATAGAAATCTATTAAATAGCAAATTTTAAGATGCGGGCATCGTATAATGGCTATTACCTCATCCTTCCAAGTTGATGATGTGGGTTCGATTCCCACTGCTCGCTCCAAATACGCTGATATAGCTCAGTTGGTAGAGCACACCCTTGGTAAGGGTGAGGTCGGCAGTTCGAATCTGCCTATTAGCATCATTTCTCTAACTTTACTTTATCATACACACTCAATAAAGCGTATCACCAAATTTATATGGTGATACCCAATGATATGTAGCATTTTATCGCCATTGGCTTCACCTAACTAAACTCTATGCTAACTCATACATTCCATAATCTCCGTCGAGTGTGGTTTCTTAATTTTAAATTAGCATTATATGCAAGCGGCCAGTCAGGTTTTTACATACGTTACATTAACGCAAAAAATCATAGTGATAACTTCATGTGTCCTATTCAACCGTCACATGCTATTTACACCAAACACAGTGTATTCTGACTTTTCAGTCATATTCACCAAAAATCTTGAGCCAAATAGCATTATTAGTAAACGCGCTTCGAATTTTTTCAACCATTTACTGAATGCAGATATATTCTAAATGCACATGCATTAATTGAAAAGTTATAAAACCTTGTAACATCATAAAGTTAGATGAATCTATTTTAAATCATATAACTTTATGATGCCCATTTCCATCATATAATAGGCTGGGTCTGCCCTTTTAAACGCTTTCATTTTCTTCATACCAAGCAGCAATGGCTAATATATAAAACCAAAACATCAGTAAATCACGTTTGATAATTGCTTAGCCAATATAGTGACCTTAAATTTTTGACTTACCATACCGAGAAATTTTCTAAAAAAATCATAATTTACCTTTTATTTTTTTGATTTATTCAATAAAAACCTTAAAATTATATATTAACATCATTATTATCAGTCCTATTGACAATGGTAAAACTACTTTCGCAAATATCACCACTGTTTTAACCAAAGCCTACTTAACAATATGCTATTGATTAGATCGATAACACCATCGAGAATTGTTGCCAAAATTATCGCTTAAACCATCAAGAACTGACTTTCATCGAAGAACTATTTGACGTGATACGCGGTTAAAGGGCATCATCTGATATACTTTATATTTTAATGATTTTACATCAGAATCACTGGTGAGGCACAATTTGCTTAAAACCGACGTAAAACTATAAAACTTGTTACTAATCCAAAGAATTATTGGTTAGTAACTTCATACTCAGTGGTCTTGATTATTTGTCTAAATTTTAATATGACAGGTTTTTAATGAGTACACATACCGAAGATCAAGGAAGCAGACGCGGTCTGAGCAGACGCGGTCAAGAAATAATCAAGTGGTTGATTGTCGCTATATTGTTGCTAGTTGCTATCCTGGGTAATTATTTTTATCGAGCTTTTAGCTTGCCCCTGCGAGCATTATCTGGTGTGCTTATTATCGCTATCGCGGGTGGTGTGGCCCTGATGACTACCAAAGGCAAATTCATTATTTCGCTTGCGCATGAAGCGCGCACTGAAGTACGTAAAGTGATTTGGCCAACCCATCAGGATACATTACATACCACATTAATCGTCACCGCAGTGACTGTCATGATGTCACTGATTTTATGGGGACTAGATAGTATTTTAGTCTATGTGATATCATTTATTATTGGGTTGAGGTTCTAAGATGTCCGAAGCTCCCAAAAAACGCTGGTACGTCGTTCAGACATTTTCCGGTTTCGAGAGTCGCGTGGCGCAATCAATACGCGAACATATCAAACTGCATGATATAGGAGAAATGTTTGGCGAAGTGATGGTTCCAACAGAAGAAGTAGTTGAAATTCGTGGCGGCCAGCGTCGCAAAAGCGAATGTAAATTCTTTCCGGGTTATGTACTGGTACAAATGGTGATGAATGACGCCAGTTGGCACTTAGTACGTAGCGTACCGCGCGTTATGGGTTTCATAGGTGGTACATCTGATCACCCAGCGCCGATTAGTGATAAAGAAGTCGACGCCATTATAAACCGTTTGCAACAAATTGGAGACAAACCGAGACCGAAAACACTATTCGACCCAGGCGAGTTGGTGCGCGTTAATGATGGTCCCTTCGCCGATTTCAATGGCGTAGTAGAAGAAGTAGATTATGAAAAAAACCGTATGAAGGTATCAGTATCTATTTTTGGTCGTGCCACACCAGTAGAATTAGACTTTGGTCAAGTAGAAAAGGGCTAAAATTAAGAAGTATTTATTTGCTCAAGACGCGAAATTAATCTTAAGTTCCATACTTTTAGTTTTACGCCTCAGCAAGAAAGTAGGGAAAATCTAAACTGATGTTATCATCCATAAAGTAAAAGGAAATCAAAAATGGCCAAAAAAATACAAGCTTATGTTAAGCTACAAGTTCCTGCAGGTATGGCAAACCCTAGTCCACCGATTGGCCCGGCTCTGGGCCAGCAAGGCGTTAACATCATGGAATTTTGTAAAACTTTCAATGCCGGAACCGAAAATATTGAAAAGGGTCTGCCCATCCCAATTGTTATTACCGTCTACTCCGATCGTTCTTTCACTTTCGTTACCAAAACCCCGCCAGCTGCCGTGCTACTAAAAAAAGCAGCAGGTATTAAATCTGGTTCCGGTAAACCAAATAAAGACAAAATTGGTAAAGTGACTAGAGCTCAAATTCGTGATATCGCAGAAACCAAAGCTACTGATATGACCGGAGCTGATGTGGAAAAGATGTCCTACTCCATAGCGGGTACCGCTCGTTCCATGGGCTTGGTAGTGGAGGATTAAAATGGCTAAACTGACCAAACGCATGCGTTTAATCCGTGACAAATTTGATTCCACCAAACAATACGATATCATCGAGGCCATAAACTTGCTGAAAGAGCTGGCGACCGCCAAATTCGTTGAAAGCATAGATGTTGCCGTTAATTTGAGCATCGACGCACGTAAATCAGACCAAAACGTCCGTGGCGCCACAGTCTTACCGCACGGAACCGGGCGCCGTGTTTGCGTTGCCGTATTCAGCCAAGGTATTAACGCTGAAATTGCCAAAGCTGCTGGCGCTGACCTGGTGGGCATGGATGACCTAGCCAATCAAATCAAAAAAGGCGAGTTTAACTTCGACGTAGTTATCGCTTCTCCGGATGCAATGCGTATAGTGGGTCAGCTAGGCCAAATTCTAGGTCCCCGCGGCCTGATGCCGAACCCCAAAATAGGCACTGTTACTCCAAATATCGCTATCGCGGTTAAAAATGCTAAAGCTGGTCAGATACTCTACCGCAACGATAAAAATGGCATCGTTCACACTACTATTGGTAAAATAAATTTTGAATCCAACCAATTAAAAGAAAACCTGGAAACTCTGCTGATTGCTTTGAAAAAAAACAAACCAACACAGACAAAAGGTCTGTATATCAAAAAAGTTAGTCTTTCCACCACAATGGGCGCAAGCATCGTCATCAATCAAAACAATCTATTTATAGCAAAAACTTAATTATTGCTTTACACAGACTTTGAATTTGTCTAGAATCTAACGCCGGGTATTTCATTAAATGAAGTTACCGTCACACCCAATTTTTTCGGTTGAAAGTTGGCCTATTTAGCCTTTTCCAAAAACGCAAATATGCATCACTACATTTAAATTTGCGCAGACGGTGACAGCTAAATGCTAAATATTGTTTTTATTTACTAGATTTTGTTCACAGTATCGTATATCGATACTTACTGCCATTTTGATGGCAATATAAGTGAGTCCCGAGGGGATATCCCCAAATAAATCCAGGAGCAATAGCTAATGGCATTAAATCTTCAAGACAAACAAGTAATTGTTACTGCAGTCAACGAAGTGGCCAAAAGCGCGCTTTCTGCTGTGGTTGCAGATTTTCGAGGAGTCACGGTAGATAAAATGAATGAATTGCGCAAAAAAGGTCGTGACACCGGTGTTTATATGCGAGTTGTCCGTAACACATTGATGCGCCGCGTTATTGAAGACACTCCTTTCGAATGTCTAAAAGACAGGTTTGTCGGTCCAACCCTGGTTGCCTTTTCTACTGAACACCCTGGAGCCGCAGCTCGCTTGTTCAAAATATTTGCCAAAGACAATGCAAACTTTAATATTAAAACAGCATCCTTTGAAGGCAAAGTTATCCCGGCGGCGCAGATCGACCGTCTGGCAACTATGCCGACTTGCGAAGAAGCAATCGTGCGCCTCATGTCAGTCATGAAAGAGGCAGGAGCAGGCAAGCTAGTTCGTACTTTAGCTGCACTGTGCGATTAATTGAAGCGACATCATTCCCTTTTAATTTCGATGCGATTACAAACGTATAAACTATTTCTGAATTCTAGATTCTAGGAATACTTGTTATGTCTATCACTAAAGAACAAATTTTGAACGCAGTAGCTGAAATGTCTGTTACGGACGTAGTTAATCTGATCTCCATGATGGAAGAAAAATTCGGTGTTTCCGCAACTACCGTAGCTGTAACAGCTAGCCCAGCTGAAACTATTGAAGAAAAAACTGAATTTGATATTATCCTGAACGCTATCGGCGGCAATAAAATTTCCGTTATCAAAGCAGTGCGAAGTGCTACTGGTTTGGGACTGAAAGAAGCTAAAGATTTGGTTGAGTCCGCGCCTACCACCCTGAAAGAAGGTGTAAGCAAAGATGATGCTGCAGTTCTGAAAAAAACCCTGGAAGAAGCGGGTGCTTCTGTTGAAATTAAATAAATCTTCCAGATTATAGCATAAATTAGACTAATTGCGTTGGACTTTAGTCAATCAAATCTTTTCTGTTATAGAGCATCAGTGGCACTTCACGTTACTTAACCACTGATAAGCTTCAATATTTTTCTATCGATGCCCTAATTGCTGCATCTCCTACCGGATCTTTCTAAATTTAGCAAAATGCAGCGAAATGATTTAAAATTGATAGAAACAGGCATTGTAGAGAGTCCTTCGACCTTTCGATCGAAATACAAATATAGTGCTGCAGTACTGTACTCCTAGGTTAGGACGTACAGAGTGGATCGACTTGTCAGATAATTGAGGAACCCTATGGTTTACTCCTATACTGAAAAAAAACGCATTCGTAAAGACTTCGGAAAACGTCCGCAGGTTTTAGACGTCCCGTATCTCCTTTCTATCCAGCTTGATTCATTTCAGAAGTTTATTGAGCAAGATCCAAAAGGTCAGTACGGGCTGGAAGCAGCCTTCCGTTCAGTCTTTCCCATACATAGCTATAGCGGAAACTCTGAACTACAATATGTCAGTTACCGCTTAGGAGAACCTGTCTTTGATGTCAAAGAGTGCCAGATCCGCGGGGTGACTTTTTCTGCACCGCTGCGCGTGAAGCTGCGCTTGATCATTTACGAGCGCGAAGCACCAGAAGGCACGGTAAAAGATATCAAAGAGCAAGAAGTGTACATGGGCGAAATTCCTTTTATGACCGATAACGGAACTTTTGTTATCAACGGGACTGAACGCGTTATCGTTTCTCAGTTGCATCGCAGCCCAGGCGTATTCTTTGACAGCGACAAGGGCAAAACGCATTCGTCTGGTAAAATATTGTATAATGCACGTATTATACCTTATCGCGGTTCCTGGCTCGATTTCGAATTCGACCCGAAAGACAATCTGTTTGTTCGTATCGATCGCCGCCGCAAATTACCAGCAACCATTATTTTGCGCGCACTAAACTACACCACTGACCAGATCCTCGATACGTTTTTTAACAAAGTTGTTTACGAAATTTATGACAAAAAACTACAGGTAGAATTAGTCCCTGAGCGATTGCGTGGTGAAACCGCATCGTTCAATATCGAGGCTAATGGTATCGTCTATGTAGAAAAAGGCCGACGCATCACCGCACGCCATATCCGCCAATTAGAAAAAGATGATGTCAAGAAGATTGAAGTTCCTATCGAATATATTATCGGCAAAGTGGTGATAAAAGATTACATTGATGAAAGCACCGGTGAAATTATTGCCCCCGCCAACATGGAAATATCACTAGACCTGCTAACCAAATTGAGACAAACGGGATATAAACGTATTGAGACATTATTCACCAACGACTTAGACCACGGCGCTTATATTTCCGAAACGCTGCGCGTAGATCCGACTACTGACCGCCTGAGCGCATTGGTGGAAATTTACCGCATGATGCGTCCAGGCGAGCCGCCGACTCGCGAAGCGGCTGAAAACTTGTTCGAAAACCTGTTTTTCTCGGAAGATCGTTACGACCTCTCCGCAGTAGGACGAATGAAATTTAACCGTTCTCTACTACGTGAAGAGATAGAAGGTTCCGGTATCCTAAGCAAAGATGACATCATCGACGTGATAAAAAAACTCATCGATATTCGTAACGGCAAAGGAGAAATAGATGATATTGACCACCTGGGAAACCGTCGTATCCGTTCCGTGGGCGAAATGGCGGAAAATCAATTCCGAGTTGGCCTGGTACGCGTAGAACGTGCCGTGAAAGAGCGTCTATCGTTGGGTGATCTCGATACCTTGATGCCGCAAGATATGATCAACGCCAAACCAATTTCGGCAGCGGTCAAAGAATTCTTCGGCTCCAGCCAATTATCACAGTTTATGGATCAAAATAACCCGCTGTCCGAGATCACACATAAACGCCGTATTTCTGCACTGGGCCCGGGAGGCCTGACGCGTGAACGCGCAGGTTTTGAAGTACGAGACGTACATCCGACCCATTATGGCCGAGTCTGCCCCATCGAAACCCCAGAAGGGCCAAACATCGGTCTTATTAACTCGCTCTCAGTGTATGCGCAGACTAACGAGTATGGTTTTCTGGAAACTCCATACCGTCGCGTACAGAACAGCGTGGTCACCGACGAGATCCATTACTTATCAGCGATCGAAGAAGGCAATTTCGTTATTGCTCAGGTTAATACCAATCTTGACGAAGAAGGTCATTTCGTTGACGATCTGGTGACCTGCCGCAGTAAAGGAGAATCAAGTCTGTTTAGCCGAGACCAAGTTGATTATATGGACGTTTCCACCCAGCAAATAGTTTCAGTCGGCGCTTCATTGATTCCATTCCTTGAGCACGATGATGCCAATCGCGCCCTGATGGGAGCAAATATGCAACGTCAGGCCGTTCCTACTCTACGTACCGATAAGCCGCTGGTCGGCACTGGTATGGAACGTGCAGTAGCTGTTGACTCCGGTGTTACCGTAGTGGCTAAACGTGGTGGCACCGTTCAATATGTAGATGCGTCACGCATCGTCATTAATGTCTACCCTGATGAGATGTGTTCTGGCGAAGCGGGCATCGATATTTACAACCTCACAAAATATATCCGCTCCAACCAAAATACCTGCATTAGCCAAACACCTTGCGTTTCGCTGGGTGAAAAAATTGAGCGCGGCGACGTGCTGGCCGATGGTCCGTCCACAGATTTAGGTGAACTAGCCCTGGGTCAAAACATGCGTATCGCGTTCATGCCGTGGAATGGCTATAACTTCGAAGATTCCATGTTAATTTCCGAGCGCGTGGTACAGGAAGATCGTTTCACCACCATCCATATCCAAGAACTAGCCTGTGTCTCCCGCGATACCAAGCTAGGGCCTGAAGATATCACCGCCGACATTCCAAACGTAGGTGAAGCCGCACTCTCTAAACTGGATGAATCAGGTATTGTTTACATCGGAGCAGAAGTAACCGGTGGCGATATCCTGGTAGGAAAAGTGACTCCTAAGGGCGAAACCCAACTAACGCCGGAAGAAAAGCTATTACGGGCCATCTTCGGTGAAAAAGCCTCCGACGTAAAAGACTCATCACTACGAGTGCCAAACGGTGTTTCCGGCACAGTCATCGACGTACAGGTATTTACCCGCGATGGCGTGGAAAAAGACAAGCGAGCGCTAGAAATTGAGGAAATGCAGCTGAGGCAAGCAAAAAAAGACCTAACCGAAGAACTACAAATTTTAGATGCTGGTCTATTTGCACGAATCTACGACGTGCTGGTTTCCGGTGGCATCGAGGCAGAAAAGTTGTCCAAGCTAACCCACGTGCGCTGGTTAGAGCTTGACTTGACCAACGAAGAAAAACAGAATCAGCTCAAACAGCTAACCGGGCAGTACGACGAACTAAAAACAGTATTCGAAAAGAAATTAGAAGCCAAGCGTCGTAAGATCACCCAAGGCGACGATTTAGCACCAGGAGTGCTACAAATCGTTAAGGTGTACCTGGCAGTGAAACGTCAAATACAGCCGGGCGATAAAATGGCGGGGCGTCATGGTAACAAGGGCGTTATCTCCAAGATCAATCCAATCGAGGATATGCCTCATGATGAAAACGGCGTGCCAGTCGATATCGTACTTAACCCGCTCGGCGTACCATCTCGTATGAATATTGGACAGATTTTAGAAACCCATTTAGGTATGGCAGCGAAAGGCATCGGCGACAAAATCAACGCTATGCTCAAGCAGCACGAAGAAATGACCAGGCTACGCGAATTCATCCAAAAAGCCTATAATTTAGGTGATGATGTGCGACAACATGTGGATCTTAGCATCTTCTCCGATGAGGAAGTGCTGTGTTTAGCTGAAAACCTAAAGAAAGGTCTGCCGATAGCCACGCCAGTATTTGATGGTGTAAAAGAGAAAGAGCTCAAAGAGCTACTCCAGCTGGCTGGCCTGCCGACTTCTGGTCAAATCACACTGTTTGACGGACGCACCGGCGAAAAATTTGAGCGTCCAGTTACCGTTGGATACATGTACATGCTAAAACTTAACCATTTGGTTGATGACAAAATGCATGCACGCTCCACCGGATCCTATAGCTTGGTGACACAGCAGCCGCTAGGAGGTAAAGCTCAGTTCGGTGGCCAGCGCTTCGGGGAAATGGAAGTATGGGCGCTAGAGGCTTATGGCGCAGCGTACACACTGCAGGAAATGCTTACTGTTAAATCGGATGATGTTAACGGTCGCACAAAAATGTACAAAAACATCGTTGATAGCAATCACATGATGGAACCCGGCATGCCGGAATCCTTCAATGTACTATTAAAAGAAATCCGCTCGTTGGGCATTAATATTGAACTAGAAGAAAACTAATTTTTTCGCCCAAAGTGCGATTCGCAGTACTGAATGAAGGAGTGCCTAACAGGTCCAACTCCGATAGGAGCCAATCCGTGAAAGATTTACTTAATTTTCTAAAATCACAAACTAAAAGCGAAGAGTTTGATGCAATCAAAATTGCGCTGGCCTCGCCAGACATGATACGTTCCTGGTCTTTCGGTGAAGTTAAGAAACCAGAAACCATTAATTACCGTACCTTCAAACCTGAACGCGACGGTTTATTCTGCGCGCGTATTTTTGGACCAGTCAAAGATTACGAATGCCTGTGTGGTAAATATAAGCGTCTAAAACATCGTGGCGTCATCTGCGAAAAATGTGGCGTTGAAGTCACCCAGACCAAAGTGCGTCGGGAACGCATGGGACATATTGAACTAGCTTCGCCGATCGCTCACATCTGGTTTCTGAAATCACTGCCATCCCGTATCGGTCTATTACTGGATATGCCCCTACGCGATATCGAACGCGTACTGTACTTCGAATCCTATGTAGTAGTTGAAGGCGGCATGACCAACCTTGAATGTCGCCAGATTTTGACCGAAGAGCAGTATCTGAACGCACTGGAAGAATTCGGTGACGAATTCGAAGCTAAAATGGGTGCCGAAGCAATTCAGGCTTTACTAAAAAATATGGATCTGGAACAGGAATGCGAACAGCTGCGCGAAGAACTTCAAGAGACTCACTCTGAAACAAAGCGTAAAAAATTAACTAAACGCATTAAACTCCTTGAAGCGTTCGTACATTCCGGCAACAAACCTGAATGGATGATCCTAACCGTGATGCCGGTTTTACCGCCAGACCTACGTCCACTGGTACCACTGGATGGCGGACGATTCGCCACCTCTGATTTGAACGATTTGTATCGCCGCGTGATCAATCGTAACAATCGTTTGAAGCGCCTTTTGGATCTCGCGGCGCCTGATATCATCGTTCGCAACGAAAAACGCATGCTACAAGAAGCAGGGGATGCTCTGCTGGACAATGGTCGTCGCGGCCGTGCCATTACTGGCACCAACAAGCGGCCGCTAAAATCCTTAGCGGACATGATCAAAGGTAAACAAGGACGTTTCCGTCAGAACCTGTTGGGTAAACGTGTCGATTATTCAGGCCGTTCAGTTATCACCGTCGGGCCGTACCTGCGTCTACATCAGTGCGGTCTACCAAAAAAAATGGCACTTGAACTCTTTAAGCCCTTCATTTACGGCAAGCTTGAATTGCATGGCATCGCCACTACCATCAAAGCTGCAAAAAAAATGGTAGAACGTGAAGAAGCGGTAGTATGGGATATCCTAGACGAAGTGATTCGAGAACACCCAGTAATGCTAAACCGTGCCCCAACACTGCATCGTCTAGGTATCCAAGCATTCGAGCCGGTTTTGATCGAAGGTAAAGCCATTCAGCTACATCCCCTAGTCTGTGCAGCTTACAATGCCGACTTCGATGGTGACCAAATGGCAGTACACGTCCCCCTGACACTTGAAGCGCAATTGGAAGCCCGTGCGCTGATGATGTCCACCAACAACATCCTATCACCCGCCAATGGCGAGCCAATTATCGTCCCATCTCAGGACGTGGTATTGGGTTTATACTATATGACCCGAGATCGTGTGAATGGTAAGGGTGAAGGTATGGTGCTAACCGGACCGAAAGAAGCGGAACGCATCTATCGCGCTAGTGTAGCCGAGCTGCATGCACGCGTTAAAGTTAGTATCACCGAGTATAAAAAGCGCGACAACGGCGAATGGATTGAACATACCAACCTCGTCAATACCACAGTCGGCCGCGCCATCCTTTGGATGATAGTGCCAAAAGGGCTACCATTCTCACTGGTAAACCAGACGTTGGGTAAGAAAGCCATTTCCAAAATGCTTAATACCTGTTACCGCGTACTGGGTCTAAAACCAACTGTTATCTTCGCCGACCAGATCATGTACACTGGCTTTGCTTACGCAGCACGTTCCGGCTCATCAGTTGGTATTGATGACATGGTGATCCCAGCCAAAAAAGCCGAAATTATCGATGAAGCCGAGGCCGAAGTAGCCGAAATTCAGGAACAATTCCAGTCTGGGCTGGTAACCGCAGGCGAGCGATACAATAAAGTTATCGATATCTGGGCCGCAGCCAACGAACGTGTCGCTAAAGCAATGATGGATAACCTATCCACAGAAACAGTGATCAACCGTGACGGCGAAAAAGAACGTCAGATGTCGTTCAACAGCATCTTTATGATGGCAGATTCTGGTGCCCGTGGTTCTGCAGCACAAATTCGTCAACTGGCCGGCATGCGTGGACTGATGGCCAAACCCGATGGTTCGATTATTGAAACACCCATCATAGCAAATTTTCGTGAAGGTCTGAATGTACTCCAATATTTCATCTCTACACACGGCGCCCGTAAAGGTTTAGCGGATACCGCATTAAAAACCGCTAACTCCGGTTACCTTACCCGTCGTCTAGTTGATGTCGCGCAAGATCTAGTGGTGACTGAGGATGATTGCGGCACCTTTGCCGGGATTGTGATGAGCCCAGTTATCGAAGGAGGAGATGTGAAAGAGCCTCTGCGCGAACGCGTACTAGGTCGCGTCACGGCAGAAGATATTCCAAAACTGGGCACCAAGGATATCTTGGTCGAACGTAACACATTGCTGAATGAGCAATGGTGTGACATTTTAGAAGTAAACTCAGTAGATAGAGTAAAGGTACGCTCAGTCGTAACCTGTGATACTGACTTTGGAGTATGTGCCAACTGCTACGGCCGTGATTTAGCCCGTGGCCACTTAGTGAACAAAGGAGAAGCCATCGGTGTAATCGCTGCTCAATCCATCGGTGAACCAGGTACGCAACTAACCATGCGTACCTTCCACATCGGTGGAGCTGCATCCCGGGCCGCTGCGGAATCCAGCATCCAAGTGAAAAACAAGGGCACCATTAGTCTGAGCAACGCTAAGTTTGTTATCAACGGAAGTGGCAAGCTGGTCATCACTTCACGTAACACTGAGCTGAAGATTCTGGACGAATTTGGCCGTACCAAAGAAAGCTACAAGGTGCCTTATGGCGCTATAATGGCAAAAAGCGATGGTTCAAAAATTATATACGGTGAAACAGTTGCTAACTGGGATCCGCATACCATGCCAGTTATCACCGAAGTGAACGGTTTCATCCGCTTCACCGATATGATTGACGGACAAACTATTATCCGCCAGACTGATGAGCTGACCGGTTTGTCCTCTATAGTAGTGCTAGATACCGCCGAACGTACCGGTAGCGGTAAAGATCTGCGTCCAGCACTAAAAATCATAGATGCCAACAACAACGATGTACTAATTCCAGGGACGGATATGCCGGCACAGTATTTCCTACCTGGTAAAACCATAGTTCAGCTGGAAGACGGTGCTAAAATTACTGGCGGTGATACCCTCGCGCGTTTGCCACAGGAAACAAGCGGTACCAAAGATATTACCGGTGGTCTACCACGCGTTGCCGATCTCTTCGAAGCCCGGCGTCCGAAAGAGCCCGCAATCCTGGCCGAAATTAACGGTATTGTTTCCTTCGGTAAAGAAACTAAAGGAAAACGTCGTCTAGTCATTACGCCCGCAGACGGAAGCAACGCTTACGAAGAGATGATCCCGAAATGGCGTCAGCTCAACGTCTTCGAAGGTGAACGTGTTGAACGTGGTGATGTCATTTCCGATGGTCCAGAATCGCCGCATGACATCCTGCGTTTACGGGGCGTACACGCAGTCACTCGCTATATCGTCAACGAAGTTCAGGAAGTTTATCGCCTGCAAGGTGTTAAGATCAACGATAAACACATCGAAGTTATCGTTCGTCAGATGCTACGAAAAGCCACTATTATCAGCGCAGGTAGCTCAGAATTCCTGGAAGGCGAGCAGGTGGAATACTCACGCATTAAAATCGCTAACCGTCAATTGGAAAACTACGGTAAAATAAAAATGACCTATGTGCGCGATCTACTGGGTATCACCAAAGCCTCACTAGCTACGGAGTCTTTTATCTCTGCGGCTTCATTCCAAGAAACGACACGCGTACTAACTGAAGCCGCTGTTGCAGGCAAACGCGACGAATTACGTGGACTAAAAGAAAACGTTATCGTCGGTCGATTAATCCCTGCCGGTACAGGTTACGCTTATCATCAGAAACGCACGATTCATCGCCAAAAGATTGAAACTCACACAATACCACAACTTACCGCCGACGAAGCATCAGCCAACCTGACTGAGCTACTGAACGCCGGTCTAAGTGGCACAGATGACTAGATCGGATCGGCAATGCTTATCTGCGTGCTGCGTGCATCCTGACAGATGCTGTTGCGCGCTAAAGGAGCTTAACCCTCTACCTAGGTTTGGTTAATTGCTGTCGCTGTCATAGTCTTTCTACTCAAGCTACAAACCTACACTATAAGCTCTAGTGCCTCATCACGACAGTAGAGCTTTTTAAGATTTTCTCTATATTTCTATTATTAAAATGTTAAAACCACCGCGGTGATATACCACACACTTAACTAAATCATCTTAATTCAATCTATGTTCCATCTTCATGATTTTCCTTAACTGAGCATCGTAATTTAATAATATTATGAAAATTAATTATCCAGCACCTGATTTATATCAGCATTGCACAGTGCGTAAATGACCCCTACCAAAGGTAGTATCAGGTGATATTAACGTTTTTAACTATTTACTGATGCAAATAAAATCCACACAAAATTCTTTATTGCTAAAACTTTGTAATACTCATAGCGTTAGGCAAGAAATTCGTTCCAACATAATTCTGATAGCCATCGCCAAATAGCATCATATAAACGACTTTTATCAAGAAATTTTATTAGCTTATAGCAGGCAGCTACAGCTAAATATCCAACTATAACGTAAAATTAATAGTTTACTCTTTATTATTAAAAATAAATCAATTTATTCAATAAAATATTGAACCAAGAAACCACTAACTCATTTCAAGATATTTTCAATTTCATTTGATATAATTGACTAAAAAGCGATACAAAGCGATAGTAAGTCACTGCCACAACTTCTTAGTAAAAAATTTCAACTAAATAATAGTAAAAAAGACTGGTAGATAATCAACTAAGAAAATACATAGCAGCCTTTGACCTACCACTAGTCATGCATAGCAAAGAGAAATAACCTCCCTAGGGCAAAACTTCGAACTAGTTTTTTCAAAGTGACAGAATAGCTTGAGCAGTACGTTAAGAAAATCTATATCAAAATATACCTTCCGTCAGCTATGGCGCACTGCATCCGAATGTGTACAAATAGCCCGAAACTAATTGAATACAATTTTGTATAACAGACGATAGCAAAAAAATCTAAATATTTAAATGATTTTATTGAATAAATTTTACTCTTTATAATAAGGAAACACAACTCCCTAAAATGAATCATTAACATTTTGGTTAAACACTTTAGATATTTCAGCCTCGGCTATTTAAATATTAGAGAAGAAATTGTTCAGAAACCCTGCCATTAAAGTTATTCAAAGATGGCCATCAATACTGTCTTGATGTTAAAATGATAATTTATCTTAAAATAGCGAATACAAAGTTTTATAAATTCCATTTTCAGTGTGATAAAGATTCCTCTACATTACCCTGGCTGGCCATACCGCATCAATAAACAGGCTTAAAAACATTAATGTCATGATAAAATTCACAGTGATATGCCATATTTACCATTAACACTACTAAGCAAAGATCTTTGGTAAACGTGAATGCTAAGTCAGAACATACCGATCAAAAAACAGCGAACCGACGCAAACATATCACCGATGGAACTTAATACTATGCATATTCACATACTGACTAAAAATAAAAGCTCAAGTGCCCATCCCCCGCGATCTGTAAAAACAATCGCTATGTCACGAATAAAAACGTTTCTTAAGGTCACTAACAATACTCAGATTAAGAGAATCACAACCTATAGTAATAAATTGAATAAAATAACTTACTTTATGAATCAATACTAAACAGATAGCTTGACAAGCTTAATCAAATAAGGAAAGCTAAATGACAGCTAAGTTTATCCAACACAGCCTGTATGAATTAAAAAATGACCGCTATCTGCGCGCACTGTTGCGCCTGCCCGTCGATATGACCCCAATCTGGATGATGCGCCAAGCAGGACGTTATCTACCAGAATACAAAGCAACGCGCGCTGAAGCCGGCGATTTTATGTCACTGTATCGCAATGCCGAATTGGCATGTCAAGTAACACTACAGCCGTTGCGCCGCTTTCCGCTGGATGCAGCCATCCTATTCTCTGATATTCTTGCAGTCCCGGATGCCATGGGGTTAGGTCTATGGTTCGAACAAGGAGAAGGACCACGTTTTAAACGACCGATCCAGAGCAAACGCGACGTAAGTCAGCTACCAATCCCCGACCCAGAGCAAGAACTAGGCTATGTAATGAACGCAGTACGTACCATCCGTCATAACTTGCAAGGTGCGGTGCCACTGATCGGTTTTTCCGGCAGCCCTTGGACTTTAGCTACTTACATGGTTGAAGGTAGCAGCAGTAAAACATTCACCAAAATCAAAAAAATGATGTACGCAGAGCCAAAGACCATGCATCAGCTTCTAGAGAAACTAGCTGATAGCGTAGTGCTCTACCTCAACGGACAAATACGCGCCGGTGCTCAAGCGGTGATGGTGTTCGATACCTGGGGAGGAGTACTAACTGGTACTGACTACCGCACGTTTTCTCTGGATTATATGCATAAAATTATCGAAAATTTACAACGGAAGCATGATGGCCACCAGGTACCAATTACACTCTTTACAAAAGGCGGGGGTCAATGGTTGGAAGCAATGGCAGCCACCGGCTGCGATGCCCTCGGCCTTGACTGGAGCACTGATATTGCTGATGCCCGACGACGAGTTGGAGACAAGGTAGCGCTGCAGGGAAACATGGATCCAGCGGTATTATATGCTAATACATCCCGTATTGAACAGGAAGTGGCTACTATCTTAGGAGGCTTTGGAAAAGGGAAAGGGCATGTATTCAACCTTGGACATGGCATTAACCAGGATGTGCCTCTGGAGCACGTAGCCCATTTTATTGAGGCAGTACACCGTCTATCACGACCCTATCATCGTTAGAATAATAAATAATTTATGATACACACTCACACTTCGAGCCAAATAAATCGCCAACACTAATGTGATTTATGATAATACCTACAATTTAGTAATGAACAAAACAACGATCATTTCCAGCACCGAAATCGATTTTAAGAAAGTTGAATAAATAGAACTTTTTAATTAAAAAATAGATCACCAACTTCTCCAAACAAGCAAATTGCTCACATAGTTCATTCATTAAGCTATGCGGATATGGCTATCACACATATATTAATGTTGCAATAAATTTTCAAGTCGATATCTAATCAAGCAATAACATAAACTAAATTTTTAGTTGATCAATATTCTTTACATTGCCATGAACTATACATGCATCAATAAACGTGCTAAAAACGTTAATGTATATAAAAACCTCAATACATGGCAAAATTTTTTGATAATTGCTAATGCTACTAAGCTACAACGCAGAACACACGATCTAAGTAGCTCAGCGTAAAATTTATGTAACAGCCGTAGGCTACTACGCACATGGGATATCATCCACTTTAACATTATCCCAGAACAAGGTACCGAATGTGCACACCTGAACACTCCTGTAACAAACATACCAAAAAATTGACGACGTCACCAACGAGGGTAGATTATGATAACGCAACGATCTAACCACATATTAAGAGGGCTTCTATAATCCCGAAAACAAGCTTGCGATCCTCCAATAACATTGATAAACAAGCAGCATGCTACGGGCCAATTAACATTGAACAAAATCATGCTCACTAAAAACAAAAGAGATGCTAACATCAACAGTTTTAACAAACTCAAGAATAAAACAGCTATTTAAATGAAATAAGCATGGAATAAAATGATCCAGCTAGATATGCCTAACAGGCTAGATTAAGTAATTTGAATAACCTTTAATCCGACTAGATTATTCAATAAAAATTCCTCTGTGCAAAAATTTAAGCTGTTAGCACAATGAATAAAAAACATCACCGTTGATGGATAAAGTCGAACATCTAACTTGCTATAGCACAGTATAATTACGTTCCAATTCGCTATTTATGTCCCTGGACATTTAATTAGAATAAAATTAGCCAGACATGGGTATAACATTGCATGAACTGGCCCCGCTTACCGGGGCCAACCAGCTAGGTTGAATAGGTAAAACCGTTGCATCCCCAACAGCACCGACTACCTAGTATGTAACAGCAGGCACAGAGCGACCATGACTGATTTTCTCGCTGAAATAGGTTTTGATATTTTATAGCTTAATTATCAGTTATTCAGTCAACAGACTGACTGTGGTGAAAAGAGATTTTTTGCATATTTATAGACCTAAAGGAGAAGATATCAGTACTAAAATCTCGATTTACAGCTAAATAAGCTTGTGGCCATTATTCCAGTAGCAGGATAACTAACACTTTATACGACATTTATCAGGTAATACAACTTGTCGCTACACGCACTATTCCATCACCACAGTTTAAAAAATGAGACATTGACATATGACTATAACAAAATGTCTATTATCAACGTGGAGATACTGAAAAGGAGCTTAATCCTATACCGTCTATTGAACAGCATAGAACTGCAATAAAAAATATTACGCTAGACAGCAGAGTGCAAAAACATGATTTTACCCCTGGTTTGCTTAATCCATCAAGCTTTAACATCAGCACCATGTTTGGACTACATGTAGAGACATAAAAAAGTAACTATCGTTGCGCATATGCAGGAAAGTGTTATTTAATCGACATATTCGTTACACCCAACACTTTAAAACGATAAACACACTGTAAGGATAATATATGAACAAGACTCAACTAATTGATGTAATTGCTGATAAAGCCGATCTTTCCAAAGCGCAGGCGAAGTCAGCGCTGGAATCCACTTTGGTAACAATTACCGAGTCTCTTAAAAAAGGGGATGCAGTACAATTGGTTGGTTTCGGTACTTTTAAAATTAATCATCGTAGCGAACGCACTGGCCGCAATCCACAAACCGGTAAAAAAATTAAAATTACAGCTGCCAATGTACCAGCATTTGTTTCTGGTAAGACACTAAAAGATGCAGTTAAATAAATTTAATGGCTTATAATAGAAGAATTATAATTAAATTATGCTGATAGCTCTGTTAATGACAGTATTTTATGCATCTGTGGTGCAAAAACGACAATAGACAGAGCGTCAAGTTTTAAAACGCTACTGCAACTTATACAGTCATAACCTATCCAGGACATTAAGCATTACAGTATGAATACAGAAATGACGCTGAGCTGTTCAGCGATGACGAAACCAGCGTTATACTTGAAGCTTAATGCCTTTAAAGATGCTGGACTGACATTACGTCATAGTATCCTAATTTCAAATATATATAATAAAATCACTAGGAATTATCATCCAGGACCAATGCAAATACGAGCCTTTAAACCCCTACTCCTATCGGACAATGACACGATAACCGGATATCGTGGCGGCAAGCAAACAAAGCTAGCACTACAAAGCTAGCACTAACATAATAACACACAGAATGGGGCAATAGCTTGCTTTACTCAACTGAGTTAGGACCCATGCCACCAGGACTATGTTGGTCCTGGATAAGCATCGACAACACATTCTCTCCGTCCACTATGAAGATAAAGCTAATCTCGTTTCTACCATCGTCATGGCTACGATATCCCCTTTACCAACGGTCAATCCATCAACTTTGATAACAATCGACACTCCCTACTAGCAAATGTCCGTGCAATTTCGATAAAAGTTTGATAATGAACGATGGAAACCTGATGTAGGTTAGGAAACATTTAGTAAAAACTTTAGATCCATCAAGTTATATAGCAACTTACGTTTGAACCAAACACCCGTAAACCATCGGTACGCAATGCATCTAACTACTACCGTTGACCAAACAGTTCCTCTGGAACTTAAGCCTATTTGCTGTTCATACGCAAAACCACTAGGCCAATAAATATCGATAGCAACAATATCAATATTTTCCATCCCTACCAACATAGTACCAGCATCACATGGCTCTATAAAACTTTATCCACCAACGCCGAAACGCACATATGTTTCATGCAAAACATATTCACGATAACCTTTGCCAATAAAATATTTATAATTATTGCTTCTATGCTTAATGGCGAAAATGACGCATACGAGTAAAAATCATTGCGATGTTTTGCTCATTAGCAGCATCTATCACTTCGTCATCTCTGGTAGATCCACCAGGCTGTATGACACAGCGGATACCCATAGCAGCCGCGACGTCGACACCATCTCGAAACGGAAAAAAGGCATCAGAGGCCATCACTGCCCCCTGAAGATCTAGACCCTCATCCGATGCCTTAATACCCGCGATTTTTGCTGAATAAATGCGACTCATTTGTCCGGCACCAATACCGATAGTCTGACGATCACGAGCATAGACAATGGCATTAGATTTAACGAACTTGGCGACCTTCCAACAAAACAGCGCATCCCGCATCTCCATTGCGGTCGGTTGACGTGCGGTCACTACCTGCAGATCTTGCAAATCCACCATGCTTAGATCGTAATCCTGTACAAGTAAGCCCCCATTGACCCGTTTAAAATCCAATGACGGTACTCGAGACTGCCAACTACCACAGCTCAGCACCCGTATATTCTGTTTTATCCCTAACGCTCCCAAAGCGTCGTCATCAACGGCTGGTGCAATAATTACTTCTACGAACTGGCGGCTGATAATAGCTTGAGCAGTGTCAACATCCAGTGGCTGATTAAAGGCTATTATACCACCAAAAGCCGAAGTGGGATCGGTCTGATAGGCACGCTCATAAGCTAACAAAATCGTACTTGAGATAGCCACACCGCAGGGATTAGCATGCTTAACTATAACACAAGCCGGTTCAATGAACGCCTTCACGCACTCTAATGCAGAATCGGTATCGACAATATTATTGTAAGAAAGAGACTTTCCCTGCAGCTGCTGGGCTTTAGCGATCGAGGCTTCCTGGCTCTGCGCTTCTGTATAAAAAGCCGCTAACTGATGGCTGTTCTCTCCATAACGCATATCTTGTTTTTTAATGAAATTAAGATTTAGTGTACGAGGAAAACGTCCTGACGGCTTATTATGGCCATCGTCATAATAAGCCGATACCTGACTGCCAAAATAGTTGGCAATCATACTATCATACGCGGCCGTATATTCAAATGCCTTGACAGCCAAATCGAAACGAGTTTCCAGAGTAAGGGAAACATCATGCCTGTCCATCTCAGTGATAATAGCAGCGTAATCGTGGCTATTTACCACGATTACTACATTCTTATAATTCTTAGCAGCAGAACGCACCATGGTAGGACCACCGATATCAATATTTTCTATCGCTTCCTCTCTGGTACATCCTTCGCGCGCAACTGTGGCGGCAAACGGATAAAAATTGACTACCACCATATCAATAGGTTCGATACCATGTTGACGCATAATTGCGTCATCGCGATCTCGGCGACTAAGAATACCTCCATGCACTTTTGGATGCAACGTTTTGACTCGCCCATTCATCATCTCTGGAAAACCAGTGTAATCAGTCACTTCAGTGACTGATAACCCCGATTCGGCTAGCAGCCGAGCCGTACCGCCAGTCGAAAGCAACTGCACTCCACGCTGGGATAAAGATTGAGCAAACTGTAAAATGCCGGTTTTATCAGAAACACTAATCAGCGCACGGCGGACAGGAGATAATGTTTGCATAGCACATGATCCTTTGACTGCAGATGCTAGATTATAAAAAAGAACTTTGTTAAGTACATCTAACTTTTAATTAATGGCTTGGATACTTCATGGTACAACAAGATGTAGTTACTAAAAAACCGTCTAATTACGCTATGATATTTAAGAATTTTGCCTAACAGTCATGAGCATTTAACTTTAGTGAAGCAATCTCCTTTACATCGCCCGAATCTCACATGCAGTCAGTAAACAGTCTAAAAACACTAATATAAAAATCGACTCACAGCAATATAGCTAATACTGCTATTGACTCATTACTGAGAAAGAAGCTCTTTGGTAAAAATTGAAGTAAATGGGAAATCAGAATATATGGACAAGAAAACACCGTTATTCATCGCGCAAGCCAGATGTGGCTGGGGCACAAAACATAACATCATCCTCTATGATACATAGCTAAAATAGCTATTTGATAAACTTTTAGCATTATATATATAATAATATCAGTAAAGAATCCTTCATTCAAGGAAAAGATCGTTAAGATTAAATTTATTCAAGAAGTCTCGTAAAATAGATCAAATGTACGCTTTTAAATTATATTTAAAGATACGGTAACAATACAATAGAAATTAACTTAAGGTCCTTGACTCTATAAAAGAAAAGCGTAACATGTATGACTTCGTTAGACAAATTAACTGATTAACATTATGTATTGCTCTTTAACAATTTATCATACTGTGTCGACACTTACAGTCAGAATCGATAAGCAAAATATTAAATACTGACAGTTAATCCATTGCAAATAATAATTTGCAATTCTCTGAGGTCAAATTTTAATTTAATAGTTTGACTACTACAATCGTATATTGAGCAATTCCTAGCTAGCCTGCAAAATATTACATTTGTTATTAGAGAAACATTTACGGAAGTTCTCCGTGTGTGAAGAAATCATCTAACTGAAGTTACCCACATAAATAAGCTTCAATCTGTACCGGCCAATACGGTTTAAGTTAAGCTAGGCATAACCGTTTTAATCAAATAAAAATGAAATATCCAAAACCTAATCTATAAAGATGCATGCGAAATTAATGAACGTATAAATAGTTACAAATGCAACATTAATAAAAATTTTTACATACAGATTTGTCCCCTTCGTCTAGTGGCCTAGGACACTGCCCTTTCACGGCGGCAACAGGGGTTCGACCCCCCTAGGGGACGCTGTTTTATCGTTCATTTCAAAACACACAATCAAGCACGCTGTTGAAATACGACTCCCTACAACAAGTAAGTAGGGGAGGGGCCTAAAGGTACACAACCTCAATCTTAATTATTTACTCAGTTTCTTGAATTAATGATACAGCAGTAACATCTAGAAACCATTCCAAATGAAACCATTCCAAATTGGAAAGGTGAATATTGAGTGGGATTACAACTCATAGTAATATTATGGCTAACCATTACCAGTATCATCCAATCTTTGCCCGCCTAACTGTCAGTCGCAAAAAAAGAAAGTTGCAAAATTACAGAATATAGACACGAATTCAAACCCAATGCAAATAGTTTTAGAGGTATACAAGATTTACTACGTCGATCTAAATAGTAGATACTAAATCTACTATTAAAAAGAAAAGATAACTCAGCCCTGTATATCCCTTGCATTTATAAGCCTGAATAAAGTATAATGTATACGTAGAAGTACTAATGCAATCAATAGACACAATGTAGACGTGTGCTAAAAAAGAATTTGCTTGGCGGCACTAGCGCGGTGGACCCACCTGATCCCATACCGAACTTAGAAGTGAAACACCGTAGCGCCGATGGTAGTGTAGGGTTTCCTTATGCGAGAGTAGGGAACTGCCAGGCATCAAAACAGGAAGCCTCCTGCTTAAGCAGGAGGCTTTTTTTATATAATTCAGTAAACAAATCAGAATAAAACTATCATTTTAATAATTAGCTAGCGCTTGCATTTCTTTAGTCAAACACATAACCCATACGGTACATTTTATAATTATATTTTTATTTATTAAATAAATCAAAATTTTCTATAGCAAAGCAAATTTTGGAATCATTAATTGGAAATTATAACAATATATTCACCAATACGGCTTCTTTATAAACGTTCTGGATAAAATAAAACCACTCATCGTTATTTAACGGTAACCATCACAACTGTTGTAGCAAAACAAATGTTTTTTCTGACACCGCGTGTCATTAGAAGGTTTTATAAATTTCACTTATAAGTCGGTAAATATTGATTTATATTCTAATTACTTTACCTAAAATGGGATAAAAAGTTAATGTCATACTGACATAAACTAAAATTTTTGGTAAAAATGCATGGAAGTCAAAACATCCAGTCAGGAAAGCACCATGTGACGGATAATACCGCAACATATAAAATCAACCGTTTTAATCTATCGCAAATAATGTAACAAATTATTACCTGAATACTTGCGAAAAACATAAAAAAACAGCTATTCGCCAAACTCTGACATTTATACTAAGATAAGTAGTTAGGCAAAGCCATAGACATGTACACACCTAAATGATTCTAATTAAGTATACCTAAAACGAATAGCTAAACAACTTTATAATGATGACGATTAAATTTTTAAACATGAAATCTACTAGCGTTAACCGAATACTCTGAGAACCATGCAAGTGATTTTACTTATTTGGATTCAGTTAGCCCTGAAACTCCAGTTTTTGCACAATTTTACCTGGATGGATGATTGAGGTTTAAATTAGCGCTATTTATAAATCCAGCTATTTAACAATCGACGCTGCAACTTTATTAGTATTAAATTTTACACCTAAATCTTAAATTTGGAGAAAAACAATCTATGAAAAAAATATGGTTTGCGATGATGAGTATAATGTTGGCATTCAGTACTTCGGCCGTACAATTTACTGAAGGTAAACAATATATCCAACTCAAAAATTCTTTCACCAATGAACCCCAGGTACTGGAATTTTTCTCTTTTTACTGTTCGCATTGCTATCAATTTGAACAAGTGTATCATATTTCCAATAAAATAAAAAAAGCGTTGCCGACCGATATTAAAATAACTAAATACCACGTCGATTTCCTGGGGCCATTGGGCAAACAGCTAACACAGGCATGGTCAGTAGCAATAGCACTGGAAGTGGAAGATAAAGTTAGTCCACTGATATTTGATGCTTTGCAGAAAATCCACACTGTTCAAACCTCAGAAGATATTCGCTCGATATTTATCAAAGCTGGCGTTAACGCTGAAAAATATGACTCTGCCTGGAATAGCTTCGTGGTAAAATTACTAGTGGAACAACAAAAAAAAGCGGCCGCTGATCTGCAATTACGTGGGGTTCCAGCGATGTTCATTAATGGCAAATATATGATAAAAAACGACGGTCTAGATATGTCGTCAATGGATGCCTATACAAAACAATTCGCGGACGTAGTGGAATTCTTGCTTACCCAAAGCTAATATCTATACCATAATCTATTTATACAAAACGACTGCAGGACTGCTGACACTTTTTATCGTAGCCTAGTCCATATCAAGACATCAGCAAATCTAAATTAAGAATTATTACTTATGACATCATCGAGCCCATTTAAGCTAATTTGTATCCACAATGACACCATTGCAATGCAAAATTAAGCATACAACCAGTAAATATATAAACATTTGATATTTAAATTTTTTTATCTTAAAACTACTTTATTTATAGGAATGTCAGCAAAAATTATAATTTTTATTCACAAAGTTATCCACAATATGATCCTAAAAATTTTGCTGTATTTACTGTATTTTATCACCTTTTTATGCAACTAACGTTCATTCTCCAGATACAGGCGATGGCAGGCTAAAACCCTTATATATTAATAACTAAAAAATGAAACACACTATAATTCAAAGTGCAAAAAATTCATTAATTTTGGTGGATGGATCTTCCTATCTTTACCGCGCATATCACTCTTTACCGCCTCTAACCAATAGCAAAGGTGAACCTACCTGGGCGATATACGGTGTATTAAATATGCTCAAAAGCTTGCTGGCGCAATACCAGCCGAACTATATGGCGGTAGTATTCGACGCCAAAGGCAAGACCTTCCGTGATGAACTGTTTAAACATTACAAATCCCACCGTCCAACGATGCCTGATGATTTACGCAATCAGATTGAACCACTACATAAAATGGTCAAAGCAATGGGATTACCTATACTGGTCATTTCCGGCGTGGAAGCTGATGACGTTATAGGCACGTTGGCAATAGAGGCGGCGCATGATAATCACAAAGTGCTGATTAGCACTAGCGATAAAGATATGGCACAGTTGGTGTCACCAAAAATCACCCTCATCAACACCATGTCTAATACAATACTCGGTCTGGAAGAAGTGCAACTAAAATTTGGCGTACCACCTGCGCTTATCATTGATTATCTAGCGCTAATAGGCGACCGATCCGATAACATACCTGGAGTCCCTGGTATAGGAAAAAAAGTCGCACAGGCGCTGCTTCAAGGGATAGGCAACCTGAAGATATTATATCAAAATCTAGATAAAATCAGTATATTGAATTTCCGAGGTGCCAAAAACATAGCTGCCAAACTGGAGCAATATCGCGAAATGGCATTCCTTTCCTACCAACTGGCAACTATTAAAACCGATGTTCCTCTGAATATGCCTTATAATCAACTGACAGTGCAAAAGCCCAATGCCGAAAAGCTGATGCTACTATTCCATCGTTATGAATTCAAGCAGTGGCTGAACCACTTGAAATCAGAAAAATGGTTGAAAAGAGACAAAAAAGCAGACCAGCACGTTAAACTTGATAACGAATCAACACAAGCGCTATCGCCATGTCATCAGATCATATATGACATGGCAAGCCTTGCTAAGTGGATCGACAAAATCCGTAGCTCCAAATTATTCGCCTTAAATACCGAAGCTGACGGACTAGATACCCTAACCGCCAATTTGGTCGGACTGTGCTTTGCTGTAAATCCAGGAGAAGCTGCCTACCTACCAATGGGACATAATTATCTGAATGCACCGGATCAACTAGATCGTGCTCAAGTCCTAGCAACACTGCAGCCGGTTCTGGAAGACCCGTTTATCGCCAAAATTGGGCAGAATATGAAATTTAACCGAGGGATGCTTAAACGCTACAACATCGAGCTGACCGGTATAGCATTCGATATTATACTGGAATCTTATGTACTAAACAGCGTCTCAGGTCGTCACGATATGAACAGTATAACAGACCGATACCTATTCCAAAACATCGGCAAGTTCAATAAAATCACCGCTACGATCCGTAATCAGCCAGCTTTTAATCTCATTACCATAGAACAAGCAGCCTTCTACGCCGCCAAAAATACCGATGCAACACTACTACTACATCATAAGCTATGGCCGCAAATTGAACAACAGCCCGGATTAAAAAAAATATTTAAGGAGATTGAAATGCCGTTAGTGCCATTACTATCTAGAATTGAGCGTATAGGCGTTCTAATCAACGAGGATATCCTTGCTTCTCATTCAATAGAATTAACAAAGCGTCTTCGTAAGCTGGAAGTAAAAGCGCATAAGCTGGCAAAGGAACCTTTCAACATATCCTCCACCAAGCAACTACAAACAATTTTATACGATAAACAAAATCTACCGGTGTTAACGAAAACGCCAAGCGGAGCGCCTTCGACCAATGAAAAAGTGCTAACTAAGCTCGCGCTGGACTATCCACTGCCAAAACTCATCCTAGAATATCGGAGATTAGCCAAGCTGAAATCTACCTATACCGATAAACTGCCGCAAATGATCAATCCTCACTCGAAACGGATACATACTTCTTACCATCAGGCAATCACTGCAACTGGACGGCTCTCCTCCAGCGATCCAAACTTACAGAATATCCCGGTACGCAACAACGAGGGACGGCGTATACGTCAAGCATTTATCGCGCCGCCAGATTCACTGATTTTAGCAGCTGATTACTCGCAAATTGAGTTGCGTATCATGGCCCATCTTTCCCAAGATCCAGGATTGCTAAAAGCTTTTATAGCCGACAAGGATATTCATCGCGCTACCGCTGCTGAGATATTTGGAACTTCACTGGATAAAGTAACAGCCGAACAACGCCGAAACGCCAAGGCGATTAACTTCGGCCTGATTTATGGCATAAGTGCTTTCGGTCTAGCACAGCAGCTGTCAATGCCGTGCGCAAAGGCTCAAAAGTATATAAAAATTTACTTTGAACGATATCCCGGTATACTAAAATATATGGAACTCACCCGCAAACAAGCCAATGAACAAGGATATGTTTCCACGCTAGATGGCCGTAGACTTTATTTACCGGATATTCATTCGCATAACCCTATGCGTAAAAAAAGCGCTGAGCGATCAGCCATCAACGCACCTACGCAAGGTACCGCCGCGGATATTATAAAGCGGGCGATGATAGTCATTGATGAATGGTTGCAAAAGGAAGCACCCCCGATACGAATGATTATGCAGGTACATGATGAACTGGTATTTGAAGTACACCGCGATGCGGTGAAGAACGCCATAATACAAATTAAAACGCTAATGGAAGGATGTTTTGCACTAGATGTACCACTGCAGGTAGATATCGGGATCGGCGAAAACTGGGATCAAACCCACTAAGTAATTAATAACTCAGTACTTTATATAAAGAAAATTAATTAGCTTAAACGCATAAAGCTCGAATTAGTTTGGTAAGGGAAACATAATGCTTATGCTACTACAGCGTTTTATCAGGTGATCTGACTATCCACTTTTACCGAGTAATATTAACTACCATGAGTAATTTTACCGCAATTAAATCGAATGTATAAATTTTAACGTGAATAAACCACCCTTGAGAGCGTACTACGATCCCTAGCATGAATTCGTGCCACCAAAGCATTGGATCTATAGATTATTGACGTCGCCAAAAATAAAAAATTGGAATAATGACATCAGCTAGGATTTTTATAAAACACATCATGAAACGCACTATACTATTTTTTAACAACTGAGCATATATTTGTGCCACAATTTATATCTATATAGTATATAGCATTTCACTTAAATTAACCGATATTTCAATTTGACGACTTGTAGGGACCTTGCAATCGATTAAAACACTTACGTTCATTCTCGGTCAGGTAACGTTTACGTAAACGAATTGATTGCGGGGTCACTTCCACTAACTCATCATCATCGATAAACTCCAGCGCATGTTCTAAAGACATCCTGACCGCAGGAACCAACATAGTGGCGTCATCGGTACCAGATGCCCGCATATTCGTCAGCTTTTTACCGGTCAAACAGTTCACAGTAAGATCGTTAGAGCGACTATGAATGCCGATGATCTGACCTTCGTATACTTCCGCGCCGTGACCCAAGAACAAACGCCCATGATTTTGTAAACTATACAGGGCATAAGCGACTGCTTTGCCCTGACCGTTAGAAATAAGAACACCATTCTGACGCTGGCCGATTTCACCCGGGTATATGTTATCATAATGGCTAAAAGTAGAATAAAGCAGACCAGTACCGGAAGTCATAGTAAGAAACTCAGTACGAAAACTAATAAGACCACGACTAGGGATCACGTAATTCAAACGAATACGGCCCTTACCGTCCGCTAGCATATCATGTATTTCACCTTTTCGGATACCCATGGCTTCCATAACCAATCCCTGATGCTGCTTTTCAATATCCAGCGTCACAGACTCAAAAGGTTCTTGTTTGATACCACCCACGGTAAGAAAAATTACTTTTGGACGAGAAACAGCTATCTCGAAGCCTTCACGTCGCATGTTCTCGATAAGCACCGATAGATGCAGTTCGCCACGGCCAGATACACAGAAAGTATCCTGTTCAGTTTCTTCCACACGCAGCGCCACGTTGTGCACCAACTCTTTATTCAAACGTTCCAGAATTTGACGCGCAGTAATAAATTTACCCTCTTTACCACAGAATGGCGAAGTGTTAACGCTGAACGATACAGAAACGGTCGGTTCGTCAACCGTCAACGACGGCAGAGCTTCAACTTGCGCTAAATCGCAAATAGTATCAGAAATATTAAGCTCACCTAAACCGGTTATAGCAATAATGTCACCTCCCTCTGCCAATTTAGACTCGATTCGCTCCAGACCCATATAGCCCATTACCTGGCCAACTTTGCCGTTGCGGCACTTGCCATCACTGTCAACGATAACAACAGACTGGTTCGGTTTTACTGAGCCGCGATTGATACGGCCAATGCCAATAACGCCAACATAACTATTATAGTCAAGCTGAGAAATCTGCATCTGGAACAAGCCGTTGTTATCAACGTTCGGTGCTTCTACGTGCTTGACGATGGCTTCGAACAAGGGGACCATATCGGTGGCCATGTTTTCGTATTCCAATCCAGCAATACCGTTCAACGCAGAAGCATAAACAACCGGAAAATCAAGTTGCTCATCGGTTGCGCCCAGGTTGACGAACAAATCAAAAACCTGATCCACCACCCAATTAGGACGTGAACCAGTCCGATCAACTTTATTGATGACTACAATAGGTTTTAAACCGAAAGCAAATGCTTTTTGCGTAACAAAACGAGTCTGGGGCATAGGACCATCCATAGCGTCGACCAGCAGTAATACCGAGTCAACCATGGACATTACGCGTTCAACCTCACCCCCGAAATCAGCATGCCCTGGGGTATCGACGATATTGATGCGATAGTTACGCCAGTTGATGGCGATATTTTTAGCAAAAATAGTAATTCCACGCTCTTTCTCTAAATCGTTAAAATCCATCACGCGTTCAATAAGATTATTACGCTCACCCAGAATTCCGGATTGTTGCAATAATTTATCAACCAAAGTAGTTTTACCATGATCAACATGTGCGATGATGGCGATATTACGCAAATTTTTGATCACAACTTTGCCTCAAGCATTAAAAATAGTGCATTATTGTACACATATTAGGCAAGGTACTAAACAGATCCCTCTTTCCTACATTTGAGCAATTTTAGCCAACTGCATTCCTTTGCCAGTACACAGATACTTCCTGCCTATCAACGCACCAAAATAGTGCTGATTCTTACCAAATGCACTATCGTAGTATCACTGCCACTTTGGTGCAATTTGAAGAACGAAAAGACGCATTTTTGCAATGTTGATACCACTTAGTAGATCATGCACAGTAAAATCCAATACATCCTTAATCGTTTCACAACAAAAATGACAACATCCTGGAGAATATAAGTTATGTCCGCTGAACAAATTTTATCAATACTAAAAAAACACGAAGTTAAATTTGTCGATTTACGTTTTACCGATACAAAAGGTAAAGAACAACACGTTACTATCTCTGCCCACCAGATTGACAGTAATTTCTTCGAAAAAGGTAAGATGTTTGACGGCTCCTCTATCAGTGGCTGGAAAAGCATTAATGAATCCGACATGGTGATGATGCCAGATATTTCCACCGCCGTGCTTGATCCATTCTATGAAAAAACGACCCTGATTATACGTTGCGATATCCTTGAACCAACGACCATGCAAGGTTACGACCGCGATCCACGTTCCATTGCCAAACGCTCTGAGTACTTCCTGAAATCCTCCGGTATCGCTGATATCGTACTATTCGGACCTGAACCAGAATTCTTCGTGTTCGACGATATACGTTTCAGTACTTCAATATCCGGCTCTCATGTTTCCATTGACGATATAGAAGCGTCCTGGAATACCGGAAAAGCTTATAAAGGAGGTAATAAAGGACACCGTCCAGGCGTAAAGGGCGGCTATTTCCCAGTCCCACCAATAGACTCTTCACAGGATTTACGCTCCACCATGTGTCTAACCATGGAAGAAATGGGTCTAGTTGTGGAAGCACATCACCACGAAGTAGCAACTGCTGGCCAGAATGAAGTCGCAATCCGCTTTAATACACTTACCAAAAAAGCTGACGAAATCCAGATTTATAAATACGTGGTGCATAACGTGGCGCACGCTTTTGGCAAAACCGCAACCTTTATGCCGAAACCTATTTTCGGAGATAATGGTTCAGGTATGCATTGCCACATGTCTTTAAGCAAAAACGGCATCAATCTATTTTACGGTGATAAATATGGCGGCCTCTCCGAAATCGCATTATTCTATATCGGAGGCATCATCAAACATGCCAAAGCAATTAACGCACTGACTAACCCAGCGACTAACTCTTACAAACGCCTAGTACCAGGGTACGAGGCACCCATAATGCTGGCCTACTCCGCTCGCAACCGCTCCGCCTCAATTCGTGTTCCGATGGCTGCTAACCCAAAAGCGCACCGTATAGAAGTTCGTTTTCCGGACCCAGCCGCCAACCCTTACCTGGCATTCTCTGCCTTGATGATGGCCGGCTTGGACGGTATTATTAATAAAATCGATCCTGGCGATCCCATAGATAAAAACTTGTATGATCTGCCAACAAAAGAAGCTAGAGAACTCCCAACTGTAGCCAGATCCCTTGAGGAAGCATTGAACGCTCTAGACGCAAATCGTAAGTTCCTGACACGAGGTAAAGTATTTACCGATGATACTATCGATGCTTATATAGCTCTGCGAAAAGAAGAAAATGACCGCGTACGCATGACTCCACATCCGACTGAGTTCGAGCTTTACTACAGCGTTTAATCACCTGAGTTTTTTTCGGGAAAACCATTCTGCCCATCTCCGAATGGGCTTTTTTTTACTAGCCCTAGCGTCTAACAATGCTACAATTACTAACAATCGATTAATATGCACTAAGTTTTAGAAAACATTTTCCTTTAAAGAAATTTTCTTAATTAAAGCTCATTATTAAATATGTTCATAGTTATTACCTAATCTGCATCATCCCTCTCAGACTACCTTACCAACATTCGTGTAGATAGTGCTTTTGCATCTATTACGTTACTCCGCGATAAGCGAGAGTAATGATATTACATCCGTAATATCCGATCATGCATGATACTTGCGCCAGAACTAGAGCTTTTTCTCACCGTGTATTCTGACTTTCCATGTCATTTTCACTAAAACGTTCAACCGTAATATCAATAACAATAACGGTTGCTGTTGAATGTTTATCGTGACTTTATTTTATTTCAAATAAAAAAATACACACAGATTACCTCTACTTTTGAGCAATTTTATTTTTCATACCAAGCAAAAAAAACTAAAGCATCCAACTAATATTAAACAAAGCTTATATACTACTATAAGTAGATAGGATACTGATAATGATAACTGCAATATTTTACGAAACTTAATAAATCTTTAATTTGTTAATTAACAACATTGCGATAATTAATAGTACATTACGCACCCAGTAAACGCAGCAACTGCTGGCACAAGTTATTTTCGGCACACGAAGAACTTACCGATAACAAGCTAAGGATAAATAACTAGGCACCATATATTCTTACTAACAGCACAATGCGACTGCTTGCAGACACTCAAAAAAAAACTATTGATGAAACAGCAGCGATAGATAACCAACCACGCCTTAGTAAATAACAATTTCAGCATGGTCAACTGAACGCGACACAAAATCTTATACGTATACTAGCTAGCGTAAAAGAAAAACATTCGACTGGCTGATCGGAATGGGGCAATACAATTACTAACAAAAGATATGCCCGACCAAACGTTACCAGAATACACCAAAGTAATCATTGAACAGCAGACCCGCTATGTAATTTAGTAGACTGCCTGTTTGTTCCCCAACAAACCATACATGCATGTCACCTAAACTATTTACAGGCTGAACAAATATTCAGCTACTTATATAGCATAGAAAAATTACTTTGGTAATAGATTTGGATCCCAGTTCACCGAAATTAACCATAATCAGAATGAACTGGAACAGAAATTGTTAAATATCACCCACAATTAGCTATAGACACTGGGCGAAGAATGTAGAACTAATACCCGCAAGATGCGTACTACCTTATTAGCTCAAACCCTAAACAAAGTATGCAACCAATTGATATTAAACCGATGGCCCGAGTTTACCGGCAAAACTGTAAATGGTCCAGCATACAAGATAGCGTAAAGCTACTCCATCTATCCATAGATAGATCTGCCGGGATATACAGAATTTTCAATTTTACCTGCCTATTCACTATGCAGTTATGTATGCAAGAAAAATTCTGAATCGTTGACGACGAACACCATCCGCTGACTATTTGAATGCAATAACTGAAACGCACTGAGTTAACCATGCACCATCTTTAAAATAACAACTGACATGCACCTAACCAACAAACGAGACCACCGCTAGTATTATCAGCAAAACACTGAAGATGCAGGATATTTTTCGCATCAGCTTACAGCTGTCACATCATTCCATTAGTGTACTAATTAATTTTAGCAGGAATACTTTCGCAATGAGCTTTTTCATAAACCTAAACTTTATCCGCCCCACCCTTCTCCACTACGCAAACGACAGAAGGATATTCCCTGCCTAACGGCATCCACCGTTAGGCAGAAAGTCTTAATCTAGGATTATAGCTGTTTAACACTCCAGCGCCAGATAAAATACTAAAGGTTACTACCAAACAACCAACTCAGACGTCGCAAGCTGACGAGAATGCACGATACGTTGATTACTTCATAACCGTTTCGGACACATCATTACATAACTCCCCATAATACTTTACTTGCAGTAAGATTTTGCCAAGCATCGAATGTATAAACAATCTATAAAACATCAATATGAACTTTAATGAATAAATCTAGCTATAAAAAAGATCTTCCTAATGAAAAGTCGTTATTAAAAAGTTGTTTAAACCACTTCTTCGATGATAAACATACATAGTTGAGTCGATTTTATTTAATGCAAATTTTATCGCCATAGATTCACCTAACTATACATTCTAATCTGACCAGTCAGAATCCGATAAATTGTCGTTTGTAAATAGTGGAGCTATATAAAACCTTGGAATATTCGCTGCGTTAGACAAAATTTATTTTTAATTGTGTTTAATACAACGGTGATGCACATATAAGAATAACCAACTGGACTAGCTATTATGATAAAGAAATAATCAATGATTTTAAATAATTAACTTGAAAACTATAATCAGCCCTTATCAAACCCATCCCACTGATTATTCGATACCTCAGCCTTAACATAGCTGGTGTTATAAAGATAACATTGCTCAAAAAAAGCGATCAATCTGCTAGTCAGAGATAAATATCACCACTATCTTAATCATATTAAATAAATGTTTCACCCGACACAGCAAATATTTCAAGGTTTTATATGGTTTCATTTTTAATGAATATTCTTCTAATTCGCCCCTATTCCACTTGAATTAATAAAATAGACTATAAATATTAATGTCATGATAAAAATTCGTAACACCGCGCAATATTGATACTATTACTATATCCTACCTACTAAACTAAAAGCTGTTAGCAAAATGAATGTAAAGTCGAACACACAATCAGAAAAAACTACAAAGCAAGCTTTATATGCTGGTCCGATACAATACACATGAAATCATTTGCTTTAACCTATTTATAGAGTAATGTAATGGATACGGGAGTACTATACATTCAATTTTTGCAGCAAATGTACCTAAAATTAACGAAGTTACCAACAAAGTCAGAAATTATTGTACTTTGCAATCACCATAGGCTATTGACTAAAAATCATACAGACGAAAATATAAACACTGTATCCTTAATCCAACAGAATAATCCTTAACCACATACATCCTTAAGGAGAAGAAAGTTTGTTTAGTTTATATAACTACCAGATTACTCATTTCATTCAAGGAGCACCTGATATTCATCATCTACCTTACGATAGCGGTATTGAAATCGCCTTTGCTGGTTGCTCCAACGCCGGCAAGTCAAGTGCGCTCAACACTTTAACCAATCAAAAAAAACTAGCCAAAATTAGTAAAACACCGGGACACACCCATCTGATTAACCTCTTTGAAGTTAAACCAGGTATTCGCTTAGTAGATTTACCTGGCTACGGCTATGCCAAAATGCCAAAAAAAATGAAACTCAAATGGCAGCACGCACTAGAAGAATATTTAAAAAAACGAGAAAGCCTAAAAGGAATTGTGATACTGATGGATATCCGCCACCCAATGAAAAATTTTGACCAACAGATAGTGCAGTGGACGGTAAACGTCAATATCCCAGCAATGGTGCTGCTGACTAAAGCGGATAAAATAACTCCTAGCGCACGTAAGGTGCAGCTTAATCAAGTGCGGGAAATGGTGCAGGAGTTTATCGGTGATGTGCAGGTTGAAATCTTCTCATCACTAAAGAAACAAGGCGTAGATAAACTACGGCAAAAATTAGATAACTGGTTCAGCGATATCCCGATAACGGGAGGGACTTTACCTAGAAAGTATCGCTATTGAAAATAAAGTCACAGTCCTCCCAACAGCAACAACCAGGACCGATACCTCATATACACAACTATAGGGATTACTTAACCAAATCCGATTAAATGAAACCAAGATTAAAAAATATTTTAATGCAGCCAAATTTTATTTAAAAAATCTCTATGACGAAGAAAAATTATTAATTAAACGAGCCACAATAAACACTTATCAAACGCAGATCACTGACATTTTGATCTTAATTGAAATAAATATTTATCTACATTACACAAAATCCATATGCATCAGTAAATGAGATAAAACTTATAATACCATAATAAAACTCAACAAGCGGTGACATATGATCATATTACCATATGATACTACCGGGCTAAACATTTTTGGTAAAAATGAATGAGTAAAATGCTATATCTAATAAACACCATATGACACTCAATACCACACATGACATCGTTTTTTCTGCCCCCTCCCGGCGCTGCGTAATATACCGGATACCCGAAGCACTATATGAACTCTTGCAGTAAAAATCAATGATCATTGACGCACATTGAATAAAATGACTAAAAGTAGAACCAGCTAAAAATTATTCAACGGCTAAATCTATTCACGAAAACTATAAATAACATCAACAAAGCACCTAGCTTCAGTTAACGAAGCAAATAAAAAGCAGTTAAATTACAACATGTAAAAAATTAATCGGTAGCATGCTAAATACTCCCCCGGCCCAAAACCAACACATACAGTAAAATAGCTAAAATATTACTAATTTTTTGTTATAAATTTCGCAATTGCGATCTGTTCAACCAGAAATATCATAAACAACAAAAGAGACATACGTTATCTCTCATTAACGTACGGAATAAAACAAAATCAACCCCTGCGGTAGGGGATTGCTAGCAGGGAACAATCCCGATTACCCTACAGATCAAAGCATAGTTTTACTATCCTATTGGTCGCGATAGACACATAATTTAAACTGAAAATCTTGCTCCACTTTCATAATCACCACAGGCGCTGCAAAAATTCAATGATCATAGCACCATACAAGCTATGATCAACGCTATCCAACTGTACTAAAGAACCATTCATGCTCTTCTTGCGATAGTCACAACGCAAATTTTATGGACAACCACAATAAGCGCTAAATATCTTACAAGTAAGTTGCATATGACACAAATATTTTCTTATGTAGTCTGCTTTGATATATTAGTCACCTGAAGCTTAATATTTACATCAGTAATAAAATATTTATCTAAACAATATTAAAGTGTATCATGTATTTAGAACAAAATATTAATCAGCACCGGCTATATAGATCAAAGTTTATTTGACTAACTGATAGCAATATCTTATATAATACTATACCATTTTATAGTTTTAATGACAAATAGAGCAGTCTAACTTTAAAATAAAACATAGATAAATTAATTAATATTTTAATCATAGGATAATAGTTATTACATATCTATAACTATCATAAATTAAATACATATTCAACTAATTAAAGAAAGTCTTTCGATATCGAAGATGAAGATCTTACATCTTATTCCATCAATAAAATTAACACAACCGATCATATGAGCTTTCATCGCGCACCGCAAAATTATGCATCACCAAACGGACCCACAAAATCATCTTGGATCACATATATTGCATCCTTGATTCAAAATACAGCTTGAAAATGTAGTATACTTATAACGTTATTTATCATGACTGAACTAATGGATCGAATAGCAATCCCAGATATTAGATAAAAAATAAGAGATTACAGGAGTACTAGCCAATGCATCTGCTAGTACTCCTGTATTTTTATTTCTATCCCTCTATATGCATCGACAATCCAGATGCAACAGTGGCTAATACCGTGTACAATAACTATCATTTTGTTGTCTTTCTAACCTCAACTGAAAACTTCACTATGATTCAAGGTAGGCTCTATATCGTTTCTGCCCCAAGCGGAACTGGAAAATCTACTCTTATCAATATGTTGATAAAAACTCAAGCATCATATAAGCCACAAGTTTCGATTTCTCATACCACCCGCACCATGCGATCAGGCGAAATACATGGCAAGCATTATTATTTTGTGCCAATAAAAAAATTTCAACGCATGATAACTGAGAACGTTTTCTTAGAGCACGCTCGAGTATTCGACAATTACTATGGCACTTCGCGTAGCGCCATTGAGCAGATGTTAACTAAAGGAATCGATGTTTTTCTCGACATCGATTGGCAAGGTGCGCAACAAATTCGCAGTAAAGTTCCCAATGCACGCAGCATATTTATTCTGCCACCTTCAAAGAAAGAGCTCACCCGCCGGCTACGAGGACGCGGCCAGGACAGCGAAAAAGTTATTGCCAAACGCATGGTCCAGGCAATAACTGAAATAACCCACTTTGTGGAGTATGATTATTTAATAGTTAATGATGATTTCAATACAGCATTATCAGATCTAAAAACAATTATCCGAACTGAAAAGTTGCGTCTTGAGCATCAGATATTGCGCTATGACGCATTAATCAGTAAATTATTAGTAGACTGACCATTTAATATGACTTTCAGTCATTTCTTTATCTATGGAAATAGCTAACATGGCACGCATAACTGTACAAAACGCTGTCGAAAAAATTGGTAACCGTTTTGACCTAGTGCTGGTAGCAGCGCGGCGCGCCCGTCAGATTCAGGTTGGTGGTAAAGATCCATTAGTTGCGAAAGAAAATGATAAATATACTGTTATCGCACTGCGAGAAATCGAAAAAGGGCTAATAACCAATCAAATCCTGGATTTACGCGATCGTCAAGAACAGCAAGAGCAGGAAGCCGCTGAAATTCAAGCCGTCACAGCAATCGCCGAAGGCCGTCGGTAACAGCAGGCCTTTATCCTTACTTATAAGTTTAAAAGTTTAAATATGCTGATTCAACGGTACCTGCCCGCAGATCAGATAAAACGTTTCCGGAAACTAGCAAGGGTTCCTCGTTATACATACGAGGGCCATGCTAGTTTCAGCTATAAGCCCTATTTAGCCAGCAGGTAAAAATTATCACTGCCACAGTAAGTACGACTAAGTACCACCACCTGAATTTATTTTAAACGCGACTATTCGATAAACATGGTACACCGACTGTTCAAACACCAGCTGAGTGGTGATATTCACAAACTTACCGAGATACCGGTGAAAATCTGCAGTATGAAATGGAACGTACGAAGCTAACGGATTTACTGGCAGAAATTAGCCTTGACCACACATAAGCGTGGTTATTGCAAAACACCTTAAGGACGAACCAGTCCAAAATCCTGACGCAATATATGGGCTATCAAAAAGAACCAAAAAAATTTATGAAGAATAGAATGGAAAATAGTGAACGATCAGCAATTTAGCTGCAATAAAAGTGAATATATTCAACCTTTAAGGTACACTAACCAATATAACCACATCGATAAACGCAGCTAACCCTAATGTTCAAAGCTTGCACACCAAAGAGAATAATCACAGACTTTACAAGCATTACCGCAAATAATGCTTATAACCAATGAAAACTACGCGTGATATCTGAAAATACTGGCAACCCACCAAACGTATAACACTATAAATGGAGAGAATACGTAAGCTCCAAGGCAACTGGCCGGTATTCCAAAATAAAATCACTTAAAAGCACGGTAAACAATATGAAGTAAAAGATCACTTATGTTTCAATGTTCCAGTATGTTGACCTAAACCTATCTCACTATACCAGGAAACCAGGAAAATATGTTAACTGTCATGATAAAAACTCAATAATAAGAGTTCTTGTGAAGGTCAACAAAAATCAGAATATATGGTTAGAAAAAAACGCAGCCAGAGCAAGAACCATGGACACGAGCCACATACCAAGATACATGACATCATTTCTTATAACCTATTACGGAATAACGTAACTGATGCAAAGCACTATCTTGTCTCCTGCGCGCCAAGACAAGCAGCTGGCTAAAGGAACAAAGTTATCCTCTACACTAGAAAAACTTACTACTAACAAACTAATGTTAAATAGAAATTAATCAGTCTCAATCAACATACTAATAAATAATAAAAAATCAGTTATCATCGATGCAATTTTTACAAAAATAGACATAATCACAAATAAAATTATTTATATATGCCTCTCACTAAACTAGTAGTTCGAATAACCTATGTTTACTATAGAAGGTTTAAGTGAATACATATAATGCCCTCTATGCATCTAGATTGACACATATCATACTACATTAATAGAACTACTCTTTTTTAGAGCTGACAAAGGAGTTTTGTTCCCAGTGAAACAAAAAACTTACCTGCAGCATGAATCAATGAAAATAATAAAACAAATCAGTTAACTCATTAAAAATATAACATTAATGGTGGCCCCTGCTGGATTTGAACCAGCGACCAAGCAATTATGAGTCGCCTGCTCTAACCACTTGAGCTAAGGGGCCAAATAAATATTGATTATAAATGCTACTGCCATACTAGTCCAGACCCCATTTTGATCTACAATGATCCGAGGATATCGTCATGACTAAATTGCGTATAGAATTACAATGCTAGTATAGTGGCCAACTGTCTATCCATCCATAGCTATTTAGGAAAATATAACTATAGGAATCTATTACTGATTGGAAAGATCGAAGATTAACAATAGCACCATACGATTCATGGTAATGCATCGTATGGTGCTACCTAGTCAAAATATAAACTTTATGAACGTCAACGTATTAAATTGTACACGCACCACCAGTATAAGATGGTGGTGCGTTATAACGGTCAAAAGTTTTAACAGAAGCCTGTTAATTCTATCAAGCTTTATTAAATAAATAGAACTTATTCTAAATAATAGAAAATAAATCACTAATTTTTAAAGAAAATTTCTACATATACAAAGCGACAATTTTAAATTATTAATTGGACGCATTGCAATAAAGCACTTATCAAACGCACATCACTAATATTTTCTTTTGATTGGATACTTCAGTCAAGTATATAGAATACAATCGCTTAAGAATAGCACGGTTCTCTAAAGATAAAAGCTTTTATAGATTCCAAATTTTAAATATTCCTCATTTTCCGTACTCCAAATGCATCAGTAAACAGGCTAAAACGTTAGTATCATGATAAAACTCGATACACTGCAAAATCTTTCATGTTGCTATTGAAGCAACTGGACTCAAGGTCTTTAGTAAAAGTGTAAAACACACATTCAGAAAACAATGTATTTGATGCAAGCATCATACAGAAGTCGATACTGTAATGATATTATTTCCCAAGATAAAATATAACTGCTTTGTCGCCTGCAAGCAAATGCAAAAAATTACAACCTTCCAAACACGGAAATTATGATACGTATAGTAGCCATGATAGCTATTGACCAAAAATCAAAGCTGATAATGCTATCTCCAAAGGATCCTCCAATTAGCTAAATTATGCTGTATAGAAATCAAGAGCTGGCCAATCAACATTTATCAGGAAAAATACTGAAAACTCGGCTACCATCGACTTCTAAGTAGCAATGTATATTAAAATATAAACTAACTATTCATCTGACTTATGTCATTACCAGATTACGATGCTCAGTAGGGCGGAGGCTTAATTCTGAAAAGCGCATTTAATAAAATGACACGGAATCAATCATCCAAGAAGCTACGCAACACTTCAGAACGACTTGGATGGCGCAACTTACGCAGTGCCTTAGCTTCAATTTGACGAATACGTTCACGGGTTACATCAAATTGTTTACCCACTTCTTCCAATGTATGATCGGTATTCATATCTATACCGAAACGCATGCGCAACACTTTCGCTTCTCGGGCGGTAAGACCGGCCAATACATCATGGGTGGCTGAACGCAAGCTTTCCGACGTCGCTGAATCCAAAGGCAGCTCGAGGGTGGTGTCTTCAATAAAGTCACCTAGATGAGAATCTTCATCATCACCAATAGGTGTTTCCATGGAAATAGGCTCTTTAGCAATCTTCAACACTTTACGGATTTTGTCTTCCGGCATTAACATGCGCTCCGCCAGCTCTTCGGGTGTTGGATCACGACCCATTTCTTGTAGCATCTGCCGGGAGATACGATTGAGTTTATTGATGGTCTCAATCATATGTACTGGAATACGAATAGTGCGCGCCTGATCAGCAATCGAACGGGTAATCGCCTGACGGATCCACCAAGTGGCATAGGTAGAAAATTTATAACCGCGACGATACTCAAACTTATCCACTGCTTTCATCAAACCAATGTTACCTTCTTGAATTAAATCCAAAAACTGCAGGCCACGGTTGGTGTATTTTTTAGCTATAGAGATGACTAGACGCAAATTAGCCTCGACCATCTCTTTTTTTGCACGACGTGCCTTAGTTTCTCCAATTGACATTCGACGGTTGATATCCTTCACCTGCTCGATTGTTAAGCCAGTCTCCTTTTCGATCTGACGCAATTTCTGCAGGCTACGATTGAACTCTTCATCAACATTATGCAGCTTTTCCGACCAAGGCTTATTCATCGCCAGCGCGGCTTGAAACCAAGTGTCGCTAGTTTCATTGCCCGCAAACAACGTAATAAAATTTTTCTTCGGCATTTTGCTAATTTCAACGCACAGCTTCATGATCAAACGTTCCTGTGTGCGCACACGATCCATCATAGTACGCATGTTACTGACCAGGTAATCGAATTGTTTCGGAACCAAACGAAATTGTTTGAATACATCGGAAAGCTTAATGATCTCTTCCACAGATCTGGTATGACTGCGACCGTTGGATTTGATGACATCTCGGGTTACTTCATACTGTTCACGTAACTCCACAAATTTTTGACGTGCAAGTTCAATATCAATACTGTTATCATCATCATCGCTGTTGTCGTCACTATCCTCTTCTCCATCATCATTGTTATCGCCGGTTTCATCAGTGGAAAGTTCGGATCCAATATGAGTCGCGGTGGAGGTCATATCTTCTTCTGCATTGGGGTCGACAAAGCCTATAATCAGATCAGAAAGTCTAGCCTCACCTGCTTCGACGCGATCGTACTGTTCCAATAAATATGTGATGGCTTCGGGATATTCGGCAACCGAGCATTGCACTTGATTGATGCCATCCTCTATGCGTTTGGCAATATCGATTTCGCCTTCGCGAGTGAGCAATTCCACAGTGCCCATTTCGCGCATATACATACGCACTGGATCAGTGGTGCGTCCAATTTCTGACTCGACACTGGATAGCACCTGCGCAGCGGCTTCCACCGTATCTTCATCGGTATCGGAGCTGTTTTCAGCTAACAAGAGGTCATCGGCATCCGGTGCTTCTTCCATCACTTGGATGCCCATGTCATTAATCATCTGTATGATGTCATCGATCTGATCGGAGTCAACGATATCCTCCGGCAAATGGTCATTGACTTCCGCAAAAGTCAAAAAACCTTGCTCCTTACCACGCGTAACAAGGAGCTTTAGCTGTGACTGTGGGTTTTGCTCCATAAGACGGGTATCCACACTTCAGAGTAATATTCGTTGTTGGTTGGTGAAATTGTATCAACAACAAGAGATCAGGACTTTGTTTCGTGCCGCAGCCCAAAACGGCATTATGCAAGACTTTCTTTTGCTATTAATTATTAATAACAAACTTAGCTTAACTATCCATTTTTTTCGCCAACGCCTGGTTTAACGACCATAACTCTTTACGTTCTTCACTCTTAAGCCCATGAGTCCGATCGCGGGCGATAAGAGATTCCTGGTGTTGTTCAAGTATGGAGTTGTACAAACTTGCCAGAGTATCAACAAACGTTGCTTCGATCATGTCATCAATAATCATGTGGTTCCAGATCGCCAATGTTTCAAGATACGAATAAGATTTATTTTCCCGATACTGCTCCAGTAACTGACCAGTCGTTAATCCTGGATGAGCTTGGTTGGCCTGAATTAACTCAATAAATAATGGCATACCCGGTTGGCTAACTTGCTCCAGTCCCTGAATCGTAGGAACCAGGGCAAAAAGTCGCGGGTTTTGCACCAGCAACCCTATTAGTATACGCATAGTAGTGCGTTTTATCCGGGGTTTTAGCGAAAAATTTGCCTGTATTGCCACCTTTGGCAACAGTTTTTCCAACTGATTATCATCAAGAATTCCGAGTTTATTGCCCAACTGTTGACGCAAATATATGCGCAGCGTTTCCCCTGGAACTTGACCTATCAACGGCACCGCTAACTTACTCAATTTAGCGCGCCCAGCCAAGCTGCTCATATCCACTTGCAGCAGTAACGTTTCAAACAAAAAACTTGAGAAGGGTTGCGCCTGTTCAATACGTTGTTCGAACGCCGCCTTACCTACTTTACGCACTAAAGTATCGGGGTCTTCGCCCTCTGGCAGGAACATAAAGCACAGCTGACGGCCGTCGGTCAAATAAAGCAGTGCATTCTTCAGCGCTCGCCAGGCTGCTTCTCGTCCAGCTCGATCGCCGTCATAACAGCATATGATCTGATCGGTGGAACGATACAACAACTGGATGTGTTCGGCACTGGTTGAGGTACCCAATGATGCCACTGCATAGTCAATACCAAATTGCGCCAACGATACGACATCCATATAGCCTTCGACCACAAGTAATCGAGACAATGCCGAATGTTGCTGGTGGGCTTCATACAAACCATACAAATGGCGACCTTTTTGAAAGATCTCTGTTTCTGGTGAATTCAGATATTTGGGCTGATCTTCACCGAGTATACGTCCACCAAAGGCGATCACCCGCCCGCGTTTATCACGAATGGGAAACATGACCCGCTTGCGAAATCGGTCATAAGTGCGACCGCTGTCGTTAGTGACAAGCATGCCTGCATCCTTAAGAGATGCACGCTCAACTACCGATCGGCCAAAATACACGGTAATATTATCCCAGCCTGGCGGAGCAAATCCAATGGAAAACTGTCTAATAATTGCCTCGCTCAAACCGCGCTTCTGCAAATAGTCATGAGCTGACGCGGCAGTCTTCTCAGCTAACGCCTGTTGATAGAAGACGCTCAACTTATCCATTAACTTGTATAGGCTTTGGCGCTGATCATATTCCTGCTCGTTAAGACTTGAACCCATCTCAAAAAATATGTTCAGACCATGCATTTCCGCCAATTCTTCAATAGATTCGACAAATTCAAGCCGATCGTAATTCATCAGAAAGTCAATGGCGTTACCATGGGCACCGCATCCAAAGCAATGGTAAAACTGATTTTCGCCGTTAACGATAAACGACGGGTTTTTTTCATTATGAAACGGACAGCAAGCATGAAAATTTTTGCCTTGCTTCTTTAGTTTCACCCGCGTATCGATTAAATCGACGATATCGGTACGCTCTAATAAATTATTGATAAATACACGTGGGACTCGTCCAGCCATAAATCCTGCTAGCTATACCCTTAAACAAAGATAAGCCGCGCAATCCTTACGGATGGACACGGCCTTCGCATACAATAACCGTGCGAAAACCACACGACTAGAATGAAGATCATCCTAAAAAATTAATACAGCCGAGTGCGACGTGCGTTTTCACGAGATAGTTTTTTTACATGACGCTTTATGGCTGACGCTTTAGCACGTTTACGTTCAGTCGTCGGTTTTTCATAAAACTCACGACGACGAACTTCGGACAAAACTCCTGCTTTTTCGCAAGAGCGCTTGAATCGACGAAGTGCTACGTCAAATGGCTCGTTTTCACGTACTTTAATTACCGGCATGTGCCTCTCACTTCAGTAAAATTTAGATTTATCGCCGATCTGTACAAACATTTTAAAAATACTGTGGGATTTTACTTCAACCACCCAGTCTTTGTAAAGCACCGTGCGTTTTAATCTCGCATTATGAACCAACCCTCTCTTATGAAATATTTTAATCTAATAACAAACGCATTATAAAAAGGACTCTATTTAAACAAATCTAGCCACAGATAAATTTTTCCTTAACGTAAATACAAATTGTTTATGTCTTTCGTGTAGTGAAAGATATATTTAATTAAATTCTTTTATTCAACGCGTGTACCACTGATTTTCACTAAGTGTCATAATGCCAGAGTCAACCAAATAGCCATTATATTTCTAACAAAGCTATCTTCGAAGATAACTACACTTTTGTTTTTAGTGTTTGTTTTAATGATCATTATTCTATTAAAATTGATTAGCAACTACTTGATTTTATCAGCATCCATCGAATAATTACAGAATTTTTTAGAAGGTATCAGCGATCTGTTGTTTATATCCAGCTATATATCACTAACTAGTTATAGTATCTCCTCGATTGTTGAGGCTTTTTTAATTTTTTATATATTAGCGCAAGAGCTCAAGTACGCTTCAGCATTTGTTACATACTCGGAGATCAATCAGAGCCAGATTTCATGTGCCGTGATACTGATACAGCTAATGCCATTTACGATAAATACTATCGCTTTTTTGATTATATGTTCTCATTTTCCATATCACCTGCAATAAACATACCCAGTAGTATATAATAGCAATATAAGCAATGACGCTGCATGTAAGTTTTATCATGACACTAATGTATTTACTTCATCTATAGATAAGATGGATAAACTTTGTTGAATAAATAAAACTTTTATTTTAATAGAATTAAAAAATAAATCAAGACACACTATACACAACACATAAGATAATTATTTTAACCTAATATTACAATACTTTAACAGACGCTAAAGTCTAATCTGATAACTTATAAAACTTACTAAAAAAATTAAAAAATCCCCAATTCTCAATCAGATTCATAATGTAATATACTAACAAGAATATATTACTAATTAAGAAATTAGTCCCTTAATACCATTTGAAAATAACACTTAATTAACTAGAGTATAATGATAGAATCAACTATTAACTAATTAATATTTAATTGAACTAATAATCACTAAACAAGAGTTCAAATACTATTTAAAGATAGCTCTGTTACAAATATAATGGCAAGATCATTGATGGATAAATTTACTCAACATAAAAATATTGGAGCATTATAAAAATAATATTCAATAAAAATTAACATATAAACTTATAATGCTTGCAACATTAGGTAAAATTTACTTGAAAAAATCAATACAGTATGAGATCTTACGCTAATAATGTACTGCATATACTCTTTAAACGATGTTCTTTGCTTATACAAACTACAAGTTAGGCAATCAAACCAACGTTTGATAGAAAGCATACTGTGTGCTCGCTCAAAATAATTCTTAAACTTTTTGCCTTATAGAGAAATTTATTCTTTATATAATTTTAGCTTAAAAATCAGAGCAGGCAGTGCAGCAATATGTAAACAGCATGCTATAAAATGTGATAGTAATAATTATGCGTGTATTAGGCATTGAAACGTCATGCGATGAAACTGGTGTAGCAATTTATGATGAACATCAGGGGCTGTTGGCTAATCAACTTTATAGTCAGGTGAAAATACATGCTGATTATGGAGGTGTAGTACCTGAATTGGCATCCCGCGATCATGTACGGAAAACAGTGCCATTGATTTTAGAGACGCTGGCACAAACTGGATTGCAGGCGACGGATATCGATGGCGTCGCCTATACCGCTGGTCCTGGTCTAGTAGGCGCATTAATGGTCGGGGCGACTATCGGTCGGGCCCTAGCTTACGCATGGAAAGTCCCAGCCATCGCTGTGCATCATATGGAAGGACATCTGCTAGCACCAATGCTGGAACCCAATCCGCCGATGTTTCCTTTTGTGGCTCTGTTAGTGACAGGCGGTCATACTCAACTTATCGTAGTAACAAGTATCGGTGAATATCAGCTGCTAGGGGAATCAATCGATGATGCTGCTGGCGAGGCGTTTGACAAAACCGCTAAACTGTTGGGACTGGGTTATCCAGGCGGACCCATGTTGTCACTCATGGCACAACGAGGCGTGCCAGGTCGCTATACCTTTCCGCGACCGATGACCAATAGGCCAGGGCAAGATTTCAGCTTCTCCGGCCTAAAAACGTTTGCCGCCAATATTATACGCACCAGCGGAAATGATGAGCAAACACGCGCTGATATAGCGCACGCGTTTGAAGATGCAGTGGTGGAAACATTAGCGATCAAATGTCGACGCGCATTAGACCAGACTGGCCTACAGCGGTTAGTAATTGCGGGCGGCGTCAGTGCCAATTATACCCTACGCGCAAATTTAACTAATATGATGCACCTACGAGGTGGAGAAATATTTTATGCCCGGCCGGAATTTTGCACAGATAATGGAGCGATGATCGCTTATGCCGGTATGGCACGACTGCAAATTGGAGCATACGCAGATTTATCAATTTCGGTACGACCACGGTGGTCCATGGAAGAGCTCCCAGCCCTCAAACGCCTAAATTAGCTTTTTTCATGCTACGCATCTGCTATTAACAACTTGGAGTGTAAAATAGCTTATCAATATTACAACTGTATTGACGATTATGCTCAGACGCAACTAAGGAAAAAGACTCATAAACGCTATAGAAACCATAAAAGGTGAAAAGAGAGAAAGCACAGGCACTCACCAGTTTCCATTCCTCACAACTGGAAAGACCCTATGGTGCCGTCAAAATATTACTACTGCAGCCCCTTTGAGCATAAGGCTCAACTGGCGCCATTAGCTAAAAAACTGATATTGCGGTTTTTGATGGCAGAGCTGAGAACATACCAAGTCAATATACCAGCGTATAAAGTGAATTAAATCACACTAATTTATTTTATCAACAGCAACAATAACTTTTTCCGCGGTGATAGAAGCACCAATAGCGGGGCCCTACCCTTATAACTTTTTAAAATAAACCAAAACATTACCTTCGGTACTTTATTTTACCACGTTTATCTGACTGTAAAAAACCTGAAACATTTTTAATTGCCGCATAGTAGACACTCTACCTATCACAGTTCGTACAGCACAGCATTATGTGAGACGGCACAGACTGTCCAATTGACAATACCGTTTATATCTGCTTTGGCAGCTAAATTAGCGTGTGACTCACTAATCGCCGTATCAAAACGTGTTCAGTGCTTATTATGCAGCCAAATCGTATATATATAAAGCGGGCTAGCCATCAATAGTGATCCCTTGATGGCCAGTAAATCCGACATTGACCCAAATGGCTAAGCAACCGCCAGCACCGGTAACCGGCAATAGTTGGCGCGTGAATTGTGTCGAAGTTATAATCATAAGCAGCGCCTTAACTAGACCTCATGGAAATTTATCCATACTTATAATTGAATATAAGGGTGCAGGCAAATAGCGACGTGAATATTAGCAGCACTGAAAAGCGTCGGTCAAACATTCCTATTTATGGAACCTCAGTGATAATCAGCAAATTCAGTTACCGTTCATCCAACTTTTGTCAATCCCTAACGCACCTCGATTTGCAATTACGGACATTGCCAATAAAACATTTTGAGCTATTCTCCAAGCTAAACCTTCCACAAAGCGCTGGCACCTGGAAAACAAAATTGTACTGCAGTGAATATAGTCACTTTCTATTTTGGCGATCTGCCGGGTGGCATCAGTTTTTTTTGCATGAGCAGTAGTCACCATCTCCGCAATCAAGCAAATGTTATTGCAGCAAGTATGACTTACTTCAAAAAAAGTTTTTATTCATTCCGTATCCATTGCTCTATCCAAACAATTTTATCATTATAATGAAAAATTTTTGTTTTACAGCAAGTCCAGTCTAACTAATTATCCGCGCCATAAACAGCATGGCTTACATTAAAGATGGGACCTCGTAAAATGACGGAAAGTTTTTACTACTAATAATCATTATTTTATAACAAATTATCCTCACGGCTTCTCCAGGCATGGTCATTTCACCATTCGGGAAGCACAATTATTAGAACGTTGCGATCATGCTTACAACGATCTGGATAGTGGCAAACGTAGGCCTGATACCGACGAAGAGCGGCAATTTATTGCAGTATGTCATGGAGAACATCCGCCGTCCAGTGAACAAGAAAAAGTATGGTTTAAATATGTTGAGCATACTAGCTACCCCAAACGTTTCCATACTCTGTCAGGCGGTAAAATGCAAATGGTCATCGTAGATGATTACATGGACAGCGAAGAGTCATAAATAATAAGGGTACATCTATATTTTTATAGAAGCTATTGCCACCACAATTCTCAACTAAATAAATAATGCATCCATAACTGAGGTATTTGATTAAATGGACCTAGTTTCATCGAAAATAATACCCGAGCAAAGAGATTTAGCTGGGATCCAGCAACGTATTCATGGCTAACAGGGACTATTATCCTGTAGTTAGTCGCTTCTGTAATGTAGAGTGTTCCCGCAAAAATCCACTACATTATGATTAAGAATGCGTTACATTATTCAGCGATATGATACCATTTTTGTGGTATCGACAGTACATGCTGCTTAGCCTAGCTAGGCATAAATCTTTCCTGACCGTATCTTTAATTTTCCTTATTACTTTCACCAAAAAGTTTTTCAACCAATAAAGTCTGTGTCAATAGCAATATGAGGAATGCGGCCATATATTAAAAATTTTTTAACATTTTTATCCTGCTTACTGATGCAAATTAAAAACCAAAGTAATATAAAGAACCTTTATTAACTAAAAATAAAACTTTGTAATGCGCTCAGCCTCAAGCAAAAAATTTATTTTAATATCAATATAGGTGTAATGGCTATTGCTAAATAATAAACTGGATCAGTGTATAAACGATTTAAAAAATTTTCTATTATAAATTGCTGAATTAGTTATTTTAAATTTTATACTTTAATCCTAATAAATATATTTTAATTCATAATAAGGACTAACAGATTTAAGGCATCTTTCCTATACAGAAATCAGCTTATCTATTGCAAATTATAAGAGATTAGGACGATAATCGGACAATAGAGCAATTTCATCATAGTTAATGAAAGAAATGATTAACACTCCTAACATTGCTGGCACGCTATATTAAGCTATTCAAATCGCACACGACATAATTGTACCAACTAGTAACAATTCACCAATAAATTTAAAGACGTGCATCTCTCTCCACATGATCCTCCACTGCCGCAAAGGGACCCCTACACACCAATCGAAAGTTCGGGTAATATAAATCTTCAATAACATAGTTATCCTTCATGATAAAACTTTATTGTGTTCGCGATGATAGGACATAACCGCTGTCAATAACAGTCAAAATTATGGAGGCGATTCATAAAATAATTTTATTAAATGCTGATCTAACAGATAACCTCCTACTAAGGAAACCAAAAGAAATAAAAATAATTTATTTATAAAAATTGATATAAAATAGATACACTATTTATTTTACTTTTTTAATATAAGATGTTAAATAGTTAATATATTTACATCATATTAGATAATCCATATAGAGATTAGAAAATAATTCTAATTAAATTTTACTTATAATTATTTAATCAGAATGATTTACGTAGTAGTAATTATTTATTATAAAACTGTATTTAAAAATAAAGTTTACTAAATAAACAGTATTATTAAATACATGAAAATTTAATAATGAAAGAATAAATTACCAATTTTCTAAGGAAAAAATTTATTTAATTGCACAAACCACAATAACATAATATTCACCCATAACTCACTGACGTTATGGGTGAATATTATAATCCATAGCTTTCCATGAGCGAATAACATTATTTGAAAAGTCCAGAATCTAGCTCGAACAAAAATGGCGATCCAAACATTGACATCATCCGCTCTAACCTATCTCGGAGTAATATAACAGATACTAAGGCATGATGACTTGGATGCTTGCAGCAAATACACCAAAATTATAAAAATCACTACAAACGATATTGATACTCATGTTAACCATGATATACTGATAACTAAAGAAATTAGATTTCTACTAATCAAAGTAATGCTGTAAAATTAACGTTTGACAAAAAATAATTAATAAATATTAAAATAAAAATTAGTTATCATCGATATTTGGTAACTACCATAGCAAGATCACCAATAACATGATTTATAGTATACCTTTCACCAAACACGTGACATTAACAATCTTTAATTAAGAATAACTAAAATTATTCAATAAAACTTAAATAAGATTTAATTTAAAAATCTTTACATTAAATTAATTAGTACCTTTTTGCACCAATAAAATAAAGAAAAACGTAAGGATGAAAAACAGCATAATATTTAATCCTACACAGAAAGCTATATGCAGATTATGATGCATTGCAAAACAAGTACCCAGTTCACCATCATGAACAGGCGCTATCTACACGACAATGAAACCATGTTAGGTATAAACTTTATGCAGGTCTAGCGGACCATGCTAAACTCGGGGCGGAAGGCATTAGCCATAAGTAAAACTCAACGTTTATCCGCACTAAATGCTTTTCAAGAAGATCTATATCAAACATTATAACTAAGACTACAACATACAAGTTGATGTGAAAACGATGCGGGTGCTGCATCAGCCCTATTTAGTTAGCAGTAATAGGGTCCCCGATCTGCTAATTTTAATGGATATGAGCTTTGACAATCAGATCACAGACCAGCCCGCACTCAAGTCATACTGGATACTGAATCCGATAAATCTGAACCAATTGCGTCAAATGAACATTTTGCTATGAAAGATTTAAATTGCCTGGCACTAGCACGGCTATTATCCATCGATATCAGCCAACATTTAGTCTTTAACACCAATCGATAATTTTTATCAATCATAGACCTGCATGGTTTGATATATCAGCATCTATTGTGCGCAAGATCGCCTGTAAGAATTAAGATAATTTACATCTTGCCATAACTGCTTATTAATGAGAGGTTGATGCCAACGGAAAATCGCACTACTGGATAGTAGCGCTTGACATGGTCAAGGCCCCTAAATGGCAGTAACTATTTTTTAAACAAAGCTATAAGACCCCACACCGCTAAACAATAATCCCAATTATCTCACGGCAGCCAGCAGCCGATTTCAACCATGAATTGCATATCACACGTAAAGATAAAATCACGAACGAAACTAAGAATATTTATCTAAACTGGCACCTATTATTAAATCCAGCATAAAAATATGGATGTAGAAAAAATCATCATTACACCTTACCCTTAATACTATATGAAGCGCACTTTACGACTCGTAGGTAGTCGAACGCATTCTGCGAGGGGAGAAATCTCCAAATCAAGTTTTGATTTTTGCACATTAAATATGAGGCCATATAGCAAGACTGCGGTATAATATTAACTTTAACGTTGCCATCATACTCCGTATGATTTAATTCAAATCTATAATAAGCAAGCTTATGAATATCACTTATATCAAGATCCAGCGATTAACATCATAATAATACGCCTTAAAATTGAGAAAGAAAAAATGACGACAAAAAAAGCTGATTTCATTTGGTTCAACGGTGAAATGGTTCCGTGGGCAGAAGCCAAGGTCCATGTAATGTCGCACGTGCTACATTATGGGTCATCAGTCTTCGAAGGTATACGTTGCTACGATTCGTATAAAGGTCCAGTGGTATTCCGACATCGTGAACATATGCAGCGTCTGCACGATTCTGCCAAAATTTACCGTATGCCAGTTTCCCAGAGTGTAGATCAACTGATAGAAGCCTGCCGAGCAGTTCTGCGTAAAAATACTTTAGTCAGCGCCTATATCCGAACGTTGGTATTTATCGGCGACGTTGGCATGGGCGTTAACCCGCCGCCGGGCTACACAACCGACGTCATTATCGCTGCATTTCCTTGGGGTGCCTATCTGGGCGAAGAAGCCCTAAATCAAGGAATTGATGCGATGGTCTCTTCCTGGAACCGCGCAGCCGCTAACACAATTCCGACCGCGGCAAAAGCAGGCGGCAACTACCTTTCCTCAATGCTGGTCGGCAGCGAAGCCCGCCGACACGGTTACCAAGAAGGCATCGCCCTTGACGTGCACGGTTACGTTTCAGAAGGCGCTGGCGAAAATCTATTTGAAGTCAAAAACGGCATTTTGTTTACTCCGCCCTTTACCTCTTCTGCACTGCCTGGTATTACTCGTGATGCTATTATCAAATTAGCTAAAGACGCTGGTCTGGAAGTACTAGAGCAGGTACTATCCCGTGAATCACTATATCTGGCCGATGAAGTTTTTATGTCAGGCACTGCGGTTGAAATTATTCCGGTGCGGAGCGTAGACGGCATCCAGATCGGCGTTGGTAAACGCGGCAAGGTGACCAAAAAGCTACAACAGTCATTCTTTGGGCTATTCACCGGCACAACCAAAGATAAATGGGGCTGGCTGGATTCGATCAATCAATAAGAATAAAATGCGTTACGTCTGGGGGGCAGTATCATGCACCCGCAACAAACTGAATAACTGGAGCCATGAGTATGCCTAAGTACCGTTCCGCCACTACCACTCACGGTCGCAATATGGCCGGCGCGAGAGCTTTGTGGCGCGCCACAGGAATGACCGACGGAGATTTCGATAAACCAATTATCGCCGTGGTCAACTCTTTTACCCAATTTGTGCCAGGTCATGTGCACCTGCGCGATTTAGGTAAATTAGTTGCCAAACAGATCGAAACTTCCGGTGGAGTGGCAAAAGAGTTCAATACGATAGCAGTCGATGACGGCATCGCGATGGGTCACGGCGGCATGCTATACTCTTTACCATCACGTGAACTTATCGCCGACTCGGTCGAATACATGATCAATGCCCACTGCGCGGATGCCATGATTTGTATCTCCAACTGTGATAAAATCACTCCTGGAATGCTGATGGCGTCGCTGCGCCTGAATATTCCAGTTATTTTCGTATCTGGTGGACCAATGGAAGCCGGAAAAACAAAACTATCAAATCAAATCATCAAGTTAGATCTCATTGACGCTATAATGCATGGCGCTAATCCCAATGTTTCCGATGCAGACAGCAATCAGATCGAACGATCCGCTTGTCCTACCTGCGGATCTTGCTCCGGGATGTTTACCGCTAACTCGATGAACTGCCTGACCGAAGCATTAGGGATTTCTCAGCCCGGGAACGGCTCACTGCTAGCTACCCATGCCGATCGCAAGCAGCTCTTTTTAAATGCCGGCAAGTACATTGTCGGTTTAGCCAAACGCTGCTACGAGCAAGATGATAAAAGCATGCTGCCACGCCATATTATCAGCAAAGCGGCGTTTGAAAACGCAATGACGCTGGATATCGCAATGGGCGGATCCACCAACACCGTGCTACATCTACTAGCAGCGGCACAAGAAGGGGAGATAGATTTCACCATGGCCGATGTCGATCGCTTGTCGCGCAAAGTGCCACATTTATGCAAAGTGGCACCGAGTACCCCAAAATATCATATGGAAGATATGCACCGTGCCGGCGGCGTACTGGGCATTCTCGGTGAGCTGGATCGCAGTGGCCTGCTAAATCGCGAAGTGCACAACGTGTTCGGTCAGTCGCTACCTGAAGCCCTGGCACACTATGATATCATGGTAAGCGAAGATGAAGCAGTGAAGCTCATGTATACCGCAGGCCCAGCTGGTATCCGCACCACTCAGGCGTTTTCTCAGGAATATCGCTGGCCGTCACTGGATACCGATCGACGAGCCGGCTGTATCCGATCACGCGAATACGCCTACAGTCAAGATGGTGGTCTGGCAGTGCTATACGGCAATATTGCTAAAGACGGCTGTATTGTTAAAACCGCCGGCGTCGATAAAGACAAGCTTACATTCCTAGGTCCAGCCAAAGTTTATGAAAGCCAAGAATCCGCCTCCGAGGCGATTCTCAACGGCAAAGTAACAGCAGGAGACGTAGTGGTGATTCGCTACGAAGGCCCAAAAGGCGGTCCCGGCATGCAGGAAATGCTTTATCCGACCACATTCCTCAAATCTATGGGGTTGGGTAAAAGTTGCGCGTTGATTACTGATGGCCGTTTTTCTGGCGGGACCTCTGGGCTTTCCATAGGTCATATATCGCCAGAGGCCGCTAGGGGGGGGCTGATAGGTCTGGTGCAAGATGGAGATATCATCGATATCAACATCGCAAGCCGTAGTGTTGTGCTCAATGTGTTAGAAAGCGAACTAACAGCCCGGCGGGAGATGGAACTAACGCGGGGCAAAGCAGCTTGGACACCGATCAATCGCGAACGCCAAGTTTCCTTTGCCCTGAAAGCCTATGCCAGTTTGACGACCAGCGCCGATAAAGGCGCTGCACGCGATAAATCTAAGTTAAGAGAATGATCTTCCATGGCTGAATCTCAACCCCTTCCCGCCGAACCATGTCCCGCTGAGTACCTGCGTGCAGCTTTACGCGCACCAGTGTATGAGGTAACACAGGTGACACCACTGCAAGTGATGAGCAAAATATCCAAACGCCTCAGCAATACCATTCTGGTGAAACGTGAAGACCGGCAACCAGTCCATAGCTTCAAATTACGAGGTGCCTACTCGCTGATCGCTGGACTGAACGTCGAACAGCGCGCCTGTGGTGTAATCACCGCATCTGCTGGCAACCATGCACAAGGGGTGGCTCTTTCAGCCAGCAAACTCTGCATTCCGTCACTTATCGTTATGCCTATAAACACCGCTGATATCAAAGTAGACGCAGTACGTAGTTTTGGTGGTGAGCCGTTGATGTATGGTGCCAACTTTGATGAGGCGAACACCAGAGCCATTGAATTGGCGCGCGAACGCAACCTGACCTTTGTGCCGCCGTTTGATCACCCGGCGGTGATCGCTGGACAGGGGACGCTGGCGATGGAATTGTTACAACAGGACGGCCACCTAGACCGTATTTTCTTGCCGGTAGGCGGCGGTGGCCTAGCGGCCGGCGTGGCGGTGCTAATTAAACACTTAATGCCACAGATTAAAGTCATAGGCGTCGAAGCAGAAGAATCTGCATGCTTATGTGCGGCGCTATCCGCTGGAGAACCGGTAGATCTGGCACGTGTCGGCCTGTTCGCCGATGGAGTGGCGGTGCGGCGTATCGGCAATGAAACTTTTCGGCTATGCCGAAAATATCTAGATGACGTAGTAACAGTGGATAGCGATGCTATTTGCGCAGCAGTTAAGGACTTATTCGAGGATGTACGAGCTATTGCCGAACCTTCAGGAGCGCTGGCATTGGCAGGGATGAAGAAATATGTCAAGCAACATACAATCCGCAACGAAAGATTGGCCCATGTGCTTTCCGGCGCCAACGTTAACTTTCACAGCCTACGCTACGTCTCAGAGCGCTGCGAACTAGGAGAGCAACGTGAAGCCCTGATGGCAGTCACAATTCCAGAAAAAAAAGGCAGTTTTCTAGCATTCTGTGAACTACTTGGCGGCCGTCCAGTAACAGAATTCAATTACCGCTATAGTAATGCTGATAACGCCTACATTTTTGTTGGCGTACAGCTAACCCATGGACGTGTCGAGCGCGAAAAAATTTTGGCAGAGTTGACCGCCGGCGGTTATCAGGTAGTAGATCTGTCCGACGATGAGATGGCTAAACTTCATGTGCGTTATATGGTGGGAGGAAGGCCATCGAAACCGTTGCACGAAAGGCTATTCAGTTTTGAATTTCCAGAATCACCCGGCGCGTTGCTGAAATTTCTCTATACTCTTGGTACACACTGGAACATCTCTTTATTTCATTATAGTAGTCACGGTACCGATTATGGACGAGTACTGGCAGGTTTCGAATTAGCAGAACAGGAACCGGCATTCGCCTGGAACCTGTCAGCGTTAGGATATGAGTGTCATGATGTCTCCGCCAACCCGGCGTTTCATTTTTTTTTGACTAATTAAGAGCTAAGTTTACATCAATGTGGAGGCTAGAGCAACCTACTTAGCACTGGCATCATCAATACAGCCCAAATTCTCTAAGCTCCTGCGGTATCAAAGTATGTGGATTCAATCAATGTGCCAGAGATGCCAAATCGCTTCAATAACTTTATGCTGATAAAGAATATCAGCAACATAGACGCGCATCACCTCGGACATGTATTAAGCAGGGAAAAATCTGCTACGATAAAGATCGTCAGACTTCTCCATTAATGGTAAAATATGTAAAATGGTTAGAAACCTAGAGCAATATAGCTAGACTGTACATTGAGAATGTGACTACGTTTGATCTCAACGTAGATAATAGCTAACTGAAATAGTAGCAGCTTACCACTTCAGGGTGGTATCTGCTACTAAGTCGGTGAACACACGATGATACTGCGGTATCATCTATATAAGTCGGAGATTTACAACTAAATTAGCAGCGAGCGATTATAAAACACGTGGTTTATCACGCAGCAGAGTCAACCTGGCTGATTGATATGTGTCACCTAGAGACACAGCAACTAAAATGGCAGTTTTTCGCAGATGGCGCAATAACTTAAGGTCACGGATATCCATAGCATTCATTCTTTAAAAAACAAAAAACTGCTGATTTATCCGCCAGGGTAGAGTCAGCTATTACAAATTTTCCTACTTATTTACGGAATTATAATATGGCTAATTATTTCAATACATTAAACCTACGCCAGCAGCTAAAACAATTAAGCAAATGTCGTTTCATGAGCAGCAACGAATTTATCGATGTGACTAGCTATCTAAAAGGCAAAAAAGTAGTGATCATCGGCTGCGGCTCACAAGGTCTAAACCAGGGTTTGAATATGCGTGACTCCGACTTGGATATTACTTATGCGTTGCGTAAGGAATCCATAGACAAAAAGCGCGCCTCTTACCATAAAGCGACAAAAAATGGTTTTACCGTCGGGACTTATGAAGAAATGGTACCAAAAGCAGATTTAGTGCTAAATTTGACGCCGGATAAACAACACTCCGCGGTAGTGCAAGCGATACAGCCTCTGATGAAAAACGGCGCCACACTAGGCTACTCCCATGGTTTTAACATTGTCGAAGTCGGCGAGCAGATCCGCCGTGACATCACCGTCATTATGGTGGCTCCAAAATGCCCTGGCACCGAAGTACGTGAAGAATATAAACGTGGTTTCGGCGTGCCAACTCTGATTGCCGTGCATCCGGAAAACGATCCGAAGGGCGAAGGCATAGCGCTAGCCAAAGCTTGGGCGGCTGCAACCGGCGGCCACCGCGCCGGAGTATTGGAATCCTCATTCATAGCGGAAGTAAAATCAGACCTCATGGGCGAACAAACTATTTTGTGCGGTATGCTACAAGCAGGCTCTATCTTGTGCTTTCAAAAAATGGTTGACGATGGATTCAATCCGGCCTACGCCGGCAAACTAATTCAATTTGGCTGGGAGACCATCACAGAAGCGCTGAAACAGGGCGGTATCACATTGATGATGGATCGACTATCCAATAGCGCAAAATTGCGCGCGTTTGCTCTGTCAGAACAACTAAAAAGCTGGATGCAGCCGCTGTTTGAAAAACATATGGATGATATCATCACCGGCGCTTTCTCCAATAGCATGATGGCCGACTGGACCAACGATGACATAAAGCTGCTGAACTGGCGTAAAGAAAGCAGCCGCAGTGCCTTTGAAAATGCGCCTGAATACAAAGAAAAAATCAGCGAGCAAACGTATTTTGATCACGGCGTACTGATGATCGCGATAGTAAAAACCGGGGTGGAGCTAGCGTTTGAAACCATGACAAGTGCCGGCATCATGGCCGAATCAGCTTACTATGAATCACTGCATGAATTGCCGTTAATCGCCAATACCATCGCCCGTAAACGATTGTATGAAATGAACGTAGTGATTTCCGATACCGCCGAATATGGTAACTACCTATTCGCCAATGCCGCTATACCTCTACTGAAAGAGCGCTTTATGGCCAACTTGCAAGGGGGGGATTTAGGCAAACCGGTCGCTGACAAAGAGATTAATAATGCCCGTCTGCGCGATGTCAACAATGCCATTCGCCAACATCCGATCGAAACGATCGGTGCTAAATTGCGCAGCTATATGAAAAATATGAAACTCATAGCCGTTGCCAACTAAGGAATTAAGGGAATCAAACGTTTGATTCCCTTAATTCCACCTAGTCAGTAGTTTTTAGTCGTGCAACAAATAGCACTTAACCAGAAACAGGGGATACTAGGATAAGTTGGAAAATTTTTAATTCATATGTTTTTAGTGTAGCTAAATACAAGTTAATTATTACGTAATAGTGTATATAATGAAGTTAAATTAACATAAATGTTGTTTATTTGCAAAATACAGCTAAAGATAATTTTGTGGAGTTAAATATGAGCGATAAAATTATTAATCTGAGCGATAATAGTTTTGAAAAGGATATTCTGCAAGCAGAAGGGTTATTCCTGATCGATTTTTGGGCGGAATGGTGCGGTCCTTGTAAAAGCATTGCGCCTATTCTGGAAGAAATAGCTGATGAATTTGACAGCAAATTGACCATCGCAAAACTAAACATTGACAAGAATACCACCACGCCACAAAAATACGGAATCCGCAGTATTCCAGCTCTTTTACTGTTCCGTGACGGTAAAGTGATAGCCACCAAAGTTGGCGCGTTATCCAAAGGACAACTCAAAGAGTTTCTTAATTCAAATCTGTAAACGATCAAACAAATCTTCCTCTGGGCTCGGCGTTCATCAGCTTTCTTAATACGATTGCTAGACGCCCGTCAAGAACCATGCTAAGTTTATGCGTACTGCATTTGATTCACTTATCTGTATCTAAATTTACTCTTTGCCTGCACCCCATTGTATTACAGCCTCAAACGTGACCAACGATGGAGGTCAGGCAGCGGGTGGCAATCAATACGTTATTACTTAATCTTAGTCTTTATTATTTATTCATCTTTCTTTCATGAAACGCTGTTCGTCAAACCCAACGGGACTTTTTGAATAAATCAGACTTTTTCTAATAATGAAAGGTAGATCACCAATTTTTAGGAAAAAATCTCTCTATGGCAAAGCAAAAATTTAAAATCATTAATTGGACCAACCACAACAAGACACTCATCAAATACATATCACTGAAGTTTTGGTTGGATATTTCTAGCATCGCTGCCTGGCATGGCAAAATCAAAGAGCTTAAAAAATATCGTACAATAAGACATGCGAATATAGTGATCAGCACTATATTCATATTAAAACTAATTTTTAGTCTAACACAAAATACATTACAAGGTTTTATAGATTTCATATTTCAGTTAATAAATATTTCTCTACATTGCCAAGGCTTTACCTACATCAATAAACGGGCTAAAAGAGTGAATGTCATAATAAAAACCTCGACATCCAGCAATATCTCTCATATTGCTGACACCACTAGGATGAATATCCTTGATGAAAGCGCATGGAAAGTCAAAACTCATAGTCAAAAAAAACGCTGGAGCTGGCACAAACTTCAAACAATTGATACCACTATACATGACATTATACACTCTAATCTATTGCAGAACGCTGAAGCACTACTTGAACAGTTAAAACAAACATACCGAAAAATTAAAGAAACTACTACTACTAAAATAGAACTTATGATATGCATGGTAGCTTTGATAGATTATTGGCTAAAAAATCAAACCACTGATAATCACAAAAGAAGCATACATAATTGGCACGGTTATAATGATAAAAATCAGACGCTCGCCAATCAACGTTTAACAAAAAATAATGACCACTGGAAACAAAAACTAGGGTACACCTCAAGTCTCTTTGGCAGAAGAAGCAAACATGTCACGAATAAAACGACTATTCGATGGACTATTGACATTACTGGCCCATAGAGGAAAGCCATAGCCAACGAAACGAGCATTGAACAACATGAGATCAACTAAAGGTATAGTTGTCATCGGACTAATGGCTTAAAATCTTTAATAACAATTTTAATAAAGAAAGGCTCGTCAATGGCTAGATTCAACAAACTCCCTCAATGGGATTACAAGGCATTAGACAGACACGATTTTACGCTGCCTCCACAACATCAGTTCAAAATATACCCCGAATTAAAGAACCCACCATCATGAACCTTACCGAATTAAAAAATACGCCCGTTTCCGAGCTAGTAACTCTCGGCGAAAATATGGGACTAGAAAACCTAGCCCGCATGCGTAAACAAGATATAATTTTCGCAATTCTCAAACAGCATTCCAAAAGTGGTGAGGATATTTTTGGCGACGGTGTATTAGAAATATTGCAGGACGGGTTTGGTTTTCTCCGCTCCAGCGATAGTTCTTATCTTGCCGGCCCCGATGACATCTACGTTTCTCCTAGCCAAATTCGCCGTTTCAACTTGCGCACGGGTGATACTATTTCCGGCAAAATCCGCCCGCCGAAAGAAGGCGAACGTTATTTCGCGTTACTAAAGGTTAACGAAGTTAACTACGATAAACCAGAAAATGCCCGTAACAAAATTCTGTTCGAAAATTTAACGCCACTGCATGCCAACTCACGTTTACGTATGGAGCGAGGTAATGGTTCCACCGAAGATTTAACAGCCCGAGTTTTAGATCTGGCCTCACCCATCGGACGTGGGCAACGCGGCTTAATCGTAGCACCGCCCAAAGCCGGTAAAACCATGCTGCTGCAAAATATTGCACAAAGTATTGCTTATAACCATCCCGACTGTGTACTGATGGTACTGCTGATTGACGAACGTCCGGAAGAAGTAACCGAAATGCAGCGTCTGGTGAAGGGGGAAGTAATTGCCTCGACCTTTGACGAGCCGGCTGCTCGCCACGTACAGGTCTCCGAAATGGTAATCGAAAAAGCCAAGCGCTTAGTGGAACATAAGAAAGACGTTACTATTTTATTGGATTCTATTACCCGTTTAGCGCGTGCTTATAATACTGTAGTACCAGCCTCCGGCAAAGTTTTAACCGGAGGTGTTGACGCCAACGCCCTGCATCGGCCAAAACGTTTCTTCGGAGCCGCGCGAAATATGGAAGAAGGCGGCAGCTTGACTATTATCGCCACTGCACTCATCGATACCGGTTCGAAAATGGATGAAGTCATTTACGAAGAATTTAAAGGCACCGGTAATATGGAACTACATCTGTCGCGCAAAATCGCCGAAAAACGTGTATTCCCAGCCATCGACTATAACCGTTCAGGTACCCGTAAAGAAGAATTGCTTACTACCCAGGAAGAACTACAAAAAATGTGGATTCTACGTAAAATCATCCATCCGATGGGTGAAATTGACGCGATGGAATTTTTGATGAATAAATTAGCGATGAGCAAAACTAACGACGAATTCTTCGACATGATGAAACGCTCTTAAAATTAGAATAACGTCACGTTTTCATGTGACGTTATTAATTTCTAGTGCCAGAATAAACACATCTGTAGTGTCTTTGGCAAGGATAAAGCTTAAAATCACAAATGCGGCGAACTACAATAACACCATCATCAAAACACGGATCAATAACGTTTTAATTTGATACCGCAATTTTTGATGCCTGGTATCACCATAATAAAACCACTTACCAGTACAATATATTCAGAGGTTTCATCATAACTGTATTTTGAAATTAAAATCTTTCACCTGACACACACTGTATGTGATAGTCGATACCACGATAAATGACATAATCCGCTTTGACCATCACCGAGCAACAGACTAGATACAAAAGCACAACCTAAGCTGTTGGCAAAATACAAAAAATCAAATTGGTACCAATCAAAGTTTTAATAAAAATAATTATTATTAGTAATAATAAAATTCAGGTAGCATCAATGCGTTCTGACAAAAATACACATAAAATGACTATTTCCACTACCTGATATCAAGATCTACGCCATCCAACTAAAAGAAGTAATAGCCATGAAGACACATTAAACAAAATTACCTAACTAGGTAGACTCGTCACCAGACAAGTAATTTGAATGACTTTTTATAAAAAATCGTCAACGGTTAGTTCATTCAACAAAGCCGATATCCTATTCAACGACCTAAATAGGATATATAGGATATAAAGAGTTTTATATATGTGAATATACTCAATATGGGTACCAATTTTATTGCTATTTTTTTATTTTCTTTATTTTTTTTATTCATAGCAAGCAAGGTTGCAAAAAAAATAGGATTGGTTGATAAACCCAATTATCGCAAACGTCACCAGGGACAGATCCCTTTAGTCGGTGGAATTTCTATTTATGCCGGCATCTGTTTCGCCTTTTTTTATACAGACCACTATGTTCCCTATATGGCGCTTTACTTGATATGCGCCGGAATTTTAGTTGTTATCGGTGCGCTCGACGATCGTTTTGATATCAGCGTAGTGACACGGGCTATCATCCAAGCACTAGTGGCAAGCGCGGTGATGATATTCAGCGACCGTTATATAAATAGCCTGGGTTATATTTTCGGATCGTGGGAGCTAGTACTGGGGCCTTTCGGCTATCCAGTAACGCTATTTGCCGTCTGGGCGGCCATCAACGCATTCAATATGGTGGACGGCATCGATGGGCTGCTAGGAGGACTTTCTTGCGTATCGCTGGCAGCCATGGGCATTTTGCTATTCCTAAATAATAACCCTAGTTTAGCACTTTGGTGCTTTGCCATGATTGCCGCCATTCTTCCCTATATTTTGCTCAACCTTGGTATATTCGGCCGAAGTTACAAAGTTTTTATGGGAGATGCCGGTAGCACCATGATCGGATTTACCATTATCTGGCTGTTGCTGCAAAGCACTCAGGGCTGGAAACACACAATGAATCCAGTGACCGCCCTGTGGGTCATAGCCGTACCGCTGATGGATATGATCGTCATCATGTATCGGCGTATGCGCAAGGGCATTAGTCCTTTCGCCCCTGACCAACAACATATCCACCATCTCATCATACGCGCCGGTTTTAGCTCACTCCAAACATTTATTATTATCACCATCACTGGCGCGCTATTAGCATTGTTTGGCATCGCAGGAGAAAGCTGGTTACACTGGCCAGAATCAGTCATGCTCCTATTGTGGATAGGCGTATTTTTCCTATATGGATACCTGCTGAAAGGTGCCTGGCAAATTGCCCGATTTGTGAATCGTACCAAACAACGCTTTAGCCATTACAAAAAATATTACCTTAAATAAAAACTAGGAACGAAAATAATATCTAACACCTTACCCTACTTCGCTAGATAAAAATCAGCTGTCGAAAACAAATTGTATCTGCAAAATTTTTTTGCTTATTCTAAGCACGACAAACCCACCATTACGTGCTGTGGCTGCCAGCGCAAGCAAACAAGCTTTGCTTTACCCCCTAAAGCTGGTAACCAGTAGTGAGCTGCCCCAAAACCCACCATGACTAATAAACCAACGATCAATCTTTTAAGAAATTACTATTTTTCATTTTCAACAGCAGTTATTGCACAATTTCAATATGAACATACCACCTTTCCTAGCTCTTGATACTTCATACATCACCAACGAAATTTATTATGACTAGCCGCTTATGAGACACCTATGATATTTTGGCTTACCAATACCACAGCACGCAAATAGTATGACGTACACATCAACGCGGAGCTACTAAGCTACTAAAATAAGCTGATAAACGGCAATACCATTTCAAAAAAAGCTGTTAAATATAACGCAGATAGTAGCGAAAACTACGTTGCATGCTAATCAGCTTCTGTGCCATTCATCTGATGAAGAATGGCTAACCAACCTCAACCGCATGCACAATTTTCTCCCAAGACGAAAGGGAAACGGCAAGTGGCGGTAACTTGAACACATATACAATACTGAGCTGTTCTTCCTGATTCATACACTTTTATAAAGTGCAGAGGGTAGCCCTGCAAGCTACCGGACCCACTTATGATAAACGGATTAAAACATTTAAAAACTTACCGTTATTTAAGAACTTCTGAGGAAACAATAAAACACAATAAACCACGCAAAGCGTTTCTATTCATTTTGTGGAATACCTATAGTCTACTACCGCCGTACAGCTAAAATTATTTTTAACCTTCGCGACGGCTGAGCTTAAAATAAAGGGAACTGCTATAAAAGTATTAATCGTCTTCGGCAAATGACCGAAAACCATAAAAATAGCACCGCTGGTTTTAGCGATGTCCAAATCACCCGGCCTTTAAAACCAGCATCTGCATCACGACCCAGCATCGCGAAATACTGGATCAGAGATTGCGCTTCTTATTTAAGATCGTGCCCGATTACGATTTAAATATCATGCATCCAACACAAGAGCTGAATGAAATCATTAGCCAATACTGATCGAAATACAGCCAACTTGAAGCCTTTCAACCTGATATCATTGCTCATCCACATCGATACCACCACTATAGCTACCAGCTTTGCGGCATTTACTAGCATATTCCAATGAGCTATGTCGAGATCACCGATAAAGTACGTCAAAATCTACTGGCAGCAATATTGCCTATAGGTCGGACCATCATAACCGGTAATACAATGAATAACGCGATTTTTTAAATGTGAAACCAAGTTATTAGCAGCGCTACGCTGCACGGGATAGCTTTGACGCTATGATTTTCTCGATAGCGTTAAAATTGATATTAATTACCGAACATCGTCGGAAGAACTTTGGCAATGGTTTTGGGAGCATATGCCATGCCTTAACGCATATCGTCTATACCACCAGAGTGTGCGGAAATCTAACCAATGCACCTTAATACTAAAGTTCACAAACCAGTGAACTGGATGTTCAACAGTATTACCAATATAAAATTAATCAACCCGAAAAACTATTTGCAATTTATCCATTTAATGAATCACCCCACTCTTAGTTTGACTAATTCTAGTAGGATTCAAGAGAAAGTTCCTACATTAGAAAAACCAGTGATGATTTTATACGTAAACCACAGAACTACCTAAAGCGATAGCTGCTGTCATATGCACTCAAAAGAACCATATGTAGGATTTAGCAAGGGTGTTACAGTTTTAAATGATACACAGGTGTACCAAAATGCGAATAAACTCTAAGGGCCAGGGCAAGCCTGTTAGCAAATCATCATTAAACAGCTCTTTCGCTAGCGCTAATGCTGAAAGCCAGCGGATTTAGTAATCTTGGAATTCACTTCGCCGATAGGCACACTGAACAAATGGTACACTGGCTAATCAGCGTATACCCACCTTTTCTTCCACCTGAAGCAGCGATTAATATCGGCCTAATGACCTGAACTAGTGCTGCCCAACAAGATGTTAGTTAAGCTCATTAGAAACATCTTAGTAATTTAGCGATAATGACGCCACGCTGCTCAGTGCGAGCCTATGATCTGTACCACATCTTACTGAAAGTAGAGTACGTGATGACCAACACCCGCATTTCCGAAATGTGTAAAATGACTGAAAATAATTTTCGCGATGAATATCTCTTTCGCCAATAAGCTTTCGCTGATGTTTGCAGAACAGCAAATCAACATCTGGAAGATAATAGCACTAAACCACAATATGCGAGTCAATATTCTTAAACAGGAACGACCATTGTATTGCAAATCCCTGGTCTATTATTGCTCAAAATTAGGCAAATAGGCGCCTAATCCAACCACCAGCACACTAAATAAATGACATTAAAACTGTACCGAAAGGTTAAAAAAGGCTATCTGATTGCCCAAGTGACAACAGACACTACATAAGAAATGTACCTATTGCCCTTCAATCTGACCTTCAAGCCGGATATCAACGACTTACGCGAAAGCACAGCCACAGAAGTAACGCGCCTTATAGGCCAAAAAGCACTCTGGACAAAATCTGGCTAAAAGACCAATATTAGCGCTTTGCCAACCTACAATTGATGAGCTAGCAACCATGGTAGAACGTGATCAAGCACTAACGAGCACCGATATTCTAGCAATCCTAGTGGATCCCCCCGCCAATTTCGTGCTATCTAACCGTCCGCCATCACGCAACGCTGGATAGTCGATCCACTAAGGTATATCTGAGGAGCCTACTAGTCGTCAGAAAAGCTGGTTCATCAACTCCGCTGCAGTACGATACATTATCGCCACTACAAGTGTTGATGATAGATAAACTGATTTATGCCAGCAATTTAGACTTATTGACGCAAATAACCGGCGATCCCCGTTACAGTTTTGCGCGCTCTAATATCGGCAATGGTCCAATTTCCGCCCGAGGCTATCATGCATCTAGCGATATAGAAGTCATTGAAACATTATACAGCTTGCTGAATCAGACCAGCGTATACCATTGATACCAACAAAATTGAACGTGAACTCTACTGGTAGACCACAGAAAAGTTTTGATAGCGGACTTGCAAATACCTGCGTTGGTATCTCACATACCTGGAATGGAGCCCCAGCGTAGTACATAGAAGTTATAACAGCGAATGCCTCAAATTGGGCTATTATAAAAAATAATAGATAAAAGATATTATTTTAACAGGATGCATCAGTAGCCGTTGCACCCGATAACCTACCGGGTCTCTAAGCTATTCCCTATATACTACGACAAACTGATGGTTTATTTCCGCTATCAATGCTGATATTGACGAAAATACGCCAGAGCCTGATTATCATACTCCCTGGTGAAGTGCGTTGTTCAAGACATTGACTCGATAGTGGCAAGCACTTAATACACCTAAATTGTCCCAGCTCTTCTAGACCTGAAAGCTGGCTAAGGATTTTTTGATTGAGAAATTTTATCCATGCTATAGCTGTTGTTTAGCTGGGGATAATATTTATTTCAGCCAGGTGTAAACCTAAGCTGCGGCAATGGCTGAACGCAAGCAGGACGCAACGCTCTAAGATACCAGGTAGATGGACATAAGCCTTTCGATATAGTGAAATTCGATAACTATTTCTGTGCTCGGATCACTGAAAGAAAAATACACCCATCCCTATTGATACTGGGCGCGGATAACAGGATTTTTGTTTATATGATTCATCAAATAGTGAAGTTTGCCAAACTAGTGACACAATCAACAAGTGGCGAGCTAGAAATCATCTCAATTAATAAAATATATCTAATATAGAAAGAATTATCAGTGGAGCTTTTATAGGGCGCAATTGCGCCTGGCTGTGGTGCCGACGACATAATCTCCAAGTCCACCTCTATGGTGGGCAACATAAACCGACAATCTACCGGCGCTGCAGCTTTACCCAACCGCCACATGATTGGCTGCGTTGAAAATTGCGGCAATGTTACTAAATATTGCCCCAAAGATGAAGTAATTATGCCTAGCAATACCTTTTCCCACAGCAATATTGTCTTTGTAGATATCCACCCAAATATCCTAAATATAGATAAAATACTGATCAAAACAGCGATGACTTCTAAAACCAGCGTTATCGTGCCAATTCATTATACCGACGTAGCCTTTAAGATGGAGACGATCATAACCATAGCACAACAGTATCAATTGTGGTGATGAAAATACCGCGAAAGGAACGAGCTATAAAAGGCATCCATGGCACCTATTTTTAGCCTATAATTACTTGATATGATCAGCCCATCGAAGCATTATTTCCTGCACGGCCAATTTAATCCATCACTATGGGGAGTAGTACTGTTTAGCAAATTTAGCCATCCCGTATCAGTGGCATCTATGGAACGCGGATTTATATAAAAACTCGCGCTGCTTCCACTATCGATTATTCTATTTATTACAGCGCCCGTGCTAAAAGACGCATTGAACACTTGTTCGCTACATGCTGCTATCTGTCAATTTGCCATTAAAGGCACCCCGCCGTACTATCATCACTGCTTTATTTTTCTACCAGTTTGTGACTTAGAAAATCGAGCAGACGATCCGAAAAACCGGACCATTGACGTTGTTGGTGGAAACTCAGGCAATCCCTCCAATAGCCATCGGAAACACTACTGCAAATCCAGCGCCAATTGGGTGCCGAAATACGACTAATACTGCCGATGGACTATCCTGCAATACTGCCGATGGACTATCCTGCTAGTAATGGACGTCTATATAACTAAGACAAGTGCAAAAGCTGAAAGACACCTCACAGCCGCCGACCTGTAAATTTTTATGAACCAATGTGCTTTAAAGACTATTTAATACTGTTGCGCCAATGCAAGACAGTTATTGCCTATTTCAGCCATGATGGATTTATACCGTTTCCGACTGCACACCTACAAGCACACCTACAATTAAGTCTTTGACATATAGTCAAAACGATTCTTTTATTTTTTATCAGCTATGTTACTAATTTATTTCTTGAATGTCATCCAACGCAATTGACTCTAATTTGTAGTCAGCACCCTCACCTTCGGCATTTTTACCTATATGGTTACGGAAATGGCACCAGCGCTAATATCATCATTGCATTTGCTCTATTCGTATTTATCGCTATCCAGCATAGCTGGATCACCACTTTGGATGCTGCTGGCACCTATTGTGTGTTATTTTTATGTTTTTATTACTGGGTGTCTATGGACGAATATACCAACGCGGTATTACATGCAGCTAACTACTTCACCTAAAAAGTGCTAAATAATCATTCTCGGCTAACGATCTTACCAATAAGATAGGTTATTCCGCTGTGCAAGATAACAATCGAACTTATTCATTAAAGAAAGTTTTCGATACCCGTGTATCAGCACGACAGAGCAACCACTAACTATCGTTTATAACTGCTGCAGCATTTTTATAGTGCGATGTTCAACATGATCGTATTCGTGCGCAGAGAGCTGGATGCATTTATTTCACACGTGGTATTTTATTTAATATTTAGACTATGTCTGCTAATAGTTAAACTGCCATTTTTGATTTTTCGACGTGCAGGTCTGATACCGTAGCACATAACTAAGCTTAAATCCTACACCATACAATAAGCGATTATTCCTATGAAGGACGAACGCAATGCAATCGTGCGCATACCCATGGGAGGAGTCTGATGGCTCAGACTGGTAAAAAGGGGCCCAGTATTCCTGGTAGGTGAACGACCGGAAGGGTGGAGCAAACCATGGAAGGTAAAGATAGTCAACTATTGAAGCTTGTTTTACTCATAACTAGCAAAAAGCGCTATTTAATACATTTTAAAAGAAAGGCAGCAATTATTACCGGCACCATGGGATTTCCGCTATAAAGATAAAGTTAACGACGTATTTACCTTATCATTATGAAGGGCCCAAAAGATGGCAGAATATTCGGTTAAAGTGGCTTCACAAATTGCAAAGTCAACCATATCATCTGCAACAACATCTGAAACTTTAACGCTATCTGGGTTATTATATCACCGGATGTTTATAATTAAAATATAGAAAATAATTTTCAAAAAAAAGGAAATAAACAAATAAAAAAGTGAGTAAAAGGTAAATTACACGTATCATCTTTCTATGAAAAGCACTAGACAGTTAGCGCATAAATTCGTACCATTTCCTCTTACATCGTACTACGCGCCCGTAGCTCAGCTGGATAGAGCGCTGCCCTCCGGAGGCAGAAGTGTCAGGTTCGAATCCTGTCGGGCGCACCACGAAATTTATACACTAAACGTAGTAATTACGCTACATTTCAAAAATAACAACAATGGTGATTGTAGCTCAGTTGGTAGAGCCCTGGATTGTGATTCCAGTTGTCGTGGGTTCAAATCCCATCAATCACCCCATTAATTAGTAGACATGCGAAGGTGGCGGAATTGGTAGACGCGCTAGTTTCAGGTGTTAGTGTCTTAAATAGACGTGAGGGTTCAAATCCCTCTCTTCGCACCATTCTATTATCTTCTTGTCAGAATACACTTGCTCCTCGACGCCCTTCGAAAGCTTCGATTAGAAGCAAGCATTGTACATAAATTCGGCGAGTAGCGCAGTTTGGGAGCGCAACTGGTTTGGGACCAGTGTGTCGGAGGTTCAAATCCTCTCTCGCCGACCATTTTTAAAATGTGTTGACCTCTAGCTTTCAAAGTTAGCAAAAAGATTAATAGTCGACCTTTAATATTCTTTTATTACTCGCTTAGTTTTTACAGTTTTCTATAAAATTTAATTATCGCTGAATCTTTTTATAATTAAAATTAACTACTAATTTAATTATAAACATAACATAATAATTAAAACATTTATTTAATGCATGTTTTATATATATTAAAATTTTTTAACTATAGGTAATTTAATTACATATAAGTCTACCAAATATTTATTCATAAAATAAATATTTGTACCAGAAAGAATCGATGATCATTATTTTTATTAAATGTTGATACCAACAATTAATTTCTAGAAATATTAATTACTAACAGTAGCAAGATAATCTTATAGAGAAGAGATATTATTTCGACTTTTAATTAATAAACTGTCATTACTACCAAAATATTTTACAATTAGTCAAGTAGTACTTCTGCATCAGTGATGTGATGATAATCAGAGTAAATGATTCACGTATGCCGTGATATCAGACCTCCACATTTTATTTGCACTAAATACGAAATTTTTAGACATATATTTCAATGTTTATCTTAAACCTATCAGCACAAAGACAACATCAATTATGATATAAATAATTTAAAAAATTAAAATATAGTTAATTTAAAAACATTCTTTAACTAAAAATGATTTTATAATACTCTTAGTATCAAATAAAATATTAATTTATTATTAATACATTGATAATTACTATCTCCAAATAGTATATTCAATAATTTCTAAACAGTTTTATTCTTTCATATTAAGGTAAAAATAATTAAAACATTCAACCATAATATCAGTGATATATGTTTTGAGAAGAACTCTGTTGTTGCTAGTTACATTAATAAATGTTTATCTTCCGGACTCCATCTGCATCAAGAAACGGGATAGACACGTTAATATCATGATAAAACCTTAACTTATAACAACTACTCAATTGTTATAAGTTATATTATAAAACATAAAAAGACAGAACGTATCCAAAAAAATCAGCATTATCAATCGATACCATAACACATAAAATCATCCACTTTGACTATCACTGAATTATACAGATACAACAACACTACCTGACCGCTTGCAAATATGCTAAAAATCAATGAAACTACCAGTAATAGAACCTATCCGTGGTATCCATGATATGCTAACTACAAATTCAAACGGATATCTCTTCCCTACTAAAATAACCTGAGACTATTAATCGGACAATTGCTGATAGAAATCAAGCGCTACTAAAAAATCAACGTTTCACAGAAAATAATGACTACGAAGGATAAAAAGTCCATCACCATCGATATTTTCTAGCAAAAAATTTTAATAAATAGCTATTTAACTAACTTCTTAGCACATTACAAGACTACTATACACAAGTAGGGAAGGAAAAGGCCATCAAACACACTTGAATAAAATCACTCAACTAGGTATGCTACACTTATAATTAATAAGTGTTTTAAAATTTTATTTTAATTAAAGAAAAATCCAATGGTAAGAGCTTATCAGACATTCATAAGGATGTCTTAATTACTTCTTGCTGAATGTAATGTATCAAGTTAAGCAACTAGGACTAGTAAACAACGAGTAGTAAAGTAATAGCAAACAACTGCAATTAATAAAATCATAAACGGTTGCCCGCTATAAAAAAAGATTAACTTCTGCAGCAAAACCAATCGAATGCCATCATATTCATATTATAGTACGGTGAGTAGCGCAGCTAGGTAGCGCAATACGTTCGGGACGTATAGGTCGGGGGTTCAAATCCTCTCTCACCGACCAAATTTTTAGCGATATATTTGAACATAGTACCCAGCCTTCGAGCTGATACACACTCATCATATTTGATGACACCATAGCACTTGCTACATGTGTGATAGCAACCTAACTCATATTACGCTCTCTGCAAAGAGAGTAACCATGTCACAAATAAAACTGGTATTCAAGGACTCTATGACATTACCAAATTAATATGACCAACTAAGGACGCGCGTTGAATATGGACTGTGATCATACAGGATCAACTCGTGCTAAATCTAAATCATCTACAGCTTAACTAATCGAGCATAATGGATTATTACAAGATAAAAAAATCGCTCAGAGATATTAGCGGTAAATGCCGATCCAGTTAATACGTGCTAAGTACCGTGACAACAAAACATAATGATACTTGGTCTCATTTGTCCAACATCTGCGCTTCCAACATAGACCGCGCTCTATCGTCACACGCGGCGCTGGCGAAAAAAATCGCTAAGCTGTTCAGAGCACTCCTTTGCCAACACACCTGAGGTAAACATGATACGATGTTTCATGCCAAAATGGCTAAACACATTTATCAAAGATCCCACTGCACCTATTTTCTTATCCCAGGCACCAAATACCAACCGACCAATACGGGCATGAATCATCGCACCCACACACATCAAGCAAGGCTCCAGAGTCACATACAGTCTCGCATCCAACAAACGATAATTGCCAATCGACCGGCCGCCCTGCCGCAGCACCAGAATTTCCGCATGGGCAGTGGGATCATGATAACCGATAGAGCAATTCCAACCCTTACCTATTACCTCACCATCTAACACTAGCACGGCACCGACCGGCACCTCGCCCTCAGCTTCTGCGTGCTCGGCCAGCACCATGGCTTCATGCATCCAGAATTCATCACTCATTATATAACCCTCGGATTTTTACCGCCCGGATTTATACCGGAAAAAAACGATGCAAGAAAGCCCCAACTCAATCCAGCTGTTTAAGCTGACCATCATACGTCACCCGCCAACGATATTGACAAAAATAGAGCAGTGGACTATCGTGAATACTATCGCTGTATCCACTGTATAATTTAAGAGGAATACCCAACTCACGTTCCAGCTGTAACACTTTTTCATGTCCTAAACAACGCAAACTTAGCATCCAGCCGCCATGGCAACGATGCATCTGGCTACCAATTAACCGGACCTGAGGCAAAAAAATAGCATCATGGTATACCTTTTCTACCAATGACTCCGGGGAACCGGTAATCAACCATACTTGCGCATCCTGACTGGCTAAATACGTATCTAGTCGCTGCTGCACGTCGGGAAAGCGAGTAACCCTCTCGCGGAACCACTCAACAAAATTCGTTTGTAACGCTTGCAGCCGCATTTCGCTATGTCCAAAAGTTATCGACCAAAGTAATAGACTCATCGGCCAGCAAGCTGAACGGCCTTTTACCAACAATCCAATACCCACCACCGGTAAAATGAAAAACACCAGCAACAAATTAAACGGCAAATGTCTGAGCAAATAACGCAGAAAACAGCCAAACATGTCCTGTTGATGTAGTGTGCCATCCAAATCAAAAAAAACAACACGTTGAACTGTTGAATTAATCAAAATTACTCCTTATGTAATTTTTCTATTATGAGTACCAAGCGCCACTAAATTATTGAACCATCGTTCTAAAGGCCACCGCTTTCACTAGTGACGATGCTTAGCTATACCCCAAACACCCCTGACATGCCAAATGTGATTAGCAACGCCACTTTATAACCGATTGCACCTCTGAGGCAAAAGCAGCAAACAGCCAAGACGGAGCTAAAACGTGGCACTAAAAAATCAACAGCCCACCGATATTTAGAATATCCGCTAACATGGCGGATTTGATAATTTTATTCAGTGATAAGTTATGCAGCAGCACATATCATATAGAGAAAGTTCTTACCTTACTCAACACCGGCCATAACGTCAATCATCGGCTAAACAATCACAACAGCCCTAAAGCATTCACTCCCATTTAAAATTATTATAAAGACACAAATCGCACTATCAATAAAATACCTGTAATATCCAGTAGTTTAAACAGATTAATCAAACTAGAAACAATAAAGACAAGATCACCTAAATAACACATCGCGGCAAGATTGAGTAAGAATTTTGATCGATCCGCCGAGGCGGCAATACAATAATATAATAGAATTGCTTAACGTAACTTTTTAGCACTCCACACCATTAATAACGCGACGATGCTCATTATCCTTTTAAACATTATTCATATACCAATTAATTGCAATTAGCATACCACCCTTGCACAGAAAAGAATATCAGCGTTCTGATTTTCCATTCAACTTCACTAAATCTTTTTTCAGCCTAGTCATATATAAATACAAGCAATTGCGTTATTCAATTCTTTATAATAATATAAACATTTATCTAGTTTACTGATACAGATAAAATTCTGGAAAACCTTATCAAAGAATATTAATAACTAAAAATAAACTTTTAAAATCTTATAAATAATGCTCGTAACGTCAGGAGAAAATAAATTTTATTATAAATATCCCTTTGAATAGCGTACTAAACTGTCTTGATTGAAATAAACAGTTTTATTTTCTCATAGCATAAACAACTATTAATCTGTTGGTATCAAACCACAACACTAGATATGTCCATAGTTTGGACCGCATATAAACAGACCAGTTAATACCTTTGATCTCACCGCAAAATATCAACCTTCTGTTCACACCTATAAACGAGTCCTATTACAGAATATCTATAATGGCACCACACAGCATAATAAACATAACATAAATCCCTATCATTACATATAAAGTACCTAGAGTACCATCCAGTACCACTTCATGCATCATAGTAAAAAAGTGCTAAAATAACCATATTCCCAGTGATCACGATCCTAGCATCAACTCTACCGCCTCCTACAACTATACCGCCTCCTAATTAGCCAACTAAACTATAGTGGTACAGCAAATGTAGGCAACATATTCCAAATCTTCAACCCTACCCCCAAAATAAATCAAGCTCCCGATGATCATGCTGATTAAATAACGTCACCATATTACAAGGATGAAATGAATATTCTATATTATATTAGTAGGGCCGCTGGTCTCTGAAATCCATCAAAAATGTGGTAAATTTTCTTCATCAGTTTATGTCAGAACACACGGTCCAAAAAGAAACGTGGTTAGCGAATACTTCCTAATAGATACGATACACCACGACACATTACACAGTTAGCTCTACCTCTTTTCTTTTGTGGTAATATACCGTATACTAAAATAAATATTCAACAGACTTCTAAAATAAATATTCAACAGACTTCTGAAATTATCAGAGGTATAATGCTCAGCTAAAGAAATATAATAGCAATGAAATGCGCGTTGAATAAAATGCCTAGCAGGCTAATAGTTCAAGATCTGTAACAAAATACTTGGCATACAGTATTATGCAAAAAGCTTTTATCGCTTGAAAATTCAAAGGCGGCTCCATTACATTTATGATTAAAAAACATATCTGCTAATCAGGTCACTAGCCTGTCTAACAAAAAATTCGTACTTTAGCTTAATTATGGAGGTTTAAAGCTATGCATAATTTCGATTTTTCACCGTTATATCGTTCCGCCATCGGCTTCGACCGTTTAGTTAACCTGCTTGAAGCTGGCCAAAGCCAAGATAACGGCAGTTATCCTCTCTATAATGTTGAATTGATCAGTGAAAACCAGTACCGCATATCCATCGCAGTTGCAGGCTTCTCGGAAAAAGAACTTGAGATCACCGCCAATGATAACTTGCTAACGGTGAAAGGTGCTTACTCCTCCCCTGAGTTAAGCGGACGTAACTATTTATATCAAGGTATTCTCGATCGTAATTTCGAGCGTCAATTCCAATTAGCCGAACATATTAAAGTAACAGGTGCCAATTTAGAAAACGGGCTGCTTTATATTAATTTACAACGTGTTGTGCCAGAAATATTAAAACCGCGCCGTATCGAAATTAAATAAAGCCTTCGCGCCTATATACAAAAATTTCTGCCCATTAGGGCAGTAAATTCAACTCGATTGGCGAGTTGAAAGAGTTATTTAGCCAAAATAAGGAGTTAATACCATGCGCAATTATGATCTTTCTCCATTACTTCGTCAGTGGATTGGTTTTGATAAATTAGCCAATAACATGCATGGAGGTCAAGATGGCTTAAGCTTCCCGCCATATAACATTGAAAAAGGGGACGATAACCACTATCGAATTACCCTAGCCCTGGCAGGATTTAAACAAAAAGAATTATCCATTGAACTTGAAGGACCGCTCCTGACCATCAAAGGTAAACCTGCGCTGGAGGATAAAAAAATGCAGTACCTGCATCAAGGACTGGTATGCGAAGAATTCTCACTCGGCTTTACGCTAGCGGAACATATGATAGTAAAACAGGCAGATTTTACCAATGGCTTGCTGAATATCGACCTAGAGCGGCACATCCCCGAATCTCTACAACCGCGGCATATCGCCATTAGCGATAACCAGTTACATTCTACGCTGGAAGAGCGCGTACTCAACTCTGAATAAGCAGAACCGGGTACATTAGCATAATGTACCCCTATCAATACAAATAAGCCCTCAAGCTTCATAGCTATATATCTATGAATATATTACATCACCCACGCCTTTAGATAAAAAAATACATTTCCATCAGCTAGAATAGCAATACCGTTTCCAATATATTATCAACATTTAATAATATATTGAATAAATCAGACTATTTAGTTAATATATTAACAAATTTATTTAAAAATCTTCAAGCAAAAATTAAAATTACCAATAAAGCACAATGTAATAAAACCTACATCAAACACAAATCACTGACATTATGTCATACCACAGACAGACATAACTATGTCACAAATAAACATTCACATTCGGTAAATTTCTGAAATTACCAGATTACGATCTTCCCGTTAAGGGAAGGGATGATCATGATAATAAGTCAGCATATATACAATCAGCTATTTGATAAAACTGCACCGCGATACTATTATGCAAATTTTGCATAATAGTATTTATAATTATTAACAGATTTAAGCTGTATATTTTAACGCCAAAGAGTATACTGACATCATAAAATATACAACCCCTCTCAGCGCATGCAAAATTTAACATGCAAAACTCTAATCCCAAAACATTTCAAAATATGATCCTTAAGCTACAAAATTACTGGGCTTGCCAAGGCTGTACCATTATCCAACCACTGGATATGGAAGTCGGTGCAGGTACTTCACATCCGATGACCTGCCTGCGGGCCATCGGCCCTGATTCTATTGCAGTCGCCTATGTACAGCCATCACGACGTCCTACCGATGGGCGCTATGGTAAAAACTCTAATCGATTACAACACTATTACCAGTTTCAGGTTATCATCAAACCTTCACCAAAAAATATTCAAGAATTATATTTCAGCTCGCTTAAAGAAATCGGGCTAGATCCGACAATTCATGATATCCGCTTCGTTGAAGATGACTGGGAAAATCCAACGCTTGGCGCATGGGGGGTAGGTTGGGAAGTTTGGCTTAACGGCATGGAGATAACGCAGTTTACATACTTCCAGCAAATAGGCGGCCTAGAATGCCGACCCGTTACAGGTGAAATTACCTACGGTCTTGAGCGTCTAGCAATGC